>CAWFSW010000004.1:0-740722 GCA_963818605.1 uncultured Acidobacteriota bacterium
TACACTTCCGATGGGCTTAACCGGAAGATTCAAGGCATCGTTCAATTGATAGCAATCGTCGGGACCGACGGCCGCGTCCACGTGATTCACGTGACGAAAGGGCTGCCCGGCGGCCTGACCGAACAAGCCATCGTCGCCGTGAGCAAATGGAAGCTTGCCCCTGCGGTTGGACCCGACGGCAAGCCAGCCGCCGTCAGGCAAACCATCGAGGTCTCGTTTCAATTGTATTGAGGCAGCTGTGATGGGAACGGCAGAGGCAAGGCCCCCGTTGGTCACGGAGAATGGGGCGCCGCGATGGATTCGACTGCGCTCACCACAGGGCAGCGCCCCGAAAAACCTGCCGGCCTGCCCTTCAGCCTCGCCGCGGGCGAGGCTTCAGGACAAGAAGGCCGTCGCTACGAAGGCAGAAGCGCGGAGCCGGCGAGACGCCGACGCTACAAAATCCCCGCAGAGCCAAGGCTGCCGGTCTGAAGACCGGCGCTACAAAACCGAAGGCGGGCGGCGGATGGAACGCAGCGGCAGAAGATCTATCAAACGGCCATGGGGGCGCGTTCGCGGGAGCGGCGCGCGTGGTAGTGCATGGCGATATTGAGATAGACGTTACCGTGCGGAGTTTCGAAGCACAGGATCGTCGCTTCGGAATCCTGTCCGGCTTTATCGCACTGCTCCTGCGTCAGCAACGCGGGCGGATACACTTTGAACTGAAATCCGCGATCGTTGAGCTGCGTGACCGCGTTTCCGATGACCATGTTCGCGAGTTCGCAGACGGCTTCCGGAACGATGGCTTCGCTGGGCTCAACTTCCGCTCCCGCGAGATAGCTCGCGACCTTCGCGGCCGCTTGCGGTTCCATATCCAGAACGATGCGCCCCTCGATCTGTCCCTTGAACATGACCTCGGCCGCGAGGCCTTTCTTCCGATAGCCGTCCTCTTCCATCGCGAGGTCGGCGATCTTCGCGGGCTCTCGCATCATTTCCGCGAGGACCGTATCGAGCGAGCCGATAAACGGCTGGATCAGATCCATCTTCATCGGGTTTTTCCTTCCTCGCACGACGATTGCGGGTGGCGTGGTGACACCGTCGTCATTGAGCACGTAACGGATAATTTCGTAGAGAGCGTCCGGCTTCACCGGCTTCTGCACGAAATGCCGCGCGCCCTTCTGCAGCGCCGCCAGAATGTTGTCCTGGTAGCCGACGGAAGAGACCATCACGACGCGCGCATCGGGATGTTCCTGCACGATGCGCTCGACCGCTTCGATGCCCTCCATCTGCGGCATGGTGATGTCCATCAGGACGATGTCCGGCTTCGTGCGGGCGTATTCCGTGATGGCCGTGCAGCCGTCGCCGGCTTCACCCGCCAGGCGTCCGCCGAAGGACTCCACCATCTTCGCGAGACTCTTCCTCGCGAAGACCGAGTCGTCCACGATGAGGTAGCGCACCGGCTGGCTATCTTTTCGGGTCAAAGCTTCAAACTGTTTCATGACGATCTCCTTCGAGAACCTGTATCTCCGGCGGCCACACCGCTCGGCACTGCCGCCGGCTCGGCCTGAGGCCGGTCGGGAAGACATTTGATTTGCAGAGTGCTTGCAAGACCGGAAAGCGAAACCACGCGGCTGGCAAATCCTCGCGTGATCGCGGATTTGGGCATGCTATCCACGACGCACGTATCCAAACTCTGCGCCAGCGTAACGCCGCCCGCGGCTTGTATCGCGCCCATGCCCGCCGCGCCGTCCTCGCCCATGCCAGTCATCAGAACCGCCACGGCTTTGTTGCCGAACGTGTTCGCCACGGAATGAAACAGTACATCCACCGACGGGCGATGGCCGTTGACACGCGGCTGATCCACGAGAATCACAACGTCTCCGTGCTCCATGTGGCAAACCTTCATGTGACGGTTGCCCGGGCAGATGAGCGCGCGCCCGGCGAGCAACAGGTCGCCGGATTGCGCTTCCTTCACTTCCAGTGCCGATGATTCGTCCAGCCGCCGCGCGAACATTTCCGTAAATCCCTCCGGCATGTGCTGCACGACCAGCAGGCATCCCGGAAAATCCTCCGGAAGCTGGGAGAAAAGATATTGCAGCGCGTTGGGGCCGCCCGTGGAAATTCCGATGGCCACGATGCGCGAGGGCCAGCGCGGCTGCGTGGGAAAATTGCGCGGCTCCTTCCGCTTCGTCGGCGGCACGGTGATAATCATCTTCGGCGGGCCGGAAGATGCCGCGACCTTGATCTTGAGCGCCAGCTCGGAGGCGATCTGCTGCAGGCGGCCTGAAGCGGCGTCCTGGGGCTTGGTGACGAAGTCGAACGCGCCGAGAGCGAGCGCTTTCAGCGTGAGAGAAGCGCCTTCTTCGGTGTGCGCGCTGACGACGATGACGGGAACGCGATGTTTGCGCGTGATCTGGCGAAGCATCTCGATGCCGTCCATGCGCGGCATTTCGAGATCGAGCGTGACGACGTGCGGGTGCAGCTCCTGAATCTTGCGGAGGCCAATCAAACCATCCATCGCCGTGCCTACGACCTCGATCGAGGGGTCGCTGAGCAGCGTTTGCGGGATGAGCTTCCGCATCAGCGCGGAAT
The DNA here is from genome assembly GCA_963818605.1 of uncultured Acidobacteriota bacterium. Lineage (GTDB taxonomy): Bacteria > Acidobacteriota > Terriglobia > Acidiferrales > UBA7541 > Palsa-295. The sequence goes on from CAWFSW010000004.1 coordinate 2,572, forward strand.
CGTCCACCACGAGCACGCGGATTTTTTCGCTCATGCCGTGGCTCCCACCGCGGGAATTCGCGAAAGATGCGAAACAACTGCCGGAACATTCAGGATCAGCACGACAGTTCCGTCGCCAAGAATGGAAGCGCCGCTCACAATCGGAGACGTGACCAGCTGATCTTCAAGAGCCTTGATTACCAGTTCCTCTTCGCCCATCAGGCTATCCACGGCGAGGCCGAACCGGCGACCGCCGGTGCCGATCACAATCACGAAAAGGCGCTTTTCCCGTTCGCCGACGGCATGCGGCCCGAGCCGGTCCAGCCGAACAAGCGTGAGCACCTGTTCGCGCAGCTGAAACACTTCGTGGTCGTCAATGCGGTGAATACCCTGGTCCGTGATCCGCGTGATTTCCGCGACGGAGGCAAGCGGCACGGCGTAGAGACGTCCGTGAACGCGGAACAGAAGCGCGCGAATGCTAGCGAGCGTGAGCGGCACGAGAAGACGGAACGTCGTGCCCCGCCCGGGCACGCTTTCGAGTTCGACAGAGCCTTTCAAAGCCTCGAGCGAGGACTTGACGACGTCGAGGCCGACGCCGCGGCCGGAAATTTCCGTTACTTCGTCCGCGGTGCTGAGGCCCGGCGCGAAAATCAGCTGAAGACCTTCCATCTCATTCAGCTGAACTGCTTCTTCGGCAGAAAGGATTCCGCGCTCGATGGCGCGGCGAACGATTTTCGCGCGATCGAGTCCGTGGCCGTCGTCGGAAACCTCGATCACCACCTGATCGCCGTCGTGGTACGCGTTCAGGCGGATCGTGCCGCGCGCGGGTTTTCCCGCCGCTTCCCGTTCCGCGGTCGATTCGATGCCGTGGTCGGCGGCGTTGCGAACCAGATGCGCCATGGGATCGGATAGAGCATCGAGAATGCTCTTATCGAGGTCGGTGGTCTGGCCGGCGAGCTCGATCGAGATGTCTTTGTTGCGCAGCCGCGCGACGTCGCGGACGATCCGCGGAAAGCGGCGGAAAAGTTGTTCGACCGGAACCATGCGAATCTTCATCACTGACTTCTGCAGCTCTCCGAGCACACGAGACTGAAATGCGAGCGCGTCGGCCAGCTTTCCGCGCAGAGGGTCCTTGGAGTGGCGGCGCTCAAATTCCGCCATGGCCCGCTGCAGCATGGATTTTCCGATGATCATCTCGCCGACCAGATTCATCACAATGTCGATCCGAGTGGCATCCACGCGAAGCATGTTTTCCGACGCGGCATGTGCCAGGCCGCCCGTCGCCGCAATTTCGGGCGCTTCATCGTCCTCGACCGGGATTGGAGCGGGTGTTGCCAACTTTACGTCGGCGGAAACTGCCGCGGCTTCGGACTCGATCAGGATTTCGAGCAAGTCGCGCGGAGCGGATTGGAGCGACAGGCGCCCGCTCGACGGAAATATTCGTAACCACGGACGGCACATGGCACCGCTTCCGAATCCAGTCAGCGGGTTTTGTGGTTGAAAGCGCCGCCTGGATGGACCGGCAATCGTCCACGGGCGTGCCGTTTTCAGGGCGCAGCGCCAAAATCCTGCCGCAACCCTCCAGGGATTTCCGAGCCAGCTCGAAAGCAGCCGCGGGAAGCAGCGCTTCCGGATCCAGCTGCAGCGCGATGTTGTAAACATTTTCGCCGCGGCGAAGCGCCTCGACAATCATCAGGCGCTCGTACTCGGTCCATTCGAACTTGACCTCGGACGGCGCATCTTGCGCCTGAGTCGCGGGCTTATTCAGGAGGCGCCGGATGTGTTCGTGCAGAGCGCCTCCGGCGGGCGGCTGCAGATTGTTCCGATACGCTGCCAGCATTTCGTGAAACGTATCGGCGGCGGTGAGAATCACTTCGGCGATCAGGCCCGCGTTCTGCTGGGCGAGTTCCGGCGTGAGCACGTCTTCCAGGTCGTGCGCCAGTTCGCTCAGTTCGCGATAGCCGCAGGCCGCGGAATCACCTTTCAGCGTGTGCACTGCCCGGCGAACATGGCGAAGTTGTTCTACGTCGCCGGGATGCCCTTCGAGCGCGAGACCTGCTTCGTTCATGCCCTGGAGAATTTCCTGGGCACTCTCGAAGAAAAGGTCGCGCAGCTCGGAGGCTTGTTCGTCGGAAGGAAAACTCACTGCGCCCCCTCGATCCGCTGATACACCGTCGCGTTGTTCTCGTGAATCATGTGGAATTTCGTCGTCAGGCCGAAAAGACTCTCCGCGTGGCCGACGAATAGATAGCCTTCCGGGTTCAGGCAGCGGTGAAACTTTTCAATCAGGCGCTTCTGCTCGGCTTCGTCGAAATAGATCATCACGTTTCGGCAGAAGATCGCGTCATTGTGCTGCGGCAGATATTCGGTTTTCAGATTGTGGAAGTCGAACTGTACGAGACTTTTCAGCGCCGGCTTGATGGCGTATTTGTCGCCCACTTTTTCGAAATAGCGCAGGCGGGTGGTGTAGTCCACCGTATCCATCTGATTTTCGTTGTACACGCCCTGCTGGGCAGTGAGCAGCGCGGAATAGCTGATGTCCGAAGCGATGATTTCCACCTTCCAGGGTGGTGGGATCAGCGGCTTGGGCGTGGGCATGTCGAAGGGAAGCGGATTCCGCAGGTAGTAGTAGGCCAGCGCGTCGCAGACCATGATCGCCAGGGTGTAAGGTTCCTGGCCGGTCGAGCAGCCGGCGCTCCAGATGCGCAGCGACCAGTCGCGGCGCTCCTGTTTTCGTTTCAGGATTTCCTCGAGCACGACTTTCTGAAATAAATCGAGCTGCGGACGAATGCGGAAGAAACTCGTTTCGTTCACCGTCAGATTTTCAAGGAGCGCGGTCAGTTCCTTCTTGCCCTCGCGGCTGGTCAGCAGGCGGTAGTAGCTGTAAAACGAATCGAGCTGGCACGCCTTCAGGCGGCGCTGCAGGCGGTCGCGGAGGAAATGCGTGCGGCGCTCATCGAAATACATGCCGCACTCCTGATAAACCAGCGTCTGCAAGAGTTTCAGTTCAGGTTCAGTCAGCGGGACCTGCGTCGTCAGTGTCGTGGTGGACATTCGTTCCTCGGTGATGGTCCTAGGCCCGGCCTAGAAAACTCGTTCGGCGCTGCCAACGGGGACGGCGGCAGCGGAGTCCGAAACCTCTTCGAGGCGCTGAAGTTCTCCCCGCTGCAGAATCCGGTTCAAGTCGAGCAGGATAACGAGCCGCCCCTTTAGCTTACCGACCCCGGTGATGTAGCTCAGCTCGCCTTCCTTAAACACATTGTGCGGTTCTTCGATATCCGACGGCGCAATTCGCAAAACCTCGGACGCGGAATTCACCAGCAGGCCGATCCTCCGCGTTTCCATTTCGACGACCACAATCCGATTCTTTTTGTCGGGCTCGAACGATTTTTCACCGAAGCGCTTCCGCAAATCGACAACAGGAATAATCCGCCCGCGCAGGTTGATCACGCCCTCGATATAGTCGGGAGCGTTGGGAACGGACGTGATTTCCGGCACGCGGACGATTTCCCGCACGATCGCAATCGGCAATCCGAAAGTTTCCCGCCCGATTCGAAACCCGACGACCTGGAGTTCCTTGTCCATGATGGTTGTGTGAGTTTTCAGGAGCGGACCATTTCCGCGTATTCCGGCGCGGCATGGCGGTCAGGAGCCGAACGTCGCCCACCGGAATGCTTGTGGTCGGAATAAGTCTCTTCCAAAGCGAATCGATCCATCGAGTCGAGCAGGTTGCGAGAGAGTTTGGACATCTGTTCGGCGGCAGCGGCCAGCTCGGTGGAACTCGATGTTGACTGCTGCACGAGCTCGCGCATCCGCTCCATCGAGCGCACGACAGCTTGGGCGCCCGAGGCTTGTTCTTCAACCGACGAATTGATCTCCTGCGTGATTTCGGTGAGGCGGTTGGTGGCCTTGGCGATTTGCGCCGATCCGCTGGATTGCTCCATCGTGGCCGCGCCAATTTCCTGCGAGAATTTGTAAACTTCCGAGACGACGTCGGAAATCTTGTCGAGCGCGAGACTCAGGTCCTTGTTGAGCACAAGCCCTTCCTGAACCATCGACGTGCTCTTGTCCATGTTCTCGACGGCCTCGCGCGCTTCCTTCTGGATTCCCTGGATCAGCTCGGAAATTTCCTTGGTTGACTGTGTGGACTTCTCCGCGAGCTTCCGCACTTCCTCGGCAACGACGGCAAAGCCGAGGCCGTGCTCGCCGGCGCGCGCCGCTTCGATCGCGGCGTTAAGAGCGAGTAGGTTGGTCTGTTCGGCCAGATCGTCAATCACCTCGATGATCTTGCCGATGTCGTCGGCGCGGCGGCCGAGAACGTCAATAATTTCAGCAGAAGCCTGAATTGCGTGGCTGGTGCGGTTGAGTCCCTCGGTGGCCTTGTCCATCGTGGCCATGCCGGTTCTTGCCTCTTCGCGCGACCGGTGGGAGATATCCACCAGCATCTTGGCGGTGTCCGCCACGCGCTGGATGGACGTCACCATCTGATCTATGGAAGACGAAGTTTCGGCGACGCTCGATGCCTGAACCTGCGTGTTCTTCACGACGTTCTGTACGTTGACGCTCATCTCGTGCATCGTGCTGGTGACTTCGTCGATGGCCGAGGCGGCCTGCACGCTGACCTTGGCCGATTCGTCGGAAGCGCCCGCCATCTGGCCCGCGCCGCTGGCGACTTGCGATGCGCTGTCGCGCACCTGGCGGACCAACTCGCGCAAGCCCTGCGTCATCCGTGCGAATGCCTTTGCCATGGTGTCCTGCTGTGAGCGCGGTTGCACGGTCACGAACAGCTGTCCTTCGGCAATCGCCGCCGACACCCCGGCCATTTCTTTTAGGTGGACAATCATTTGATTGAAATTGTCGGCGAGAAGCCCTACCTCGTCGCCTCGATGAATGTCAATCGTCTGATCGAGATCGCCCGAAGTGCCGATTTTATGCGCCACTTCGATCAGGTGATTCAGGGGCTCCGTGATGGACTTCGCCGTGTAGAACGCGACGAAGCCACCGAACGTGATTCCCAGCAAAGTGCCGAGGGTCATAACAATATTGCTGATCAGCAGCGTTGAGGAAGAGGAGGCGGTGGAATCCTCCTGGGCCTTATGCACGGACCGGTTAGCCTCGTCGAGTATCGTGGCGGAGCGGTTGATCCAGGAAGCGGGGTCGTGCTGCAAATAAAAAATCTGCAAGTCGGAGACGGTGGAGTCTCCCGAATCCACGGAATGCCGTTTTGCGATCATTTCCTTCGCAAAGTTGTCGGCCCAGCCGCGTTCATTGTCTTCCACTTGCGAAAGCGAGGATCGAAGATTCCCGTCGGTGGCCTTTGACTCGGCCTGCTTCAGCAGGTCCTGCAGTTCACTGACGCCCTTGTTCGTCTTGTCCTCGTCGCGCAAGTCGCCGCTGAGGAGATAGTTGCCGAGCGAGAGGCGATTCTCGATCATCTTGTAGCGAATGTTCTCGATCGTCTGTACGTCGGAGAGCGTCGAGGCGACCGCCGAGCGCGTGGCGTACTGGCGCATGACGGTGAAGATGTCTATAACGAACAGGAACAATATGATCGCCAGAATGGCGCCAAATCCCCAGTACAGTTTCTTGCCAATCGTCATTTTGAAAAGCCTCCGCTCCCCCTGCCGATCCCAACTGACCCGCGCGCCGATGCGCCGCGGGCGCTACTCTTGTCCGCTAAACGCAAACTCGACTATTTCCGTTGATTCTTTTGCAGCCGGTTCGAAGTGCCACTTCTTCAGAGCGTCGAGCGCCGCATTGACGAGCAGCGGACTTCCCCCAACGACTCGCGTGCTCGTCACGTGGCCGTCTGCTGCGACGGTGGCCTCAATCTTGACTTTCCCGGTGACGTTCATCTGTTTAGCAAGCGCCGGATATTCCGGGGCGACCTTCACGCGAACCTTGCGCTTCGAGGCGTCAGCGGCATTGTCTTGCGCGGACGACTTCAGCGGCACAACTACCGATCCTCCGAGTAACAGCGCCAAGCCTATGGATGCGAGAATAAGCCTAAGTTTCACAGGTATATCCCTCCCGAGATTCAGAACCCCAGCATCGGAAAATGCACGGGTAATGCCATGAGGGGGGTCCGTTGCGCCCCGGTCCACAATAGGTAATGCCTTCCGTAACAATTTGAAAACAGACTAGTTACAGGACTCAAAGGCATTCTTGACTGGTGCGGAGTGAGGGTTAAGCGTCTCAAAGGGCGGTCACGGGGTCCTGTGGGGTCTCAGGCTGAGACGCGGGCCGGATTGTCGATTAGAACAACCTCTCCGGCGGGCTTATTGACTCAAAATGAGATAACACCGTAACGTCTTGATTGTATAGGCGAAGCGCGCGCAAGCCCCCTAGGACCTCCATGCGTGCACTAAAGAGAATCCGGGAAGTCCCGTCTCGTCTCGATGGCTCGTTTGAGAGCCTGTTGGCCCAGTTTTCCGCCACCACGCTTGAGCTCAATCCATCGCTTGGCACGGCTGAGTTCGCTCGGCGGCTGACGACTCGCGCGGCCGAAATGCTTGGCGCGCGCGCGGTTGTCCTGGTATTGGGCCGCGGATCCGAATGGGAAATAGCTGCGCTCAGCGGGCCCGCTCAACGCTGGGAACAGATGGTCCAACATCGTCTAGCGGCCGCGCTTGGCGAGCAGGCCGGCGTTCCATCCTCCGCACTCCGTTTTGGGACCGGCGTGATGATGCTTGGCCGCGAGCTTGCCGAGGCCCTGGGATGGCGCGATCTGATCCTAGTGCGCTTGACGGAGAGCGAAGGCGAACTGCTCGGCGTGCTATGCCTCGTGGATCTGGGTCGCGAACTTTCCGGCACAGAAAGCCAGCTGCTTGAAGCGTTGGCGAGCCATGCCTCGGTGGCGCTGGAGAACGTGCGCCTGTTCTCGCGAATCGAGCGGTCGCGGAAGCAGTGGGTTGAAGACTTTGACGCCATCACCGATTTCATTGTGGTGCACGACCACACCGGGCGGGTACTGCGACTGAACCGCGCCCTCGCGGATCTCTTGGGAATGCCGCCAACGGAAGCGGTTGGCCGGGATATCGGCAAGATGGAACTTCTGACGTCGCCCGCGCAACCGGGGCGATGTCCTTTCTGCCGCAACGCACGCGCGGCGCTCGAGGAATTCATTCATCCGGCGGGCGAGCGTACGTACCTGGTGTCCACATCGCGAATTCATGCGGGAGAAGAAGAGGAAGGCCGCACGATTCACGTCCTCAAAGATATTACCGACCGACGCGAAGCGGAGCGCCGCTATCGTCGCGAGCGCGACTTCAACCGCAACATTCTGAACAACACGCAGAGCATGATTCTGGTGCTCGACACCGTCGGCCTGGTCAGTTACGCAAACCGGCGCTGCTTTGAGGCCGGATATCGCGAGCCGGACTTGCTGGGGCGCCCGCTGGTCGAAATGGTTCCGCAGGCACGGCGTCCGATGCTGGCCGAAGCGCTGGAGCGAACGCTAGATGGGACAGCAGTGGAAAATCTGGAACTCCCGGTTTTTCGCGGCAATGGCACGGCTGGACATTTCTCGATCAGCCTGAGCCCCATGCGCGACGAGCAGGGTGACATCAACAGCGTCGTCGTCGTGATGGCGGACATCACCGCCGCCGCCGACTTGCAGGCAAAATTGATGCACACGGAAAAGATGGCGGCGCTCGGCCAGCTCGTCTCCGGCGTTGCACACGAAGTGAACAACCCTCTTGCGGCGATTGTGGGGTTCACCGATCTATTGCTGGAAAATCCAGATGTTCCCGACGAAGCAAAGGAAGAATTGCGCGTGATCCTGCAGGAGGCGCAGCGCACTCGCGTGATCGTGCAGAACCTGCTTAGTTTTGCGCGGCACATGCCGGCGCAGCGCGAACCGGTGCGCGTGAATTCCGTCTTGCGGCAGACTCTGCAGCTTCGCGCCTACGATTTCTCGAACCACGGCGTTCAGATGACCGAGCGATATGAAGCCGAACTCCCGCTCACAATCGGAGACACTCACCAGCTCCAGCAGGTGTTCCTCAACATTTTGAACAACGCCTACGACGCGATCCAGGAAGTGCGGCGCCCTGGAAAGATGGAGATCACGACCCTGCATCGCGACGGACGCGTGGAGATCGCGTTTCGCGACAACGGTCCGGGCATTTCGCATCCGGAACGAATCTTCGATCCTTTCTTCACCACGAAGGAAGTAGGCAAGGGCACGGGTCTCGGGCTGAGCATCTGCTACGGAATTATTCACGCGCATCAGGGCGAGATCGTCGCGCGGAACAATGCGGATGGCATTGGTTGCACGTTTGTGGTGCGGCTGCCTGTCGCGTCGCAAGGGGCGGAATTGCTGGCTACGGAGAGCGCGCCATGACCGTTGCGAACAGCGCAGCGGTCCATGCCAAACTGCGCATCCTGGTGATCGAAGACGAGCCGTCTGTAGCCGCGTTTATGCGCACGGCGCTCGAGAGGCGCGGATACGACGTAGTGCCTTCGCCGTCAGCTGCAGAAGGCTTGCGATTGCTGGCCACAAATGATTTTCGCGGCGTGGTTTCCGATTTCCGCACTCCGGGCGGAATCAACGGCGCGGATCTGCACGATTGGGTTCGCCGCCACCGGCCGGAACTGGCGTCGCGAATTGTGTTTATCACCGGCGACACGGCCAGCGCTGAAACGATCGCGCTGCTCGCGCAAGATGGTACACCGTGCGTCGAAAAACCCTTCCGCGTCCACGAGCTTCTGGCCGCAGTCGAGAAAACCATAGGTAAACCATGAAAGAAGAACCGCGTCTCCGTTTTCTGATCGTGGATGATGAACAGAGCATCCGCCGCCTCTGCATGACGGTCGGTCAGGGCTTGAATTACGTTTGCTCCGAAGCGGAGACGGCCGAAGCAGCGCTCGCGTTGGTCGAAACGTGCGCCGCCCGGATATCGTTGTCAGCGATTTGAAGCTGCCGAGTCTTTCCGGCACGGACCTGCTCCGAAAAGTAAAAGAGACGCTGCCGCGCACCGAAGTCGCCATCATGACCGGGCACGGCTCAATCGAATCGGCCGTGGAAGCCATGCGGCAGGGCGCGTACGACTACATCGAGAAACCGTTCCGCGTGGAAAGACTGCGCCAGTTGCTGCAGCGGATGGCGGAAAAAGTTCGCCTCGTCACCGAAAATCAGTTCCTGCGCGAACGCGTGGATGCGGAAACCACCTCGACGGAATTACCGGCACGTCCGCGAAAATTCAGGATGTGCTGCGGATGGTTTCGCGGCTCAAGGACATTCGCACGCCGGTCCTTATTACCGGCGAGAGCGGCACGGGGAAAGAGCTTGTGGCGCGCGCCATTCATTTCCGCGGACCCTTGGCGCCGATGCCATTCGTTGCCGTGGATTGCGGCTCGCTTGTTCCCACCCTGATGGAAAGCGAACTCTTTGGCCATGAGAAGGGCGCGTTCACCGGCGCGCTGAAAGCCAAGGCGGGGCTTTTTCAAGCCGCGAACGGCGGAACGATTTTCCTGGACGAAATTGGCGAGTTGCCGCTGGAGCTGCAGGCGAAGCTGTTGCGTGTGCTGCAGGAAAAAGAGGTTCGGCCGGTCGGAAGCAACGATAAGATTTCCGTGGATGTGCGCGTGATCGCGGCGACGAACCGAGAGCTTGAGGCGGCTTATCGCGGCGGAACATTCCGAAAGGACCTATATTTCCGCCTGAACGTCGTAACAGTTCATCTCCCCAGCTTGCGCGAACGCCGGTCGGATATTCCGCAGCTCGTGCACTGCTTTCTCGATCGGTACGCGCCCGGAGAAAACATTCAAGTTGCTCCCGGCGTGATGAAAAGCTTCCTGCAATACGACTGGCCGGGAAACGTCCGCGAACTCGAAAACTGCATTGCCCGCGCCGTTGCGCTGGGCGACCATCGCACGTTTGACGTGAATGACTTGCCGCCAGCGATTCGCGGCGCCGAGGATTCCGGATCTGACGCGCGAGGACGCGGCCGAGCTTTCGACCACCGCCCTTGCCGATCTGGAGCGCATCACCATCCTGCGCGTGTTCGAACAGGCCGGAGGCGACAAAGTTCTCGCCGGCAAGATGCTTGGCATCAGCCGCGCGACGCTTTATCGCAAACTCAAACGCTACAACATCCCGTTACGCTCGGCGCAAAAAGAATTGGTCGAAGCCGTCTCATAGCGTGACTTGAGACGCTTCGCCGTATCCCGCGTGTCTCGTCTAGGGGACAGCTCGCCCGCTCCGGCATGAGACGAATGTGTGTCAGCCTGAGACGGGTGCACCAATGCTCGGCGCTACCCCTGCCACAAACACAAGCAAGCAAATGATTTAGATTTCCTCCCGCCGAAAAATCTTTGGCTGCCCTCGTGCAATTGTGGATGAGCTGGGTATCCGTCCATTTCGATTCAGTGCGGCTCATCTCGGCTGTGCGGCCCGTGCGAGGACTGAACCGAAGGCGTGAGAGGAACAAAATCTTGCCGAGTGAGACCGAAGTCGCAGCGGTTGTAAGCGATCAGACGTGCGTTGAGAAACTAGCGCAGCTTTTTCCCAGCGTCTCGCCGGTTCGTATTCCTGTGAGCGTATCAACGGTGGTCACCGGACGCCGGCGGCTGCAGGAGCAAACGGTGATTGAGTTCGGGACGGCGCGCGAAGTGCTTTTCTCTTCCGGATTGCCGCTCGAATTCGAGGACCAGGTGCGCCTGGTGAATTCGGATGGCTCGCTCGACACCCGCGCCACGGTGGTCGCCGTGCGATATCACGGCGGCGGCAAGGCTGTTGCAGTGCGATTTGTGGGAGAAGTCGGAAACTGGATCATCAAACCATGACCCCAAAAATAAACAGCACAACGATCAATCGTCCGGTCCCCGCGAAGAAAGCGGGCGAGCCTGCTCCTGCCGATCTTGCGGCGCGATGGCGCGAAGCGCGGCTCGTATACCCGATCTATGCTGCGCTGGCTACACAATTCGATCTGGCGCCGCTGCCTTACGCGCCCGGCGAACTTCCGCCGCAGCGGCCCTCGCGCGACGTCTTCGACGGCGATTTGAAGTGGCTCGCTACTCTTGACGAGAAAGTGCTCGCGTATCAAATCCGCCAGCTTCCGCCGCAGATCCTCAACGGGAGCGAGGAGGCGTTGCGCGTGCTGATTGACCGCCAGCTAAAGAAGGCGGACAAGACGAATGCAGACCGCGACAAGATTGATCTGCTGCTGGTGCAATATTTTGTGATGTGCGCGGCGGAAGACCTGCTGCACAAGGAAATCGCGCTCAGCGACGTGGCGCGAGTTCTCGAACCGGTTCTGGCCGAAGCGGATGCCACTCCACTCGAATGGTGCGAGCCGCTCGAAGAGATTCTTGAGAAGACGAAGCAGTGCCAGAGTCTCCGCGACTTGATGGAGGATGGTTTCATCGAGCAGGGGCGGATGCTGAAGGATGCGGCCGGCCCGATGTTCTACGATCCGGCCGCGCTCGTCGCGTTCTGCCGGTTCAACTTCCTGCTGCGGCGCGCTTTCATCCGGATGCTGCACGCGGATTTGAGCGCGGTGCGAGAGGCGGTGGATTCGCTCGAAGCCAAGGGCGTGAAAACGGTTGATTGCCGCCGAGCTGGGTTTTCCGCGGCGGAAACAACGATGCAGCTTCGTTATTTCAGCGAGAACTGGCGGCAGCCCTTTCAGAAGGACTACACCGAAAACTCCGTGCGCCACGCATTCGAGCAGCTATTGGCGCTGCGGGCCGATTTAGAGGAAGCGGTCGGACGCAAGCTGTCCGGCGCGAAAGTCAGGTTCCGCGCCCACTTCGGCGAGCGCGCCCGCAGTTCATCGCGAAGACGACATGCTGGCGATGATGAATACGACTCCCAACGACATGCGCAATGCTCCTGCCGTTGCGCCTCCAGCGCCGAAAAAGAAAGAAGCACCGGTCGAGGATTGGGTCGAAGAGAAACCGCAGGCTGCGTCGGCAGCTGCACAAGCCGCTTCACACCAGCCGGCAAAACCCGTCGCGGAAGCACCCGCCGCTCCCACCGCAGCCGCGGAAGCGGAAAAGTGCCTGGAGGCCATCTGGGAGCAGTTAATCGCTGCGCCGCCTTCGCGCGGCCGCTCGATGTCCACCGTGGTTTTGCAAGATACGAAGGTGCTGCTGTCGTCGTGGGAAGTCGCGGCATTCGTCGAGAAGGGCAGCCAGGAATCGGAAGACCTGCGGCGCGCCGTGGTGGCGCGTGCGCTTCTCGCGCTCGCGACCAACAAGCGCAAGCGTTCGGGAGAAGAAAGTGCGCTCGCGTCCGCTCTGGTGCTGGCGCGCACGGAAGTTTCCTATTTCCAGGGCCGCGTCGAACAGGCCAAGCAGGCAAAGAACACGGAAGCGGCTGTAAATCTGGGCATTAGCACCAAACGCCTGCTCTCGTGCATGGAAGAAGCGGAAACAGCTTCAGTCGTAAGCCGCGCAAAGGAGCTGTGGAGACCTTGAATCCCTCGAGCGTCCTGATCGTTTCGGACGATCCGGAATTCGCGCGCACTCTTACGGCGCGCTGGCAGTCGGAGCGGCACGTCCCGGAAATCACGCTCGTCACCAGCAGCGTCTGGCATCCCACCAGCGCCTCGAACTACGACCTCGTCATCATCGGACCTGTGCGCAATGGAAATCTCCTCGGCAATTCTCGCGGCAGTCAGTTCCTCACCTCGCACGGCGGCGATTGTTTTCGCCGAAGAGGAAAAGAATATCGCGGCGCTCCACGCAGAGCATCCGCATTTGCTGGTCGTTCCGCGGCAGGACGGCTGGGCTGGGACGCTGGTCCTCGTTTCGATCGAAGCGCTCCGGCGCGTCGAGGCCGTCCAGCGGGCGCAGCGCGCCGAAGGGCTGGCGCTCGCATCGCAGGGCCACGCAACGCTGGGGCGCTACATGCTGGAAATGCGACCGGGCGTGAACAATGCTCTGACGTCCGTTCTCGGAAATGCCGACCTTCTTTTGCTCGAACCCGGGCAGGGTACGGGCGAGAGCCGCGAACAGATTCAGACCATTCATACGATGGCGCTTCGATTGAACGAGATCATGCAGCGATTCTCATCGCTGGCGACGGAGATGCGGGCCGGTGAGAAGGAATCTCAAGGTGAGACGGAAGCCGTGTCTCATCGCCTGGTAACCCGATCATGACGCAGGGCGCTGCACCCGTAACCTGCACGAAAAGCAGCCGGTTGCAAACCAGACGCATGCTTGAAACAGCGGTGCGACAGGTGGCTAGGGAGTTGCAATTCTTTCTTGGGGGATTTGAGCGCGGAGGTGTGCAAGTGGTGATGAAGGTCCTGGTGGTGGATGACTCGCAGGCGGAAATTCGCCTGCTTCAATCTGTTTTACAGCAAGCCGGTTTTCATTCGGTGGCGACATCCGATCCGACGAAGGTCGAGGAAAAAATTGAGGAAGAGCGGCCCAACGTGATTCTGCTCGACGTTGTAATGCCGCTGCGGAATGGCTTTCAGGTTTGCCGCGACCTCAAGAGTCAGGAGATGTACGCGAAGATTCCGGTGATTCTGGTGACTTCGAAGACAGCGCCAAGCGATCGCTACTGGGGCGAGCAGCAGGGCGCCAACGGCTACGTCGCGAAGCCATTTACGCCGGATGAATTGATCAACGCTGTGAAGAGGTTTGAATAATGGCGATGGAGCCGCAAAACGCCGGACTGGCCCTCGGACTCGACAATGGCGAGTTCCTGGAAAGCGAGTCCTCGCCGGAGGAACGCCGGCCAGAGCGGCAATACTGCGTGTTTCGCGCGGGCCGCGAGCGATTTTGCCTCAACGTGCTCGAGGTTGAGGAAGTGGTGGATTGGCCGATCGTGACGCGGATTCCGCTGGCGCCTTCGTTTCTGATGGGCGTTTTTAATTTGCGCGGAACCATCGTGCCGCTGATGGATATCGCTTTTACGGAGGGCCGCCGGCCGGGATTGCTGCCGAAGCATGTGGTGGTGGCCGCGATCAAGGGCGACGCCCAGCACGAGGACCTGCGGTTGGGCATCGCCGCCGATGAAGTGATCGGAACATTTTCGGCCGCCGAGGACGCCATGCTCGACCAGGCTCCGGCGGAGGTGCCGCACTGCCGCGGAATGCTGCGGCACGAAGACCGTCTGGCGCTGGTTGTGGACCTGAGGCGCCTCACCGATGTGTTTCCGGTGCCGGTGATATGAAGCGGTTCCGTCAAAAATTCGCGTTGTATGAAGTCGGCCCCGACATTTTCAAAGTCCGCTCCGGTTCGAAGAGCGCACAAGTTCCTGGGAGGAAGTCATGAAAGCTAGTTTGAGTTCGACAATCTGGATGCTGGTCTTCGGGACCGGCGCGGCGTTGTTTGGAGTTCTCGGCCTCGCGTACCACGCGGGCAAGGAATCGGGCGGGCTATCCCTGCTCGATGCGCCTTCACTGCCGGGAAGCGCCAGCGGAGCTCTGCTCGGCGCCGTCGTCCTGGCCGTGGCCGCCGCTCTGCTCGTGATGTACGTGCTGAGCAAGCGCGTGATCACGCCGGTGAGCGAACTCGCGAAGTTTTCCGAGCGCCTCGTGGCCGGCGACGCCCGCGCCCGCGCGGAGTTCGATAGCGACGACGAGTTCGGCCAAATCGCCGAGAACTTGAATCGCAGCGCCGCGAAAGTCGCGCACGCCGTGACCAATCAACAGGCGCAGGACTCCCTCCAGCGGAGCATCACCGACCTGCTCAATACGATCAATCAAGTGGCGCGCGGCGACCTGACCATCCGCGGCAAGGTCACGAACGACGCGCTGGGCAACGTCGTGGATTCCGTGAACTTCATGCTCGACAACTTCACGAAGGTTCTCGAGCGCGTCCGCAAGGCCGCAATTGACGTCAGCACCAGCGCCAACCAGATTCTGGAAGCGGCGGACGACATGACCGCCGGCGCAACGCAACAGGACCAGGAAATCACCAACACATCATCCGCCGTGGAAGAGCTTACGGTCTCGATGAAACAGGTATCGAACAACGCGGAAGCCAGCGCCGAAGCGGCCCGCCGCGCTCTCGACGCCGCCGAACAGGGCAACCGCGCTGTGAGCGATACGCTCGAAGGAATGCAGCGCATTCGCGCCTCGGTGCAGGCCACCGCGAAGAAGATCAAGTCACTCGGTGACCGTTCGTTGGAAATTTCCGAAATCATCAACGTGATCAACGACATCACGGAGCAGACCAACCTGCTCGCGCTCAACGCTGCAATCGAAGCGGCCCGCGCCGGCGAGGCCGGCCGCGGTTTCGCCGTCGTCGCCGACGAAGTTCGCAAACTGGCCGAGCACTCCCGCAGCGCGACGAAAGATATCGCCGCGCTCATCAAGGCCATTCAGGCGGAGACGAACGAAGCGGTGGTCGTCATGGAGGAAGGCACGCGCGAAGTGGAAGTCGGTGCAGGACTGGCCGATCAGGCCGGTAAGGCGCTCGAAGCAATTTCGAGCGTGGTGCGCCAGTCCGCCGAACTCGTGCAGGAAATTTCACTCGCGTCGAAGCAGCAGGTGCGAGGGACGGAAGGCGTCGCGAACGCCATGCAGATCATTTCCGGCATTACCCGGCAGACGACGCAGGGCGCGAAGCAAACCGCCGGCACGGTCGGAAACATGGTGAAGCTGTCCGAGCAGTTAAATGAAGCGCTCGCGCAGTTCCGGTCGCAGTCGGCGCGAGCCGCGGAACCCGCGTCCGCAACGGAAGAGGCGCGGTCGAAAGAGCCAGTGGGAGCGCGCCGGTAGCGGCAAACTCCGCGTTTCGGCGGCCGATATAAACGGGCGCCGGCGCTGAACGCCGAACATGAAACAGCATCCAGTCACGACCGCGCGGCTCACCGAGCCAGAGCTCGATCAGATTCGAACGCTGATCGAGAATCGCTCGGCGATTCTTTTCGATTCCTCGCGCGAGCGTTTCTTCTCCACGCACGTGCGCGAGTACCTCGAGGAGAAAGGGCTGGCGAGCGGCAGCGAATTGATGGGCCTGGTGCGCGGCTCGAGCATCGAGTACGAGGCCTTGCTCGAACGGCTGCTGACGCAGGAAACGTCGTTCTTTCGTTATCCGGCGGTTTACGGGGCACTCGAAACGAAAATCCTGCCGGAAGTGCAGGAGCGCAAGTTCTGGGAGAATCCGCGGACGCTGCGCATCTGGAGCGCGGGCTGCTCAACCGGCGAGGAGCCGTACTCGATCGCGATCACGGTGTGCGAAGCGCTGAAATTTGCGGAGGCCTGGGAGATCGAAATTCTGGCCACCGACATCAGCCGGCGCGCGCTGCGCCATGCTGAACGCGGCGCTTATTCAAAGCGTAGCTTGCAGGAGGTTTCGCTCGGCCAGGTGGAGAACTATTTCACGGCGACGAAGCACGGTTTTCAGGTGAAGCCGCGCATCCGGCGCATGATTTCTTTCGTGCAGATGAATCTCGTCGAATCGGTTTACGTCGGCAAGATTGACTGCATCTTCTGCATGAACGTGCTGATGTATTTCTCGGAGGAGCGCCGGCTGGCGATCCTGCGCCGCTTTTATGACGCGCTCGAGCCCGGCGGCTATTTCCTGCTGGGCCATGCCGAGACGCTGACGAACGCTCCGGTGAAATTCGAACCCGTCGTCCTCGGCGATTGCCGGATTTATCGCAAGCCAGGTGCTGTTGAGGCGCGACGCGCGCCCGCTCTCGTGGAGGGAGCCCTGTGAACGGGCCCAATCAAGAATCAATCGAGCTGTTCCTCCAGGAGGCTTCGGAAAACCTCCAATATCTGCGGGAGTACTCCGGGCTTTTGCAGGAGTCGCAGACCAGGCCGGAGGATCTCGAAAAACTCTACATCGCTTCGCACACGCTCGCGGGCACGTCGGCGAGTTACGGCTTTCCTGAATTTTCCGAAGTGGCCGCGAAGATGGCGCACATCTTTCATTACGCGATGAACGCGGCGCTCACTCCGGACATGCATGGCCCGCTTACGGAATTTCTTGTCCGACGCGATTTCCGTGCTCGAGTTCGACCTCCTGCAAATCAGTTCGAGCGGCGCGGAAACATCTTCCGACATCGCAGCTTTCAAGCAGCGCTATGCGTTCGCGTTTCCCACCGCTCCTCCGCCGGAAACGGAAGCGAGTCGTGGCCGATGAATCGTTGGGCGCAGGCGAACCCATTCCAGCGGTTTTCCCGGGCGCTTCGTTTGTCGACCGGCTTCCGCAGGATGGCGAAGTTCCCGACGAAGTTCTCGAGTTCTTCATTCCCGAAGCCGAGGAGCATTTGCAGGCAGTCACCGAATGCCTGCTGGCGCTCGAGGGTCATCCAAACGCGGACGACATTAACCGTCTGTTCCGTGCGATGCATACTGTAAAAGGTTCGGCCGCTCAGGTGGGTCTGCACAGGCTTTCTGCGGTGGCGCATCGCGTGGAAGACTTGATCGGGCGCTTGCGCGATGGCGCTCTGCAGCCCAGCGCAGAGATCGTGGACCTGTTCCTGCAGTCCGTTGACGTCCTCAAGAATTTTCTCCATCGCCAGTGGCCGAACGACGCCGAAATGGCCGCTGCCGTTGATCCGCTCCTCGCGCGCATTGCGGAACTTGCACCCGAAGAGGCGCCTGAAGAGGTGGCCGAAGCGGGAGGTTCCGAGAGCCGCGAATCAGAAGGCGCGTCCATTGTGAAAGCGCCTGCAGCGGTTCCGGTTGCAGCGTCCGGTCGCCCTGCCGCGGCGCAGGCCTTGCCGCAAGCGAAATCCGTGCGCATTTCGCTCGAGTGGCTCGATCGCATGATGAACGCGGTCGGCGAACTCGTCATCAACCGCACGCGCATGCTGGGCCGGCTCACCGAACTTTCGAAGCTCGTCGAAGTACTGCAGTTCTCGAAGGCGCGCCTGGCAGGCAAGGTTTCGGACTTTCAGGAAAAGCACGAATTCAGCCGCATATCCAACACGCTCGTGCCCGGCGGACAGCCACTTCAGAAAGATACGTTCCGCGGACACGGCAAGTGCGCTCGCGCCCATCACGACCAACGACCTGCTCGAGTTCAGCGATCTCGAGATGGACCGCTACGACGACGTCAACATCCTGTCGCGCTCGCTGACCGAAATTTCCGCGGACGTCACCGAAGTTCTCACGCAACTTGAAGGTTTCATGGGCCGGGTCGGATTCGGATATTGACGAATTCACGAAGCTCGCGCACCACTTGCAGGATGAAATCACTGCCGCGCGCATGGTGCCCATCGGCAACCTCTATACGCGGCTTTCGCGCACGGTCCGCGACGCCGTGAAGGCTGCCGGAAAGCCGGTGGATCTTTCGCTTGAAGGCGCGGAAACCGAACTCGACAACAATATCGTCCAGCACATTTCCGATCCTCTGATTCATCTGGTGCGCAATGCCGTGGCGCATGGGATCGAGGATGTCGAAACGCGCCGCCGCGCGGGCAAACCCGAAAAGGGACGCATCGCCGTGCGCGCCTATCACCGCGGCAATCACATTTTCATCGAAGTGGAAGACGATGGCCGCGGCATCAACTACGAAAGCGTTCGCCAGAGCGTCGTAGATTCCGGCGCGATGTCTTCGATCGCCGCAGCCGAACTGACGGAACGCGAGCTGCGCGAATTCCTGTTCCGTCCCGGTTTCTCAACCGCTTCTTCCATGTCGGAGCTGGCCGGCAGGGGAGTCGGCCTCGACGTGGTACGCGCGAACGTTCACGCGCTCAACGGTGAAATCGAAGTTCGCTCCGAAACCGGCCGCGGCGCCTGCTTCACCGTAAAGGTGCCGCTGACGCTTATCATTTCGCAAGCGCTGTTCATTCGTTGCGGCACGTCCGTTTTTGCATTTCCGCTTGCCGTCGTTGACGAAATCCGGCGCCTACGCCCTGAAGAAATCGAGGATGTGGGCGGCAAACTCCTTACGCGTGTGCGCGACGTGGTTACGGAAGTCGTGCGGCTCGATCTTCAGCTAGCGCTGCCGCCGCTTGAACCACTCAACGGATATTTCCACATGGTGATCGTAAAAGTGGCGGGCCGCCAGGTGGGTGTGGTCGTTGAGGAAGTCCTTGGTAAGGATGAAATCGTCATCAAGAACCTGGGCGATTACCTGCGCCGCGTGAAGCTGTTTCCGGGCACCACGATTGCTTCCGACGGCAGCCTGATCCTGCTGATTGATTTGAACCGCCTCGTGGCCGCGGATACCGCCGAGCGTCACGCGCTGCCCGCTTCTTCGCCTGCCGCGCGCGTGTTTGCGCCGGGAGCCGAGGCGGTCGCGGCCGGCAGCATTCCTTTCGAAGCCGTGGACGCGATTGAAAACGATCGCGTCGTGGTGGTGGTGGACGATTCGATCAGCGTGCGCAAATTCGTGGGCCGCATGCTCGAAAAGGCCGGCTATCGCGTCAAGCTCGCGTCCGATGGGTTGGAAGCATCCGAAGTGGTCGCGCAGGTTGGCTGCCATCTCGTGATCACCGACCTCGAAATGCCGCGGATGAACGGTTACGAGCTGATGGCCCATTTACGGCAGGATCCGGCGACGAGAAAAATTCCCGTGCTAGTCGTCACGTCACGGGCAGGAGCGAAGCATCGCGACCGCGCCATGAAGGAAGGCGCGTCGGCTTTCCTGACGAAGCCGGTGCAGGAAGATCAATTGATTGCGACCGTGGAGAGCCTTATCGGCTCGGAGACGTCGCAGGGACGGCCCGCAGTCCGCGTGCCGGTACGGCAGAGCTAAGATGACGAAGACGCCCGAGAAAAAAATCCGCGTGCTCGTGGTGGATGACTCCGCCTTCATGTGCAGGGTGCTGCAGGAGATCATCAACTCCGATCCCCAGCTCGAGGTGGTGGGACAGGGGCGCGATGGGCGCGACGGCGTCGCGCTCGCGGAATCGTTGCGGCCGGATGTAATCACCATGGACATCAACATGCCGCACGTGGACGGCCTGCAGGCGACCGAGCTGATCATGACGCAGCATCCGCGCCCGATTATTATCGTGAGCTCGGAATCGCGCGAGGGCGCCGCGAGCACGCTGAAGGCGCTTGAGCTGGGCGCAATCGATTTCGTCCCCAAGCCTTCGAGCGGCATTGACCTCGACATGAAGAGCGTGCGCGAGGAATTAACGCGCAAACTCAAGCTGGCTGCGAAAGTTCGCGTGGTCCGCACTGCAACGCGCTCGAAGATCAGCGTGTCCCAGGCTCCCGCCTCTGGGGCTGGCGCTGCCGATTTTTCCGGCGCGGCTGCTGCGGCCTCCCAAAGCGGCGGAAAAATTCCGATGGTCGTGATTGCTGCGTCCACGGGCGGTCCGGCAGCTGTGACGCGCGTCGTCTCGGGATTGCCGAAAGATCTTCCCGCGGCCGTGTTCCTGGTGCTGCACATGCCCGCGGCGTTCACGAAGCAATTCACGATGCAGCTGGCGGAAGTCACGTCGCTACCGGTAAAGGAAGCGGAAAACAACGAAACGCCCCTGGCGGGAACGATCTACCTGTGCCCAGGCTCGCACCATTTGCGGCTTTCGTTTGGCGGAAAGATTTCGCTCGATCCTGGTCCGCGTATTGAGGGGTACCGTCCCTGCGCCGACGTCGCGTTTGAAACGATAGCGGCGTATGCCCGCGCGATGGCGGTGGGCGTCGTCCTCACCGGCATGGGCAACGATGCGGCAAAGGGCGTCAAGATGGTGAAGGCGGCGGGAGGCTACGTTCTGGCGCAGGACGAAGCGACGTCCGTAATTTTCGGCATGCCCGCGGAGGCGATCCAGACCGGAGTGGTGGACGAAGTGCTTCCACTCGACAGCATCAGCGCGGCAATTGAAAAGCGCGTAGCGAAATTGTGCCGCCTTGTGCCGGTGGCGCACGCGATGAAACCCGCAGGCGACCAGGATCCGAAATCGCGCCGCGTGCGGCGGCCGGAGACGGTCGTTCTTTTCTTCGTAGCGAATCAGATGTTCGCCATCGCCGCCGACAACGTGCAGGAAATTCGCAGCACGGACAGTCTGGCGGGCTCGGCCAATGAAATTGAGAACCCGGAATTGCCCAAAGTGCGGCACACCATCGAGCGCGGACGCCGGACCTACTACGTCGTGAATGCCGGAGCACATTTCGGCTTGCCTGTCACGCGCCCGGCGCTGGTCCTGATCCTGCGGCAATTTCGGGCCGCTCTGCTGGTTGATCGCATCGATCGAATGGCAGATATCCCGGCCGTGCATCCGTTGCCGCTCGCGTTCGCGGGCGACGAGCGCCGCTGGTATCGCGGCCTGGCATACCTGGATGACTCGGTGATTCCCGTGGTGGAACCGACAGGGTTTCTCACGCCCGAGGAATTCCAGCGGCTCGATCGCGCCTCCACGCTGGCCGCATCGCAGCGCGAAACGGAATCGGCGGTGCAAGCATGAACGTTGCCGAGAACGCACGCGAAAACTCGTTCGTGCTGCTCCAGATCGGCACTCGGCGTGTCGCGCTTCCTGCGGGTCTTGTGGCGGAGCTGGCGCCGCCCGTGCGGCTGCACGCATTCCCGCACACTTCGAAACTAATCTCCGGAGTAATCGTAAGGCGCGGACGAATCGTCCCGGTTTATGAGGCGGCACTCGTGCTCGGCGGCAGAAGCTCTTCTTCGCAGCGATTTTATTTGATCGCGCGGTGGCAGGTTGGCAACGCGAGCGAGCTGGGCGCGATTCCAGTGAATGGCGAATGCGAGCTGGCTAACGGCGAAATGCAGCCACCGGCGATGGACCGGCCGACATACGTGGCCGGAACGCTGGCAGTCGGTGACGACTCATTCGACGTACTGAATCTCGATGCGTTCGCTGCTTCCTACGCAAATGCCGTGGGCGAATCGCTGGGCGCGGGGTCGCAATCGTGAACGCTCCCGCGAATCTTCCGAAAATCCTGCTGATTGATAGCAATGTCTATTTCGCGAAGCGGCTGGGCGACGCGCTGAAGCAGCAGGGATTCGACGTAGTTCCGAGCACGCAGGCGACCTACGCGCTCACGATGCTCGAATGGGACGCGCCGGCCGCGATTGTGTGCGCCACGAACCTCCGCGAAATGGGGGCTTACGAGATGGCCCCGATACTTCGCGCCGATCCGAAGACTTCATCCATCCCGCTGATCGCCGTGGGTGATGGAGGAGGGCAAGCGCTTCTCGAAGCGTATCGCGCGGGCTGCGACGATTATGTGGATCGCCGCCTACCTCCTGCGGACATCGCCGCGCACGTGAGAAGTTTTCTCGTCAGCCGCCAGGACGGCTTTAAGCCCACGCAAATGCTTTCATCCGCGGAGACGGCGCTGAGCGGCAGCCTTTCGCATCTCGACCTTCCCGGCGTGATGCAAATGCTTGGCCAGGCCCACCAGACCGGCGCGCTGCACATCAACGCGGCGGACATTGACGGGATCATTTTCTTCGAGGGCGGCGAGATCTTTCACGCGGAGTGCGGTCTGTTCTTCGGAGACGAAGCCGTCACGCAAATCGTCAAAACCTGCCAGAGCGCCGCCGCGGGCGTTTACAAATTTGTGTACGGAGCCACCGCCGCGCAGCGCACCGTGCTGCGGTCGGCCACCGACCTGCTCCTCGATGCCATGCGCGAATTCGACGAAGATCAACGTGAAGAAGAACAGCGCGAAGCGGAAGATAGCAAAATAGAAATCGATCACGCGGAGAAGGAGTCGTCATGAGCGATACCGAAACTCTCACGGCTGCTCGCATTCCAACAGTCTATTTTATCGACGATAGCGCGACGATGCGCGAGGTGATCAAGATCGCCTTCCGCAAGGAAAACATTCACGTCGTCACTTGCCCTGATGCCGCCACGGCGATGGCGCAATTTGGCGAGACCGCGCCGGATGCCGTCATCACGGACGTCATCATGCCGGATAAGGACGGCTACGAGGTTTGCCAGTACATCAAGCAACACGAGCAGCTTGGCCGAACGCCCGTGATCCTGATGTCCGGAGTCGTGAACCGCACAGTTGCCGAGAAGGCGATGGCTGTAAAAGCAGACGAGCTGATTCGCAAGCCATTTCAGCCGCAGGATCTGATCGCTCGCGTGAAAAATCTGCTGAACCCGAAATCCGCTGCCAGCAGCACGCTCGAAACTTCGGCGGGCGATTCGCCGGAAGCCTCGCGCGCTTCCTCGCAAGCATTGTCTGGTCTGTTTTCTCCCGTCGCTGCGCCTGCGGCTCCGATGGTGAGCCCGGTCGCATCGCGAGCGGTCACCGCTCCCGTTGTGGCAGCAGCACCTAAGCTAATCGCCCCTGCGCCGGTTGCTCCTCCAGCGCGTCCCGCGCCCTGCTCCGACAGCCGCGCCCACATCCGTGGAATCTCAGAAGTTGCGCAACGAGATTCGCCGCCTCGAACTTCTTGTCAAGAAACTGCAGGCCGAACTCGAAGCCGAGCACAAGTATTGCGAGGCTCTCGAAGCTCATTTCAAGACGCTTCAGGAATCTGAATAGGCCCTACTCTCGACGGCGTAACCTCGCGCCGATTCGACGCTGGCGTTTTGTTGCTGCTGTGAAACTGGCATGTGCGGCAGCTTGACCCGCATCGGCACACGCTCTAATCTGTACTCACCTCTCTTAGTCAGGCGGTCAGAGTTCGTCTAGGCGCATTGTTTTGGAGGTTAGATGGGGCGCCGCAGCGAACAACGCATCGCCATTTCCTTTCCGGTCACCGTTCACGGCTCCGATTCGCGCGGGAATCAATTTACCGTTGCCACGGAAACGTTTGATATCAGCTTGTCCGGCGCGTCCGTGAAAGGTCTGAACACGATTACGGAACCCGGCGCGAAGATTGATATCGAGTCCGGGGACCAGAACGCGTGGTATAGCGTCCAGTGGATCGGCAAGAGCGGCACCTCCAAGGCAGGGCGGATCGGCGTGCGTTGCCTGGAGCCCGGGAAATATATCTGGGGCGTCCCTGCGAAGGGGCCGGAGCCGGACACGTACGATCCATCGAAGCCGAAGCCTGTGGCCAAGCGTGCGCCCGCTCCCGGTGGAGCGTACGCTGCGCCGCCTTCGTTTGGTGGCGACGAGCGTCGAAAGTTCGCGCGGCACGCTTGCCGGATCGAAACGCAGGTGGTCACCGAAGACGGTTCCATCGGCGTCCCCGGAACGATCACCGACGTATCACTCGGCGGATGCTACGTGGAGATGCTTTCTCCGCTGCCCGTTGATTCATCCATTCATTTGTCGCTGAATCCGGGAACTTCGACTCTGCACATGTCGGGCAAGGTACGCTCGTCGCAAATGGGACTCGGAATGGGCGTGTCGTTCACCGGGATGGGGCCGGAAGATTTCGAGAAGCTGTGGCGTTTCGCGCCACCCACGTCCGAGGCTGCGGTAACGGCGAAAGCGCCGCCGACACGGCCTGCGCCTTTCCGCCAAAGCGTGCCATTGCGGGAAAGCGCGAGGCGGCCCGGCCTCGCGATCGTACGGGACAGCTGAATCCGAATCCCTGGATTTATCGTCAACTGCGGAGGGGCTCGATGCCCTCGTCCGGCTGCTTCTGCACAAGGAAATATTCACGCGAGGCGAGCTCGCCCAGGAGCTTGAGAAATCGAAAGTCGTGAAGTGATTCTTTTCGGGTGCGAGCGCAGTTTCGGCCTGTGAATCAGTCGAGTCCTTGCGAATGAAGAAATTCGCGCGCCACTTCGGTGGCGTCGCGACCCTCGCCCGCCACGGCGTAATTCATCTTCTGCATCTGCGCGTCGGTGATTTTTCCGGCCAGCTCGGCGATGGCTGCGCGCACCTCGGGATGTCGCGCAAGAGTGTCTTCCCGCACAATCGGCACCGCTTCATACGGCGGGAAGTAGTGTTTGTCGTCAGCCAGAACTGCCAAATCGCGCGCGGCGAGCAATCCGTCGGTCGAGTTTCCGGCGACCAGATCCACTTGCTTATCGAGCAACGCGCGATAGAGCAGGCCCAGATCCAGAATTCGCGGCTTTGCGGAGAACTGCAGACCGTAAACGCGCGCGAGGCCGGGATATCCGTCCGGGCGCTCCATGAACTCGTAGCCAAAGCCGGCGCGCCAGTCGTGCGTGTACGGAGCGGCCTCGGTGAGAGTAGTCGATGTGCAGCCGACGCGCATCTTCGCCGCGCACCACGATCGCGAAAGTGTTGTTGAATCCTAGCGAGGGCAGCACTGCGAAGTGAAATCGCTTCTCGTACTCGGCTTGTACTTTTCCGAAGACTGCCGTCGGATCGCTTTCGATGGGATCGTGCAGGATCGCGGTCAGCGCCGTGCCGGTATATTCGACGTAGGTGTCAATGCGGTCGGCGAGCAGCGCCTGCTGGCAGATGTAACTTCCGGCGAGATAGAAACGGCGCTCGACGCGCAAGATGGGTGCGCGCCTCCAGATGTTGCGCCAGAATTTCTCCGAGTAAGAGCCTGCTCGGGAAAATTCTTCGAGCCGACAACGATGGTGTCGGCCCGGCGAGCGCTGCAGCCAATCGAGAAGCGCCGCGAATAAGGGGATGGCAGCGAACGGTATGCGCGACCCGCAAAAGATTCATCGCGATGTCACCGCGCGGGCCGCAGGCGGCGTTCGAGCACGCTGAGGCAGAAGTCGGCGAGCAGCGCGAGGGCAGCCGCTGGAATCGCTCCCGCGAGAATCAGTTGATTATTCACCATGGCGAGTCCGCGGAAGATGAATTCTCCCAAGTCCTCCGGCGCCGACCGCCGCTGCAATCGTCGCTACACCGATTGTCAGCACGGTTGCCACGCGGATGCCCGCAAGCACGGTTGAAAGCGATAGTGGCAGTTCCACCTGAAAGAGGATCTGTCGCGAAGTCATGCCCATTCCGCGCGCTGCTTCGCGGACGGCAGGGTCCACTCCGGTAATTCCCGCAGCGGTGTTGCGAATGATGGGCAGCAGCGCATAAAGAGTCAGCGCGGTGATGGCGATGCGGTCGGCGCGTTCGCCGAGCCAGGGAGCCGGAAGCAGGAAACCAAGCAGCGCGAGGCTCGGAATCGTTTCCGCGATGTTCGCGCCGCCGAGAATCGGCTTGGAAAGCCATGGCCGCCGCGCCACCAGAATTCCGAGCGGAACGCCGATAGCGATGGCCAGCAGCATCGTCGCGCCGACGAGCCAGACGTGCTCGAGCGTCGCCTGCAGGATTTCGCCGGCGTGCTGCGAAAAAAATCCCATTCCGTTCATTGGCCCCTCTCGAATTCTTCCAAGGCGTGCAATTGCTCCACGTACGCGGCGGCGACGGGCTCGCGGGAATGCAGAAAATCTTTCGGCGAATAAAGTCCTTTGAGCGCGCCGTCCTCCATCAGGCCGATCCGCGTGCCGAGCAGGAGCGCCTCACTCGTGTCATGCGTGACGATGACGATGGTTTTCTTGAGCCGTTCCTGCAGCGCCAGGAATTCGCGGCGAATCTCCATGCGCGTGAGCGGATCGAGGGCGCCGAAAGGCTCGTCCATCAGCAGAATGGGCGGATCGGCTGCAAGCGCTCGCGCGACGCCGATTCTCTGCCGCTGGCCGCCGGAAAGCTCGTGGGGATATCGTTGCAGAAATCGCCGGGAGTCAAGGCCGACCAGCGCCAGCAGCTCCTGCGCCCGCGAGCGAATGCGCTCCGCCGGCCAGCTTTCGAGGCGCGGTACGAGAGAAATATTCTGCTCGACGGTGTAATGGGGGAAGAGGCCGGTGTCCTGAATCACATATCCGATGTGGCGGCGTAGCGCGATCGGGTCCCAGTCCAGCGTGGCCCGGCCTTCGATGAGCACCTGGCCATCCGATGGCTCGAGCAGGCGATTAATGAGTTTGAGCGCAGTTGTTTTTCCGGCGCCGCTGCGGCCCAGCAGTACCAGGGTCTCGCCGCGCCGCACAGTAAGACTGACGCCTTGCAGCAGGACTTGGCCGTTCGGGCAGCCGGTAGCCGGCGCCACGAAATTCGATGATCGCTTCCGGGCCGGCGGTGGTTTCCATGCTCATGCGGAGGAATCCTTCTCGATGAATCGCCGAATATCGCGCAGGACGCGTGACAGCATAGCTTGTGTCAGCTTGCCGGTGAACGTATTTTGCTGGCTCGGGTGGTACGAAACGAAGAGGCGCGGCAGGTCGCCGGGCAGCGCGTAACTTGCGCCGTGCCCGAACGGAAACGCGGCGGCGCTCTGAATCTCGCCGCAGCTCTTCAGCAGTCCGAGATACGCGCGCATCGCGATTCCACCCAGAGCGAGTATGGCGCGCGGGCGCAGAAGTTCCAGTTCGCGCTCGAAATACGGGCGACAGTTCGCAAGTTCCGATGGCAGCGGTTTGTTCGCAGGCGGAGCGCAGCGAAGCGTCGCCGCCATGTACGCGTTTTCAAGAGCGAGTCCGTCCTCGCGGTTCACTGAGCGCGGCTGATTGGCGAACCCGGCGCGATGGAGCGCCTCGTAGAGAAAATCGCCCGAGCGATCGCCGGTGAACATCCGCCCGGTGCGATTTGCGCCATGCGCCGCGGGCGCCAGCCCAAGAATCAAAAGCTTCCCACGCGGATCTCCGAAGCCCGGGACCGGTTTGCCCCAATATTCCCAGGTGCGAAACGCGAGGCGCTTTTCGCGCGCGATTTTCTCGCGGTAGCGCACCAGTCGCGGACACGCTCGGCACTGCACGATTTCTGCATTCAGTTGTTCGAGCGCGATCAATCGTCCCTCTCGGAAGCCACAATTCCCGTGAATTCTTTTTCGGAACCTGATCGTTCGATCATGGCTCTAAGGATTGTAGGCCTTGCGGACGCGGCTAGGTTAGCACCGGGCGAGGGCAGTGCAAGGGCGCTTGCCTCCAAACTGGACGGCAGCTTTGCAGTTCAGGTGATTTCTTCTAGGATGGCTAAGGCAGGAGACCGTGAAAGCGAATCGAGCCAATGGCTAAAGCGCGCGAGAAAATAGTGGTTGTGGAGGCGGATGCGGTCAGCCGCGGCCTCTTGCTTGTGGCAATCGAGAGTGCGGGCTACGAAGTTCTTGGATTTGCTACGGCGCGCGAAGGACTTGAGGCCGCGCGCCAGCCGGGGACGGACCTGCTGGTGCTGGACGCCGCGTTGTCCGATGCGGATGCATTCAGCGCCCACGAGATCGTGGCCACAATTCGCGGCTCCGCTATGACCGAATCCGTCCGCGTGATTCTGCTGACGCGTGCTGGAGCGGGTGAGCGCGCCGCGGGTCTGGACCTCGGTGCAGACGATGCGATTTCGCGGCCGTGGGAGGCGGCGGAGCTGTTGGCTCGCATACGCGCGCAGTTGCGCGTGTTGCGCGCGGATCAGCAGATTTTGGCCAAGATGCACCTGGCCGAGGAAGGCCAGCAGATCGCGCACACGGCTTTTGACGCCTTGGCGATTACGGAGAAAATGAGCAGCGACGCGGTGTCGCTGAACCGGCGCTTGAAAATGGGACTGGCCGGCGTGTTTGCGATCGCCGTTGTGATGGCCGGAACTTATTTCCTTTTTGCCCATAGCGCTCAAAAGAGCATGAAGTTGAATACCACGACGATCGCGCGACTGGAACGCGGGTTCGTGCACCAACAGGACCTGATGGCTGACGCGCGGCGGCTTCGCAACACGCAGCCGGCGGAAAGTGCGAGCACCGCGGCTTTCCTGCACCAACAGGCCGCGGATTTGCAGGCGAAAATGGCCAGCGACTCGAGCGCGGACTTGCAGAAGCAATTAGACGACACGAATGCGCGGCTGAAAAAGATCGAGCAGGAGGGCGATTCCGCGCAAAATCTGATTCGCGCGGACGTAGACAGCGTGTGCTTACTGCACGTCGCGGTGGCGTTTCGCAACCAGCAGAGCGGACAGCGGCTGCGGTACGCGGGGCTGAACCAACAGGGCGAACCTCTGCAGGATAGCGACGGTAATCCGGTCCTGACGATGGAGGGCAACGGCCCCGAAGTGCGAATAGACGTGTTCGGCACTGGATTTCCGGCTGGCCCCGAGGGGCGGATCGTCACGAACAGGCACGTCGCGCAACCCTGGTGGGACAATGACGAGCTAAGCGATCTGACGAGCCAGGGATTTACGGCCGAAATAGCGTCCATTCACGCGTATTTCCCCGGCGATCCGCGAGCGTTCACTACGGAGATCGAGGAGATTTCGAAAAACGCCGATTTGGCCACGATGCGGATCAAGATGCAGGACCTGAAACGCCCCGTCCTTACGATCGATTCCGGCAAGGGAGCGGCGGTCACGGGCGAGCCGGTCGTTTTGATGGGCTACGCTACGGGACTCGCGGCAATTCTGGCGCGCACGGATGAAGATACGGCGCAGCAGATCATGTCGCACAGCGGAAGCGACGTCTCCGGGGTTTTGGACGAGCTCGCGCGCCGCAATTTGATTCACCCGCTCATCACGCAGGGCCATATCGGGGACATCCTGCCGGACAAAATTGTGTTCGACGCGCAGACCACTTCCGGCGGTTCCGGTGGGCCGCTCTTCAACAAGGACGGAAAGGTAATCGGAGTCACGTTCGCCGTCCTCAAGGGTTTTGGCGGCTCCAATTTCGGAATTCCCATCCGTTTTTCGGAACCGCTTCTCGCAACCGCGCCCACTCACGCGTCAAATTGACACCCCGCATCCGCGCGGCTAGCATGGGATAGGGGGCCTCTCTTCTCATGGAAACCAGCTCACACGAAAAGACGATCCTCGATCGGATTGTCGTTGCACGCCGCGAATCCATCGCGCATCGGAAGCGTGTGCTGCCGGATGTCGCGCTGAAAATGGCGGTGGACAAGATCGAGCCGCCGCGGGATTTTGCCGGCGCGCTGGCACGCGATGGATACAATGTGATCGCGGAGCTGAAGAAGGCTTCTCCTTCCCGGGGAGTTCTGCGCGAGAATTACGCGCCTGCGACACTGGCGGCAAGCCTGGCAGGGGCGGGCGCCGCGGCGCTTTCCGTGCTGACTGAGGAGGAATTTTTTCTCGGCTCGCTCTCCGATTTGAAAGCGGCGAAAAAGGCCGCGGGCATTCCCATCTTGCGAAAGGATTTCATCATTGATCCGTGGCAGGTCTGGGAGGCGCGCGCGGCGGGAGCGGATGCTTTTCTTCTGATCACCGCGATTTTGGATGATGAGACGCTGCGCGAGCTTCTGGAACTTGGGCGGTCGCTGAAGATGGAGCCGCTAGTGGAGGTGCACTCGCGCGAGGAACTCAGCCGCGCGGTTGCCGCCGGAGCGCGCATCATTGGCGTAAATAATCGCGACCTGCGCGATTTCAAAGTGCGCATCGAGACGTCGCTCGAACTGATCGAGAGCGTGCCCGAGGAATGCATCGCCGTGAGCGAGTCCGGTCTGCGCACGCATGAGGATCTGGCCCGGCTCCGAAGCGCGGGGTTCGATGCGTTCCTGGTAGGCGAGCATCTGATGAAAGAAGCCGACCCGGCGACGCCGCTGCGGAGCTTGATCGGTGCGGGGCATTCGGCAGCGTGAGCATCCGGCGGGAACATGCTGCGAGAGAGACGGCGCATAGGATCGCGCTTCGCGCGACGATTCTTATGGCACGGCTAAAGCCGTGCCCTGACGGGGCGGGGCATACGCCGGCCTGACGGCGATGGTCAAAGTGAAAATTTGCGGGATCACGAACTGGCCGGACGCGCGGCGGGCGATCGAAGGCGGCGCGGACCTTCTCGGCTTCAATTTTTACGAGGGTAGCCCGCGTTACATAACGCCGGCAAAGGCGCGGCGGATGGTACGGCGGCTGCCGAAGGGCATTTCCGCCGTGGGGATTTTTGTGAACGAATCGGAACTGAAGATGCTTGAAATTGCGCGCACAGTCGGGCTCGATCAGCTGCAATTGAGCGGTGAGGAGTCGCCCGCGATGGTCGCGCGGCTGGGGCGCTCGGTGCGCGTGATCAAGGCCGTGCGCGTCCGAAAGCCGTTTCGCCAGGCCCAGCTGGCCGCGTTCAAACGTGCCAGCGCGATTTTGCTCGACGGATTTGATCGGAACGCGCGCGGAGGCACTGGCAAGACTTTTGATTGGCAGATCGCCCGTCGAGCGAAGCGGCACGGGCGCATTTTTCTGGCCGGGAGGACTGACGCCGGAAAATGTTGGCGATGCGATTCGCGCGGCCAGGCCGTACGCCGTTGACGTGTGCAGCGGCGTGGAAGCCAAGCCGGGCAAGAAGGATGCGGCGCGGATGAAAGCCTTTGCGAAAGCGGTGAAGGCGACTCGAAAGAAGGCGGCGCGATGAGTTACACCGCAAACGTGGTGCGGGAGCGCGGCCGCTACGGGCCTTATGGCGGCCGCTACGTTCCTGAGACTTTGATGGCGCCGCTGGAGGAACTCGAACGAGTGTACGCGGAGGCGCGCGCGGACGGTCGCTTTCAAGTCGACCTCGATTCGCTGCTGCACAATTTTGCGGGGCGTCCCACGCCGCTTCAGTTTGCCTCGCGGCTCACCGAAAATCTGGGCGGCGCGCGCATTTATCTGAAGCGCGAGGACCTGCTGCACACTGGCGCGCACAAAATCAATAATTGCCTCGGCCAAGGATTGCTGGCCGTGCGCATGGGAAAGAAGCGCGTGATTGCGGAAACGGGCGCTGGGCAGCATGGCGTTGCCACTGCAACGGTTGCGGCGCGGCTCGGACTGACGTGCACCGTGTACATGGGTACCGAGGATATGGAGCGGCAGCGGCTCAACGTGAATCGCATGCGTCTGCTGGGCGCGGAAGTGATCGGCGTTGACTCGGGCAGCAAGACGCTGAAAGACGCTATCAACGAAGCGATGCGCGATTGGGTGACGAACGTGCGGACCTCGCACTATTTGCTCGGGTCCGTGCTGGGCGCGCATCCCTATCCAATGATCGTGCGCGATTTTCAGAAAATTATCGGCGAAGAAGCGCGCGAACAGATACAGCGCCTGGAAAAGCGGCTGCCTGATTATCTATTCGCGTGCGTGGGCGGCGGCTCGAATTCCATTGGCCTCTTTCATGCGTTCCTGGGTGATGCGAGCGTGAAGATGGTGGGCGTCGAGGCGGGCGGACGAGGGAAATCTCTCGGCGAACATGCTGCTCGGCTTGCGGCGGTCGAAGGATTCGTGGGCGCGCGCCCAGGCGTGCTGCAGGGGACGTACACGTACGTGCTGCAAAGCGCTGACGGACAAATTGCCACCACGCATTCCGTCTCGGCAGGGCTTGATTACGCAGCAGTCGGACCGGAGCATGCGTGGCTCGCGGAACAGGGCCGAGCCGAATACACGGCGGTGATGGACGACGACGCCATCGCGGCGGCAAAGATGCTGGCGCGCACCGAAGGAATTATTCCGGCGCTTGAATCCGCGCATGCGGTTGCGGAACTGGCGCGGCGCGCGCCGAAAATGAGGAAGAATGAGATCGTCATACTGAATCTTTCCGGCCGTGGCGACAAAGACATGGAAACTCTCTCCCGTTATGTCTGACGCCGCCATTCCCAGGTCAGCTCCTGCCGCGCAAAAGCTCGCCGGAAAATCCGAGGGGCGAATCAGTCGGCGCTTTCGCGAGCTTGCCGCGGCCGGCGAGCTTGGTCTCGTCGCCTATGTCACCGCGGGTGATCCTTCGCTCGATGCGACCGAGAAAATCGTGCTGGCTGCGGCGGAGGCAGGCGCGGACGTGATCGAGCTGGGCGTGCCGTTCAGCGATCCGGTCGCCGACGGACCGACGATTCAGCGCGCGAGCGAACGCGCCGTGCGCGGCGGAACGACCCTCGCGGGCGTAATCGAGCTTGTGCAGAGTCTTCGCACACACACCCAGGTTCCGCTGGTTCTCTTCAGCTACTTCAACCCGATTCTGCAAATGGGCATCGAGAAATTCGCCGATGCAGCGCGCGCGGCCGGGACGGACGGCGTCCTGGCGACGGATTTGACGCCGGAAGAAGCCGTCGAATACCGGGCCATATTGCACGGGCGTGGTTTGGACACGATTTTTCTCGCCGCGCCCACATCTACCGACGCTCGTCTGGCGCTGATCGCGGAGTGCTCGACTGGATTCCTGTACTTGATTTCGCGCACCGGCGTAACGGGCGAGCGTGCCTCGCTGCCCGAGGATCTGCCGGCGCTGGCGCGGCGGGTGCGGCGCTTCACGAAGCTGCCGCTCGCGGTCGGTTTCGGGATTTCGTCGCCCGAGCATGTGTCCGTGCTGGGCGGGATCGCCGACGCGGCCGTCGTCGGATCGGCCCTGGTCGCCGAAATCGAGAAGGCTGCGACGCCGAATGACGCCGCGAGCGCGGTGGCCACTCGAATTCGCGCGCTCAAACGCGCCGCACGCGAGGGAATCAGCAAACGCAGTACGTAGCACGCGGACGCCGCAGCATCCCCTATTGTAGTAAACTCCGGGTTTCCGCAGTCGTATTCGAAAGGAACAGAGATCGATGGACAAGCGCGTAGCGAATGCCGAGGCGGTTATCGGCCGCGTGAAGGATGGCGCGACGATCCTGATGGGTGCGTTTGGCTGCTGCGGAGCTCCGGAGAACCTGATCAACGCGCTGCGGCGGCAAGGCACGAAAAATCTCACCGTTGCCTCAAACAATCCAGGCACGGACGGTTTCGGCGTCGGCATATTGCTCGAAAACAGGCAGATCAAGAAACTGATCGCGAGCTATGTGGGGAGCAATAAATTCTTCGAGAAACTCGCACTGAACAACGAAATCGAAATGGAGCTGAATCCCCAGGGCACGCTCGCCGAGCGGATGCGCGCCGCAGGCGCCGGAATTCCGGCGTTCTTCACGCCCACCGGCTACGGCACGATGGTCGCCGAAGGCAAGGAAGTTCGCGAATTCAACGGCCGGCCGCACATACTCGTCCCCGCATTGCGCGGCGATTTCGCTTTCGTGAAGGCGTGGAAAGGCGATCGCTGGGGAAATTTGGTTTACCGGAAGACAGCGCGCAATTTCAATCCCGTCGTGGCGACGGCTGCGGACTACGTGATGGCCGAGGTCGAGGAAATCGTTGAGCTAGGACAGCTGGAACCGGATAGCGTTCACACACCGGGAATTTTTGTGGACGCGATCTTCCAGGGTACGAACTATCTGAAGCCGACAGAGCCTGGTCCGAAGCGAAAGCGGGGCGCGTAATGCCGGCTCCAACGGACAAGCGAGAGTTCATCGCGCGACGCGTGGCGCAGGAACTGCGCGATGGTTACTACGTCAACCTCGGGCATTGGAATTCCCACGCTGGTTCCGAACTATCTTCCCAAGGGTATTGACGTGATCCTGCAATCCGAGAACGGCATGCTCGGAATTGGCCCTTATCCCTATGAAGGCGAAGACGACCCTGATCTGATCAACGCGGGCAAAGAGCCGGTGACGGAGATTCCCGGCTGCTGTTATTTTTCGAGCTCCGATTCATTCGCGATGATCCGCGGCGGGCACATTGATGTGAGCGTGCTCGGCGCGCTGCAAGTGGACGAAAAGGGCACGCTCGCCAACTGGGCCGTCCCCGGGAAAATGCTGAAGGGTATGGGCGGCGCGATGGATCTTGTGGCGGGCACCAAACGCGTGATCATCGCCATGGAGCATGCGACCAAGGATGGCGGCCCGAAAATCATGAAGTCCTGCACGCTGCCGCCGACGGGCATTCAGGTAGTGGATTTGATCGTGACGGATATGGCAGTGATCGAAGTAACGCCAAAGGGGCTCGTGCTGCGAGAAGTGGCGCCGGGCGTGACGCCGGAAGCAGTCCAGAAAGGTAACGGAGCCCACACTGCTGCGGGCGCCCGATTTGAAGACGATTTCGATCTGATTCCGGCACCTTGAAGGTTTCCAGGAGAACCGATGCAGCCGCATTCGATCGTGGTCCTGAGCTTGCATAGCCCGAAGGAAAGGCTCTGGGGCGAATTGCTCGATATTTCGCACGCTGGAGTGACCATGCGCGGAATTGATCTGGGCTCGTTCGACGATTTTGTCATCCAGGTGGTGCACCCGGAGGGCGACCGCATCGGATTGCCGACGCTGTTTTTCCCCATGGTGCGAATCGAGCGTATTGCGCTGGATGAAGCGCGCGGTTCGATTCCTTCGCTGGCCGAAATGTTCGAAAAGAAAGTGGGCCGCTCGCTGGCGGAATATCTCGCACAGTTCGCCTGATGGAGCGCTCCCTATAGTTCGCGCGATGAAGCCGGAAAGAGAATGAAAAATCGCATCTTTACGGTTCCGAACGAACTGACGTTTCTCCGCCTCGCATTCCTGCCTTTTTTTATTATCGCGATCAAATACGACCGCTACTTTTTGGCTCTCGGCATTCTTGTCGCCGGCGGATTGACGGACGGGCTGGACGGTTGGCTGGCGCGTTCGCTGAATCAGAAAACGGCTCTCGGCGCGTACCTCGATCCCATCGCGGACAAGCTGCTGATGTCGTCGTCGTATTTCGTGCTGGCGCTCAAGGACAAAATCGGCTGGTGGCTCGCGATTCTGGTTCTCGGCCGCGACGTGCTGCTGCTGGTCGCCTGCGCGGTGATTCTGCTGACGGTAGGCTACCGACCGTTTCCGCCGAGCATCTGGGGAAAGCTGACGACGTTCTTCGAAATTCTGCTGATCGTGATGGTGTTGGTGATGGCTGCGTGGGGCGGGAAGGGCCTGTCAACGGCGCGTGAGATTTGCGGCTATTGCGTCGCGGCTCTGGTGATTACTTCAGGATTGCATTACAGCGTCGTGGTGTCGCGTCAACTGAACGCCGGGCAATAGAGTGCGCGAAGCGAGAATGCCGGCTGCTCCTTCTGCGATTCAGGTCGCGCGAAGGTTTCCGAAGATCATAAACGCGAAACTGACCACGACGATCAGCGCCGCAGCCCATCCGAGCGCATACGCCAGCTTCCGCTCCTCCGGCGTCGCTGGGGGACGGTCAATCAGAATCTTGCCGAGTATGAATCCTGTAGCGAGCCCTCCGCCATGCGCCCAATTGTCTATCCCCGGAAACAATAAGCCCCAGATGCCGATGTAAATTAGCCAGCGGATCAGCTGGCTGCGCAGCATTTGCAATCCCGCGGCTCGCCGTCCAGTTGTCATTGCCAGAAGCACGCCGATCAGACCCAGAAGCGCTCCGGATCCGCCGACGCTGAAATGACCGATCGCGCTACTGACGATATATCCGCCAATTCCGGTCACAACATAAATAAATAGATAGCGCGCTGAACCGTATAGCTCTTCGATCTGCGGGCCAATATCCATCAGCACCCACATGTTGAATACGATGTGAAGAATGCTGGCGTGGAGGAATACTGCCGTCACGAACCGCCAGGGCTGGGATAAATTGTACGGCAGCGGCAGCGACGCCCCCAGGCGTTGGAGCACGCCGCTGCTGATTCCTCCGAAATTGAACAGGCTCGACAAACCACCGCCGCCCGGTGTCTGAAAACCGCTTTCGCGCATTGTCACCAGCAGGCTCACTAGGAACACGACGCAGCTCAGCGTGAGTATTCCGTACGTGGCTGGGGAAGTCGTCGGCATCCAGCGGCTGAGCGAACGGCTGGCCGCTGCCATGGAAAACGTCATGCTTGCGCCGCACTGGTGGCAGCGCTTCGCGCCCGCGCCAACCAGTGTGCGGCACGCCGGGCAAAGTTGAGGGCGCGGCTGCTCGATTTCGCTGCCAAACGCCCCGCTCATTTTCTTGCGGAACTGATCGAACTTCCAACGCATCTGCGGCGACAGGGCCAATAGGGTTCCTTGCGGGAATGTGCGAGCGTTCCTATAATACCCAAGTTGAGTGCAAACAAGTGAATCGGGAAGCCGCGTGAAGTCCTCCGTTTGGCTGGCGGAGTACCAATTAAATCCGAAATGGGCTTTCAGCCGCGCCGTCGCCGTATTTCCCGCGCGGCTGGCGGTTGTGCTCGCGTGCGCGTTGATGATTTTGGCGGGCTGCGCGCACCGGGCGAACACCACGCAGCCGCCCGTACAGGCCCCGCCGGTAGAGTCCGTTCCAAATGCAGAAGCGCCTTCGCCGCCCTCGGGCCCGCCGTCCGCCGTCGAACGCCAGCCCGCCATTCCGGGTCAATACACGGAGGAGGGAGTGGCGTCATGGTACGGCGATCCATTCAACGGGCGCCGCACCTCGAACGGTGAAGTTTACGACATGCACCAATTTACGGCGGCGCACCGCACGCTGCCGTTTGGCGCGATCGTCCGCGTGACCAACCTCCGCAATGGAAAGCAAACCGAGGTGCGCATTACCGACCGCGGTCCGTTTGTCGCGAATCGCGTGATTGATCTTTCGCTTTCGGCCGCGCAAGCGATTGACATGGTCGGAACCGGCACGGCCCCAGTGCGCCTTGAAATTCTCGGCGGCCCGAATCCGCAGGCGGGATTCTTCGGCGTGCAGGTGGGCGCCTTCCAGTCGCAGGACAACGCCGACCGATTCCGGGTTCAGCTTGCGGCGCGATATTCTCCCGTGAGCGTCGCGATGTTCGATACCGCGAACGGAATCTTCTACCGCGTACGCGTGGGCCGGTTGCCGTCCGAGGATGCCGCGCAACACCTCGCCGACCAGTTGCGCTCCAGCGAGCAATTGACTACCTTCGTCGTGCGCCTCGACGATTAATGTCGCGTGCGACGACAAAAAATGAAAACCGCGCCTGATTGCCGTATCGCTGCTTGCATCTTGATGTGCATCGGCGCGAACTTGCTGTGCGGAATCGCCGTGGCGCGCGTGCCCACGCCGCGAGCCGCGCAAGTCCAATCCAATCCCTACACCACCTGGACCGTCACAATTGTGCTTCCCCCAAGAATTATGGCGGGCCATTCGGCGACGCTCGCCGTCCTCGGTGTGGACGGGAAGCTTGCGGCTGGCGTCACGGTCACTCTCGGCGACGGCCAGACGCTGACAACTGACCGCACGGGACGCGCCGTCTTTACGGTGCCAACGTCGGGCGGCTATTTACTGGCAAAGGGCGCGGGCGCTTCCGTCGCAGCGCTGATTGATCCCGCCACCGGAGCGAGCGAGCCAAAGGGCACCACTCTTCCCGCGTTTGTTTCCGTGCGCGACCGCTTCTGGATTTGCAGCGCAAGCCTTCGCGGCGAAGCCGATTCGGATAGCGTGCATATCAATGACGAGCCCGCTCTTGTGCTCGCGGCTTCGCCCGAGTGCCTCGTCGCGCTTCCGAGCCAGAAGGCAACCCCCGGTCCGGCGAAGATTTCCGTGGAATCTCCCGGTGCGCAGGTAACCGCGAGCACGACTCTGGTGGCGCTCGATTTTGAGGCGCCGCAGCCGGCGCTGCTGCCGGAAAGAAAGTCCATGCTGGACGTGCGCGTGCGC
Source organism: uncultured Acidobacteriota bacterium (assembly GCA_963818605.1). Lineage (GTDB taxonomy): Bacteria > Acidobacteriota > Terriglobia > Acidiferrales > UBA7541 > Palsa-295. The sequence continues at coordinate 40,611 of CAWFSW010000004.1, forward strand.
GGATCGGACGAGAAGCTCTGGATAGTGGTCGAAAACGAAACGCCCGGCGTGCTTCGATTCATGCGCGGCGACACGCAGGAATTGCTGACAAAAGGCGGCGCGCCAAATGACGCTGCGCTCGACGTGCAGGCGGTCCGTGCCGGAGATTATTCCTTCCGCGCGCGATTGCTCCCCGCGCCGGACCTGGATATCGCCCAGCGATACTTGCTAGCCGCGGTGCCTTTGGCTCCGAGGGAATTGCAGAATAGCGTTCAGGGACTCTCCAGGCGGCTGGCGCGTCACCCTCGCGATTTGCCAGTCGTCCGTGCACAACTGGGCGTGATTCTGAAGCAAACGATTTCTGGAGATTTTCGCACTCTGCTGAACGCCGCATATGACGCTCTCTAGCTAGCGCTTATTCGCCCGAGCCGCCCTCGAGCGCCTTGGGCGTCGCGACGCCTTCGGGGAGCGCGCCCTGCGACATCTGCTCCAGGGAATTTCGCGCGCGGTTCAGCTTGCTGTCGGCGTCTTCGTAGCTCTGCTGCGCGTGGCGAAGATGTGTGCCGAGCTTTTCGTAAACTTCGGCGAACGTGTCAACCTGCTTGGTGACTCCCGCAAGGCTTGCGACCAGGTGTCGCGCGCTTTCCTCAATCTGCTGTCCCTTCAAACTCACCGCGACGGCGCCCAGAAATGCGAAGAAACTGTTCGGCGATACCGGGAAGACGCGCTTCCCGCGGCAATATTCCTCGAGCCGCCCGTGTTTCGGATCCTCGGTCATCAGCAGCTCGTAATAGACGCTTTCGGAAGGCACGAACATCAGCGCGTAATCGAACGTGTGTTCGTCCGGAAGAATGTATTTCTCGGCGATGGAATCAGCGTGCTTGCGGACGGCCAAGGAGAAATCGCGCCGCGCGTCGTTGCCTTCCTCGGTCAGGCGCCGGTAAGCTTCCAGTGGAAATTTGGAATCAATCGGGAGTAGGTGATCTCCGCTGCGCACGATGGCGTCCACGATCGCGCCCGTCGAAGCAAAGCGATATTGCGTAGCGTACGCGGCCTGTGGGAGCGCATCGGCGAGCAGGCCCTCGAGCGCGATTTCGCCCAGCGACCCGCGGGTTTTCGCTCCGCCCAAGACGGACTGAAGCGTTTGCGTGGCCTTCGAAAGATCCTGGCTCGTTTGCTGTAGCTCTCCGACTTTCTGGTGCATTTGCGCAAGCGCGTCTGTGGAGGATTTCAATTGCTTGGCGACGTCCCGCTGCGCTTCCGCATTGAGCTGCCCCGTGGAAGCGACGCCGGACATCAGCTCCTGGCGGACCTGCCCGAGCTGCTGCGTCACGCCCTGCATCAGATGATTCAGCTGCCCGGCGACGGCCTGCAGCTGGGCCGCGAGCGAACTCTGCATTTCCTGCCGCACCGCCGTCAATTGTGTTTCCGAGCGCCGGCCCGCCGACCGAAGCATCAGCGCCACAATCACGATTCCAACCACGCCAGCCGCCAGCCACACAATGGGGCTCATCAACATTCGCTTCAGACGCCTTTCGTCGCACCGCGACAGCTCCAAACACTCTAGCGCGAACCGTGCTTGCGGAGAAGCCGTTCGATGGCTTGGCTGCTTTCGTAGGGGCACAGTCCCGAAGCCTCGGGACCGTGCCCGGCACAAATCCTTGGCGCGATGCCGCCTACTGGCAGCGAATGTCTGTGTGCGAAAGAATAGGAAATTCGCGCGCCAAGACCGGCCATTGCGTGCTGAATCCGCATCGCTGTTTCGCTATACTGTGCGTCCGAGGCGCGGTACCCAAGTGGGAAGGGAGAGGTCTGCAAAACCTTCATTCGTGGGTTCGATTCCCACCCGCGCCTCCAACAATTTCAACGGTTCACCGTCGGGCAAGCACCGTCCGGGTTTGCAGCAGGTAAATCAGCGCGCTGGCAGCGACAACGGCCAACAGGCCCATGATTTCCGCGCGCGATGCCAAGGCAATGAAAACCAGCATGCTGCCAATGCCCGTCACCATCGCAAGTCCCAGCCAGCGAGAACCCAGCGGCGCGCCAGCCTGCGCAACACCGCGGCGCGCAAGCACCGAGGCAGCCGCGCAGCCTCCGATATACAGAGCCGCGCTCGCGAGCGTTGAGAGCACGGCGAGCTCCGCGAATGTCCCAGTCAGCGCGAGGCCCATGGCCACCGCGGCGTAGCACAGAATGGCGATATGCGGCGCATGGCTGCGTGGATGTACGCGGCCAAGCACGCGCGGCAGCAGCCCGTCGCGCGCGAAGGCAAACACCATACGCGGACTGCCGAGGATGTCGCTGCTAATCCAGCCGAACATGGACAATGCGGCGCCGGCCAGCATCAGCAGGCGCAGCGCCGGACTTATCGCGCGCCATCGCATCGGCCAGTGGCACCGTGGAATGTGCCAGCGCGGGTCCCAGGATCCCCTGCGCGATCACCTGAATGGCGATGTAGAGCAGAGCCACCGATACCAGCCCCATGGCCAGCCCGCGCGGAATGTTGCGCGCCGGCTGCTTCACCTCGCCGCTGGCGGCCAGTGGCGTCTCCATGCCGGTGCACACAAATAACGCGAGAAGGAGGGCGCGCCCCAGTCCCGCGGTGCTGGGCTGGATCGTTTGCACGAAGTTCGCGCGATGGATTGCGCCCGCGCCGGCGATGACGAAAATCGCGAGCGGAATCAACTTCACCATCGTCGTCGCATTCACCAGCCGCGCGCCTCGCGCCACGCCGCCAGTGTTGACCAGCGCAATCCCGCCAACAACGACAATTATTACCGACGCGTGCGCCAGCGCCATCCACCGCGGCGGCACGACGCTTGAGGCCACGTCTGCCAGAGCTGCGGCGACACCGCCGCATCCGAGCGCGTCCCCGCATAGCAGTAGCGTCCCGGCGACGTAACCCGCGAGCGGCCCAAAAGCGGCTTCAATATAGCCATAGGGTCCGCCACTGGTGGGCATCCGGCTGCCGCCCTCGGCAAAACAGAGGGCGACCGATCCGACCGCAACCGCGCAGACAAGAAACGCCAAGGGAGCATACGGCCCCAGGCAGGCCGCCAGCGCTCCCGGCACCGCGAAAATGCCGGCGCCGACAACGATGTTAATCACGCTCGCTGCCAGGCCCCATTGCCCTACCGCGCGCACCAGCCCGGCATCGCGTTGGCCCTCGCTCACGCGCAGTACCCTAGCATGCACCGGCGCGCCGCGGACAGGGTTGCCCTCAGGAAACAGCGCCGACGGCCCGTTTCTGAAAACGCATTCATCAATAATCGGTGGCTGACTGAATAGATTAAGGCCGGCTAATCGCGTCTCCGACGAGAGTAGCCATGTCCGAGGCCGCTCAAATCAATCACAACGGCTACGATTAGAATCAGCAAATTGATTCCCGTGGTGGGCCGTCCCGTGTTTGCCATCCAGGCGTATGCCAGCGTTGTGAGCGGCAAAAATAAGAATCCCAGCAGTGGCACAATCAGCCCGTGATACGCGTGCTGCAGGTAATTCGAGAAGAGGAATAACAGCACCAGCGCGATCCGCGGAAATGCCAGAAAAATAATCAGCACGAGACATGGCATAAACGTCCTCCGACAACCGAGTGCAACGTTAGAGGGTCGGGACTCGATGTAGCCACCCGGTTTAATCGCGCATTGTGCAAAGCGATCGCCGGAAGCCCGCTTCGCGGGACAAAGCCGTCAGTCTCCGGATGTTTTCGGAGCGGCCTGTTGCATTTGCGCCATCATCTGGCGCATGGCTTCGGCCATTCCCGGAGCGCGCTTTTTCCGCCAGGCTTCGAGCTTCTTCACGTGTTTTTCGAGATTCCCGTACTGGTGGGGGTTCTTGCTGCGCGCGCGCATGGCCGGGACAAACGCCTTGATCCTTTCCCAAACCATCCATTGCTCTCCCGTATTTTCGAAGAAAAATCCTTCGTCAATCAGGCCGCGGTTCACGATGCTCGCCGCCATCTCCCAATAGCTGATCAGCATGCGCACCGATGCGCTTTCCGGACTGGTCATCGGATATTTGCTCATGTCCTCGAGCGAAGTTGGGTGAAACTTGCCGAAATACCAGTCGCGCGCCTCGCGCATACGGGGCTCACGCCGCATCTCGTACAGCCGGAGCATCAGGTTGGCCTGGTCGTGCGTCACTTTCCCCATCTATTCCTCCTTGTGTAAGGTCGGATACGAAAGCAGCCTGCAAACGATTTCTTCAAATCGTTAAGCTTGAGGTGTTGCGATGGTGCCCGTCAGTTGCACTTGATGCGTGTGACTCAGCGGTATGGACGATGCCTCGAACGTCAGCTTGATGCGCCGTCGGAGTTCCCGTGCTACATCATCCTTGCGATTGAGGACCGTGCGGACTTGAAGCCGCAGTGCCGTTCCATCGAGCGACAGAGATTCTACGCCGAGCACGCGCGGACCGTCCACCAGCGCCGGGGACCAATCCGCGTCGTTGCGGAAATCTCCCGCGATTTTCTCCAGCGTCGTCAGCGCCCGTCCCACCATTTCATCGGACGGAACGGTCACGTCCACGAACGTCTGCGACCAATCGCGGCTCAGGTTGGCGACCTGGCCGACCAGAGAATTCGGCACGGTCACGATCGCGCCGGCCACATTGCGAATCACCGTCCGCCGCAGCGTGAGGTATTCCACGCGGCCCGTTTCTCCGTTCACCTGAATCAGGTCGCCGACGACGTACTGGTCTTCCAGCACAATGAAAAATCCGTTGATGATGTCTTTCACCAGGCTCTGCGCGCCGAAACCAAGCGCGAGGCTGCCCACGGCGGCGGCCGCCTCGAACGGCGTCACGTCGAAGCCGAACTCCGGAAGCGCCATCAGTATCGCCGCAGCCACGATGACCGCGGCGCCGACGCTATAAACCAGCCCAGCCGCCGTGCGCGTCTGCTGCTCGCGCATTTGCGCAGCGCGCGTTTGTCCCTTGGCGCTTTGCACCAGGCGAGTGGTCAGCGCTTTCAGGGCGCGCGCGAGAATAAGCGCGATGAGGAAGATGACGAGGATGCGCACGCCGCGCGTTCCGGCGGTTTCCAGCCAATGTCTCAGCGATTCGTTCATGGGATACAAGGCGCGGAATTATACCACTCGACGGACGCGCTGCCTTCGCGAAGGGTATGGTAAGTCTTGGTGTCTTCTCGGTGTTCTGCGGGTTCCTTACTCTGAGGTCTTGCGGGCAAGACAGGCAGGGCCGATCTTAAGTTTCCTCTGTGCGCTCTTTGCCTTCTCCGTGTGCTCTGTGGTGAGACTTATGCTTTTCTCCTCGCTCTATCTGCATGATCGGATGACACCACCACCGGAACCGGGGATTACTTTGCTACGCCGCGCAGGGCCATGTAAAATCAGCATGCTCGACAAGAGCGCGCCCGTAGCTCAGATGGATAGAGCGTGTGCCTCCGGAGCACAAGGTCGGGGGTTCGAACCCCTCCGGGCGCGCCATTTTCCATATGTTTAGTGTCTACGTACTGCGAAGCGAAACCAACGGGCGTTTCTACACCGGCTCGACGGCAAACTTGGCGCGTCGTATCGAAGAGCATAACTCCGGGTTATCGAGTTCGACGAAAAACGGCCGCCCGTGGGAACTCCTACACCACGAGGAGTATCCGACCCGCGCCGGGGCCATGCGGCGCGAGCGAGAGTTGAAAACAGGCAGAGGCCGCGACGAACTGAGGCGATTGTTTCCACACCCGCGCGCCCGTAGTTCAGATGGATAGAGGTCGCCGCGGCGACCCTCCGGAGCACAAGGTCGGGGGTTCGAACCCCTCCGGGCGCGCCATTTTTCCGCGTTGGTCACCCGTACGCTATTTCGCCGGTTGCCATAGTTCGACGAATCCACCGACGTCGGGGTCGCGCAGCATCACGGCGCGGCCGTCCTTAACCTTCACGATCCCGCCATCCGAGACGGTTATGGCGCCGGCCGCCTTCGCTCTTGCGTATACCGCGTCGAGGTTTGTCACTTGGAAGCCGACGTAGTTGACGCCGATATCGGCAAAGTGCTGGTCCGGAGCCGGCTTGTCTCTATTTTGTGGAGACCCGAGCAATTCGAGCCGGACGTTTCCGGTTGTGGTCGCCTGCGGGTACCAGCCATTGAGCATGGTCATTCGCGGCGCGGTTCCGGCCGGCGCGGGGGCAGGCAGCGGCGGATAGTCTCCGCCCAATACGCCCTGATAAAACGCCAGCGATTTAGCCGGGTCGATCACGTTCAAGCCGATGTGATTGAATCCCGCCTGAATCCCCAGCCGCTCGATATTTTGCTGGGTCGCGCTGGAATTCGAAACCTTCGGCCCCTCTGGCGGCGCGCCCGGCGCTGGCTTCATCTTCGCAAAGAGCTCGATGAACCATCCGTCCGGATCCTGGACGAATACGAACCTGCGCGGTTGCCCCGCCGCAGGCTCCGGAAATCCCATCTTAGGCACTCGCAGCAGCCCCGCGGCCTTCAGCGTATCCATCACCGGGTTGCAATCGTCCATCACCGTCACGTCCATGTGCCCGGCTCCCAAATCCGAGGACGTCAGGTTGCTCCAGTCCTTCCGGTCGATTCCGCGGTATTCGCGAAGGATCAGCGGAAACGGCTTGCCTACCACCACCGAGCTCGGAATGTTGATGATCGCCGTGCGCGATTCCGCGCCCTTCGTGCCGCCCAGCGCGTTGGCCACCTTGTCGACTTTCCAGTCGGTCTTGCTCGCCACGGGATATCCCATCGTCACGTAGAACTTGACCGTGGCATCCAGATTCGCCGTCTGGTGGCCATCGAACGCCATGCCAAGTACATCTGCCGCCCCGGTGTCTGCTGCGGCCCTTGATGCATGAGCCGACGATCGCGCGAGACCCGCGGTTGCCATCGCGATTGTAAGAACACCAGCTGCAACGATGATGCCAAGATTTCTCGACCACAAAGATTTCAGTGTCTTTCGCTTTTTCATGAATACTCCTTCGGTCTCTCTCCGGCAACCGCGCTCGCGATCACGTTGCCAATAGGCGCGTGGGCCGGTTCGGAGTTTATCGAATGGCTTCGGCAATTTTGCAGTTTGACCTTGCCGGCTCGACTCTTGGCCGTTTGTCCATTCCGCTGGATTTTACACCGAGAGCGCCCAAGGTCCAGAAAATAGGTTTTGCCCGCCTACGCTCCCATTCGGTCCTCGATTTCACGACGTCCGGAGCATGCGAAATGGGAGTACAATCGCACGCGTTTTCGATTTTGTTATTTTGGAGTAATAAATGAAACGAGGAATTCGGGGCTCGCGCGAGGTGCCGCTGGTAATTGCGGCCGTGCTTCTAAATATGGTTGGCGCCGTAGTCGTCGCGCGCGCCACCCCCAGGCCGCAGAGTTCGGCGGGTGCGGCGGCTGCCCTCTCCTTTTCAGCCGATCGGCTGCTGGCCCACATCCGCGTGCTGTCGTCGAACGAATTCCAAGGGCGCGGGCCGGGGACCGAAGGCGAAACCAAGACCATTGCTTATTTGCAGGAACAATATCGCGCGGCGGGGCTCGAGCCCGGCAATCCCGACGGGACTTACTTGCAAAATGTGCCTCTCGTGGGAATTCGGCCCGACCGGAATATGGAGATGACGTTTGCCGGACACGGGAAGACGATCCGCGCAGCTTACCGGGATGATTTTGTGGCCGTGACGAGACGCGTGGCGGATTCCGTAACTCTCGACGCGCCGATGATTTTTGTCGGCTACGGCGTGCAGGCGCCCGAATACAAATGGGACGATTTCAAGGGCGTGGACGTGAAAGGGAAAGTGATCGTCGTGCTCGTTAACGATCCGCCGGTCACCAAAGGCAATCCGCCCGTGCTGGATGACGCGATGTTTGGCGGGAAAGCGATGACGTATTACGGGCGCTGGACCTACAAATATGAGAAGGCGGCGGAATTGGGGGCAGCGGGATGTCTGATCGTCCATGAGACAGCGCCCGCCGGCTATCCCTGGGAAGTTGTGCGAAACAGTTGGAGCGGCGAATCGTTCAGTCTCCTATCGGCTGACAAAGGCATGGGCCGGGCCGTGGCAGAGGGATGGATCTCGCACGAAAAGGCGCGGGAGATTTTCGGCGCGGCAGGCCTCGATTACGAGAAGCTGAAACAGCAGGCAGCGACCCGTGATTTTCAACCGGTACCGTTGGGAATGAACGCGCATCTCGTCATCCACAACACAATCCGCACGATTGATTCCCACAATGTGATCGCGAAGCGAACCGGAAGTGATCCCGTGCTGAAGAATCAGTATGTGATTTACACCGCGCATTGGGATCACTTCGGGATCGGCCCGCCAGTGAATGGAGACAATATCTACCATGGCGCGGCGGACAACGCCTCCGGCACGGCGGCACTTCTGGAGATTGCGCGCGCTTACGCTCAGCTAAAGACCGCGCCCCGGCGGACGATGCTGTTTATCTCCGTTACCGCTGAAGAGCAGGGCCTGCTTGGCTCGGAGTATTACGCGACTCATCCACTGTATCCCCTCGCGCGGACTGCCGCGGACATCAACATGGATGGAATGAACACCTGGGGAAGGACTCACGACATTCTCGAAATTGGCATGGGCAAGTCAACGCTCGATGAAGTAGCCGCCGAAGCCGCCAAAGATCAGGGAAGAGTGGTTCGTCCGGACGCCGAACCCGAAAAGGGCTTCTACTATCGTTCCGACCATTTCAGTTTCGCGAAAGTGGGAGTTCCGGCGCTCGACCCTGATAGCGGCAGTGATTATCTGGGGAAACCGCCGGGATGGGGAATGATGAAGAAGGATGAGTACACTGCGAACGATTACCACAAGCCGAGCGACGTAATTAAACCTGACTGGAATCTTAGCGGAGCCGCGGAAGACAGCCAGCTGTATTTTGAGATCGGCGACCGCGTGGCGAATGCCGATAAGATGCCGGAATGGAAGGCAGGCGCGGAGTTCAAGGCGATCCGCGAAGCGTCACTCAGAAGCCAGGCAGCGCAGTAGAGATGAAATTGAGACGCTCACAATCGATTGTACTGAGGCGCGGATGAAAAGTTCCAAGTCGGGCGGCGCTCAAGATCGCCGCGCAATGCTGAAATGGGCGATGCTGGGCGGAGGCGCGGCGGTAGCCGGTTTCTTCCGCGCTCCCATGGCTCAAGCCGCGCCCACGCCGAGGGAACAGCAAGCACAAGCGGTCGTTGACCGCGCCACGCGCGGGATGCCCGCTCCGCGAATTAAAGATATCAGCGTGATTCAAGTCGGCGGCGGCGGCACCAACGACTCCACCGTCGTGAAAGTTACTACCGATCAGGCTGGGCTCTATGGCTACGGTTGCGCAACAAACACGTTCCCCGGCGGCCGCTACAAGCTCGTCGCCGCAGCGGTCGAGCAATATCTGAAGCCCCTGGTGATGGGCAGGACGACCGACAGGATCGAGCAGATCTGGCAAATTTGCTACATGAGTTCGTACTACAAGAACGACACGGTTCTGAATTGCGCCATCGGCGGCGTCTGCGACGCGCTGTGGGACATCAAAGGGCGCCAAGCGGGAATGCCCGTGTATCAGCTGGTCGGCGGCAAGTGTCGCGAGGCTGCGGACATCTATCTCCACGTCGGCATGGGCGGCCAAAATCAGGATCCCGGCAAGCAGCTCGTCGAGAACTCAATGAAGCTCGTCGAAAAGGGCTGCCGAAATCTCCTCGTCGCGATGTTTCTTCGCGATGGTGCCGTTAACACGCTCTATGGCCAGCCGAAATTCGATGATGGGTCCGTCCCCTTCGATCGAGACAAGGAAACTCGCAAGGTTCTCGCGGCATTTGAAACATTCAGAAAAGAAATGCCGCCCGAAATCGGTCTCGGCGTTGACGTGCACTCGCTGCTCGACAGTATCCGAGGCGTTCAATTCTGCAAAGACGTCGAGCCGTTCCGGTTGTTTTACTGCGAGGACCTCTTTACGCCCGAAGATGCTGGCCATTACAAAATCGTTCGCCAGCAATGCACCACGCCTCTCGCGATCGGTGAACTCTGGAACAACCCGCATGAATGGCAGCCGCTCGTGGAAGCGCGCGAAATCGACTATATACGTCACCATGTTTCCCACGTGGGAGGTTTTACGGCTGCCCGCAAAATCGCCGCGTTTGCCGAAAATTACGAGGTTAAGTTTGCCTGGCATGGCAGCCCCAATTCTCCCGTTGGTCACATGACTAACCTGACCCTCGATCTCACGAACGAGAATTTTGGCATTCACGAGCATTTCGAATACCCGCAGGTCGTCCAGGATATTTTTCAGGGCTGCCTCGAAATCAAAGACGGCTACGCATGGATCAGCGAGAAGCCCGGCTGGGGCATCGAAGTTGACGAAGCGCTCGCCGCAAAACATCCCATCACCGACGAACATCCCAATGAGTTTCGTACGACAGATGGCTCCGTAATCCAGGGCACCGGCTAGAATTCCGAAATTAGAGCCTGTCCCGGGCGAGCGTACCTGCGGCATACTAAGGTTGTTGTGGGAATCTTGAATTCACGGCCGCGCTCCACCGCTCGCCTGCTTTGCCTCTGTTTAATTGTCGTTTTCTCCGCACCACAGACTGGAGCACAGGGATCACTAAAGTCATCGCCGCAGCCGAGTCCGCCACCGGCGGCTCTCGCGGAAACAATCGCCGTGTGATCCATCGGCTCCAGCTCATCCGTTCCCGCATTATTGGGAGCAGATGTTCGGGTCCGGCCGCGCAATTCTGAGCTTGCGCGATAGCTATCGCCGCGATCTGCGTGACGTGAAGGCCGCCACTGACTTCAAATATGTCCGCTTCCATGCGGTACTAGACGACGAAATAGGCGTCTACGATGAGGATGCGAGCGGTAACCCCGTGTACAATTTTTCCTACGTGGATCAGATCTACGACGGCCTGCTGCAGAATGGCGTCCGCCCGTTTGTCGAACTGAGTTTCATGCCTCGCAAGCTTGCCGCCGAACAGGCTCTGCATCCTTTCTGGTACAAGCCCATCGTTTCCCCTCCGAAAGATTGGAACAAATGGGGCGGCTTGGTTTCGCATTTTGCCCAACATCTGGTTGATCGCTACGGAATCAACGAAGTCTCGCGGTGGTATTTCGAAATCTGGAACGAGCCCAACATTGATTTCTGGGCGGGCGATCCGAAGCAGCAAACGTACTACCAGCTCTACGACGTCGCGGCCCGCGCGATAAAAGCTGTCAGTCCGCAACTGCGGGTTGGCGGACCAGCGACGGCGCAAGCAGCCTGGGTGGACCGCTTCATTCGCCACTGTGCCGACAATCACGTTCCCGTGGATTTCGTTTCCACTCACGTTTACGGAAACGATTCAGCGAAAGATGTCTTCGGCACGAACGAGGACATTCCCCGCACCCAAATGGTTTGCCGCGCTGTTCACAAGGTCCACGATCAGGTGGCGGAATCTCCGCTCTCGAATCTTCCGATTATTTGGAGCGAGTACAACGCAAGCTACAAGAACGAGCCGGACGTCACCGATGCCGTTTTCATGGGCCCGTGGCTCGCCGATACCGTTCGCCAATGCGATGGCTTGGTCAATACCCTGGCGTACTGGGCGTTCTCCGACGTCTTCGAGGAACAGGGGGTCGTTAAACAACCTTTTTACGGCGGTTATGGTCTGATCGCGGAGGATGGTTTGCCGAAGCCCGCGTTCAATGCTTTCAAGCTTCTGCATCGCCTGGGCGTCCAGAGGCTCGCGAACGACTCGGAATCAGCGCTCGTAACCCGGCGAAGCGACGGCACTCTGGTGATAGCGGTCTGGAATCTGTTCTTGCCCGAGGACAAAGGCGCGCCGAAAACCGTCACGCTCGCAATAAAGGGCTATTCCGGTGGCCATCGCGCTCGTGTGTATCGCCTGGATGCCACGCATGGATCGTTGCTCGCCGCCTATAGCGCGATGGGAAAGCCTATCTATCCCACTTCGCAGCAAATCGCCAAGCTTCGTAAGGCGGCGGAGCTTCCAGCGCCCGAGCTAGAATCGCTGCCGCGCGGACAACTGACCTTGGTGCTCCCGCCTCAGGGTCTTGCGTTGATCGAACTTCAGTAGAGGATCGGTTTCTGTCTCGGGTATTAGCGGACAAACCCGCGAAGAACTAGTCAGTCCCTGTCGGCTTCGATGGCTTGTAAACTTTGAATCCGGCGCGTTCCATTCCGCGCACTGCTTCCGGGTTTTTCATAAATGTATTCCACACGTATCCCGTGCGCGCATTCTCGGCCATGATCATGCTAATTCCCGTGTCGATTCCCACCACGTCGCTGTCGTACCAGTTCGTCAGTGGATTGAACGCGTCCACGAAGCCGTATCGCGTCCACGCGCGCTGTCCGTAGCGATTCTTAATCGTTTCCAGCACGCGCACGGCCGGCTGCGGAAGAAACGGTAGCGAACCCGCTGCGGCGCATGGAACCACGCTGCCGTCGATCGGCCCGGTCGCCGGCGGACCTCCCCATGCCACGTATCCCCTCGCCGAATCCGAGGCGGTGATGCCCCATAGGCTTTCGCTGTAATCCGGAAACTGCGAGGCCAGATCCATGCAGAATCGGCGGTGCACCTCCGTTGCAGTGATTGAATTTTGGAAATAGTCAGTGTACTGGTCGCGTTTGCCGCGAAAGTCAAACCATGCCTGTGAATATTGGTGCACGAAGAGCGGCGCAAACGAGCCGATGTACCGGATGCCGTCGTATTCAAAAGTTACTCGCTTCCAGGCTGTCCAGGTTTCCGGCGGCAGGGGATGTGACGACGACCCCAATCCGAGCAGGTACATCATCATCATCTCGCTGTAGTTGTCCCAGCGAAACTGCAGGAAGCCGCTTTCCGGCGTCCATCCGTGAGGAAGGATTCGCGTGTCTTCGGAAAGCCATGTCCAATCCACCCGGTCAAAGATGTCGTACGCCAGGTCGCTGATTTCGGAATGTTCGAAGTGTTCCCGGCATGTAAGCACGCCGCAGAGCAGAATTGCGGTATCAACCGAGGAAACTTCCGAATCCCACAATCTCTCGCCCGTGTTTATGTTGGCCCAGTGATAGAAAAAACCGCGATGATTGGGCAGTTTCTTCCACAAAAAGCGCATCGCGTTCAGCACTCGCCCCCGCGCTTCTGCATGCGGCACATACCCGCGTTCGTCGCCGATGCAGAGCGCCGTGAGCCCGAATCCCGTAGCCGCGATGCTTCCCAGGTCGCTCTTATCCGGCGTGGTCGCGTTGCAGCGGTCCCGTACGATTCCTGTGTAAGGATTGGTTTGTTCCCAGAAGTAGCGGAAGTTGGCGTTCTCCATTTCTTCGAGAAGCGCCTCGTCTACTTGATAGAAAGGCGTGTTAACAGGAGCAGTTGCTGGCGGAGTCTTCTGCGCTCCTCGTGCCCACGCAGAGGGCAGTGCGCCGGAAGCGGCTAAGGGTATGAGCGCTCCTGCGCGAACCCCTAGCCTCAAGAGTTCGCGGCGCGAGAGCCTGCGCCAAACCGCTCGTGCATCCCCCATACTTTCAATTATATGGACTCTCGAGATGCCGGTGTAGTCCATCCTCGTAGACCTAGCATACTCTTGCACTGGCGTTCCCGACGTTTGCTAAGATCGTGGGCAGGATGAAACTCGCCCGCAGCGACGGGAGGATTCGTGTTCGAATCGCCTTGATTCTAGCTGTGGGCGCAATCTTCGCCGTCATTCTCGCCGCAGTAATCCTGCACTATGCCTACAAACCGATATCGCTCAAGGGCGCCATCATCCAGGAGGACTCCGACACACGCAAACAATCTCCGATTACGGATGTTGAGGTTAGTGTGGCCGACCATTTGGCTTCTGCGGACGCGTTATCGGATTTCTCGGGTTTCTTCAGGGTTACGTTGCGCCGAGGAATTAAACGAGGCCGGTCAATTGTGCTCCAATTTCGTCATCCGGATTTTCAGCCGGTGGACCTCCCGGTCATCGTGGGGGACAAGCTATACGTTGTCCGCATGACGCCGCTTCATCCTGAGGCTGACGATCAACCCGGTCGTCCCCAAATTGTGATTTCCAATGTTTTCGTCAGGTATTCGACCGAGACGACAGCCTCGGTGAACGTCGGAACCGGAGTAACGACATTCCAGGCCGTGAATACCGGAAATGTTCCCTGCGACCATCGCTCCGCCTGTTCACCGGACAACAAATGGAAGGCCGCGGTCGGTTCGGCATCTCTCGATGCCGGGCAGGGAAACGTCTTCGACGATGCGCGCGTGTCCTGCATAGCGGGTCCATGTCCCTTCACCAAGATCCAGTCCGATCAGTTTTCCCACGGGGGGCGCAACATCGCAGTGTCCGTTCTCGATTGGTCGGACACGACCACTTTCCTATTTCAAGCGGAAGTGTTCCGGCAGGAGATCAGCGATATCGTCCGGGAATCCTATCCCGTGATTTTTGGCCGCGCGCTGAACTTCAGTTTGCCGGCCGCGGCGGAAGGGCCGAGTCTTGAAGCCGAAGTGGCTGGAACAAATATTGTATTTCCGCTCGGGCCCTCGCCAAATCTCAGTTGGGCCGCTTGCAACGTGAAAGTTGGGAAGGATCAAACAAAGAGCTATCGCTGCGAGCTCAAAGAAGGATATAGATTCCCTTAGACAGGATCTCCCCCAGCCGATCCGGAAACTGATTTCCGGTGAGGAAGCAATGACGATCAGCCAGTGTCGGTTTCCACAGGGAGCCCTCAAGCCATGAGCGCAGAAACTCCGCCGCAGAAAGACTCGGCTCTTACCCCTCCCCAGAATCGCCGGTTTGTTTATCTTGCCGCTGCCTTCGCCGGTTTGGGCGGTCTGCTCTTCGGATACGACACCGGCGTCATTTCCGGCGCCGAGCTCTTTTTCAAGAATGACTTCTCGCTTTCCGTTTTCGCTCTCGAGGTCATCGTCAGCGGCGTGCTTGCGGGAGCAGCTGCAGGAGCGCTGCTGGGAGGCTGGCTGGCGGACATCTTTGGCCGGCGAACCCTGCTGATTCTCACGGCGATCATCTTCGCGGCGGGAGCCATCCTTTGTGCCGCGGCCATGTCGCCCGGCATCCTCATTGTCGGCCGGATCATCGTCGGCTTCGGTATCGGTTTATCCTCCAGCGCGGTTCCCGTATATATCTCCGAGGTTTCTCCCGCTGATGCGCGAGGCTGGACCGTTTCGCTTTTTCAGTTGGCGATTACCCTGGGAATTCTGCTCGCTTATATCGTGGACTATGCTTTCGCAAGCATTCAGGGCTGGCGCTGGATGTTCGGCTTGGCTGTCGTGCCCGCCGCGATCTTCGCATTGGGAATGTTTTTCTTGCCGGAGTCCCCGCGCTGGCTTGCCAAACGCGGGCGTCACGATGCTGCCCGCGCTATACTTTCGCGCATCCGTGACACGCACGACGTGGATGAGGAGCTTCAGGAGATCGAGCATAGCTTGGCGCATGCGCAGGAGCGCGGCACTTGGCGGGATTTGCTCAGCGTGCAGCTTCGCCCAGCGTTGATTGTCGGAATCGGCCTCGCGGTCTTTCAGCAAGTCACCGGAATCAACACCGTCATCTACTACGCGCCGCTGATCGTTCAGTCAGCAGGAATTTCTTCCGCTTCCGGAGCCATTCTCACAACCGCCGGCATCGGAATCGTCAACGTGCTGATGACAATCGTTTCGATGTGGCTGATTGACCGAATCGGCCGCCGTCCCCTTTTGCTGACTGGCATCGCGGGGATGGTCGTCACGCTCGGCGTGCTCGGGTGGGCGTTCCATTCGGCAAGCCCCACTGGCGCGCTTTCGTGGATCGCCGTAATCAGCATCATGGTCTACGTCGCGTCCTTCGCCATCAGCCTGGGACCGATTTTTTGGCTTTTGATTTCCGAGATTTATCCACTGAAGGTACGCAGCTCGACCGAAGGTGTCGCGGCAACATTCAATTGGGGCTCGAATCTCTTGGTTAGCTTGACGTTCCTGACGCTGCTGCAACAGATTGGCGCGACGCGAACTTTCTGGCTCTACGGGCTCTTCGCCGTCGGCGCGTGGCTCTTCTCCTATTATCTGGTTCCGGAAACGAAGGGGCGCACGCTCGAGGAAATCGAAGCATTCTGGCGCAAGTGAACCGCGCTCAACTTGTCGGGCGCTTGAAAACGAGCAGCTTCGCGGTGAATACCTGAACTTCTTCGTTATTTTGATTGAGCGTCGCGCTGCGAACTTTCACGATTCCCTGGTTCGGTTTCGATCGCGACGGCACAATCTCCAGGATCTCGCTTTCCACGCGTAGTATGTCGCCGGGACGCGTGGGTCTCGGCCACGCGATTTCACCGCCGAGGCCGATCAGGCCTACGGCGAGGCGCATTTCACCGGTCACCTGCAGGCGCATCGTTGCTGCGGCGGTGTGCCATCCGGTAGCGGCGAGCCCGCGAAAAATGCTGTTCTGTGCGGCGGCATCGTCGAGGTGAAAAGGCTGCGGATCGAACTCCGCCGCAAACGCCTTCATGCGATCTTCCTCCATGCGATACGAACCGGAGCTAAATCGCTGGCCGACGCGCAGGTCGTCCAAAAATAGGGCTTTCACTGGCTCGGATGCCGGATTCATGTTCGCTCCTCTGTTACTTAGGGTTTCACTTGAATCGCGCCACTTCGCAATCCGCTCCGTGGCGCGCTAAATTGCGTTGAGCGTGATGGATTTCGTGCCTTAATGTCCGTCGAGTTGATCCGCCGATATTGAACCCTCTCGTTCTGAGTTCAATCCTTCAGCGCGTTTGCGATCAATGCTTCCAGTTTTTGATCCAGACCCTTGGCCACCTTGTCCACTTGGGCCAATTTGAACCTGCCAAAAACGGTGGACGGAAGATCGTAGTCCACGTGAGTCAGCGTATCCTCGCCAACGTACACGTATATTCGCAGCGGAGCGTACTCTCCGGCGCGAAGATCCTCCTTGGTCATCTCAACCGCGAACAGCGGATTCCCGACTTCGTACTGCCGGGCAAACGCCTTCTTCCCTTTCAAGGACAGAAGTTGCCCGTGATCTCGCATCGCGAACAGCATGAAGCCACTGCTTCCTTCCATGGCGTGGACTTTGGCTTCCACCTCTGCGGGATTTGACACATTCTTCATTGCAGCGCCAAAGGCTTCCGCGTCGAATCTCCCCAATTGCTTTTCGATGGCCGCCGTCACGGCATCGAATGGCTTTGACGACTTGTAATTGATATGGGTCGTGGAAGTGACGGTGGCAGCCCGTGCTGGAGCGGGTTCGCGAGCTTCTGCCTTCGACGATGCACTTAGGCCCAAGGCCAGCGACGCCAGGGTTACCGCAAACCAAGCCGATGACATTTCCATTTTGACACCTCCTAAAAGAACCGAGTGGTCCCCCAATGATAAACGCCAATACGAATGTGGCGCATGGAAAACCGCGATGCGGAACTATTTCCGATGGATGATCAGAATCGAAGGCGGAGGGTTTTCGAGGTAGAGCTGCTCGACCAGCGCGGCCCGGCGATCGAGCACCGCTCGTTGATTGAACGAACCCTTGTCGGTGATTTCGCCGGCATCGAGCGATGGCGGTTCTTCCAGCAGAATCGCGCGCGTCACTCGGTTCGAGCTACCCGTGGATTCCGCCGCAAGGTTCCCGAGCAGCGATTCAAATCGCTCGCGGACGGCGGGATGCGCCAGAATTTCTTCCGTCGCGTCCGGCGGCAGCGTCGGGCAGAGAGACCGGCACGCCTCCGCATCCGGAAAAATCAGCGCGGTGACGTGATCGCGATTGAGGCCGGCGATCACAACGTCACGGACAAACGGCGCGCAGCGCGCGATAACTTGAGAGCGAAGAGGGCCCACGCTCACCCATGTGCCATTGCCGAGCTTGAAATCCTCCGTCAGGCGTCCATCGAAAAGCAGACCCTTGTTGATGTCGTTCGGGTCAATCAGCCGCACGGCATCGCCAAACGAGTAGAAGCCTTCCTCGTCGAATACTTTTTGCGTCAGCTCGTCCTGGCGCCAGTATCCCGGCGTGATATTGGGTCCGCGCACCCGCGCTTCGAGCTTGCTGCCGTGAGGGACGATTTTCAATTCGACGCCGGGGACGGGGATTCCAATCGTGCCCGCGCGATCGGTTTCCCACGTGGTTTGCATCGCCATCGGAGAAGTTTCCGTCGAGCCGAGGCCGGTCGCCATGATGATGCGCTCGCCGCATGTCTCAAACGCAAGCTCACGGTAGGCGTCCCACACAGGTTGCGACAAGCCCGCGCCGGCATAAAACATCAGGCCAAGGCGGCGAAAGAAATTCTCGCGAAGCTCGCGATCGGCACGCAAGAAGGGCAATAAATCTTCGTAGCCCTTGGGGACGTTGAAATATACGGTGGTGGAAATTTCGCGCAGGTTGCGAACCGTCCTCTCGATCGCTCCGGGACCGGGCCTGCCGTTGTCAATGTAGAAGGTGCCGCCGTTGTACAGCGCAATTCCGACGTCGTGGTTTCCGCCGAACGTGTGATTCCAGGGGAGCCAGTCCACGATCACCGGGGGATCGTCCTCGAGAAAGCCGAATATCTGCGCGATCATTTGCTGGTTGCTGCAAATCATCTGGTGCGTATTCACCACCGCTTTGGGCATGGCCGTGGATCCGGACGTGAAAAGAAATTTCGCCACGCCATCGGGCGTGATTTTCTCGTGAGCCGCAGCAACGGCGGGCGTCGCAGTCGTTTCAAGCAAATCGGCGAAAGTGCCTGCCTTCCGACGGTCTGGAGGTGCGGTCGTCGTAACGACCTCCACGTGTTCGCCAACCACGGCTTCAATCGCAGGGGCGTACCGGATGCCGTCTGACGCGAAGACCAGCCCGGGTGTGAGAATTTTGAAGGTATGGCGCAGCTTGCTGAAGTCTTTGGAAACCAGCGAATAGGCCGGCGAAAGCGGCGCCGTAGGAATTCCCACGTGCTGGCCGGCCAGCGTCAGCAAAAAGTGTTCCAGATCATTCTCCGAGAGAATCGCCACAGGCCGGTCGGCAGAAAGCCCGCGGTCCAAAAGCGCTTGGCCGATGCTTTCAACCGAACGCAATGCCTGCGCGTAGGTCAGCCGCCGCCATTCTCCGTCCGGGCCACGCTTCGCGATGCAGACTTTCGCTGGAGTAACCTTCGCCCAGTGAGCCAGGCGGTCGGTCAAAACCCTGGGATATGGACGGAGCTGTTCGTCAGGCTTGACGAGAAGCACGCCGCCGGGAAGCCGCTCGAGCGACGCGCCGGAAGTGCGCATACGCACCCGACGCACACCTGATTCGGCAGCGCCTCGCCCCACGGGATGTTTCGGATCGCTCATCGCAATCGTATATGTTCCCACACTTTGCCAAGGCGCTCCATGTCTGCGGTGGCGGGAGTAAGGCCGTCGGGCAGAGTTTGGCCTGCGTCAATTTCAACCGTTCAGACGAAGCGCCTACGCGCCCTTAGCTGTCAAAGAGGCGCACAACTGCTGAGAGGTTATCGTCCAGCCGAAAAACGATTCCACATTGAAGATCGTCGCGTCGTATGCGCTGCGCTCGCCAGCCTGCATGGTGGCGTCCGTCAGCAGAATTGGCCAGTAGTCGTGGAAGTAGGCATCGCGCAGCGTGGATTCGACACAAACATTGGTGGCGATGCCGGTGAAGAAAAGATACTGGATGCCGCGGACGCGAAGCTGCGAATCGAGCGTCGTGCCCGCGAAGCCGCTGTAGCGCGTTTTGACGACCACGATGTCGCTCGCATGCGGCGCGAGCTCGTCCACAATCGCGAAATCCCAGCCGCCCTCGGTGAGAAGCTTGCCCTTCAATTCTGGCTTGGTGCACATCAGGCGCATAGCTGTCTCTTTGTGGTAATTCGGGAGCGCAGGCCTCCGGCGTCGCTCAAATCCCGCTTGTACCCCGTCTGGAGATACACAATTGGCACGCCCGCTGGCCGCGCGGCATCGAGGATCGATCGAATCGCCTGGACCACGCCCGGCGCCCCGGTGAGATCGGCTCCAGCGATATCGAGCGTGCCGCCTTTGCTGGCGAAAGCGTTCTGCATATCCACGACGACGATGGCCGACCGCTCGAAATCCACTTCAAGCGGCTCTGGTCTGGCGTTCAATCGCAGCATGTGGGGAAGTGATTTGCCCAAGCGAAGCGTCCCACGAACAAGTTATCCGGCTGGATCCGAGAAACCCGGGGCGTAAGATTCCCAATCCGGATTGCCAGATTGTCGCGGAAGATTACTACAGTGCACGTCAGACGAACAACACCGAGAGTTGCCGGTGGCGCGATTGCGTTGCGCACGGCCGCCAGCCGCGAAATCGCCGGCGCGAAAAAAAAGGCCGGGCGGAAGCCCGGCCTTTTTCAATATCGTTCGATCGGACGCCAGTTAGAACGAAAACTTCGCAGCTAACTGGAATTGCCGCGGATTGAGCATCGTCCTCGGCAGACCGAAAGTGGCATTCGGAGACGCTGGGATAAAGAGACAGGTTGGTGATACGTTCGCCAGGGGGTTCGGATTCGGTCCCACCCCCGAGCATGTACCGCCCGCCAGGGTCGACGTCGTGATTGGCGTGGAAGCAAAGCTGCCTGCTGCAAACGCGAAACCGTCGCCCACCGGGCAGGCTGAGGAACCCGACCCCGCCTGAATGCCCCGGCTCACGGCATCCCGGTAGTTGTGCGGGATCACTGCTGGCGAGCCGCAGAAGACCGGCGAACCGTATACCGACGTGACTTCATCCACGTTCGAGCGGTTGAGCAGGTTGAACGCATCCACGCTCAGGTCAAGTTTCAGGTGCTCCCTGAGCTGGAAGTACCGCGCAAGATGGAAGTCCCACGAGTAAAGTGGATCGCCAACGTAGGTGTTCCTTCCAATCATGGTGGCGCAGGTGGCCGTCGAGGTGCACGAACCGTCGACCGGCGCGCCGCCCACGCGATCGGTTGCGCCGCCAGCTACGTCGTTCAGAGTGTTGCTCCCGTAGTAAATCGTGAAAGGGCGCCCGGACTGCAGCGTGACGATACTGCTGAGAGTAAAGTGCCGTGCAAACGTGCCTTCAGGACCCAAAGCCGTGAAGTTTGTTACGAGCCGATGGCGGGCGTCCTGGTTCGAGTTGCCGCGCTCCGAGGCGAAGTCGAATTGGTTCGGAGGCAGGTTGATGAACGTGGTGAAGTTTCCGTTGTCTATCGTGTGCGAGTAGGTGTAATTGGCGGTCAAATTGAAATTCTTGACTCGTTCGATCACCGTCACCGTTCCACCGTGATAGACGGCATTGGCGACGCCGTCGTTGTAGTCAAGAAGGCCGTAGCTCATGCTCTGCAAGCCCGCGTCGGGGCCGGCACCGGCGAACCAAGGACCCAATCCAGCGAGCGCCCCGGTTCCCAGCACCGGAGTGCCGCTTGCGCACTTCGAGAAGCTACCATTCGGATTCAGAAGCCCGGGAACGGCATCCGGAAAGATTGGAGCCGCAAGCGGCCAGGTACCAGGATCCACTTTCGCGAAGTCCGGTCCATTGACGCTCGCCACTCCCGAGTCCTGCGATGGATCCGTGGTGCCCAAGGGGCAGGGCACGTTGATGTTGTTTCCGCGCACGAGCCTGTGCGCGCCTACGAACAGATAGCCCAGATTGATCGCGAGGCCGCCACCGAGTTGGCGGTCAACTTCGATGCTGGCTTGCTCAGCGTAGGGTATTTTGCTGACGTTGTGATCCATACCACCAGCACCCACGCCGCATGCGAAAGTCGTGTCGCAGGTGCCGACTAACGAGATCGTGTCGGTCTGGTGTTCCGGTCCCGCAGTGTACCCGCCAGTGTTGATGACACTCGCCGCATATCCCGCTGCACCGGCCCCGGCCGGGAAGCCAAAAATCTGATATCCCTGATTAGCCTGCCCGGCGTTGGTCATCGGAAGCATTTGAGGCCCCACGGTGATGTCCTGCCCCGTGAATGCGCCGCCTGCCGCGCACGCTGGCACCGGCGGGTTGCATCCGAGGCCCGGCACCACCTTCTGCGTGTTTGGCACGAAGAAGAATGTCAGGTTATACCGATCGTCAAACATGCCGAATCCGGCGCGAATCACGGTCTTGCTGTCGGGTGAATACGCAAGGCCTACCCGAGGCTGAAAGCCCGCATGGTCCGGATTGACGAATTGCGCCAAGCCGGACTCGTAATCCCACCGCAACCCGAGATTCAGTGTCAGTTTGGGCGTAAGCCGCCATTGGTCCTGAGCATAAAGACCCCAGTAGCCGTGGTTAATCTCCTTTGCGAAGCTGTTGAACAGGGACGGCGGAAAGGCGTTAGCCCACGTCGAGGTGTTCAACGAACTGCCACTCGAGCTGGTAACGAGAGGCGGACCAGCCGTGAAGCTGGGGCTGGCCGGAACCTCGACACCTGCGTATGTGAATACGACGCCATTGTCCTGCGGAACCGCGCACCCCGCGGAAGACGCATCAAGGGCCGCCGAAGTTGGAATTTCATTGTCGGTAACCTGAGGGCCGTTGTAGAACTCCGCAAAATTGGCCAGGCAAGATACGCCCGGTACCAGCATGCGCACGGGCATGAAGCCGGGGAAATTGATCAGGCTCCAAATGTAGTTGCCGTCAAACCCAAACTTAGCGACGTGATTGCCCTTGACCCACGCCACGGAGTCCGAGCCCTGCACGCGGCTCTCGTATAGCCTGTCATTGGTTCCGAAGTTGTGACCAAGCTCCAGGTCGTTGAGAATACTGAAGTCCGGCTGGCCGGTCATGCCCGGAAAATTGTAGTGACGCCGGGCATATTGAAAGAGCGCTGTGTTGACTAAGTTGGGTTTGAGCACCGTATCCAGTGTGGCCACGATCGATTGGTCCCTAATGAAAAGGTCGCGGCCACCGCTCGGCGTGCCGATACCGCCGCCGTCCAGCGTCTGGCCTACCAGTTCACCCGTGTTCCGCGAATCCTCCACGTTGTAGCGGATCGCCAATCGGTTGTTTGCGTTAAACTGGTGATCCAGTCTCGCGAACCCGAAGTCATCGTTCGTTGTCTTCAGGAACGAATTCAAGTAAGACTGATTCGACTGCGTGCACAGCGCTAGTGCTGTCGTGCAGCCTTCCGGCGCGAGTCCCAAAAGCGCCTTTGATTCGTCAATTACGTTCAGGTTGTTGACCAGGTCCGGAGGAAGCAGAGGAGACTCCGCGCGTCGCTTTCCTTCGTAATTGATGAAGAAAAACGTCTTGTCCTTTGTAATAGGGCCACCCAGCGTGCCGCCGAATTGATTTTGCTGCAACGTGTCCGGCAACAGCACTGATTGAAGATCTGGCTCCGGTTTCTGCAACAGATTTCGTGAATCGAGCGCGTTGTTCTGGAAGTATTCGTAAGCGGAGCCGTGGAGGTCATTCGTGCCCGATTTCGTCACGATATTGACGATTCCGCCGAGAGCCCGGCCGGATTCCGCGCCGAAGCTATTGTTCACCACGCGAAATTCCTGGACGGATTCCTGGGGGGCGTCGCGCGCTGCACGCCGCTGGCCGCGTTGACGAAATCCGCGCCATCCACAGTGATCTCGTTGCTGAAGGAGCGCATGCCGCCAAACGAGATCTGCGTCGTCTCGTATTCGGTGAACGAGGTTCCCAGGCTGGTGCGGCTCGTGGCCACACCGGGAGTCAAGAGGGCAAAGTCCGTGAACAACCTGCCGCTGATCGGCAAGGATTGAATCTGCTGCGTCTCGACGACCTGGCTAATTTCCGTCTTCGTCGGTTCAATTTCCTGCACTTCGGTCGTGACAACGACCTTTTCGCCCTGTGCAGCAACCTGCAAGCCGATGTTGATCGTGGCAGCCTGGCCGACCGTCAGCACGATTCCCGTCTGCTTGTAGTTTGCGAATCCGGTATATGACGCGGTGAGTTCATAATTGCCCGGCGTCAGATTGGCAACGGTGTAAACGCCTCTGTCATTGGAGGTCGCCGTGTACGTGGTATTCGTGTCCGTGTTGCGCAGGCTGATCGAAGCATTGGCCACGGAAGAACCGCTCGCATCCGTCACGGTGCCGTTGAGCAGCGCGGTAGAAGCGCCGCCCTGTGCCAGCGCCAAATGGGCAGACCCGCCGAAAATCAGAATTCCAAGAATAAAGGACAGAAGCAAACGGCTCTTCATAAACAGCCTCCTCAGGCGTGAACTCTTCGCGCGACCTCGGGTCGCTAGGTACATGGCCTCACCCCCCACCTTCGAACTTGCGGGATATATTACTGGAACGAATCGGGGAATGTCCATAAATACAATATGGTTACGTGTCCATCTGAGGGGTAACTGCCCAAGTGGTGCTTAGGAGTAAATCCACGACGTAGCAGAGGCGTCAGGTCATCCGCATAGCGCGGCGGCCTGGCACGCCGATTCTACTTGCCCAATTCTTTCCGGACGATTCGCGTGCCTTCCACCATGGCTCGGAGCTTGGCAAACGCGATATCGCGCGGCACATGGAAAAGTCCGCAATCCGGCAGGACGTAAAGCTTTTCCGGTGGCACGACTTTCATCGTTTTGCGAATTCGCTCGGCAACGATGTCCGGCGTCTCAACCGAGTTATCCTTCACGTCTATCACGCCGGCGCCCAATTCAAACGGCACCTTAAACTCCCGGAAGAGATCGAGATCTTCACCGCCGCGCCTTGCAAATTCCAGGCTCAGAGAATGTACCTTGGCGTCGAGAATCGCCGGGAAGAGATACCGATAGCTTCCTTCCCAGGACGGTTTTCCGTACCGGTTCCCGTAGCAGATGTGAACGGCAATCTTGGCCTGAACTCCTTCAACCAGGATATTCAGCACTTTAACGCCCCAGTTGATGTCTTCGGGGAAACCGGAATAGTACGGCTCGTCAATCTGGATGTATTTCGCGCCCGCTTTGACCAGTTCCTTCAGCTCCATGTTCATCACGCGGGCGATGTCCGTCGCCAAGGCCTCTTCTGTCGGGTAATGCTTGTTGCGGACACGCTTGCAGAGGGAATGCGGTCCCGTGATGCAGATTTTCGCCGCGCGGTCGGTATTCGCGAGCAGAAAACGGAAATCATCCGAGAGCCCAACCGCAGCCATCGGAATCTTTCCGATCACTTCGCTATCGTAAAAATCGTAGTAGAACTTTTTCGAAGAACGGTCAATTTGGATTCCGGGCAGCCGCTCGACGAAGTAGTCGATCATGTTGTCGCGGCGAAGCTCTCCATCGGTCACGATATCCAGGCCGGCCATCTCCTGATCCTTGATTGCGGACCGGACCGCGGCGTCGTGAATCTCGTCCAGATCGTGGCGGCTGATCCGCCGGGCGAAGTAATCGGTCTTGAGGCGTTCGAGCCAGCCCGGCATGGAATAACTGCCAACCATCGTTGTGGGAAGAATGGGAAGAGTCATCAGTCTTACTCCCGTCGTGTCGTGTATAGCACCGAAGTCTTTGATCCCGGCCGATGCTGGAATGGCGCGAAGTGCAGGTCGTAGCCGGCACGCTCCGCGACCTCGCGCAGAAGCGCGCCGTTAACCCAGTTCACGATGGACCCGTCCAGTTTCCCCGGCCCATGGAACCCCATGCTGTAATCCTGCAGATCGGTGACGAAAATATCCTGCACCTGAAGGTAACCCCGCGGATGCAGCAGCGGCAAAGTATTGCGGAAACTTTCGAGCGCGCCGGGACTCAAATGGAACCGCAAATCGTTCGGCGCGTTTCGGAGAATGTCTTCCATCTGCGCGGAGCTAAGTCCCGCCGGAAAAGAAGCGTCCGGCATGTCCATCGCGTCCACCAGCTTTTCGTCCGTGCGCATCGCTTTCCAGACTTCCATCCAGAAGAGCATGCCCTTGGAGCGGTCTGGCAGAGCTGCAATGCCCACATCCAGTAAGCGGTCCACAATTGCCGGTATATCCGCGATAGCCACATCGCAGGCCTTACTGATCCGCGCTGCGTCCGCCGCAGTCAGGTAGGCGCGGCACTGCACCCAGAAAATCCGGTTATCGCGCCACACGACTTCTTCGTCCGGCAGGTTGTCGTACATGTTGGTCGAGTGGACGTGGAGAACTTTGTGCCGCAGAAAAGAGAGAGTCTTGATGGGATCCATCGCGTCGAGCGCAATGAAGCTGCACAGGTCGAGGTGCTTCTTGACGGCAGGCCTGGAATGTTCGAGCGTCGCGAGCGAATAATCGCCCAGGAGGTACCGCAAACGCGGATAGAAGTTCGTCCCACGCGTCTGATCGAGTGCGCAAAAGCTGTCGAGCCAGAGGCCGGCGTGCTTTCCCATTCCCACGCCGATTTCCAGAATGAACAATTCCTGCGGCAATCGGTTCTGGCTCTCTAGGTCTTTGAGCAGTTTCCAAAATTCGGCGGCGGCCTCTTCCACCCCCTGCGCCTGATTGCCGTCGGACTTACCGCCGGGAAGAGCCTGTTCGTAGCCCTTGCCGGTCGCTTTTTCCCAGTCTTTCAAGCGTTGCCAGTAGAGGCGATTGAACTCCCACACGATGCTTGTGCGAAAGGATCGGAAGTCTTCGAAGTAAACCCGGCCGTTACCTCCACCCGATTCCGATTGGTTTGAGATGAGGGCTGTCTGCAAAAGCTCACGGAGCGAGCCGGGTGCCACCTGCCTGGAATCAATGCGAATTTCCATCGGAACGGCGTTCTCGCCCTGCTCCTCGCCGGTCTGCATCACTGTGACGGCTTCGCGGAAATTTTGTTTGTATTGGAGCCAGTCGAGATGAATCTGCAGCCGCGCGAATTGGGCCGGCTTCATGTGCCCTTCTTCGAGAAGCGACAAAACCGTGGCGACGACGTCGCTGGTAGTGGCCGGGGCCGAGTCTTTTCGAGTGTGATTGAGGTGCAGATTCAATTTTTGGGCCTGGAGATTCCTGTGTGTCGCTCAACCCCGCACGTTGCGAGCGGTTCCCACCACGAGACGAAGCTTAGCCCACTGCCCGTCTTCGGTCAGCAAATTTCCTTCGTCGCCGGGCACATCCGGGGCAAGCGCGTCGTTTAGTGCCACACTCGCCGCGCCGTATCCACCACCAGCTTCAACTTGGCCCATTGTTCCTCTTCGGTCAGCAGATTCCCCTCCGCCGTCGAAGCAAAACCGCACTGCGGGCTCACTGCCAAACTCTCCAGCGGAAAATATTTCGCCGCTTCTTTGACCCGCCGCACCACCTCGTCGGACTTTTCGAGCTGCGCCTTCTTGGTGGTAATCAATCCGAGAACGACGACCTTGTCCTTGGGGACCAGCCGCAGCGGCTCGAATGTCCCGGCTCGCTCGTCGTCATATTCCAGCAGGAACCGGTCGACTCGCAGCGAACCGAAGAGCTTTTCCGCGATCGCATCGTAGCCGCCCTCGGCGTACCAGTGGCTGCGATTATTTCCTCGGCACAAGTGGATCGCGACCGTCACGCCCGGCCGCCTCGCGGCGTCGAAGCAAGCATTGTCGGCGGCAATCGCTTCGTCCAGCGCCTCTTCCGGGTCCTGGCCCATCTCCCTCTTGATCCATTCGCGCCACTTCGGATCGAGGTAATAGCTGTAGCGCGGCGCGTCTACCTGAATGTATTTCACGCCCTCGTCCGCGAGCTGCGCCATATCCTGCTTCATGATTTCGACGATGTCCCACAGCAGCGCCGAATGATCCTTGTACACTTTATCGGTCACGCCTCGCTTGAACGCGATCGCAGGGAATTGCGTGGGGCTCGGCAGCAGGATCTTGATGTCGCCCGGGCTGTGCAGTTTCAGAAACGGCAACTCGCGCGCCGTCAGCGGATGCATCCGCTTCAGCTTGCGGTTGACCACGCCTGTCACCGAAGCCACCTTCGGTTTCTCTTGCGACGCGTCCCAGTCTCGCGCGATCCCATCATCCGTATCAAATCCATCAACTGCGTCCGTCAGCTCGCTCATGAAGTTCCGGCGCCGCAACTCGCCGTCCGTGAAAATCTGGAATCCGAGCTCTTTCTGCTTCGCGAGCGCCTTCAAAATATATTGGTCTTCCATCGCCCTCAAGCGCGACGAGTCGGTTCCGTTTGCGCGCGCGGCGAGTAAATCTGGCGGCCGCAAGAAACTTCCTATATGGTCAGCTCTAAACTTTGCGGGCATCGGAATGCCTTTCTCGGCGGGTAACGGGATTTCCCTGCCTGAATTAGAACCCGTCGTTGCTGGAAGCATTGTGGCCCAGACTCGCGGAGATCTTCGCCGTCGTTTCCTTCGTCAGCGCGATCTTCCGGGCGAGCTCCTTGCCGCGGAAACGAGGCGTCGGCCCCGCCATTCCCACCGCTGCAATTACGTGGCCATCCCGCGACCACACCGGCGCCGCCACGCCGCTCAGACCGCGCTCCGTCTCCTGACTGTCCAGGGCATAACCGCGCTCGGCAACTTCACGCAGGTTTTTCTTTACCTCAGATTCGCTCGTCATCGTATTCGGCGTGTACGACGTGAGCCCCATAATTGCCAGAATAGCGTCCACCTCGTCCTCTGGCAGAAAGGCGAGCGTCGCCTTTGCAGCGGCGGTGCAGTGGGCAGGAAACCGCGCGCCCACGGGAGTGCTCACGGTAATGATGCTGTCGCGCGAATCCACTCGATCGAGACAAATCACGCCCCCGGGGCCGGGAACGGCCAGGCTCACACTTTCCCGTGAGGCGCGCGAAAGTTCCAACAGGAATCGGTGGGCTTCGGTGCGCAACGTTCTCGATTCGACCGCGCGCGTTCCCAGCTCATGCAGCTTCAGACCGAGCCGGTACCGGTCGCTTTCCGGATTTCGCTCGATCAGGTCGAATTTTTCCATGGCATGGAGCAAGCGGTGAACCGTCGTCTTGTTGAGGTTCAAACCAGAGGCAAGCTGTGTCACACCAAGCGCCGGGCCGTGGTCGCTCATGTGGATCAGAATGCGAAGCGCTTTCTGCAGGGACTTGCTCGAACCTGTCTCGCCCCTCGGGCGGCTTCGCTTCCTGCTCGATGACCTGGCGTCTGGCACGGCTCTCCCCCGGATCTCACCGAACTACTGCAGTATTGTAGTTCCATTGGTAGCGGTGATGTCAATCTGGAAGGTCGTTTCACATTGTAAAACAGAGAAGCGCGGCGGATTTGGCGAGACACTTTGGCCGCGCGACGAACATTGCCCGGCTCGTATTATAATCACGCCTATGACAGACATTTCTGCCGCTTCGCCCAGCATCGCCGACATGCTGCGCGGATTTTCGATCGAAGTGAATCCCGGCGAACCGAAAGTGATCGACGCCGCGCCCCAGCGCCTCGAACCGGGCACGGAAGTTTTCATGACGTGGATTCCGGGAAAGAATCCGATGGACACGATCGGCCCTGCCAAGAAACTGCGCGACGCCGGACTTTACCCGACGCCGCACATCGGCGCGCGACACGTGGAAAGCGCCGCGCAGCTCGAGGAGGTGGCGGGGCGACTCGTGCGCGAAGCGGGCGTGGACCGCGTGCTGATCATCGCGGGCGACCGCGACGAGCCCGCCGGTCCGTTCGATTCGAGCCTCGCGGTGATGCAAAGCGGCATTCTGCAGAAGGCTGGCATTACGCGGATTTCCGTCGGCGGGTTTCCCGAGGGCAATCCGAAGATCCCCGACCCGTTGCTCTGGGAAGCTATCGCTGCGAAAACGAAGTTCGCGCGAGAAAACGGGCTGGACCTCACGATCGTCACGCAGTTCGCGTTTGCGTCCCAACCGGTGGTGGACTGGATTCGCAAAGTCCGCGCGCAGGGCATCGACAATCCCATCCGCATAGGATTTGCCGGCCCCGCGAGCCTGATCGCGCTTGCACGCTACGCCATGGTCTGCGGCGTCGGCGCCTCCATGAAGGTGCTCACCGAAAAGCCGCAGTTCGCCAAGCTTCTGATTGACAAGGGCCCCGAGCCGCTGATTCGCGAGGTCGCCGACCTGTGTGGCCCGTCAAACGGATCGGCGCTGCCGCTGGGCATCAAAGGCGTGCACTTCTTCGTCTTCGGCGGCTTCAACAAGACTGTCGATTGGATCAACGCCCAGCGCGTCCAGTAAGTTCCCGCGGCACGATTGCTTGAACTCAACCGCCAGCGTAAACTGCTTGGCTCATGGCTGATTCTCCCTCTATGGTTGGACGCAGCGTTGCGCACTACACAATCATCGACAAAGTCGGCGGCGGTGGCATGGGCGTCGTCTATAAAGCCAAGGACACGCGCCTTGGCCGAAATGTTGCGCTGAAATTTCTTCCCGACGATGTTTCGCACGATCCGCAGGCAATCGAGCGATTTCATCGCGAAGCGCGCGCCGCTTCCACGCTAAATCATCCGAATATTTGCACGATTTACGACATCGGCGAGTTCGAGGGCCGGCCGTTTATCGCCATGGAACTGCTCGAGGGCCAGACGCTCAAGCACCGGATCGCCGGAAAGCCCATCGAGATTTCCGAGCTTTTGGAGATCAGCGTTCAGATCGCGAACGGCCTCGATGCGGCGCATGCCAAGGGCATCGTCCACCGCGATATCAAGCCCGCGAATATATTTCTGGTCGAGCGCGGCCAGGCGAAAATTCTCGATTTTGGCCTGGCGAAGCTTACGTCTACACTGCGGCACGCCGCCGAATCGGTGGGCGCCGGCGCCATGAACTCGCAGACGCAGACACGAGGGCTAAGGGACGATCACTTGACCAGTCCCGGTAGCTCGCTGGGGACGATTGCGTACATGTCGCCGGAACAGGCGCGTGGCGAGGAGCTGGACGCGCGCTCCGATCTATTTTCGCTCGGCGTGGTGCTCTACGAGATGGCCACCGGGTCTCTTCCGTTTTCCGGCTCGACGACCGCGGTCATTTTCGACGGCATCCTCCATTCCGCTCCCGCGTCCGCGAAGGAACTCAACCCGCGTCTGCCGCTCGCGTTCGAGACTCTTCTCAGCAAGGCGCTCGAAAAAGACCCCGACCTGCGCGGGCAGTCGGCCGCCGAATTGCGTGCCGATCTGAAGCGTCTTAAGCGGGATATTGAATCCAGCCGGCAGCCCGCCGCGGAAAAAAGCGGTGCGGGATCTGGATCGCAGGTCGCTGCCGCAACGCCAAAGTCAGTTGCCGTCCTTTACTTCGAAAATCAGAGCGGCGCGAAGGAGGACGAGTATTTCCGCGACGGAATCACGGAAGACATCGTCACGGAGCTTTCCAAAATCGCGCAACTCGAAATCTTTCCTCGCTCCGAAATGCTTGCCTTTCGAGACAAGCCTGTAACCGCGCAGCAAGTGAGCCAGAAGCTCGGCGCTGCCTACGTGCTGGAAGGTTCGATCCGCCGCGCAGGCAATCGAGTGCGCATAACTGCGCAGCTGGTCGAAGCATCGACGCGACATTCCGTGTGGGGCGAGCGCTACGACCGCCAGCTGGAGGACGTCTTCGCCATTCAGGAGGAAATTGCGCGCAGCATCGCGCAGGCTTTGCGTATCACGCTCACGCCCCAGGAAGAAAAAACCATCGCGCGCAAGCCCACCGAGAATCCGCAAGCCTACGATTTCTACCTTCGCGGCAGAAACTACACGCACCGCGAAAATATCGAGTACGCACTGCAAATGTTCGAGCAGGCCATTGAGCTTGACCCGAATTTCGCCCTGGCGCACGCGGGCATCGCCAACCTCTGCGGCCTGAATTACGAAATCCGCGAGCAAAATCAGAAATGGATCGATCGTGGCCTGTCCGCTTGCGACCGCGCCACCGCGCTGGCCCCCGATCTTCCCGAAGTGCTCGTCGCACACGCGCGCCTTTTCTACGCGCAGAAGAAATATCCCGAAGCGGCTCTGATGGCCCAGCGCGCCAGCGAACGCAAACCCGATTGCGATGGCTTGTGGAATATTCTAGGTCGCGCCTATTTCGCTTCAGGCAAATTCGAGGAGGCCGCTGCTCTTGCCGAGCGCGCCATGGAGTGCAATGGCGACGACTACAACACATACATCCCCTACGACCAGTCGCTCGAGCGCCTGGGGCGCAAGAAAGAAGCTGAACAGGTTCGCGATCGCATGACGAAGGTACTGCGCCAGCAGCTTGAACGTGTGCCGGAAGATGTTCGTGCTCGCGTCCTGCTCGCCACTAATCTCGCCTATTACGGCAACGAAGCGGACGAGGCCATCCGTCACCTAAAGACCGCCGTCGCGCTTCGCCCTAACGATCCGAACACGCTCTATAACGCCGCGTGTACCTACGGTGTACTGGGACGAAAACCGGAAGCCTTCGAGACGATCAAGAAGGCCTTTGCCGCCGGTTACGGCAACACGAATTGGGCGGCCAACGATTCCGACCTCCATTGTTTACACGATGAGCCGGAGTTCCGGAAACTCGTCGGTCTCGACGACCGCCCTAAATCTTAGTTGCAGTTCGGCTAGCTGATTTTCAATCCCACAGGACCGATATATTCCGACTGCGGGCGGATCAGGTGATCTTCCGCGTGCTGCTCGATTACGTGCGCGCACCAGCCCGCCGTGCGGCCGCAAGCGAACATGGCGACGAATTGCCGGGGATCGAGCCCGAGCGCCTGCAAAACCAGCGCCGTGTAAAACTCCACGTTCGTCCGCAGATTTCGCCCCGGTTTCACTTCCGCCAAAACCTTCAGCGCGGTCTGCTCGACATGGAGCGCGAGATCGTAGAGCTGGCGGTTCTCCAGTTGTGCCTTGCCCATGCGCTCCGCTACTCGGCTAAGCACTTCCGCGCGCGGGTCGCGCACTTTGTAAACGCGATGGCCGAAACCCATGATCCGCCTGCCTTGCGCGAGCTCATTTCGCAGCCACGTCTCGGCGTGATCGGCGCTGCCGATCTCATGCAGCATATCGAGCACCGGTCCTGGCGCGCCGCCGTGCAGCGGTCCCTTCAGCGCGCCGAGCGCACCGGTAACCGCGCTAACAAGATCGGAACGAGTGCTGGCAATGACGCGCGCAGTGAACGTGGAGGCATTCATGCCGTGATCCATCACCGTGACCCAATAGGTATCGAGCGCCTTCGCGGCCGAAAGGTCGGGCTCCTTGCCATGAATCATGTAGAGAAAATTCGCGGCGAGCGGCAGATCCTTGCGCGGACGAATGGGCTCCTGTTTCTTGGCGATGCGCGCATGAGCGGCGACGACAGTTGGGAAGCAGGCCGTGAGCCGCATGGCCGCCGCGAAATCAGCGTCGGGCGTGATGGCATTAGGGTCGGCAAGGCCGAGAGAAAGCGTCGCGCAAGCCATGCGCAGCGCGTCAATCGGCGGCGCCGCTGCAGCGCCACGGAGAACTTCGAGCGTCAGCGCGGGCAACTCCCGCAGCTCAGCCATTTCCGCGGAAAGTTTCGACAGCTCCGCGGGATCGGGCAGCCGCCCGCGCCAGAGCAGATGGGCGGCCGCTTCGAAACTGGCGTGGCCCGCGAGCTCTTCGATCGTATAGCCCGCAACAATGAGCACACCATTCTTCCCATCCACATGACTCAGGCGCGTTTGCGCGGCAACTACGCCTTCCAGCCCGCGGGGTGCTCCAGCAACGTTTGAGGCCATCGAATTCTCCTTACCGCCGACTGCGCGCCGCTATTATTGTGATGCAGCTTCCACTGAAAAGTCGAACTGTTAAATGGCGATTCACCGCCGCGCCGCGTTCTTCCCACGGTAACAATAAAAAAGGGGCGGATGGAAAGCACCCGCCCCTTGCGACTTCTGATCGCGACTTCTGACGCTTACTTGTGCGCCGTGCGCCAGCCTTCCGCGTAGGACGTGCGCGCCACCACCGAGTACGGCACCGGACTAACGACCGCCCGCAGCTCCATCTGCTTGTGGCGTTCGACAGTTGCCTTCTTCGTGCCGCCGTTCTCTTCACCCCACACCAGGGTAAGCTCCGCGCCGATCTCCACATCATGATCGACCACGCCCAGTGAAAGCACCGACCGCTCGTTGTAGCTGTACCCGGCAAACATCGAACACCCCACCGCTTTTCCGCCCTTCCCCAGCAGCTTGTCGTACGACGACGAAGCGTAGTTTGAAATCGGCAGGTCGACGAACTTGTAAGGATCGCCCGGTTCAAACAGTGACTTGTAAATCTTCACTACGTCTTCCGAATTCCACGCGAACGTCACTTTTTTGCGCTGGGTCTTCTGATCCATCTTCTCCAGCGCTTCGCGGCCGATGAAGTCGTGGTCGAACTTCACGAAGATTCCGTAGCCCAGCTCGTACGGCGTATTGTAGTAATCCTCAATGTTGTTCGAGACAAAGCTGCCGGCCAGCGAGCCCGTGGCTTCGTAGCTGTTCGCCGGCAGCCACTGGCGGTAGCTCTTCATCTTCTCGCCCGTGTACACCGCCGGCAGCGGCGAAGGAATCCAGCCCGATTCGCAGGTGTTGGACGCGTACGCCCTCGAGCCGACTTGCTTCATGCCGAATTCCGCCCCTGCTTCCACGATCGCGGCGCGGATTTCTTCCCGCTCTTCATACGGCCCCCAAATCTCCAAACCGGGTGCGCCGGCCATGCCATGCCGCAATGCGCGCACAGTCTTTCCCTTGATCTTGATCTCGCCCATGTTGAAGAATTTGATCTCCGGAAACGGCCCGCCGTTCAGCTTCTCGATGATCTGCTTGGCGTTCGGTCCCTGAATCTGGTACCGGTAGGTCGTCCGGGTCACCGCCTTGCCGCCGGGGTTCGAAGGCGACCGATCGTCCCGCTTGATTTTCACGTCATATTTCCCCGACGTGGCATGGAACTCCAGCCAGTTCGCCACCGGCGCGCGCCCCACGTAAACCAGGCTGTTCTGTTCGAGGTGGAACAGAATTCCATCGCCGATGATGCGACCGTCGTAGCTGCACGGCGCGAACTGTTTCGCGCGATTCACCGGAAAATTCGCGAAGCTATTCGTCCCGAGATAGGACAACAGCTTCAGCGCGTCGGGCCCCTCCACATACAAGTTCGCCATGTGGTGAGATTGATCGAATAGAACGGCCGTATCACGCCAGGCCTTCTGCTCGTCGCGCCAGTTCGAATATTCGGAAGGAACCACCGGATAGACGTAAGCTCCGATCGGAGAATTGCGCAGCATCGTCACCGGATTCCCGGCTGCTTGTAGCACTTCCTCTAGGTTTTTGGGTGCCATGATGATTGATAGCCTCCTGTTGAACTCTTATCGGCCAAAAGCGCGGCCCAGATACTGACAGACTTCCACGCTCCCGCGCAATGAGCGTGCGGACGCGCTCGGTCCAAGCTGGGGAACCTGCTTCGCGAAAGGCGCGTCCCCCCACCCCCAAGTGTTACGGGACGCGCCCCCTCAGGACAGTTAGTTCTTCGCGGCGCAGGATTGCGGGTACACGGCGTCGAGCGCGCCCCAAAGCGCCTTCAGGCTTCTCTCGGCCGCGCAGAGGACTTCGAAATTGTCCTCTTCATTCTGATTCTCGAGCCATGAGCGCCAGGCGGCGCGGTGGCGCACGTCGGCTTCCTCGTGAACGCTGAAATAGGCAAGCGCGCGAGGATCGGTGATGTCGTAGAAACGCCGCAGCCCGGAAATTTTCTGCGCTGCGATTTCGGGCACTTGCGCTTCGTACGCATAGAACGCGGCAACGGCCTGCGCCATCGTTCCCTGCGAGGTCACTTCGTCGAACGTGTCCAGCAGCGCGGCGATTCCGGGAAGCGGCCGCGCGTCAGCCAGTGTGGCCTCGCTCACGCCGAGCGACTCGGCGAATTGGCGCCAGAGCATCGGGTGCGGAGACACGGGATCGAGTTCTTCGTCCAGGTTTTCCTGGATGAGCTTTGCCACGGGGCCCTTGGCTCGGTCGGCGAGCTGCTGCAGATTCTCGGGGAACGCGCGAACGTGTTGGTAATACTGCTCCGCGTAGAGCTGGAGCGATTCCCTGGAGAGTGTCCCTTCGGTCCAAGCCTGATAGAAGGGATGCTTAAGAAGGTGGTGTTTCTCGATCAAAGCGTCGAGTGATTGCAGCAAAGTCCTTGGTTTTGCGGTGTTCTTGGCCATCGCCTTTTTCAGGTTTCCTTTCAGAGCGGTTGCTGATGCGAAACTGCGGAAATCCTAACTGAAATGTACGCCGAAATCCAGAGAACGGCGGAGCGCGCACAACTCCCGGTCCGCTGGATGTTTCACAAGATGAAACGGATCAATTCTCGTCGAATCTGGCGGCAGCTTCTCCGCGCCCTTGGAATGTGGTAAATGTGATAAAACAACTCGGCGTTCCAAGAGGGATCGAATAGCGTTTGATATTCGGTTAGAACCAGGAGATTTCCATGGCACAGGCTGTCGCAGGTCGCGAAGCAAAGCAGTTTATCAACGGCGAATGGACCGGCGCCGCCGACGGCACCACCTTTCAAAAGAAGAATCCGTATAACGGCGAAGTAGCCTCCCACGTTGCGGCCGGCAAGCGCGAGGACGCGCGCCGCGCCATCGAAGCCGCCCATGCCGCTTTCCAGACCTGGGGTTCCACCGCGCCGGCCGTCCGCCGCGGCCTGTTCCTGAAGGTTGCGGACGTGCTCGAGCGCCGCATGCAGGAAGTTGCGAAGATCACGGCCGAGGAAACCGGCCAGACTTTCGGCTGGGGCATGTTCAACTGCATTTGGAGCGCCGGAGCCCTTCGCGAAGCCGCCGCCCAGGCTTACGCTGCCGTTGGCGAAGTGATCCCCACTGACCTGCCCGACACGACCGCCATGGCCATCCGCCAGCCCGTCGGAGTTGTCGTTGGTATCGCTCCCTGGAACGCGCCGATAATTCTTGGCATTCGCGCCATCGCCGCGCCATTGGCGTACGGTAACACCGTAATCCTTAAAGCCTCCGAGGAGTGCCCAGCCACGCATCTGATGATCGCATCGGTCTTCGAAGAGGCCGGCTTCCCCAAGGGCGTCGTCAACGTCATCACCAACGCGCCCGCCGATGCCGCCGAAGTGGTGGACGAGTTGATTGCGAATCCCAAGACGCGGCGCATCAGCTTCACTGGTTCGACGAAAATTGGACGTCTGATCGCCGAAAGCGCCGGACGGCACCTCAAGCGAGTGGTGCTCGAGCTGGGCGGCAAAGCGCCGATGATCGTTCTCGGCGACGCGGATATCGACGCCGCTGTTGACGCAGCGAATTTCGGCGCGTTCATGAATCAGGGGCAGATCTGCATGTCCACCGAGCGCATCGTCGTCGAAAAATCCATCGCGGAGGAATTCGCGAAGAAGCTTGCGGCAAAGGGCGCAACTCTGAAAGTGGGCGATCCGCTCAGCCCCGATTCGCAGCTTGGCTGCATGATTAATCCCGGCGCCATCAAGCGTGTGCAGGACCTGGTGGACGACGCCGTCGCCAAGGGCGCGAAAATTCTCTGCGGCGGAAAAGCAAACGGGCCGTGCTATCCGCCGACCGTGGTTTACGGCGTCACGCCCGCCATGCGCATGTACGGCGAGGAATCATTCGGTCCGGCTAAGCCGATCGTTGTCGCGAACGATGCTGAGGACGCGCTGCGCATCGCCAACGACACGCCCTACGGTCTTTCCAGCGCCGTCTTCACGCGCGACATCAACCGCGCTCTCCGCATCGCCGAGAAACTTGAATTCGGAATCTGCCACATCAATGGCGCCACGGTTCACGACGAGCCGCAAATGCCCTTCGGCGGCATGAAGGACAGCGGCTATGGCAGGTTCGGCGGGCACGCCGGTCTCCAGGAATTCACCGAGCTGCGCTGGATCACCATTCGCCGTACGCCCAGCCATTACCCGATCTAGGTTTTATTTAAAGAGGCATGCGACTAGGGGCTTGTGCAAGCGTGCGCTGAGGCCCCAGCACTCAGCCCTTTTCCTTCGTCCTAGCTTCCTGGTCATCTTGCCAAACCGCTTCGCGCTGGCCTATGATAGCCCCGCTCGGCCACCCATCGTGGCCAGCCCAGCGACGGGCCGGGAAGGCGGCTCTGCTGGATTGCCCGTCCCCGCGGGAGTGCATCTCACGAAATGCGGCTCGACCCAGTGACGATCGCCATGGAATGGAAAATGACATCCCCGCTCGCGCCAATTCGACGCGGCCGAATTTCGAAGTCTTAGATCGAAGGAGAAAAAAATGGCAACAGCAACCCAAGCGGTACAGCTGACTGACAATGTAGCTCGTTACGTTGCGAAGACGCGCCAAATGTTCATCAACGGAAAATGGGTGGACGCCGCCTCAGGCAAGACGTTCCCCACGTACAATCCGGCCACGGGCGAAGTTCTCGCCAACGTTGCCGAAGGCGATAAGGAAGACATCAACCGCGCAGTTGCTGCCGCACGCGCCGCGTTTGATACCGGCCCGTGGTCGAAAATCACGCCCTCGCAACGCGGCAAGCTCATCTGGAAGCTCGCGGACCTGATCGAAGCGCACGCCGAGGAGTTTGCGCAACTCGAGTCGCTCGACAACGGCAAGCCCCTGGCCGTCGCCCGCGTTGCCGACATTCCCGGCACCATTGACATGTTCCGCTACATGGCGGGTTGGGCCACGAAGATCGAGGGCAACACCATTCCGATCTCCGCTCACGGCGCAAAGTTCCTGGCGTACACGCTGCGCGAACCCGTCGGCGTGGTCGGCCAGATTATCCCCTGGAATTTCCCGCTGATGATGGCCTCCTGGAAACTCGGGCCGGCGCTGGCCACGGGTTGTTGCGTCGTCCTGAAGCCTGCCGAACAGACACCGCTTTCTGCTCTCCTGCTGGGTGAATTGATTCAGGAAGCCGGCATTCCGGACGGCGTTGTAAACATCGTTCCCGGCTACGGCGAAACCGCCGGCGCCGCGCTTGCAGCGCATCCGCACGTTGACAAGGTCGCGTTCACTGGTTCCACCGAGGTCGGCAAACTGATCGTCCACGCTGCGACCGGCAACTTGAAAAAAGTTTCGCTCGAGCTCGGCGGCAAGTCCCCCAACGTCGTATTCCAGGACGCCGACATTGACGCCACGATTCCCGGCGCGGCCATGGCCATCTTCTTCAATCACGGCCAGTGCTGCTGCGCAGGCTCGCGGCTCTATGTCGAAGCCAAGGAATTCGACAAGGTCGTTGACGGTGTTTCGCAGCTCGCTTCGAAGATCCGCGTCGGTCCCGGAATGGAGCCCACTTCCGACATGGGGCCACTCGTCTCCGAAGAGCAGATGAACAAGGTATGCAGCTATCTCGAATCCGGATACTCGGAAGGCGCAAAGGCCACCGTTGGCGGCAGCCGCCACGGCGAAAAGGGCTTTTTCGTGAAGCCCACGGTCCTGGTCAACACCAACGAAAAAATGAAAGTGGTCCGCGAAGAAATCTTTGGACCCGTGGTCACCGCCATCCCGTTCAAGGATGTGGACGACCTCGTCGCCAAAGCAAACGCCACGGAATATGGTCTCGCCGCAGGCGTATGGACTCGCGATATCGGAAAGGCTCACCGAATTGCTTCTCAGCTGCGCGCAGGCACCGTCTGGATCAATTGTTACAACGTGTTCGATCCGGCGATGCCGTTCGGCGGCTACAAGCAATCCGGCTGGGGCCGCGAGATGGGACACGAAGTCCTGAATCTTTACACTGAGGTCAAATCGGTCTGCACGCCGATTTCGTAGACAACTGTTTTCTGTCATCCCGAGTTCGCCGAAGGCGGGCGAGGGATCTGCTTTTGACTCTCCGCAGGGTCACCCACCCTTCTCCGTCCCGAGGCTTCGGGACCGGGAAGGGTGGTTTTTTAAGTGGCCGACGCCGCTTCGTTTGCTGAGACCTGTCGGCACTCGATTTTTCAGGGGGTCGGAGCTTCAGCTCCGACATAAGCCGCCCATTGCTCGCTCATCAGTGTTTTCCCCATTATTGTTTTCATGCGATATTCAGCGAAATCTTTGGAGGATTCTTTGGCTGACGAAGCGCCCGCGTGGCCGTGGCCGGATTCGCTCGATGCCGTAATCGCCGCGCCGAACCATCACAAGCTGTTGTTCGAGAACGAACTCGTGCGCGTTCTCGAAGTGCGCATCGCTCCGGGTGATATCGTGCCCGTGCATACGCATCGCTGGCCGGCTTCGATCTACGTCGCCAAGCAGAGCGATTTTCTTCGCCGCGATGGCGACGGCGATTTGCTCTTCGATAGCCGCACGATGGGACCTCCGCCGGCGAAGCCCGTCGCGCAATGGACGCCGCCGTTGCCGCCACATTCCGTCGAGAATATCGGCGCCAACGAGATCCTGCTCATTAGCACGGAACTGAAGGGTACTAGCTAGGGGCCTGAACCGGATGGGCCGACCGTGCCTCTGGAACTCATTGTAACTAAGCTGTTTACAGCGCCGTCTAGTGGTTGTAAGCTTCGGCTCCCAGATCCAAGCGGTCTGCCGCGGATTCCCAATTCACCTCAACCGGCTTACTAGCCGCGCATTGTCAATTGCGAAGCATCTGGCACCCGCTGCGTTGGCGCTGGCCGGAGCCTGTGCTATAAGTAATAGGCTGCCGCAACTTGAGGAAATTGTGCCCTTTATTAATTTTCCCGCTCGCGAAATTAACTGCAAGCTCGTGTACTACGGCCCCGGCTTGGGCGGGAAAACCGCCAATTTGCAGTGGATTTACGAGCACACGGGCACGAGTCAAAAGGGCAAGATGGTTTCGCTTGCGACCGAAACCGACCGCACCCTTTTCTTCGATTTTCTTCCGCTCGATCTGGGAACCGTGCGCGGATTCAAGACGCGCTTCCATCTCTATACCGTTCCCGGGCAGGTGTTTTACGAAGCGAGCCGGCGCCTGATTTTGAAGGGCGCGGATGGCGTGGTATTCGTTGCGGATTCGCAGGAAGAGCGGCTCGACGCCAATCTCGAAACGCTCGACAACCTGCGCGAGCACCTGAAGGATCACAACCTCGACTTCAATACGATTCCTTACGTGCTGCAGCTCAACAAACGCGACCTGCCGAATATCCTTCCCATTGATGAGCTTCAGAAGCAACTCTCGGTAAAGGGCGAACCCGCGCTCGAGGCCGTCGCCGTGACGGGCCAGGGTGTCTTCGACACGCTGAAGGAAGTCGCCAAGCTAGTCCTCGCCGAACTCAAAAAGAATTCGTAGGCGGGTGTCCCACCCTTAGGTTCCTTAACACGCGACGTCAGTTCCATTCCCGGATGCGCGGGTCACACCCGAGTCCACTCAAGTCACAAACTGCAATTGATGGGGGTGCCGCATCCCTTCGTATTTTCCGAAGGGTGCGCGAGAAAGCGCTGCCCATCCCCGGCCTTGCCTGCCGTCCGTTCTGGTTTCGGATTCGCCCCACATCCACTCAGTAACCCGATCTGCGCCGGAGTCATTTCGGAGAAGGCCCGCGCCCGCGCCACACGTTCCTCGCGCACCCTTCCCAAACCGAAGGGCTGCGGCACCCACTTGGGGTCAGGGGAGTCGGGTTGCTAATTCAGGTGTGGTATTGTGCGCCCGCGCTCCAATTTCATCCTCACAAGTTCACTTTCGGCAAAAAGATCCTTCGCGACGGAGATGAACTCCGTGTTTAACTGCCGAAAAGTGGTATCATCCAGCTGCGTCGCCAGTCAAGCGCGGGGAGTATGAACCGCGAGAAACCCGAAAGGGTGCGCCACCCGCCACTAAAGCCTGGGCCACCCGCCCACCTAAGAGGCTACATTGTCATCCCTGACGCCATATCTAGCTCTTGCAATCTTCCCTATTAGCTTTTTCTTGGGTTTTAGCTTCAATCGAGTTGAATTCTCTTGGGCATTGCATCACGGCTTTGAACCTAAGCCGGCTGAAGTGAGCGACAAGGCCATCGCCGTTAGTCACTGGTGCGATTTTCTAATGGATACGCTCATGGTTGGCTTTATAGCGATCTTGATGATAAGGCATTCAGTCGCTCCCGCGACAGTGGGCCTTCACGTGGATAAATGGGCAAGGAATATTTCGCTTGGTCTGGCGGCAGCAATTTCACTCTTTGCGCTCCAGCGAATTGTGGTGAAGTTA
The DNA here is from genome assembly GCA_963818605.1 of uncultured Acidobacteriota bacterium. GTDB lineage: Bacteria > Acidobacteriota > Terriglobia > Acidiferrales > UBA7541 > Palsa-295. Next base: position 82,295 of record CAWFSW010000004.1, read on the forward strand.
ATTCGTATCGAACCCGGCTCGTTCGAACGAGCAGCCAGGAGACGGCCTGTTTCACTATCGGTAGGCATTTTTCTTGCGGGAGCCTTTTCGGAAGAACTGTGGATTGCTTTTTGCCTCGTAGTTTTAAAGAGCACGGGGCATTCGACTCTTAGTTGCGTCGGATTGACCGCCATCGTCTTCGGAATTGTGCATTACCAATACCATTTTAGCGGCGCTTTTGCCGTCGCCCTGAAGGGAGCTGCATCGGCTCTGTTGTTCCTTTGGTCTGGGTCGTTGGTCGCAACGTTTTCCTGGCACTTTGTTGGCAATCTGGGCAGTTTATATATTGCCCGCCGTGGCTTATTAGAGGCACGGCGAACGGCGGGCGACGCATCGAGATGATTGGATGACGTCGTCGGGCGGCCCATCCGTGGGGGCTTCATACTCCGCCCGTTTCATCCGCGCCTTTGAATATCACACCCGAGTCCATTCCGGCCGCAAGTGACAATTAATCGGGTGCCGCATCCCTTCGTTTCTCAGAAGGGTGCGTCTTGGTGTCTCCCGCGTGCTCCCGCTTTCCCGCTCGGCTTCCAATTCGGACTAGCGGGCTTCACTAGGCTTCAGAGGTACAGGTAGCGCCGTCAGCACTAATGTTGAACGAAAGGTCAGTAGCAGCGCCCCGGACAATCTGCGAGCCTGTGAGTGACGAGAAAATATCGTCCGCTCTCCGAGCGAGAGCCGAGTGCTCTTGGACAACTGAATATGTGGTTGTGGTCTCGCTGGCAGGGACGATCGCTTGCCCTGACGAAGGAAGAGAGTGTGTGCTTTCGCAACATCGGGCTCAGCAAGGAAAGACGGCACCGCGGAAGGGCCCGCTCCATTGACTCGATGCCAGGCAAGAATCACTCGCGACTCGTCGCCAAACGAAGTGACACACGTGTCGAGTAATTCCTTTCGTATCTCGCTGAAAACAAAGCAAACGTGCCCTCACAAAGTGACACACAAAAGGGGGGTTAGATCGGCTGCCATCACTTCAAACTTCCGGCAATCTCGCCTATTTCTTGGGGCGGGATTCAGGGGGCACGATACCGTTGGCGCGATAGTAGGCCACGAGCAGTCCGTAGTGCTCGGCGGAATACTCGGTGACGTCGTCCCACGGCTCGATCGATTTGGCGAAGGAAGCGTCGGGCAGGGATTTCACCGTGGCTTCGGCATCGGCGATCGATTTTTCGAGAAGGACGACGATGCTGGCTTTGGTCGTGTAACCCTTCGGGTCGATCTCGTCCCAGGTGACCTTTTCACCGCGTCCGGCCTTGCCCGCATAGGCGATCCCCGAAGTGATATGAACGATCACTTCGCCGAAGGAGCGCATCTCCGGCTTCAGTCGGTAGCCGTATTTGTCTTCGGGGAAGTCCTTGGCCATGGTGAGAACCTTCCGGTTGACGTAAGCGAAGTTTTCCCTGACGGTCGTGGCCGTGGCCTGAGGTGCCTGGCCAAGGCAGGTGGAAGCCAGGACGAGGAACAGGCCGATTCCGAGCGAGAGTTTTGTGCCGGGCCGAGGATTCATGTTTGCCTCCGGGGAGTCAGGTATCAGCCTGTAGACGTGAGCCGCAGCGGGACGTGAGCAGGCACCGTGCGGCGACTGAGGCCGAAAATAAAACGGGAGGCGAATGCCAAAGGCATCCACCTCCCGGGGTGGGTGGGGTTTGTTGCCGAACCCAGTAAGGGATTTTGGTGTTCCCGCGCCTGGGTGTCTCGGCAAACCGGCCTTCAGCCGGTGCCACGTGTAACTAATCCTTATCACGCGCTCAGAATAAGTGTCAACCTTATTTCTGGACGGCCATTTGGGTGTGCTGGTCCAGTGTTTCGCGGACTTTGCGCGCCAAATCGCGCGGGGAATAGGGCTTCTGCAGGACCGGCAAGCCCTCCTGCTGGACCTTGTGCAGCCGGGCGATATCCGGGCTATAGCCCGTCGCGAAAATTACCGGTAAGTCCGGCTTATCCTTACGGATGCGCGCATAGACTTCGGGGCCGCTGAGTCTTGGAAGCACGGCGTCCAAGATAACGAGGTCTATCCGGTCGCGGTTGGCGTGAAAATTCTGCGCAGCCGTTTCGCCATCCGCTGCTAGCATCACTCGGTACCCCATCCCGGTCAGAGTTTCGACGGCGAGCTGGCCCAGGCCCTCGTGGTCTTCCGCGACCAGTATTGTTTCCGATCCTCCACGGACCGGTCCGGTTTCCTCGACCTTTTCGCGCGGAACGGAGACGTCCGCGCTGATCGGGAAGTAACAATGGAACGTACTGCCGGAACCGAGCTCGCTGTAGACCTGCACGAACCCGCCGTGCTGGCGGACGACGCCGTACACCGTGGCGAGGCCGAGGCCGGTTCCCTTGCCCAACTCTTTGGTGGTGAAAAAAGGCTCGAAGACGCGATCGAGTGTAGCGGCGTCCATGCCTGTTCCCGTGTCCCTGACGCAGAGCACGGCGTAATCGCCGGGATGAGCCAGCGGTTGCAATGTGCAGAAATGCTCGTCCAGAGTGATGTTGGACGTTTCGATAATCAGCGAGCCTCCTTGAGGCATCGCGTCGCGCGCATTAATGCAGAGATTCATTACCACCTGTTCCACATGCGTCGGGTCGGCGCGCACGACGGACAAATCCGGTGCGAGCGTTGCATTGATCTCTATGTTGCTGCCAATCACCTTCTCCAACAGGCTGAGCGTTTCGATGACGGTCTGGTTCAGATCCACATTGCGCGGCTCGAGTATCTGCTTACGCGCGAAGGTCAGTAGCTGGCGTGTCAATTCGGCGGCACGCTTGGCTTGCTGGTGCACTTTGACGAAATGGCGATGGAGGCGCGAATCGGCGTCGGTTTCCTCGATACCCATGTCGGCCCAGCCGAGGATTGCGCCAATCATGTTGTTGAAATCGTGCGCGATTCCGCCGGCGAGTTGGCCGATGGCCTCGAACTTCTGCGCCTGGACGAGTTGTTTTTCGAGCGCGATGCGCTCCGTGACGTTTTCGACGGTCACCTCGACGCACTCGGATTTTCCATCGGGGTCCATGGCCGTTCGGCCGGTCATACGAACGGTGACGAGTTTTCCATCCTTGCGCTTCCATTCCACGGTCGCATTTGCGCGTCCATGGCTCATGTATTCGGCGACGATCTTGGCTTGCTCGGCTGGATCGCGGTAAAGCGCTTTCGTGAAGCCGACGGCGAGAAGTTCCGCGGTGGATTCGTAGCCGAGAATCTCCGCCAGAGCCGGGTTCGCATGGAGCAGCTTTCCCTCCGGCTCGGTCGTCCAGAATATTCCGTAGGTGGCGTGATCAACGAGGGCGCGGTACCGGGCCTCGCTCTCGCGGAGAGCTTTTTCGGCGCGCTTGCGCTCGGAGATGTCCGTGATACTGCCGCGCACGAGCTGGCGCGTGGCCGAAGGCAATCGCACAAGGTGCATTTCGGCGGGAAATTCCTCTCCCGCGGAATTGCGGCACACCCATTCAAGATGAGCATCGGCGCCGCGCAGGGTTTGGGCGATGAGCTCGCGTTCGGCGGCTTCCGCGCTCCTGCCATCCGACTGCACCGCGGCACTGAGGTGACTCACGCTGGCGCGCAGAAGCTCCTCGCGGCTCAGGCGGAAAAGGCGCAGTGCGTTGCTGTTGCCGTCAATGAAGGTGCCCTTGTCCACATCGAGGACGACAATCGCCTCGGGTGCGTGCTCGACGAGCGTGCGGTAGTGCTCCTCGCTTTCGCGCAGGGCTGCCACATCTCTGATTTCAGCTTCGGCAAGGGCTTTGTCTTCGCGTGCGCGACTAACAGTTGGCGGCAGACGCGCTGGCCCTTTTCTAGTGACATTTTTCTTTGGGGCGATTCGGGACATTGCCGCACAGGCTCCTAAGGGGATACTCCAAGAGCCTTATCGACACATTTCGGACTAAAGCCCACACCAGATTGGGAGCAGAAGTTGAGTTTGATCGGGGTCGAGCGAAGATTAGGAAATGCTTAATTCGAAATGGCATTGAGCGACAAACTGTGTCGCCGCACGCGCATTCCGGAGACTATTGTCCGGATGGAGTTTGCGGAGGATGGCTGGCGAAGTATTGGCTGAGTTGACCCGTGAGTTGGGCCAGACCTGCGTTCACGTTTCGATCCTGCGCCTCGACCACGTCGGCAACCGTCTTGCCGGTGACAGGCTCATCGTGCGAGTAGGAACTGGACCAAAGAGTCGTTCCGCTTTTTGGATCGAACAATTCCAATTGGAAGGAAAAGCGGGCCGCCAGCCCCGGTGCCTGAACATCGTCTAGCGCATAGAGGTGGCCACGGATGACGTAATCGCCGCGCACGCTGCTGCTGATCCTTGAGACGGAGCGGTACGTTCCCGACGCGCGCAGCGTCCCGATCAGCATGTCCTGAATCATATCGGCCGGAGGCGCGGCCCAGCGTTGGTACTCGTAGGTGCCGAGCTGCACTTTTCCGTTTCCATAGACGAGGCGATCGTCACGATACAGTGTCGCAGCAGTTATCCGAGAGACCAGAAGGGTGACAGGAAACTGAGGCGCGGCTGAATTGGCGGGCGTCGGACCGATATCGAGCACGTAATACTTTACTGGCCGCGAAGCGCCGCAACCTGCGACAACTCCTGCGATCAAAAGGATAAGCGCGGCTTGCTGGATACGACGCGTCAGCACTTTTCGTTCCTCCCTCTTCTACTTCGGCGGAGCCTCGCCTGGTTCATGCGGTTTCAATCCGGATGCGCGAATCAGGGTGTAGGGCCGCGTTTTGATCGTCTCCGTAAATTCGTTCATGTTTTCGGTGATGTGGCGGAGATTGTCCACAATCTCATCCAGGTTTTCCGTGTTCGCGCCCAGCGTATTGTTGAGCTGGTCGGTGAGCGAAACAACCGTCGAGAGCGACTGTCGGAGATCCGCAATCGCCTTTTTCAGATCTGGCCGATCCTCGCCAATCATTGCGTCAACATGGGCGAGCGTATCGTTGGCTTGATTTGCGGTCTTGTGGAAATCGTCAATCAGCGGAGCAAGCTTCGCGCTCGACGCACTTATGTTGTTCAGCGTGGAGCGAATGTTCGTCCGATTTTCGGCCAACATGCCATTGAGATTTGCCAGACTGCCGGAGATGTTCTCGCGATTCCGATCGTTCAGCAAATCGTTGACGCGATCCATCGTTACTTTCAGCGCGACCACGCGATCGTTCAAATTGGCGATCAGCACATTCGCCTGCGGTCCCAGCTGAGAAATCGTCGCCGCAACGTCGGCGAGGCTGGTGTATTCCATGGACTTCAAGACGGCGCCCTTTTGGGCCCTCGGCGCATCGAGCGTGCCGGGTATGATGCCGAGGAAATTATCACCGAGCGGGCTGACGCTGGTGATTTCAGCGACGCTGTCCGTTTTTACCGGTACGCTGGGCTCCACGGCAAAGTCCACCTGCATGCGCGTGGAATTGGTCGGGTCGCTAACGACTTTCTCGACGCGGCCGACCGGAGGGCCTCCGGCATATCGAACTTCCGCGCCCGGGCTGAGGCCTCCCGCGTTCTTGAAATACGCTCGATACGTTACGGTACCGCTGCCGAAAGTTCCGGAAAGAAGAAACACGATCGTGACAAGCAGAGCGGCAGCCACCAGAGTAAATAGTCCTACTAAAGCTTGCTCCCGCTTCGATTCCATGTGCTTCCTCTTGAGTTCAGGGCCCGGTTTTCTTGCAGCCCATCTAGCCAGCCGCCCTGAAAGGTGCGGCGGAGTATATCACGTGATCGCCATTTGCCAGCTTTAACGCCGCTGCGGAGGATCTTCTCCCGTCAGCATTTGCAGGTAGTCGATCTCCGCCGCCAGTTCAGGCTCGGGAATGCGGTCCAGAAATTGACGCACCCGCGGTCCGGTGTTCTGTTGCAGCTCCTGCGGTGTTCCCTTGGCAACTACAATTCCCTTATCGAGCAGGATCATGCGGTCGGCGATCAGGAACGCGCTCGCGAGTTCGTGCGTGACCACCACGATCGTGATGCGGAACGCTTTCTTCAATTTCAGGATCAGCTCGTCGAGCCCCGCGGCGATGATGGGGTCCAGACCGGCGGAGGGTTCGTCGAAGAACAGAATCTCCGGGTCCATGGCGAGGGCACGAGCGATGGCGGCGCGTTTTTTCATTCCGCCGCTTAACTGCGCCGGCATGTAATTCTCAAAGCCGGAGAGGCCGACCTGATCGAGCTTCAAGCGAACGACAATGTCGATCGTGGATTCATCGAGCGGCGTATGCTCGCGCAGCGGAAGCGCGACATTTTCACCCACGGTCATGGATCCGAAAAGCGCCCCGCTCTGAAACGACATTCCCATCTTCTTGCGAAGTTCGTCGCGCTGCGAGCCGGACATGCCCGCGAAATTCTTGCCTTGAATCCAGATTTCGCCTTCGCTGGGCAGTTCGAGGCCCACCAGCGTCCGCAACAAGGTGCTTTTTCCGCAGCCGGAGCCGCCCATGATCACCAGAGTCTCGCCCGCTGGCACCTCAAAATTAACGCCGTGGAGAATCTCGCGAGTCCCATAGCGGACGCGCAAGTCCCGCACGCTGATGGCGATATCAGCCAAATCCGCGGGAGCGTTGTCTTTCGAGATGGGCTTTGCCGGCATTTGTCCTATTTGAGCGGCGCTGTGAAATAAAAAATTGCCGTGAATACGAGGTCCACGGCAATCACAAAGAAAATCGAATTCACGACCGCCGAAGTGGTTGAGCGCCCGACCTGCTCGGATCCCAGGCCAGTGTTGAACCCTTCCCGGCATCCGACAGCTGTGATCACCAGGCCGAACATCACGCTCTTGATCAAACCGCTGCCGATGTCGCGCAACTCCAGGGCATTTATCGTGGCATGAAAATACGTGCCCCAGGTAAAGCCGGCGCTGCTGACGCCGAAGAGTCCGCCACCCAGAACTCCCATGAAGTCGGCCCATGTGGTTAGGCAGGGCATCATCAAGAGCATCGCCAGAAATTTCGGCGCGACGAGAAAACGAACGGGCTCGAGCGCCATGGTTTCCAGCGCGTCTATTTCTTCATTCACCTTCATCGTGCCGATTTCCGCGGCGAACGCCGAACCGGAACGGCCGATTACCATGATCGCGGTCATCAGGGGTCCAAGCTCGCGGGTCATCGAGACAGCTACGGCGCTGGCCACCAGTTGCAGAGCCCCGAGCTGGCGCAGTTCGTAGGCGCCTTGCAGGGCGAGAATCAGTCCGACGAAAAAGGAGATCAGGGAGACGATGGGAATGGCTTCCACGCCCACGGACATCGCTTGATGCACGGCACGGGTCCAGCGGAGCGGCTTCCCCTGGAAAGGCGCGACAAACACAGCCCGCGCAGCGCCTCCGGCGAGCTTCGCCAGACTACCGACATAGGCCATGCCGCCAATCGTCGCTTCGCCGATATTGTCTATGAATGGCATACGGAGATCAGTGCGGGCGCGCTACTTGGCGGCACCAGCACCACCCGGGATCGCGCTGAGGGCTTCCTCTTCGGTGTTGTGAACTTCGAAGACCTTCAGAAGGCGGGTAAGTTCCAACACTTCGCGCGTCGTCCGGCTCAAACCATACAATGCGAATCCGCTTTTCAAGTCACGAGAGAGTTTCAGGCCTTCGACGAGGGAGGCCACACCCGCGCTGTCTATGTATTTCACTTTTTCAAGATTCACGATCACGCGCTTCACGCGTTTTTCCTTCAGCAAATCGAGCAGGATTTTGCGGACTTCGGGAGTGTTATACAGCGTGATATCGCCTGTAACATCTACAATACAAGCGTTCTCAAATTGACGCGTGGAGATATTCATGAAAAGGGCACCCTTTTGCGCACCTGTCTTTTGCCAGAGATCGCGCATATATGCAACCCTTTTCGATTTGCGGGGAAATACGGTCAACTGGCCCGAAATGGAACATTCTGGCGAAGCGCGGGCGAAACCTAGAGCATAAGAGGATCTAGCTGCGATGGTCGAGAGGGATGTAGCTGCGCAGGTCGTAGCCCTGATACACCTGTCGCGGTCGGGAGATTTTCTGTTCGTGGTCCAGCAGCATTTCTTCCCATTGGGCGATCCATCCCGACGTACGCGGAATGGCAAACAGCACCGGGAACATGGTGACCGGGAAGCCCATTGATTGGTAGATCAGGCCCGTATAGAAGTCCACGTTGGGATAGAGGCGGCGCGAGATGAAGTATTCATCCTCGAGCGCGATGCGTTCACATTCGAGCGCGATATCAATCAGCGGGTTGCGGCCCATCACGTCGAAGACTTCGTAGGCGATACGCTTCACAATTTTGGCGCGCGGATCGTAGTTCTTATAAACGCGATGGCCGAAACCCATCAGCAGCTTTTCGCCCGCCTTCACACTTTTGACATACGCTGGCACATTATTCACCGAGCCGATTTCGACCAGCATGCGAAGCACGGCTTCGTTTGCGCCGCCGTGAAGCGGGCCATACAGCGCAGCTGTAGCCGCGGCCGTGGCCGAGTAAGGGTCCACATGTGAACTCCCGACGCCGCGCATCGCGGTGGACGAGCAGTTCTGCTCGTGGTCCGCGTGCAGGATGAATAAGACGTCGAGCGCGCGCTCGAGAGTGGGATTCGGGCGATACTGCAGTTCCGTGGTGCGGAACAACATATTCAGGAAATTGCCGCAGTAACTCAGATCATTGTCGGGATAGACGAAGGGCATACCGAGGCAGTGCCGGTAGGCGAACGCGGCGACCGTCGGCATCTTGCCAATCAGGCGATAGGTCTGCTTACGGCGCGATTCGGGATTAAAGATGTCCTTCGCGTCGGGATAAAAAGTGGAAAGCGCTGCAATGGTTGATATCAGCATTCCCATCGGGTGCGCGTCGTAGTGAAAGCCGTCGAGAAATTTCTTGATGCTTTCATGAATGAACGTGTGGTGGGTGATGTGATAATTCCATTCCTTCAGTTGCAAACTCGTCGGCAGCTCGCCGTGAAGAATCAAATAGGCAGTCTCGGGGTACGAGCTCTTTTCGGCCAGTTCCTCAATGGAATAACCGCGATATCGCAGAATACCCTTGTCGCCGTCGATGAAGGTAATCTTGCTCGCGCACGACGCCGTGTTCGCAAACGCGGGATCGTAGCTCATCATTCCGAAATCCGATTCGTGGACCTTGATCTGGCGCAAGTCGATGGGCCGGATCGTGTCATCCTTGACCGGGATCTCGTATTGCCGGCCCGTGCGATTGTCAACGATCGAGAGCGTGTCGCGCCGGGCGTCGGAGGGCGCTTCGCTGTTGGCAACCGATGCCGATTTGGTCGGATTCATCCCCTGACCCTTTCCCGATGCAGCAAACAAGTGGTGGTTTTCAGATTACGAATCACCAATGTACACCAAAATCCGGCGTTGACGAATGGGATTGCGCCGCAAATTTCGAATTTCGAACCTTAAGCGAACATACGCCTGCGTATGGTGAGGAATAATAAGTCTGATGATCACTTGCACGCACTCGCACGGGCCGAAATCAGAAGCGGCGGGATCGGCCGTGCACTAGGTCGAGCTGGCGATCAGGGATTCTTCGGCGAACTCCGAACGATCGCGCCCCTGTTCTTTCGCGCGATAGAGCGCTTCGTCAGCCATGTGGAGCAGATCTTGCGGTTCTATCGGTTTAGCGGCGCTGCTGACGGCAATTCCGCAACTTACCGTGACGGACAATGGGCCTTTGTCGGTTTCGATGGGCAGAGACCGGAGCGACGCAAGGATTCTCTCCGTTAGCATGACCGCTCCCGAGCGTTCGCACGAAGGCGCGACTATGACGAATTCCTCGCCGCCATAACGGCCTACGGTATCGTATGGCCGGACGCAAGCGACCATCCGGCGCGACACTTCTTTCAGCGCGGCATCGCCCGCAAGATGCCCGTGGGTGTCGTTGATTTTCTTGAAATGGTCGAGATCAATCAGCACCACTCCGAAGCTCCCACCCTGGCGCAGCTGCCGCGAATGTTCCCGGGCAATCGCGTCCAGAAGGACACGGCGATTGGCGAGGCCAGTCAACTCGTCGTGAGTGGCACGGAAACGCAGCTCCTCGCGCGCGGCGATCAAGCCATTCTGAAGTTCCAGAATGCGCTGGCCCACGTGGAGGCGGGCGCGGAGCTCCGGCGCATCGAATGGCTTCGTCAAATAGTCGTCGGCGCCGGATTCCAGGCCGCGCAGCAGGTCGTCTTTTTGACTGCGCGCTGTCAGCAAGAGAATGTACGCGTACGGCCGATCGGAATGCGCGCGCACACGCTGGCAGACTTCCGGACCTTCTAATCCCGGCATCATCCAATCCAGAATGGCGAGCGGCGGGGCTTCTTCACTTTCGAGAATTCGCAGCGCGTCCAGGCCGTCTTCGGCCGCCACGACGTGGTATCCCCACTTCTGAAGGAATGCTTCGAGCATGCGACGAGAAACGGGATCGTCCTCGGCGATAAGGATGCGGTTCGCGATTTTGTCTTCGTCAGTCATTTTGCAAGTTCGCTGTCCTGGGCCGGAGCGGCATTAACCGACCGAGGGAAGCGGCTAGCCTTCGTTGTTTCCGTTCTGGACCGCGCAGGTTCCACTGCGATCTTCGCGATAGCGGAGGATCAATGAGTCACTCTGCGGCAAAACAATTCGAGGTTGGGCAACAAGAGACCAACCTCGCGCGTAAGGTTTTCGAACAATAGGGCGGCGTTTCCCAGCCCGTCGGCGCGCACCTGCTGTTCAAGCGCCCACGCTACCTCTGAAACTTTCACTGCTCCGAGGCTCAACGCTGCGCCGCGAATCTTATGAGCCAGCAGCTCGATCGAGCGGCCGTCTCCCGCGTCCATGGCTTGGCGAATTCCGTCCATACTGCTGGGACACTCTTCCGCAAAGAGCCGCACTAACTCCTCAAGCAGATCCCGATCTCCCTCCACTCGTTCGAGCGCAGCAGCCATGTCCAGGCCGCCCGACGCAGTTACCGCAACGGTGGTGGGAGGAGCGGGACCGGAGGTCGCCGTTCCGATCTTGACGCGGTTCATCGCAGCAAGGAGTTCGGCCATTCGAATCGGCTTCGTGACGTATTCATCGGCGCCGGCAGCGAGGCATCTTTCGCGGTCTCCCTTCATGGCGTGCGCGGTCAAAGCGATAATCGGCAGGTGCGTGCCGGTACTGTGCTCTTTTGTGCGTATCGCGCGAATAGCCTCAAATCCGTCCATCACGGGCATCTGTACGTCCATGAGGATCAAATCGAAGTTTTCCCGTTGCAGGGCTTCGAGGGCCTCGCGTCCGTTTTCTGTTCCGACAACCGTGTGCCCGCGCTTTTCCAGGAGCGCGGTGGCGAGGGTGCGATTGACGGCATTGTCCTCGGCGAGAAGGATTTTGAGTCTCGGGGTGCTGTCTTCTGCCGAGTCGTATCGTCGCGGCGACACTTCTTGGGTGACCGTGGTTGTTGAGAGCGCCGCCAGAAGCGCGTTCAGGAGTTCTGACGGCTGCACGGGTTTCGTCAGATAGCTGGCGATGGTCAATTTGCGGCAACGCGCTGGTTCTTCATGTCGGGCGCTCGAACTCAAGAGCACGATAGGCACAGCGCCGAAATCAGGACTGCGGCGAATTTCCGTACTCAGGGAGCAGCCGTCCATTTCCGGCATCTGCATATCGGTGACGACCAAGCGGAACGGCACACCTTGCTCTTGAGCCTGCCCGAGCGCTTCCAGCGCGATCCTGCCACTCTCGGCAGCGCTGGGTCGCAAACCCCAGGCCGATAGCATTTCAAGCAGAATCGTGCGGTTCGTCTCGTTGTCGTCCACGACGAGAACACAGAGGCCCGACAGGATTTCCGGATCCGCGGTTTCCGGAGTCCGGCCCTCATTACCAGCCAATCCGAAGTGAGCGGTGAAGTGAAACGTACTGCCCTTTCCGGGTTCGCTTTCCACCCAAAGTTTTCCGCCGATCAATTCCACCAATCGCGACGTGATCGCAAGCCCCAGTCCGGTTCCACCGTACTTGCGAGTCGCGGAACTGTCGGCTTGCGTGAATGCTTCGAAAATCATCTCTTGCTTCTCGTTTGGAACTCCGATTCCGGTGTCCCGCACGCGGAAATGCAGCAGAACGCCGCTTTCGTCGTCTGCCTGCTTTTCGACGTCCACGGCGACTTCACCTTTCTCCGTGAATTTCACCGCGTTTCCGACCAGGTTCACCAATATTTGGCGCAGCCGGCCCATATCGCCTTTTAGGCGGTTCGGCACTCCGGGTCCAACGCGCCAGGCAAGTTCGAGATTCTTCAGGTGAGCTCGCAGAGCAAGCGTTTTGAGTGTGTCGCCGAGGCTCTGCTTGAATTCGAAATCAATGTTCTCGATTTCGAGCTTGCCCGCCTCAATCTTTGAGAAATCGAGGATGTCGTTGATGAGCGTCAAAAGGGAATCGGCTGAAGTCTTCACCATGCCCAGGTACTCGCGCTGCTCGGCGTTCAGGTTTGTCTCGAGGCGTGAGTTCCGTCATCCCGATGATGCCGTTCATCGGCGTGCGAATCTCGTGGCTCATGTTGGCCAGGAACTCGCTCTTCGCGCGGCTGGCTGATTCGGCTTCCTCTTTTGCGCGAACGAGTGCTTCTTCGGACCGTTTGCGATCGGTGATGTCCTGGTAGAGCACGAGTACTCCCGAGATCACCTTGTCGGTTATGAGAGGTACAGCGAACGCCTCCACGTCAACGAGAGTCCCATCTCTTCGCCTCCGGCGCGTCACGATGTGCGTGGCGCGGCCCTCGCGGACATTTTTTAGATTGGTTTCGATCTCTCCAAAGCGGCCTGGAGGGGCCAGAGCGCCGTTGATCGAGCGGCCAAGATAATCCTCCTGCCTGTACTGAAATAGCTTTTCGAACGCCGGATTGCACATCCGCACGGCTCCGTCAATTCCCATTGCAACGATACCCACAGGGCTATTTTCGATGACGGAATTCAGAAAAGATTTTCGTTCCTCGAGACTTGCCTCCACCTGTCTGCGCTCGTTAATTTCGTCTTGTAACTGATGGGTCCGTTTGTCAACGCGTGCTTCCAGATCGCGGTGTGCCAGTTGCAACGCGCCCTCGCGAATCTCAATCTGGCTCAGCATTTCGTTGAAACGGTCGGCCACGGACCCTATTTCGTCGTCGCTTCTCTTCGCGGCCCTGAGGGAATAGTCTTTTCCGAGGGAAACCGCCGACGCCGTCCGCGCGAGCTCAAGAATCGGTTCGGAAATCACGCGCTGCAACCTCGTGGCCAGTAAGTAAGCGATCACAAAGGACGCCAGAATCACGATAAGAACAATTTGAGCGAACCGCTCGGCGCGTGCATAGAGTTCACCCAAGTCGGATTTTAAGTAAATCGTGCCGATTTCTTCTCCACTCAGCTGAATCGGCTGAAACAGAACCACCTCGTGCGAAGTAAACACGGTCCCCGCGGGCCCTTTCGCGGGTGGAGTGAAATTGGGATTGTCGCCGCGGCGTGCGTACTTTGCGAAGACGGTTCCGTCGCGACTGTAGATGCAGGCCTCGACGATGTGGGGCTGCGCGCGCAATGAACCGAGCGTTTCACCGGCGGATTGCGCATCCGAGAACACAATCGCGGCGGTGCTGTTCGATCCAGCGATACCCGCCGCCGAAGCCAGCTCGCTCGCCAGCTCCTTTCGGAAGGTGAGGCCGTCGTACAGCGCGAGTGCCGTGCAGGCCATCAAAATGGTCGCGCCGCATGTAACCAGGATGATTGCCTGAAGTTTTCGGCCGATGGATGCGTGTCCTTTCATGGCGGATTCAGCTCCTGTCACTTTTGGCCATGTCGTGTACGACCCGCGCCAGTGAGAGCAGCTGCGAACTGATCTTCAGGCCCGCACGACTGGCGGCATCTGGATTGATCAGGAAATGCACGCGGTTGTCCTCGATGACAAATTGAATCACACCGCCCGCCTCGGCGAAGCCGTCGGACTCTCCCACGAGCAGAACGCACTCCCCGCGCAGGTGCAGAATGATATCTGCTAGGTGGAAGCCTTCCGACTGACTCACGAACACGACTTGGCATTGTCTGGCCTGCGTAATGTTCTTGAAGCGCTCGATGATCACCGACCGGTTGTCGATGGTCTTGTCCCGAAAGACATCGTCCACTGCGTGTCCAAATGGAGCCGGTCCCAGGATGCAAACGACGAAGGGCGATTGAGTACTCGCGAAACTTGTCGGGGGCCAATCAACGAACTTCGCAAAGTTGAAAAGAAAAGCGGCCTTAAGCTGATACTCGCCGGGCGGATCTGGTTGCGCCCGCCCTACCTGAGCACACGCGGATAGCAAAAGCGCCGCCATGACGAACGTGGCGGATCGCCGCCAGCACGTTCGAATTCGGCGCGGCAGAGCCTTGCTTCCGCGTTCCGGCGAGCCGCGTCTCGCAGCATCCACAGGGTTCGATGTCCGTGGCTCTTTCATCAGAATCGCCATGTGAACTTCGCATACGCACTGCGCTTGACTTGAGTGGTTCCCGCGCTCCCCGTGGAATCGACGAATTCTTCGTGCAAATCCTTCAAGAGATTCTGGCCAACGAAACTCACGGACGCGCCTTCCCCGAAGTTCCAGGTGAGTTGCGTGTCGAGCCTCGTATAGGAAGGTTCGACCGGGTCGGTGAGGCGGCCGAGAAAATACGCGGAAGTGTCCCAACTCAGACCGTGTGGTAGGACGAGATGTGATCTAAGTTGTGCCGAGTGGTCGGGGCTGCTTCCCTCCGCCGCGCTAACGGACGTCGTATCCTGACTCCCGGGCGCGAGATGCATGTGGATTTCCTCAAACGCATATCCGGGACTCAGAGTCCAGCGGCGAGTCGGTTGCCAGTTCACCGTGACTTCGATCCCATGCGTTTCTCCGTGCATGAGGTTCTCAAAAATTAAAGGCATGACAAGGTGCGGCGGCGGAGGCGTGTTCTCCATAAAAGGGGTTGAAGGCTCGGTCGTTTCTTGGTCGGCGTAGTCGTTGTAATAGGCGGTCAAATCTATCGACAGTTGTTTTAGGACCGTTGTTCGATAGCCCACTTCGTAGGCAATCAACCCTTCGTTCTTGACTTCCGGATTACCGATCAGGCTTATCGAGACGGGAATTCCTCCGGGACCCGGAAACCCGTTGATGCTTGCGCGTATGGACGCGTCGAGCGCGCTTGGCGTCCGATCGGCTTTGGAGACTGCCGCCCACAGCGTGTGATGTGGGTTGGGCGTCCATGCCGCACGAGCGCTGGGCATGAAATCAAATCCCGTGTAGTAGTTGTGCTCGAGTTTGGTGCCGACGGTCAGGTAAGCCGGTCCGGGACAATCGCGATTTCGTCCTGGATAAATGAACCGAAGAGTTGAGTGGCGAGATCGGCGGGGACCAGGGAGGCGGTGAGATTTCCGTCGGAATGCGACGCCGAATAGCGATACGTTAGACCCCAGACGATATTTTGCCGCGCCCAGCCGCTGAAGTGGTGCTGGAAATCGAGATTGAGCGTGCCACGACCCTCGCGCGAGAGTGTCGTTTCGTTGATAGGCATCGTAGGAAACCTGTAAGGACGTGTCCGAGTGAACAGAAGCTATGTGGTTCCAGATGCCTTGAACGAAACCGCCCGTACAGATTCGCAGGTAGCTCGATGTTTTGGGGTGACGATGTAACGGACGGAAAGTATGATGGATGGTGTGCCCTCGCGGGCGCTGTAAATACTTCCCCTGAAAAGTCAGCGTGTCTTTGGAATGAAAGTACGCTGTCGGTGCGAAAACCGCCTTGGAGCATGTGCCAGCCATCGCCTCCGTCCTGGCCTGCGGAATCGGGCAAGTGATCCTGGTTGAGATACTTCGCGTATACGCGATAGTCCGTCTGCTGGCCCGCCTTGCCGCCATATTGGGTGGTTCCAAATCCCTGGTTGGTATTGCCGCCCCCGGCAACCACTAGCCCGCCATGGGTTTCCGAGGCTTTTTTCGTGATGATGTTGATGACGCCGTTAACGGCATTCGATCCCCAGATCGAACCACCCGGACCGCGGATCACTTCGATTCTGTCGATATTTTCCAAGGGAAGATCCAACACGTCCCAGAAAACGCCGCCGAAGGTCTGCGTGTACACAGGGCGTCCGTCGAGCAGCACCAACAGTTCGTTGCTGAATCGTCCGTTGAACCCTCGCGCGCTAATAGCCCACGTATTGCCGTTGATTTGCGAAACGTCCATGCCAGGAGCCATGCGAAGCAAATCTGGAATATTCGTCGCACCCGAGCGGCAATGTCGTCCTGAGAAATCACGAAGACCGCTGCCGCCGTGCGCGAAAGGGTCTGCCCTGTTTTTGAGACAGAGGTCACCTCGATATTCATCAAGTCTTCGAGGCTTCGGCCAGTTAGATCGGGGCCTTGCTGCTGCGGCCATGCGGGTAGCGACACGGACGCCAGAATCGCAACGAGTCCGCCGGCGCGGATGACTTTCCATGCACGATGACCTGCGGACACGGTGAGTTTACTTTGCCCTGACACTCTTCGATCCTCGCAGTCGGGTGCGCACACACCGGCAGCGCTTCCCTGAATGAACTATCGGCACAAATGCCCGAATGCATTGATGAGTCGGTTTGAAAGTCCAATTAGTAAACCGGCAGCCCAATGGGGCGAAGTCCGCGGGTCCAAGTTAACTCGATTCAGCAAGTTGCAAGGTGTGCCGAAAACGACACTGGAGCATAGATGGCGGCGAAAGGAAGTCAGACAGGCGCTGCGAGCCGTTATGGCAAATGTTAATGCTGCGTTAAAACCACACGAACGAGGCATCAGCCGCTTGCGCCCGAGGCCGTGTTTCTCGTATGTTGTGGACGACTCCCCGAAAGAGAATCGATGAAACGTGTTCTGGTAATCGAAGACGACAAAGACATCGTCGAGCTGGTGAAATATAACCTGGAGAAGGACGGCTTCCAGGTTGCCGCGAGCGTGGATGGCGCAACCGGGCTTGCGCAAGTGCGCAAGACGCCTCCCGATCTTCTGATTCTCGATTTGATGCTGCCGAAACTTTCGGGCCTCGAAATCTGCAAAGAGGTCCGCAAGGACGTCAGCCTGAATCGTCTGCCGGTTTTGATCCTGACGGCGAAAGGCGAAGAAGCTGATCGCGTGGTGGGGCTGGAACTCGGCGCGGACGATTACGTCACGAAGCCGTTCAGCCCGCGCGAGCTTGTGGCTCGCGTCAAAGCTCTCTTGCGGCGCACGGAACCGGGAACCCCTTCTGAGAAGCCCATCGAAATCGGCGTGCTGCGGATCGATCCGGCTGCTTACAAAGTGACGCGCGGCGGAAAACCCGTGCCGATGAGCACGCTCGAATTTCGGCTACTTTATTTTCTGGCGGCGCGTCCGGATCGCGTGTTCACGCGCGATCAGTTGCTTGATGGCGTCTGGGGGACCGAGCGTTTCGTGACGCCGCGCAGCGTGGACGTGTACGTGCGGCGCTTGCGCGAAAAGATCGAGGCCGATCCGCAGCATCCGGCCTATATGAAAACGATTCGCGGCGCCGGCTACCTCTTCGAAACCCGTGCGAGCTAGGCTTTTCTGGAAACTCGGGCTGACGTATTTCGCCCTGCTGCTTGGCGTTCTGCTCGCAGTTGATTTCTACTCCTCCCGCGTTCTTCGCCGCGATTCCATTCGCTCGGCCGACGACAAACTCGCCTCTCTCCTGAATGTCGCACAGGCGCGCCCTCCGCATCTCGATGACGCGACGGACCTCCGCGCGTGGACCGAATGGATGGGGCACAGCGGCGCGCGCGTCACCGTGATTGACAATACGGGCCGAGTGCTAGCGGATTCGCAGCATGATCCGGAGACGATGGAGAATCACTCCAACCGGCCGGAGATCCAGCAGGCATTCGCGTCGGGTGAAGGACAATCCGTACGCCACAGCGCGACTCTGGGCCGCGATCTCGTCTATCGCGCCGTGCGATGGGAACAGCCCGGCGGCTCTCCAGTAGTGATCCGCATGGCGCTGCCGCTCGCGCAAGTGGACGCGTCGGTTTCGGAATTGCGGCGAAGAATCTACGGGGCGTCGCTCGTGATCCTGCTCCTGGGCGGAATTTTCTCGCTGACTTATTTCCGGGTGTTTGCCGCGCGCGTCGAGCGGCTCAAGGATTTTTCGCGCCGCGTCGCCGAGGGAGATTTTCGCCCGTTGCCGACCGAGCGCCCGCGCGACGAACTCGCCGAACTAGCGGACTCGCTGAACGAAACCGCCGCGCGAATGGACCAGACGATCCGCTCGCTGAGCGGTGAACGCAATCGTTCGGGCGCGATCCTGCGAAGCATGGTGGAAGGGGTCGCGGTCATTGACGCGCAGGAAAGGCTCGTGTTTTGCAACCGCGCTTTTTCGGAGATATGGAATTTCGACTCGGCAGCGATCGAGGGCCGTCCCGTGATCGAAGCAGTCCGCAATTCAGATCTGCTGGGGCTGATTCGTCGGGCTCTGCGCGGCGAAGAAGGACTTCGAAGTGAAATCGCGATGGGGATCGTCCAGCACCGGAATTTCTCGGTGACGGCGACTCCCGTGCAGGCGCTCGATGATGGCGCGCCGAACGAAAAGCCGTCGGGGGCGGTGGTGGTGCTGCACGATGTGACGGAACTACGCCGGCTCGAGCGTGTGCGGCACGATTTCGTCGCTAACGTCTCGCACGAATTCAAGACGCCGCTTACGGCGATTCAGGGGTTTGCCGAAACGCTGCTCTCCGGCGCTCTGGAAGATCCCCGCAACAATCGCCGTTTCCTGGAAATCATCCGCGACCACGCCACTCGGCTTGCGATGCTGACGGATGACTTGCTCAAGCTCGCGCGCATCGAAGCCGGGAAGCTCGAGATACAATTCGTTCCCGTCCAGTTGGCGGAAGTGGTTGAGCGCTGCACGGAAACCTCGCTGCTGAAGGCGAACCGAAAACGAATCGCGCTCGAGGTGGACGTGCCCGCAACCCTTCCGGCGGTACACGGCGATGCAAGCCTGCTGCGCGACGTGGTGCAAAACCTGCTCGATAACGCTATTCAGTACACTCCGGAAGGTGGCCGCGTACGCATCAGCGCGACGGCCGGGCCCCGCGAGGTCGTTGTCACCGTGGACGACACGGGCATCGGCATTCCTCTCGCCGAGCAGGAGCGAATCTTCGAGCGATTCTATCGCGTGGATGCCGCGCGTTCGCGCGAAGCGGGCGGCACCGGCCTGGGCCTTTCCATTGCGAAGCATATCGTCGAAGCGCACGGCGGCCGGTTGTGGGTCGAAAGCGAAGTCGGCCACGGCTCGAAGTTTTCCTTCTCAGTATCCCTCGCCACCTAACCCCTGCGAGTTGGCTGCCGCAGTGTCTTGAAGCATTCACCTCGGATTTATCTGATTGCAATGGCGCTTCGTCATCCTGCATGCGGTGACAAAGATTAGGGCGGTGAGCAGCCGCCCGGGAGAAACCATCATGGCAGCCACGAAAATGAGTGCCGAAGGAGTCTTTCAAGCGGTGCTGCTGAACTATCTGGTTTCGCAGGCGCGGACCGTCGAAGGTTCGGTGAACCGGGCGCTCGCCGCATTGCTTGCGCGCGACGAAGGCCTGGCCAGCGAAGTATTTCTGAGCGAACCGCGCATCAACGAACTCGAAATCGTGATTGACGAGCACGCCATCCGCCTGCTGCGCGCCGGAAACCTCGCCGATGCGGACGTTCGCCTGATCGTGGCGACGTTGAAAATCAACAACGATCTCGAGCGCATGGGAGACTTGGCCGTGAATCTGGCCGAGCGCGCCATCTCGTTGTGTGCCATGGGTGTTGTCGAGACTCCGGCGGAGCTTGAACCGATGACCGCCGCTGTCCGCGCGATGGTTTCGAAATGCCTCGGCGCGCTCATCTATCAGAACGTGGATCTCGCGACGCAAGTTCTCGAAAGCGACGACGCTGTGGATCAATATCGCGACCGGGTGTTTGAGGCGCTGCTTTCCGGCATCGCGGAAAATTCGTCGCAGGCCGCGCCGAGCCTTCAATTTGTCCTGGCTTCGCGAAATCTCGAGCGAATCGCCGATCACGCCACGAACATCGCTGAAGACGTGCTGTTCTGGGTGCGCGGACTCGAAGTGCGCCATGGACGGGCGAGACAGTTGGAAGCGCGCGCCGAAAACGCGGCGGTTGCGGGCGCGTAGTCATCGTCTTTTCACGGGCGAATCATCGCTCGTTCAAGCGCAACCCCTAGTCTGACGGCGCGCGGTGGTTCGGACGATTGGCAGGAAAGATCTCGATAAGCTCTGGCGTCTCAGCGGCCTGCGCCGGAAGAACCACGACAAGTCTCGCCCGAAATAGAGGCGCAGTCTCCTACCCCCGAGGTTGCGCCTCTCCACCCTTCCGGGTGGTGATGTGCGCGTTCACGCCGAATTCTTGTTGATGTAACACGGCTGTAACAATCTGGAAAAGATAATGACAAATGACAGAGGAGAATCCCAAAGCACATGAGAAAAACGCTGGTTGTACTGTTCCTTCTCTTTGCCCTGGCGGCCACCGCAGGCGCGCAGTCAAATCCCTTGCTGCTGAACGCTGCTGGCGCCACATTCCCGTACCCGATTTATTCGAAGTGGTTTGACGTTTACCACACGGCGCATCCCAATATTCAGATCAACTACCAGTCCATTGGTTCTGGCGGCGGCATACGCCAGCTTCAGGCCGGTACCGTGGATTTCGGCGCGTCGGACGGCCCGATGTCCGACGATCAGCTGTCGCAATCGAAGGTCAAAATCCTCCATTTCCCCACGGTCCTCGGTGCGGTGATCCCGACCTACAATATCGCGGGCGTAAGTAATGACTTGAACTTCACGCAGAAGGCCCTGGCGGGCATCTACCTCGGCACGATCACCAAATGGAACGACCCTGAAATCACGAAGGCGAACCCGGGAGTGAAACTGCCGGGCGAAGATATCGTGGTGGTGCATCGTTCCGACGGAAGCGGAACCTCCTACATCTTCACGGATTTTCTTTCCAAGGCCAGCGATGACTGGAAGAACAAAGTGGGCAAAGGCACGTCGGTCAACTGGCCCGTGGGCCTGGGCGGCAAGGGCAATGAAGGGGTTTCTGGCCTGGTGAAGCAGACGCCGAACGCCATCGGTTACATCGAACTGATTTACGCCGTTCAGAACAACATCCCGTACGGCAAAGTCCAGAACGCCGCCGGGAAATTCATCAAGGCGGACCTCGCGGGAGTAACGGCGGCTGCCGCTTCGATGAAGGACATGCCGGACGACTTCCGCGTTTCGATCACCAACGCTCCGGGCGCAACGTCTTATCCGATATCGAGCTTCACATGGCTGCTGATTCCCGCGCAAATTTCCGATGCGGGGAAGCGCGACGCGATTAAGGATTTCCTGAAGTGGATGCTCGTGGACGGGCAAAAATACAACGAGGGGCTTTCCTACGCGCAGCTGCCGAAATCGGTGATCTCGAAAGAGACGAAGGCTATTTCGCTGATCCAATAGGATGTCAACATCGGCCACTACGATGGAGCGCGCGGCGCCGCCCGAAGCGGGGCCGCGCGCGTTTCTTCACCGCTTGCGTCACGGCGATGAAGTGGCACACATGCTCACTCTCACGTTTGCGGCCGGCATTCTGCTGCTTACGTCCATGCTGGTGTATGAGCTGTGGGTGAACTCGCATCTTTCGCGGACGAAATTCGGCTGGATGTTTTTCTGGACGCGCACGTGGGATCCTATCTTCGATAATTTCGGCGCGGCTCCATTTATCTACGGCACGCTGGTTACTTCGATCGTATCGCTCGTGATCGCCGTGCCGCTGGGACTTGCTGCGGCCATATTTCTCTCCGAACTCGCTCCTCGCCGTCTGTCGGATACGATCTCATTCCTGATTGATTTGCTCGCCGCGGTGCCCAGCGTCATCTATGGCCTACTGGGAATTTTCATCGTCGTGCCGCTGATG
Source organism: uncultured Acidobacteriota bacterium (assembly GCA_963818605.1). Classification (GTDB taxonomy): domain Bacteria; phylum Acidobacteriota; class Terriglobia; order Acidiferrales; family UBA7541; genus Palsa-295. The sequence goes on from CAWFSW010000004.1 coordinate 104,174, forward strand.
CGGACCACCGTCGGACCGATTCTGATCGGCAGCCTTGGCCACGTTCCCGTGCTCGGCAAGTTCTTCAAGGGGCCGAACTACGGAGTGGGGTTCCTCACCGCGGGAATCGTCCTGGCGATCATGGTCGTCCCATTCATCATCTCCGTTTCGCGAGAAGTGCTGCTGACGGTCCCACGCGAGCAGCGCGAAGCGGCATTGGCGCTTGGCGCGACTCGCTGGGAAGCCACATGGAAGGTCGTGGTGCCGTGGGCTAGAACTGGCATTCTCGGATCCGTGTTCCTGGCTCTGGCGCGCGCACTGGGGGAAACGATGGCGGTGACCATGGTCATCGGCAACGATCCCAAGATTAGCGCGTCCCTTTTTGCGCCCGGTTACACGATCGCCGCGGTGATCGCAAACGAGTTCACCGAGGCGACGGGCAATTTATACCTGAGCGCTCTGATTGAGCTGGGCCTCGTGCTGTTCCTGATGACGTTTATTCTGAATGGGCTCGCACGGTTGTTGATCGTCGCCACCGAGCGCGGCGGAGCGCATCCGTCATGAGCCGGATACTCCTCGTCTGGCGAAAAGTTTTGAACGTCGTGATGTTGACGCTCACGGGTGTGGCTGCGTTTGGCGTTGTCGCGGTCCTGTTTTTGATTCTCGGGTATCTCGTGTGGAACGGCGGAAAATCGCTGAATTTCGATTTCTTCACGCAGCTTCCGAAACCTGTCGGCGAAACGGGTGGCGGCATGGCCAATGCCATCGTCGGGAGCATGAAACTCCTGCTGCTGGCCGCGCTGATGGGTTTGCCGGTTGGTCTGATGGCTGGTGTTTATCTCGCGGAGTTTGGTGGGAAGACGTTCTCATATGTGATTCGCTACACCACCGACCTGTTGAACGGCGTTCCTTCGATCGTAATCGGAATATTTGCTTATTCGCTCGCCGTTCTGCCGTTCAAGCACTTCTCCGCGGTCGCCGGCGGAGTCGCGCTCGGGATCATGGTGATTCCCATCACCGTGCGAAGTACCGAGGAATTCCTGCGCGCCGTGCCTGGGAGTCTGCGCGAGGGGGCGATGGCTCTCGGCGCAAGCAAATGGCGGACGATTGCGACCGTTGTGCTGCCCGCAGCGAAGGGCGGAATCATTACTGGCGTGCTGCTTGCACTTGCCCGCGTGGCGGGTGAGACGGCGCCGCTGCTGTTCACTGCATTCAGCAATCGTTTCTGGAGTCCCGGATGGGGCCAGCCGATCGCGTCGCTTCCGGTAATGATCTACACGTACGCGATTGCTCCTTACGACGATTGGCATCGGCAGGCGTGGGCCGCGGGATTGGTTCTGTTGGCGCTCGTGCTCGTTGCCAACGTTGGTACGCGGATCGTTTTGAGCCGGGGCGGAGCGAGCCGGAGTGCCTGATATGGGTGCCACCTCACATGGAAATCAAGCCACCGCCGCGCGGCTCGCGCCACAGGTCATGATGACCGAAAAACCGCCAACGGCATCGGAGAAGGAGGCGCTGGTGCGCTTTGAGATTTCCGACCTGAACTTCTTCTATGGTCCGAAGCAGGCCGTCTTCGGACTGAATCTGAAAATCCCCAAGAACCGCGTAACGGCGCTGATTGGTCCATCCGGTTGCGGAAAATCCACCTTCCTGCGCACGTTGAATCGGATGAACGAAACGATCCGCAATACGCGCGTCGTCGGCGAAATCCTGCTCGATGGCCAGGACATATCGCAGATGGATGTGGTGGGCCTGCGGCGGCGAGTTGGCATGGTTTTTCAGCGGCCGAATCCGTTTCCGAAGTCAATTTATGAAAACGTGGCCTACGGCCTGCGGATCAACGGCTATCAGGGCCGGCTCGACGATCTTGTGGAGCACAGCTTGCGCCGCGCGGCCCTGTGGGATGAAGCGAAGGACTACCTGCACAAATCGGCTTTCGCGCTTTCCGGCGGCCAGCAGCAGCGGCTGTGCATCGCGCGCGCTCTCGCAGTTGATCCCGAGGTTCTGCTTCTCGACGAGCCGTGCTCGGCGCTTGATCCCGTAACGACCGCCAAGATTGAGGAGCTGCTGTTCCACCTGAAGGACAGTTGCACGATGGCGATCGTGACGCACAATATGCAGCAGGCGGCGCGCGCCAGCGATTTCACGGCCTTCATGCTGGACGGAAAATTGATCGAGCACAGCGAGACTTCGAAGATTTTTACCACGCCGGCGGATCCCCGTACGGAGGCTTACATCACGGGCCGCTTCGGATGATCCCCAGCATCGCCGCTGATGTATTGTGTGGAAGGGACTGAGCATCCATGGAACGCCATTTCGAACACGATCTCGAAGAACTGAAACAGCGGCTGCTGTGGATGGGGAGCCTCGCCGAGCGCGCGGTCCACCAGTCCGTGCAGGCGGTGCTTGATGGCGAAGAACGTCTCGCGGAAGCCGTCCTCGGTGAAGAAGATGCGGTAAACGAGATGCAGATCGAGATTGACGAGCGCGTGCAGCGCCTGCTCGCGTTGCAGGCGCCCATGGCGGCCGATCTCCGCTTTCTGCTGGCCGTTTCACGCATTAACGGCGATCTCGAACGCATCGGCGATCAGGCCGTCAACATCGCGCAATCCGCGATGCGGATTCTGCGGCATCCGCAGGTGAAGCCTTACGTGGATTTGCCACGCATGAGCGAGCTGGCTGAGGCGATGGTTCGCGACAGTTTGAATGCCGTGGTCCGCGGCGATCAGGAGCTGGCCCAGAGCGTCCTGCGGCGCGACGATCAAGTGGATCGTTTGCGCGATCAGCTCTTCCGCGAGCTGCTCACCTATATGATGGAAGACTCGGCCGTCGTTTTTGCAGCTTTTGAGCTGGTCCTGGTGGCCAAGAACCTAGAGCGCATCGGCGACCACGCCACCAACATCGCTGAGGACGTCATTTATTTTGTCGCTGGCCGCGACGTTCGGCACCCCGCGCTCGATCGGCGCTGAACGCTGTTAGCTAAGCGGCGTGGAAATTTCGAATAGGTGTATATCCTCTTTCTTGAATTTTCTCGAATCGAAACCGCTTGTAGTTTTCGCGACTTGTAGTATCTTCGCGGCGTTCCTTGGAGATGGAAAGTCGTGCGAAGAGTTTTGGTCAGCGTCGGTGTCTGCCTGGTGTTTGTCGCGCTAGCCACGCCACCCGCGAATGCAGGTCCCGCCTCAGGCTTGCAAGGCGCCATCTCGAGCTGCGACCGCCAGTGTCTTTACGGCTTTCTCGATCAGTATCTCGCTGCGCTGAAAGCCAAAGATCCGTCGCGTCTTCCGCTGGCTAGGAATTTCCGCTACTCCGAAAATAACGTCATGATGAAAATCGGCGACGGCGTCTGGGGCACGGTCACCGGTCTTGGCGACTACAATCTCCGCACCGCCGATCCCGTGAACGGCACGGTCGGCTGCTACGGTATCGTGCAGGAAACCAACAGCACCGCAATGTTCGCGCTGCGATTGAAGGTGGTCGATTCGAAAATCTCCGAAGCGGAGACACTCATCCGTCGCAGTGAGGGCAGCGGCCCGTTCCCCAGCAAGCCGGCGCTGGCGGAGAATCCCGCGTTCACCGAAATCGTGCCGGCCGAGGCGCGCAGCCCCCGCGAGCGCATGATCGCCATCGCCGACGGTTACTTCTCGACGTTGCAGCTTAATGACGGCGTGCTTTTCGCGCCGTTCTACGATGATTGTGACCGCTGGGAGAACGGCCTTCTGACCACGCACAATCCGGACCTGGCGAAAACGATTCTCGTCGCCAACCTCGGCTGCGCGCAGCAATTCAAGCTGGGCAATTACCGCTACGACGATCGCGTCCGCGACCGCCGCTTTTTCCTTGTGGACGAGGAGCGCGGCCTGATCATGACCGCCGGCTTCATCGACCACGCCGGGCGCCTGGAGAACTACACGCTCACGGACGGGACACCGATGAAATCTTCGATTCGCACGCCCGGCTCGCTCTGCTTTCTCGAGCTGTTCAAGATTCGCGGCGGCAAGATTCAGCAGATCGAGTCGCTCTTCATCGGCGTGCCCTACAATATGCCGTCGCCCTGGATTCAGTATCCGTCGAACTGATCGCGCGCTACGATTCCCCTGGGAGAGAACCCAAATGTCCGTGAAGCCGAAAATAGCCTCCGCGACACCACTCGCAATAGCCGCTGTTGCGGCAGCGCTCCTCTTCGTTGGCCACGCCGCGCACGTCTCATTCGTGCTGGCCGATCAGGAAAAGTCCGAGGCCCGCGGCCAAATCGATCAAAAGCGCTTGATGGCGGCGGATAAGCATCCAGGCGAATGGCTCACCACCGGCCGCGATTTCGGCAAGGGCCATTACTCGCCGCTCGCGCAGATCAACACGAAAAATATCGATCGCCTCGGCTTCGCCTGGGATTACCACACGAACACGATTCGCGGTCTCGAAGCCACGCCCATTGTTGTTGACGGCGTGATGTACACGACCGGCTCAATCGGCCAGGTTTACGCGCTCGATGCGAGAACGGGAAAAGAACTGTGGACCTACGATCCTCACAACGATATGCGCGTGAATCAGCGCGCCTGTTGCGACGAAGTGAATCGCGGCGTCGCCGTCTGGAAGGGGAAAGTTTACGTGGCCTCGTTCGATGCACATCTCATCGCGCTTGATGCGGCGACCGGCCACGAACTCTGGCGCGTCGACACCGTGGACGACAAGAAAAGAGCCTACACCAGCACTGGCGGGCCCCAGGTCGCTGGAAAAGTCGTCGTCATCGGCAACGCCGGCGGCGAATATGACGCCCGCGGCTACGTCACCGCGTACGATCTCGACACCGGAAAACTCGCCTGGCGCTTCTTCACCGTGCCCGGTGACCCCGCTAAGCCCCAGGAATCTCCCGAGCTTGAGGTCGCGATCAAGACATGGGATCCGAAAAGCAATTGGCCCATGGGCGGCGGCGGAACCGTCTGGGGCGGCATGGCGTACGATCCGAACCTCAACCTTCTTTATTTCGGCACCGGCAACGGCACTTATTACGATCAGTCGCGCCGCAGTCCTTCCGGTGGCGACAATCTTTACATCTCGTCAATTCTCGCCATCAATCCGGATACCGGCCGCCTCGTCTGGCATTACCAGGAAGCGCCCGGCGATCAGTGGGACTACGACGTGGTGCAGCAAATCGTGCTCGCCGACCTGAAAATCGGCGGCGGGGATCGCAAAGTGTTGATGCAGGCCTCGAAGACGGGCTTCTTCTATATTATCGATCGAAAAACGGGCCAGGTTCTCTCTGCCGAAAAATTCGTGCCAGTCACCTGGGCGGATCACGTTGATCTGAAAACCGGCCGCCCCGTTGAGGCGGCCGACGCGCGCACTTACAAATATTCGTCCAACGGGAAAAAGTTGATCTCGCCCTCGCCTATGGGAGGGCACAACTGGAATCCGATGTCCTACGATCCGCAAACCGGACTCGTTTACATCCCCGCGATTGAAAACGGGCAGGAGAGCATTTTCTCCGGCAAAGCGTTCCTGCGCGCGTGGGATCCGGTGAAAAGCAAAATCGTTTGGGATGTTCCCATGTCCGATTGGTGGGACCGGCCCGGCGCGCTGGCGACCGCCGGCGGCCTGGTCTTTCAAGGCACCGGGACCGGCCATTTCTGCGCGTACGACGCCCTCACCGGCAAGAAACTGAAAGATATCGAGGTCGGCACGTCGTTCGTCGCGGGAGCGATGTCTTATAGCATTGACGGCACGCAGTACATCGCCGTGATGGCCGGCTGGGGCGGTGGCGGATGGAATTTCCCGCATCCTGCGAGCGCCGCTTTCCAGCGCGGCAACGATGGCCGAATCATCGCCTTCAAACTCGATGGTGGCCCGACCCCGATTCCGCCGATGCTTCCAGCAATTCAGCCGATTCCTCAGCCGCCTCCGCTCACCGCCTCGGCTGACGTCGTCAAGAAAGGCGGCGAAATCTTCGCCGCGCACTGCGCGTCATGTCATCTCAATCTGCCCGGCAGCCTCGCGCCCGATCTGCGCCGCATGAGCCCGGAAACGCACGATGCCTTCAATCAAATCGTGCTCGGTGGCGCGCTGCGCAACGCCGGAATGCCGCCCTGGGACGACGTGCTCAGCCCGGCCGACGCCGACGCCATCCACGCCTTCCTGATTTCAGTCTCCTGGGACGCCTACAACAAACAACAGGCCGCGCCCAAGAACTGAACTGCGCTTTGCTTCGCGCCGCCGCTATTCTGGGTTAAGATCACAGCCCGAAAGGCTTCGAAATGAGCAAACCCGTTACGGCAATCTATCCCGGTTCGTTTGATCCGGTGACGAACGGTCACCTCGATCTGATCGCGCGCGGCGCCATGATCTTCGATCAATTGATCGTCGCGGTAGCGAAGAACCTCGAAAAAGATGCTCTCTTCACCGTAAGGGAACGCGTCGAGATGCTCGAGGCCGTCACCTTTGAATGGAAAAATGTTGAGGTAGAGCAATTTGACGGCTTGCTGATGAACTACGCGCGCAGCCAGGGCGCGAGCGTGGTTATTCGCGGCATCCGCGCGGTTTCCGATTACGAGTACGAGCTGCAAATGGCGATGATGAATCGCAAAATCGAGCCCGATATCGAAACCGTTTTCATGTTGCCGGGCGAGGCTTATAGCTTCCTGAGCTCCCGTCTGGTCAAGGAGCTCGCCCGCCTGGGCGGCCCCGTGAAGGACTTCGTTCCGCCCCTCGTTGTCGAGCGCCTGCGCGCAAAAGTCGGCTAGAATAGACTGTCGTCTCAAACCAATTAAAGGGTAGGCAAATGGAGCCGGGCACAGCAGTGAAAACAGAAGAGGTCCTTAAACTTTCAGACCGCGTCAACCGTATCAGCGAGTCGCCTACGATGGTGGTGCTGCAGGCGGCGGCTGCGCTCAAGGCAAAGGGTGTTGACGTTGCCGATTTCGGCGCAGGCGAGCCGGATTTTCCCACGCCGGAGCACATCAAGCGCGCCGCGATACAGGCGCTCGAGCAAAATCATACGAAGTACACGCCGGTCCCGGGTCTCCCGGCGCTGCGTCAGGCGATTTGCGAATGGCACGCGAAGGAGCTCGGCTCGTCGTACCAGTCGGCTGAATGCGTCGTCAACGTAGGCGGCAAACATTCGATCTTCAACTCTGTCTGCGCGCTGATCAATCCGGGTGATGAAGTCGTGATTCCGGCGCCCTACTGGGTCAGCTATCCCGATATCGTCAAATACGCCGGCGGAAAGCCGGTGATCCTCGAAACGACCGCGGCCGACAATTTCGTATTGCGCGCGGCGGCTCTCGAAAAAGTCATCACGCCGCGTACGCGCATGGTTATCGCCGATTCGCCGAGCAATCCTTCCGGTGCCGTGATTCCGCCGGACGAGTACGCGAAGGTTCTCGCAGTCTGCCAGCGCAAGGCCGTCTGGCTGCTTGCGGACGAGTGCTATTCGCACTTCACCTATGGCGACGCGAAGCCGTTTTCAATCGCGAGCGTCGCGGGTTCTAAGAACTCGCTCATCGTCGTCGGTTCGTTTTCGAAGACGTTTGCGATGACGGGATGGCGCCTCGGATACGTGCTCGCGCCGCAGCCGCTTGTGACCGCAGTCACGAAATTGCAGAGCCAGTCGACTTCGAATCCGACTTCGATCACGCAGTATGCAGGCATCGCCGCCATGCGCGGGCCGATGGACGGTGTCGCCACGATGCTCGTGGAATATGCGCGGCGTCGGGAGCGCATCGTCGCGGGTCTGCGCGCGATTCCCGGCGTCACATGCACAGCGCCGCAGGGGGCGTTCTACGTCTTCCCAAACATTTCCGCGCACTACAATGCGGAAATGCCGGATGACATGGCGGTTTCGAGGCTACTCCTTGACGGCGAACATGTCGCCGTGGTTCCCGGCGTGGCGTTCGGCGCGCCTGGCCACCTCCGCATCTCCTATGCCACGTCCATGGACCGCATTGACGAAGGCCTGCTGCGAATGGGCCGCTTCTTCGGCAAAGCGAAGTGAACGCCTCGGCGTGATCCGATGACCTTGCGTCCAGCGCGTCTGGAGCCAATCTTCAGTCCGCGGCCATGGGGTTCGCGCTCGCTTGCGCCGTTCTTCCCTGAGAAATCTGATCTTGCCGAGCCCCTCGGAGAGGCTTGGATGACGGGTAGCGAATGCCGGTTCGCCAATGGTCCCTTCGCCGGAAAGAAACTGGGCGAAGCATGGCCCGAAATGCCGCTGGAATGGACGGGCACGCGCGCGGATCGAACAGCAGCTTTCCCGCTGCTGGTTAAATTTATTTTTTCGGAAGAAAAGCTCTCCGTGCAGGTGCATCCGGATGACGACTACGCCGCGCGTCACGAACAAGCGGCAGGCGGCCGCGGTAAGACGGAGATGTGGTACGCCATGCGCGCCCGTTCGGGAGCGGAAGTGCTCGTGGGGCTGAAGCCGAGCGTCACTCGCGATGATTTCAAGCGCGCCATCGTCGAGGGATCGGCCGAAGACTGTCTCGATCGCGTGCCCTTAGGTGCGGGAGAAGCGGTGTTCGTTCCCGCCGGCACCGCCCATACGATCGGTCCCGGCTTGGTGCTCTGCGAGATCCAGGAGCATTCCGATCTTACTTACCGCGTCTATGATTACAAGCGGCGCGACGCGACGGGTCAGGCGCGCCCGTTGCATATCGAGAAAGCGCTGGACGTGATCCGATTAGGCAAGCAGCACGGCGGAAAGATCGAGCCGGTGCGAATTCACGAAGCGGGCGCGGAGAAAACATATTTCGCATCGTGCCGATATTTCGAAACTGTGCGCTGGGATTTTTCCGAGCCCGTCCCCGCGGCCACTTCGCAAGGATCTTTCGATTTGCTGATTTTCCTTGAAGGCGCGGGGGCGATTCAGTGGAAGAGCGAAGCCGTGGCCTACGGGCCGGCGCAGGCCTGGATGATTCCCGCCGGGCTCGGCGCGTATACAATCGCGCCTGGCGCGCCTACGTCTTTGTTACGGACGTACGTTCCGCGCGAACCCGGTGAGTTCGGCCCGCTGCTCAGCAGCAAGGGCGTAAAAGAAGCCGATTGGTCGCGGCTGGTGCATAAATGAAGAAGTCCGAGAAGAAATCGGCGAAGCGTGAATCACTGCCAGCGTGTGCCGTCCTGCTCGCGGGAGGGCGAGGCACGCGTTTTTGGCCACGCAGCCGCACGCGTACACCGAAGCAGCTTCTGAATATCGTCGGGACGCAAACGATGCTGCGGGAGACCATGGCGCGTCTTTCGCCCCTTTTCCCTCCGCGCAACGCATGGATCGTCACGAACACGCAGCAATCCGAGGCGGCAAAGCGGGAAATGCGCGGAGTTCCGGATTCGCACATCCTCGCCGAGCCTGCGGGATGCAACACGGCGGCCGCCATCGGTCTTGCCGCGATTCACCTGGTGCACGAGCATGGCGACGCGCTCATGGCCGTGCTTCCTTCGGATGCCTATATCTCCGATGCGGCGCGCTATCGCAGTCTGGTCCGCGCGGCACTCGAGCTTGCGCGCACACCCGGGAATCTCGTGGTCCTCGGCATTCCGCCCTCGCGTCCTGAAACCGGATACGGTTATATCGAACGCGGAAAGATTGCGTCGCGGCCGCGCGGAGTTCCGGCATACGCCGTCCGGCGATTCACCGAGAAACCGGCTCTGCCGCTCGCCCGAAAATACGTTTCCTCCGGAAAATACTTGTGGAATGCGGGGATGTTTTTCTGGCGCGCCTCCACGTTCCTCGAAAACCTGCACCGGTTTCTTCCCGCGACGCACGACGCCTTGCGGGAGCTTGCCAAATCAATCGGCACGCCGCGATATGTGTCGGCGCTGCGGCGAATCTATCCGCCGCTGGAAAATATTTCCGTGGATTACGCTGTGATGGAGCCAGCCACGCGTTCGAGGAACTCGTCGCGCGTCTTCGTGATTCCCGCGAAGGTCGGCTGGAGCGACATCGGCTCCTGGGCGGCCGTTTACGAACTTCTGGCTGCGAGGCGCGGAGCAAATGTTTCCGCGGGAGCTTCGTTCACGCTCGATGCCGACGGCAACTATTTCTGGAGCCCGAAGAAATTCGTCGCCGCCATCGGCGTGCGCGATCTCGTCCTTGTCGAAACGGACGACGCGCTTCTTCTCTGCTCCCGCGACCGCTCGCAGGACGTCGGCAAAATCGTGAAGTGGCTCGAGGAAAAACGCATTCATCGCCTGCTCTGATCCCGGGCTTTTTGCCGGATTCTTTACACCAACAAGCGTTTGAAATTACCCCCGATTCATGGCAGCTTCGATGCAGAGGATTTCATGTTCGAGAACGCGCGACGCGAGGTGATGCGATTCAACGAAGTCGCCGACTTGCGTCTAAATTCGGCGCTTCGAACTGCGCGCCACAATTCTGGGCTTGCGGATTACCCTTTGAGGGTCGCTGGCTGCGCCCAAAATCGGCCATTTCTAATCGACACTCTGGCGATTAGAATTCCCCGTATCTCGCTGAAAACACAGGCCGATGTACTTGCCTAATCGACACGGATCGGGCCCTCCCGAAATCGCCATCAAGTTCGGCACCGACGGCTGGCGCGGCGTGATCGCCGAGGATTTCACCGACGAGAACGTCCGCAAAGTCGCGCACGCGATTGCCCGCTACGTGGTCCGCGCCGAAAAGCCCGACGCGGGAGTCGTCGTCGGCTACGACACGCGGTTTGGCTCCGAGCGTTTCGCGCGTGTGGCCGCCGAGGCCGTGGCTGCCACTGGCACCCCGGTGTGGCTCGCGATGGAAGCCTGCCCCACGCCCGCGGTGTCGTTACTCGTGCGGCAACGGGGTGCCGCCGGCGGAATCCAAATCACCGCCAGCCACAATCCGTATCGCTGGAACGGAGTGAAATTCAAGGCGAGCTACGGAAGTTCGGCGTCGCCTGCCATCGTGGCTCAAGTGGAGCAGGAACTCACGCGAGTCCTGCGTGACGGCGTTCCCGCGCTCCCGCCGCGCAATAGTCTGATCCAGCCGCTCGATGTGCGCACGCCGTATCTCGATACGCTGTCCGGCCTGGTGGATTGGGATCGCCTGCGCGCCTCGAAATTTCGTTTCCTGATTGACCCGATGCACGGAGCGGGCCGCGGACTGCTCGTCGAGCTGTTTCGCCGGCAGGGGATCGAAGCGGGTGAAATCCGCGGGAATCGCGATCCTTTGTTCGGCGGCGTGAATCCGGAACCGATCGAGCCGCACGTGGAAGCGCTGCGCCGGGCGATGCTCGCGGGCAGCTACGACGCCGGGTTCGCTCTCGATGGCGATGCGGACCGCGTGGGCGCGATGGACCCCGACGGGACGTTCATCACGCCGCACCAGATATTTTCAATCTTGCTATGGCATCTCGCCGGTGCGCGCAATCTCACGGGCGATGTCGCGAAATCCTTTACCGTCACCAAAATGATCGACAAGATCGCGCTGAAGCTTGGCCGCAAAGTCTGGGAGACGCCCGTCGGTTTCAAATACATCTGCGAGCGCATGCTGGAAGGCGACATTGTGTTGGGAGGTGAAGAAAGCGGCGGGATCGGTACGAAGTTATATCTCCCGGAACGCGACGCGACGGTGAGCGCGCTGCTGCTTGCTGAGGTGATGGCGTGGCACGGCAAGCGGCTGGGCGAACTTGTCACCATGTTGCATCGCGAGTTCGGCGAGCATCACTATGGCCGCATGGATCTCACGTTGAAGGACGGGCAGAAGGAGAAGGCGCTCGAATATTTTGCCGCGCCGAAATTGAATCGCTTTCTCGATTGGCCGATCGTGCGCCGCGAGGATCTCGATGGCGTGAAAGTCTATTTGGGTGATGTCGGCTGGGCTATGGTGCGGGCTTCGGGAACGGAGCCGATGCTGCGCGTCTATTCCGAGACGACCCGCGCGGACACCACGCGGCGCGTGCTCGACGAAGTCACTACTCTGGTTCGGGGTCTCTAGCCGGAAGCTTTTGTTTCGAGGCTTTTGAACGCGGCGTCGAGGATCCCATTCAGGAATGCTGGCGCCTCTGCGGACGAAAATTTCTTCGCCAACTCAAGCGCTTCATCGATCACGACCTTCGGCGGCGCGCTGCGGATGCGAAGCTCATAGATCGCCAGTCGCAGGATGCTCCGGTCAACAGCCGCGAGCCGGTCGAGCCGCCAATTGTCCGCGAGCTTCTCGACGAGCACGTCAATCGAGCCGGCCTCGGTGACCGTGCCTTCGAAAAGTTCATCCGCGAATTTACGCGTCGGCGCAGAGGCTCGCGCCGACTTCCAGAAAAGACCTTCGACGCGGGCAGGTTCCTGCCGCGTCATGTCCCATTCGAAAAGCATTTGCAGAGCAAACTCGCGCGATTTGTGCCGCAGACTCATCGGCGGCGTTTCGAACCGCGCGTGGCGCGGCGAGTTCGGGGCTTCGGGGTAACTGACTTACCAGAGTACTTGCGCGAGAGGCGGCCCATTTCGATTGCACCGATGGCCGTTTCGTAGCCCTTGTTGTCATTCTTGTCGCCCGCGCGGGCGAGCGCTTGTTCGCGCGTGTCGCATGTGAGCACGCAGAAACCGATCGGCACGCCGCTATCGAGCTGCGCGAGCTGGATGCCACGCGCGGTCTCCGAACAGACGTAATCGTAATGCGATGTCTCGCCGCGCAGCACGCAGCCAATGCACACGAGCGAATCGAAGCGTCCCGTGGCCGCAAGCTTCTTCGCTGCGATAGGCAATTCGAACGCGCCGGGAACGCGGACGATTTCCAGCTGCTGCTTGCGCGCGCCAGCGCTCGCAAATGCGTCGAGCGCGCCCGCGAGCAGACGGTCCGTAATGAAGCTATTGAACTCGCTCACAATGATTCCGAAATGCAGGCCCGCTGCATTGAGTCCGCCGCGCTCGCCGAGGCGCACGTTTGGTTTTCCATGTCCCGCCATTAATTATTATCCATGATGTTAGGGAGTTGCGAGCGACAGTAGAACGTTACCACCCTGCTGGCGCGCCTCGTCCAGTCCGGCCTCGGCGCGGTTGATCCATTCCGTGACGCGGTCCTCGGTTTCATCGCCCGGACGCGAAGAAGCCTCGGCCACAATGGCGCTGGCGGTCAGTCCCTGCTCGCCCCATGCAGGCTGGACTGTGCCGGCGACCTGGCGAAGTTTATCCGCGAGTGCCCGCGCGTTTTCGAGCGACGTGTTGGGCAAGACAAACACAAGCGACCACGCCGTATATTTTACGGCGATATCGGTCTGGCGAACAGCGGACGAAAGGGCGCGCGCCAGTTGCTCGACGTATTGTTCGACGGCCGCGTCACCGTGCTGCCGCAGCAGGTCGCCGCCGCGGTCTATCTGCACGACCACAAGCGAAAGCGGCGTGCCTTGCGTACGCGAGCGATTCGATTCAACAAGGAGGCAATCAATGTACGCGCCGCGACTCAGCAAACCCGTCTTTTCGTCGGCGACGGCGAGCGAACGAACCAGAGAGCGCAGCCGCGTGTGATTCACGGACATCACGAGCTGGTCGCCAACGGCTTGCAGGAAAAAGCTTTCGTTCGTTTTCCATTTTCTGGGACCGGCGTCTCCTACGAGCAAAGCACCCGCTGGCGCCTGCGTTTCCTTGTCCGTCAGTTCGACGGCGAGAGCCGAGTCGAGACCAAGATCACGCAACCCCGGCGCGCTCGCGGCATGAAGCTCGATACCGCCCAAGGAGTCGGGCGTGGCTTTGGAGACCAGCGTGATGATTGACGGAATTCGCGCCGTTCCGGCCGCAAGTGTTCCTGCCGCGAAATACTCCGCCGTAAGTTGCGTCGCCTCGCCGGCTGTTCCGACTGCAATCAAGCAGCGTGTCACGTGAAGATACTTGCCGATTTCCGTAGCCGTGGTTGCGAGCAGTTCGCGCGGCGTGGATTGCCTGTACATCAGCCGGTTGATCTCGGCAATCGTAGCGAGGTCGCGATGGGTCTCCGCAGGCATGGGCGCGGCAACTGGAGGAGGCGGAGGAGCCTCGACTGGCGCGGGCCGCGAACTCGACGGCGCTGCAGGAGCGGCCTTGCGAGGCGCGCCCTTCGGCCACCAATTGGCGCGTTCGTAAAGCGCGCGCAAGCGCTCATTCTTTTCTTCCTCACCGGGGAATAGCTCGGCGATTCTTTCCAGTCGCTCGACAGCTTTGGTCTGAAGTGAATACTGGAGAAAAATTTCTACCTGTACGACCAGATCTTCGAGCGCCTGCTGCGCGCGGGCCTCCTCGGAAACCGGCCCTGAGGTCGCTCCGGCTTCGGAACCTGCGCCCGTAAACCCGTCCGTGCGTGTCGAAACCGTTGCGGCCTTGGCCGCGCGAGAAAGCACATTTTGTAGGAACCCGGGGTCCACTTTGCCTTCGAGCTTGCCGATGCGCTCCTGGTTGCGATAGTCGTACGGGTCAATATCCACGAGCCGATCGAGCGTCTCACAAGCTTCTTTCAACCGCGCGGCTGCAAAATAAAGGTCGAAGAGCCGCACCAGCGCGTCAAAATATTTCGTCTCGCGGTTCATCTCCTCGTAGGCGCGGGCAATCGTCTCAGCCAGCGGCAGCGAAGAGGGATACGTGGCCGCGAGGCGATCCATCTGCGCGGAGAGTTCACCCTCTTTTCGGCCCGCGCGCATCCAGTCCTTCGTCTGCGCGAGCAGTGCAGCACCTTTCGGATCTTCACCGACGCGGATGTAGGCGCCTGTGAGTTCGAACAATTTTTCGTAGCGGTCGGGATTTTGTTTGTAATAAGCCTCGAAGGCTGCCCGAGCGCGATCCAATCGCCCGGCACGCAGCAGGCTTTCGCCGAAGAGCGCAAGGAACGCGGTGTCTTTTTCATTGGGTGCAAAGGGTTCGAGAAGCGCGACCGAGCCTTCGGAGTCACCTTTGCGAAGCTTGGCTTCTGCGAAAAGCAGCGCGCCGGTGCGGTCATTGGGGAGAAGCCGGTGCGCCCGGCCGAAATACTCCAGCGCTTCGTCCAGGCCGCCACCTGCTTGCGTCAGTTGACCTGCACGGAGGTAGCTTCGGGCGGCAAGATCGGCGTGACGGAGCTGCTCTGCGAGCTCGCCAAGGATTACGTGCCGCGAGGCATTTTCCGGGTCGAGGAGGGCCATGCTTTCGTAGCACGCGAGCGCCTCGATGCCACGCTGCTGCTGTAAGAAAAGTTCAGCGGCAGCCGCGAACTGCTCGATTGCTTCCGTGGCGTGATTTTGCTTCTGCAGAATTCCGCCGTAACGCATTAGGCGGTCGGGAGGCTGTGGATACGGCCGGAGAAAACGGCCGAAAATGGCGGAAGCCTTGGCGGCGTCGCCAACATCGAGCAGGCGATCGAACTGCGCGCCGTAATATTGGGCCGCAAGCTCGGGCTCGTTAAGCCGGATATGAATATCGGCAAGGGCCTGCAGGGCTTCCTGATGCCCCGGCGATTCCTCGATGGCGGCCTGGTATTCAGCGACGGCTTCGCGGAGCTTGTTCTTTTCGAGGCTGCGCCGGGCCCGCTCGAGATGCTTGTTGATGTCTGGAGCCATGGGAATTCGCGCGCCGTGTTAGTACTAGGCGGGCGGGTTGAACTTAAACTATATAACGGACGGCGCGCGGCCCTTCCAACGAAATCAAGGTGATGTGCCGATAGCGATTGCGGAGGGTACCAACCGAGGTCCTGGCCTCAGGTGGCCGAGCGAGCGGCCTTTCTGGGCAGGCCCTTGACCTTTTCCCGCATGGATCGGAGCGACATTCCGCTGCGCAGGAGGGCAGCAAAACCAAGAAAAACGAGGGGAAGGGTCAATGCCAGAAACGCGAAAATGGAGAATCCAGTCGCGCTGGTTTTCTCTACATCGAATACACTCAATCCGAGGACGCAAAAGAATTGGTACGAGCCCACATTGGCGGGCGCATTGGGAAGCGATACCCCGAGATTGATAATCAGCAATACCACGACGGCGGAAAGGAGCGAGAGCGGGTGCTGGGTCTGGGGTAGACTGTAGGAGCGCATCATCGCCCATAGGCCCAGCACCTGGCAGAATGGCATCAGCAGCGACGTAAGGACCGCCGCATAAAAGCTCGGCGCGGTTCCCATGGCGTGCAGATCCGTAAGCACGGCCATGAATTTCCCGGGCAGGTGGCGGCGTCCACTCTTGGGCGGAGCGCTACTGCCAAGTTTGATCTCAAGATACAGAATCAACACCGCCACTATGGTCAGCAGGACGAGCGTGACGATGGCGAGAGTATCCGCCACTCGCTGGAAGCGTCGGGGCAGTTCGACAAAGAGCGAAACTACCGCCAGGGCCGCCGTCGCAATTACCAGGTCCACGAATCGCTCTACTCCCACCGAGCCGAGAATGCGTCCGATGGCAATGCCTTCGGAATTGGACAGAAGATAGCTGCGCAGCACCTCGCCCGGCCGCAGAGGGAAAACCAGATTCGCGAAAAGGCCGGAGTATACGGCGCGAATGGAGCGGCTCAGCCGCACCTTTCCGAAAGGTGCAAGCAGGAATTTCCAGCGCAGAGCCTGAACTCCATAGCTGAGGACATCGCAGGCCATGCCCAATGCGACCCATTTCCAGCTTACGTTGGCGATTTGGCGCAGCGCCTGCATGATATGGAAATCGTGCAGTACCCAGATCAAACAGATGGTGGCCAGTCCGTATCCAACGATCAGAAGAAGCCGTGGCCTCTTCTGAAATGCGTCTTGGATTGCCGTATTCAACGGGGAGGGTCCGTGGGATGCGGGGTTTCGATCACGAGGACTCTGTGAATGTCGGACATTTTAACCATGAGCTTGCCGATCCGGTCCACGCTGAGCGCGCAGCACTGGCGGAGAGTCCTTTCGCGCAGTGGTGTTTCAAGCAGCCACCCGTGCATTGTCACTCCTTGGAATTGTCAGATTCTCGCACGGCTTGCAGCCCGCGGGTCCATAAGCCTTGCAAAGTTGGAATCTTGTCGCGTTCGGGATACCACTGCCTGCACGCCCGTTCCCTGTCCCCGAGCGTACTCCCGCAGGCGAGCAGGCTCAAACCAGCCGCCTGAAGCTCCGATACCCCTAAGCCCGGTACAGCCTACGACATCGGCCCTCGACAGGCAATCCGGGACTGTTTCGGGCGTCGCTTTGGCGAAAGTGGCTGGTGGCGGGCAAACGGCGTATGATCGAAACAGAAATGAAAGCCAGCCATCGAGCATTCTGGACTACCCGCCACAGCGAACTCGGATGAAAACCGCGCAACCCCTAGATCGCCGGGAACGAGTGTTGCTCGTTGGTGTGACCCTAAAACGTCGGGCACGCGGCGCACCAGATGCTTCTGGGCTCGCCAGCCGAGATTCACTCGACGAATTGGAAGAATTGGCGCAGAGCGCCGGCGCCAATATCGTGGGCAGCCTCCTGCAAGTCCGCGATGTACTCGATCCCGCCACGCTCGTTGGGCGCGGCAAACTCGATGAAATTCGCGTGGAAGCACAGGCGCGGGGCGTGCCTCTTGTGATCGTGGATCACGACCTAACACCGGTGCAGCTCCGCAACATGGAAAAGGGCACCGATTGCCGCGTGATAGACCGAACGCAACTCATCCTGGATATCTTCGCGACGCACGCACGCACGCGCGAAGGGCAGCTCCAGGTCGAACTCGCGCAACTCAACTACTTGCTGCCCCGCTTGACCGGCCGCGGCCAGGGACTTTCAAGGCTGGGGGGTGGCATCGGGACGCGCGGACCCGGCGAGCAGAAGCTTGAGACCGATCGCCGGCGCATCCGCGAGCGGGTAGGGAAAATCCAGGCGGCCATCGAAACCGTTCGGCGGCAGCGCACGACCCGGCGGCGGGCACGGCAGGCCGTTCCTCTGGGCATGATCGCGTTTGTCGGGTATACGAACGCCGGGTAAATCAACGCTGTTCAACGCGCTGACACACGCCGAGGTGCTGACGTCTCCGAAGATGTTTGCAACTCTGGACCCCACGATTCGCGCGGTTCGACTGCCGTCCAAGCGCCGCGTTCTGCTGTCCGACACGGTCGGATTCTTGCGCGACCTTCCTTCGGATTTGATTGCCGCCTTCCGCGCCACGCTCGAAGAGGTGCAGGAGGCCGCGCTGATCCTCCATGTGACTGATATTTCGAATCCGCATCACGCGGAGCAGGATGCCGAAGTCCTGAAAGTGCTGCGCGAATTGGGCGTGGAGGACCGGCCGCGGCTGCATGTGCTAAATAAGGTGGACCGCCTCAGCGCGGAAGACAAAAAGGATCTGACGCAATCCAACGGACATGGCCAAAATAACGTATTTACGTCGGCGATGACCGGCGAGGGGCTCGAGGATTTGCTGGCACGAATCGATTTGGCGATGCCAGTGGATCCAATCGTGAAATTGCGATTGCGCATGCCGTTGGCTGATGGGCGGCATCTTTCGTTGGTGCAGGCGCGCGGGCGCGTTCTAAGCTCCGAAATTGTGGATGGGCATTTTCTTCTCGAAGCTGAATTGCCGCAGTCGGCCGCACGGCGACTCCAGGAGTTTGTTCTGGAATAGAATCTGCCAGCGCTTTGCCATTTCCTTCCAATTAAACAAGCGCACGCTCAGAGCGCGGCCTGGTCGTCGGCATCCGCAAAAAAGTCCACAGGCGCACGAACAGGACGGCGGTCCCCGCCTCGATACGATCTAGTGTCCGCAAGAGGACGCAGATTCTGGCAATTTGCCGACAGAGAAAGGGAGAAACATGAAACGAATCGCCGCAGTGATGGCGCTCGCAGTCGCATTCAGCGCGTCACCTGCACATGCGCAGTACACAGTGAGACTCACGTGGACCGCCAGCTCGGATGCAGCCGCCAATCCCTCGCTGACCTATAATGTTTATCGAGCCGCTTCTTGTCCGGGGCATTTCGTAAAGATCAATTCGGCACCGGTCACAGGCACGTCGTATGTTGATAGCAGCGCCGGCACGGGAGTCGCGTATTGTTACCAGGTGACGGCCGTTCTCGCTGGTGTTGAGGGTGCACCGTCGAACCAGTCAGTCGCCGCCGTCCCTCCGCCAAGCGATCGACAAGCAACGTGCGCACATCGCGGTCCGGTCATCGGCTGGATCCGGTGCCTTGCCTCACGTCCGAAGCGAAGTACTCCGCAATCCCCGTCACAGTAGTGCCAGTCGGCTCACAGCACCGTAGCCAGACGTGAAAACCGGTCAAAGCAGCCGTCAGGTGAGGCTGCTTGCAGCCGTAATCAGTGGAAATCCCTGTGGAAAAAGGGCCGCAGTCGGGCGCGATTATCGCGCGCCGGAGGCTATTTGTGTGCCTGGCTGAGCTATTGGCGCTGCCCCGTAACATACTGTAACCACACGGGATAAATTAATATTGCGCTGAAATGCCCCTATGGGGATTTTCTCCCGAAGGCTTTCGGGACTAATCCCGGAATTTGCACAGCTTTGCAGCAATTCGTTCGGTAAGAGTTACTAGCACAGGGGTTTGCCTTAGTTGACATGGATCACTCACGCCGGCGACTGATGTTCTTTGAGTGCAATCTGAAAGCCCGTACCGTTGACTCGGCAAGTGCCGAAGACTATATTCGAGGAGCTTACCCAGCCCACTGGCGGGCTTTCTTGAATTTTTCTGAGAATGAAATGAACCTGCCGAACAGCCTGACAGTCCTGCGAATCTTTTTCGTTCCGCTCCTGGTCGTCGTACTGCTTACTCGCCAGCCGAACTGGGATTTCTGGGGCCTGCCCGTTCATTTCGAAGTTTGGGGTGTGTTGATTTTGCTGGTGGCGGCAGCCACCGACGCGGCAGACGGTTATATTGCACGGAAGCGGCGCGAAATTACGACGCTGGGAATACTCCTCGATCCAGTCGCGGACAAACTTCTGATTTCCGCGGCGTTCATTCCGCTGGTGCAGATGCACCTGGTGCAGGCGTGGATGGTGGTAATCATCATCGGCCGCGAATTCATCGTGATGGGCCTGCGCGAAATTGCTTCGGTGGAAGGACTGGTGATTCCGGCGACGGCGCTCGGCAAGACGAAAATGATCTTGCAGGTACTGGCTGGCTGCGCGGTGATCTTGACGGCAAACCATCCTGCGCTCAAGACGCTCGGACTTGTGCTGCTGTGGCTGGTGGTGCTGAGCGCCGTGGCTTCGGCGATCCACTATTTCCAGATGTTCTGGAGCCAGATCAATTTTCGCGTGCAGGAAAGGCATCGCAGGAGCGTGATGGTCGTTGACGCGAAAGAAAAGCCTCAGGATGTCCTCACTCGGTAACCGCGAGAAGCAGGCTGCTTTTGGAATTGGCCCGGCGCGCCATGATCCTGGCGGTTGAACGCCGCGAATCCCCCGAAAGTTTTCCGCAAGATCCGGAACTTGGAAAATCATTTGGCGCGTTCGTTACGCTACGCAAGCGCGGACGCCTTCGCGGATGCATCGGCCAGATCGGCTCTGAAGGGTCGTTGACAGAAGTCGTAGCTCATTGTGCGAAGGCCGCTGCTCTGGAGGATCCCCGGTTCGAGCTGGTTCGCGTGGAGGAACTCCCCGAAATCGAGATTGAACTCTCGGTGCTTTCGCCGCTGGAGGAAATTGCGCCGGACCAGATCGAAGTGGGCAGGCACGGATTGATGGTCAGCGTGGGGCAGCGGCGCGGTGTGCTGCTTCCACAGGTGGCGATCGAATGCCACTGGGCGGCTCAGCGTTTTCTGGAAGAGACTTGCGCGAAAGCGGGGCTCGAACGCAATGCGTGGCGGGAGCCGGAAGCAGAGATCCACGGATTTACCGCAGAGGTGTTTGGAGAAACGGACTTTCGATCGGAGAAGTCGCCCGGCCCCAAGGACCGGGCAAAGCCCCGTTATTCGATTTCTACGTAGTCGCCCGGAAAGACTTCGCGAAGGCAGAACGTTATCAGCACAGTCGCGGAATTCGGTCCCGTCCGCAGCACGATTCCTTCGCCTATATCCTCGCGCGGAACATTGCTCCAATTGTATTTCTTGGAGACTTTTCCGAAGCCGTAAATGCCCGCGTCCGGTATAGCCATGCCGTCTTCCTGATCAAAGGAGTAACGGGGCGTCTGGTACGCCGTCTCGTGCTGTGTGCCCTGGTAGCGGAAGATGCGGAAATAATCGCCGACTTTCACTCCCTGAGCGTTGCCAAGATTTACATAGATCACGTCGTTGTTGCCAACCTGCTGCTGAAATTTCTTGCCCGTAATCACCATTGCGAGGGCTTTGCCGTTCGCAGGAGCGAAGCGGTCAAAGTTGGCCTCGGACTTCAGCGGAGGAGCTGGGCGCTCTGCGAATGGCAGCAAGATATCGCCGCGCTGGAGGTAATCGCAGGAGTGCTCCACTTGCCCAATCGACGTGTTCTGCCGGACGACAATGACCTTCACACGGCCTTCGTCCTCCCACACGGTTCCCATTTTGTGGAGGATGGCGAATTCCCATTTCGTCCATTCGATTCCGTAGGGGTCTTTCAGCGAGCGGATGGCGGAGAATTCGTCGCCTACCTTCACGCCCTGGTCGGAGCCTTTGTTGACGTAGACGTAGTCGCCCTCATCAAACGTGATCTTTGTGCTCGACTGTTCGCCGGTAATCACATAGGTATCCTGCGGAATGGATTCACTCGTGACCATTCCCGAACAATAGACGTCGCCCGATCGCGGAATGTTCGGCTGATCCTGCGCCGCCGCAACCATCCCGGAGAGTCCGAGAATTAGACCTGCAAGGACAATTTTCCCACGCATGATACTCGCTCCTTATGGAAGCCCCTGCGCCTGCGACCAGGCGCCAGCCCATGAGCCGACTGTAATGGACGTACTAGACCACGTCAAGACAATGGTCGGCTGGGCTTTACACATTGTGCACCACATGGTAGAAGCAAGAACTCCCTCGTCTGCAGCGGATCAGGGTGTGGCGGGAAGCCTCCAGAAGAGATAGGAAACACAGTATGTTAGGGCGAGACAAACTCTGCGCCGTGGTCGCGGCGCCCGATTCTAAGTCCATGCGGCGGCAGCTCGCTCGGGCGCTCCAGGAAACTCGGACTGTTGAACTTCGGCTTGACTGGCTTTCCGACGATGGCGAGATCGTGGATTTCCTCGGACAGTTGGCCAAGCGCCCCCCGAAAGCGACCCTGATCGCGACATGCCGCCGCCGCGAGGCGGGAGGGCGATATCGAGGGACGATCGCCAAGCAGCTGATCCATTTGGCCGACGCTCTTCGCGCAGGCTGCGCCTGGTATGACTTGGAAATCGAGACGCTACGGCAGTGCCCGCCGGAATTGCTGGACGTTCTGCTGGGAGACGGGAAACAACTGGCGTCAGCGCATTTCTTCGGAGGGATGCCGAAGAGTCTTCCGCGAGTCGCCGCTGAGCTGACGCGTTACCGGCCGGACGCGATCAAAATCGCCGCACGATGCGATTCGCTGGCCGCAAGTCGAAAGCTGCTCGAATTCGGCCGGAAGCGGCGCGACGTCGTCGCTGTGCCGATGGGCGACGTAAGTTTGCCGTCGCGGCTTCTGGCATTGCGCGGAAAGAGCGCGTTCGCCTACGCGCCCGTCGAGAATGCGACAGCGCCCGGGCAGATCTCGCTCGACGAAATGAAACACGTCTACCGCGCGGATCGGCTCGACGGGCGGACACGGATTTACGGCGTGATCGGAAATCCCATCGGCCATTCGCTTTCACCGGCGATGCAAAATGCAGGATTCGCGGCGCGCCGGATGAACGCAGTCTATCTGCCCTTCCTTGTCCGGGACCTGAAGGATTTTCTCGGCTCGGTGGAACCGTTTGGCATCCGAGGGTTCAGCGTGACGCTGCCCCATAAGGAGCGCATCATCCGTTACCTCGATGGTTGCGATCCGCTCGCGGCGCGGATCGGGGCCGTCAACACGGTCGTCGCGCGCGGCGGCGGCAAACTCTACGGGTACAATACGGATTACGTGGGCGTGCTGCGTTCTCTTGAGGGGCGCATGCCGTTGCGAGGAAGCCGGGTGCTGATTGTCGGCGCAGGAGGAGCGGCTCGCGCTGTGGCATTTGCGCTCGCGCAAGCGGGAGCGGCTGTGTGCGTATGCGCCCGGCGCGAGGCGAGGGCGAAGTCGCTGGCGCGGGCCGTCGGCGGCGAAGCGGTCCCGCGGGGTCGCGTGCGGCGGGAATTTTTCGATGCAATCGTGAACGCGACGCCCTTGGGAATGTATCCGCAAGTTGGGCGCTCGCCACTCGAAGCGAACGAATTGAATTGCAGGCTCGTATTTGACACCATTTATCGTCCGCGATTGACGCGGCTGCTGCAGCTCGCTGCGCGCCGGGGGATCGAAACAGTCTCAGGCATCGAAATGTTCGTCGCGCAGGGCACGGCGCAGTGGGAAATCTGGACGGGCGAGCGCGCGCCGGAGAAAGCCATGCGGGCCGCCGTGGTTCATGCGCTGTCGCGAGAGGAAAAATCGGGCGGCAAGGACAGTGCGGCGAAGAAGCGGATCACGCGATGATTCAACCCGACTTCAAAACATTCAGCGCTTTGGCGGGCCAAGGGAACCTGGTGCCCGTGTACGAAACCTACACGGCCGACTTGCTGACGCCCGTTGGTGCGTATCTCCGCATCGCCCGCAAGGCGAAATATTCGTTTCTGCTTGAGAGCGTCGAAGGTGGCGAGACGATTGCGCGCTACACATTTGCAGGTGCGAATCCGGCGGAAGTGTTTCGCGCGCGGGGGCGATCCTGCACGCTCGAAAGGGGCGGCAAGAAAACCCAGTTCGACGACGATCCCGTCGAACGCTTGCGCCAGCTGACTCGGCGCTTTCGCCCGGTGCGCGTGCCCGGGCTTCCTCCGCTGATTGCCGGGGCGATCGGATATTTCGCCTACGACATGGTGCGGCTGGTTGAGCGCATTCCCGCGACCGGGCGCGACGATGTGGGCCTCGACGATTGCGTGATGATGTTCTATCTCGGCTTGCTTGCATTCGATCACGTGCAACATCGCGTCTGGGTGATTCGCAACGTGTTCACCGACGGGCCGGGTAGCCTGCGCGAAAAATACGATGCGGCGGTCCGCGAAATTCAGCGCACGCGGAAGTCGCTCGAAGGGCCGTTGCCAAAGCAGCCGCGGGCGCGGCGCGCGGGGCCATTGCGCGTCCGTTCGAACATGACGAAGCCTGAATTCACCGGCGCTGTGCGAAAGGCCAAGTCTTACATCCGCGCGGGTGATGCGTTCCAGATCGTCGTTAGCCAGAGATTCGAGGCGCAGACGAACGCGCGAGCCGTTCGAAATTTACCGCGCGCTGCGCGTGGTCAATCCTTCGCCATATCTTTATTTTCTGAAACTGGACGATGCATCGGTGGTCGGTAGCTCGCCGGAGATGCTCGTGAAGGTACAGGGGCGCAACGCCACGTACCGGCCTCTCGCCGGAACTCAGCCGCGCGGACGCAACGAAAAGGAAGACCGCGAACTCGAAGCCAAACTTCTGGCCGATCCGAAGGAGCGCGCCGAGCACGTGATGCTCGTGGATCTCGGGCGCAACGATCTGGGCCGCGTGTGCGAGTACGGCTCGGTGAAGCCGGAGCGGCTGATGTTCGTCGAGCGCTATTCGCACGTGATGCACATCGCGTCGAGCCTGCGCGGGCGGCTGCGGGACGATGTGGACTGCTTCGACGCGCTCATGGCGTGTTTTCCGGCGGGGACGCTTTCAGGCGCGCCCAAAGTTCGCGCCATGGAAATCATTGACGAGCTTGAGCCGACTAGGCGCGGCATCTACGCGGGCGCAATCCTCTATCTCGATTTTTCCGGCAATCTCGATTCCTGCATTGGCCTGCGCACGCTGGTCGCGAAAAACGGGCGCGCCTACGTGCAAGCGGGCGCGGGAATCGTGGCCGATTCGGTGCCGGCGCGCGAATACGTGGAGTCCGGTAACAAAGCGCGAGCGGTCCTGAAGGCGCTCGAAATCGCGCATCGCGGGAGGCGTTGGTCGCGGGGAATAAGATTCCGCGCTATCCTGAAAGCCAGTCATGCTTCTGCTTCTCGACAACTACGATTCGTTTACGTACAACTTGGCGCAGTACCTCGGCCAGATGGGGCAGGAGCTCGAGGTGCGCCGCAACGATCAGATCACGCTAGACGAGATCGAGGACCTACAGCCCGAACGCATCGTGATTTCGCCGGGGCCGTGCACGCCAGCCGAAGCGGGCATCAGCGTTCCGCTAATCGAGCGGTTCGCAGGGAAAATTCCGATCCTGGGTGTTTGTCTAGGGCATCAAGCGATTGGGGCGGCGTTCGGCGGGAGGGTCATCCGTGCGGCGCACGTGATGCATGGCAAGACGAGCGAAATTCATCACGACGGGAAAACGATATTTCGCAAATTGCCGCAGGATTTTCCGGCCACGCGTTACCACTCACTGATCGTCGAGCGGAAGTCGCTGCCGCGAACGCTCGAAATTTCCGCCGAGACCGCCGATGGCACGATCATGGGATTGCGCCACAAGAAACTGAAGGTTGAAGGCGTGCAATTCCACCCCGAGTCCGTTCTCACCGGCCCCGGATTCAAACTCCTCGAGAATTTTCTGAGTATTTAGCCCGCCGTGATCCGGTAGATTCCGCGCGAGTGCCTACTCAAACTTGAGCGGCGCGAGAATTCCGTCCCTCTTAATGCCGATGCGGATCGGACGGGGCGGCCCTTTCGCGGGGACGGTTACTTCGACCCACATCTCCTGACCGGACTTGAGGTTCGGAATATCGGCGCCGTCGGGGACGAAGATCAGAACGGGTTCCTCGACTATCGCGACGATAGTGCCATCGTGATTCTTGTGCGCGTAGATCCACTGCCCTGGTCCGGAGCCTCCCTGTTTGGCGATCAACTGGCCGTCTTGAATCTCTAAGGCCGCCCAATGCCTGTTCGCATACGATTCACCCGGATATGGCTCGTTTGTTTCTTTGTAGGTAAAGCCCTCGGCGGGCATATGCAGCTGCTCGCTGAGGTAGCGACCACGAATGGGGAGGTCTGGATCGAATACCTCACATAGAACCCAGACGCGCGGGCGTGTTACGCGATCGTAGAGCAGCTTGGCGCCGAGGCTTAGAACGAGTAGTAGTTGGATCGCTCCAACCAGTAGTCCCTTGCTTGTGGCGTTCACCGGCTCACCTCCATCCGGGTCATCAGCTTGCGTCGCGTGACTTCCAATGCATAGCCGCCGACTAGGCAAATGACCCCGAGAATGAGCAGGCTGGCCGAGCGTCCCAGCTTGCCCATGAAGCTGTCGAAATAGAAAAATAGGACGGAGATTGCAAACCCGGCCACTCCGAGATTCAGCCGCTCCTTCCTTTTCTCATGCAGTCCCCACGCGACCAATCCAACCGAACCGAGTGCGCACAAGGCGTAAAGAGCCACGGTCGTACTCACAGATCGGTGATATTCGTGGCCCCCAAATGCATGCGAATGGCTTGCAGACAGAAGCAGCGAGTAGGCCCAAACGACCCAAAGCAAGTTCATCCATGCGGACCGGCCACGCAGCAACCATGCAAG
The DNA here is from genome assembly GCA_963818605.1 of uncultured Acidobacteriota bacterium. Taxonomy (GTDB): domain Bacteria; phylum Acidobacteriota; class Terriglobia; order Acidiferrales; family UBA7541; genus Palsa-295. The sequence goes on from CAWFSW010000004.1 coordinate 130,556, forward strand.
AACCAAAGGCCCGATCACCGCGACCGACCATCCAATCAATAACGGGGCGGAGCCGAGCGGAGAATGTTCGTCGTACCGGAACGAATATCCCTCCTCGATTGCAATGCCGATGGCCGTGCCTACGCAGGGCAAAAGTGCAATGCCTCCGATCCAGACCAGAGTGCAACGCCCTGCGCTCTCCTGGTCGCCGATGCGGGCCGATAAATAGCACAGGGCAATGAGCACGAGTCCCATTTCGAGTGGGCGATCGCCGCGCGATTGCCACTCCGTGGTAATCGTCCACTGGCTGATAAGCCACGCCGGGACCAGTAGAGCCAATGCCGCAAGCTGGATCCAATCCCGCAGCAGGAGATAACCGACCACTGCTCCGATGCTCCATAGCAAGATGCCCGTGGCCCAATTTTCGTGGAGGTTGAAGATTTGAGCGGTGAGGAAAATTCCGGCGCCAAGCGCAGCCGTCCCCAGGGCGTGCAACGTAGTCGAAAGCGCCGGGAGACGGTTTGCAAGCAGCGCGCCGCCAACGTGAAAGAGCCCAACCAGGAGAAGCACGAGCGAAAAACGCTCCGTGGGAGAAAGTTCGCTCCAGTGCGCGGCCACGAACAAAGTGACCCCGGCGGCCACAAGAATTCCGCCGAACGCCATCGCGAGGAAAACTGGCCATCGAAGAGTGGCGCGACGTTCGTGCCCGGCTTCGAAATCGAGGATGCGCGCTCCAACCTGTGCATCGATGATCCCAGCCTCAGTCCACCGCTGAATCTGGGCTTCGAGTTGGCCGCGCTGATTCACGTCCGCAACTACTCCTCAGCAACGTTCAATAGTCATATATCGCTCTCGTGCTGACCGGCAACATACAACCGACCGGTCCGGAACGCAATGGAGCGCCGCATCAAGTCCGTAAGCCAGATTCAAAAATGGGAAGGCAAACGTGGAATTCACAAAATCGAGTGGGAGCAGCCGTTTTAGATTTGCGAGAATGCGACGAACGCGTCGAGGCGTTCGCGCGCTGCGCCTGAATCGATTGATTTCGCGGCGAGCCGCACGCCATCCAGAAGGTCCGTCGCGTGGCCCGCGACAACGAGCGCGGCGGCGGCGTTGGCTAGCACGATTTCGCGGTGCGGGCCGTGGTCGCGGTAGAGCATGGAACGTCCGAGGATCTTGTGGATGATCTCGGCGTTCTGGTTTGCGTCGCCACCGCGAATGAATTCGAGGGGCGCTCGACGCAAGCCGAAATCCTCGGGCGTCACCGAATAGCTTCGTACAATCCCATCGCGCAGCTCGGAGATGCGCGTCTCGCCTGAAATCGAAATCTCGTCCAAACCGTCCGCGCCGTGGACTACGAATGCGCGGCGCACGCCAAGCTCACCGAGCGCCCGCGCCATCAGCTCCGTCACGCCCGCGTCATAAACGCCGACGACTTGCGCGGTGGCTCCGGCAGGGTTCGTCAGCGGCCCGAGTAGATTGAAGACCGTGCGCATTTTCAGTTCGCGCCGCGCGGCCATCGCGTGCCGCGTGGCGGAATGCACAGCCGGCGCAAAAAGGAATCCGATGCCGACTTCTTCAATCGAGCGCGCCACGCGTTCGGGCGGTAAATCGATCCGCGCGCCAAGCTGTTCGAGCACATCCGCTGAACCGCAGCGCGAGCTGATCGAGCGATTGCCGTGCTTTGCCACGCGCACGCCGGCAGCAGCCACGACAAACGCCGCAGTCGTGGAAATGTTAAATGTGCCCGAAGCGTCGCCGCCCGTCCCGCACGTATCAACTAACGCTTCGTCTGCGTGTGGATGGCCAGCCGGGAAGATCGGCGTCGCGTGACGGCGCATCGCGGTGGCGAATCCAACGATCTCATCGAGAGTTTCGCCTTTGTTACGCAGGCCGCTGAGCAGAGCAGCGATTTCAGCGTCCGTCGCATTCCCAGCAAGGATTTGCTCCATCGCGGCGTCAGCGTCGCTCCGCGAGAGGCTCGATCCGGCGGCGATTTTTTCCAGCGCTACGTGGATCATTGTTTGTGACTGATGAACCCGCCTTGCCCGGTCGGCGCGTTCCAAGTAAACTGAATCGTTTTCAGCGTGCATAAATTCTAGCATTATTAAGGTGAGCTTCGGGTCACTCGCGGAACCGCATGAAAATCCACGAATACCAAGCCAAGGCAATCCTCGCGAAATTCGGCGTGCCCGTGCCGCGCGGCGAAGTCGTTGTGAAGAAGGATGAAGCGCGCGCCGCGGCGGAGCGCCTGGGGACGCCCGTGGTGGTCGTGAAAGCGCAGATTCACGCGGGCGGCCGCGGGAAGGCCGGCGGAGTAAAGGTCGCGAAGTCGGCCGAGGAAGCCGCGACATTCGCCGAGCGCATGCTGGGCATGAAGCTCGTCACTGCGCAGACCGGGCCGGAGGGGCGCATCGTCCGGCGCGTGCTGGTGGAAGAAGGGCTCGACATCAAGCGCGAGCTTTATCTGAGCGTGCTCGTGGACCGCGCGGTGGGCGCGCCAGTGTTCATGGCCAGCGCCGCGGGCGGAATGGAAATCGAGCAGGTCGCGAAGGATCACCCTGAAGCGATTTTGCGGGAAACGATTCGTCCTGAAACAGGTTTCCAGCCCTATCACGCACGCAAGCTCGCATTCGGTTTGGGGCTTTCGGTGGAACTGGTTCACGCGGCTGTTCCGTTCATGCAAGCGCTCTATCGCGCATTCATCGAAACGGATTCTTCACTTCTCGAAATCAATCCCTGCGTCGTCACGGGCGACGGCCGATTGGTCGCGCTCGACGCCAAAGTGAATTTCGACGACAACGCGCTCTATCGCCATCCCGAATTCAAGGATCTGCGCGATCTGGACGAAGAAACGCCGCTCGAAGTCGAGGCTTCGAAATACAAGCTCAACTACATCAAGCTCGACGGCACGATCGCGTGCATGGTGAACGGCGCGGGGCTGGCGATGGCCACGATGGACATCATTAAGCTGAGCGGCGGCAGCCCAGCGAATTTTCTGGACGTGGGCGGTGACGCGTCGGAAGAGCGCGTGAAAAACGCGTTTCGCATTCTGCTGAGCGATCCGAACGTGAAGGCGGTATTCATCAACGTATTCGGCGGCATTCTGCGCTGCGACATGCTGGCCAGCGGCATCGTGGGTGCGGCGAAGGAATTGCGGTTCAAGGTTCCCGTAGTCGTGCGCATGGAAGGCACGAACGTCCGCCAGGGTCAGGAAATTCTGCGGAATTCCGGGTTGAATTTCGCTGTGGCGAATGGAATGAAAGACGGAGCGGAAAAAGCCGTGGCGCTAGCCGGTGGCGCGCGATGAGCATTCTCGTCAACAAAAGCACGCGCGTGATCGTGCAGGGCCTCACCGGGCGCGAAGGCAGTTTTCATGCGCAGCAGATGATTGACTACGGCACGAAGGTCGTCGCCGGCGTCACTCCTGGCAAGGGCGGGACGAAGCACCTCGGTGTGCGTGTGTTCGACACGGTCGCCGAAGCTGCTCGAGAGACCGGTGCGAACGCTGCCATCGCGTTCGTTCCGCCGCCATTTGCGGCGGATGCAATTCTCGAAGCTGTGGAAGCAGAGCTGGCGCTCGTGATTTGCATAGCCGAAGGAATCCCCGTGCTCGACATGGTGCGCGTGGCCGCCGCACTGAAAAATTCTAAGACGCGCCTGGTTGGGCCGAATTGTCCGGGAGTTATTTCGCCCGGCCAGTCGAAGCTCGGGATCATGCCGGGATTCATTCACAAGCGCGGCCATGTCGGGTTGGTCAGCCGCAGCGGCACGCTGACGTACGAAGCCGTCGGCCAGCTCACGGGGCTGGGCATCGGGCAATCCACATGCATCGGCATCGGAGGAGATCCGATCATCGGGACGAGCTTTCTCGATGTCATGCGCATGTTCAACGATGATCCGGATACGCACGCAATCGTGATGATCGGCGAGATCGGCGGAAACGCGGAAGAAATCGCGGCAGAGTTCATCAAGAAGAACGTGAAAAAACCGGTCGTCGGATTCATCGCGGGGCAAACAGCGCCGCCGGGGCGTCGCATGGGTCACGCGGGAGCGATCATCAGCGGCGGACAGGGTACGGCGAAAGAAAAATACGCGGCTTTGCGCGCTGCCGGGATTCATACGGTGCAAAGTCCCGCGGAAATCGGCCAGGCGATGGCTGCTGTGCTTGGCAAATCCACGTCGAAATCAAAGCCGAAAGCTGCGGCAAAGAAAAGCGCGGCTGGCAAAGCGAAGAAGCGCGGCAAGAAAAGGAAGTAGCGCCCGATTCCATCGGCGCGAGAAATTCAAAACAGGAGAATCATCGAATGGCGGTCGAACGAACATTTGCAATTATCAAGCCGGACGCGGTGAAGCGCGGGCTCACAGGCGAAGTTCTGAGCCGCATCCACGCCGCGAAGTTCCAGATCGTGGCGCTCAAGTCGCTGCGTTTGACGAAATCGGAGGCCGAGGGGTTTTATGCTGTCCACCGCGAGCGGCCATTTTTCGGCGAGCTGACGGATTTCATGAGCTCGGGCAAAGCGGTCGTGATGGTCCTCGAAGCGGAAGGAGCCATCGCGAAATGGCGCGACACGATGGGCGCGACCGATCCCGCCAAAGCCGCGCCGGGCACGATCCGCAAGGAACTCGGCACGAGCATCCAGTTCAACTGCACGCACGGCTCTGACGCGCCTGCCACGGCCGCATTTGAAATCGGATACTTTTTCGCCGGGCTCGAACTGATCTAATCCGGCTTTTCTTGACGCACGCAGAGAATCACTCTGCGAGATCGGGCCTGTAGGGACCTCGGATAATGCCATGGACCCGCTGCGCGAAATCGGCAAGCTGCTGCTCGTTGTCGGCGTCGTTTTGATCGGTGCTGGCGCGCTGCTGGTTTTTGGCGCGCGGCTTCCGTTCCGTCTCGGGCGCCTGCCCGGCGACATCTCCTATCAGGGCCGCCACGGCAGTTTCTATTTCCCGATCGTGACCTGCATTATCGTGAGCCTCGCCCTCACGCTGATTTTCTGGATTGTGAATTTTTTTCGACGCTAGAGCCATGAGCCAATCGTCACTATTCGATCTCGCGCCCGAGCGGCACATTTGGAAGGTCAGCGAGATCACCGAGCGCATCGGCGATCTGCTAGAAGGCGCGTTTCGCGATGTGTGGATCGAGGGCGAAGTCTCGAATTGCCACGCGGCACAGTCCGGGCATCTCTATTTCACTCTGAAGGACGCGCGTTCGCAGATCCGCTGCGTCTGCTTCCGCGATCAAGTGCGCGGGCTGAAATTCCGCCCGGAGGACGGCCTGCACATCACCGTCCGCGGCTCGCTCGGCGTCTACGAACCGCGCGGCGAGTATCAGGTATACGTCAGCCACATCGAGCCGGTCGGCCTGGGCGCGTTGCAGCTCGCCTTCGAGCAGCTCAAGAAAAAACTTCAGGACGAGGGCCTCTTTGATGAGGCGCGCAAGAAGCCGCTGCCTATCCTGCCGCGCTGCATCGGCGTGATCACGTCGCCCACCGGAGCGGCGATTCGCGACATTCTGCGCGTGCTCAAGCGGCGTTTCGCCAACGTACACGTGCAGCTCTATCCCGTGAAGGTGCAGGGCGAAGGCGCGGCGGCTGAAATCGTTGCCGCGCTGCGATATTTCAATCGAGCGAAAATCGCGGACGTGCTTATCGTCGCGCGCGGCGGCGGTTCGCTCGAAGACCTGTGGTCGTTCAACGAGGAAATCGTAGCGCGCGCGATTGCGGCGTGCGAGATTCCCGTGATCACGGGCATCGGACACGAGACGGACTTCACGATCGCGGATTTCGTGGCCGATCTTCGCGCGCCGACGCCTTCGGCTGCGGCGGAAATCGTGGTGCAGTCGCGGCAGGAATTCGAACGCCATATCGCCGCGCACTATCGGGACCTCGTCCAGCAGATGCGCTACCTGCTTTCCGAGCGGCGGCACCGCGTGCGCGATTTGCAAACGCATCGCGGCTTCCGCCAGATCGAAATCCTCATGCGGCGGCGCCACCAGCAGCTCGACGAGCTTTCCTCGTCGCTCGGCGTCGTGCTGCGCCTACGGCTTGCCGCATCGCGCCAAAGGATGACCAGGGCCGGCACGCAGATTTTATCTTTTGATTTGCGCGCGCGCGCGGCCGTGTTGCGCAGGCGTATCGAGCAGCAGAGGGAAGCGCTTCGTTCCGCGCTCGAACGCGTGGTCACGCGCAAGCAGCGCAGGTTCACGGCCGCACGCGTGCGATTCGCGGCGCTCGATTTGCGCGCGCGGGTTGGCAAATTGCGGCGCGCCCTCGACGAGCGCGGGCGCGATCTGCGTGCCCGAATGGATCGAACACTCGTCGCCAAGCGTCGGCGGTTCGCGGCCGCCGCGTTGCAGCTTCGAGGAACGCAGCCCGTTCCAGTTGCTCGAGCGCGGCTACGCCATCGCTTACGATGCTTCGGGGAGAGTCCTGCGCTCGCCGGATCAGGTGGGCGTCGGCGATGATATTTCCGTGCGCCTCGCCCGCGGCCAACTCGACGCTACCATCCGCCGCAAACGTGGAAATTCGTAGTTAGCGTTCTGGGCTATTCTTCGTCGCCGGTGCTGCTGGCGACTTTCAGCACAGCGAGAAACGCTTCCTGGGGAATGTCCACGCGGCCCACGCGCTTCATGCGTTTCTTGCCTTCCTTCTGTTTTTCGAGGAGCTTGCGCTTGCGCGAGATGTCTCCACCGTAGCACTTCGCGATCACGTTCTTGCGAATCGCGCTGATCGTTTCGCGCGCGATCACGCGGCTGCCGATGGCGGCCTGAATGGGGACCTCGAACATCTGGCGCGGGATCAGTTTCCGCAGGCGGCTGACGAGATCGTGGCCGCGGTCGTAGGATTGCTCGCGATGGCAAATGATCGTGAGCGCGTCCACCGGCTCGCCTCCGACCAGCACGTCGAGCTTGACGAGATCCGATTCGCGATATCCCGAGAGGTGATAGTCGAGCGAAGCGTAGCCGCGCGAAACGCTCTTCAGCCGGTCGTAGAAATCGAGCACGATTTCGTTCAGCGCCATCTCGTAGGTAAGCATGATGCGCGTTGGCGAAAGGTACTCGAACTTTTTCTGCACGCCGCGCTTTTCCTCGCAGAGCGCCAGCACTCCACCGACGGATTCTTCCGAAGTGATGATCATCGCCATCAGAATGGGCTCCTCGATTTTCTCAATCGAGGCAGGCGGCGGGAATTTCGTGGGGTTATCCACTTCCTTTACTTCGCCATCCGTGGTCGTGATTCGATACTGCACGCTTGGCGCGGTGGTGATCAGGTCAATGTTGAACTCGCGTTCGAGCCGCTCCTGCGCGATCTCCATGTGCAGCAGGCCCAAAAAACCGCAGCGGAAGCCGAATCCGAGGGCCACCGAGTTTTCCGGCTCGTAGAAAAACGCTGCGTCGTTGAGTTGCAATTTGCCGAGCGCATCGCGCAGCACTTCGTAGTCCGTCGCGTTCACGGGAAAAAGTCCCGCGAAAACCATTGGCTTGATGGCTTCGAAGCCGGGCAGCGGCGGCGCGGGCCGGCTGGCTTCCACCACCGTATCGCCCATGCGCGCATCTGCCACGCGCTTGATATTGGCGATGATGAATCCCACGTCTCCCGCCGCCAATTCCTGCAGCACGACCGGCTTGGGCGTGAGCGCTCCCAGCGCTTCGACCTCGTAGACTTCGTTCCCGGCGCAGAGGCGGATCTTCGTGCCGGGCGTCAGGCGGCCTTCCATCACGCGCACCAGCACGACGGCGCCACGATAGATGTCGAACCAGGAATCGAAAATCAGCGCCCGTAGCGGCGCGTCAGACGAGCCTTTCGGCGGCGGAACGAGGCGCACGACCGCCTCAAGAACTTCCTCGACTCCAATTCCGCTTTTCGCGCTGATCAGGAGCGCGTCGTCGGCGGGAATTGCCAGCACGTTTTCGATTTGTTCCTTGGCGAAGTCGGGCCGCGCGGCGGGCAAATCGATTTTATTGATAACGGGGATGATCGCGAGATTGTGCCGCGACGCGAGAAAAGCGTTGGCGACTGTTTGCGCCTCAACTCCCTGGCTTGCGTCCACCACCAGCAGAGCGCCCTCGCAGGCGGAGAGCGCGCGGGAAACCTCGTACGAAAAATCCACGTGCCCCGGCGTATCAATCAGGTTTAGCTGGTATTCGTGGCCGTCGCGTGCGGCGTAGTGTAGGCGGATGCTCTTGGCTTTGATCGTGATGCCGCGTTCGCGCTCGAGATCCATCGAATCGAGCACCTGCGCGCTCATTTCGCGCTGGGTGAGCGCGCCCGTCAATTCGAGCAACCGGTCGGCCAGGGTGGATTTCCCGTGGTCGATGTGCGCGATGATGCAGAAATTCCGAATGAACTGGAGATCCATGGATTTTCGAGCGGACGGTAGCCTGGCAAAAGCGGCGCCGCGTCGGCGCGCTCCCGCCGTGTCCTTCAGATTATCGAGTGTGCCACAGTTCCTAGTGCCCGGCCAGCCGCGCGCTCAGCGATCTCTTGCCGGCGATCGAGCGGAAGCGGCAAGTATGAAATCGGAAAGCAACTCACCAAGGCCGGTATTCGCGGGCTGGAGCTGCTTGTCTCGCGTAGCCCGGTCGAGCCATCCGAGGCAAATCAGCGATGCCACTTCGGCGCCGGAATCCGCTGCGGACTGCGTGAATCCAATGTCGCGCAACACCTCCGCGATCAGGCGCGTCTTTCGCTGTTCGATCGCCGCGACACGGGTTGCCACGCGTTCATCCCCGCGCGCCCATGCACGCAGCGCGATTTCCATGCGCATGCGCTCCGGTTCCGAGGCTCTTTCAATGAAGTTGGCCCACCGCGTCGCTGCCGCAGCTCCGGCCTCGGCGTTGAGCCACTCGAGTTCGCCATCCTCCCAGCGAGCCAGTAGTTTTTCCAGCAGATCGTTCCGATCGCGGAAGTGCCAGTAGAAGCTCCCCTTACTTACGCCCAAGTCGCGGGCCAGCACCTCGACCCGCACGGATTCAATGCCGTGCCCGGCCAAGCGCATCTGGGCAGCTCGGATCCAATCGTCCGGATGGAGAGAGCTTATTCGAGCTAGAGCAGGGCTAGCCATACGGTGGCGTATGCATACGGTAGCGTATGCGACGGCGAGAGTATTGGAATTCGCACGCACCGTCAAGCACTTAGGCAGGAAACTGAGCGATGTGAAGCGCACCGGTGACGATTTCCGGATCGTCCCCGAAGCCCGGGAGCCAGTTTACGTTCGACTCTTTGCGGAACCAGGTGATTTGCCTCTTGGAGAACTGGCGGGTCGCTTGTTGGATTCGCTTGACCGCATCCTCTTTCGCGCGATGGCTGCTTTCAAGACATTCACGCAAATCGGAGTAACCGATAAACTGGAATGGCTTCGCATCGGCCGGAACGCCGCTGGCGACCAGGCCGCGCACCTCTTCCACCCAGCCACTGGCCATCATGGCCTCGACGCGAGCGTTGATTCTGGCGTAGAGCGCGTCCCGCGCGGGCCGAAGTCCGATCTTAATTACGTTGTAGCCTTCAAGCCCTCCTCGGCCACCGCGATGGATTTCGCCAACGGGCTTTCCTGCGAGCGTGCGAATTTCAATGGCGCGAATGATTTTTTGCGTATCGCGCGGAGCGATCTTGCTCGCTGCCTCTTTGTCCATCCGCGCGAGCACGCGGTGCAGGTGTTCGGGCCCGTGCTGCTTGGCCTTCTCCCGCAGGCGTTCACGCAGCTCTTCGGAGCGCTCGGGGGCGTCCGACAGACCCTCGAGCAGCGCGCGAAGATAGAGGCCCGTTCCCGCTGTAATGATCGGCAGCTTCCCGCGCCGCCGCGTGTCTTCAAGCACCGTCGAGGGCCCGGCGGCGATATTCCCCGGCCGTGAAAACTTCCTGCGAATCAACCAGGTCAACAAGGTGGTGCGGGATGCCGCGCTGCTCGACGAGAGGCACTTTGCCGGTGCCGATGTCAAAATGTCGATAGACCTGAGTGGAATCGCAGACGAGGATTTCGCCGCCGAGGCGTTCGGCCATGCTGATTCCCAGCGCTGATTTGCCCGATGCGGTCGGCCCGAGAATCACGATGAGCCGCGCTCCCGCCTCCGGCACAGTGCCGCTCATCCCGAAAACGTCCAGTACCGCAGCAGGAGCGCCAGAAGCACAAGACCAGCCAGGAGCAGGGCCCCGGCGATTTGCGTGCGGTTCAGTTTCAATGGAGACCGATTTGTTCCGGACGAACGTTATAGAGGAACGCGATTCGCAATTTCAGGTTCGGGCCGTGAAATTGCGAGGGCAGTGGCTCGAACGGGTTCGACGCATGGATGGCGCCCATCGCGGCATTATCGAGCGGTTCTTTTCCGGACGTCCGCTCGAGCGTCGGATCGGGCGCCGAAACGCTGCCGTCCGGATTGATTGAAAAGGTGGTGAAGACAACGCCCTGCTCTCCCATTTGCGCTGACGTGGGCATCACGGCATCCCAGTTGCGCTTTAGTGTGGCCAGGAGCCTGCGAATGTAGGCAGAGAAATCCACTCCCTGAGTGTCCGAAAGGATGTCCACGCCATAACCCATGCCCACCCCCCCATGGCCACCCGCCCCAGGCGTACCCGGGACATAGATAGGAGGTCCCGTGTGGGGCCCTTGCCCGGCGGTGTTGATCTGATCGCTCAAGGTCCTGCCGGGAGAAGATGACGGAAGTCCCAGCACGAACTTGGGATTCGGCGTGGCTGGCAGGACTGGTTCGACGCGTGACGGCGCCGGCGGAGTTGGGATGGATGTTGCGGGCGCAGGCGCCACGTTAATTTTTGGCTTAGGCGCCTCGGGCAGTTCCGGTGCCGGCTTCTCCGGAGCGACGGGCGCAGTAATCTTAGGCTGTTCGACTGGCGGCGCGACCTTGCGCAGCGTTTCAGGTGTGACTCGGACCTTCGGAGTGGGCGCGACGGGCTCGGGTGTTGCCGGTGGCGAGTAGAAAAAGGACGTGTTTAACTTGTCCCGATCGATGTCCACTTGCGACGGCGGCGGGAAAAGCTTCGGCGCGAAAATCAGAAAAGCGATCACGGCGACGTGCACGAGAATCGAAAGAATTCGCGTGACGAGATCGGATTTCGGATCTCTCTTGTCCTCCGGCTCGATCAGGAGATTCGCGTCGCCGGTGGTGAAAATGTCCGGTTGGACGATTTCGCGAAGCTCCGCCGTCATTTCCGGTGCGCGTTCCGGTGCTTCGCTTTCTTCGGCAGTTAGAGGTTCGACATACGCGGGCACCACGGTGCGCGAATCGAGAATCTCCAGCGTGACCGTGGAGACGTGCTGCGTCCTCTCAATTGGCTTGATGGCCATGCCGCGCTGAACGAGCGTGCGATCGACGAGAACGCCCAGCGGAAGATGCGACGGAATAGTCGTCTTTCCGTCGAGCGGAGGCGCATCGGAAACGCCCGATGGGACGACGGTGCGGTCGTCCATATACGTCGTGGTGCGGCTCGGCGCCTTCCTGACCTCGTCTTTGTTGACGGGGCGCACGTTCAGCGGAACCAATGTGCGCGGAATCATCGTATGTCCTGTGGAGAGAAAGCACCCAGTTGGACGCGGCGCGCGTGGTCAAGGATGCCTGCCATCACTTCGTCGGCCAGCGCGAGCGCGCGGCGCCCGGCGGCGCCATCGACGACGCTGGGTTTTCTCGTGCGAACCGAATCAAGAAACGCGCGGAGTTCCGCACGCAGCGGTTCTTCCAGCGCGGTTTCCAATTTTTCAAATCCGATTCCCGGCTGCGGAGCTGCCCGGCTTGACGCGAATGCGCAGCGCGTCCTGGCGCGCGAAATCGAGCGAAATGTATTCGTGCTCCTGGAAGAAACGCATCTTGCGGACGCGTTCGGTTGAAACTCGGCTGGCGGTCACGTTGGCGACGGTCCCTGTGGCGAATTCGACGCGCGCGTGCGCGATATCCACTTTATCGGTGATCACGGGAATACCGACTGCTTTCAGGTCCACCACCGGTGAATCCACGAGCGAAAGCAGAATATCGAGATCGTGGATCATCACGTCGTACACGACGTCAATATCGAGGCTGCGCGGCGTGAAAACGCCCAAACGGTGGACCTCGAAAAACATCGGCCGCAGGACGATCTTCTGCGCGGCGACAACGGCGGGGTTAAACCGCTCGACGTGGCCGATTTGCAGGATGCCGCCGGAGCGCTGCGCGGAAGCGATCAACTGGTCGGCTTCTGCGAGCGACGTAGCCATCGGCTTTTCGACCAGCACATCCATGCCCGCATCGAGAAGGCGGCAGCCGACGCGTGCGTGTTCTTTTGTGGGCACGGCCAGGCTAACGGCATTCACGCGCTCCGCGGCGAGCGCGTCCAGGTCGCGAATTACTTTCGTTCCGAACTCCGCAGCAATCTTGGCTGCGCGATCCGCGTTCGTATCCACGACGCCTGCGAGTTCCACGCCCTCAAGCTCGCGCCAGACGCGAATGTGGTTCCGGCCGAACTCTCCCGCGCCAACCACGGCCACGCGAATGGGTTTTTCGCTCACGAGATTTTCTTTCGCCGAAGCGTGCTCCGGAGCAAACGCTTGAATCGCGATGCCCGCATCGTCGGCGGCGCGAATCAAACCGTCGCGTTCAAACAGCAGCGTCCGCCCGGCGTCAATTGCAAGCGCCGTGGCGTTCGCGCGATGCATCACTTCGATCGTCTTGATTCCCACGACCGGCACGTCGAATCGCATGTCCTGCCGGGGCTTGCTCACTTTCACCACGACCAGCCGCTGCCCGCCGGCGATCCGCGCGGCGCGTTCGATGGTTTCGTCCGTGCCTTCCATCGCTTCGATGGCGACGCAGGCGCGATCGCGCACCACGACGGTCTGCCCCAGATCAAGCCCCGCGATCTGCCCGGCGATCTGCCTGCCGTATTCCATGTCCGATGCTTCGGCTTCGTCCGGCGCGCGCCGCGTTAGAACTCCTGCAGCCGGCAGCAGCGGCCCGAGAAACTTCGTCGAATCCACTAGCTCGATTCCTTCATCCTGAAGCACGCGAGCGACTGCTCCGATCAGGGAATCCGTGTTCTTCGCCGGAAGGGAAAAAAGCAATTTCGCCAGACGCCAATCCGGCCGGATCGAGCTGAAAATCTTGTTGTGCTTCACCTGCCCGGCCATCACGGCGTGTTTCACTCCCTCCTGATGCAGCAAATCTATTCCGCGGCTGAGCTCGCCGAGGCTGATCCAGTGGAAACGTTTCGCGGCACGCTCGAGCGCGGGAGAAGCCTCCTCGCGAATGGCGATTACCGCCATCTCGATGCCGCGGCTGCGCGCTCCTTCGAGCACGAGAAACGGGAAATCGCCGTTTCCGGCGATCAAGCCCCAGTTCCCTGGCGAGTTTTCTACGGTCGCTGCCATTCCGGCTCCTATTTCGTCAAGCCGCGATCGGCAACCGACTCGATAAACCTGATAAGTGTTTGGACGTCTTCGGAGTGCGAGAGGGTTCCACGCATCTTTTCGACAGCCTGCGAAGTATTGAGCTTCGAGCGAAGGAGAAAGCCGGTACGCCTGCTCGAGCGCTTTAATGCGCTCCGGCGAGAATCCGTGACGCTCCAGGCCGACTTTATTGATGCCGAAGCAGCGGACTTCCCGCGGTCCCACAACCATCGAAAACGGCGGCACATCCTGCGTGATCACCGTGCCCGCGCCGATGTAGGAGTGGCTCCCGACGCGGGAGAATTGATGCAACAGGCAGAATGCGCTGATCCCGGCGTAGTCCTCGACCACGATATGCCCGGCGAGCTGCGCTCCGTTGGTGAGGATCACGTGATTGCCGATCACGCAGTCGTGGCCGATGTGCGCGTAGGCCATGATCAAGTTGTGGCTGCCGATGCGAGTGGCGCCGCCGCCCTTGATCGTGCCGCGATGCACGGTGCAGAACTCGCGAAACTCGTTCGACTCGCCCACTTCAAGCCTGACGCGCTGGCCCGTATACGTCAGATCCTGCGGGTCGCCGCCCACGATGGCAAAGGAGTGCACATGATTGTCCCGGCCGAATGTAGATGGCCCCTTGACCACGGCGTGCGCATCGAGAACGCAGCCTTCGCCGAGCTCGACCTCATCGCCAACGACCGCAAAGGGTCCGATTCGAACTCCGCTGCGCGATTCGCGCCGATGGCGAAACGATGGCCCGGGAGTCGATTTCGCTCATCGCGCCTTCTCTGCAGGTGCCTTGGCGGGCGGCATTTCCGTTTCCAGATCCACCATCTTGCACATCAGCGTGGCTTCGGCCGCCAGCTCGCCATTTACCGTGGCTTTGCCGTGCAGCTTGCAGAATCCCAGGCCTTCGCGCCAGGCGACGACATTCATTTCGATCCTCAACTGGTCTCCGGGAACGACCGGGCGGCGGAAGCGGGCATTGTCAATCGAGACGAAATAGAGAAGTTTTTTTTCGCGTTCCGCCACTTCCTGAAGCAGCAGGAAGCCTCCCGTCTGCGCCATGGACTCGATGATCAGGACTCCCGGCATAATCGGCTTTCCCGGAAAATGCCCCTGAAAATAGCTTTCATTGATGGAGACGTTCTTGATTCCCACAATGCGCTTCCATCGTTCCATTTCTTCAATGCCATCTATGAGAAGGAACGGATAGCGGTGAGGGAGAACCTTCTGGATATCGTTGATGTCGAGGAGCATGGTTGACCTCAGATGCCTTCTATTTTTGCGGCCGACGAATCGAACAATTCTATACGAATCCCGGGCGCGTTGGAATCGCGAGACCGGCGGCGTTGCTGCCGCGCGGTGCGGCTGATAGGATACGCGCGCGATGAGCGAAAACCGCACGATGATGCGAAGACTGAAGCGCGAACTGCGAAGCCGCGCGAAAGAAATCGTGCGGATGCTGGGCCGATTCGTGCGCTGCGAGTCGCCGAGCCACAATAAAGCTGCAGTGGACCGGTTCGGGCGAATGGTTGCAGACGAATGGCGGCGGCGCGGCGCGAAGGTGCGCATTCTGCGGCAGACAAAGCGCGGAAACCATGTGCGCGCGGAAGTGTGGCTCGGCAGCGGGAGGCCGACCGGGCAAATCCTGATTCTCGGGCATCTCGATACGGTATATCCGCTGGGCACGCTGGCGAAGATGCCGTTTCGCGTGCGCGGCGGGCGCGCATTCGGGCCGGGAACCTTTGACATGAAGGCGGGGCTCGCGCTGGCGCTCGCTGCGGTTGACGGGCTGCGAGCTGCGGGACTGCGTCCACGCAAGCGGCTGGTCTTCTTGTGGAACTCCGATGAAGAAATCGGCAGCGATTCGTCGAGACACGACAATCGAGCGTGAGGCGCGCAGGAGCGATGCGGTGCTGGTCCTCGAACCCGCCGCAGGCGCCGACGGGCGGCTGAAAACGGCGCGCAAAGGAATAGGCACGGCCGAATTGATTGTCACGGGGCGGGCCGCCCACGCCGGACTCGATCCGGGCGCGGGTGTGAACGCCGTGCATGAGCTGGCGCTGCAGATCGTGCGCCTGAAGCAGATGAACGATCCGCGGCGCGGGATCTCCTTGCAGGCTACGGTGATCGCTGGAGGAACGGTATCAAACGTCGTTCCCGCTCACGCGCGGGCGGAAGTGGACATCCGATACACGCACGTGGCCGATGCGGCGAAGCTGAATCGGAAAGTTGCGCGGCCTGCGCCCCATTCTGCCGGGTGCTCGCCTGGAAGTGCGCGGAGGAATCAATCGCCCGCCGCTTGAAAGAACGCCTGCCGTCGTCGCGCTTTTTCGCCGCGCGCAGACCTTGATGCGCGAAATCGGGCTGCCGCTGGGTGAAGCGTGGGTCGGCGGCGGCTCGGACGGGAATTTTACGGCCGCACTCGGCGTGCCGACGCTCGATGGGCTTGGAGCAATCGGCGGTGGCGCGCACAGCGTGGTCGAGCACGTCGTCATTCGGTCGCTGCCCGAGCGCGCGGCGCTGCTCGCAGGGCTTCTTGCGTCGCTGTAGTTGGGCGAACGTGTTGCCGCTAGTTAACGCAGGTATGCATGCTTGAGATAGTCAACGGTCTGCTGATCGAGGTCCGCATAGCTCGAGTGCAGCATTTCTTGCGTGGCGGCTTCGGTCGAAGGCGCAGTGGCCACGCGATCGAGCAAGCGGCTGATGTCGCTGACCCCTCCGGAATCAATGATGGACTCCACCACGGCTAGCGACCACGCATAGGCAAACGACGCCGAGTTCCCTGAGAGTCCCATCCACGATCCTTCGAGCGCCCCGAGCGGCGGCGCCGCGCCCTGGCTTGCCGCTTCTACTAGGGCTCCGGCAGTGGACGTGCTCCTCCGCCCTTCCATCCATTGCGCCACGCCTTCCTGAAGCCACGTGGGCGCGCGGTTGTGCGATTTCTGTCCGACGAAACTGTGCGTCAGCTCGTGCTTGAGCACGCGCGCGAGCTCCGGCGTCACGGACGTCAACCCCTGCACGGGGATGCGTAGCCGCCCGTCGTTCAGCGCGCCCACCCATCCCGGCGCGCGTGTGATATCCGCGAAGGCCTGCTCTGTATAGAGGATGACGGCGATCTGCTCGTGCGGCGTGTAGTCGAGCTGCGATTCAAGGTCGCGAAAATCATCTTCCAGAACGTGCAGAATCTCGCGCGCCAGGTCCGGAGTGGCGCTGCCGTTATATTTCAAGTCGAAGTGGGCCGTCTCGCCTTCGCGATAGCTTTCCTCTTCGGTCTTGTCGCGCTGGGCTTTCTCGAGCGCCTGTTCGACCTCTGCTTCGGGACGCAACCGCTCGGCACGCTGCCATTCCTCGATGGCGCGGTCCATCTTATTCGCGCCGTAATACGCCCATCCCATCAACTTGGCGACATCCGCCGAATCCGGGAGAAGCGCGGCGCGCACGTTCGAGCGGGTCTAGCGCCGTGGTGAACTGGCTTTCGCGAAGATAAAGGACGGCGAGATTCAGCAGCAGGCCGATATTGTCCGGTGCGAATGCGAGAGCCTGGCGATACTGGTCGATTGCCGCATCCGTGTCGCCTTTGCCGAGAAGGAATTGCGCGGCGGCATGGTGCGCGGCCGCAACTTTTGCAATGGCGGGCGCGGAACCGGACCGCGCATCAATCTCCAGGTGCGACATATAGGCAAAATCAATCGCGTTGTCGTGCACCGCGAGCCCCGCGACCTCCTCGTAGCCGCGAACGGGTTCCACTTGCGGCGCGGATACAGGCGGCTCGGAGGATGTCTTTGACGCGGACGAGTAGCCAAAATTGTCGTGCTCCACGCGGGCCACAATTGACTTGGGAATGGACAGTTCGCCGGCGGAAGTCTGATAGGTGACGTGCGTGGCGTCTTCGGTGACGTTTTCAGCGATGATGCGTTTGCCGTTTTTCAGCACGATGGTATCGGCAGCCGCCGACGAAGACACGGCAAGCAGAAGCCAAAACACGACTGGCGTTGCGAGGCGCACGATTCGATTTTAGCAATCGGGCGGGCGCGAACGCCGATTCCGATCGGCAGCTTATGCCCTAAGTGGCACAGTCCGGGTCAGGCGGCGCCACGCGAGACGTGGCCGAGCTAATTTTCCGCGCGGTCGAGCGTTTCACATGTTGAAGCTTGCCGACACGTGCTGAAAAAATATTTTGAATTCATCTTGCGTCTGAGCGCCTCCAGTTTTATCCTGTTCAGTCCTAAGCGAGCATTTGGGGTTGATAGAGAAATATTTTGAGACCTTAGGCGCGAAAAAATTGCGCGCTGCAGTTAGGGTCTCATCGCTTGGGATCGCGAATCGCGCCAGCACGGGGTGTGGGGGCGTTGATTCGAGATGTTGACGTCCGTCAAAAGCTAACAGGCATTCATAAATCTAGTCCGGGGACACTGCGTGGCCTCTGAGGGTTCGCACAACAGAGTTGAGGTAGTCGATCCTGATCCACTAATCGGGCCGGGTCATTCATTTGAAACGGTAACCGACAAGATCAGTTCGATTGTTTTGACTCGGCCGGTGACGCCCGGCTGGGTCTTCGGCCTCCTCGTCGCATTTTCGTGCTTGATGCTCCTGAACATGGTCATCACGATGTTGATGATCAAGGGAGTCGGGATTTGGGGTATTCGCATCCCGGCCGCATGGGGCTTCGCGATCGTCAACTTCGTTTGGTGGATTGGTATTGGACATGCCGGCACGCTGATCTCCGCTATTCTTCTCCTGTTGCACCAGAGATGGCGAACGTCGATTAACCGGTTCGCTGAGGCGATGACCCTCTTTGCCGTGATGTGCGCCGGAATGTTCCCCCTCCTCCACATGGGCCGCCCGTGGTTGTTCTTCTACCTCATGCCGTATCCCAACCCGATGTGGACGTGGCCTCAATTCCGCAGCCCGCTGGTCTGGGACGTATTCGCGGTGTCAACCTACCTTACGGTTTCGCTGTTGTTCTGGTTCGTGGGATTGATTCCTGATCTGGCGACGCTCCGCGATCGCGCCAAGAACAAGGCCACTAAGATCATTTACGGAATGCTGTGCATGGGCTGGCGCGGATCGGCCGTCCACTGGTCGCGCTATGAGACAGCTTCACTGCTGCTCGCGGGCCTCGCGACGCCGCTGGTTGTCTCCGTCCACACAGTAGTGAGCTTCGATTTTACGATCGGCATCATTCCCGGCTGGCATACCACGATCTTTCCGCCCTATTTCGTCGCGGGAGCCATTTATTCAGGCTTTGCGATGGTGCTCACGCTAGCCATTCCGATTCGAAAGTTCTATCACTTGGAAGACCTGGTCACCATCCGGCATCTGGACATCATGGCGAAGGTTATGCTGGCGACGGGATTGATCGTGGCTTACGGCTACTTGATCGAAGGATTCCTGGCGTTTTACAGCGGCGATCAATACGAAATCTTCATGATGAAGAACCGCTTCCATGGGCCGTACGCGCCGCTCTATTGGATGCTCATTTCGTGCAACATCATCATTCCGCAGCTGCTGTGGTCCAAGCGAGTGCGTCGCAATGTGGGCCTGTTGTTCGTTCTTTCGCTGGTCGTGAACACGGGAATGTGGCTCGAGCGGTTCGTTATCATCGTGATCAGTTTGAGCCGGGATTTCGTTCCTTCGTCGTGGGGAATGTACTACCCGACGCGATGGGACTGGGCAACGTACATCGGGACGTTCGGTCTGTTCTTTACGCTGTTCTTTCTGTTTATCCGCTTCCTTCCGATGATATCCATCGTGGAAGTTCGGGCGTTGGTGCATGAAACGAACGAAGAGAAGGGGCATTCATAAAAGGAACGATTTAGAAAGCTGATGCCACAGATATTTCATCGCAGTACGAACTTCATCTCGCGCCTGAGCATTTATGGCTCGGTGGTAATCATCGCCGCGCTTAGCTACGCGTTATACGCGATCGCGATGTCGCCTTGGTACACACAACAGTACGTCAAGCGGCAGCAGCCCGTGCCTTTTAGCCACCGTCACCATGCGGGCGAGTTGGGAATTGATTGCCGCTACTGCCACACGTCCGTGGAGAAGTCGTCGTTTGCGGGACTGCCACCCACACAGACATGCATGACCTGCCATTCGCAGATTTGGACGAATGCCTCGATGCTGGAGCCGGTGCGCGCGAGCTATCGCGACGACAAGTCGCTCGAATGGATTCGCGTGAACGCTCTGCCTGATTTTGTGTATTTCGATCACAGCATTCACGTGGCGAAAGGCGTCGGCTGCACGACCTGCCACGGACTGATCGCGCAAATGCCTTTGACGGAACGCGCGGGCACGCTCTACATGTCGTGGTGTCTCGAGTGCCACCGCCAGCCTGAGAAATACCTGCGGCCCAAGTCCGAAGTGTTCAATCCGTATTACGAGCCGCCTACCGGGGCAAAACAGCTGGAGCTTGGGAAAAAACTCATGGCGGAATACCACGTGCAGAGTTTGCAGACCTGTTCGACGTGTCACCGATGATGAAAGCGAGACGATGAGCGAAGACTCCAACGCGAAGAATTCGATAGACCTGGTTGCGGCGCGCGCGAAGCTTGCGGGCGCAGGCGCCCCGCGTCTCTGGCAGAGTCTCGAAGGCCTTTCGAGCACCCAGCAATCCCAGGAATTTCGTGAATACGAATTTCCTCCCAGCGCGGGACAAGGCAACGACGATATCAACCGCCGCGATGTGTTGAAACTGATGGCGGCGTCGGCAGCCATGGCGGGGCTAAGCGCGTGCACGAAGCTACCGACCGAAAAGATCGTGCCGTACGTACGCCCGCCCGAGGAAATTCTTGCCGGTCGTCCGCTTTTCTATGCAACGTCCCTTTTCCAGGCCGGAGTTGCGACGGGCGTTCTGGTCGAAAGCCACACGGGCCGGCCGACTAAGATCGAAGGAAACCCCGAGCATCCCGGAAGCCTCGGGTCTTCCGACATCTTCAACCAGGCTTCGATCCTGAATTTCTACGATCCGGACCGCTCGCAATCGGTGATACACGAGGGGCGAGTCAGTACCTGGAGTGATTTTGCGGCGGAGATGGGGAACAAGCGGACGAGCTTGTCGCCCAACAAGGGTGCGGGAATGCGCATCCTCACGAAGGCGATCACGTCTCCGACCCTCGGCGCGCAGATGCGCGCCCTGCTCGCGCAATTTCCGGCAGCCAAATGGCATCAGTATGAAGTTTGCAGCGGAGACTCTGTTCGCGAGGGTGCTCGGCTTGCGTTTGGCCGGCCAGTGAACACGGTCTACCATTTCGATCAGGCGGACGTAATCGTCTCGCTCGACGCGGATTTTCTGACGTCTGGCGCCGGGCATGTGCGCTACGCGCGCGATTTTGCGTCTCGCCGCGATCTTAGTGCGGGCGCTGCGTCGAATTTGAATCGCCTGTATGTTGCCGAAAGCATGCCAACGAGCACAGGCGCCGTGTCGGATCATCGCCTGCCGCTTCGCTCGGCGGACATTGACGATCTGGCCCGCCAGCTTGCGGCTGCTGCGGGCGTTGCTGTGCCCCCCAGTGCGAACGCCAGTTCAAAGATCCCGGCAGCTTGGGTTGGCGCGGTCTCGCGCGATCTGGCGGCCCATCGGGGCTCTTCGATTGTGATTGCGGGCGAGCACCAGCCGCCATTCGTCCACGCGCTCGCGCATGCCATCAATGCCGCGCTGGGCAATGTCGGCAAGACGGTGGTTTACACCGAATCGATCGAAGCGAATCCGGCCAATCAGCTCGAATCATTGCGTGATCTCGTCAATGATTTGAACGCCGGCCACGTCGAATTCCTGGTCATCCTTGGCGGCAATCCCGTTTACGACGCGCCGGTGGATTTCGATTTTGCGACCGCGATGCAGAAAGCGAAGATCGCGCGTTCATTCCGGCCTATATCAGGACGAGACGGCCGAACTTTGCCACTGGCATGCCCCGGCTGCGCACTCGTTGGAATCATGGAGCGATGGCCGCGCATTCGATGGCACCGTGGGAATCGTGCAGCCCCTGATTTCGCCGATTTACGACAGCCATTCGGCGCACGAAGTTATTGCTCTGTTTACGAGCGACGCCGGAAAAACCGGGCACGAGTTGGTTCGCGCCTATTGGCAGAGCCAGCGGCCTGAGAAGGACAAAGCGTTCGAGGCGCTCTGGGAAACATCGTTGCACGATGGATTGATCTCCGGCACCGCGCTGCCCGCCATTTCCGTTGCGCCGCATGCGGATTTCGTGAGTCTCGGCCGGACGACGGCAGCGAGCGGCGATGCGAACGCGCTCGAGGTTGTGTTCCGCCCCGATCCTTCGATCGGCGATGGCGAATACTCGAACAATTCCTGGTTGCAGGAGCTTCCGAAGCCCATCACGCGGCTCACCTGGGACAACGCCGTAATGATGAGCCCGGGCACCGGGCTGCAGCTTGGCTTGACGACCGGCGATTACGTGACGCTACACGCTCGCGGGCCGCCGATGTCGACGCAGGCATTTATCTCGTTCCCGGCCACGCGGATAATTCCGTAACTCTGCACCTTGGCTTCGGCCGCACTCGCGGTGGGAGCGTGGGCACCGGACCCGGATTCAATTCGTATCTGTTGCGCGCCTCGTCGGCGCCATGGATTGCGCCTGGCGCGCAAATCGCGAAGACCGGCAAGAAATATTCTTTCGCCTCCACTCAGCAGCAATACACCATCGATCTGGACGGGCATCCGGTTGAAGAGGAAAGCCATGAGGCGTTGGGCGAGAACCACCGCGACCTCGTCCGCATTGCCACGATGGAGGAATTCCGCAAGGATCCCGCCTTCGCCAAGAATCCCGAGGATGAAGAGACCAAGGGACTCACGATCTACCCCGGCTACAAATACGATGGCTACGCCTGGGGCATGTCTATTGACCTGAATCGCTGCGTCGGCTGCAACGCCTGCGTGATCGCCTGCCAGTCGGAAAACAATATCGCTGTCGTCGGCAAGGATCAGGTGGAGCGCGGCCGCGCGATGCACTGGATTCGCATTGACACCTATTTCCGCGGCAATCTCGATAACCCCGAGATGTACTACGAGCCGCTGCCCTGCATGCAGTGCGAAAACGCTCCTTGCGAGTATGTCTGCCCGGTCGGCGCTACCACGCACAATGCCGAGGGCCTGAACGACATGACGTACAACCGCTGCGTCGGCACGCGGTATTGCTCCAACAACTGCCCTTATAAGGTTCGACGGTTCAACTTCTATCTCTACTCCGATTACAAGACGCCGAGCCTGTACGGCATGCGCAACCCGAACGTCACCGTGCGCAGCCGCGGAGTCATGGAGAAGTGCACTTACTGCGTGCAGCGCATTAATGCGGCGAAGATTCGGTCCGAGGAAGAGAATCGCCTGATCCGCGACGGCGAGATCATCACCGCGTGCCAAAGCGCCTGCCCGACCCAGGCGATTGTGTTCGGGAACATCAACGATCCGAACAGCAGGGTCGCGAAGCTCAAGGCGCAGACGCGCGATTATGGTTTGCTCGAAGAATTGAACACACGGCCGCGCACTACGTTTCTTGCGCGGGTCCGCAATCCGAACCCGGAGATTCACAGCTAGGTTTTGAAGCGATTGGGAGTGCATTCGGCAACATGGTTAAGCGATCTATATACGGTTTGATGGCTGAGTTCGCGTCGCCGGAAGAAGTACTGGCCGCGGCGCATCGCACGCGCGACGCCGGCTACCGTCGCATTGACGCGTTTTCGCCCATTCCGGTCGAAGGACTGGCCGAGGCCGTGGGATTCGACTGGACGATTCTTCCAGTGCTGGTTTTCCTGGGTGGCCTGGGCGGCGGATTGACCGGATTTGGCATGTGCTGGTACGCGAACGTGATCAGCTTCCCTTTGAACATTGGTGGGAAGCCGTTCAATAGCTGGCCGATGTGGATTCCGATCACTTTCGAGCTGACGATTCTTGGCGCGTCCCTCGTTGCTGTATTTGGAATGCTCGCTCTCAATGGGTTGCCGACGCCGTATCATCCGACGTTCAACGTGGAGCGATTCGCGTCGGCGTCCACGGATCGTTTTTTCCTGTGCATCAAGGCGCGAGACCAGAAATTCGATCTCGCGCAGACCAAAGTATTTTTGGAAGGCTTGCATCCACATGGAGTATTTGAAGTTGAAGACTGAACTCGCTTTCGGCGCCTGCGCGTCACGCGGCAATGCGCGATCTCCGCGCTCGCTCGTTCGTGTGGTGACGATCGCGTGCGTGGGCGCCGTCGCGATGCTCCTTTTCGGCTGCCGGTTGGACATGCACGTACAGCCAAAGTATCTGCCGTACGAGCCCACAGACTTCTTCGGGGACGGACGCTCGGAGCGCCAACCTGTTACGGGGACGGTCGCGCGCGGGCAATTGCGCGTGGATGAGTTAATGTTCAGCGGCCGGGAAAATGGCGTTGTTGCGGATAAGTTTCCGTTCCCAATCACCAAAGCGGATCTCGACCGTGGCCGCGAGCGCTTCAACGTGTATTGCACGCCTTGCCACGATTACACGGGCTCGGGCCAGGGCATGATCGTGCAGCGCGGATTCCCGCAGCCGCCGTCGTATCACATACAGCGTCTGCGCGATGCGCCCGTCGGACATTTCTACGAAGTGATGACCAATGGTTTTGGGGCCATGTATAGCTACGCGGCGCGCGTCGAGCCCGCCGATCGCTGGAGGATCGCGGCATACATTCGGGTTCTTCAATTGAGCCGCAACGCCAAGATTGAAGACGTGCCGGAAGCTGAGCGACAGAAGCTGATGCAACAATCTGCCGAGCAGGCGTCGGGACAATCCACGGGGCAATCGCAATGAACGCGACAGATACAACCCGGCCGCGCATCGATCGCGTCCAGAAATTGGCGCTGATTTGCGGAGTTCTCGGTCTGATCCTGGCCTTTGCGGTTGGCTTCACAAACTGGCAGCAATTCTTCCGCTCCTATCTTGTCGCATATGTTTATTGGATGGTCTTCGCGATGGGCTGCCTGGCAGTCCTTCAGCTCCACCACATGACGGGTGGCCGCTGGGGCCTCCCGATTCGCCGGATACTCGAGGCCGGCTCGCGGACGATCCCGATCATGACGCTGCTGTTTTTCCCAGTATTGTTCGGCATGTCGCGGCTCTACCCCTGGATGCAGCCGGGATCGCTCGGAGATGATCCTGCGGGTAGTTTCAGGCGCGCGTATCTTACGCCACATTTTTTCATCGTGCGCGCGGTCATCTATTTCGCGATCTGGAACCTGCTGGCATGGTTTCTGAACAAATGGTCGGCCGAACAAGACCGCACCGGGGACTTGCGTTTGAAAGGCCTGATGTCGAGTCTGGCCGCTCCGGGCACCGTGATTTGGTCAATTACCTGGTCTTGGGCAATGGTTGATTGGGTTATGACTCTTGAACCGAAATGGTATTCGTCGATCTATGGAATGGTCTTCATGGTGATCGCGTGCCTTGCGGCGTTCTCGTTCAGCGTGGTGATGTTGCGGATGCTCAACGATGACGAGCCGCTGCGGGATTCCTACGAACCCTCCCACTTGAACGACATCGGCAACCTGATGCTGACGTTCACTCTCCTGTGGACTTACATGTCGTTCTCGCAGTTCTTGATCATCTGGTCCGGCAACTTGAAGCAGGAAATTCCCTGGTATATGACGCGCGCCTTCGGCCGATGGGGCCTGATCGCGGCCGCGCTGCTTCTGTTCCATTTCTTCGTGCCTTTCTTCATCTTGCTGCAGCGCCGCGTCAAGCGCCGCCTGGAGAAGCTTTCCGCTCTTGGCGTGTGGATGCTGGCTATCACCTTGGTGGACGTCTACTGGCTGATCGTGCCATCCATCGAAAAGCCGGGTCCGCAAATTCATCTGCTGGACATTCTCGCGCTCGTCGGCATCGGCGGCGTATGGGTCGGCACGTATATGGCGCAGCTGAAGAAGTTACCGCTGCTGCCATTGCACGATCCGCGGTTTGAAGGAGTCTTGGAGCATCAGCATGGCGATTAAACATTCCTCCAAGCCAGACGCGCCCGTTGACGCGAGCGCGGGCTACGAGAAGCGCGACGCCCACGTCAAGGGCCTGTTGCTATTTGCCTTCTGGATGGCTGTCGTACTGGCGGTCACTTTGGTTGGAATGAGATTTGCCTTCGATGCCTTCAAGAAGGCTGAACCGCTGGGAGCTACGGCTTCACCAATGGTGAAAACCACCGACCGGATGCTTCCGCCAAGTCCTCGACTGCAAGTGCAGCCGCATCTAGAGCTCTGGGATTATTGCGCTGCGCAGCAGAAGGAAGTGGACACCTATGCCTGGGTGGATCGGCCGAGCGGAGTGGTGCGCATTCCGATTGACCGCGCGATGGAATTGGTCCTGCAGCGAGGATTGCCGACGCGCCCGGCAGGTGACGCGGCCGCAGCGAGTTCGTTATCCGCTGTGACTGCGCCGACGGTTGCGGGCGAAACCGATATCGAGGGTCAATGCGGCTACCTCGCTGAACCAACCCGAGCGGATATCGAGCGAAGCGAAAAGGAATCATCTGACGCGAAGTAGTGGAATGCGCGGAAACGCGATGCAAGCTTTAGCTACGAGAAAAGAGGACGAAGTTTCAGTGAAGGTTCGACCCAATTCGGTGCGGGCGTGGCTGATCGGCGCAGCTCTGGCATCGGCACTGCTCGCATATCCTCTGACGGCTGCGGCGCAGTTCAGCGACCCGAACCAGGGAATCGGCGTGCGCCCGGAACTTCTCAAGGAAGTCGGCGTGGACCAGAAGCTCAACGACCAGATTCCGCTCAATCTCGCGTTTCGCGACGAACATGGAAAGCCAGTGGAGCTGGCGCAGTTCTTCGGCAGCAAGCCGGTGATTCTCACGCTCGTTTATTACAACTGCCCCATGCTTTGCACGCAGGTGCTCAATGGGCTGGATCGCAGCCTGCAGCTGATCCCCATGGAGATCGGTAAGGATTTCAACGTAGTCACGGTGAGCATTGATCCGACTGACAGGCCGGTGATAGCCGAGGCCAAGCAGGCCATGTATGCGGGAATGTACCGTAGGCCTGGTGCACAGTACGGCTGGCATTTTCTAACAGGCGATGAGCCGCAAATCAAGCAGCTGGCAGCTGCCGTGGGTTTTCGCTATGCCTACGATCCCGATTCGAAGCAGTACGCGCATGCCAGCGCCATCATGCTGCTGACGCCCGACGGAAAACTTTCGCGTTACTTCTACGGCGTCACGTATCCGGAGCGCGATTTGCGCCTGGGTTTGGTAGAGGCGTCGCAAGGAAAGATCGGTTCGCCGGTCGATCAGATTTTGCTTTTTTGCTATCACTACGATCCCCACACCGGGAAATATGGCCTGTTGATTTCGCGGGTGCTTCAGTTGGGGGGACTCGCAACCGTCCTAATCGGCGGGATTTTTCTAATTCTGCTTTTCCGGGGCGAGCATTACGCGCTTCCCGGACGCAAGGCGTAGATCGGGCCCGGCGCGTACGCCGGGTTCGCAAAGGATCGCAACGGAACGGTGATGATGGGCTTCCTCCAATCCGGATTTGAATCGCTGGCGGCCGTGGCTGCCATGATGCAATTTAAGCCGCCCGCGGCTTCTTCGATCGCCAATGGCGTGGACCAGCTCTACCTGTTTCTGACCGGCATCACGATCTTCTTCAGCGTGCTGATCTTCTCGATCATTTTCTACTTCATGCTGAAGTATCGCCGGAAGTCGCCGGATCAGACGGGCGCTTCGACTCACACTTCGATGGTGTTGGAGCTCACCTGGACGATCATTCCTTCGCTCATTTGCGTCGTGCTGTTCGTCTGGGCTTCCAGCCTGTACGTTCGCAACGGGCGTCCGCCTGCCTCTTCGACGGAAATTTTCGTGATTGGCAAGCAGTGGATGTGGCATCTTCAGCACCCCGAGGGGCCGCGCGAAATCAACGAGCTCCATGTTCCCGTGGGTGTGCCTGTCAAGCTGACCATGACTTCGCAGGACGTGATCCACGACTTTTACATTCCCGCGTTTCGCGTGAAGAAGGACGTACTGCCCGGCCGTTACTCCCAGATCTGGTTCCAGCCTACCGAGACGGGCACGTTCCATCTCTTCTGCGCGCAATACTGCGGCACGAACCATTCTGAGATGGTCGGCTGGATCTACGTGATGTCTCCCACGGACTACGCCTCATGGCTCGCGGGCGGCGAGAAAACGGAATCCATGGCGCAGCAGGGCGAGCGCTTGTTCAGCCAGTTTGGTTGTGGCAACTGTCATTCCGCGGATTCGGGCAACCGCGGGCCATCACTTGCGGGAGCCTACGGCAAGCCCGAAAAGACTCAGAGCGGCGAAACGAAAATTGTGGATGAAGCGTTGATTCGCCAGGCGATCCTCACTCCGAATTCCATTCGCCTTCCCAATTATCAGGCGATTATGCCCACGTATCAGGGGCAGATCGACGAGGAACAGATTCTTCAGCTGATCGCCTATGTAAAGTCGCTCGGCTCGGAAGAAAGGAACAACGGCAAATGAGTACGGCCATTGCAGAGATCCACGAAACCCCGGCCGAATCCGGCGTGAACTATCTTAACGTCACCTACGGCATTAAGTCGTGGCTGTTGACGCTGGACCACAAGCGCATCGGACTCCTGTACCTCGGGTCCATCACCTTGATGTTTTTCGTGGGCGGAATGGCGGCGGTTCTGATGCGCCTTCATCTGGTGGAGCCGCAGGGCGCGCTCTTCGAACCGGAAACCTACAACAAGATGTTTTCGACGCACGGGATCATCATGGTGTTTTTCTTCCTGGTTCCGTCGATTCCCGCGACGCTCGGCAATTTTTTGATTCCCCTGATGATCGGTGCGCGCGACGTCGCCTTCCCGAAACTGAATCTGATGAGCTGGTACATCTTCATTACCGGCGCGTCCCTCGCTCTTTATGCGACGCTTTCGGGTGGCGTGGACACTGGCTGGACGTTTTATCCGCCCTACAGCAGCTTGTACTCCCACACGCACGTGGTCGCCGTGGCGCTCGGCGTTTTCGTTGCCGGGTTCTCTTCGATTCTCACGGGCCTGAACTTCATCGTTACGATTCACAAAATGCGCGCCCCTGGCATGACCTGGTTCCGGTTGCCGCTCTTTATCTGGTCGATGTACGCGACCAGCCTCATTTTCGTTCTGGGCACGCCGGTCATCGCCATCACGCTCTTCTTGCTCGGCATGGAGCGGATTCTGCATGTCGGAATCTTCGATCCGTCGGTAGGCGGGGATCCCCTCCTGTTCCAGCACCTCTTCTGGTTCTATTCGCACCCCGCCGTGTACATCATGATTTTGCCCGGCATGGGAGTGGTAAGCGAATTGATCACCGCGTTTTCGCGGAAGAAGATTTTCGGGTACGCGTTCGTGGCCTTCTCCAGCTTGGCCATCGCGATCATCAGCTTCATCGTGTGGGGCCACCACATGTTCGTCACCGGCCAATCCATCTATGCGGGCCTCGTCTTCTCCGTGTTGAGCTTTTTGGTCGCGATACCCTCGGCGGTCAAGGTATTCAACTGGACGGCCACTCTCTACAAGGGATCGATATCCTACGAAGCGCCGATGCTCTATGCGCTGGGCTTCGTCGGACTCTTCACCATCGGCGGACTGACCGGATTGTTCCTGGCCTCGCTCGCAACCGACGTCCACCTGAACGGCACCTATTTCATCGTCGCTCATTTCCACTACGTGATGGTCGGCGGCGCCGTGATGGCCTATATGGGCGGACTGCACTTCTGGTGGCCGAAGATTACGGGGCGCCTCTATCCGGACATGTGGGCGCGCATCGCCGCAGCGATTATTTTCATCGGTTTTAACTTGACGTTCTTCCCGCAGTTCGTGCTCGGCTACCTGGGAATGCCCCGGCGCTATGCGATCTACCCGGCCGAATTTCAGGTGCTCAACGTGATGTCTTCGGCGGGCGCGTCAATTCTCGGCATAGGCTATCTGATTCCGCTGATCTATCTGATCTGGTCCATGCGCTACGGCCCACCGGCGGGCAACAATCCGTGGGGCGCCAAGGGACTGGAGTGGACCACGCAATCGCCGCCTCTGACTCAGAATTTCGAGACGATTCCGATCGTGACCGAAGACGCATATAACTATCCGCCCGAGGTGGCTCGTGTCTGAACTAGCCACTCACGGCGCGCATCCGCAGGGATTCGCTCATCAATTCGAGGACATCGAGCAGCAGCGCGATGCCGGACGTCTCGGAATGTGGGTGTTCCTGGTCACGGAAATCCTGTTCTTCGGCGGCATGTTCACTGCATACACGGTTTATCGCGCGCTCCACCTTGCGTCATTTATTCAGGGCAGCCATCAACTGGAAGTGAAGTTCGGCGCCACCAATACGGCCGTGCTGATCTTCAGCAGCTTGACGATGGCGCTTGCGATCCGTTCGGCGCAGACCGGCAAGAAGAAAGGCCAAATCATTTTTTGGCTGATTCTGACGATGATTCTCGGCGCGCTGTTCCTGGGCCTCAAGCTGAGGTTCGAGTGGTACCACGACTACGTGGACGGCATCGTTCCGGGAGTGCAGTGGTTTTACAACGGCCCTTATGCGCCGGGTGTGAAGATGTTCATGTGTTTTTATTTCTTCATGACCGGCTTGCACGCCCTGCACATGGTCGTAGGCCTCGGCATTCTCACTACATTGGTGGTCATGGCGGCGCGAAACAAGTTTTCATCCGAATACTATGCGCCGCTGGAGATCAGCGGGCTGTACTGGCACTTCGTCGATATCGTTTGGATTTTCCTGTTCCCGCTGCTGTACCTGATCGGCGGGCGGTACTAAGGCCTTACCACGAGGAGTAGGAATTGATGTCCGAGCATACAGCGCAGAGCGGCCACACGGGACACGTTGTCCCCGTTAGCACCTACCTTCTCGTTTTTCTGGCGTTGATGGTGGGCACCGGGCTTACGACCTGGGTCGCGTACATAGACCTGGGCCGGTGGAACACGGTTGCTGCGCTGACGATCGCAGTCATTAAAATGGTGCTGGTCGTCCTCTTCTTCATGCACGTGAAGTACGCGACCGGCTTGACGAGAATCGTGATTTTGGCTGGTTTTTTCTGGCTCGGCATCATGATCACACTGTCGTGTTCCGACGAGCTCACGCGCGCCTGGGAAATCGTGCCGCAGGGCTGGAACATGATCGTCCCCGTCGTCTCCCGCCTCTTTTAGTCGCGATCGAGCGATCTTCCGGAATGCGTCTCATAGGCACTCAAGCACTCTGGCTTTGTAGGGGCATGCCATGCCCGGTCCGGCGTTGGCAGGCGCTCTCCACGTGCACAACGTAACGTCCGGTCGTTCCCGCGAGTTTGCTGATGCTCGCAAAGCGCGCTTGCCGGGCACGGCATGCCTTGCCCTTATGTGAGAAGAATTGCGTGAGGCGAAGAGCATCGCCTGCGATGTTGTGGCTATGATTTTTCTTACGATTTGAATGCGCGGAAGGCGACGACGGCGTTGAGCCCGCCGAAGGCGAATGAATTCGAAAGCGCCGCGCCTACCCGGAGGGTGCGCGCTTGATTCGGAATGTAGTCGAGGTCGCACTCAGGATCGGGTTCGGTGAAATTGGCGGTGGGCGGCAGGATGCCGTGATGGAGCGCCATGACCGTGGCAATTGCTTCCAGGGCGCCGGCTGCGCCCAGCGCATGGCCGTGCATGGACTTCGTGGAGCTGACTGCGAGCTTGTCCGCGTGTGCGCCAAAGACCTCGCGAATTGCCTTCGTCTCCACCGGATCGTTGCCTGCAGTGCCCGTCCCATGCGCGTTGATGTAACCCACCTCTTCGGGCGCCATCCGCGCCTCCCGCAAGGCGCCGCGCATGGCCCGCGCCGGACCATCCACGGTCGGCTGCGTCAAATGGTGCGCATCGGATGTCATGCCCATGCCGCAAATCTCGGCGTAGATTCTTGCACCGCGCGCCTGTGCCGCATCGAACGGTTCCAGAATCATCATAGCGCCGCCCTCGCCCAGAATCATGCCGCGGCGGTCCTTGCTGAAGGGGCGGCAGGTGTCCGGCGCGATCACGCGCATCGCCTCCCATGCCTTGAGCATGCCGACAGTGAAAATCGCTTCGGCTGCCGCCGGTAACAGCAAGATCGGCCTCGCCATCGCGGACGAGTCTGAAAGCCTGACCGATGGCGTGGTTCGCTGACGAGCAAGCCGTCGAAACCGTGTACACCGGGCCCGCGAGCCCCAGATCCATCGAGATGTGGCTTGCGCCGGCATTGGCCATGGTTTTTGGAATCGTGAGAGGGTGAACGCGGCCGCGCCCCTGTACCCACAGGTCCGAGAACCCGGCCTCGATGGATGCCTGCCCTCCGACTGCGGAGCCGCAGACAACCGCCGCGCTCACGCGTTGCTCCGGCAAAAGCTTGATTCCGGAATCGCGGAATGCTTCCCGCGCTGCGACGACGGAAAATTGCGCGAAGCGGTCGAGTTGGGCGTCCTTGCCGCCTTCGAAATGTTTCAATGGGTCGAAGCCGTGGACTTGCGCGCCGTTTTGAAGCTTCAATCCCACGCCCGCGACGTCGGCGACCGTCAGCGGCCCGATCCCCGAGCGCCCCGCGCAAAGGGCTTTCCAGTTCTCCGCGAGATCCAAGCCAAGCGCTGAGATAATTCCCAAACCTGTGATGGCGACCCGGCGCGAGGCCATTCGTTAGACCGCCGGGCTGGCCGAACCGACGGAGGGGTCGGGCGGGGAAGCTGCAAGGATCTTCTTGACGCCCTCGACGATGTCGCTGACGGTTTTGATGGAGCGAACGTCGTCGTCGGGAATCGAAATCTTGAAGGCGTTTTCGAGTTCGAACAGAAGCGTGAAGACGTCGAGGGAGTCGATGCCCATTTCCTGCAGGTTGGTGTTCAATGTGATGTTCTCGGCCGGAATACGCTTCACGGTCGCGAGTGTGGCAATCACTTTTTCTGCTACCGCATCAGCCATCAAATTCACCCCCGTCGGTGAACTGCGGTTCTACCCGAAGCGAATTCCGCCGCAGATATCCGCACGGGCCTAAATAGTTGCGTTTGTACAGACAGACCGTAGCCCATGCCACGCAAGAAATCAAATTCTAGCAGGACTGTCCCCCGGCGGGTGGGTCTTTTTCCGCAGCCGTCGTCGGCGCCCTTCACCGCTCTTCGCCAATGGGGGCGCGGTACATCACGGGCGGTTCAGGACAGCGAACAGGAATCACTGTGGCATACTATTGCAAGCGGGGGCGGAGTGGAAAAGCCAGCTCGCTCTCCTGATGGAACGCATGACATTTCGTAAGAAAATTCGAAAAAAGGTTGCCGCGGCGCATCGCCGGCTGCGGGAAGTGCGGAAGCTCGCGAAGGCCTTGGTCTCGACCGGCCATCCTCTGCTGGTTCATATCATCCCTATCCGGCGCTGCAATTTGGCCTGCACGTATTGCAACGAGTTCGATGATTTCTCGAAGCCGGTGCCGACCGACGAAATGTTCCGCCGCATTGACCGGCTGGGCGCCATGGGCACGGCGGCCGTCACGATCAGCGGTGGCGAGCCTCTGCTGCATCCCGAGCTTGACGCCATCATTGCGCGGATCCGCAAGAATGGAATGCTCGCTGGCATGATCACCAACGGGTACCTCCTGGTGGCCGACCGCATCGAGCGCTTGAACCGCGCCGGGCTCGAGCACCTGCAGATCAGCATTGACAACGTGCAGCCGGACGACGTCTCGAAGAAGAGCCTCAAAGTCCTCGATCAGAAGCTCGCGCTGCTGGCCGAGCACGCCGAGTTTCACGTAAATATTAATTCCGTGCTCGGCAGCGGTGTTGCTAATCCCGAGGACGCGCTCACCGTCGCTCACCGGGCGCTCGAGCTGGGTTTTACGTCCACGGTGGGGATTCTGCACGATGGCAACGGACAGCTGCAGCCGCTCGGCACGCGCGAACGGGAAATCTTCGAAGAGATCATGTCTCTCGGCAAGGAATCATTCACCCGCGTGAACGGATTCCAGCACAATATCGCCGCCGGCCGGGAGAATCAGTGGCGCTGCCGCGCGGGTTCGCGCTACCTCTACATCTGCGAGGACGGCTTGGTGCACTACTGCTCGCAGCAGCGCGGCTATCCGGGCATCCCGCTCGGCGAATACACGGCCGAGCAGCGCCAGCGCGAATTTCTCACGAAGAAGGGTTGCGCCCCCCGCTGCACCGTCTCCTGCGTTCACCAAATCTCGGTGGTGGATGGGTGGCGCGCCCCGCAAACCCTCGATGGCGGCCCATCCGCTGCTTCGGGTTCTCTGGTCCAGGTTACCGGGCCGGCCACGCGCGACTAGCTCGCTCGAATTCCCCTCAAATAAATCGACAGGTCCCATTCCGATTGTTCTTTCCGCATTTCGCAAAGGCGATATCATTTCCGGGAATTAGTCCGCGGCTGCCGATCATGTTGAGACGTCTATTTTCCCATTACATCGCTGACGAAGTGCGGCCGATGCTGCGCCTCGCAATTCCTCTCGTCCTCGCCGAGCTCGGCTGGATGACGATGGGAGTCGTGGACACGATGATGGTTGGCCGTCAGGCGGATAGCGCAGTGGCAATCGGCGCGGTCAGTCTGGGGAGCATCGCGTATTACGTCGTCGCAATTTTCGGCACGGGCTTGATGCTGGGGCTCGACACGCTCGTTTCGCATTCCTATGGCGCGGGCGATCTGCACGATGCCCACCGCTCGCTCGTGAACGGCGTTTATTTAAGCCTGGGTCTGGCGCCTGTGCTGATGGGCGTCGTGCGTCTCTGGGAGCCAGTGCTGCGTTCGCTCGCCATTCAGCAGTCCGTGCTGAATCAGGCGATTCCCTATTTGCGCGCGCTCAATTGGAGCACTCTGCCGCTCCTGCTCTATTTTGTTTTCCGGCGGTATCTGCAGGGGATCGATCTGGCAAAGCCGGTGATGTTTTCATTGGTAACCGCGAACCTCGTGAACGTTGCCGGCAATTGGGCGCTCATCTACGGTCATCTGGGGCATCGTGCGATGGGCACGGTCGGCTCTGGATGGTCCACTTGCGCGGCGCGAACCTACATGGCTGCCGTCCTGATGGGATATTGCGTGTATCACGATCTGCGTTACAAGACGGGTTTGCGCCACGCGTCGCCGTGGCCGTACCTGCCCCGTGTCTGGCGGCTCCTAAGTTTGGGATTTCCTGCGGCGATGCAGCTGGGGCTCGAGGTCGCCGTATTTGCGGTGGCCACCGGGCTGATTGGCCGGCTGGGAGCGATTCCATTGGCGAGCCACCAGATTGCGTTGAATACCGCGAGCTTCACGTATATGGTGCCGCTCGGTCTGGGATCAGCGGCGGCGGTACGCGTTGGACAAGCCCACGGGCGAGGTGATGCGAACGCCGCAAGTCGCGCGGGCTGGACCGCGATCGCGATGGGCGCGAGCTTCATGACGTGCACTGCGCTGGTTTTCTGGCTCGCGCCGCGCGCGCTTGTGCGCATTTATACGCCCGACCCGGCAGTGATCCATGCCGCGAGCAGTCTGCTGTTCGTCGCAGCGTTCTTCCAGCTGTTTGATGGCTTGCAAGCCGTCGCGACCGGCGCGCTGCGCGGTGCCGGCGACACGCGCACGCCGATGATCTGGTCGGCGGCTCTTTACTGGCTGGTGGGGCTGCCCGTCGGCGCGTATCTCTGTTTCCGCGTCGGGTGGGGCGCCACGGGATTGTGGACGGGGCTTTGCGTCGCGTTGATTCTGATCGGATGCGCCCTGCTCTATTTCTGGCACCGCAGCGAAAAGCGATTCGCCGCAAGCACGATTCCAGCGTCGCCGTAGTGGGTCAGTTTGAGAAACCCAAGCTTCGCCGACGGGCGCTTGTCCGGTTACCGCCTTCATCGGGAGTTGAGCCGTGATTTCTATCTAATCACTTCGGAACTCCCCCGTAGCGGCTTGTTAGATCGGAGTACGAGACCGGCCATAAACAGATGGAAAATGGAATCCGTTCACGAGGTTGTGGCGTTCACGCAGGTAGTGGTCTATCGTATGAGCAAATCGCAATGTTCCGGGCCACAGTGATAAGAACAATCGCAATCGGATTAACCACGATCGTTGCACTGACTGTGGTCTTCCTCCCCGCAGGCTGGGCATTTCCACAGGAGGCTCAACAAACGAAAACCGAGCAATCCTCTCCGGGCCTTGTGCTGCAATTAAATGGCAACGCCGCCGTTGCAACGGAGACGGGCATCCACCAACCTGAAGATGGCTCGATTTCTGGCAATGTGTACACAAACGATTTCTTCGAATTCACTTTCGAATTTCCAATGGGCTGGTTCGTTCAGGCCGATGGGACCAAGACGTCCATTGAGGAGCCTGGCACGGCAACAGCGAACAAGGGTAATTTTGGTGACAAAGGCAATCTTGACTCTCTAACGAGTGGACCTCATTCATTACTTCATTTACTCCAGCATCCAATCGGCACTCCATCTCGCGTGAATCCGGAGATTATGATCGTTGCCAAGGATGTGTCCTGCTCCCCGAGTCCGGAAACGGGTGAAAAGGTTTTGCTGAGTCTCAAAGTGGAACTTGCTCGGCGTTATTCACACTTCAACTTTGAGGTCATTCACGAACCTACGAACGTTACCCTCGGCGGCAAGGTTTTTTCACGGATGGACGCAAGTATGGATTTGCTCAATGGGATCAGTCTCTACCAGGCGTATATCTCTACAGTGTTGAATGGCTATGCGCTCATATTTGTGTTGGATGCCGGGAAACCCGACCGACTGGATGATCTCTTCCAGACACTGAATACTCTTAAATTCAAGGCGCAAATGGCCCCGGCGACTCAGGATTCTCCGAATAAGCGGCAGCTGTGGGAGATACTCACGCCGACGATGGGGGTTGATTTTCGTCCATACCTAAATAGCGTTCTAACAGTTGTGCAGCGCAATTGGCATGCGGTAATGCCAGAGGAAGCCTTGAAGGGAACGAAGGGATTAGTTGTACTCCGCTTTCACATTCAACAGGATGGGGAAATACCCCCCAACGAGCCATGGATTGAAAGAACTTCAGGAAGTGACCCACTCGATAAAGCGGCAGCGGCTGCAATCCGGAACTCATCGCCATTCGAACCGTTGCCTGCGAGTTATCACGATCCAAACATCGAGCTTCGTTTTCCGGTTTTCTATAACCTTCCGCTACCGTGCAGATAAGTGGACATCGGGAACGTCAAAAACGTCAATACCCCCGACGAGCCCTGATTAGTCGCATTACGGGGCGAGTGGTTCGCTGAAGTCCTTCGCTCGCGCCTTGAGACATCATAAGCCCCGGTGATATCCTGCACATCCGTCGTACACATGTAGCTCAAACAACTTGTCTACCAACATGCGCCGCCCGATGAATCCCCACTCCTGAAGATCAATGGCCGCCACCGCCGCATACGCTCGCCCGCTGCCTCAAATTAATCCATGGCTCATCGCCGTCACGGTGATGATGGCGACGTTCATGGAAGTGCTCGACACGAGCGTCGCGAACGTCTCGCTGCCGCACATCGCGGGAAATCTTTCGGCGGGCGTGGACGAGAGCACCTGGGTTCTCACCTCCTACTTGGTTTCCAACGCGATCGTGCTGCCCCTGACCGGCTGGTTTTCCACTTTGTTTGGCCGCAAAAGGTTCTTCATCGGGTGCGTAGTGCTCTTCACGCTCAGCTCTCTGCTTTGCGGGCTGGCGCCTTCGCTGCCAATGCTGGTGTTCTTTCGCGTGATTCAAGGTGCGGGCGGCGGCGGCATGCAGCCGGTGTCGCAAGCCATCCTCGTGGATAGCTTTCCGCGCGAAAAACAGGGAATGGCGATGGCCGTTTACGGCATGGGCGTAGTGGTGGCGCCGACGCTCGGTCCCACGCTCGGCGGTTGGATCACCGACAACTACTCGTGGCGATGGATTTTCCTTCTGAATGTACCCGTGGGAATCATTTCCTTGCTGCTGATTTCCATGCTCATCGTTGATCCCGTGCACGCCATCCGCAAGACTCTCAAACAGGGCCTGAAGATCGATTTCATTGGCCTCGGCCTGCTCGGCGTGGGATTGGGATTTCTGCAGATCGTGCTGGACAAGGGACAGCGCGACGATTGGTTCGGTTCGCCGTTCATCGTATGGGGCACGGTGATTGCGATTACCGCATTGATCGTCCTGGTGATCCGGGAACTAAGCACGGACAATCCGATCATCGATTTGCACCTGTTCAAGGACAGGAATTTCGCGATCTCGACTTTCATGATGTACACGCTGGGGTTCGTCCTCTATGGCACCACCCTTCTGCTTCCGATTCTGATGCAAACGCTGATGGGTTACACGGCGATGGAAAGCGGGCTCGTGCTGCTCCCTGGAGGGTTGGTGCTGCTCGGTATACTCCCCTTCGTGGGAATTCTCTTAGGGCGTTTTCAGCCGCGCTGGATCGTCATCACCGGGCTCGTCGTCATGGCGACGGGATTATTCCAGCTGTCGCATCTGAGTCTCTACGCAAGCGCGCGCTCGGCGATTTTCGCCTGGGTCGTTTCGCGCATGGGCACGGCATTTCTGTTCGTGCCGATCAATGTGATGGCGTTTTACTTCGTGCCAAAGGGAAAGATGAACAACGCCTCGGGTTTGATCAATCTTTCCCGCAATATCGGCGCGAGTACAGGCATTTCATTCGTGACCACGATGCTCGACCGCCGCGCGCAGTTCCATCAGGATGTCCTGTCCGGCAATTTGCAAGGCACCAATATGCATTTTCAGGCAGCGCTGCATCGAATCACGCAGATGTTAATGATGCGCGAGCCGAACTCCGTCCACGCCGCGGTCCAGGCGCAGGGAATGATCTATCAGGAGTTGCAGCGGCAGGCGATGATGATGTCGTTCGTGGACAACTTCCGGACGATGGCTATTATTTGCCTGTTGGTGATTCCGTTGATGCTCGTGATGAAGGGCCGCAAGTAGCGCTCTCGCTTGCTACGAAGACCGTCGCGCGAGAATCTTGGCGAACGATCCCACGCGTAACTCCTCCTGCGTCAGCCCCGTGAGCGTTTGCACCTCGTCCGCGCGTCAGCGCGCCGCAATGCCCTGCTTGCAGGAAGAAGTTCAGCAGGCCCTGCACCATCGCGGCGTCGTCAAACACTTGGCCGATGCGCGTAGCCTGCGCGGCCTTCTCGATGAAATTGCGTAGGCGCTCGGCGGACGAATCGAGATTCTCAAGAAAGAACGAATAGACAGCCGCAAATCGTGCGGGAAGTTGCGCGGGATGCAGATCCCAGCCCTGGTAGAAGCCGAGTTCGAGGGCGCGGCGGACGTGTTCGAACTGCAGCTTCCAACCGAGATGTACGGTCGCGCGATTTTCCTCGATCTGTCTCGCCGTGAGCGCGCCGCCGTCCTTGGCCGCGCGATACGGAGGAATCGGAAGGACGTTCAGTGGGCCGTCGGCGATCCGTATCCCTGTTCCAGCGAGAGCTACTTGCATCACCTGTCGCGCGAAATCGGACGCGGGATGAATGCCCGCCTGCCGCGGCGCCGCGATACCCAGAGAGGACGTGTAATCGTACGGCCCGAAGTGCGCCGCCACGCAGCGTCCCCGGGCTGCACCCACCAGCGGCAGCAGATTGGCTTCCCCTCGCTCGTTGAAAATAGATTGCGCCGTTTCGACCATCAGCTCGATTCGAAGTGCGCCGGGTTCCAGGTCGAGCATCGGTTCCAGACGCGAGCAGATGTCGGCAAGCGCCGCAACCTCATCGGGTAGCGTGACCTTGGGCAGCGTGATGCAGAAATGCTTTGGCAGTGCGCCGCGCGATTTCGCGGCCAGCTCCGTCAGAAAAATATCGAGCGTGCGGATGCTGCGTTCGCGAAGCTCTTCGGTAAAGGGCTTGATGCGGATGCCGATGAACGGCGGCAGCTCGCCCGAGTTCATTCCGGCGCTCACTTCATTGGCCGCGGACGCGGCGTGCCCGTCCTCTTCGTCATCCGGGCGATTGCCGTATCCGTCTTCGAAGTCGAGCCGGAAGTCCTCCACAGGTTCGCGCCGGAGTTTTTCCCGCACGCGGCGATAGACTGTGTGCGCGAGCCATGCCAGGCGGTTTTCGCGCCGCACTGCTTGCGCATCGGCCTCTATCGATTTCGCAATGGAGGCGATCGCGTCTGGCGAAGTTGGCAGGCGATCCGATCC
This sequence comes from uncultured Acidobacteriota bacterium, assembly GCA_963818605.1. GTDB lineage: Bacteria > Acidobacteriota > Terriglobia > Acidiferrales > UBA7541 > Palsa-295. Next base: position 170,023 of record CAWFSW010000004.1, read on the forward strand.
GGCAAGCCAATCGCCTTTGCGAAGACCGCGAAATCGGGCGCGTATTCTTCGAGCGATCGCAGCGCGAGATCTCCCAGCCGGCGCGTGGTTCCGGCGCGGAAAAGATGCGCTCCGCCGTATACCACATGAATCGGCTGGCGTTCTCCGGAGGGCCCCGGATAGCGGCGCTGAAATGCTTTGTGGGCCTGCTCCAGCCGCATGGCGATTTCGTGCAGCGCTTCCAGTGGCAATGTTCTCTTCATTTACGCCTCATGCAATCGTGGCGATTCAGTGACAAATTTCGGCGATCGCTTTCCGGATGTGCGATTCCGGGTTGTTCGAAAGTACGGGACAGGATACATTTGTTTGTAGGGGCGGGAAAGTTCCAAGCTAGTCACCATCGGGCCTGGACTGGAGTTCGGCAGGCCGTAACTTCAGCCCGGTTTGGGCTGTGTGAGTGGCGGGCGAAGAAGTACTGACTGAATGTTCGAAAGAATCCTGATCGTTGACGATGAATCGGCCGCGCGAATCGCGCTCGCGACCCTGCTGCGCCGCGAGGGTTTCGAGGTGCGTGACGTAAGCGAAGGCTCCGCCGCGATCACCGAGTGCGCGTCATTTCGCCCGGACTTGATCCTTCTGGATATCGTGATGCCCGGCGTGGACGGATTCGAGGTCTGCCGGCGCATCAAGGCGACACCGGAAACGCGACTCACGCCCGTCGTCTTGATCACTGGGCTTTCGGCGACGGAAGACCGCATCAAGGGGATCAATGCCGGTGCCGACGATTTTCTCAGCAAGCCGATCGACTTCAACGAATTACTGGCGCGGACGCGCTCGCTGTTGCGGCTGAAGCAGTACACCGATGAACTCGAGAACGCCGAAGGTGTGCTGTTTAGCTTGGCGCAGAGCATCGAAGCGCGCGATCCCTATACGTCAGGACACTGCGAACGCTTGGCGGAAATCTCGGCGCGGCTCGGTGAAAAGCTGGGTTTGCCGGAAGAGGACATCAAGGCGCTCCGTCGCGCTGGCATCGTGCACGACATCGGTAAGGTGGTCGTGCCAGATGCGATTTTACTCAAGCCGGGCCCCCTCTCTGCGGAAGAGGCTGAAATCTTGCGAAAGCACCCCGTGGTGGGGGAACGCATCTGCGCGCCGCTGCGGACGTTTCGGTTGGTCCTCCCGATCATCCGCCATCACCACGAACGTCACGATGGCTCCGGCTATCCCGATGGCTTGCGCGGCGACGAGATTCCTATCACCGCCGCCATTCTGCAATTGGCGGATGTTTACGACGCCCTGACGACCGACCGGCCGTACCGCAAGGCCTCGTCACCGGAGGTCGCGCTGCAGATTATGGATGAAGAGGCCACTCGCGGCTGGTGGGACCGTAATTTATTCGACGATTTCCGCGACATGATCAGCAATGGGCACTCGGTGAAGAAGGTGGGCAAGGCAGCGAGCTAGTCGGGCGCTTGTTCAGGCCAGTACTCGCCGCAGACTTCAGGTTTTTCCGATCCGTTCCGCTCCCGCATAGATCACGAATCGCCGGCCGCGCAGGAATCCAATTAGAGTCTGCCCAAGTTCGCGCGCAAGCTGCACCGCAAGGCTCGACGGCGCCGAAACCGACGCAACCACCGGCAGGCCTGCCACGATTGCCTTCTGGACGATCTCGAAACCCCCGCGTCCGCTGACAAGCAGAATCGTCTCGCTCAGCGGAACGCGCTCCTCCAGCAGAGCCCAGCCGATCACTTTGTCCACTGCGTTGTGCCTTCCGATGTCCTCCCGCAGAACGAGCAATTTGCCGGCAGCATCAAAAAGCCCTGCGGCGTGAAGGCCGCCAGTGCGCCCGAAAACAGCTTGCGACTCCCGCAGCACTTCCGGCAGGCGAACGAGCACCTCAGGATCGAGACGAAACTTCGGGTTGGGCGACGCCAGCGTTCGCGCGCGAATCGAATCAATCGAAGCCTTCCCGCATATGCCGCAGCTCGATGCGGCAAAAAAATGGCGTCGCATTTTTTCGAAGTCGGGCGCTGATTCCGGCGCGAGTTTTGCCTCAACTACGTTCCCGCGATTCTCCGCGGGAGTTTCCGCGTCAGTTTCGAGCGCTTCGAGCGCGAGGATTTGCGCGCGGTGCTGGACGAGTCCCTCGGTAAGGAGAAATCCCGCAGCCAACTCGAGATCGTGGCCCGGCGTGCGCATCGTGACGCTGAGCGGATCTTCGCCGATGCGAATTTCCAGAGGCTCTTCGGCCGCAAGATAGTCGTCCTTGCGGCGGATTTCGCCGTTGTCCCACTCGGTAACTTGCGTCAGATCAACGCTGCGGGGTTTTCGAGCCAAGAAGCTCTCTCCGAATACGATTCGTTCACGTCAGCTCAGGTGGACGGACAAGCATACATCCGGGATGCCGCGAGCGCCGCGCCTAAAAACGGATCTGGCCCGTCCCGAAGGAATCGGGACGAGCCAGGGGGGGCGTTGCTTGGTGAGTGGACTGCGGGGATCCTTTCGTCTAGTGATGAAATCCGACAGCGACGACCTGCCCGGTCAGCGGATTCAGGAACACGGGCGGATTGAGGTTGAATGTGAAATCAAACATGTTCTCGATCGAGCCCGCGACCACATCAAAGGAACCGTTCCCGATTCGAGGAAGTCCCCAGTTGTCTTCGATAAACCGGACTACGGAGCTTTGATCGATCACCGTGTGGTCCACGAAGTTCGCCTTCGCATACGGCGAAATCACAAAAAAGGGCAGCCGGGGGCCGTATCCGCACCGTGATTGAATCCCTTCGAGAGAATTAACACCCGCGCCGCAGGTCTTTGCAGTCGTCAGCGCGTCCGAGGTGGAAGCCGACTGATTCACGATTGGCCCAATTACATGGTCGAACCAACCGTCGGAATCGTCCCACGCGATGATCACCGCGGTTTCGTTCCATTCAGGGAGCGATTCCAGGAAGTTCACCGTGTTGATGATGAAATCCTGCTCGTCGAGAGGAGAAGAATTACTCGGATGCCCATCCTGCGCCCGGTTGGCTTTCAGGTAGCTGACTGCCGGCAAGTCGCCTGCCAGCGCTGCCTTCTGGAAATAGCTGAGGTCGTACTGATGATTCGCCGGGCCGTTGTGGCCGATTTCCGAAAGGCTTGCAGGAGGCGTGTGGTGAATGTTGGCTGTGCTCGCATAATATTCGAAGGGATTGTGATGGGCGCTATAGGCTGTCTCCGGCGTGCCATCCAATCGGTTGGTCGTGGTGTTGCAGGCCGCGATTCCGTTCGTCACGGAGGAGGGCGTAAAGCCGCCTTGGAACCAGCCCCACGTGATTCCCTTGGCGTTCAGCAGATCTCCGATGTTCTGGTTTGTTTTCGCCATCCCGACGTATTCCGAACCATGGCAGTCGTCGTAGAAGGGATCTGGGTCGCCGATCACGCTATTATCAACCACGTCTCCCGTCGTATTGGTTTCGGTCGCCGGGTCCGCGTTCCCGGTCATGCCCGAAACCACGTTAATAGCTCCGGGAGTTGAAGGCCCGAAGTTCGTGTCAAAGGCGTTGTCGTTCATCGAGAAGAACTGAGCGTAGTTCCAGAGGCCCGTGACTGTGTTCCCGTCGTAATAACCCATCACGATTGACGCTCCAAGCGGAGCCAGATTGGGATACGCCTTCGCCGAGCAGGGAGTTCCGGTGAATTCCGGAAACTTGTCCATGAGCCCGCTATCGAATGCCTGTTGCTCCGGCGTGTAATCGTGGTCCTGGTCGCAGGTATAGTTCTGGCTGGGATCGAGACGGAACGGCAGGAAGGTGTTGCCCGAACCGTCCGTATTGTGATTCTGCGCGATCAGTCCCGCGGTCAGTCCATTCACGCTCGGAGTGTTCGGTCTCGCGTGGAATGGAGTTTCGTCCGTCGGATTCGTGGCTACCGGGTACGTCGCAAAATAGTGATCGAACGAAACATTCTCCTGGAAAATCACGACCAGGTGCTTGATCGGCGTGGTCGTCGTGAATCCGCCGTGATCGTTTCCGTTCTGCAGGATTCCGTCGTTCGCCCTCAGGCCGGTAGGGGTAACGAGCGCAAGATTTGCCGCAAGCAGCACGGCAGCCATACATCGAAGGTTCTTCCCGATCATGAATTCTCCTTGTAGCAAGATGTGGCGCTTGAAGTCGCGTCTGGAGCGAAGCGTCGCGGGCGTTGCGTTTCCCGGCGAGCCGTCGAAATCAAACGCGTGCACAACGTGGATACGCGAGCGTTGTTATTCCACGATGACACGCGCGTTAAATCTGGCCGAAGCTGCGACGCTGCGGATGTAACAATTCACTTCTTAGCGTCTCGCACGCGAGGTACCACGCGAATCGTTCCCATCATTCCGCCATCTTCGTGCTCCAGCAGGTGGCAGTGGTAGATGAACGTGCCGACCGCGTTTGGGTCCCGGAAGTCCATGCGCAGCTTCACCATCGGATACACCGCGCTTTTTCCGTCCCAGAACGGCACATTCACTGTGTCGCGCAGGAAAGGTTCATCCACCGGCAGCCCGAACCAGTCCAGAAGCATGAAATGAATCTGATGAATGTGAAAATCGTGTAACTCCTGCGTGCGATTTTCGATGATCCAGTCTTCGACGTCCCCCTGCTGGACCGTGATGTTGGGCATTGTTGCGTTCATGTCGTATGGTTTCGGCGTCTGGCCCTCCACGGTCAGCATGAAAGTCGTTGGGCTATTGGGGTCATTGGGGTCCTGCAGCGTTTCAGAAAAATACAGCTTCCGCGTGCGAACTGCCTTCACGTTCCCGATCCACGGCGAGGTCGGCGGCGGAAGGGGTTGCGTGGAGGACGCCAGCCTCGACCGCGGCTCGGGAGCATCAGCCGACGCGATGATCGTTGCCAGCGGACGTGCGGGATCATTCTCTCCGCCGACGCCGGTATTGACGCTGCGCGTCACGAGGCTGCCCTTTACTCCATCCGGCGGCCCCTTAACGATGAATTCAATCCGGCCGCCAGGAGGAACTCCCGCGTGGCTTACCCAGATTGCGCGACTGCCCGGCGTTCCGTTCTCGTTGATGGGCACGCCGTCCAGCGCGACAACGCCCAGCGCCTGCGCCGCGTTTCCGAACATCACCTGTAAATTGAGATACGTGATCGCCGACGCGTTCAGCACGCGCCAGAGCTGCCGCTCCGACGGCCTCATTGCAATTACCGCTGGCGGATAGTCCGGATAGGGAACCGGAACAAAATTGAGCGATAGGTCCTTTGCGGGCTTGCCTGTCCCGGTCCCCGTGTTAATGGCGTCTCCTTCGGCGTCCAAACTAACGGGCGGCAGCGGGACGAGATCCGGCTCTGCGTCGGCACGGCGTTCGGGTTCACCAGGTCCTGGTCGCGTACGATCATCACCCGCTCAGGAAGCCCAGCCAATTCGCGATTTGTCCGCTCGATTCCTTCAACGATCATTGCGCCGGAAGCTCCTCCCAGCACTTGCGCCTTCGTGTAGCCGTGAATATGCGGGTGATACCAATACAGCCCGGGCGGCTCGTCCGGCGGAATCTGGAATCGGTATTCAAACGGTGGATCGCCCGGCTGGATCGCGGTTTTGAGGACGTCGTCCTTATGGCAGATCGCTGGCACCGTGAGGCCATGGAAATGGAGATTGGTCGAGTCCGGCGTCATCTTTGCGCTCGCGCAAGGGTCGGCTCATCGGCCATGGACATCGAGTCGCCCGCCTGAGTCCCATGACCATCTGCGATCCACCGATGGCGCGCTCGCCGTCTTGGATTGTGGCGTCGCTGTCAGCTCATTCTTCAGGCGCAGAATTAGCATGTCGCCCGGTTTCAGGCGCAAGGTGGGAGCTTGGCTGCCATCCTTGGACACGTAGCAATAGCGGGTCTCGCCGTCTGCGCCCGTGAAATTGCGGTACGCCAATTCAACTTTCAGCACTCCATTTTTGCTGCGAAGGTCGGCGGGTTCGGGAACCGCGCTGCCCGCCGCGGGACGCGGACACACGTCCGGCGCGGCACTCTGAGCAATCGCGCGCGCTGGATGGCAGACAAGCGCAGCAAGAATAAACAGCCAAGGGCGTAGCACTCGAAGTCCCGCTTTCGTTCACACTTGTACGGCCGCAGGATAGCCACGAACTGTTAGGATTCCGTGACGCTGCGGTGAAAAACGGCTCAGAACCTGTACAGATTCCCCTGTCGTATCGATGCTGCGTCTCTTGCCTGTTCTCGACCCTTGCTGCTACACTGTCGCGGCAAGAGCTGGACAGCTGCTCCTGCCATTCTTCACTTAGAAGGTTTATCCATGTCTGGACATTCGAAGTGGGCCACAATCAAGCACAAGAAGGCGGCGACCGACGCTCGCCGCGGCAAGGTTTTCACCAAGGTCATTCGAGAATTAACCATCGCCACCCGCACCGGCGGAGCTGATCCGGTCACAAATCCACGTCTGCGCACCGCTATTCTGACCGCCAAGGCCGAGAACATGCCCAATGACAACATCGAGCGGGCCATTCAGCGCGGTGCCGGCACACTCGAGGGCGAGACGCTCGACGAAGTGACGTTCGAGGGCTATGGCCCCGGCGGCGTCGGCGTGCTGGTTCAGGTGGTCACCAACAATCGCAACCGAATTGTGAGTGAAGTCCGGCACATGTTTTCGAAGAACGGCGGAAACATGGCCGAAACCGGGGCAGTTGGCTGGATGTTCCAGCGCAAAGGCGACATCGTCGTCCCCAAGGAACAAGCGGACGAGGATAAAATGCTCGGCATCGTGCTCGACGCCGGTGCGGACGACCTTCGCGACGATACTTCTTTCTGGGAGGTAACCACGCCGCCCGAGGCCATGGAGAAAGTCCGTGAGGCTCTCATCGCCGCTGGAATTACTCCCTCTTCCGCCGAAGTGGCTTTCGTTCCGCAGAACCACATCAAGCTGACCGGCGCGCAGGCGCAACAGATGCTGCGCATGGTCGAAACATTGGAAGATCACGACGACGTCCAGCACGTCTATGCCAATTTCGATATAGATGAGAAGGAAATCCAGGCGGCGATGGCCGGATAGTTTGCATCGCGCAGCGCAGCACCGAGAAAACACTTCCCTCCGGTTCCGGCCCGCACGTACACTTGTGCCGGTCAACATGTCTTCCCATCCGATTCCTTCGGCCTCCAGCGGGCGCAAACTGCGCGTGCTGGGCGTGGATCCAGCCGTCGCCGGTGCGACCGGCTATGGTGTTATCGAAATCGATGGCAAGCACGCACGGCTGATGCGATTCGGTGCGCTGAAGCTGCCGGCCAGCGCGACCTTCGCTGTCCGGCTGCGCGAGATCCACTTCTTGATTTCTGGACTCGTTGAGCAATTTTCCCCGGATGCCGTCGCCGTCGAATCCGTTTTCACAGCGCTGAATATCAGGACGGCCCTGAAGCTTGCGGAGATGCGTGGCGTGGTGTTGCTGGCCGCGGCACAGGCCCAGATCCCGGCGCACAGTTATTCGCCGCGGGAAGTGAAGGCCAGCGTCGCCGGATTTGGTGGCGCTTCCAAGCAGCAGATTCAACAGATGGTGAAGTCCCTGCTCGATCTTCCCGCTTGTCCCGAGCCTGCCGATGCCTCTGACGCGTTGGCTGTCGCGCTTTGCCATGCGCAGGCGTCTCGCGCGAGGGACCGCCTTGCGGCATCCGTTGGGCGCGTGCGCATCGCCGCGCTTGCGGGCAGCATTTCTCGCGCGTCGCGCATCTCCATCCCTCGCGGAAGATGAATTCCTCGGCGATCCATCGCGGGCTGCTGGCTCTGGCGTTCTCCGTCTGCGTTCTCGCTGGAGTATTGGCTGCGCCGCTCGCCGCTGCTGGAGTTCCCGCGGGCAACGCGACCATCACTTTTCGAAAAATATTCAAATCCAGCTATCCGGAATTCGTGGAAATTAAAGTGAACGATTCCGGCTCTGGCACATGTGACATTCGCCAGCTCAACGAGGAATCAAACCCGCGGCCCATGCAAATTGATGCGCCCCTCGTGCACTCGATATTCGATCTCGCCGCGAAGCTTCATAACTTCGATGGCCTGGATCTGGAAATGCACCGCCGGATCGCGAACCTCGGTGAGAAGACCTTCAGCTTCGATCGCGGCGCTGAATCGCATCACGTCACTTTCAACTACACCCTCAATCGGGACGCCTCCGAACTCCTCGGCATTTTCGAAGGACTTGCGCGCCAGCAGACCGATCTCTACGACCTCGACCGCACCATGCATTACGATCCTCTTGGCGTCAACGATGTGCTCCTGCAGATCGGGAAGGACTTGGACCACAAGCTCTTTCCGGAGCCTGGGCAGTTCCTGCCATTGCTCGATCGCGTGGCCGCGGACCAGCACTTCATTGATATCGCCCGCGACCGCGCCCGCAAGCTCGCGTCCCTCATTCGTTCTTCACCCTGAGCCAGCGGTTAGTGGTGTTCTAGTCGAGGCCTTGGGAGCTCCTCGCCTGCTGTTCTCTAGGAGGTCGGAGTTTCAGCCCATGAGGAAAATATTGCTTTCCCGCACGCCGAATTATCGAATTCTAATCCGAGTTGCAGGTATTGCAACTTTCACCACAATCCCGTCCATCCCCCGCGCCACCTGCTAGCATCTCAGCTATCCGAAACACGCGGTTTCGGCCCCGGAAGATAATTGAGCCGTGCGCAGGATCGAGCCGATCAATATGCCAATAGCGGTTTTTGCCGGTTCTTCGCTCGACGCTGATAAATTCTTCGGGAACTTTTGCAGCATTGGACGGTAATCATGACTATGCCACTTAAATACAAGTCTTCGGTCACATCGCTTTTTGTTCTCGCATGTCTGGCGTTTCTGCCTGCCACCGCTTCCGCGCAGACGAGCAACGTCCAGCCCCGCATCACGGACGCCGTGAATGAATCCAAATTGACCGTGTTGCACGGCAACACGTACCCGCTCGCGCGCCCGCAGTTTGACCAGGGCCCGGCGCCGAGCGACCTTCCGATGGAGCGCATGCAGCTTGTCCTCAAGCGCAGCCCCGATCAGGAAGCCGCCCTCGACAAGCTGATGGCGGAGCAGCAGGATCAGTCCTCGCCCAATTACCACAAGTGGCTCACGCCCGCTCAGTTCGGGCAGCAGTTTGGCCCTGCCGATCAGGACATCCAGACCATCACGTCGTGGCTCACGTCCCATGGCTTCCAGATCAACAACGTGTCGAATGGCCGAACGATAATTCAGTTTTCGGGCACCGCTGGTCAGGTACAGGAAGCGCTTCACACGCCGATCCACAAGTTCGTGGTCAATGGCGAAGAACACTGGGCGAATGTGAATGACCCTTCGATACCAACGGCGCTCACGCCCGTCGTGGTCGGCGTTGCCACTCTTCATAATTTCTATCCAAAACCAATGGTCAAGGTGAGACCCGGCGCGAAATCCACGCTAGCCGGTAGAGTAAAGCCGCAAGTCACCTTTGAAACCGGCGCGGATTGCGGCCTGACAGCCGTGACCAATTGCTTTGGGCTGGGCCCAGCCGACTTCGCCACCATTTATAATGTGCAGCCATTGTGGAACGCCGGTATTGACGGCACCGGCGAAACCATTGCTGTCATATCGGACAGCAACATCAATCCCGCGGACGTCACCGACTTCAGGAGCATTTTTGGTCTTCCTGCGAATCCGCCGGTCGTCACCGTTCCTCCTGTCGCCAATTGCAGCGCCCCGTCGGAAAATGGCGATGAGGTCGAGGCCATCCTGGATGTCGAGTGGTCGGGTTCCGTGGCCAAGAACGCGACGATTGATCTGGTCACTTGTAACTCCACAAATTCCACTTTTGGCGGCGATCTTGCCGCTAGTTACGTTGTTGATTTCCCCAACACCAACTCCACGCACACCGGCGCCAGCACGGGTTTCGCTCCGATCCTGAGCGAGAGTTTTGGATTGTGTGAACTCGGCCTCGGTTCCGCCCTGAATTCGTTTTACAACACAACCTGGCAACAGGCAGCCGGAGAGGGAATCACGGTACTCATTTCCTCGGGAGACAACGGTTCGGCGGGTTGCGATGTGGCTCAGCCCGCTTCACCTGCAAACTGCGGTTTTTCGGCGTCTTCGATCATCCAGGTCGCGCAGTGCGGCCTCGCCGTAAGCGGAATCGCTTCCACTCCATTTAATCTGGCTGTGGGAGGCACCGAATTTAACGATGTGAACGATCCGCAGCAATTTTGGGGCAATAGCAACGCATCGGGCACCCTCGAATCGGCTTTGTCCTACATCCCGGAAACAAGTTACAACGATACCTGTACCAGTCTCGTCGTTGTCTCACAGTCTGGCGACGGGTCTGCCGAAGCGGCATGTAACGATCCTAATGTGCAGGTCGCGATAGAGGACGGCGCTGATCTAACGTCGCCCAACATTGGGTTTGTCACCGTCTCTGGTGGGGGAGGGGGAGCCAGTAATTGCACTACCGTTAACGCCACCCTACCTTCGGCTTGCGCCGGCGGCTATGCAAAGCCCTGCTGGCAGGGCGGCGCAATAACAGCTGGCTGCCCCGCGCATAGCGGAATCACCACAGCGGCTGACGGCGCGCGCGATCTCCCGGACATTTCTCTCTTTGCCGGTGACGGCACGATTTCGGGAAGCTTTTATGTTCTTTGCGAACGAGATCTGAATGGCACCGGCAGCAATACTCCATGCGACCTTACGGCTGGCGATTTCCTGCAAGCCGGTGGGACTTCCGTTTCCACGCAAGTATTCGCCGGTATCATGGCATTGTTGGACCAGAAGAACGAATCCGCGGAAGGTCTCATCAATCCCACCCTGTATAAGTTGGCGGTAACGGGCACTTGCGCGTCGGCCGCAAATCCGTCTGCCGGATGCATGTTCTACAACGTAAATGATGGCAGCACGAACGCAATGCCCTGCATCACCGGATCGCCAAATTGCTCCACCGCGATCCCCGGAGATCAGATCGGAGTGCTCGCGGGATTTAACGCCAGTTCCGGTTACAACGAGGCAACGGGTCTTGGCTCGATCAACGTGGCCAATCTCGTAAACGCCCCAACCGTCTGGAATACCGCAACCTCCACACAGGGCGTTGACTTCAGTCTATCGCTGACGAACCCTGACTCTCCCCCAGCGATTTCGGCCCCCGGCGGCACGGCCCAGGCAATGGTAACGGTGACCGCCAACAACGGCTTCGCGGGCACGGTGACTATATCTTGCTCGGATCTCCCGGCGGACGTCACTTGCGTGGCGCCCAGCGTTACGGGTAGTGGATCGAGCACGGTGATGTTCACCTCTACCGCAGCGGCCAATCTCGCTCCACTCGGAGGACCCAATCACATCGCCTTGCCTGGCTCCGGAGTCAAGATCGCGCTGGTCTGCGCGCTCAGCCTGTGTCTGATGCTGATCGGTTTCTCCGCAAAGCAGCGCCGGTTCAGCCTCGCCCTCGTCTTGGTGGCATTTGCGCTGGCGATCGGCAGCGCCGGTTGCGGCGGTGGCGGAAACGGAGGGGGCGGCGGTGGCGGAGGGGGTGGCGGCACACCCGTCATCACGAACGTCGTCATCACCGCGACGAGCGGCTCTATTCACCGCTCCGTGGCTGTGGCGCTCAGTGTCACCAATTAACGCGCGAAGCTGCGCGGTCCAACGTGGCGTAAAAGTGCAACACCAGGAAACCTAGCGAAGAATAATTCCGGCGTAGCCGACGACCTCGTCGAGGTCGCCGGTTACGTCTCCCGAAGTTGCGTAACGAATCAGCGTCGCTTCCTTGGCGCCCAATTCGCGCGCGGCGACAAGCATCGCCACCGTCGCCGCATAGCCGCACATCGTGATTCCCTCGCCGCGCACCGTGTCGTAAAGTCCTCGCGGATCGAGCGCCAGAATGCGCGCGATTGCTTTCTCGTCCTTCACCCGCGTGATGGCATCGCTCTCGTAGTGATTCATATCCGAACTTGCAATCACCAGCACCGGCTCGCTCTGCGCCTTCACCACTTGCGCAACCGCACGGCCCAAATCCTCCATTGCGGCGTAGCGATCGGTCGCCAGCACAACCGGCACGAACCGAAAATCCCGTGCGATCTGCTGCAAGAATGGCAGCTGTACCTCCAGCGAATGCTCGCGCGCGTGTGCTACCGCGTCTTCCCGCAGCAGCGGGCACGCCCGCGCCAATTCCGAAGCCAGAGCCGAATCAATCCGCGCTTCGCCAAACGGCGTCTGAAAAGCTTCCTTCGGTGAGGATGGCCATCGGCTGGCCTTGCGGGAAGTGTCGTGGCCCAAGCAGGATGCAACGTGCGGGAATCTCAATCGCCGAATAGACGGCCCCGGCGACGCGCCCCGAGTAGGCATAGCCCGCGTGCGGCACCACGCACGCAAGCGCGCGGCTTCGCGGTGCGATGCTCGAGGTGCACTCCTCGATCTGGCGAGTCAGTTCTTGTGGGTCCGACGGGTAGAAGCGTCCAGCGACAGCAGGCGGGCGAATCATGGTTCTTCGTGTGTCGCGCGGAACAGCGAAAATTAGAGCGGCTTCGACGGCTTGCCGTGAATCCGGAGCGCTACGGTTTGTCCGGGCATGAAGAGTATGCCCACTTTGTCGCCGTACTGGAATCCGCCCTTATCAAGGATCGCCTGCATCCTGTCCTTTAATCCGGCGAAAAGTTGAAGGTGTGAATCATCATTCCATTTTGCCGCTCGCGGACGATGATGGTCTGCGAATCCGCATGGATCACTTCCGCTTTCAGCCAGTTGCTGCCCTCCGGGATTTCTTTTTTCCGTGTTACGGTATCGAAGACTTTAACGACGACCGGCGCCACCACATTCGCGGCGGCTGCCGCCGCCGCTGCCGCCGCAACTTGCGCTTGCGCGGGGCTTCCCGAAAACGCCAGCGCACCGGCGAGCACGAGCGACGAACCAAGAATCTTATAGTTCTTCATCGAATGAGATCTTCAGTGACTTCAGAAATTTGATGTCTTGCGGCGTAATTTCGACCTTCGCCTCCGCGTGCTCTTCTTCCAGCGCTTCTTCATCCACGCGAATGTGCAGCGATTCCAGGAAGCGCCGGTCCTGCGACGTCATTTTGGCGTCCGACGATGTTCTGCGCGCCAGTCCGATCGTGGCGTCGAGCTTCAGCACGATGTCGAATCCCGCCGCGCGCACGCCCGAAATGGCCTCCGCGATCCGCTCGGAATCCGAGACCGTGTCGTTAATGGCGTGTCCCAGCTCTCGCAGCAATTGCTTCATCCGATCGTCGAGTTGCAAGGGGGTATTACCTCCTGTGAAACTCTTCCTACTCCAATTCTAGGGCGGTAGCAAGTCCGAAACAAGGCCCGCGTGGACCGCTGAATCGGCCCGGTTACCTGTCCCCGGGCGCAGGCGCCGATCCTCGCCGCCATGCATCCCATTCGCCTTGCGCTATGTGGAGTGCGGCGGCTTGCTTGCCCTGAGCGGAGCCGAAGGGCCACCGCCGTTTGTGCGCGCCGCCCGCCTCGCCCGCCTTTCGGTCGCCCGCTATCGCCGGTTTCGTAGGGGCATGGCATGCCATGCCCGGCACTGATCCTTGGCACACCGCCGCCATCGGGGCGGTCCCTTAGGGGGTCGGAGCTTCAGCCGTGGGCGAGTCCCGCCTCGTTCACTTTTCGGTCGCCCGTTATGGTCGGTTTCGTAGGGGCATGGCATGCCATGCCCGGCTCAGGTCCTTGGCACATCCCAGCCATCGCGGCAGCCTCTTAGGGGGTCGCAGCTTCAGCTCCGACAAAAGTCCGGCGCTTTGTGCCGAACCAGTACGCAGACTCATCCACGGCAGGTAGTCGCCTGGGAGCTTCGCTGCCCGCGCATCCGCGGTTCAGACTCTCGCACCCGTCCGGAAATTACGCAGCGCCTCCAGAATTTGCCGGCCGTAAACCTCCGTCTTGCGCTCGCCGAAGCCGGATACCCGCAGCAGTTCTGCCAGCGATCGTGGCCGCTTGCGGCATAGTTCGTCGAGAGACGTATCGTGCATCACGATAAAGGCGGCGATACCATTCTGTTTTGCCGTGGTGCGGCGCCATTCGCGAAGGTATTCGCGCAGCTCCGGATCCACGTCGCTGGCGATCTGTTTTTCGCCGCGCTTCGCGCCTCGCCCTGCCTTTTACGTTTCGGTTCCGGCGGAGCGGCAGGCTTCTCCGTCAGCCACGCGGGCTCGCCGCTGCACGTGTCGCAGGCCGAGCACGTCTTCCATTTCGGACTCTCGCCGAAATGCGCGCAGATCTGGTGGTGGCGGCATTTCCCCGGCGCGACGAATGCGCGGATTTCATCGTAGCGCTGCCACGCCCGGCTCTGTTCCGCCGCGTCCGCCATTTCCTTGATGAAATGCACCAGCAGAGCTGTGTCCCGCTTCTGCCAGAGCAGCAGGCAGTCCGCGGGCTGGCCGTCGCGCCCCGCGCGCCCCGCTTCCTGGTAATACTGCTCGATGGATTTCGGCAGCGACAGATGAATCACGGCGCGCACTGCCGCTTTGTTGATCCCCAATCCGAATGCGACCGTGCCAACCAGCACGCGCACTTCGTCCGACATCCATCGCTCCTGATTCGCCCTTCGCGTAGCCGAATCCATCTTCCCGTGGTAGCCGATGGCGGCGATTCCGCGCTCCTTCAGAAATTCCACGGTCTCTTCCACGCGCGCGATGGTCGGCGAGTAAACAATCGCGCTGCTCCCGGCATGTTTCCGCAGCGCGTTTAGCAGCAGCTCCTTCTGCGTGTGCGCGTCGCATGCCTTCACGATGTAATTCAAATTCGGACGATGGAAGCTCGCGATGTATTTATCCGGCTCGCGCAGTTGGAGCTGGTCAATAATGTCGTGGCGCACTCGCCGCGTCGCGCTTGCCGTGAACGCCGCGATCGGGCACTTGGGAAAATTCAGCCGCAGCCGGCTCAACAATCTGTAGTCAGGCCGGAACTCGTGCCCCCACTCGGATATGCAGTGCGCTTCATCAATTGCGAAAAGCGAGATCGGCACTTTCTGAAGCCATTCGAGCGTGTCTTCTCGCGCCAGCCGCTCAGGCGACACATATAGCAAACGATATTGCCCTTGGCGCGCCTCGCGAATCACCGTGGATTTCTGCGATTCCGTCAGAGAGCTGTTCAGCAGCGCTGCCGCAATTCCCATTTCTGCAAGTTGCGCGGCCTGATCCTGCATCAGCGCGATCAGCGGTGAAACCACCACCACGGTTTTTCCCGGCAGCATCGCGGCCGGCAATTGATAGCACAGCGACTTGCCTCCGCCCGTGGGCATCACCACGCAGGTGTCCCGTCCTCCCAGCAGGCTGCGCACGATTCGCTCCTGCATGGGACGAAACGAATCGTATCCCCAGTAGCGGCGTAGCGGCGCCAGCAGCTCTGCTTCGGTAACCATCCAAGGAGTATAGATCGTGCGTCCTCTGTTTTGGCCAGCGGTTCGCCACTCAGCGCCGGATAATCTTTCTCCGCACGACGCCGACTATCCTTGCCTCGCGCAACGGGTTCGCCTCGGAGGCCGCCTTCGCACCTTCCTCGTAGGGGCATGGCATGCCATGCCCGGCAAACATCCTTGGCATGCTGCTCCCTATGCACCTCGCACCATGTGGAGTGCGGCGACTTGCCTCGCAAAACTCGCCGCCCTTGCCATTTGCCGGATAACTCCTAGAATTGTCCCATGCCCGCTAGCTTCACTCAGGCGCTCTGGCGTTCGAGCTTGGTGACTCTCCGTGTGATCTGGCGCGTAACGCGCCAGCTTTTCCACGAATTCACGGGCGCGCTATTCGCAGTTTTCGCCGCCTACGGCGCCTTCGTCGTCTGGAAAGAATGGAAGCATCGCCCGGCGGTGTGGATCACGGGCTTCGTCGTCATCTACGTGCTCATGATGGCTGTGTTTGCTTTCACGGCCTTTCGCCGCGCGCGGCGCGTCCGATGACCGACAACGCAAAGAAGCGCGCGGCCTCTCTCCCAACCGAAGGCCGCTTCTCCCACAGGCTTGCCCATGGAAACCGTCATCGGTCCGACGGATTTGCCCGGCTGGGACGCGGAGCGCGACCTCGGTTATCCCGGCGAATTCCCGTTCACCCGCGGCGTCTATCCCACGATGTATCGTGGCCGTCTGTGGACCATGCGGCAATACGCTGGCTTCGGCTCCGCCGCCGAATCCAACCGCCGCTATCGCTACCTCCTCGCGCAGGGACAAACCGGCCTCTCGGTCGCCTTCGACCTCCCCACGCAAATCGGCATGGATTCCGATCACGCGCTCGCGCAGGGCGAAGTCGGCAAAGTCGGCGTGGCCATTGACTCGCTCGAAGACATGCAAACGCTTCTCGACGGCATTCCGCTTGAAAAAATCTCGACCTCGATGACGATCAATTCGACCGCGGCAATCCTGCTGGCACTCTACGTCGCGGTCGCCAGGCAGCAGGGAGCGAGTCTCTCTCGACTTGCGGGCACCGTGCAGAACGACATCCTCAAGGAATACATCGCGCGCGGCACCTATATTTACCCGTTGCGGCCCGCGATGCGCGTCGTCACCGACATCTTCAGCTGGTGCCGCCGCGAAATTCCCAATTGGAACGCGATTTCGATTTCCGGATACCACATTCGCGAAGCCGGCTCGACCGAGGTGCAGGAAGTCGCCTTCACTTTGGCCAACGCCATCGCCTACGTCGAAGCGGCGGTCACCTCGGGATTGCAGGTGGACGAGTTCGCGCCTCAGTTATCTTTCTTTTTCAACTCGCACAATGAATTCCTGATGCAGATCGCCAAGTTCCGCGCCGCGCGCCGCCTCTGGGCCCGCACCATGCGCGACCGCTTCGGCGCGAAGGACCCACGCTCGCTGATGCTCCGGTTTCACGCGCAGACGGCCGGCTCGTCGCTCACCGCGCAGCAACCCGAAAATAATCTGGTGCGCGTCGCGCTCCAGAGCCTCGCCGCAGTGCTCGGCGGTTGCCAGTCGCTGCACTCAAACGGCCTCGACGAGGCGCTCGCCCTGCCCACCGAGCAGGCAGCTCTGCTCGCCCTGCGGACGCAGCAGATCATCGCCCAGGAAACGGGCGTCGCCAATACCGTGGACCCGGTCGCGGGCTCCTACGCCATCGAGAAGCTGACAAACGAAATCGAATCGGGGGCGCAGGCCTATATTTCGAAGATTGACGCGCTGGGAGGAATGCTCCGGGCAATCGAGGCCGGCTATCTTCAGATGGAGATTCAGAAGTCCGCGTACGAATATCAGCAGGCCGTGGAGCGCGGCGAACAGGTCGTCGTCGGCGTCAATCGTTTTCAGACCGCCAAGGAACAGTCCATTCCCACGATGCGCATTGACCCTGAAATCGAGCGCTCGCAAATCGCTCGGCTGAACGCCCTACGAGCCCGCCGAGACTCCGCTAAGTCGCAAGCGGCGCTCGAAGAAGTCGAACGTCGCGCCCGCACGACCGAAAATCTCATGCCCGCGATCCTCGCGGCCGTTGAAGCCTACGCCACAGTCGGCGAAATCTCCGACGCCCTTCGCCGCGCCTTCGGCGAATACCACGAATCCGTCGTCATCTGACCGCTTGGATGGCGCTGTTCTCTTTCAATCCGACCAGGATTGGCACCCTCAGCCGCACGCAGCGAAGAACCCGCGATTGCACACGCCGGCCCGAGAATTCCTATACAATCTCGCTAATGCTGCGAGAAACCAAGTTTGGCTATGGCTACTTACTGGTCGGGACTGGATTGCCCCTGCTGATCGATAGGGCTTTGGGGCTCTCCTGGGGAATATTTGCCTCGGTGGCGAGCGTGATTCTGGGAGGATGTCTCATTTGGTCCGGACAACGACACAAAGACGGAGAACCACGTCCTCGCTGGAAGTTTTGGGAAGTCCTGGCTTTTATCGCAGCTCTTTGTACATTCATCGTCTTGGCTTCCATTGGAATTTTGAGGATCATGCCGAGGAATGAAAATAGCCCCGCGCTTGCTACAAGCGATACGACCTTGTCCGGCCAATCCCAGACCGCAGCAACAACACCCTTGCCACCGACGGCAATTGTTCCGAAGCCAGTTCCTTCTCCGCCTGCGCCAAAGTTCGGGCACGTGGTGGCGTCAAGAAAATCAAAATCGCAATCTGCTGCTACTTCTCCCCAGCCGGGACAACTGGCAAACAGCGAAAAACCGGGAACAGTAGAAATTCTGCCGCCCACGACGTCGGACCTGCATGTCGCTGTAAAACAGGCTCCAACTCAAAGCGTAACCGCGATAGTCACACCCCGCGCAGAAACGAAGAAGCAGCAAGCCGAGCCTCAATCAGGAGCTCCTGCGGCACCCGTCTACGAAGCTCCCGGCGGAATCATCATCCCCAATAACAGCGGGATCGTGACCAGTCCAACGGTGAACAACTACGCCCCGCCTCAACCCAATATCGTCGCTACTTCCTCTCCTTCCGAATTGCAGCCAAGTCAGAATGCGGAGGCACCTACCTACAAAACGAAGGTGACAATAAAGACAGACCGAGAGGCGAACCATTTGTCCTTCCGCTTTGCGTTCGACGGCCCGTATCTGAAAGCGGACGTCTCGGACTCGTACACGCCCACCATCGCGTTTTCGGGAAGCTCTGGAGAGATGAACGGCCATCCGGCCTTTGAATTCTCGATGACATATCCAAGCACACTTCCGGTCGACGGTGAAATATACCTCGTCATGTACTCTCATCAACCGCTGAAGGCGATTCACTTTGAGAAGGGCGCGTGACACTTAGGTTAGATCGAATGACTTCCTTTTCTCGTGCGATCTATGCCGGTGTTCTGTCGCAAGCCTTCTCCCGCAAATGAAGCGATCCACGACTCCGCCGAACGAAATCCCCTGGCTGCGACGCGTGGCAACGCTCGCCGAAGCCCGCAAGTTCATTGACGCCACCGGCTTCTGCATGCTCTTCCCCGCGGCAAACGTCCCGCTCCCTTCTCTTTATTGCGCCGTCACGCGCCGCAACCCGAGCGCCGGCATCGTCTTCGACAAGCATTTCGCAATGCTCTGGCGATGGAAGGATGAACTCCCGCGACGCCGGCGCGCGTTTTACGCAAAATATTTCCGCACGCGCGGCACATTGATTTCGCTAGCACAGTTGCCGTATTTTCTAGCTATGCGCGATTCAGCCGTCGCTCCCGGCGATCATGCTCGGTTTTACGCCGACGGCCGCATTCGCGACGACGCCAGAGTTATCTGGGAAGCCCTCGAGGAACACGGCCCGATGGCCACGCTCGAGCTCCGCCACCTCTGCCACATGGAAACGAAAGCAGGCAATGTACGATTCAAGCGCGCCATGCTCGACCTGCAGTGCCTGCTCGTCGTCGTGCACTTCGGTTCCGAGCAGGAAACGGGCGCATGGGCCTCCGGACGCTTCGAACTCACCTGCCGCGCATTTCCAAAGCAGACGGCCGCTGCCCGATGCATTGAGCCACACGAAGCTCGCGCGAAATTGGCCGCCAAGTATCTGGAGTGGCATCCCGCTGCGCCTCCAGTACAATTAGCGCGGCTCTTTGGCTGGTCCAGAGACGATGCCGTCAGGGCGATGAATCTCTGAGCGAATCGAGGGCGTCTTTCTTGCAGGGGTCTGTGCTGTCTCTGCGGTGAGTATTTTCTTTCTCTGCGCCCTCTGCGTCTCCCTGCCCTGAGTGCCTTGGCGAAGGGTGCGGTGGAATTTGGTTTTGCTTGTTGGTGCTTGAGGAGTAAGAAGCGCGAAATGAGACTGGTTTTGGCATCCGCGTCACCCCGCCGCGCCGAAATCCTGCGCAATGCCGGGATTCCGTTCGAGACTCATGCGGCCGTTCTCAATGAATCCTGTCGTCCGGGCGAGCTGCGCGCCGACTACGTCCGACGCCTGGCGCTGGCCAAGGCTCGCGCGGGGGCCAGCGCGTTGCGCGATTCCGCCGATTGCCTTTTCATCGGAGCGGACACGGTTGTCGTTGCCGCCGATGAAATTCTCGGGAAACCCGAGTCGCCGGACGACGCGCGCCGCATGCTTCGCCTCCTCAGTGGAGCCGTTCACGAAGTGCACACAGGTCTTGCCGTCATCCGCCGGCCGGGCGCGGTGGAGGCCATCGTCGAAGAAATCACTCGTGTCACCTTCGCTTCTCTTTCGGAAGAGGAAATCGAATCCTACATCGCGACGGGTGAGCCATTCGACAAGGCCGGCGCCTACGGAATTCAGGGCATAGCGGGGCGCTACGTTACGCGTATCGAAGGGTGCTACTTCAACGTGATGGGCTTGCCGCTAGCTCGGTTGTGGTCGCTATTGCGGGAATTCGGCTGGAAGGAATAGCGCCTGAATAATTCGCTGCGCCAAAAGAAAACGGCGGCCACGTGGCCGCCGTGCTGAAATCCTCAATGCGCGTGCTCTTCGCAAATCTGGTGCGGGTTACTTCTTTTCTTCGACCGGAGCCGAAGGGGGCGTAGCAGCAACCGGAGGATTTACCGGCTGGCTCGTCTGCGTCGGCGGCTGATCGCCGCGCATGCCTTCCTTGAACTCGCGGACTCCCTGTCCGAGTCCCTTCATCACTTCAGGAATCTTGCGCCCGCCGAAAAGCACAAGGATAACGACCGCGATAATCAGCAAATGCATCGGGCTGTCCCACATAGGGCACCTACCTTTCACGTCCGGATCACCGCATCGGAAACCTTCCCGGGCGCCACGTCCGAATCAGCTAGAGTATATCACGCCCCACTCACCCGGGAGGCGATCCCACAAGCGCAAATCGGGCCAAGCCATGGCGCGTAGGTTCGTCTAAGCCGCTGGCTATGCCGTTCCGTCGCCTTCCTTTGCGGTATCAGCGCTGCCAACTACAATGGCCTTAATTTCTAGACCGTTCTTGTTCATGTCGAATCTCTGTTTTCGATCCAATTTCTTGACGAATTCGCGCGTAGCCTTGGCTATTGCGCCGGGTAAGGTCGAAGCGTCGAGCTTGACCGTCGATGCTTCCGAACCGCCCGTGCGGTCCTGATAGCGAAATGAAACTTCAAATGTTTTCATGATTTGTCCCCTCTCGGATACCCGCCGCACAGCCCGGATAGTGTAACCCGGTCGGGCTGCTGGACGCGCAGGTTTGGTCGAATGGGTTATTCCGAATTCACTACGACTGGGTGTCTCGACTGGAAGTTCGTCTGATAGATGGCTTTTAGGGGGGCGGAGCTCCAGCTCCGACAAAAAGGAGCACGAACATTGGGCTTTAGCCCCTGAGGAACCGCCTCGTGGGCCCCCAGCTATTTGTGAGATGGCTTGTGGCTAGATCCAGCCTCGGCCATTTCCTGCGCAATGCTAAGCGCTGCTTCCTGCGGGTTTGATGCTCCCGTGATCGGCCGGCCGACGACCAAATGGCTAGCCCCCGCGCGAATGGCTTCGCCTGGGGTCGCAACCCGCGACTGGTCGTTCGACGAGCGCTCGCCGGCCGCACTCCCGGAACCACAATCAAGAACTTCGGTCCGCACGCCTGGCGTATCGCCCGCGCCTCGTGCGCCGACGCAACCACCCCGTCGAGCCCAGCCTGTTTTGCGAGGCGCGCCAGAGCGACCACGCGGCTCGCGGGAGACCCCAAAATGCCCACGCGTCGAAGCGCCACAGCGTCCATGCTCGTCAATATCGTAACTCCCAGAAGCGCCGGGCGCTTCTTCCGCCCGCCACGGCTTCTCGCGCAGCCTGCATCATGGCGACGCCGCCCAGGGTATGCACGTTGACCATCCGCACCTTCGGGAGCTCCGCCGCTGCGGCGACCGCGCCGGCTACGGTATTGGGGATGTCGTGGAACTTGAGATCGAGGAAGATCTCGAAGCCCAGACCCGCGAGCTTTTCAACCGCCCGCGGGCCTTCAGCCGTGAAGAGTTGGAGCCCAACTTTGAAGAGGCCTGCTGCACCGCGAAGCCGCCGCGCCAGGGCGCAGGCCTGCCCTAGGCGGTCAACATCCAGGGCTACGATTAGTTGTGATGTTCCGAGGCGGGGCGTGAGGGCACCTCGAGCAGCTCCAGGCGGACCTTGGCAGTGCCGCGCTGGTCAAATCCAAGTTGCTGGCGACCGCATACGAGACGTCGAGCTCGCGGCCTTCGACGTAGGGTCCGCGGTCGTTGATCCGGACCACTTGGCTGCGGTGATTCTTCGTGTTTACGACTCGACAATGGACCCGAGCGGAAGCGTCGGGTGCGCGGCTGTCTCGGCATACATGTCATACGTCTCGCCGTTGGCCGTCTGCTGGCCGTCAAAATCTCCGCCGTACCAGCTGGTGGTGCACTCCCAGGTCGCCAGCGGTTTGTGCTGGCTTGGGGAATTAGGGTTAGCTACTAGTTGATAGGGGGGCGAGTGCTGTTTGGGAAGGGCTGCTTCCCTTTCCGACGACCGTGGGATTGGCGGAAGGAGTCAGGATAAGCATACCCAATCCTAAAAACACCGATTCGAGAACCACAAAAATCTTAGCTCTCATATCCGACTAACCTCCCTGAAATCAATATATTCTAGCATTCCGAGGCTCCCAAAAGCAACCGCATCAGGCCTTTAGAGATCCCCGCAAGCCATTGATTTCAATAGATTTTCGTCCCGGCACCACTCTTCGAGGCCGCCCACGAGCCGTTCCGAAGCCCTAGGGTCCACGAAGTGTGCCGTGCCAACCTCAACCGCCGAGGCGCCCGCGACCATATATTCGGCCACGTCCGAGGGGCTCTCAATACCGCCAAGCCCTATGATCGGGATCTTTATTACCCGACCCGCCTCGTAAACCAACCTAACGGTTATAGGTTTTATGCCTGCGCCGGACAATCCTCCCGTCGTACTACCTAGCCGGGACTTCCGAGTGTGGGCATCTATACACAAAGCCGGATATGTATTCGCAATTACGACGGCATCAGCCCCTTCCGCTTCCGCTGCCTTGGCCATAAGTCCAATAAATCCAACGGTAGGGGAAAGTTTTACCCATAGAGGTCTCTTACAGGCCTTCCTGGCTGCTGCTACGACCTCGGTGCCAGAGTAGGGTTGGTACCATACTCGGCCCCCCCTCGTTCCACATTGGGGCAGGAGATGTTCAGCTCGTAGGCGGCAACCCCTTCTGTGTCTTCCAGGACACGAATCACCTCGACGTACTCGGCGATCGTGTGCCCGAACACGTTGGCGATAATCGCCGTGTCGTATTTGCGAAGCTGCGGGAGCTTCTCGGCCACAAAGGCTCGTACGCCGATATTCTGCAGCCCGATGGCGTTGATCATTCCGCTGGGGGTTTCGCACATCCGCGGAGCAGGCGCTCCAGCCATCGGCTGCGCAGAAAGACCCTTCACCACGATTCCGCCCAGGCGGTTCAGATCCACAAGGTCTGCAAATTCGACTCCATAGCCGAAGGTGCCACTCGCGGCAATGATGGGGTTTTTGAGATGAATACTGCCGATGCTGACTCGGAGGTCAACCCCCGAGGCGGTTGGGGGATGCTTGCCCGCTCGGGCGAACTCACTGCGACAAGTCTAGCACGCGGGTCAAGAATTTCGCGCACCGCGCGGAATTTCGCAGCCGGATTCCGCCGCTGCGCACCCGCCGTAGTCTGTGTTAGGATGACGCCCGCGATGCGCGTCGTAGAAAAAAGACAACTCCTCTCGGCGGAAGAAATTGGCCGGACCCTCAGCCGATTGGCGCACGAAATCGTCGAGAAGAGCGGCGGGGCAAAGGACCTGGCCTTGATCGGTGTTCGCCGGCGGGGCGTTCCGCTTTCCGAGCGCCTCGCCAAGCAGATTCGGGGCTTCGCCAAGCTGATGTTCCGGTCGGCACTCTGGATATCACCCTCTACCGCGACGATCTTTCGACCGTCGGCCCGCAGCCGGTGGTCCAATCCACGCAGATAGACTTCCCCGTGGACAATCAGACCTGGTAATCGTGGACGACGTTCTCTATACCGGCCGGACGATTCGCGCGGCGATGAACGGCCTGTTCGATCTCGGCCGTCCCCGGCGCATTCGACTGTGCGTCCTGATCGATCGCGGCCATCGCGAGCTTCCTGTCGAGGCTTCCTTCATCGGCAAGACAGTGCAGACCAGCGATACCGAAATTGTGGAAGTCCGCCTTAAAGAAATTGACGGCGAAGAACGCGTCGTGCTGGTGGACCGCGTTCCCTGATTTTGTTCGGGAGCGGTCCGGAGGCAGCGTCTAAAGGGAAACAGTGCTTCAGCGCCTGTCACATTTGCTCGGAACCGAAACCCTCACCAGCGAGCAAATTGCATTTATTCTCGATCAATCGAAGCCCTTCCAGGAATTTCAGCGTCACCCTTTGAAGAAACTAGCCACGTTGCGCGGCAAGACCGTGGCCATGGCGTTTTTCGAATCCTCCACGCGCACGCGCATCAGCTTCACCACCGCAGCGGCACGTCTTGGCGCGGATACCATGGCTCTGCAGGCTGAATCGTCGAGCCTGAAAAAGGGCGAATCGCTCATTGATACCGTTCGCACGCTGGAAGCCATGCGGCCCGACGGCATCGTGATTCGCCACGCATCTTCCGGCGCGCCCGAATTCGTCGCTCGGCGGCTCGAGATTCCCGTGCTGAACGCAGGCGATGGCACGCACGAGCATCCTACCCAGGCTCTGCTCGACGCGCTGACGATTCGCGACCGCAAAGGAAAGCTCGAAGGCCTGAACGTCACGATCCTCGGCGACATCCTCCACAGCCGCGTCGCCCGCTCGAATATTCATTTGCTCAGCAAGTTCGGCGTCGCGGATCACGCTTTGCGGCCCGGCGATGTGGGTCCGTCGCGAACTCGAAAAGCTCGCCCCGAACCTGCGCGTCACCAACCGGGTTGACGAAGCGCTCGATGGCGCGGACGTCGTCATGGTTTTGCGCGTCCAGACGGAGCGCATTCACGAGCCTTCGCTCGCGCCCGAGGAATACATCGCAGGCTATCAGCTCACTCCCGCGCGCTTGCGGCTCGCGCGACCGGACGCTCTGGTTCTGCATCCCGGCCCGATCGTGCGCGGCCTGGAAATTGATTCCGCCGTGGCCGATGGACCGCAGTCCGGCGTTCTCGAGCAGGTCACCAACGGTCTGGCCGATTCGCATGGCCCTGCTCTACCATCTGATCGGCGGCGCTGCTGCGGACGCGCCCCATCCCGCAAAGGATCGAACGAATGCTTCTGATTAAGAACGGCCGCGTCCTCGACCCGGCAACCAAGACGGACGCGGCGCTCGACATCTGCTCGATGGCGAACGCATCTCGAAAACCGGCGCGAATCTTTCGGCCGAGGCGCGGAAGTTTTCGACGCGAAGGGACTGATCGTCGCGCCCGGCTTCATCGATCTCCATTGCCATCTGCGCGAGCCGGGCCAGGAAATGTCCGAAACGATCGAGACCGGCACGCAGTCCGCCGCTCGCGGGGGATTCACCGCCGTCTGTTGCATGCCCAACACGCAGCCGGTGAACGACAACGCTTCGGTGACGCGCTCGATCGTCGAACGCGCCGCCGCCGCGGGCGGCGTACGCGTCTGGCCGATTGGCGCGGCCTCGATGGGCAGCAAAGGCGAAGCGCTCGCGGAAATCTCCGCGATGAAAGCCGCTGGGATCGTAGCCGTCAGCGACGAGGAAAGCCCGTCGCCACGCCCGCCTGATGCGCCAGGTCATGGACTATTGCACCCCGCTCGGCCTGCCCGTGATTGACCATTGCGAGGATCCGTCGCTTTTCGCCGGTGGCGTGATGCGCGAGGGACCTCAATCGCTGCAGCTCGGGCTGCAGGGAATTCCAGCGCAGTCGGAATCGATCTGCGTCGGGCGCGACGTCGAAGTCGCGCTCCTCACCGGAGCGCGCCTGCACATCGCGCACATGTCCACCTTCGGCTCGCTCGAATATGTGCGCTATGCAAAAAAAACGAAACTGCGCGTCACCTGTGAAGTCACGCCGCACCACTTCACGCTCACCGACGAGGAGTCCGCTACGATTCGCACTACAAAATGAATCCGCCGCTCGCTTCGCGGTCCGATCGCGACGCGTTGATCGCGGCCTCGCCGATGGCAGCGTGGACGCGATCGCCACCGATCACGCCCCGCATCACGCAGCGAGCAAGGATGTGGAATTCGACCGCGCGCCCTTCGGCATCACCGGATTCGAGACGGCTCTCGCGCTCGGCCTGAGCGAACTGTCGATCCGGAAAACTTTCGCTCATGCGCCTCGTCGAGCTTTTCACCACGGGTCCTGCCCGCGTTCTCGGCATCCAGCGAAAGTTCGCCGCCTGGCGAACCTGCCGACCTCACATCTTCTCGACCGACCACGAGTGGACCTACCGCGCCGCCGACTCCCCCAGCAAATCGCGGAACACCCCGTTCGACGGCCGCGCCTTCCGCGGCGCTCCCATGGCCACAATCGTCGCCGGCCGCATCGTCTTCCGCCGCTAAGCGCCGCGCCATTCCGCATGTCTCGGCTGCAGAGAACGGTTTCTGTAGGGGCACGGCATGCCGTGCCCGGCGAGAGATGCTCGGCAACGTCGCGCCATCCGCTATTGGTTTCGCAGCGGCCGCCCTTAGGCGGGCGCTTTTGCCTTTGATTCTGCTTTCCTACCGTGAGTTTTAGCCGACGCGGCCGTAAGCCCCTGAGCTTTCACTGTGCTTTCTCGCGCCCTTTCCGTCCTCTGCGGTAAGTCTTGAGGATTTTCCCGTCTTCCTCCCGATTCTTTGCGTTTCTGCGGTAGATCCGTCTTTTTATTTTCTCATCCGCAGTAGATAATCTCGATGTCCGCAAGGCAGAATGCCCGGGTGAAGGCGCCTACGCGCCGAAATGTCAAAAGACCGTGACGTGCGCGATTATCTCGCCGCCGAGCAAACTTTCCTCGCCTGGATTCGCACAGGCCTCGCGCTCATGGGATTCGGATTCGTCGTCGCGCGCTTTGGCCTTTTCCTGCAGCAAATTCGCGTCGTGGAACCCGGTTTTCAGGCGAACCGGTACGGCCTCTCGATATGGTTCGGGACGGCGCTGATTGTAGCTGGTGTGATGGTTGACATTTTCGCCACCTGGCACCACGTGCGCCTCGTGCGTCAGTTCAACCAAGGCGAGACGGAATTCACACAGCCATCCAGAGGAGCCATCGTCCTCGCTTCATTCCTCGCCCTCGTCGGCATAGCGATGGCGATCTATCTGGTCTCGGTGTAACAACCTCTATAAAGGGGGAGCGTCCCATGCCTTCGATTCAGACAACGGAATCGTCAGCAAGCCCAGCAATCATACGGTGGACGAGATCGTCGAGAAACTGAAAGCGATCCTTCAGGCCAAAGGAGTCACCCTGTTCGCATTGGTTGACCACAGCGGCGAAGCCGCAAAAGCCGGCCTAACGATGCCGCCCACAAAACTGTTCATCTTCGGCAATCCGAAGGGAGGCACGCCGATGATGCTCGCCTCGCCCAGCACCGCCATAGATCTGCCGCTAAAGATCCTGGTCGCCGAAGACGCAAGCGGAAAAACCGGGTCTCCTACAACTCCTCCGCTTACCTCCAGCAGCGTCACAACCTGCCCCAGGAACTAATGCAAAACATCGCAGTAGTCGAAGCCCTGGTGTCACAGGTCGTTTCGTAGGGGCATCCCGAAGCGTCGGACCTTGCCCGGCAAAGATGCTCGGCCATACCTCGTCGTTCGATTACGGTTTCCTCCGTAGGGGCACGACATACTGTGCCCTGCGCAAATCCTTGGCGATCCGCTGCCATCCATTCGATCGGCCGCAGAAGAATGGTTTTCCGGAGGGGAATTGCATGCCACGCCCGGCGCTGACGCTTGGCACTCGCCGCCCATCCGTCGTCGTCGGCTAGCCGTTTCTTCGAGGGGCGCAGTATACTGCGCCCGGTGCGGCGCAAAGTTTCCCCGTCCACTAGCGCGATATGTCAGAGGGTGGTTTTGCGGACGAATCGCAGAGCGTCGCCGTCCCACTCAGGCACACCCGCCCGCGCTAAATTTCCATATTCGCTTTTCTATTTTCCGATTCTCTTAATGCGTGGCAGGTTCCGACGCAGGATGCATCCCATGTTGTGGCACTTCATGGACGCCGCGCGCCGGCGCCTCTTGATAGAAACGGAAAAGCTGGTTCAGCGGCCCGGCGCCCTTGCCGGTCTGATACGACTTCTCGATCGCTTTCGTCACGTAAGCCTTCGCCAAAATCACCGCCTCGCGGAGCTGCTGTCCGCGGCAAGCTGCGCCGCAATCGCGGACGAAAACGTGCATACCGGTGCCATGCGTATTCGGGCTTCTCACGTGATCGCCGCCAAAAGTTTCGATCTCGGTCCCCTCGCACAGCACGTCAATCGGCCTGTCGAGATGTCCACCCGTCACAAGCACGGCTCGTGCGCCCATTTCCAGCAGCTTCTGCCCGCGGCCTTCATCCCGGCCACGTCCTTCACTTCCAGACCGGTCAAGAATTCCGCCTCAGGAATATTCGGCGTGATCACGCTCGCGCGCTTCAGCAGCTCGTCGCGCACGAAATTCAGACCCGCCGCATCGAGCAGTTCGGCGTCGCCCGCCGTCGGCCGCGAAACGGATCGAGCACCACGTGCGCGAATTTGTATTTGTCGAGAAATTCCGCCACCACCGAAGCATTCGCCCGGTTCGCGAGCATGCCGATCTTCACGCCAGCCAGCGTGGTATCTTCGGCCAGCGCATCGAGCTGAGCTCGCAACGTCGCGGCCGGAGTCGCATGCACCGCGCGCACGCCTTGCGTGGACTGCACCGTCAGAGCCGTCATCGCTGCAACGCCGTAGCAATTGTGCGCCGCGAAAGTTTTCAGGTCGGCTGCGATACCCGCGCCGCACGTCGGATCGAATCCGGCGATGGTCAGAAGTATCGGAGGTGTTTGGTGGCCGTTGCCCATGTGAGGTGGTGGCTGCTCAATTCCTGAAAAAACCTCCGCGCTAGACACATATGCCGGCGACACCCTGTCTCGCTGGGCGTGCCGGCAAAAAAAAATGTACGGCGTTACGCCGTCTGCGCGCAACAACAATTTTTCGGATAGGGATTTTAGCAGAATTGTCGGTTCGAAAGTTGGCTTACGGAGGGTCTTTCCCAGTAACACGGGAAAAGTCCGCGAACAAGCGTCGCTCCGCCACTTGTCCCACGGATAAAACGTATGCCCCGGTTCGCATGTCGTGCGATGTTTGCGACCGTATCGTGCACTTCGAGAAACGCCCTGGCGCATCACCGATTCGAGTTTCATCGTTCACTTCCCATACGGACCAGAAGAAACTCTGCAAGTCCTGCACCCATTCGAAATAGCTGACTGTAACGCCACCCGCGTTCGTCAGGATATCCGGCAGAAGAAGGATTCCTTTGCGCGCGAGCACTTCATCCGCGTGCGGTGTCGTCGCCCCGTTCGCGGCTTCCGCGACGATTTTCGCCTTGATCTGCTCGGCGTTGTTGAGCGTAATCACATTCTCTAGCGCCGCGGGAACCAAAATGTCGCACTTATTGTCAGAAGCTCGTCGTTTGAAATCCGCGAAGTGCCCGGCATGCCCACTACGGTCCCCGAACGCTCCTTGTATCGTTTGCTTTTAGCGGGTCGATCCCCCTCGAATTGGTGACTCCCCCCGAGAGTCGCTGATCGCCACCCGCGCGCCTTTTTTTCCGCGAAGAGCCTCGCCACCTGCGATCCGGCGTTACCGAATCCTTGAATCGCGACGCTGGCTCCGCGCAGCGGCATCTTCTTCACCTTGCAAGCTTCTTCGACCACTACCAGGCATCCCCGCGCCGTCGCATCCTGCGTCCTTCGAGCCGCCGATCGAAACTGGTTTGCCCGTCACGACACCGAGCGCTGAATAGCCTTTCGTCATGGAATAGTGTCCATGATCCACGCCATCGTCTGAGAATCGGTATAGACGTCTGGCGCCAGAATATCTTGTTCAGGACCGATCACGGGCAGAATTTCAGAGCATAGCGCCGAGTCATACGTTCCAGTCCGGCTTGCTCATCCGCTTGGGATCGCAAATGACGCCGCCCTTGGCTCCGCCGAACGGGATGTTCACCGTAGCGGTCTTCCATGTCATCCAAATCGCAAGGGCCTTCACTTCATCGAGCGTAACTTCGGGTGATAACGAATTCCGCCCTTCGCCGGTCCCCTGGCCACGTTGTGCTGTACACGATATCCCGTAAAAATCTTCACCTGGCCGTTATCCATCTTCGTGGGGATCGATACTTCCAGCACCCGTTTCGGTGTCCGGAGTATCTGCGGAGGCCTGGGTCGAGTTTTAGGTATTCAGCGGCAAGGTCGAATTGGATTGCGCGATGCGATAAGGGTTCAGATCCTCTCGCGGCGCAATTCGGGGTACGGGCTGCGGGGCGGTTTGCAACCGTTGCCATCTTCCTTCCTCCTGGGGGTGGGAAGCTCTGCGCTGCTTCTAACCGCTTTTCTATGCCCTTAGAATTGTCCGGGTACTCGTAAGTCGCGCGAGAATCGAAGTTTAGCGAAGCGGTCGAGGATGTCAATGAAAACCAGTGTAAAAGCCGCGCTCCCGAGGGCCTACAAGTAACATATAGTGTCACTTCCCCCAGGTTCAACATGATCGTAACCATACTGTAAAATATAGCTCTTTATACTATTTTCCGGCATCCGGTCATCGAGCCGTCCTCTCGTCAGCCTTACCGCCCGCCTCCTGCTGACTGACAACCCCGTTGGCCCCGAACGTCCCGCACGGTACTGTTGCCCGTCGCGCGCATCGCTTACCGCGGGACGGGACTTCGCACCGCGAGCCAATCCGGAAAGCCCAGTCGCGGCGTACCTTATAGAAGGGAGCCGCCACACGCTGGTGAGTTCGGATACGGGAACGGAGCTGAGAGCCTCGGACGCGGCGCTCATCGAAAGAATCGTTCTAGAAGCGGGACCAGACGGCGCTCGCCGCGCTCTATGACCGCTACGCAGGAATGCTTTCGTCCGTCCTGAACCGCATTTTGCGCGACTCGCAAACAGCCGAGGAGATTTTGCAGGATATTTTCTTCCAGCTCTGGTACTCGCCCGATCGCGATTCGACGCCGTCGCGCGGCTCGCTGCCCGGCATGGCTGATGGTGATTGCGCGCAATCGCGCGATTTCGCGATTGCGGCGGCACAATCCGGCCGCGGGCGAGCGAGCTGCGTCGAAACCACCGTCGTCTCGACGTTCAATCTCGAAAGCGCCGCATCGCAGCAGCAGCTGCTGGGCCGCGTGAAGGGCGCGCTGGAAAATCTCCCGGTCGAGCAGCGCGCGGCCGTCGAGCTGGCGTATTTCGAGGGCCTGACGCACAGCGAAATCGCCGAGCGCACGGGCGATCCGCTCGGCACGGTGAAGACGCGCCTGCGCTCGGCGGTCGAAACATTGAAGCGAGACCCTGCATTCGGCGGCGGCAACGACAATGAACGGTCATCCCACTCTGGCCAAGAGGATTTCGATCTCTACGCTCTCGGTGCGCTCGAAGGCGACGAGGAGCTTGCGATCGAATCGCACGTAGCCGCGTGCGCGTGATTGCACGCGCAAAGCTCGCTGAAGCGCAGGGACGCATCGCTCTGCTCGCATTCGCTGCGCCTCCCGTTGCGCCATCCGCCGCCGTGAAGCAGCGCCTGATGCAACAGGTGCGCGCTCACTTGCCGAAAATCGTGCGCTTCTGTGCCGTGTGAACTGTACAAGGCTCGCCGAGAGAGCAGGTCGTCGCACCAGAACGGACGAGCGGGCTTTTCGGCAATTGGTGGAACGCAGAACTGGTGGGGGCGGGGCGTCTGGGCTCGCGATCGCCACGGTTTTCCTCTGGACTCGAAAATCGCCAGCTCGATAAACAGCTCGCCACTATGCGCGTCGATATGTGCAGGCACCAGCACAAAAAAAAGCAATTGCAGGATGCGCGCGACTACCGACCTGATCAACAGCGCACGATACGATCACCGTCGCGCTCGCGCAGCAGCCGGAATGCCCGCCGGCCGCGCACGTGATGTACAACGCGAAAATGGGCATGCTGATGTACGAAGGCGAAATTCTCCCGCTCCCGCTGCGAAAAGCTATCAGCTCTGGTTTTTCCGCCGGCGGGAACCCAATTAGCGCGGGCGTCTTCAATCCTGTCAGCGGCCGCACCGATCACAGGATGATGAAAGTGCCGCAGGGAATCGCGCCCAAGGATTTTGCCGTGTCGCTGGAACCCGCGGGCGGAATGCCGCATCCCACGGGCCCCATGGTTCTCGTTGGCCCCGTCTCCTGAGCGGTCTCCCGAAATTCGGTGGATGATTTCTCCCGCCTCGCTCGCATTACGGTTCCCGAGACGGGTTATGCATTGCGGTCATCGCGAAGTTGAACGCGCGGCCCGCTCCAATCCTGGGGAGGAAATGAACATGAAAAGAGCTATCAGCACGTTGGGTGTGCTCGCACTATTTGCGCCACGCTCAGCCTCGCCACCATCGCCGAAACCAAGACGATGACGTGGACGGGCTGGATGAGCGACAACGCCTGCGGCGTAAAGGGCGCGAACGCTGCGCACAAGACTTGCGCCAAGGACGTGCATGAAGGACCAAGGGCGCGTCCTGGGTTTTCGTGAACAACGGGGACAAAAAGGTCATCCCGATTCAAAATCAGGATGCGGTCAATGGCGACAAGGACCTCGGACAGGAAGTGATAGTCACCGGCCACCTGATGGACGATGGTTCCCTGCACGTGGACAAAATCGCCGCAAAAACCTAAGATAACAAATCCGCATAGCCTGGCTCGCGGGGCGCAGGCCGAAATTTCGGCGTCTGCGCCCCGCGTTTTATTTCGTGGGTTCGGAGTTTCATCTACCCGTGCTTCGCGCCTGAACTTTTCTAGATGGAAACTTGTCCTCGGCCTAACGAGCCGAGAGAGCCCGCGAGTTTTCTTCATAGGGGCTACGGCGGTGCCTGTGCCCTTGTCACAGATGATTGGCGCGCCTGTGCCATCCCGCAGCCCAGCGGTATTTCGGGGATGCGACGCCCCGCGGCTCTTCATTGGGTCGGAGCTTAAATGTCCCGAGCGTAGCCGAGGGAGCTCCGACAAAACCATCCTGCGTGAAGCGCCCAGCATGGCTGCGTCTGTCGCGCAGGAACTCGCGTTCCAGCCCGCCTCCGCGCTAAAACCGCGGCGCTACAAAAAATTCTCTAGCCGCGGGCTAGCCCTTCGGTCCGATTTTTTCCTACGCCCATGTAGGGCCACCAGCGCTTCGGGAATTTACGATCGAGCCATCGGCCTGCTGAAAATTTTTGACGATCGCGATCCACGTGCGCCCCACGGCCAGGCCGGAGCCATTGAGCGTGTGCACGTATTCGGATTTGCCGCCTTTGCGACTTAAAGCGGATCCCGGACGGCGCGCCTGAAATGCTTCCGTGTTCGAGCAGGACGAAATCTCCATGAATTCGCCCGCCGAGGGCAGCCAGACTTCGATGTCGTAAGTTTTCGCCGAGGCGAAGCCCATGTCGCCGGTGCAGAGCTGCATCACGCGGTAGTGCAGGCCGAGGCGCTCCAGAATTTTTCCGCGTTGCGGACGAGCTTTTCGAGCTCGTCGTAGCTCTGCTCGGGCCGCGTGAATTTGAAGAGCTCCACCTTCTGGAACTGGTGCTGGCGCTTGATGCCGCGCGTGTCTTTTCCGGCCGCGCCGGCCTCGGAGCGAAAGCACGCCGTCCACGCGCAAACTTTGATAGGCAGAGAATCGGCGTCGAGCGTTTCGTCGCGGTGCAGGTTCGTCAACTCTACTTCTGCGGTCGGCGTCAGCCACAGGTCCGTGCCTTCCAGATGAAACATATCGGCGGCGAATTTCGGGAGCTGGCCCACCCCGGTCAGCGCCGCCGTGTTCACGATGAACGGCGGCAGGATTTCCGTGTAGCCGTGCTCGCGCGTGTGCACGTCGAGAAAAAAATTGGCGATGGCGCGTTCGAGGCGCGCGCCCAGACCTTTGTAGACGGCGAAACGCGCGCCCGCGATTTTCACCGCCGCCGCAAAATCCAGAATTCCGGTCCGCTCGCCCACTTCCCAGTGGGGACGCGGCGCGAAATCGAATTTCGGCGGCGCGCCCATGCGGCGCACTTCCACATTGTCCGCCGCGCCGTGCCGACGGGGACGCTCGCGTGCGGGATATTCGGAATCGTCAGCAGAAATTGCTTCATCCGCTCGTCGAGTTCGGCGACGCGCTCGTCGTCGCGTTTGATCTCTCGGAAACTTCTCTTCATCCGCGGCGAGATGCGCTGCGAGGCGTCGCCGTCCGCGACTTCTTTCCGCCGGCGATTTCCTCGCTGGCTTTGTTGCGGTCGGCCTTCATCCGTTCGGTTGAGGTGATGATTTTCCGGCGCTCGGCATCGAGTTCGCGGAAGGGCGCAAGGTCGAGCGTGACGCCGCGGTCCCGCGCCATCTTCTCGATTGCTTCCGATGTTCTCGCACAAATCCCAGATCATGCATAGGCCAGAAGAATAGCGGAAACCGGTGGCGGGTGAATAGTGATTGGTGAGCCGTGCCTTGCTTGAATCTAGGTGAGACCGGACACAGCTTGTTTTTGTCTATTGACGTGCGGAGGATTTCTTTTCCCGATCTCAATTGTTTTCCAGATCCCCCAGCCTCCCAAAAAGCCTGACTTGCACGACTCTGCCGTCTTTAGAGATCACGGCTGTGAATGGCTTTTTCCTTCGACCCAATTCACGCCATACGTCTGACTTGGCTGCAAATGATTCGGGGGTCCCCATTTGGCCGGACCCTCATGATTGTCAGTTGTGACATAGACCGCGATTTTCGCGTCCTTGATTTCGCGTGCATAGGTATGAATCAGGTCTTTATCGCCGGTTAGAAGGACGCGATTTTTCAAGCCGCAGTCTTGAATGATGACAGGGTCGCCGATCTTGTGCCCCTCGTCGCCGTATTCCTCGTAGTGGGTGACCACACTAAACCCATTGGGGCGCAGCATCTCGACCAGCTTG
Organism: uncultured Acidobacteriota bacterium; assembly: GCA_963818605.1. Lineage (GTDB taxonomy): Bacteria > Acidobacteriota > Terriglobia > Acidiferrales > UBA7541 > Palsa-295. The sequence goes on from CAWFSW010000004.1 coordinate 204,812, forward strand.
GCTTTTCCAAACGTACGGTCAAGGAAAAAGACAGGCGGTTCGTCAAGCTGAAACTTTCCAGCAGTAATCTTGGATTGCCTCTTTGACCTCAAGCCGTGTTAGCCCGTAGTCTTTCGCAATTTGTGGAATAGTTTCCCCCGTTTGTTTTCGGCCCCAAAGCACAGAAGCGACTATGCCCCTGTCTCTTACGATCGGTTTCCCCGAGGAGAATTGTGGATCAATTACGAGCCTCTTGGAATTAATCGGAAACACTCTAAGCTATAATCGATGGGCGTCCCGCTCAATTCGCTTAAGATGCCGGTCCAAAATCTTTCGCATCGCGAGCTGCCCATAGCGAGTGGCGTTGACGGTATCTTCGAGGTGTTGAATGAAAACGTCTTTGCCGGATACCTCGAAATCGTGCGCCAATAGTGGATGACTGCCGGGGGAAGGCCTCACGGATATAGTCGAGAGCTTTGCGCACATTCTTGAGCGGCACTCCTCGCTCTGTCGTGGAGCGCAGCATATGCGCTCGACCAAATTGTAGAACGAGAGCAGCTTGTTTTCCGGATCGGCTAGTTCGATAAGGGGTTCGAACGTGCGGTGTACGCCCCGACTGGTCCGATACTCTTGGCCGCGCGTCCAGGCCACTAAAGTCGTAGCCGGTATTCGGACGTAAAATGCTGCTTCCGATATGCTGTAACGGGAACTCTCGAAGGTCCCCGCGCATTCGATCTGGGCGTCGTCGTGGCATCGTTAGCCTCTCCCTGATAGATTGCGAGCGAAACGTATTGAGTCGGAGCCTGTAGCACCGATTCCATACGCCACGGATGGGATTTGTAGGGCGCGTGATTCTGACCTGAATTCACGCCCCTGCCACTTCTTGCTTCGGTTTGCGCAGCCCTGGGTGCTGCTGCGCGACTTCCGACACTTGAGCTTCTCGCTTAAGGGGTGCTCTTCATCGCCAAGATAGCACGTTCTCCGTCCCCTAACCTGCGAGCATTATACCGACGGTGAAAGTCAGTCGCATCGTGGTCTAGACAGCCCTTGCTCAGATGGTGATGTGTTTCACGCGCCGTACTCCCATACTTCTAGACATGAGATGCCGTGTCCAGCTCGCGCGCCTGTGGACCTTTCGGATTCTGATCCGGTCTCACCTAGCGCCACACGCAGAGGACGACCCCTATCCGCCCACACATTAAAACGTAAGCTGGCGGGCCAAGTCGATTTCTCTTGGTGTCACGGGGCCGTCCGATTTGGATTTAACTTCCGCCATTAGCTGTGCGATCTGACCCAGGATCTCTGCGTTGCGCTGTATCCAAACCTTTAGTGGAGTCGAGAATTTCTCCGGGATGCGAATTCTGTCAAGGTCCCCTCAAGAATTCCCGTGCTAATAAGGTGTTGAAGTCCGCCCCGCCAGCCTTCCGGAAACCTGTACTTCTCTTGGGCTTTTGCGAGGTCCTTCTCCGAAGATGATCCGGTCTGAAGTACCGCTTGAAGCAAGAGATAATGGGCAGGGTAGTTTTAAAGCTCACGAGGTCTCCCTTCAGCTTCTCAGTCAGCGCGACCGCGGAGTAAACTTCATTTGCGGCTGCCCCGACCTTTTCGATCTCGCCGCGAATCTCGCTGAAGAGCATGCTCAAGACGGACCCCGTCCACATTTCCCGTCCTTACGAGCTGTTTAACTGTGTTCTCAACTGACGACGCTATCTTCTGTTCTGTGCTTTCAAGCTGATCCCTGAGTAGAACTGCCAGTTGGTTTGGGCCGCTGATCCGTTCGGGCGCGGACACACGACCGAACTTGTTCTGCTCTAAAATGGAGTCGAGCATTTTCGAAGAAAATCCCTTTTGCTGATCAAGGCCCATCTGTACAAGAATTCGCGTTTCACGGGCAAGATCGCGCACTGAATCTAGCGCGTCGGTGGAGCTTTTCGACAGCCGCAAACTCAGCCAGATCGCGAACACACCCAAGCCAACTGAGAGTAAGCTGACAGCCAAGCCGATCCCAAACGTCACTGTCTCGGATGTATTCAACGGATGCTCCTATGCGTCGCCCCATGTCGTGCCGTAACACCTTGAGTCAACGCACTTCATTGCACGGTTGGCCGCTGCGCTGCCTTCCGAATATTACCACTGTCTTAATGTCTCGAACATTTAGCAGGACGCCCAAGTAATAACCCTGAAGTTTGATCGTCGGGCACAGCATCGCGACACGGGAATACTGCTGCGACAGATGCAGCGCGGTGGAAGGTGTCTCGCGACGATTCTTCACCTCGGAAGTGAAGCTCATCCCCGCAAGCGGGCAGGTGCCACCGCCTGTACCTTTTCTAAGCTTTGTACCAGCATCCTCGCGTACGAAATCCGCGTAGCGTCATTCTGGCGTTATGCGACACGAACACAAACTCGGCGCATTACTGATCGGCGAAAGGGCGTCCCACCCCTACGCCCAGCTCGTTCCGCGCGCAGCCAAATTCGCGCCATCTCCGAGCCTCCAGCTTCCAGCAAATTACTCGACACACGTGCCGAGTAATTTTCGCCGCATCTCCAACAAAACAAACGATTGGGTACATCGCCAAGTGACACAGTTTTTCAGATAGGGCTCCCAGTGTCGATGGCTAATCGAGCCTGGGAGATCAGGCTGCGTCCCGCCTACCACCGGAATCTACAGTTTTCTGATCGCAAACTACCGTTATTAGAATCCATCCTAACTAGAAGAAAACAAACAATCGGACCTCGTCCTAATCGCAAATTCTCGCGAGTCGCACAAATTGGAGGGGACAGGCGCCGCGCCGGATCAGGCAGCGATGAATTTCTTCGAAATTTCGGCGATGGTGCGGGCGCCGGCGAGGCGCATGGTCATTTCGAGTTCGCCATCGAGATGCTGGAGCACGGCCTGCACGCCCATCCATCCGCCGAGCGCCAGCCCGTAGAGCACCGGCCGTCCAATGGCGACAGCATTCGCGCCGAGCGCGAGCGCCTTGAACACGTCCTGCCCGCGCCGCACGCCGCCGTCAATCAGGATGACCGCGCGCCCGTGGACTGCTTCCGCGATGCGCGGCAGCACAGTGAACGAAGCGGAGACGTCGTCGAGCTGGCGCCCGCCGTGGTTCGACACCTGAATTCCCGCGCAGCCATGCTCCACGGCCGCAACCGCGAACTCGGGCGACATCACGCCCTTCAGCAGCACCGGCAGCCCCGTCGTTTTGCGAATGAACTCGACATCGTCCCAATCGAGATCGCGCTTCGTCGGAGACGCGGCGTAACCGCCGCTCTGCCCGGGATAATTTCCGATGGGCAGCGGCGAACGGAAATGGTTGCGCCGGTCGGTCTCGCGGTTGCTCGCGACGACCGTATCAACCGTGAGCACGATGGCCGTGTAGCCCGCGGCCTTGGCGCGCCCGAGAATTTCGGTGGCCACGCCGCGATCCGCAGGCAGATAAATCTGAAACCATTTCGGCCCGGGACAGGCCTGCGCGATTTCCTCGAGCGTCTTCGTGGAAAGCGACGCCGCGCAATAGAGAGCTTTCGCCGCATCGGTGCCCTGCGCCGAGCCAATTTCCGCCGTCACGTGAGCCATGCCGTGTCCCGCCATGGCGGAAACCATCATGGGCATGGAAATTTTCGAGCCGAGGAGCGTGGTCGAGCGGTCGGCGTCCTTGTAGCCGCTCAAATAGCGCGGCGCGATGGTGACGCGCTTGAACGCCGCTTCGTTTTCGCGCTTGGTCCATTCGTCGCCGGCCGCGCTGGAGATGTAGCCGAAGCCGCCGTTGGGAATTACTTTCTGCGCCGCCGGTTCGAGCTCGCGCAGATTGATGAATTCGATGGCCTTGATTTCCGTGGGCGCGGCGTAGCTGGAACTATCGGGCGACGCAGCGGGCGCTTGCGCGACCTGAGCAGGTTTTGCGGGCGCCAAAGGCTCGGCGGCGTTCGCGAACTTGGCGGGAAGCCCGGCCGAAAGAGTTACCGCTGCTGCGGTTGCGGACAGAAAATCACGGCGCTTGCGATCCATCGTATCGCCTCCTGGTTTCGTCGCGGCTCGCGGATGATAACACGAGGGACGATGGACGGGGATTGCCGCCGGTCACACACGGCTCACAACTTGATTACGATTTTGCCCAGGAAGTTGCCGGAGGCCTGGAGGCGGAAAGCGTCCACGGCCTGGTCGAACGGGAATACTTTTTCGATGATGGGTTTGATCCTGTTGACCTCGATCGCCCGAATCAATTGCTCGAGGTTTGCGCGGCTGCCGACGCCGATTCCGTGCAGGCTGGCGCTTTTGAACATGAGGTCGTGCGGATTGGCGTTACCCTCTCGGCCCGCGAGCACGCCGATCAGAGCGATCTTGCCGCCGTACCCGACGCATTCGAACGAGCGCGCGAGCGTGCCCATGCCGCCATTTTCGATCACGCAATCCACGCCGCGCCCGCCGGTCAGCGCGATCACTTCTTTTTCCCAATCGGGATGCGTTTTGTAATTTACGCCGTCGGACGCGCCGAAGCCGCGAGCGCGCTCGATTTTCGCGTCACTCGACGACGTGACGATGACGCGCGCGCCGGCCGCACGCGCAAATTGCAGCGCGAACATCGAAACGCCGCCGGTGCCGAGGCAAAGGACCGTGTCGCCGGGCTTGACGCGCGTGCCCGCAATCATCAACGCGTTCCACGCGGTCGGGCCGGCGCAAGGAAGCGTCGCCGCTTCCTCGAACGAGAGATCTTTCGGCATCGCGACCAGGCCGTCTTCGTGCAGCGAAACAAACTCGGCGAGAGTGCCGTCGAGCGGAGAGCCCAGCGCTCCGCGGTTTTTCGGCGGCGCGCCGTCAATCCAAATCTGGAAAAAAGTTGGGACCACGCGATCGCCTAGTTTGAAGCGCGTGACGTTCGCGCCGACGGAGACGACTTCGCCCGCGCCGTCCGAGCAGGGAATCGTGTCGTGGTCCAGGCCGTAGCGATATTTGCCGGTGACGATGGCGTGGTCGCGGTAGTTGAGCGCGACGGCGCGCATGCGAACGAGGACGTCGCTGGGTCCCGGCTTTGGATCGGGACGGTCGGCGCGCCGCAGGTTTTCGAGCGATGTCGCGCCCTTGGGTATTTCGTAGATTTTCATAGCGCGGCGCTCGCTACTTTCTTGAGACGCGGATGAGGCGGCCGTCGTCGAGCAGAATGAAGAGCGCCCCATCTGGCGCTTGCTGCACTTCGCGGACGCGCTGGTTCAGGTCCTTGAGCAGGCGCTCTTCGGCGACGACCCTGTCGCCATCGAGCACGAGGCGAATCAAACTTTTCGCGCCCAGCCCGCCGATCAGGACGTTGCCCTTCCACTCCGGAAACATTTCGCCAGTGTAAAAAATCAATCCGCACGGTGCGACATCCGGATACCAGAAATACACGGGTTGCTCGACGCCGGGCGCCTGCGTTAGCCCCTTGCCGGCGACCAGGTCGCCATTGTAGCGACGGCCGTAGCTGACGTTGGGCCAGCCATAATTTCCGCCGGGCTTGATGATGCTGAGTTTGTCGCCGCCGAGCGGGCCGTGCTCGATCACCCAGAGTTTGCCGGTCGTGGGATTGATGGCCGCGCCTTCGGGATCGCGATGGCCATAGGAATAAGTTTCCGGCAGGACGGTCGGCTGGTCGAGGAACGGATTGTCCTTGGGAATCGAGCCGTCCTTATTGATGCGCGCGACGCGTCCCGTGAAATTTCGAAGGATATCGGGATCGTTGATTTCGTGATCGGTACCGTCGTAGGGGGCCTCATAGAAGCGGAAGCGATCGGCGCCGGTGATGAATAGGGTGCCGTCGGGAGCGAAGACGATGCGGCGATTCACGCCGTCGAGGAGGACTTCAACGTTTTCGAGGTGGCGCTCGTCGTCGCTGAGGCGCGCGCGGGCCAGGCGTTCTTCGCCGACGCGCATGGTGCGGCGTTCGGAGACGGACGCTTTCCAGACGTTGGCGTAGAAATACTCGAGCGGCCAGGAGCCGGGAGTCTCACCGGGAGGCGGCGCGAAATACGTGAAATAGATCATCCGGTTGTGGGCGAAATCGGGATCGAGGACTACGTCGTGCAGCGATTCGGCAGCGACGATTTTTGTATCGGGCACCCCGGCAATCGGCGCGGAGTAAAAGCCGTTCATCTCCGCGACGCGGAGAAAGCCATAGCGCTCGGTGACGAGTATTTTGCCGTTGGGCATGATGGCGAGCGACCATGGCCCGTTGAAGCGCGTGATGATCGTCTCGACTTTGAGCGCCGGCGACGGTTTCGCTGGGACTGGAGCGTTGGTCTGGCCGGGGAAGGCCGGCTTTGGCGGAGGATAGTCCTCGGCTTTGACTTGCGCGCGCGCCGCGGGTGAGAAAATCGCAGTCAGCGCAATGAGTGCAGTCAGATACGCCGCAGCCTTGATGGATCGCCTCGTACGCATTTTTGCCCCCTGGCTCAATTTGTTTCGGAGAATCGAGGCGAGATGTTACATGCGTTTCGATGCGGTAGCAATGAAACGACGCGACGCGATACCGCAGTGGCGAAAAACAGGAGTACGCGGCGATACGGCCGGTCTCGATCGACGAATTGATTATTGGGCGGAGCGATAGAGGCGTTCGGTAGGTGCGCCCGAATGAACGGGGCGCGGCCGCGATTCAACGGCCGACTCAAGTTGTCGAAGGGAATTTTCGATTCGCAAAAACACAACTTCCCGAGCCGGCTCGCTCATGTGCTTCGCGATCTTGAGCATCCAGCGCACGGCTTCGACTTTCACGTGGAGGTCGAGTTCCGGATTGCAGATGTGCGGACCCGTCTTCAGCCAAACGGTATGCGAGGCCGAGTCCAAATTCTTGTAGCGATCGCACACGCGCTGGATGCGCGCTTCCACTTCTTCCGCGCGGAGGAATTTCGTTTCGTCGGACACGCGAAATTGGCGGCTCGATGCGTTATCAATGTAATTTTGATGATCTTGAATAAGGGCTTCAGTTCTCATCGCCGGTCTCCTCAATAGCGCCTAGATGATCTTTATAAGTGCTTCACGCAGTAGCAAGGTAGCAACGCCCCTGCCAACCCGGCGCTCATTGCGCAAGCGCTTGCAGCTAGGGCACTTAGGGTCCTGATATAGCGCCGAAGTGATACCTCGTGGGGTGCTAAAACCATGAAAATTGTGCGCTTTGACCTGCCGTTTGTGCTGCACTGGGAGCGCTTCCTTGAAGCGCGAAGAGCTGTGCTAACATCCGATCAAACATGGCCAAAACTGTTTACATTGTGAGCGCGGTGCGCACGCCGATCGGGAAATTCGGCGGGATGCTCGCGGATTTCACGCATCCGGACCTGGGAACGATCGCGGTGCGCGCGGCGCTGGAGCGCGCGTTTGGGTTACCGCTGCCGCAGGAACGAACGCCGGGGGAATTTGCGCATGCGCCAGTGACCGGCGCTGGAAGAGAGATTCCTCGGGACGCCGATGGCGTCCCTCGGAATGACAAGCAAAATAGTGGTGTGGCGTGGCACGTGGACGAAGTGATCTTTGGGAATGCGCGGCCGGCGGGCGTGGGGCCGAATCCTGCGCGGCAAGTCGCGTGGCGGTCGGGGCTGGGCGATGACGTGCCGGCGTTTACCGTGAACATGGCGTGCGCATCCGGGTTGCGCGCGGTCGTGCTTGGCTGGCAGGAAATTCTGACCGGCGGCGCGGAGATTATCGTGGCGGGCGGCGCGGAGTCAATGAGCCGCGTGCCGTACCTCGTCGAGGGGCGCTGGGGATTCAAGCTGGGAAACCAGCCGCTGATTGACGCGATGTATCGTGACGGATTCGTCTGCCCGATATCGAAATTGATCATGGGCGAGACGGCGGAGATTCTGGCCGAGCAATACAAGATTTCGCGCGACGAGCAGGACGCGTTCGCGCTCGAAAGTCACCGGCGGGCTGGGCGCGCGGCTGCGGAGTGCCACTTCAAGGCGGAGATGGTGCCCATCGAAGTGAAGGACAAGAAAGGGCAACATCACGCGGCTCGACAAAGACGAGCACGTACGCGCGGACGTGACGCTCGAGGCGCTGGCGAAGCTGCCGCCGGTGTTCAGCAAGACAGGCAGCGTGAGCGCGGGGAATTCGAGCGGCATCACGGACGGCGCCGCGGCGGTGGTGATCGCGAGCGAGGAAAAAGTCCGCGAACTGAATCTGAAGCCGATCGCGCGAATCGTTGACGCGACGATTGCGGCGGTTGATCCGCGCGTGATGGGCATCGGTCCCGTGCCCGCGGTTCGGAATCTCAGCAAGCGCACGGGCACGAAAGTGGAAGATTACGACGCGGTCGAGCTGAACGAAGCGTTTGCCGCGCAGGTGCTGGCCTGCGACCGTGATTTGCACTTCAATCGCGAGCGGCTGAATCCCAATGGCGGCGCGATTGCGCTCGGACACCCGATTGCGTGCACGGGAAGCCGCATTCTAACAACCCTCATTCACGAAATCCGGCGGCCGTCAGGACAGGGGGCTGGCCAAGAGGGCAGCCCGCGGACTGGCCGGCGGGGTCTTGCCACATTGTGTGTGTCCGGCGGATTGGGCGTGGCGGTCGAAATCGAAACGGTCTAACCTTTTGGGAGTGCTCTTCAGCGGTTTTGGTGAGAGCGCTCAGACCGGAGCGATTTCCATGGACACGCATCAGCAGAAACGCGGCGGGGGTGTCGAAGTCCTTGGCACGCTGGCGCTGGCCGCGCCAAGAATCGAAGAATTTCAGTTCGTGAAGGTGCGCATCGAGGGAGAAGTCGCGCGCCTGACACTCGATCGCCCCGACCACAACCTGCTGAACGAACGGATGCTCTGCGAACTGGCCTCCGGAATCAACATCCTCGGCGAGCAGTACAACATCAAGCTCATCGTTCTGGATTCCGCCGGGAAAACATTTTGCGGCGGTATCGAGCTCGGCGAATACACGCAGCGGCGCGTGTTTCAAATGCTCGACGCATTTCATTGTGCGTTTTCAGCGATGCTGGATACGTCCAAGCCGCTGCTGGTGGTTGTGAACGGGCCGGCGCTGGGCGGAGGCGCGGAGTTGGCGGCGCTAGGCGACCTGGTGGTTGCGACTCCCAAGGCGCGATTCGCGCAGCCGGAAATCAAACTCGGAGTTTTTCCGCCGCTGGCCGCGGCGATTCTTCCCTATATTCTGGGACCGAAGCAGGCTCTCGAACTCGTGCTGACGGGCGAAGCGATGTCCGCCGAGCGCGCGCGCGAGCTGGGACTTGTGAACTGGCTCGTGCCCGAAAACGAGCTGCAGAAAAAAGTTGACGACGTGATCGCGAAGGTGACGGCTCAGTCCGCGCCGGTGCTGACCATGGCGAAGAAGGCGATCATGGGCAGCCTGGGATTGCCGCTGCGAGATGGCGTCCGAAATTCGATGAAAGTTTTCCTGAACGAGCTTGCCGAGCTGGAGGATTCGCAGGAAGGTTTGCGAGCGCTGGTCGAGAAGCGCGCCCCGAAGTGGAAGAATCGCTAGGGACCACAATGCACGCCGGCGATGACAAACAATATCTCCATCCTGAAATCAAGCCATTTGAGCCTCTTTTATCGCGTTCTCTGAGGCGCCAAAAGAAGACTTTCGATGTAGTCTTGCGTTTCTCTTTGTTCTTTTTCGCGCTTCTGGGTGGCCGCGCCGTCTGGGAGTTGCATGCTGCCGGCCGTCCGGTCGCCTGGCTCATCGCTTGGGCCGCTTTCATCGCCACTTTGATAACGGTCGTGCTCGCAACCGGAATGGCAGCTAAACAGAAGCAGCCTAACGAAAGTATACCGAGACGGGATTGATTGACACACCCGCGAGCGGAGCTTAGACTCGCTTTTGACAATTGAACTGGCACCGGGTAATCCCTTCGAATCCGCCGCTGGCGGCTTCTCAGGGTAAATGGAAGGCCGTGAAAATCGGCCACGGTCCCGCCACTGTGATCGACGCGCTGTGCGAGCGTCGAGAGTCAGGAACATACCCGGGCTAGTCGAAGCTGACACTCTTCGCGAGAAAGAGTGTGGCGACGCGCCTCGCTATTCTCGCGGGGCTTTTTTGTTGCCCATTCGCCGGAGGGCAGGTTGCGTCACGAGTGGCATCGCGGGATTCTGACGCTTGCGATTGCGGGCGCGCTGATTGCGAGCGCGGCGCCCGTCGTTGCACAGAACGGGGAGGGTCATACCTCGGATTATGGCGTGCTCTCGAGGCCCCCACTCGTGGTCACGGACGAAGTGGGACGGCACGTGACAATTCCATTCGAAGTGAAACGGATCGTGACGCTCGCGCCGAATTTGACGGAGACGATCTACGCGCTGAGACTCGAAGATCGGCTTGTGGCCGACACGAATGAATGTGACACGCCGCCGGCCGCGAAATCGAAGGCACACATCGGGGAGCCGCAGAATCCCAACCTCGAAGCGATTGTGGCGCTGCAACCGGATCTGGTGCTCGCGACCACTTCGATCAATCGCGTGGAAACAGCCGACGCGCTGAAGCAACTGGGATTTCCTGTGTATACGACCGATCCGCAGACGGTTCGCGGGATGCTCGATTCGGTTCAGCACATGGCCGAAGCCATGAACGAGAAACAACGGGGAACGGACCTTGTCGCGCAATTGCAAAAAAGGCTCGATGCGCTGCAATCGCGGCTGAGCGACCGGCCGATGGTTCACGTGCTGTTTGTGGTTTGGGACCAGCCGCTAATCACGATCGGACAGAACACGTTCATTGCGGATGCGCTGCGATTCGCCGGAGCCGAGTCGGTGGTTTTGTCCAAGCAGCAATGGCCGCACCTGAGTATCGAGGAAGTGGTGCGGCTGCAGCCGGACTACCTTGTTTTTACGAGCGATCATGGACCCGTGGCCACCACGCTCGCGGATTTGCGGGCGCGTCCCGTGTGGCGCGATCTTGACGCTGTTGAAACGGGGCATGTGATCAACGTGAGCGTAGAAGCGATCCGGCCATCACCGGGATTGGTGGATGCGATCGAGCAGCTTGCGCACGAAGTGCATCCGGAGGCGTTTGGCGAGAAGAGCGAAAGTAGAAAATCGAAATTCGAAACTGGAAATGCGACACTCGAAAGGCGAAACGCGCAACTCGAAACCGGCGTAATGACAGAACGCCCGCGAACAACCGGAGAGGAGTGCAGCCAGTGCGCCCGCTGACGCCGCGTCGAGTCGCCTGGATCTGCGCCGGGCTCGGCGTGGTGCTTTTTGCCGCGGCGGTGATTTCGCTGCGCATCGGCGCTTATCCGATTTCGGTGGTGGATATCGTCAAAACGCTTTTCAGCGGAGCCGTCGGTCACTGGGAAGGCATTCCCAGCGAGTACAGATCCATCGTGTTCAACATTCGGCTGCCCCGGATTCTGCTGGGGATTCTGGTGGGCGCGTCGCTTTCGACGGCAGGCTCTGGTTTTCAAGCGCTGCTGCGAAACCCGCTGGCCGATCCGTATGTGCTCGGCGTATCGAGCGGCGCTGCGCTGGGAGCGATCATCAGCTTGATCGTTGCACCGCACACGCCGGGAGCAATTCAACTGGCGGCTTTTGCGGGAGCCGCGGCCACGACCGCCGCCGTTTATTTCCTTGGCCGCCGCGGCGGACAGCTCGACAGCGCGACGCTGCTGCTCGCGGGGATTGTGGCCGCGTCATTTCTTTCCGCGATCATTATGTTCTTGATGACCACGCTGAACGGGCGCGACCTGCGCGGCATGGCGTTCTGGCTGATGGGCGATCTTGGGTCGACGATGCCGGCAAACCCGCTTCCGTGGTTCGAGGGATTATTCTTGATATTTGTCCTGGCGGCGGGCGCGATTTACGCGACGTCTTCGGATTTGAATTTAATTCTTACCGGCGAGCAGGAAGCGCGGCACCTGGGAGTGAACGTGCATCGCGTGAAACTGGTCGTATATATCGCGGCCTCGGTGCTTACGGGCCTCGCGGTATCGGTGAGCGGGACGATCGGATATGTGGGACTGCTTGTGCCGCACGTGATGCGCATGATGTTCGGCACGGATTACCGGCTGTTGATTCCGACATCGGCGATCGGCGGCGCGATTCTGGTGGTGCTGGCGGATACGCTCGCGCGCTCGGTTGTGAGCCCCACGGAATTGCCGGTTGGCGCGATGACGGCGCTCGCGGGCGCGCCCGTGTTCATATATTTGATGCGACGGAGGGTGCGATGAACGCGGTTACGGGAAGCGGCGCTCCGGCGATGTCGCCAGCCATCCTGTCGCCGCGGACTCCGGGCGTGCGCTTGAAAGTGGAGCAGGCGAGCTATGCGTATGCCGCGACGGACCGATCGGCGCCGAAATTCACACTCGGCCCGACGAGCTTCGAAGCCAATCAGCGGGAGCTTGTGGCGATTCTCGGGCCGAATGCCAGCGGAAAATCAACGCTTTTGACGCTGCTCGCAGGAATGGCGCGTCCGCTTTCGGGGCGAATTGAAGTGGACGGCGTTGAAGTGAGCATGCTCGATTTGCGAACGCGCGCGCAGCGGATTGCGTTGGTGCAGCAGGAAAGCGAGCTGCTGTTTCCCCTGCGCGTGTGGGAATACGTGCTGCAGGGGCGGTACCCATACGGGAAGCGGCTGAGGTTCGAGTCGGAGGAAGACTGCCTGCTGGCCGGAAATGCGCTGGCGCAGGTGGGCGCGGACGCGTTGCGCGACCGTTGGATGGATCAGCTTTCCGGAGGCGAGAAGCAACGCGTGATTTTGGCGCGAGCGCTGGCGCAGCAGCCGTCGCTGCTGCTGCTGGACGAGCCGACGCAGCATCTGGATATCGGCGGCAAAGTGGAATTGCTGCGGCGCTTGCGGCGATTGGCGGACGATAGCCGATATACCGTACTCGTGGTGACGCACGAGCTGAATCTGGCCGCGGAGTTTTCCGACCGCATTGTGCTGCTGCACAAAGGCAAGTGCCTGCGCGTGGGCACACCCGCGGAAGTCTACGACCGGGCGTTGCTGGAGGAGGTTTTCGAGGCGCCACTCGAAGTCGAGATGCGCGAAAGCGGGCGCCCGAGGGTGATTCTCGGAGGGAATCACTAGCACGGCGACGAGTTTTGTACTGCGAGTTCGCGGGGGCTTGCATCAGCCTCCGCAAGCGGTGCTTTCACACACTGAGAGAGCCGTCCACAATCACAAGAGACTCCGCGCTAGGGAAGACGGTGAAAATCCGTCGCCGCCGCGCGACTGTAAGGCGGAAAAGTTTTCGGCGCGTGCCACTGACCCGCACAAAGAATCCACCTGGATTCGATGACGGGATGGGAAGGCCGCGCTGCAGTCCCGCATGATTTTGGGACAATCCGCCAAGCCAGGAGACCGGCGGAGTCTCAATCCGGAATCGCACGGCAGGCGTGTGCGTTTCAGGACAACCTTCAACTCCCGCGCGAGAGGGAGAGGAGGAAAAATGAGACTGCGAAATTCCCTGCTGTTTTTTTTTACCGCTGTGCTGCTGTTGCCTTACCCGACGTGTGCCCAATCGTCCTACCAAACGTCCGGTTCGACGCGCGGAGCTACCATTCGCGGTACGGTATACGACCCTGATGGACGCGCTGTGCCAGATGCCGCGGTCACGCTGCTTGGCTCGCCGATCGCCGTCGCTGAGACGCGCACGGATTCGCGCGGCGAGTACAAATTCGATGGGCTCGCCGGCGGAACTTACACAGTCGTCGCGAACCTGCCCGGATTCACGAGCGTCTCCGCTGAAATCAAAGTGGAGGGAGCCGAGAATTCCGTTAAGGATGTGCATCTAAAACTGAGCGCGGTGCAAGAGCAGGTGGTGGTTTCGGCTTCGCTCGGCGGCGCGCTGGCTCCGGAGGTCGGCTCTTCGGTCACGGTGGTGAGTCACGAAGAAATCGAAGACCAGGGCATGGAGACGGTTGCCGACGCGCTTCGCAATGTCCCGGGAGTCGCAATCAATCGGACGGGCCAGCAAGGCGCGGTGACCAGCGCGTTCATACGCGGCGGAAATTCCAATTACGACCTCGTGATGATTGACGGAATTCCGATGAACGATTTCGGCGGTGCGTTCGACCTCGCGCCGCTGCCGACCGAGGGCGTGGATCAAGTAGAAGTGCTGCGCGGGCCACAAAGCGCGCTCTATGGCTCGAATGCGGTGGCCGGTGTGATCAACATCGTGAGCGACCGAGGCGAAAGCTCGCCGCACTTCAATTTTTCCGGCGAAGGCGGCAGCTACGACACGTGGCGGCTCACGACGGGCGGGGCGGGACTTACGGATGGTCTTAGCTGGGCCTACAATTTGTCGCGCGTGAGCACGCTCGGGCCGGTTATTGACGACACGTACCGCAATCAAACTTCGTTCGTAAGTCTCGGATACTCACGCAGCCCGCGGCGCAAATTTATCGTGCATTTCTTTGGCGATGCCGGGCGGGCGCAGAATCCCGGGCCTTACGGGTCGGATCCATACGATTTGTTTGGGGGAAAGGCGGGGATTCCTGACCATTTCACCGATCAGGTGCAGGACCTCTTCGGATATCAGGCGAGCGAGACGGAGCAGTTTTCGAGCCGCTTTCAGCAGGTCTCGACCGTGAGTGTTTCAACCGATCAGTTTTCGTTTCCGGCGACGCCCGGGTCGTTCGGAAGCTCGTCGTTCACAAAGAACGTGCGGCTGGTGGCTAACACGCGAAGCGAAATGGCGGTTTCGTCCAAGGATGTTTTTGTCGCCGGATTCGAATATGACCGCGAGCAGTACAGAGACACATTCGTGGCCAGCTCGACCGGCATCCCATTCGATCTGCCGCGAGATAGCTATGCCTTTTTCGCCGAAAATCGCTGGAATCCCGGCAACCGCTGGTTTCTGACCACGGGCGTGCGCGTGGACAACATCCAGACCGGGGATTTGCCGGCGGACCCAGTCAATGCGGGGCGTCCGTTCATTCCGGCGACATCGGTCACGCAGCTGGACCCGCGAATCTCGGTTGCTTATCTGGCGCGGCAATCGAGCGGCGGGTTTTTCGGAAACACGCGCCTTCATAGCAGCTTTGGAACTGGACTCCGTCCGCCGGACGGCTTCGAACTCGGCTTCACGGACAATCCGCAGCTGAAACCGGAGCGGAGCATCAGCGTTGACGCAGGGGTCGAGCAGCGTTTCTGAATGATAGGGCCGTGATTGACGTGACCTACTTTTACAATCTGTACAAGGATCAGATCGTCACGCTGGGGGGCGCATTTTCAGGGCTGAGCCCATTCTTGTCGGCGAATCTGGCGAGGTCGCGCGCGTACGGAATCGAAAACAGCTTGAGGCTTCGACCGGCCCGCTCGCTTCAGGTGACTGCGGAATACACGTGGCTCAATACCGCGGTCCTGGCGCTCGACGGAAGCACCGGCGTCCAGTTGCCGTTCTTTGTAGGCGAGCCGCTGATCAGGCGGCCGCGCAGTTCCAGAGGATACGATGTGACATGGACGCACGGCCGTCTGATGCTCAACTCGAACGCTAGTATTCGAGGGGCGGTTCTCGATCTGGAGCCGAATGACGGGACATTTGCCTGCGAGCTGTTTCCGGGCATGCCGTGCGTTTTCCGAAGTCACGGATACGTGGACGCGAACGCCGGTTTCGCGTATGACTTTCCGCGCGGAATCGAAGTCTACGGAAGGCTGAACAATCTCCTCAATCAAAGCTATGAGGAGTCGTTTGGCTTTCCGGCGCTGAAGCTGAACTTCGTGGCGGGAATTAAACTTGAACTGCCCGCGGGTCGGGACAGGTCGTCTCCCTAGGGTAAATTGCCGCTAGAAAACTCCACGTGGCACCGGCCAAATCGTCGGGCGGGCGCAAAATCGGCGAAAAGCGCGCCGCCCGACTGGATGCTATAATCACCCGCTTACAATGGGCCGAACCGCACAAGAAGCATCGCGTCTTGCGCCGGAGGTGATGGCGCGCTACGAGGCTGTGATCGGCCTCGAAGTGCACGCGCATCTTCAGACGCTCACCAAGGCGTTCTGCGGATGCTCGACGCGCTTCGGTGACGCGCCGAACTCGAATACGTGTCCCGTGTGCCTGGGCCTGCCGGGCGCTCTGCCGGTGCTCAACAAACGAGCGCTGGAGCTTGCGCTGCGGGCATCGCTCGCGATCGGCTGCAAGATTCAGAATCGGTCGCGGTTCGCGCGCAAGAATTACTTCTATCCCGATCTGCCGAAGGGCTATCAAATTTCGATGTACGAACTGCCGCTGGCGCTGGCAGGGTCGCTCGAAATCGAAGTCGAGGGCGAAAAGAAGACGATCGGTATTACGCGCCTGCACATGGAAGACGACGCGGGGAAAAGCCTGCACGAGGGATTTCCGGACTCCGACCGGTGGAGCTACATTGATTTCAACCGCTGCGGCGTGCCGCTGATCGAAATCGTGTCGGAGCCGGACCTGCGCGCGCCCCCCGAAGCGTACGCGTACCTGACGGCGCTGAAACAGATCCTCGAATACACGGAAGTGAGCGACTGCAACATGGAAGAGGGATCGCTGCGGTGCGATGCGAATGTGAGCGTGCGGCTGCGCGGCGCACCCAAATTTGGAACGAAGGCGGAAGTGAAGAACCTGAACTCGTTCCGCTATCTGGCGCATGCGCTGGAATACGAAATCGAGCGGCAAATTGGCGTGCTGGAATCCGGCGGCACGGTGAAGCAGGAAACGCGGCTGTGGAACGTGGCCGCGGGACGCACGGAGCCGATGCGTTCAAAAGAATTCGCGCACGACTACCGGTATTTCCCCGATCCCGACCTGCTGCCCGTTTCCGTTTCGGAAGCGACGATTGCCGATGTGTGGCGGGCGATGCCCGAATTGCCGAGCACAAGACGCGCGCGTTTTGAAATCGCGTACGGCATCTCGGCATACGACGCGGGAGTGCTCACGGACACGCGAGCCCTCGCGGATTATTTCGAGGCGGTTGTGCGCGCTGGCGCGCCCGCGAAGTCGGCTGCGAGCTGGATTTCCGTGGAGCTGTTGCGGCGCCTGAATGACGCCGGGAAGGATATTTCGGAGTGCCCTGTGGAGCCTACGGCACTGGCGGAATTGCTTGCGAAAGTCGAGAAGGGCGAAATTACGGCGGCGAGCGGGAAAAAAGTGTTCGCGACCATGTTCGATACCGGGAAACGCGCCGCGGAAATCATTGCCGCCGAGGGACTCGCGCAGATCACGGACACCAGCGCCATTGAGAAGGTCGCGCGGGCTCTAGTGGCGAAAAGCCCGGACAACGTGGCGAAATATCGAGCGGGGAACGAAGGCGTGTTCAAGTTTTTCGTGGGGCAAGTGATGCGCGAGACGCGCGGGCAAGCCAATCCTCAGGCGGTGAATGAAATCCTGAAACGTGTGCTCGCGGAGGCGTAGTCCGCTCGGCGAAATGGAGGCACCAGCGTGCCCAATGAAGGCGAAGCAGCTCCCAGCTTCAACGTGACAGCGGACGACGGCAGCAAGATTTCGCTTGCGGACTATCGCGGCCAAAATCTGGTCCTCTACTTTTACCCCAAGGCGAATACGAGCGGTTGCACGCACGAATCCGTGGAATTTCGCGACGCGCTGAAGGATTTCAAGGACCTGAATACAGCCGTGGTTGGCTGCAGCGGAGATTCCATCGAAGATCAGACGAAATTCAAGACGCGATACAAACTGAACTTTCCGCTGCTGGCGGATACGGAATTCGAAGTGGTTGAGGCCTACAAAGCCCGGCGGATGAAAAGCTTTTTCGGCAAGTCGTTTCTTGGAATCGTGCGGACAACATTCCTGATCGGGCCGGACGGAAAGATTCGCAAGATTTGGCCTAAGGTCACCGTGAAGGGGCACGCCGCCGAAGTGCTCGCCGCAGTCCGCGAGGGATAATTCAAGCGCAGCAGATTTACCGGCGAGACGCCCGCTTTACGCTGAGGGCTTGTTGCGGAACCGCTGGATCAGCCACATCAGCGCAACTCCAAAACACATTCCGGACGCGATCAGCTGTACGACGTCCACCGGGTGATACGCCTGAAATCGCGGCTTTGCAATGAGTTCGAAAAGTCCAAGCAGGCCGATGAACAAGGCGGCGCTTGGGAATACGCCTCCGGTGCGTGATGCCATGTTGTCCTCCCTTGTAAACGGGCTGGTGAATATGCTGGAGGCAGAGGGTAGGGCGGCCACAACCACTTGTCAATACCGAGGGATAGAACTGAACGACGGCGTTAGATCGTTACGCTGAAGGAATCGCTCGCCGGTTCGATCAGCGCATTGTCAATCAAGCGCGTAGTGCCCACTCGCGCCGCGAGCAGGATGTAGCACGCTTTCCGCAGAGCCATCACCGACTCGAACGAATCTGCGTCCACAAGTTCCGCATAATCGAGGGCAACGCCCGGTTCGGCTTCGATGACCGTGCGAACGGTCGCAAGCAGACGCACCACATCCCGGCCGCCAGCCGAAACCTCGCGGCGGAGAGCGTCGAGCGAGCGATACAGCACCGTCGCAGCGCGGCGATCACTGACGGAAAGATACGCGTTGCGAGAAGACAGTGCGAGGCCATCCGGTTCGCGAACAATCGGGCAGACGACAATTTCGGTGTCGAGATCGAGATCACCGGTCATCTGGCGAATGATGCGAACCTGCTGCGCGTCCTTGCGCCCGAAAAATGCAAAGCGCGGCTGGACGATCTCGAACAGCTTCAAGACTACGGTCGTGACGCCGCGAAAGTGCCCGGGACGCGACCGCCCTTCAAGCTTGTCGCCCAGACCTTCCACGGCAACCGAGGTGCGAAAGCCCGGCGGATAGATCTGCTCCGGGGTCGGCGCGAACACATAGTCCACGCCGAGGTTTTCCAGCGCCATGCGGTCCGCGTCGAGTGTCCGCGGATATTTCTGAAAATCCTCGGATGGGCCGAACTGTTTGGGATTCACGAAGATCGAGACGACTACCGGTGAGCACTGTTTCTTCGCCTCGCGAACGAGCGAGAGATGTCCTTCGTGCAGCGCACCCATCGTGGGGACAAGGCCGAGCAACCGGTCGTTCCGCCGAGCCTCGGCGGCCACCTGCTTCATCCACGCGACGGTATGAATTAATTCCATCAGGAGCGGGTTATTTCCCGGTCAAGCGCCGGTAGGGGCTCATCATGAGATGTTCAGGCGTTGGCCTGGGCGGCGCGCTCGCGGTAGAACGCAATCAAATCGGTGCTCGTGGCTTTCGCGCCGAGTTGGCGCAGCATCGTGGTCACCTGGCCGCGATGATAGGTGCTGTGATTCGCGACGTGTTGCAGCATTTGCCAGAGAGGCTGCGCTTGCGCCACACCCGCGACTGATTTGTATTGGACCACACGGTGCAGATCGTCCGCGTTGAGCGAGGCGGCGAAGTCCACCAGATTGCGGTCTATTTCTACAAAGCGCCGCCGCGCCGTTTCGAAATCGGGGAAATCGGCGGTGGGAGGAGGGCCGGTTGGAGTACGGCCATGCCAGCGTTCGAGCCAGGCCCACTGGGCGCTGTAAATATGGGCGAGCGTATCGCGCACGGATCGAAAGCTCGAGACGATGTCGCGCGTGAACTGCTCGGGCGCGAGCGCGGCGCACGCTTCAATCGTGCGGTGGTTGGCCCACGCGTTGAAATCGTAGAGGAGGCGGATGTCGTCAATATTCATGGCAGATAGTTCCTTTCCAATTCGGATTGCGCGTGTGCAGATTTGTCTCGATTAGCGCCGCTGGGGAGCAGGCTGATGTTCGCGAAGCTCGGCGGCGGAGTGATAGGACTCCGCATCCGACGGAAAGGTTCCGCCGCGCACGTCGTCGCAGTACGCGGATACCGCGCGCGAGATTTCGGCGGAAAGATTCGCATACTGCCGCACGAATTTTGGCCTGTGGCCAGTGGAAAGGCCGAGGAGATCGTGGAACACGAGCACCTGGCCGTCGCAATCGGGGCCGGCGCCGATGCCGATGGTGGGAATGCGCAGCTTCTCCGTTATACGCGCGGCCACTTCGCGCGGCATGGATTCGAGGACGATGGAAAACGCTCCCGCGGCCTCGACGGCGCGCGCGTCTCGCTCGACTTGCCGCGCCGCGTCGGTTGTTTTGCCCTGAACGTGAAATCCGCCGAGCGCGTTCACCGACTGCGGCGTCAGTCCGACATGTCCCATCACCGGGATTTCAGCTTCGACCAGCCTGGCGATCAATTCGATGCGGCGCTCGCCGCCCTCGACTTTCACGGCTTCCGCTCCGCCTTCTTTCACCAGGCGCACGGCGTTGCGAACCGATTCGTCGAGAGAAATGTGAAAGCTGCCATAGGGCATGTCGGCAACGACCAGCGCGCGGCGCGTGGCGCGGCGAACGGCGCGCGTATGGTGCACCATTTCGTCGAGCGTGACCGGCAACGTGCTGTCGTACCCGAGCACGGCCATGCCGAGCGAATCGCCGACGAGAAGAATATCCACGCCGGCATCGTCGAGCAGGCGCGCGGTGGGATAGTCGTACGCCGTCAGGCAGGTAATCTTTGATATGGCCTGGGGTTTTGCATCGGGAAAGCCAGCCTGGGAATGGGACTTGCGGGAGAGAATGTCGGGCACGGTAATTTTACCGTTGTCCGCACGAGGTGCGAGACTCATTGTCGCCTCCGGTGCCGCTCCCGAGGTTCGGGATACAGCCCATCAACATTATAGGTTGATGCTAGCAGAATGATGCAGAATTCCACAAAGAATTAGCAGGCCGGGCGTCCTTATCGAAACTCCGGAATGAAGATTGCGAAAGCGCGCTCAGGCTTGCGCGACAGGCGTAGGCGGCGCGGATGAGGCGGACGGCGGTAGCTGCGTTTCGACGCCGCGCCAGCCAACCGGACGGCCGCGCAGGGCTTCGCGGAGCGCGCGGAACAGCACAACGTACATCATTTGACGATAGTAGAAGCGCTGGAGGATCAGCGGGGCGAGAAGCGTCCAATCTTCGTCCTTTTCGAGCGCGAAGGCGACCACACAGGTGAAAAGGTCAATCAGCATGAAGAGCGCGAAGAAGATCAGCGAACGCTCGACGTCCTGCGAGGTCCAAAGTTCGGGAAGGCGAGCGAACCGGAGCTGCCCGAGACCCCAGAGAGCAAGCGAGAGCAAGAACAGAAAATCTATGACGGGCGAAACGAGCGGCAGAATAATCTGGAACAGGAAAATATTGGGAATGGCGATCCAGCCGAGCGTGCCGTAGCGCGATTTTCCGGCGGTATCGCGGTGTTTCCAGACGGCCTGCAGCGTGCCGAAGGTCCAGCGGAATCTCTGGCGCACCAATGCGTCAACGGTCTCGGGGACTTCGGTGCGGCCGATGGCGGTTTCGTCGTAGAGAATCTTCCATCCGTTTCGACGGATAGTGAGCGTCAAATCGGTGTCTTCGGCCACCGTGTCGCCCGAAAATCCATCGTTGCTGCGAAGCAAGTCCGCGCGCCACGCGCCCACGGCACCTGGAACCACCGGGATGCAATTCAGCAGATCGAACGCGCGCTTCTCGAGGTTTTGGCTGGTGATATATTCCAGCGCCTGCCAGCGGGTTATCCAGCGATTGCGGTTGATCACTTTCACATTTCCGGCGACCGCTCCCACGCTGGGATCCGCGAAGTGCCGGACGAGGCGCGAAACTGCTTCGGGGTCCACGATGGTATCGGCGTCAATCGAAACGACAATTTCGCCGATCGCTTCGCCGAGAGCATGGTTCAGCGCGGAGGGCTTGCCGTGATTGGTTTGCAGAAGCAGCCGCACGCGTCGGTCGCGTCCAAAATGCGCGCGCACAAGCTCGGCGGTACGATCCGCGGAGCCGTCGTCCACCACGAGGATTTCCAGCTTCGGATAGGTGGACGCGAGCGCCGCGCGAACGGTATTTAGGATCACCGCTTCTTCGTTATAAGCGGGTATCAGGATGCTGACCTCCGGCTGGTAATCGGGATGATCCAGCGGAGCGGGGCGCAGTTTCTCAGCGAGAGCGAGCAGGCCGATGATCAGCGCGCGTCCGCCGACCAGCAGAATGCCAGCAATAAAAATGAATGCGATTCCGCTGCGCAGCCACCGGAATACTTCGAAGATGAAGGAATCCGCGCGCACCAGCAGCCATTCGCGATAGGTTAGCGAGCGCATCATCTGCGCGCGAGTTTGGCCGAGCAAGTCGGGAACCGAAACGAATTCGTAACCCTTGGCGCGCAGGCCTTCAATAATCTGCGGCAGCGCCGCGACAGTGTGGCTGCGGTCGCCTCCGCCGTCATGCAGAAGAATGATATTGCCGTCGTTGTTTTCCGCCTGCGCGAGCACACGCTGGACAATCGTCTCTGCGGGAGCGGGTGGCTGGCCGTTGTTCTCGCCCCAATCGTGCGGATCGATTCGCGCGCCGATGATGATGTAGCCCATGGATTGCGGAATGGGCAGCAATTGAATTTCGGCGGCTGTTTCCGGCTGGTGATCAATGCCGTAGGGCGGGCGGAAGAGCGTGGTTTTGACACCGAGATAACTTTCCAGGAGCAGTTCCGTGAGATTTAGCTGAACCTGCAGCTCCGTCTTCGAAAGGCGGTCCACGTCGAATTCGGGATGCGTGAAGGTGTGGTTGCCGACTTCGTTGCCAAGCGCGTATTCGCGTTTCACTAGCGCGGCGTTCTGGTTTGCAGACTCGCCGATCACGAAGAACGTCGCCGGCGCCTTTTCGCGATTCAGAATGTCGAGAATCCTGGGCGTCCAGCGGGGATCGGGGCCGTCGTCAAACGTGAGCGCCACTTTCTTGGTCTGCTCGCCCATTTGCTCGATCCGCCACGACATGGGGTAGCTCGTAAAGCCCTCGTCGTCGAAAGTATCGGAATCGGAATCGTAGTCGAACGTGCGTTTGCCGCTCTGGGGTGTGGACGTGATGCGCCAAATGTCGCCGTCGCCTTCGAGGACTAGATCGTAGCCCGGCGGAACGTCCGTCATCTTGTTGCGAACGGCATTATCCGGGTGCGTGGCGTCCCAGATGTACCACAACGAAGGATCCTCCATCCCCAGGCGCCATAGCGCGGTGCCGGCAACTCCCGCACGCTCGGAGGCGCGAAGCTCGTTGTAGGCAGTGAGACCGTCGAGCATCCAAACGTGGTGGACCTGGTTTTTCTCATCCTCGTAGGAGTAATAAGGATTCATCGAATCGGAGTCGAACTGAATATCCGATTCCGATTCCACAGCGGTGACGACTGCCTGCTGGAACGTCACGGCCTGCGCAACGGGGTGCGGCACACGTTTTGATTTCGCGGGCCAGTCATAGCCGTAATTGGCGATGCCCATCACGAGCTTTTCCGGCGGGACGATCTTCACGATGTTCTGGATGTCGCGCACGAACCAGTCCTGCGGCACAATCGGGCCGGGATCCGATGTGGACCAATGGAAATCGTAGTTCATCAGGATGATGGCGTCGGCTTGCGAGGCGAAATATTTGTAGTCGTAGCTCCAATCCGCGGCGGGGAGCGCGACCATGAGCTTGAGATTTCTTCCGTGCAATTCCGCCGCGAGGTCATGGGCGAAGCGTTGAAAATCCACCTGGCTCGATTTCGGCAGTGACTCGAAGTCCACGACGATGCCGGCTTGATGTTCCGCGTCCGCGAATTCCTCGAGCTGCTTGGCGAGATTTTGCCGCGCTGCGGGATTGGCCAGCATTTGGAGCGTTGCCGGAGGGCACCACACGCCGTTTTTCGCGTCGTAGTTGTTGACCATGGACATGACCTGCATATCCACGGGAGGAGTGCGCGATTGCAGCGATTGCAAAAAAGCAGCGAGCTTCGGATCCTGGTCGGCGTCGAGCTTTCCATCGAGCGACACCGCGTGGAGAGCCTCGGGGATCAGCAAGTCCAGGTCGTGATAGTGCAGCTGAAGGGAAGCGAGGCTGGTGTAGTCGTCGCTCACGTAAAAAGCCGCGCGCAGCGGGTCATAATTCTTGGGAACCTTACCGAGCGCGGCAACCTTGCGTTCCCGGCCCCGCCTAACGGGCTTGGCTTTCACCTTGGTGCGGATGGCGTGCAGGCCGGCGCGGGTATCCGGCCGCAGAATATCGGGCAGATTCGGATTGCGACCGACGTTGAGCAGGAAGACCACCAAAACGAGAGTGAAGAACCCGCCGGCAATTTCCAGCGCGAGCCGGGTTCGGCGCCAGCGGCGGCGTTCCTCATCGTAGAAAATGGGCTTGCGTTCAGCCATCGGGACAATCCAAGCTAGCCGTCCATTGGGACGCTGTCAATGACCGCCAAACATGTGATGCGCGTAAACGTAGCGCTTGCCGCCGTGGCCGGGCTGGCCCTGCGAATATTTTTCGTCCTGAAAATACCGGTGACGGACTCGGGCGATGCGCCATTCTACATCGAGCTGGCCTGGAATTGGCTGAAGAAGGGCGTATACGGCGCGGTGGTGGAAGGGCAGCTTATGCCGCTGGATACGCGAGTGCCGGGCTATCCGGCGTTTCTAGCCGCAATTTTCAGCGTTGCCGGGAATTCATCGCGGGCTGTGATGGTGACGCAGGCGATCGTGGACCTGGCGACGTGTTTTGTGGTGGCGCTGATCGCTGTGCGACTGGCTCCTGAGGTTTCGCGTCGCAGGGTAGCGCTCGCCGGGCTGTGGCTCGCGGCGCTGTGCCCGTTTACGGCCAACTACACGGCCGTGGTACTGACGGAGACGCTGGTCACGTTCCTGACGGCGTTGGCGATTCTGCTGTTGGTTGAAGCTGAGGCGCGGGACACAGCGAACGCGCCGGTCTCTATCAGGGGCGTGGGTAAGGGCGCGCTTAGTCCGTGGTTTCTGGGAGGTGTCGTAGCCGGATTCGGAGCGCTGGTTCGCCCGGAAACGCCGTTACTGCTATTTGCGATGGGGCTGGTTCTGGTGGCGAAATGGTGGCGGCCTGTTAACTGGACGAAGCTGGCGCGCGCGGGCGTGCTGATGGCAGTGGGGCTGCTGCTGCCGCTGCTGCCTTGGGCGGCGCGCAATTGGCGCACGCTCCACCACGCCCAATTCCTGACGCCGCGCTACATCCAGATGCCTGACGATTTCGCACCCGTCGGATTCAACGCATGGACAGCTACGTGGCTCTGGAAGTTTCGCGATGTCTACACCACGCTGTGGAGGCTGAACTCCGAGGAAATTCCGATCGGTGTCTTCCCGGCGACGGCGTTTGATTCCCCACAGGAACGCGCGCGCGTGGCGGACATGCTCGACTCATACAACTACACGCTGACGCTTTCGCGGGAGCAAGACGCCGAATTCGGCGAAATTGCCAGAGAGCGCACGGCGAATCACCCTCTGCGGACGTACGCGAAAATCCCAGCGCTCCGCTCGCTCGCGATGTGGTTCACGCCGCGCGTGGAATTGCTGCCCAACAGCAGTCCCCTGCGACCGGTCCGGAGCGAATGGGAAGATGACCGTCTGGATTTTGTGGTGACGCTGGGGATGGCGCTGCTGAACGTGGCGTACATCATTTTGGCGCTGGTGGGGGCGTGGATGGTGCGCGAACGGCCGGGCGTCGCACTTCTGATCGTGTTCATTCTGGTACGCACGGCGTTCATCGCGCGCTTTATCGAGACGCCCGAGCCGCGGTACGTGCTCGAATGCTTCCCGGCGGTGCTGGCGCTGGCCGCGCAGGTCTTTGCCGGGTTTCGGGGCGGAAGGCGTCAACTTTCTTCGACAGGCTCCGGGTGAATGGTCAGCCGGTAGATTTGCGGGAAACGCTCTTTGACGCGGCCTTCCAGAACGGCCGTGAAATCGTGGACGTCGGTGATCGGCAAGTCGCCATCCATCGCGCAATGGCAGGAAACCAGAATTCGGCGTTCGACGCTCCGCACGTGAACCTCGTGGCAATCCACCAGCTCGTGATATTCGGACGGAAGTGAATTCAGAAAATCCTGGACCGCCTGCGAAAGCTCTTTCATTTCCTCCGCGCCCACGATGCGCGCGCCGAGCGGCTCGATGTGAATATTGACGCGCGTGCCGGGCTCGGTCGAGCGCTGAATTTCCTCCTCAAGATCGGTCGCCTGGCGGTGGGCGTCGCGGAGTTTCGACGTCTCGTCCACTTCGAGATGCAGCTCGATAAAGAGGTGGCCTTCATAATAATGCGCGGACAATTCGTGAACGGCGAGGCCGCGGCGCTGAGCGATGGCGCGAATCGTTTCAAGCAGAGGTTCGTCATTCCGGGCGCGCGGCTCGACGTGGACGACGACGTCCGCGGGGACGATGTTCTCGATGTTGCGCTCGACCGCATCGCTCGCCGCATGCGCCTGCTCGAGACTCGCGGTGCGCGGCACGCTGATGGTTACGTCCACGAAGTAGCGCTGCCCCGCACGGCGCACGCGCACGCGTTCGGTCTGCAGCACGCCTTCAGTTTCATCCACAGCGTTCGAAATTCGCTCGCGCAAGCCCTGCGGGGCCACGTCGAGCAGCGCGTCCACCGTCTGTCGTCCGAGCCGCGACCCTATCCAGATGATGACGCCGGCCACGCCGAGCGCGGCGAAAGCGTCGAGCGAGGCGAGCCACGGAAGGTTGTATTTCGCACCCAGCCACGCGCCCGTGATTCCCAAGACCACAACGAATGTGCTCCAGACGTCGGTCGAAAAATGCAGCGCGTCGGCCTCCAGCGCTTCGCTCGGATATTTCTTGGCGACGCGACCGAGGGCGCGGGAGCGGACGAAATCGATTCCCATCGTGAGCGCAAGAATCACGATGGCCGCCAGGCTCGGCCGCAAATTCTGCCCCGCGTGGAAAAGCAGGCGCTGAAAAGCTTCCCAGATGATGTAAAGCGCGGTCAGCAGGAGCAAGCCCGTCTCGACGAACGCGGAAAAGCTCTCCACTTTTCCGTGGCCGTAAAGGTGTTGGGCGTCGGCAGGTTTGTCCGCGACTCGAACGGAAAGATACGTGATGACCGCGGCCACAAGGTCGAGGATCGAATGCAAGGCCTCCGAAAGAATACCGAGGCTGCCGGTGAGCGCCGCGAGGAACACCTTCAGGGATACAAGCACGACGGCCGAAGCAACCGAACCAAGCGCCGCCATCCGCTTTTCGCGGCTGCCCTGCTCGATGGTCCCGGAAGTCATGCGGGGGATTATACGCTGGGGGCTGCGATTTCAGGGTTGCGCTGGACGCCAATCCCGCGCAAATCGAGAGTTCGACTACTGGCGGCGAGAAAACCTGCGCACGGGGGCGTGCTTAGCACGGACCATTTTGTGTCGCGGCTGAAGCCGTGACCCACAAAGGCAGCAGTCGAGGCGGGAAGGAGGCGAAGAGAGATACTTTGCTCGCAGCGTCCGTTCGCGGCCCTGGCGGCTCAGGGTGCCGATCTCGACGGACTAGTAGACGACGCGTGGCGCAGCGTGAAGAGAGATCCCTCAGTCGCGATGCTCCATTGGGATGACGATCCTCATCGGATCGTCATTTTAGTGGCGGGGCGGGATCGAGCGGGAGGCGGCTGGGTTCTCCGTGGAAGCCGCGAATCTCGACGTCGTCGAGCAAAAGCGACGGAGCGACAACGGTGCTAGGAATACCGTCCTGAGCCGAGCCGAAAGCGCCCAGCGCCGTACCTGCGAGGCCGTCCTGCGCGTTCTGCATGTAGGTGAGGACCGTCGGATCGCTGCCGATCGCGAGAATGTTGCGCAAGGTTCGCAGGGTAAGTCCTTCCAGGACTCCTCCGCGCGCAAGCTCTTCGTGGCCATCCGCTACGTACACGCGATAGACCAGCAGAGGCACGCGATCACCGTTCGAAATTCCTCCGCCCAGCTCGCCGATAAAATCCGAGAAATCCTGCTGGCGAACCGAGGAAAGCGCGGGATTGTCCATGCGCTTTATTTCGAGACACCATTCGTGGCCGTCGGAGCGGCAGGAGTCGAGAAATTTCTTGCGCATATCGTCAGGCTTCAGCGCGTCGGTGGCCTGCAGGAAAAGATTGCTGCTCAATGGATGCGGCTCGGAAAGCAGCGCCGTGCGAGCGTGGCCGTTGGAGTACATAAAATCCGGGCCAGGGCGGCGCGACATCAACAGATCCTTCAGGATGCCGCTTTCCACCAGCGAAACGCGGTCGGCTTTCACGCCCTCGTCGTCCACGTCGTAACTTCCCAGCAACGGCTGGCCTTGAAATTCCTGAAGGGTAGGATCGTCCACGAGCGTGACGCTTGCGGGAAGCACACGAGTGCCCACGCGGCCCGACCATTCGCTGCGTCCGCCGAAGCGTTCGATGAACGAATCAAAATCGCGCGTCATCGAAAGCGGGGGACGCGCGCCGGAAAGAGAAGGCTCGAGAACCTGCGCCAGGGTCGAAGCAGCGGCCGGCGCGTCAAAAAGCACGGGGCCGGTGTAATCCGGAATCAGGGGACTCGAACGGAGCGCCATCAGGTCGGTGCCGGCGCTCGCGAGCGCCTTCGCGACAGTCGCGGCCTCAGGCAGTCCAGCGGGCAGCGCGGTATAGACCGAATAATAGTTGTGCAGCGACATGCCATCTTCCGCCTGCGTATCCATCGCCGCTTCCACGGCGGCCAGGTGGCGGGTCGAGCGGACGATGGTGCCCTCGCTCGTCATGCGATAAGAGGTTGCGTAAACCAGGTAGTAATTCACGCGGTTCCCGTAAAGTTGCGGGAAATTCTTGAGAACGGCCGAAGCCTCGCGCGCTTCTTCTTCCCAGTTGCGCGACGTCCAATCCGGATCAATCCGGGGATCAATCTTCACGAGGGGCTGTGCCTGAGAAAAGTCGTCAATCTCCGGCGGCTTCGTGAGGCTGCGAAGAAACGATTGCTTGAGCGCCATCTGCGTGACGGCGGCCTTGTAAGCCTGATCGGTGGCAAGCCACAAATCCTGGCGAAGCGAGTTGTAGTCGCGGTCAATGCCAACTTCGCCGGTGGATCCGAGGAAGCCCTGGAAGCCATCCTCGCTGATGAAATTGGAACTATCGAGGTGATAGTCGCCCACGCGGACGTCCACGGCCATGAAGCGAGTGCGCGCGGTTGAACTGGAGACGAGCGCGCCAAAGGACGCCGTGACGCTGCGAACATCGAGATCGAGCAACCGGTATTCGATGTAGAAAGGTTTGCCGACGCCGGCGAGCACGAGTCGCGTGCGGGCGCGCTCCATTTCGTCGTGCATGGCGTGGAGAGTCTGGTCGGTCTCAGTCGCTGGCACGGGAGCTTGTGCGGCGGGGCGCGCCGCTGGGCGCTTTCCGGCGGCGCGGGCGGCTGTCAGCGGCATCCAGAACGCCGCGAGCAAAGCAATTATGGCAAGTTTTCTCACGGCTGTTGGACCTTTGCTTCCGGATCGTGCGCCGGCGGCGGCAGGACCGGCGGCCGGTCGGTCGAAGTTTCCTTCTTCGCGAATTCCATTTCGGAAATCAGGATCGCGGGAGCGACGGCCGAAACCGGCACGGAACCGGATTCCGCGCCGCAATAGCCATTGAAGATTTCCTGCTTGTCGCTGGCAGCCACGATCTTCGTCAGCGATACGAGCGGCGTGCCGACGATATCCACGCCACGCACGAGTTCATCGGGTCGGCCGTCGGGATAAACGCGATACACGACGAGCGGCGTGACCTGGAACGCTTGCGGCTGTCCGCGGCCCGTGAATGTGAAACCGCCGGCGATATCGTCAATCAGCAGACCGTAGGGCTGTCCCTGCTGCTTCACGAGCGCGATCAATTTCTGCCGCATCTCGCTGAAAGGCACGGTCTGCGAACTCGAAACGATCAGGTTTCCCTGGCGGGCGATCGGCACGAAACCGAGCTGGCGGCGGCCGTGGCCATTCGAGTGCGGAATGTCCATGAGCGGCGAGCGGCTCATCAGGAAAGTTTTCAGGACGCCGTGGTCCACGAGAGGCACATTCACAGAGGGCACGCCTTCGTCATCGAATGGATAACTTCCAAGGAGCATCTGCCCGCCGAAAGTCGCTTCGGTGGGATCGTCCTTGATCGAGATGAAATCGGGCAGAATTTTTTCGCCGACCTTGCTCGTGAACGTCTGCCCCTCGCTGATGTCCTTCTGGCGGAAACCCTCGGCGCGATGGCCGAATACTTCGTGGAAGAAAACAGCGGCGGCGCGGCCGGTAAGCAGCGCGGGTCCGGCGTAAGGATTCGCAAGCGGAGCCTTGTCCAGCGCTTCCGTTTCCTTGATCAATTGATGGATGCTGTCGAAGATCGTCTTCTCATCGGGAGCATTCTTGGGATCGAGCCAGTCGAAATTCGCAAACCGCTCGATGTCCATTCCGTCGGGAGCTTTGCTCTGAACGAAAAGCTCGAGGCGATAGTGGACCTGCCCAAAGGCGAGTTTCGTGCCTTCCGTGTTCACCTGATATTGATTCGTCGCCAGCGCCGTGAATGTGGCGATGGAATTCAGCACCGAAGGCGACTTGCTGAACTCGGCGGTGTATCTCCGCACGCGCTCTTCCCAGGGCTTGCGGTCAACCTGGATTTCAACGCGCGGGCCAACAGATGTGTGTGGTTGCTCGTGCGAAAAATCGGGAGCGGCGCCTTCGGCAGTCTGAACCTGCACCTGCTGGCTGGTCTTGACCTTGATCAAAGCCTGGGCGGCGGCGCGGTATTGGCGGTCGGTCTCGCGCCAGATTTCGCGGCGGAGGACGGGAATGTCGTCGTCAATCGGAACGTTGGTGCCTGGGCTGGTCCAGCTGGGCGGGCGGTCGCCGAGTTTATGCGTGTCGTCAAGCTGATACGTTCCGACGCGCGATTGCACTTCAAGCCATCGCGCTCGGTCCGCGGTGCTGGAAAGCAGCGCGCCATTGGAGCCGGAAACTTCGGCGAGTTGGCGATCGGAAACCGTGTAGCTGATGAAATAGGCCGGCGGATCGGCGGCGGACATCGCCTCCATGGAGCGGCCGAGCTCGTCTTGCATGGCGGTCAGCACGGCTGGCGGGGGCCCGTCCGCGGGACGGTTTGCCGCCACGCAAACCCATGCCGCCGCAAGCAGCGCCGCGCCTGTTAAGAAAGCTCTATGTGTCAGATTGAGTCTCATCGTCGGGCGAAGTCCAATAGTTTAAGATAGGATGCAATCGATTCCTAATGAAATGCCGGTACGGTTGTTCCGGTCCCGGCAAACGGTGGGAGCGGGCACGGCCGGCGGGTTCCCGGCCTGAGGAGAATTAGATGCGCGCGCTGGTCGTTAGGCGGTATGGGCCTCCCGAAGTTTTTGAGTCCCGTCAGGTGCCCGATCCTCAACTGAAGGCCGGGGAAGTGCTGATCCGCGTGAAGGCAATCGGCGTCAATTTCGCGGACCTGCTCCAGCGCATGGGACTCTATCCCGACACGCCCAAGCCGCCGTTCGTCCCAGGGCTCGAAATTGCAGGCGTGGTGGAAAAGGTCATCGAGGGCACGAGGCGAAGCGATAGCGATTCTCTGAAGCCGGGCGACGCCGTCGTGGCGCTGCCGCACTTCAACGCATATGCGGAATGGGTTGCGGTTCCCGCGAGCGTGGTATACCGGCTGCCCGCCGGGATGCCGTTCGACGATGGCGCCGCAATTCCCGTGAATTATCTGACGGCGCATCACGCGATGTTCACGATGGGCAATCTGCTGCCGGGCGACCGCATTCTGATCCACGGCGCCGCCGGAGGCGTGGGCATCGCCGCCGTGCAGCTGGCGCGAGCGAAGGGATTGGTAATTTTTGGCACGGCGGGCCCGGCAAAGCAGGAGTATCTGCGCAAGATCGGCGTGGACCATCCGATTGACTACGAGAAGACGGACTTCGTGCAGGCCGTCCGGAAATTCGCTCCCAACGGCATCGAAATGGTGATGGACGCGGTGGGCGGCAAATCGTTCGCTCGCAGCTACAAGTGTCTGGGGCCGACAGGGCGGCTCGTCGTGTACGGTTTTTCGGCGGCAGCCGGGCCGGACGGCAAGCGAAGCTGGTGGCGCAGCGCGAAAGCGTTCGCGCAGATGCCGAGATTTAGTCCGCTGAAGCTGATGGGGCAAAGCGTCTCCGTGATTGGCGTTAACCTTGGGCAGATTCTGAGTCGCAGCGCCCTTTTGCGCGGCGAGCTCGACGAACTATTCCGCATGTACGCCGCCGGGAAAATCAAACCCGTGATCGGCAAGACCTTTCCGCTCGATCAGGCCGCCGCGGCGCATCAATACATTCACGACCGGAAAAACATTGGCAAAGTGATCCTGTCGGTGAAGTAGCGTCCGAAAAGCTAGCGCGCGGATGCGCTCCGGCTGGCGGGCATCGCGAATAGCGCGTCATCCACCTTCGGATTCAGATCGAGCTGCTGGATCGTGGACTCCATGTATTTCACGCCGTCGCGATAGACCACCGTCGAGAAAGCGAACTGGCGGCCTTCCACGGTCCGATAATCGCTCCAGCGCTGTTCGTTGTCGGCAGATCCCTGCGCGCCTGCTGATTGGTAACGCGCGGCCACGAGCAAGTGGGTCGCGGCATCGAAATACAATTTGATCGTGCCAAAGGGAGCGTCAACAGCCACGCCGGCAGTTTTCTTGCCGTCAATCTCCTCGTCTCCGATCGCCCAAATCGCCGCGCCCGAAATCTTGCCGTCGAGAACTTCGCGATACAGTCCCCAGCCACCGCCATAAAGAGAAATAGCACGCAGGAATTCGCGCGCCATGGGCGTGGCATCGCGCGTCTCGGCCCCCATCTGTACCCAGGCCGAATGTCCGTCGCAAACCTGCACGATGTCTCTGCCGGATAGCGTGAACTCGCCCCGCGCGCGGTCCGGATACGACACTACCCACTTCACGGTTCGCGGAACATCGCCATCCGGGCGCATGATTTTTCCGTCTTCAGTCATTTTCACTGCCGCAAGAGAAGCGAGCGCGTCGCCACCAGCGGCCTGCGCGGCTGCCAGAATAGTCTGCTTGCCCTGCTCAAGCGACGCGTGCGTGGCCGGAGGTTCCTTCGCTTTGCGCAGATCGGGAGCGAGGACATCCACTTGATCGAATGGAATTTCCTCATACTTCGCGTTCGGGAAGGCTTTCTTCAGGTCGTCGCGAAACGCGCTGACGTTTCCGGCAAGCACGATATCGAGATTCTCCGCGCTGAGATATTTCTGCGCCATTTCCCGCACTTGCGCGGACGTGACGGCGCTAATTCTCTCCGGATAGGCGTAGTTGTAATCTCTTGGCAGGTCGTATGCCACGACCGTCAGGACACGGTTTGCCACCTGCTCAGCAGTCTCGGATTGAATTGGATACACCCCTGCAAGGTAATCGCGCGCGAAATTCATTTCCTGTGGCGTAACGTCGCCCGACGACATTTTCGAGATCAAATCCACGACGAGCTTCATGGCGTCAACCGTTGCCGCCGTGCGCGTGAAAGTGGAGACGCTGAACGAGCCTGCCTGGCGGTGCGGATTGAAAGAAGAGTACGCGCCGTAGGTGAGCCCCTTCTTCACACGCACCTCGGTATTGAGTCGGCTGTTGTAGCCCCCTCCGAAAATTCGATTCATCACGACGACGGGGACGTAATTGAGATCGCTGCGGCGGATGCCGAGTTTCCCGACGCGAATTTGGGTCTGCACCGCGTCCGGCTTGTCAATCAGCCATATGTGCAGCCCCTGCGAGGGAGACGGATTCGGATACGAGGTCATGACGGTCTTCACCGTCGGCCATGCCCCGAAATATTTATCGGCTATCGCGAAGGCCTCATCAGGCGTGATGTCGCCGGCAAAAGCGAGCAGCGATTGACTTGGCGCGTAATTCGCGTCATGAAACTTCGCGAGAATCTGCGGATCGAGTTTCTTGATGGTGTCCGGCGTGCCTTCCGCGGGTAAGCCGTAGGGCGAGTTTCCATAGACCACGCGGCTGAAGGCTACCGAAGCAAGAAAATCGGGGTCGGAATATTGCACGGTGAGGCCAGAGAGAAGCTGCTGGCGCTGGCGGTCGAGTTCCTCGGCGCGAAATGCAGGATGCAGAACAACGTCAGACATCAGGTCGAGCCCCGTGGCCAAATCCTTTTTCACAACATCAAGGCTGACGTCGGTAGCATCGTCGCCGGCTGAGGCTTCGAGCGAGCCGCCGATGAAGTCAATTGCTTCGGCGATTTCCTTTGCTGAGCGCTTTTCGGTTCCCTGCGTCAGCATGTTCGCGGTCATCTGCGCAACGCCGGGCATCCCCTGCGGGTCCTTGATTGTGCCCGCGGACATCACAACAAGGCGCGCAGCGACCGCAGGCTCGCTATGATCGGTGACGACGAAAACGCGCAGGCCGTTGGCAAGGGTTTTCGTGGCCGCATCGGGGAAATTGAATGGTTTGGACGTCCCGGCAGCGGGCATTCCGGGGACCAACTTGACGCCGGGAGGGACAACTCCCGTGCCATTTTTCTGGTCCGCTGGCGCGCTCGGCGAGCTGGCTTGTGGCGGATTCTGCTGCGCGAGCGCCGTCGTTCCCACGAACAAGAGTGCTGCCGGAAGAAGAATCCATCGGTTGATTGCGCGCTTCATTGGTGCTCCTGACATTTAGGTTCCTTTTTCGACTCTACTTAGGCGGCGCCATGGGCTTGATCGTCAGAATCGTGGCTCGCTGCGGGACGAAATACTCTTTTGCCACCCGCTCGATGTCCTCCGACGTGACCGTGAGATATCGTTCGAGCTCGGTGTTGACCAGATCCGGATTCTTGCCTATCAGGGTAGCGCTGGCGAGCGCGATGGCTTTTTGTTCGTCGGTATCGCGACCGAGAATGAAGCCCGAGATTTCCTGGTTCTTGGCCTTCTGCAATTCATTCGCGCTGACCGGCTGAGTTTTCAGTCCATCCAGGATCGCCACGACCGCTTTTTCGCCGTCCTCGGGTGTGTGTCCCGGATTCATGATGGCGTACGCCCAGAAAAGATTGGGATCCTCGCTGAAATTGCCGAACCCGGCCGCTTGTACGGCGATCTGGTCTTTGTATACCAGCGCCTGGTAGAGGCGGCTGCTCTCGCCTCCGGCGAGAATGTTCGATGCGAGGTCGAGCGGATAGGAGTCCGGAGAGTAACGCGCCGGAATTTTGTAGCCAATCACGACCCCGGGCAGAGGCGTATTGGAATACGACTTCGCGACGTCACGCTCCGCAGTTTGCGGAGGCTCGGGCGTATTGGGCCGCGGAATCGGTCCGGCGGATGCAGGAATGCCGTCGAAATACTTATGCGTCCATGCCAGCGCCTGATCGGAATTGAAATCGCCCACGATCACCAGCGTGGCGTTATTCGGTTTGTAATACGTGTTGAAGAAAGCGCGAACGTCCTCGAGGGTGGCCTTGTCGAGATCCGCGATGCTGCCGATAGGTGTGTGGTGATATCCGTGGACGGTGAACGCGGCGGCGCGAAGATCTTCTTCAATAGAGCCGTAAGGCTGATTGTCCACGCGGACTCGGCGCTCTTCCTCGACGACCTGGCGTTCCGATTTGAAGTTCGCGTCGTCCACGTTGAGGCTGCCCATGCGGTCGGCCTCGAGCCAGAGAACGCGCTCGAGATATTGGCTCGGGAATGTCTCGAAGAAATTCGTGCTATCGTCGCCGGTCTCGGCGTTGTCAAAACCGCCGACCGCTTCGATGATGCGCGAATGCTCGTCCGGCCCCACATGCGCTGAGCCTTTGAACATCAGGTGCTCGAAGAGGTGCGCGAATCCGGTGTGGCCCGGGCGCTCGTCTTTCCCGCCGACGTGATACCAGACCTGCAGATCAATCACGGGAACCTCATGGTTTTCGAGCAGCACCACCTGAAGTCCGTTGGCGAGTGTGTGAGTCGTGAAATCAAGCTTCGGCGGACGAACCACGGGAGACTGATCTTGCGCCACAAGCGGCGTGGTGAAGCATGCGGACACGCCAACTGCGAGAAATATCGCAGCAGCCGCTCGAATCCATTTCCTCGTGTTCGCACTCGTCATGAATCGCTCCGATCGGTCGTGGGAAAGTCGCCTGAACCGCCCAAATCGTGGGAATCAACGCTCCAGTATTACGAGGGCGGGAGCACGTGTCAAACAAACCTGAGAATAAGCGAGCTGCTGCACTTTCCGTCCCTCTTACTTGGACGCATTCCGGCAATGAAAGGTAGCACCGGGCAGCCGGCGGCCTCTGGGTATGCGACTCGAGCGGCCTGTTTCCCGATTCGCACCCGCCGGCAACACAATGTTGCGGGCAAGGCAGCGGCTATGTTGCTATTGAAATATAGCCATTATCCAGTAGCTCCGGGAGGTGCTCATGCGAGCCTTAGGTGGAATCGTTGCGCTGCTCGTAGCCATGGTCGCTGGTCTGTTTGCTTACCGGAGCTACATCACGCAATCCCAAGGCAGCGGAGCGGCGACGCCGGCGCAAACCATCAACGTCGTCGGCGTGAAAAACGACCTGCTGTCCATCGCGCAAGCCGAGCGCGCTTACCAGGCTGAGCACAGTTCGATCGCTTCGCTCGACGAACTTGCCTCCAGTGGCGAACTGAGCATGAAAAAGTCCGGACGCGACGGTTACACATACGAGATCGAACCCTCCGGCGATGGTTTTCGCGTAATCGCGCGCTGCTCGGCTGCCGTTGCGGGCTGCACGAATTACATCGCCGATCAGAGCATGGAAGTTCGCGCCGAACCCTGAAGTTGCGCACTCCTCCCGATACGTTTCCTCCATAGTGGATTGAATATTCCACCGCCGACCTACCGCGCCTGACCCCCGTTCGTCGCTATTGACGAGCCCCAACGTTTTGCCTGACCGCGAAGGGTTCATTCTCCGCACCGAATGGCACACTTTATACTCGAGGGGACGGATACCGTGACGGCGCGCGGCGGTGTATATTATCGGTCCGTCGAGAAATCGAAAATGTAGTGCGACGCGACTGGAGAGTGATGCGTGCCTGGTGGTCGTCACGGTCTTCAAAACCGTCGCCCCGACACTTCGTGTCGGGGGGTAGGTTCGATTCCTACCCTCTCCGCCAATTTGTCGCAATGTCCCGAAAAATGGTTTCGAAAGATGGTGATCGCGCATGACAGGTGAGCAGGTTCTCAAACTGACCGCGCTCTCTTCCTGCGCGGGCTGCGCTTCCAAGCTCAGCCGTCGAGAGCTGACGGAGGTTTTGCATCAGGTGCCGACGCTGAAGGATCGCAATGTGCTCGTCGGCACGGCCACTGGCGACGATGCCGGTGTCTATCGCCTCAGTGCGGATCGCGCGCTGGTGCAGACCACGGATTTTTTCACGCCGATCGTGGACGATCCTTATTGGTACGGGCAAATCGCCGCGACGAACGCGCTTTCCGACGTCTATGCCATGGGTGGACGCCCGCTGACGGCGCTCAACCTCGTGGGAATTCCGGTCGATCTTGTGCCACTCGAGATGGTGAATCAAATCGTGCGCGGCGGCGCCGAGAAGATTCGGGAAGCGAAGTGCGTCCTGATTGGCGGACATACGATCAAAATTCCGGAGCCGGTTTTCGGTTACGCCGTCACGGGACTGGTGTCGCCGCGCCGCATGATTACCAACGCCAACGCGCGCCCGGGCGACCTGCTTATCCTGACGAAGCCGCTCGGTACCGGCATCATCACCACCGGCATCAAGCGGGGACTGGCGACGCCTGCGCTCGAAAAAAAGGCCATTGATTCGATGACGCACCTCAATACAGTTGGCGCGGACGTGGCCGAGCGCGGACTTGTGCGAGCCGGCGTTGACGTGACTGGTTTCGGCCTCCTGAGTCATTTGGGCGCCATGTGCGCCTCCAGCAAAGTGGGGGCGGAAATCTCAGCGGCCAGCGTGCCCGCAATCGGCAGCGAAGTCTTCGATTTAATCGCTGCGAACTGCATTCCCGGCGGCAGCCGCGACAACCTCATTCACGCGAATGAGTTCACGGAATGGGATGGCGTCACCGATTCGCAAAAGACGCTGCTGACGGACGCGCAGACCAGTGGTGGACTGCTGCTTTGCGTGCCGCGGAAAAATCAGAAAGCTGTAATGAAGCGCCTCGAGAAGGCGCACACGCTTTGCGCCGCGGTTATCGGCCGCATCGTCCGCTCCTCCAAACCGCGCATACGGGTCAGTGCATGAAGCATTCTCAGCTGCGTGCGATTCCGGCTGTCGAAAAGGTCCTCCAGGCGCTCGGCGATACCGAATTGCCCCGCCCGATAGTCCTTGGAGCGGTGCGCCGGGAACTCGCCGCGCTTCGCAAGCAGAAATCGATCCCTGCATTTGATGGCGTGCTTGCGTCCGTGCGCGATGCGATGCGCGATTTGCGCGCCTCTCGCATCCGGCCGCTCATCAATGGCACCGGAATTCTGATACATACAAATTTCGGCCGCGCTCCGCTGGGACCGAGTGTGATCCAGGCGCTGACGAGCATCGGATCGAATTACAACAATCTCGAATACGATCTCGGCGGTGGCTCGCGAGGCGGCCGAGCGGCCTATCTGGAGCAAAGTCTCGCGGCGCTTTGCGCCTCGGAGGCTGCCACTGTCGTCAACAACAACGCTGCCGCGCTCGTCCTGATCCTGCGCCACTTCTGCCAGGCAGGTGCGGCAGCTACTGAACGCACCGCGCGGGGCAAGAGTCGCCCCTCTGCGCTCCGGAAAAACGAAGTGATCATTTCTCGCGGCGAACTTATTCAGATTGGCGGTGGCTTCCGAATTCCCGACATTCTCGAAACGAGCGGAGCGCGGCTGCGCGAAGTGGGCACAACAAACAAAACATCAATTCAGGATTACGCTCGCGCGATTGGCCGCGAAACGGCGATTATTTTGAAGGTGCATCGCAGCAATTTCTTCATGGATGGCTTTGTCGAGACGGCTTCGGCCGAAGAGATCGCAGCGTTGGCGCGCAAGAAACGAGTGCCCTTCGTCGAGGACCTCGGCAGCGGCGCGATGATCGAAACTCAGACAGCCGCTGGGCTCGAGCATGAGCCCACGCCTGCGGAAGTGATCGGTCGCGGCGTTGATCTCGTCTGCTTCAGCGGAGACAAGCTCCTCGGCGGCCCTCAGGCCGGAGTGATCGCCGGTAAAGCGAATCTGATCGCCGCGCTCAAGCGCGATCCATTCTTTCGTGCGGTGCGGTGCGACAAACTGATTCTTTCGGCGCTCGAGGCGACTGTTGATATTTACATGCGTGGCGAGCAAGGGATTCCCGTCCTCGAAATGTTGCATGCATCGAACGACGATCTTCGCTCGCGCGCTGAGAAAATCAAGTCCGCGCTCGAGGGTCTGCCGGTCAAGGCGAGCGTAGGCGAGGGACAGGCGCAGATCGGCGGAGGAACATTGCCGCGATCCGCGATCGCGTCGGTCACGCTCGATTTGGCGCACAACACCATCAAGCCGCAGGAATTTGCCGCGCGTTTGCGCGATCGCACAGTGCCCGTAATCGGCTACGTCGGTCGCGGCGCGGTGAAGCTCGACCTTCGCACGATTTTCCCACGACAGGACGCCGAATTGATCGCCGCCATCCGCGCGGCGTGTCGCTAGCACCGATGTCCGCCATTCGACATTTTATTCTCGCGACTGCCGGGCATGTGGACCACGGCAAAAGCGCCTTGATTAAAGCGCTCACGGGCACCGATCCCGACCGCCTCCCCGAAGAGCAGCTTCGCGGGATCACCATTGATCTTGGTTTTGCGCATCTGGAGATTCCCGATCCTGCCGATGCATCTTCATCGCTTGTGCTT
The DNA here is from genome assembly GCA_963818605.1 of uncultured Acidobacteriota bacterium. GTDB lineage: Bacteria > Acidobacteriota > Terriglobia > Acidiferrales > UBA7541 > Palsa-295. The sequence continues at coordinate 244,240 of CAWFSW010000004.1, forward strand.
GGGATCGTGGACGTGCCCGGCCACGAAGATTTCGTGAAGAACATGGTCGCGGGTGTCGGCTCTATCGATTTGGCGCTGCTGGTTGTCGCGGCCGACGACGGCTGGATGCCGCAAACGGAAGAGCATCTGCAAATTCTCGCGTATCTTGGCGTCAGCCGCGCCGTCGTCGCGCTCACTAAAATTGATCTGACACAGGACGAGCCGAGCGCGACCGCCGCGATCCGCGAGAAATTGCTCGACACTCCGTTTGCCGATGCGCCGATTGTTTCGACGTCGGTCGTCAGCGGGCGCGGCCTCGACGAACTCAAGGCTGCTCTCTCGCGAGTGCTCGCGGGCGCGCCACCGCAAGCCGATATCGGTAAGCCTCGCCTGCCGGTTGATCGAGTTTTCAAGCTGCAAGGAATCGGCACGGTAGTCACGGGTACTTTGAACGGCGGCACGCTGCGCCGTGGCCAAACCGTAGTGATCCAGCCCTCCGGGAAGGCCGCGCGTATCCGCAACATCCAGTCGCACGGCCGCGACGTGGAAACAAGCGGACCCGGTTCGCGAACAGCTCTCAATTTGTCGCTGGACGCGGTTGACGACATTCACCGCGGCGACGTGATCACGCTGAATGATTTTGGCGGGCCGAGCAGCGTTCTCGACGTGCGCATCGAGATTTCGCCTCGGGCGATTCACGCGATCAAGGACGGTGTCCGTGTCCACGCTCATCACGGAAGCGGAAATGTAGCCGCGCGTGTCGCCTTCCACGAGGATGTGACGCTCGCCGCCGGAGAAAACGCCGTCGCACAACTTCGGCTGGAGGCGCCAGCGTTCGTTTTCGCCGGCGACCGCTTCATCATCCGAGACTGGGCGGAGCGTATTACGCTCGGCGGTGCGATCGTTCTCGATCCGGACGGGGACCGAAAGGAGTACCGCCGCGAAGCGCGGATGCAATTCCTCAGCGCACGCGCACAAGCGCCGGGAGACATTTCCCGCCTGATCGCGTCGCAAGCCGCGTACGAAGGCGCAACGCGCAAATCCCAGTTGCTCCTCAAATCGCGCTTTAGCGGCGCTGAAATTTCCGCCGCCATAGCGCTGCTCGTAGCTGCGGCTTCAGTGGTCCTTGCCGGCGACTTCGTGGTTGACGCTGCCAGATGGCAAGCGCTGCATCGCCGCGCGACGGAGTTAATTGACGCGCGACATCGAGCGCATCCGGAACAGAGCGGTTTGCCGCTCACCGATTTGCGCGCGGCTCTCGCGGATGAATTGCCGGTCGCGGATTTATTCGACGCTGTCGTCGCCGACCTGTGCACGCGAGATTTTGTGCGCGTTGGCACGGCGATTCGCCGAGCGTCGCATCTGCCGGCATTGCCGCCCCAACTTCAGGCAGCGGGCGCGAAGGTTCGCGCGATGCTGGCGGCCAAGCCGCTGGACCCTCCGTCGCGAAAGGACCTCGCGCCGGATGTCGCTTCGCAGCAGGCGCTGCGGTTCCTGATTCAAACAGGAGAGGTGGCCGAGATCAACGCCGAGATCGTGATGGCCACGGACAGCATGAAACATGCGAGCGAAATGATTCGCCAGTTCATTCGCGCGAAGGGCCCCGCGACAACCAGCGATCTGCGCCAGATGCTTGGCAATAGCCGTCGAGTGGCAATCCCTTTGCTCGAGCGGCTCGATCGTGACGGCATCACATTGCGACAGGGAGACAAACGCTCGCTGCGCTCCTGATCTCCCAAGAGACCCAATATCCGGGTATGCCGTGAAGCAAGGGGCCGTCCGGCTCTGTGCTAGAATGGCCCCGCTGTGCAAAAGATCCTCCAGAACCTTCTCGACCTGCAAAACGTGGACATTCGCCTGAATGACGTCCGCGGCCGGCTTGCCAAATTTCCCAAGAAACTCGCCGAGTCGGATGCGCGCGTAGCGGTTGCCAAGGCGGACCTGGATGCGAGCAAGGCCGCGCAGCTTGCGACGGTGAAAGACCGGAAGAGGTACGAGCTCGACGTCGAGAGCTGGAAAGATAAAGTCCGCAAGTATCGGGACCAGACGTCGCAGATCAAGACCAACGAATCCTACCGCGTGCTTCTGCACGAAGTGCAGATGGCCGAGGAAGAAATCGCCAAGGCCGAAGACCGGCTCCTCGAACAGATGGTGGCGAGCGAAGAGTATGACCGGCGAATCAAGGCGTCGGAGATCGCGCTCAAGGACGTGGAAGCAGTCGAGCGCGTGCACCGTTCGACCGTGGAGGCCGATCGCGCCGTCGCCGAAAAAGATCTCGCTGATTTGAATGCCGAGCGGGCGCGCGCCGTCACGGAGATTCCCGAGAACCTGCTCGATCATTACGACAGAATCGTCCGGAAACATAATGGTGTGGCGCTTGCCGAAGTCCGCAACGAGAAATGCGGCGCGTGCGGAATGATTGTGCGCCCGCACGTGATTCAGGAAATGCGCCGCGCGGACAGCGCCGAGATGTTCCATTGCGAGACGTGCACGCGGATCATCTACTACATCGAGCCGAGCGTTTCGTCCGCGCCGGCCGCCGCGTCGGCTTCCCAGGCCAGCGCTGCCGCCTCCACGTCGCACGAAAGCTGAGGGCGCGGCGCATGCGACCGAAAACTTCTCCGCCGGGCAGCGCGCGTTTGTTTTCCGATTCCCATCCGGCGTCGCCGCCGGCCGGGATCCACATCGCCAATATTGATGGAGCCTCGCGCGGCAATCCCGGTCCGGCCGCTTACGCCGTGGTGATACGCGACGCCGAAGGCAAGCTGGTCCTTGAACTCGCGAAGAAATTCGGCCGCGATACGAACAACGTGGCCGAATATTACGCGCTGCTTGCTGCGCTCGACTACGCGACGACGCACGGCATTTCGGCGCTGCGCATCCGCAGCGACTCTGAATTGCTGGTTCGCCAGATGCAGGGCCGCTACAAAGTGAAGAGCCCGGACCTGAAGCCGCTCCACGAGCGCGCTTCCATCCTTTCGCGCCAGCTTAAGTATTTCGCCATCGAACACGTCCGCCGGGAACAGAACACCGATGCGGATGCGCTCGCGAATGTCGCGCTAGATTCCGGGCCGGTTAATTCCGCGTCGCTGGAAGTGAAGCGAGAGGAGCCGCGAGCCCCGGCTGAGCGGAAGTCAGTCGCGCGCACGCGCCAAATTCGAGCTCGTTACCTAAATGGAGTGCTTGTTCCCAACGAGCCTCTTGAAATATCTGAAGGCACTGAACTTCTGCTGAACGTTCAGGCCAGTCCGAAAGACTGAGAATCAATTGAGGGCCGTTCTTGGGTGGAAGCGCGGGACTTCAGTCCCGCGAAAGCCGCGGCTCGGGAAATCCGGCTTTAGCCATGGAACACTTCAAAATCTGCCAACCGAAGTTCCTGTAGGGGCATGGCATGCCATGCCCGGCGCTCATGCTTGGCGCGGCGTTGACCATCCAGCGCGTTCTGGTTCGCCTGTCATTCCGAGGAGCGAAGCGACGAGGAATCTCTCTTCCTGCGCCGCGAGAGAGATCCCTCGCTTCGCTGGGGATGACAGCTCTCGAATGGGTGACTCGTTCTCAAGTTCGTTTGCCGGGCATGGCATGCCATGCCCCTACAACTTCCGGTGTTTGACGCAAACGGGACTGGAAATGGCGCGTATACGCTGCGCTACTGCTTCAGAACGTACGAGGTGTAAAGCGTGTCGCGCTGGTGCGGCATATAGCCTGCATCGGATATGATGCGGCGAAGCTCTTCTTCATTCGTGCGGTTGCGGACACCGGCGGCGTAGACAACATTCTCTTCAATCAGAATGCTGCCCACATCGTCGGCCCCGAATTGCAAGCCAACCTGGCAGACTTTGATTCCCGGCGTAAGCCAGCTCGATTGGATGTGGTCAATATTGTCGAGGTAGAGACGGCTGATGGCGAGAGTCTTCAGATAATCGTACGCGGTCGTTTCCGGCACTTTCTTGCCGAGCGGCGTATTTTCCGGCGCAAAAATCCAGGGAATAAACGCGGTGAACCCGCCGGACACTTCCTGAATCTGCCGGAGCTTTTCGAGGTGGTTCACGCGATGGTGATACTCTTCGCCGCAGCCGAACATCATCGTCGCCGTGGTGCGCATGCCGAGCTTGTGCGCCTCGCGATGCACCGTTTCCCATTCTTCCGACTTGCACTTCAGCCGAGCGATGCGGCCGCGGACTTCGTCGTCCAGAATTTCTGCGCCTCCGCCCGGAATGGAAACGAGTCCGGCGTCGCGCAAGCGCACGATCGTCTCGCGAATCGAAAGCCCGGACACTTCCGCGATGCAGGTGATTTCAGGCGCCGAAAAGCAGTGCAGATGGACCTGCGGAAAGCGCTCGTGAATCGAGCGCAGCATGTTCTCGTAGAATTCAATCTGCAGGTCCGGATGCAGGCCGCCCTGCAGCAGGACGCCCGTGCCTCCAAGGCCAATCATTTCCTCGATTTTTTCGTAGATCGCTTCGAGCGGCAGGATGTATCCGTCTTTCGCGCCCAGCGGCCGGTAAAACGCGCAGAAAGAACAATATTCCGTGCAGAAATTCGTGTAATTGATGTTGCGGTCAATCTGATATGTGGCGACGCGCGGATCGGTCTTCTTGCGGCGAACTTCGTTGGCCGCCATGCCGATGCCGATCAGGTCATCGGAGTTGAAAAGGTCGAGAGCTTCCTGCGAACTGATTCCCATGGTTCCCCTATACTCGCACTAAACCAGACAATTTGGGTCATCTCGGCGGGCACAGGCAGGTCATTTTCCGCCGAGCGTGTTAATCAAGTTCTTGTCATAGACCACAAAATGAAAGCCAATCCCAGCATTAGGACGACGAAAAGTACGGTTCGCACAATCGTACGGGCTCGCGTCGGTTTTCCAACATTCCGCCACATCGGGTATCTATGAAGAGCGAGCCCATAAAGAGACCCCAGGGCCATGAATATTGCGAGCCGACCCACGATGTGCAGGACCGAATCCGGTTGACGAGTTCCGTACCACTCAAGAACACTCATTCCAAGCGAGGCTAGACCGCCCAAGACGCCCCAAAGGAGGACGAATTGCTTCGCGCTGGGATTTCTTGTCTGTTCCATTACTTGAGATACTACCCTCACTCGATTCCGTCGAGCAAGCCTTGGGAGGCACGACGAACGTCCAGAAATTCCTTAATCAACCCGATTGCCGCTCGGACGTCGTTAAATCAATCGGTTTGATAATCGGAGACTGGCCGCATCCACCCATGATGTTCAGGCGCCGCGGCGCACGGTCGAGCGTGCGACGGCCTGCGGGAATTCCAGCGGTTTGGCGCGCGGAATCAATCCCGCGGCAGCGGCCTTCTCGAAGTAGAGCTGCAAACCCGCTAGATTGTCTTCGTCGAGATCGAAGTGAATGTTTTCGGTAAGGTAGCGCTCGAGCGCTCGCGGCGGCAAGTCTAGTTTGATCGAAGCGGCTTCGGAAATTTCGCGGACTCGCTCGAGGCCGTACTGCTTCGACGCAGCGAAATCGGCCAAGACCTCCGGCGTGACTGCATCGCGCCGTCCCGCCCAGATCGCAAGCACGGCGGGCCTGCCCGTCATCTCGCGCCACTGGTGAATCACGTCGTAGACGTAAAGCGTTTCGAAGCCGGGCACGGGCATTTCTTCGGGATCGCCCTGGCAGCACTGCTCACCGCTGGGCGCCTTGCCCGCGAGAGCTTCCATCTTGAGCGAAATCCGTAGGGCGGGATCGCCGATCAGAAGCGCGGCGTCCGATTCTCGCAGCATCTCGGAGGGGTCAGGAGCGGAGTCCACAAATTCCGGGGTGATTTTCCAGTGTTCCGCGGCGAGCAACCGCACCAGCGCGATTGTGCTTCGCGAACTGGTGTCCAGCGCAATGCGCCTTGCCATCTCGATTGGCTTTTTGGCCACAACAAGCAGGCTGCGAACTTCGCGCTTGGATGCGATGGCCATTCCCGGAAGCGCGACGATTCCATCAATGCGTTGGTATTCGATCGAGGGGATGATTCCAAGGTCGGCGTCGCCGCGGCGGAGTTCTTCGGCGCACTGCGACGGCACCGTGAATGAGAGATCGTACTTGCCTGCGAGCGGCCCGTCCGTGAAGCCCCAGACGAGCGGCGCCGCGTTGAGATATTCGACTATGGAGACGCGCAGCTTTTTCAAGGCTCTACCCTTATCGTTGGACGCGCCAATATTATCACATCCGGCGGGTGAGCTTTTCGGGCGCCGCTGGGTGCCCCGAGCTGCGAAATGTTTTCCTGAAGTAGTCTTGAGCTTCCGGCGTTTGTCGGAAATGATTCGTGATACGGAACCTACCCGCGATGGTGCAAAGCGTAGACGATACCAATGACTATCGCCAGAGCGGAAGCCTGCATCAGCATCCCCGCCAAAGCCAGGATTTCCCAACCCATGTCGGAAATGCTTTCATTCCATTTCTTGGTTCCGATTCTCATGGCAACCTCCATACAGTTAGATGCTCGTCGCATCCAGCATAGTCTACACCTTTGTTTCCCGCCTTTGGCGGTAAGGCGACCCGAGCTTGGGAGGCGTTCCCAGCCCGAATTGGCACCGAGCGCAAAGTTACTATCCGTCTAAGTAGTACCCGTGCTTGACATCGGGGGAAGCTGCTGCGTAACTTGGCCGCGGATTTCCCTCTCGATGCATTCCGACGACTATATAGGGTGGCTGGCGCTGGCGTTGACGCCCGGCTTGGGCGCGCGCACGGCGGGGAAGCTGCTGCGCGAATTTGGCAGCCCCGACTCGATTTTCAATGCGTCGCTGACGGCGCTCGAGGGCTCAGCGCCTGCCGGCAGCGGTCGCGCAGGCGCTACATTCTCGTCGGCCGCTGAGCGACGCCGCGAAGGAGTTGGCGCAAGTCCAGGCGGCGGGGTGCCGATTGCTCACATGGGACGAACCTCAGTATCCCGCGCGGCTCAGGGAGATTTACGACCCTCCGCCCCTGCTCTATGTTCGCGGAAACGTTGAACTTCTGAACCGTCACCTGATTTCCGTGGTCGGCGCGCGACGTCCGACGCCCTACGGGAATCAAATGGCTGAGCGAATATCGAGGGACCTGGCCGACCGGGGGCTGGTGATTTCAAGCGGCTTGGCTCGCGGAATCGATGCCAGCGCGCACAAAGGCGCTCTCAGCTCGGCGACCGGGGCGACGATTGGCGTCCTGGGATGCGGAATTGATGTGGTGTACCCCAAGGAGAACAAGAAGATCTTCGAGCAGATGGAGCAGCGCGGCGCGATCATCAGCGAATTCCCGATCGGGACGTTTCCCGCGCCGCAGAATTTCCCAATTCGGAACCGGATCATTGCCGGCATGGCGCTCGGGGTTGTGGTCGTGGAGGGTGCGCAGTATTCTGGGTCACTGATCACGGCGCGTCTGGCCATGGAGTTCGGTCGAGAGGTATTTGGCGTGCCGGGCCATGTGACGCAGCCATCGAGCTTTGGGCCGAACCAGCTAATTAAGCAGGGCGCGAAGCTGGTGACCGGGCTGGGAGGACGTCGTTGAGGAACTCCCGACGCCTGTCCGCGCCGAGCTTATGCCCGTCGAATCCGCATCTCACGAAGAGCGGGCCGCGCTGGTAGAGGGTAGCCTGTCGCCCATTGAGAGGCCGCTGTATGCGCTCCTGAGCGTGGATGAGGCCCGGCACGTGGACGAATTGGTCGAACTTTCGGGCCTGACTTCGTCGGAAGTGCTGGCGGCGCTGTTTGACATGGAGCTCAAGAGCGTGATACGCCAGTTACCTGGTAAGCAATTCCTGAAAGTCCTGTTGTAATTATATTAGGGACAGCAGGTTAGGATGGGAACGCCCGAACGACCCGGCGTAAAGGTTTTCGCGTGCCCGGGTTATCAAGCAAAATCGTTCCACAAGGAACATAGAAGCGGATGGCAAGATCACTCGTAATCGTGGAGTCTCCGGCTAAGGCCAAGACCATCAATAAGTACCTCGGCCGGAACTACAACGTGAAGGCTTCCTACGGCCATGTGATGGACCTGCCGAAGAAGACGATCGGTATCCTTCTGCCCGGCGAACAAAACGGAAAAAAGAAGTCCAAGCGCAAGACAAAGGGTAAAGGCAAGAGCAAGGCCGCCGAAAAGAAGCCGGTAAAGCCGATCATCGTCACCTCCGAGAACATATTCGAGCCGACCTACGAGGTAATCCCGACGAAGCTGAAGGTAATCGGCGACCTTCAAAGGGCTGCCGTCAACGCCGACGCCATCTATCTGGCAGGTGACCCGGACCGCGAAGGAGAGGCGATCTGCGCCCACCTGGCCGAAATACTGAGCAAGCCGCGCAAGTACACCAAAGTCGTGGCCGACGCCGTTGCCGCTGAAGCGGCTGAAGAAAACGGAAACGGCGACAAGTCCGAAGCCAGCGCGAAGCCCGCGAAGAAACAGGAAGCCGATACCCGCAAGGCCCCTAAAATTTATCGCGTGATGTTCAACGAGATCACGCAGAAGGCGATCAAGGCTGCCTTCGAGCATCCCACCGAAGTAAATGCGAATCTGGTGAACGCGCAGCAGGCCCGGCGAGTGCTCGATCGCCTGGTGGGGTACAAAGTCTCGCCGATCCTGTGGGACAAGGTTCGCCGCGGACTTTCCGCCGGACGCGTGCAGACCGTGGCGCTGCGGCTGATTGTCGAGCGCGAGCGCGAGGTTCGCGCATTCATTCCCAAGGAATATTGGACGATTCATGCGCTGCTCGGCGCCGGTCAGCCGCCGTCATTTGAAGCGAAGCTGATCAAATACAACGGCCAGGATGTCGAGATCCCCGATCAGGCGGAGTCGCAGCGAATTCTGGCAGCTGTTGATCACGCAATCTGGCAGGTCGCGAGCGTGGCGCAGAAGGAAAAGCGCCGATTCGCTCCTCCGCCCTTCACGACTTCGAAACTTCAGCAGGCTGGTTACAATCGCCTGCGCTACACGGCGAAGCGCACGATGATGCTCGCGCAGCGACTCTATGAAGGCGTTGAACTCGGAGACGAAGGTTCGGTCGCGCTGATCACTTATATGCGCACGGACTCGGTGAAGGTGTCTACCGACGCAATCGCTCAGGTGCGCGACCACATTGGATCGAGCTACGGTCAAAATTATCTGCCGGAAAAGCCCAACTTCTATAAGTCGAAAAAAGATGCGCAGGAAGCGCACGAAGCCATTCGTCCGACGGACGTGGCTCGCACGCCGGACAGCGTGCGGCGCTATCTGGACGACGATATGTTCAAGCTCTACCAGATGATCTGGCAGCGCTTCGTCGCATCGCAGATGGTGCCGGCCGTTTTCGACCAGACCACGATTGACGTGGAGGCCAACGGCTATACGTTCCGCGCGACCGGATCGGTGATGAAGTTCGAAGGCTATCTCGCCGCGTATCAGGCGGTGAAGGATGAAGAAGAAAAGGACGACGAAGGCGATGCCGCCGGGAACCGGCTGCCCGTAGTTCGCGAAGGCGAGCAACTGCGCCTGGAAACGATTCGCCCCGAGCAACACTTTACCGAGCCGCCGCCGCGTTACACGGAGGCGACGCTCGTAAAGGAGCTGGAAGAAAAGGGAATCGGGCGGCCTTCAACTTATGCGGCGATCATTTCGACCATCGTCGAGCGCGAATACGTGAATAAGGATCAGGGCCGCTTCACGCCCACGCTGCTTGGCGAAAAAGTCAGCGACCTTCTGGTGAAAGCGTTCGAGGATATCTTCGATGTTGGTTTCACGGCGCGCCTGGAAGATGAGCTCGACGAAATCGAAGAAGGCAAGCTCACGTGGCGCTCCGCCGTGGGCGAATTCTGGGATCGCTTCACGATAGACCTCGATAAAGCCAGCGACGCGATGGAGTCCTACAAGGCAGGCATCCCGACCGGGCAGAAGTGCGAGAAATGCGGCGAGGGTGAACTGCTGGAACGCATCAGCCGCCACGGATTTTTCCTGGGCTGCTCGCGCTATCCGGAATGCGATTTCATCCGCGACATCGCCGAGAACGGAAACTCGGACAGCGAAGGCGAGGGCGGCGTCGTTTATTGCGACAATTGCGGCAAGGAAATGGCAATCAAGCGCGGGCGCTTCGGCACGTTCCTCGCCTGCACGGGCTATCCGAATTGCAAGACCACAAGGCGCCTGGCAGCCGGCACGAAGAAAGCTCTGCAGCCCGACGTGGTTCTTGACGAAAAGTGCCCACTGGATGAAGGCGTGCTGCTGCGCCGCGCGGGCCGCTTTGGAGATTTCATCGGCTGCCAGAACTATCCGAAATGTAAATATACGCGGCCGATCACGCTGGGAATCAAATGCCCGAAGTGCAATGAGGGCGAATTCGTCCGGCGCGGCACGTCCAAGGGTCGCGGGGCCGGGCGGATATTTTACGGCTGCAGCCGCTACCCGGATTGCGATTTTACCTCGCCGCACGAGCCGATTGCCGAGCCGTGCCCGAAGTGCGGTGCGCCGTTTGTGGTTGAGAAGCGCACGAAGCAAGGAAATTTCCGAGCCTGCATCAACGAAAAATGCGATTGGGAAATCGCCGCGCCGGAGCCGCCGCCGGCAGCGCCGTTCGTTCATCCGCAAAATCTGCCCGCGCCGGATCCGCAACCGGTTGGCGCTGGCGTCCCCGCAAAAAACTGACTTTACGGTCAGCGTTGGGCGCCGATCGGCGCTAATTGTGCCCTTGCGAACCCGAGCTTGCGCGGCAGCACGCTCCGGATCGACCGGAGAGATCCCTCGGCTCGCGATGCTCGCTCGGGACGACGACCCTGCCCGGGTCGTCGTTTGTGTGTCACTTAATAGGTGCACCGATCGTTTACTTTCAATAGGTTACGGCGAAAATTACTCGGCACGTGTGTCACTTAAATGTGTCGCGCCTACGGCGCTTGGGAAACGGCTGACTGGTCCCCAGCCCTGACGGGCTGGGCTATCGTTTGACGCGCCTACGGCGCTCGGAAACGGCAAAATGCCGCAACTCCTATGTCGGGCTTGATGCAGTTCCGAAATGGAGGATGAAGGCGTTGCGTGGGCCACAGAATCCTTCTCGTATTCGGTTGTCAAAGGGCATTCGGCTCTCGTCGAGAGAGCGGACGAAATTTCTCGCCATTGGCAGGCTGGCAGATTGCCGAGTGCGCGTCTACTGTCCGTTCGTTCAACGTTGGTGCTACCTGTACTTTTTCGATTTGGTAGCGCGAGAGAATCCGTCGCAGAAATTCAAGAAGGAAGAGCCGTGCAAGCCGCACCTGTTGCTATCGCAATAGATGGGCACCCGAAAACTCTAATTCTAAAACCTGGGCCGCCCGCCCGACTTCGCTGAATGGGACCCCAATTCATTTCACCGGACGATTAGTTCCTGACAGCAGCTTCTTATTCTCAATCCATTGAAAAAGTGCGGGGTCGGTTTCGCGTCGATTCGCTACCCACACCTCGGAGTTATCAGTGATTCTCCAAACCCTCACACGCGAACCAACGGTGACTGGTTCAGTCCAGCGCCGCACACTGACATAAGCAGCGAGTCGCCCGTCACTGGACCACGACAATGCGGCATCTGCTGCAATGGTCTTGAACAAGACCTTCGCGCCACTACCATCGGGCCGAACCTCGTAGTACGTGCAGTATTTCAAATCAATACCGCAATACTTGTAGCTTATCCAATCGGTGCCCGGGATCCAGGTCGCATTACCACCCGAGGCGATTTCGATCTTTTGCTTCGTCCTAATGTTGTAAGTGACAACCGTTCGTCTTCCCCTGTCCTGATTTCTGGTAAAAACGACTAAGCTTCCGTCACGAGACCAGCATTGCGGCTCGAAGAACGAGTCGCTCTCGTCGCCGTCGATTGGTTGCGATTTCCCTGTGTGAGGATCCACTATCTCCAGGCCGTAGGTGAGACCACCGGACAATGCAAACTCTGAAGCATCCGGTGACCAGCAGATATCGAATGAGGGAGACTTGATTTCTGGAATGGTGCGAAGCCCTGATCCGTCGATCATCGCCGTGCCGAGATCGGACTGCCCTGGACAATTACCTTCGGAATCGTGCAACTGCTGAACGTCCGGCGCAGTTCCACAGCTATCGAATGCGGCTCGAGTTCCATCCGGCGACACAGTCCCATATCGAAAACTCAGATTTTTCAAAGCGTCGGGCGCAAGATTCAACGAACGATCAGTGAAATCTATCGTGTAGACCTTGCTAAACACTATCGATATTAAAGTAAGTCCGTCTTGGTTTTGCCGTCTAATAAGCTCGTCGCGTAGACCCTCCTGCACGGTGGTCGATGTGCCCAAGAGCGGTGCGTTCCACAAAGTGCTTGGTCTGGCACCAATCGGATTTGACGTGCTTGTGGCTACTACGAAGACAGAAAGTGCGAGCAGGCGTAAACCTATGCTCGATTGCTGAGTAAGTCGCATAGCGGTACCGATGAAAGGTAACTGCACTGAAAGTAAGCTGGCAAGCGCCTAATTAACGCTAACCGGACAAATGGAGGAGTGGCTACATGGATGTCCGCTAATCCGGCGGATCAGGAGCTGCACGGCGACGAAGTCAGTCCAGATGCGCCTCTGCTACCAGATTTCCATCGACTCTTCGAAGAGGCGCGCGAGTTCGTCGGGTCCGGCGGGCCGAGGGGAGAGTTTCGTCACGCGATGTTGCGGCAGAGTGCCTTCGACGAGAGCGGGGATGTCCGAGGATTCGTAACCCAACGCGCGCAAGCCGTTGGGAACTTTCAAATCGTGCATCAATATCACAATCTGATCGGCGAGAATGTTGCCCGCGTCTTCCAATTTCGCGCTCGAAACATTGGCGCCCAAAAGCTCCGCAGCTTTTAGATGGCGTTCGGGACAAGCCGGCGAAGTGAAACGGAAGACGGCCGGCGCGTTGACGATTACGGATATGCCGTGAGGAACCAGGGGATGATCGGCCGGATATCCGAGCGGGCGATAATTTCGCACCATGCCCGCTATCGGGTAGGACATCCCATGCGGCAAATGGACGCCCGCATTTCCAAATCCGATGCCGGCATACGACGCAGCAAGTAGCATGTTGGCCCGTGCGTCGTCATCGCCGGGATCGGCGACCGCGCGACGCAAGTAGGCGCCGACAAGCCGAAGCGCTTCCAAACTCCACAAATCGCTAATCGGGTTCGAGCCTTGATACGCCGGGCGCATGAGCGGCCGCTCCGGCCGTGCGCGTTGCTGAAAAGGAATGGCGGTATAGGACTCAACGGCGTGGCTCAATACATCAAGCCCGGAAGACGCGGCAACGGCCGAGGGAAGAGTCCGCGTGTTTTCCGGGTCAACAAGACCGAGCGTTGGTCGAAGGCGACGATGAGCAATGCCGGTTTTCGCTTTCATTTGGACGAAATCGAAAATCGCAACGCCGGTTGTCTCGCTGCCGGTTCCCGCCGTGGTTGGAATTGCGATCAAGGGTTTCAGCGGGCCGGGAACTGGCAGGCCGCGGCCGATTGGCGGGTTCACGTAATCAAGGAACTCGGCGGGATACGAGCTATACAAATTCGCAGCTTTGGCCGTGTCTATCGTGGAACCGCCGCCCACAGCGACAAAGGCGTCGAAATCGTCGGACTGCGCAGCAGTCGCTGCCTCACGAAAGGATTCATCGGAAGGTTCCACACAGACTCGATCGAAAACTGAAAAGCGAATTTTGTGTAGTTGCAGAGATTCGATGACCGCGGCCACGGGAGGCAGGCTGCAAAGGTTGGGATCGGTAAAGACCAGAACGTGCTTCCTGCCTAGGTCGGCCAGTTCGGCGCCGACTTCGCGCGTGACCCCAAAGCCGAACCGGATGGCGCTGGTCGCCATCTCAAACGCATATTCATTCAGCATGACGCGACCTCGCAGCAAGCGCTCCGGAGCATGCAATTAGTGCCGATTCTTCGTCAACATATAAGTGTGCCGGTTCCGGGCGGATTGCAGGCGCTGACTCGCAGAGTTACACTACGCCGAACTTGGCGGAGTATCGGCCGGAATTCAACAGGAACGCGACTGTTGGCCGCGCGGTGCGGTGTTGAGAGCGGGGGGAACCGTTATGACCGCGATTCGTCGTTTATGGATTGCCGCGTTAATTATTCCGTTGTGGGGACTTGCGGCGAATCGGGCCGCAGCGTTTCCGCGCGTGGCGCAGGATGCGCCGATTGCCAATCCCTCGCCCGCGGACGTTGATCAAGGTAAACAAACTTTCGAGACGCGCTGTTCCACCTGCCACGGCCTTGATGGCGGCGGAGCGATGGGTCCCAACATCCAGGGAATCCCGATGAGATTGGGCGCGCCCGCGGTTGCCGAGGTGATCAAGAATGGCATGAGCGGAGGAATGCCGTCGTTTGCCGGGCAACTGGACGCATCGCAGATTCAGCAGGTCATCGCATATCTTCTTACGCTCACTCACAAGGATTCCGGCACGGTGACGGGCGATCCGGCGAAGGGGAAAGAGGTTTACGACGCGAGTGGCTGCGCCTCCTGCCACATTATTTCGGGTGAAGGAAGCGGTACCGGGCCGGAACTTACCACGGTCGGCAAGGTCCGCGGCCCCGGCTACCTGAAGACTACGCTGCTGTATCCCGGCTCGGACTTGCCGCAAGCGCGAGTGTTCCTCGAAACGGGCGGGCTCCTCGATTACATGTTCGTCCACATCGTGACCAAGGACGGCCACACGTTCGATGGCACGCGCGTGGCGGAAGATTCGTTTCGCATCGTGATCAAAGACGTCAGCGGCAAGTTCCACTCGTTCCAGAAAAGCGATCTGCGGGAATTCAAGAAGGAGCCGGGCAAGAGCGTGATGCCGAGCTTCAAGGATAAATTGTCGGATACGCAGATCAACGATCTGGTCGCATACCTTGCGAGCATGAAGGGGGATCAATGAGAATCATCAAATACTTTCTGCTTCTATCCGCCCTTCTCGCTTGCAATCCGGCGCCGTCGCTCGGGCAAAATGTGTCCTACGACAGAATTCTGCACTCGCAAAGCGAGCCGCAAAGCTGGCTGACCTACGGCGGCAGCTATTCCTCGCAGCAGTTTTCGTCGCTCAAGCAGATCAACCGCACGAACATTTCGAATTTGAAAGTGGCGTGGATGTATCAGCCGAGCAAGGCCGTGTCGAATCTCGAAGCTTCGCCCATCGTGGTGGACGGAGTGATGTACATCACCGAGCCGCCGAGCACGGTGACGGCGTTGGACGTGCGCACCGGACTCAGGCTGTGGAGTTGGTCGCCGACGCTTCCCGAGCATGTCGTGTCTATCGGCCTGTATGCGACGAGCCGGGGCGTCGCGGTACTCGGCGATTCGGTTTTCATCGGCACAGCCGATTCGCACCTGGTCGCGCTGGACGCGAAGACGGGCGCGGTGCGGTGGAACGTGCACGTTGCCGACAACGCGATGGGCTATTCCATGACCGGGCCGCCCCTTGCGATCAAGGACGAAGTGATTATTGGCAGCGCCGGGAGCGAAGCTGCGGTTCGCGGTTTTCTAGACGCCTACGATGCGAAAACCGGCAAGAGGGTTTGGCGCTTCTGGACGACCCCGCGACCGGGCGAACCGGGAGCGGAAAGCTGGGGAGTGGGGGCTTCGGAAAGCGCGGGCGCGACTACATGGAACAACGGCTCCTACGATCCGGAGTTGAATCTGATTTACTGGGGAACGGGGAATCCAGCGCCGGATTTCAACGACGACGAACGCCCGGGCGACAACCTCTATACGTGTTCCGTGATCGCGCTCGACGCCGACACGGGAAAATTGAAATGGTATTTTCAGTTCTCGCCGCATGAGGATCACGATTGGGATTCGGATGAGCCTGCGGTTTTATTCAATGCCACGATTGACGGAAAGCCGCGCAAGCTGCTCGGTTTCGCGAATCGCAACGGCTTTTACTACGTGCTCGATCGCGCCACTGGGAAATTCATCGCGGGCCGGCCGTTCGTGAAGGAAACGTGGGCCAAGGGCCTCGATGCCAATGGCCGTCCGATTCCCGCACCGAACCAGGAACCGACTCTTGGAGCCGGAACGCTGGTTTATCCGAGCATCACGGGAGGCGTGGACTGGACGAGTCCTTCGTACAGCCCGGTGACAGGGTTTTTCTACGTGAGCGTTCACGAAACAGGCGCTTACTTCATCAAGGGGACGGGGAAGATCGAGCCGGGACCGCCGAAAGGAATCGTGGGAGGCGGGGGAATTCGAGCGCTGGCGGGAGAGCAATCGTACGGCGCGATTCGCGCGCTCGAGGCCACAACCGGAAAGCTGCAATGGCAATTCAAGCTTCTGGCGCCGGCGTGGGTCCCCGTGCTTTCAACGGCCGGCGGCCTGGTATTCAGCGGCACTGACGAAGGGAATTTTTTTGCGCTCGATGCTTCCACCGGCAAGCCGCTGTGGGAGTTCTATATGGGACATTCGGCTCGGTCAAACCCGATCAGCTACGAAGTGGATGGCAAGCAGTACATCTTTGTGACGGCCGGCAATGACTATATTGCGTTTACGTTGCCGTAGGACGGAAACGGCGTTTCGCGAGGAATCCAAGGAGCTGACGAGGCAAGGCTCGTCAGCAAACAGCGGCGGCAAACCGCCGCACTCCACATGTCCGGAGGCGAATGGCACGGATATAGCCAAGAAAGTTTGCCGGGCACGGCATGCCGTGCCCCTACGAAGAAGACGGCAAAGACGTCCGTAAAGCAAAAAGGGCCGCGCACCGCGCGGCCCTTTTGCATTTTGATTCGTTGTGCTAGCTATTCGCTAAGTCCACTTGTCGATGGAGACGCTCACGCGGTAGCTCATATTCGCGAGCTGGTGATACGGGTTGGTCTGGCCTCCGACTACGACGAGGTTGAAGGCGTCGGCCTTTTGCCACTTCGGAATTACGTCGTCGTCCTTAAGGTTCGCTGCCTCAGGACCACGCGGCAGGCCGCTAAAGAGCATTGATTTGACGTCCTTCACCACCACCGTCGTATTTTTCTGGAGCCAGTCGGTGACCGAATCCTTCGTCTTGAAACCGAGATCGCCCAGCCCATTGGCCACCAGCGGATCCAGAAGGAACAGTGCGCCAAACAGCGAAGCGAAGGGCGAGCAATTCGCGGACATCGCCACGTTATAGAGCGGAACCGGTTTCACGCCGAGACCTTTGCCGCCCTGCCCTTGCGTGATGCAGAATCCGAAGAAGAAGCTGATCACGTTCTCTTCGGGCTTGAAACCCTTCTGCACGTGGAAGGGAGGCCAGGGGCTGTCCTTCTCATTTTCGGGAATGAGCAGGT
The DNA here is from genome assembly GCA_963818605.1 of uncultured Acidobacteriota bacterium. Classification (GTDB taxonomy): domain Bacteria; phylum Acidobacteriota; class Terriglobia; order Acidiferrales; family UBA7541; genus Palsa-295. Next base: position 261,423 of record CAWFSW010000004.1, read on the forward strand.
TGCTGTAGTTGATCACGTTGCCCTGTGAGCCCATGTACGTCTCGCCGCAGATCCCGCCGCCGTCGAGGTTTCTCGACATCAGCGTCCACGCCCGGCCGATGCATGCGTTCGGCTGGTTGAAGGGACCCATGGCGCCGATTCCGTAATTCATGGTGAGCTTGTCGCGAATCGGGCCGTTGACCACTGCCGCCGACACCAGCGAGTTGGTCGAGCTGAAGAGCGCTGATATTCCGGTGGAAGCGATCGCAAGGATGGTCGGGAAATAATCGGGCGTCGCACCAGCCATCACCGCGTTGACCGCGCACTGTTGCACGGTGAACGACCAGGCGGGGAAAGCTCCCTGAGCAGGAGTCATCTTGCCGACTACTTCATCCGGCTTGTGGCTCGTGCCCTTGAGCATGGCGTCCACTTTTTCCTGCGTCGGAATGATGATCGGCATGGTGTCCGTCATTCCATTGTCGAGGAAATATTGCTGGAGGTTGTCCGCCGTGTCCGTGAAAGTAGGCGCGCCAACCGGAGGAGTGACGGTTCCTGTTTTCGATTCCTCCGCCGTCAGAGGCCTCGTGAGCGATTCCACGATTTCTTTCATCAGCGGTACGTTATGGACCGGATCGTTTCCGTCGAGGTAGGCGTACATCTGCTCGTCGGTCTTGCCCCACACCGGATGCGGCGTGTAGGAAATTCGCTGGAGCGGCATGCCTCTTTTTGCGCAGTTTGTCTGAGCGAGATCCTTAAACGCGATCGTCACTATGGGAGCGGCGGGGATGCCCATCTTTTCGTATTCTATGCAGTGACCAACGGTCGCTGGGGTGCACGTGCTTCAATGCCCAATGGCCATAATGACGGCCTGGCCCTTCTCCTTGATCTCCGCGTTCAGCTTTGGATCGTCGTCCGCGAATCCGCCGGCTTTCAGGCGGTAAACCGTGGTGACGTTCGGCATGTTCTTCTTGAACCAGTCGCCAACTTGAGCCAAGAAGTGGTCAGCGCCCGGGAAATCCATCGGAAACGAGGTATACCGTCTTGCCATCCAACGTCGCCAGGCGCGGCGCCATGGGGATTAGCGTGATCGGAGGCGGCATGCCGCGCGGATTCAGCGCGGTTAGTTTGACTTCGCCAGCGGCCCCTGGCTTTCCATTCTTGCCTTTTGCCTTCTGCTGCGCCCCAGCGGTCGCGCCGGCCAGCAGCGCCGGAGACATTCCGATCAGCGACAGCAACCTTCGCCGATTTATGCCCATGATCTCGCCTCTCTTCCCTACATCTTCAACCATCATATTACATCAACGCCAACAGCCCGTGCATCCCGGCAAAACCAACCGGCCAACCGGAATCAGCCCGGCCGCTATCTTTTACATCCACTTATCAATCGAGACGCTCACCCGGTAACTCAGGTTACCGACCTGGAAAAAGGGATTCGTCTGGCCACCTGCCACGACGAGCGCAATGTCGTCCGGCTTCGGCCACCAGGGAATCAGCGTGCCCTCGGGGCAGCTGTACCAGGTGGCGTAGGGTTCGATGCCGCGCATGGCCAGCGGTTTGTGGAACGTGTAAACGAACGCCGAGTCGCGGTATTCCTTGGCGGTACGCTTCGTATTGTTCCACAGCCAATCCATGAGTTTTTCCTTCGTGTCGTAACCCTGCTCGACCAGCCGCTTAACGGTAAGCGGATCGCAAATCACCAGCGCGTTGAACTGGCTTGTGAGCGTGCGGAAAATGTCGCTGATCTGATCGTCGAACATCGGATTCTCGAGCACGCCCGCGCCCCGCGCGCCGTGGCCCTGGCGGATGTCCTCGCCGCTGAACAGGCTGACGACGTTTTCTTCGGGCTTGAACCCTTTCTGCACGTGGAACGGAGTCCAGGGACTGTCCTTTTCGTTTTCCGCGATCACGTTGTTGTTGTAGTTCGAGTTGTTTCCCTGCGAGCCCATGTACGTGTCGCCGGGAATCCCGCCATTGCCGAGGTTCTTGCCGATCAGCGTCCATGCTCTTCCAATGGTTGCGTTCGGTTGCGCGAAAGGACCCATCGCGCCGATGGTGTAATTCATGTTGAGTTTGTCGCGAATCGGGCCGTTGATGATCACGGAATAGGCGAACGATGTGGTGGAGCTTCCCAGCGCGGCCATTCCCGAGGAGGCGATGGCCAGGACGATGGGAAAATATTCCGGCTCGCATCCCGCCATCACCGCGTTCACGGCAACCTGCCGCACGGTATATGTCCACGCGGCGTAGGCGCCGGCGGCCATCTTGCCGACGACTTCGTCGGGATGATGGCTCGTGCCCTTGAGCATCGCGTCCACTTTTTCCTGCGTGGGAATAATGACGGGCAGAAAATCCGTCATTCCATTATTGAGGAAATGTTTTTGCAGGTTGTCGAGCGTGTCCGGGCCGTAGATGGGCGGCCCGACGGAGACGTCCATCATCCCCGTCTTCAGATCTTCGGCGGTGAGTGGCACGGTGAGCCCGTCGATGATTTCCTTCATCAACGGTTTTCCGGAGATCGGGTCGTCTCCCTGAATGTACGCGGCAAGCTGTTCGGGAGATTTGCCCCAAACCGGATGTGGCGTGAAGGCCTCGCGGATGTGAGGCATGCCCCGCTTAGACGCGTTCGATTTCGCCAGGTCGGCGAACGCCTTCGTGGCCATGGCTACGGCCGGGATTCCTAATTTTTCAACTGATATGCAGTGACCAACGGTCGCTGGGGTGCAGCTGCTTCAATGGCCAATGGCCATGATCGCAGCGTTGCCGTTCTCCTTGATTTCCTTCCACAGCGGCGGGTCGTCTTCCATGTAGGGTCCCGCCTTCTTGCGGAACACGACCTTCACATCCGGCATGTTGGTGTTGAACCAGATCTGCATTTGCTCGAGGAGGGTTCCGCCACCCATGAAACCGGTGTCCACGAGATAAATTGTTTTTCCGTGAATGCTGTCGAGGCGGGGCGCCATGGGAATCAAGCGCACAGGTGGCGGCGTGCCTTTGGGATTCAGCGCTGCCCAATGGGCGTCGTCTGCGGCGGGAGATTTTCCGGACTTCGCGGTTTTCGGTTGCTGTGCTTGCGCTTGAGAGGAGGCAAGGAGCGCCGGGGACATTCCAAGCAGTGACAGGAGCTTTCTTCTATTCATGGCTCACCTCAACAGACACCGCCATACGGAATTTCAGCGGTTAAAGCCACTTCGCAATGTCGGCAATCATAATGTCGTGGCCAAGGTCGCGGCCCGCAAACTTTCAATCCCGGGGCTAAAGCCCTAAAACGACATAGACGGCTTTTCGTGGGGCTTAAGTCCCACGCTTCCACCTTGACTATGTCCACTTGTCAATCGAGACGCTCACGCCATAGCTCATGTTCGCGGCTTGCGGGTAAGCGTTGGTTTGTCCGCCGGTGACGACAATATTGAAGCTGCTTGCCCTCGGGAAATGCGGGATCACCGCATCGTCAGGAAGTTTGTACCAGGTCGCGAAGGGTTCGACGCCTTGTAATGCCTGTGGATACTCGAAGAGATACGAGTAGTTGCGGCCCTTGTAGTCCTTCACCGTCTGCGTCGTATTCTTGTACAGCCAATCAATCAACTTTTGTTTCGTGTCGTAACCCTGTTCCTTCAGGCGCACGGCCACAAGCGGATCGGCGATCACGAGAGCGCCGAAGAATCCAGTGAAGGTACTGAAGAGATCGCTCAGCTGAGCATCGAACATCGGACTGGTGTTGACACTGCTGCCCCGAGCAACTTGTCCCGGAACGACGCCCAACCCACGGAAGATACTGACGACGTTCTCTTCTTTTTTGAAGCCGCGTTGCACGTGGAAAGGATCCCACGGGCTCGCTTCTTCGTTCTCGGCGATCACCACATTGTTGTAGTTCAGGTTGTTGCCAACCGAACCCAGATATGTGTCTCCGGGAATTCCGCCGTTCCCGAGATTCTTCGACATGATCGTCCAGGCGCGCCCAATCGTTGCGTTCGCCTGCGCGAATGGTCCCAACGCCCCAATCCCGTAATTGAACTCGAGCTTGTCGCGGATCGGACCGTTGATGATCATCGAAAACGCGAACGAGTTCGTGGAGCTGAAGAGTGAAGCGATTCCCGTGGATCCAATCGCCAACAGAATCGGGAGGTATTCTGGCCTGCATCCCGCCATCACCGCGCTTGCCGCCACGTGCCGGACGGTATAGCTCCAGGGCGGATAGGCGCCTGCCGCCATTTTGCCGAGCACTTCGTCTGGATGGTGGCTCGTGCCCTTGAGCATGGCATCCACTTTTTCCTGCGTCGGCAGGATGATCGGCATGAAATCCGTGTATCCGTTGTTGAGATAGAACTCCTGCAGATTCTCGGCGGTGTCAGTAAAGGTAGGCGGCCCGACGGAGACGGAAACGATTCCCGTCTTTTTTTCGTCATCGCTGAGCGGCACAGTCAGCGCGTCCACCACCTCTTTCATAAACGGCTTTCCGCTGACCGGATCCTGCCCGTCCACGTAAACGCGCAATTCCTCGGGAGTCTTGCCCCAGACGGGATGCTGGGTGAAGCAGATGCGCTCGTGCGGCATACCGCGCTTCGCCGCGTTCAGAATGGCGAGATCCTTGAACGCCTTGGTTACAATCGGGGCGCTCGGGATTCCCATCTTTTCAGTTGTTATGCAGTGACCGACGGTCGCTGGAGTGCACGTGCTTCAATGGCCGGTGGCCATGATGACCGCGTTGCCCTTTTCCTTGATTTCCTTCCAAAGGGGCGGATCGTCTTGCGCGTAGGGGCCGGCTTTTCGCCGGAATACCAGGGTGACGCCCGGCATATTTCTATTGAACCACAGCTCAATCTGATGCAAGAGCGTATCCGAGCCGTGGAACCCGGTGTCCACGAGATAGACGGTTTTGCCATCGAGCGAGTCGAGACGCGGCGCCATCGGAATCAGTTGTATGGAGGGGGGTATTCCTTTGGGGTTGACGGTCGTCAGTTTGACTGGGCCTGAGTCGGCGGCCGGCGCAGCGGCATGCTTGCTTTGACCTGCTTGAGCAGGATTACCGGTCAGAAGCACCGGAGACATTCCGAGCAGCGACAGCAGCTTGCGTCTATTCATTGATCCCCCCATGGCCCAGAGCCCGATACTTCTTGGACGCCCCGAAAATACTCCCGGTTACAACTCGCACGTCCAACTGCTTATCTTACTCGAATCTTTCGAATACGAAGTGCATGCATTCACGCACTTCCTCAGCACCGATTAAAGAGTTCGGTCCCGTGTAGTCATCTCTCCGTGAATTCCTCGCTGTGCACGATGAATTCCGGATAGGCGCCCGCGCCCAATTCGTAGAGGTCCATGCCCTGGCGTTCACCCTCGACGCCCACGCGTTGCGAGTACACGCGATCCAGAAGCCAGTTCAGCCCGTAAGTCAGCGGAAGAACGAAGCCAATCAGCGTCGCAATGCCGACTAATTGCGCGAGCCACTGTCCGCCAGCGCCGCTTGCCTGCATGCCGGCTCCGCCAACCGCCGGGATTCTCGCGAATAGTCCCACCGACAGGACGCCCCACAGACCACCCATCGCGTGCGCGGAAATCGAACCGCCGGGATCGTCCACAGACATGTGAAGTTCGAACCATTCCACGGAAAATGTGACGAGCAATCCGGCAAAGAATCCGATCGCCGCAGCCGTTCCCGGACTGACAAACGCGCAAGCGCCGCTGCTGGCCGCAAGGCCGCCGATCCAGCCGTTGGCGGTGAGCGATGCGTCCGGCTTACCGAAACGCGTGTGCGTAATCACAGCGGCTGTCAGCGCAGCTGTGGCCGCGGACAAAATCGTGTTGATCGCAACCAGCACGGCGTGGCCGGGTTCCGCGCCGTTGTAAAGGAGCGCGCCGGCGGAGTTCAATCCCAGCCAGCCAAGCAACGCGAGCATGCAGCCGAACATTACCAGCACGCCGTTGTGGCCTGGAATTGCGGTGGGCAATCCTTCGCGCGTATATTTGCCGCGGCGAGCGCCCAGAATCCACGCGATGGAAAGAGCGGTCAATCCGCCCACGGCTTGAATCGTGCCGGCGCCTCCCGTGTCCACAAATCCGCGGCCCAGCCCGTAATTGGTTCCGAGCTGCGCCAACCATCCGCCACCCCACACCCAGTGCGCGAACACCGGATACGTGCATCCGGCAAGAAGGGCAGTCGAAGCGCAGCAAGCGCCTAGCCGCCAACGGTCCGCTCCGCTGCCCAGGGGTATCAGCGCGGCCAATCCAACGCTGAACATTCCGAGCAACGCCGCAAGCGATGCGGACGAGCCATCGAGTGCCTGATGACGCAGAAAAAACGGCAGGGAGGCGAGCCAGTTCCATTCCTTACCGCCCACGGTCACCACGTGCGCCGGACCACCGACGAATCCCTGCCACGCAAATCCGCAAACGAAATACGCCAGCGCTGCTACCGCAAGCACACACATCGCAGACATCATCGAATGCGCAGCGCTGCGCGAACGCCCGAGGCCGGTGCTGATCAGCGCGAGCCCGGCAGCCGCGCAGGGCACCAGAAAAATGAACGCGAGGCAAAGCAACATCGCGGGGTAGGAAATGCCGGCGGTGGGCGCAGGGATCACTCGTGCGCTCCTCGCCTTACCGGGTGCGAGCGAATTACAAGCACGAGTCCCACAATTTCCACGCCAATTCCGGCGAGCACGAACGCGATGAGGGGCGCGTCCGCTGCCATCAGTGCAAGAGCGGTCACGACGATTCCCCAACCCGCCAATAGGAGCAGAAAACCAAAAAGTCTCACGTAAAAAGCCCCCGAGCGCGTGCGGTCCGATCCGCACGAACAACTATTGCGATCGCTAAAATATCATTCCTGGGCCAAGCGGGAGAGAGCAAAGAATTTCTGCACTGGCCGCCGCCCGCGCGGCGCAAGCGTAGCATTCGCCGGATATGCCAACCAGTTGAATCTTGCGGCGATACGCAGGGCGGCAGAAAAAAGCGAGAGGAGGATTGATCTCCGCTTCGCCCGGGACGCCTTGCGTTGGTTTGCCTACTCGGCTGTGGGCGCGGGTCGCTGCATCACGTTGATCGTCACAGGCTGACCGAGTTGGAAATCCAATTTCGTCTCGGACGGGATTTTCACTTGTTTGCCGCCGGTTGCGCCCTGATAAATTCCGCCGCCGGCGCCTCCGACTCCTGCTCCGATCGCCGCGCCTCTTCCACCACCGGCGATCGCGCCGATGATCGCGCCGATCACGGCGCCGCCGCCGACTTTTTCGGCCGTGCCTTTGCCTTGCGAGGCCCCTGCCAGGGAATAGGTGCTGCTCACCAGCGGATAGGATTGCCCGCGCAACTCGAGCTTCACGAGCTCGAGATGCAGTTCGCTCTTGCCGGAATATCTCCCCGCGGAGTTGGCGGACGCCAGGCGCACATACACATCCGCGCCTTTCGGAACGAGTACTTCATCGTTCACGACGATGGGCGCGTCGAGCGAGGCGTGGAATATTTCTCCGGCGTGGTTCACGGAGGAATCAATGCCGTCAATCATGCGGATCGTCAGGGTCGTATCCGCGGCAACCTGCACCGGCACAGGCTGCGGTGGAGGCGGCGGTGCAGGAGCTGCAACCGGCGCGGGAGCCGGCGCTGGATCCGGTTGCGGCGCGGGTGTGGGAACGGGCGCTTCTGCCGGTGGATCATTGTACGGAGAGTTGTAAGCGGAATCCGCGTCGTCCGGAATCTCTTGATGTTTCTTCTTTTTCTTATCCACGCCTGCCTTCATTGCCGCGCGATCTTGTTTTCCGACCGGCGGCGTGGCGATTTCCGCTTGCGGCGCGGGAGCAACTTCGACGGTCATTTGATCATTCACTTTAGTCACGCCCGGAGTTTGCGTAGCGATCTTGAAAGCGTCCAGGCGCACTAAGTCGCTGGGCACGGTTCCAGTCAGCGTCACATGCCCGTGGTCGGAAGTCACCTGAAGGCTCGCAGTCTTGAGCTGCTGGTCGGAAAACATTTGCGATTGGATGCTGGTGACGAGCGCCGAATCATTCGACTTGGTCGAGCATCCGATTGCCAGAGCAATGGCCAACATCGCGACCGAGAGGATCGATCTCTCGCGCATTTTGCGTTCTCCTTCTGGTATGTCGCTGGCCCTGTGCGCTTTGCAAGTAGCGGATACCGTCAGGGCTGTGCGGTTCCCTCTAATACGATGCGATGGCGAGGGTAAGTGCCGTCCGATCCTCGATAGGCAGCCCCAGGAAATTCAGTTTAGCGCGAAAGAACAGTACAACTTTTTTCGAGCACGTGGGTTTGAATCTCAGCAGCCGAAATAGCGTATTCGGCTACCAGCAGTCATCCATTGGGTGAAGGAGAATAATCATGGGGAATCTTAAAGCTACGGGTGTGTTTTTGATGCTTCTGGCCGCGCTGGGTCTTTGCAGCTGCGGCGGATCGTCTTCAGCTTCGAATCCAGGCAATCCGGGAACGAACAGCCAAGCCTCGGTTTTCACCATCGGCACGGATGCGCCTTTGCCGAGCGTGATCTCCTGCCAGATCATGGTCACGGGAGTGACCTTGAACAATGGCACGTCCAATGTTTCGGTTTTGAGCGCGCCACAAGTGGTTGACTTCGCGCAACTGAGCGGTTTGCACCAGCTTCTGGATCTAAGTGCAGTTCCGACGGGAACGTATTCGTCCGCGACGGTCACGCTGGCGAGCCCGGTTATCGGATTCATTGACACAACTCAGAGTCCGCCGGCGATTAATACGATCAACGGGACGCTCATGCCAGCGAGCGCGTCCGTCACGTTTGCGACCCCGTTTGTGCTGAACGATGCCGACCTCGTCGGCCTGCGCATGGAGTTCGACCTGCGGAAATCGCTTGCCACCGACGTGAACGGCCAGGTTAGCGGCGTCATCAATCCGGTCTTCCACATGCGATTGCTTGACGCGAATGACGCCAGCGTTTCGATTGACGACTTCCACGGTGGCGTGGTCGGCACGACGGGCGCGACGAGCTTCGTAATACAAGGGCCGAAGGGCCGGCAGTGGACCGTCCAGACCGACGCGAACACGGTCTTCGACGATCCGAACGATCCGATCAGTTCATTCACCACGAACACGATCGTCGAAGTTTCGGGCACCCTCGATCCCGTCACGCACGATATCGACGCCTCCGAGGTCGAGGTGGTTTCGAACGACGGCTTCTTCCTCGCCGGATTATTTACCAGCATTCGTCCGCCAACCGGTCCCGCGACAGCAGCGGATTTGTACGTGCGCGCCGAACTGCCCGACATCACTGGTATCGCGGATGGACAGATTGAAACTCTCACTTTGAATGACAGCGAACAGTACAGGATCGCGAACATCCACAATCCAATCACGACGCTGCTATTCAACAATTCGGCGCTGGCTGCCGGGCAGTCCGTTGGCGTCGGAGGGAAGCTCGAAACCACGAACGGCGTCCCAAGCCTCACCGTGCATCGCGTTGTATTGCGACGGCAGGGCCAGGCGGGCTCGCTTGTGACCGGCCAGACGGTGGTGCAGTCTGGCAATTCCGGAAGTTTCGAATTGTCTGACCAGTGGACCGCCGGAGTCTTGCTGCCAAGTCCGCTGACTGTGTTGACTACGAACAGCACAAACTTCATCAATCTCAGCGGTCTTTCGGGATTGACGGGGACAACGGCGATCCCGCTCCGCGTGGTCGGATTCATCCTTATCAATCCAGCGACGGGCACCCCGGTAATGGTGGCTCGATCGGTCGAGCAATTGACCGACTAACGTAGCGGGTAGCTACTGCATCGACGCCACTGCCCCTTTTCAAGCACACCGGGCAGTGGCGTTTGTGTTTTTGGCGGATGACTGGTTCACGGGATTTCAATGGCGGGAACTATGTTTGCTTCGGGAGGAAACCCTATTCTTCGCGTAGTGCGATCACGTCTTTGCCCTTCGTGCGGATCTCGATCGCCATTGGCGGACGGATGCCGTTTCCTTGAACGATCAGGCCACGAACGAGATCATCGTTCGACGCTCCCCCGCCGTAGCGCAGCAAATCGTAGACCGTATGATTGCACGGGTCGCCAACCATCGGATGGTCGGCGCGGAAACCGTATTGTGTTTTCAACTTATCAAGATCGGTGACGAATTCCAGTTCGCAATTGCCGAACGGTTCAACCAACGAGAATCCCCAGTAGTCTCCGCGCGGCAAGTGCACCACCATCGCGGGTTCGGTTTCACCCTTGATTAAGCTGCTATACAAGAAGCGTTTCGCCGACCAGGGCTTCGCCAGCTCTTCAGTCGTCGCGATCACTCCGGGACCCACGGGCAGGCTTGGCGCGCTTTTAGGCGCGGCGACAGGCGGCGGAGCAGTTGCTGCGGTCGAATCCGCCAATGCTGGCGAGGGTTTCGCAGCTGAACTCCTGCTCAAATGTACGAGCCCTACGAGGATGATGAGGGCGACTACGGCCGCAATCGCGATCAACTTGATGGGAGGTGGCGCTTTTTGCTGCGGTGCGACGGGATGTTCAGGCGATGCCGGTGCTTCGGTCTCGGCTTTCCCGTCGCTCGGCAATACACCCGGAATGGTCGGCTGCTGCGGCTTAAAGGGATCGACTTTTTTTTCGTCCGTCACGCTGAGGCGCCCGGAAAGGCACCTTCAGATTGAATGGGCCGGTGAGGAAATGCAAGATGGCGAGGGTTCTAAGGTGTTGTCACTTTCGCATGCGCCGACTGCCGGTCGCCGCCGGATTAGGCTGGCCTCTCCAGGCGCACGGAATGGTGCGCCACATATTCATGAAGGTTGGCGAGCTTGAGAAGCAGTTCGAGCATCCGGTCCCGGTACTGTGGTTGGGGATCGCTTGCTTTCTCTTCGAGGTTTTTGACGATTGCGAGCGCGTCCGAGAGGAGCCATTCGACATCCGCGGGGTTCATCGCGCGACCTTCGCGGCAGCGGCCAAAAGTTTGGTCCGTGCGAAGAAACGCGTCGTCCAGAAAATGCTCGAGGCAAAGTTGTTCGGTCGCAAGAGCCGCTGGAACCGAATTCGGACACGCTGACCTTCGGCACGTTCCAGTGACAGGCGTGTTCATGGCCAACCTCAATCACCCTAAAATGAGTTTTTCCGGGGTCCTTGCGAGAGAGCCTACCACAACTTTTCTGCAAGCGTGGAAGTATCCACGGCGAGATTGGCGTCAGATGCAACGGAATTTTGGTTACAATCTTTTTACCTTTTTCGAGCCTACGGTGAAAAAATGTCGCGCTCAGTCCGGGAAAGAGGGGCGATGAATCGGATCGGTGCGATCGCGCTACTGACAGCCTGCATCGGTTTTGCCGCGTGCGGGGGAGGGGGCTCCGGACAGGGAGGAACGACAGTGCCGGTCGTTCAGCTCTCGCAAACAAACCTGACCTTCGCCGCGAACTTCGGTCTCGCCTATACTCCGGTGCCATCGCCTGTAGACGTCGCCAATACGGGCGCGGGCACGCTGGCATTCACCGCCGCGAGCGACTCGCCTTGGCTGGTCGTCACCCCGGGGAACGGAACGGCGCCTCAATCGCTGGACGTGTCGGTCGCCCTGGGGAATCTGACGGTCGGCGACTACACGGGGCACGTTACGGTGACGGCAGCCAGCGCGCAGGGATCTCCAGCGACGATCACCGTCACGTTTGATGTCGTGACTGCGCCCGCGAATATTCCTTTCTGGTCGCAATGGGGCGCTGACCCGCAGCACGCCGGTATGGTCAATGTTGCGGGACAGGGCGCGATCAACCAGCTTGCCGATATCGTTTACGATCCGTTCGTTAAGCAAGAGCAAGCCGAGAGCACTGGGGACGGAGATTTGACGGTTCACTATCAGGCCCCGCTCACGGATGGCAACGACGTCTACATGATGACAAAGACCGGGACCTACAAATCCTGCAACCCGGCCGGGGCGTGGGCAAGCGGATCTTCCTGCGGACCGAATGCCTGGTCGTCCGAACAATGGAACGAAGTGCGATTTAGCTGGCTAAGCGGAAGTCTCGTGCCCGTTTGGACTTTTGCCAGTGACTGGAAGCCCGAGCCAAACGGTTCGGGACTGGAGGGCTGGGAGCCGGTGTTTCATCCCGTGGACGCCAACGGATTCATCTACGTGCCCGGCGCGGGCGGCACGGTATGGAAGGTCAATCAGACGGATGGAACGTCGGCCGCGCCAATCAACCCATTTTCGGGAATGAACGTCACAGCGGCCGATACGTACGTCGCCGGTCCGCTCACAGCCGACTCAGCGGGCAACATTTATTACAACGTGATCGAACTGGCCGACCCGAGCGTTGGCGATCCTTGGCAGAACGATGTCCAAGGAGCATGGCTGGTGAAGGTAACCCCGGCCGGCGCGGCAAGCGTCCTATCTTTCGCGTCGCTCATCCCCGGCGCTCCCGCCGGCAGCGCTTCCACGTGTCCGGGACAATTTTCCAGCGCAGGAACACTACCTTGGCCGCCATCCACGACCGCGGTTCCGGCGACGGTCGCATGCGGCTCGCAGCGGCCGGGCATGAACATTGCCCCTGCGGTGGCGGCTGACGGGACGATCTTTACAGCAAGCCGCGCTCACTTCGATGACATGCAGGCGTATCTGATCGCCGTGAAGGCGGATTTCTCGGGAGCAAAATGGGTAGCGTCGTTGCAACATCTGTTGAATGACGGCTGCGGGACCATCGTGCCGATCGGTCCCACGAACAGCACACCGAATGCTTGTCGCGTGGGTACGACACCGGGCGTTGACCCCACGACGAACGCGCTCGGCTCCGGCGTAATCATTGATCAGGCATCGTCCTCTCCAACGGCGCTGCCCGACGGCTCGGTGATTTTCGGCGCGCTGACGAACTACAACGGTTTTCGGGGCCACATGTTCAAATTCGATTCAACCGGGACTTTTACTGGCGCATACGACTTCGGGTGGGATTCCACACCCGGCTTGTACTCCCACGGCGGAACATATTCCATCGTACTCAAGGATAATCACTACGACGCGGGACTCTACTGCAGCCTCAATAGTTCCATCTGCCAGACGTTGCCGCAGGGGCCGTATTACATCACGCAGCTTGACCCGAACTTCAATATCGAGTGGCAGTTTCAGAGCACGAATACCCAGAGTTGCACGCGCAATGCGAACGGCACGGTCTCATGCACAGACACGAATCAGAATGGGTTCGAATGGTGCATCAACATGCCCGCGGTGGACGCGGACGGAAACGTGTATGTGACGAGCGAGGACGGCAACCTCTACGTGCTGCCACAGGGTCATACCGGCGTCTTCACGACGCCTTCAGCAAACCTGTTCTTGAACCTGGCGGTCGGTTCGGCCTATACGCCGCTATCCATCGGGCCGGACGGGAAGCTTTACACGCAGAACGACGGGCACATGTTCGTGGTTGGAAACTAGAAGAAAACCTCGCCTTAAAACAACGAGAGCCGGCGGTTTCCCGCCCGGCCCCGAAATCAACGCACTTATTGGATTACCAGCGGAATACAACGCCCGTAGAGACGCGAGCATTGTTCTGCCGATTGTTTCCAGTGACGTCGTTAAACTTCGTCATCAAGTACTCGGCTTGAACCACGCGAATCCCGATGTGGGGCGTCGCATTCCAATCCACTCCGCCGCCGAACGTCATGGCAAAGGCGTTTTGGGAAAGGCTGACACAGCTGCTGCCGCAACCGGTTTCAGAACTTGAGAGGTGTGCTCCACCAAAGAGGACCTGCACGAAAGGTGTGATCGGGCCGCGCCGATAGGAGATCTTGGGGCCGAAAAGATATGTGACCGCATTCGCAGACTCATCGGTACTGCTCTGACTCCAGTGATACCCGCCAACGTCTCCCACCAGTCCCAGCCATGGGGTCAAGTTGTACGCCAAGGAACCGGTGCCGCCATTGAAGTTCGCGGACCCACCGTCGTTAGTGACGTGCAGGAACGAGTATCCGCCGAACACTTCTGCCTTCGGTGCATCCTGGGCAGACGCGACGCCCGCGAACAACAATAAGGCCCCACAGAACAATGCCAACCTTTTCATTTAAATCTCCTGTATTTAAATTTGATGCCCGATTCAGCACAAGAGGAATGCGACGCTGGCCATTTCGACCGGCAATCCCGGCCAGCCCACCTAGATGCCTCACCTCTCTTTTACCATTACGGGAGAGTGGCGGCAACGCGGTATCGCAGGTCGTGTGACCTGCAAAATAGCCGCTGTAAGTTATTGTTTACAAAAGATATCCGATCTAGTGTGTCGCGCCAATTTAGCGGAACTCGCGTTTGGAGATTGGGGGCAAAATCTCAGGCGGCGGCACCGTGGCACTTCTTATACTTCTTGCCAGAGCCGCAAGGGCATGGGTCGTTCCGGCCGACTTTGGCGCCGGAACGGATGGGTTTGGGGGCCTCGGTCTGCGCCGGGCCTGCCTGGAACTGCAGATTCTGCTGCTGGCGCCGCTGTCGCTGTTCGATCTGTTTGGCCTCTTCCTGCGGCTTGGCGGGCTGCATCAGGAACAGGAATCGTACTGCCTCGGTGTCAATTCGGTTCATCAACTCGTCGAACAGGGTAAAGGCTTCCTTCTTGAACTCGACCAGGGGATCCAACTGCCCATAGCCTCGCAGCCCGATGCCCTCTTTAAGGTGGTCGAGGGTTAGCAGGTGGTCTTTCCACTGGGCGTCCACGATATCGAGCAGGATGTGGCGTTCGAGCCATCGCAGCGTGGCTGCGCTGAAGAGATTCTCCTTTCCCTCGTAGCGCGCCCGCACCTTTTCGAGGAGCGTCTCGGCGAGCCCATCGTGGCCCACTTCGGCCACGTCAACGCCGGCTGCTTTCAGGTCCAGGCCGAACTGATTCAACATCTCATTCGCAAACTGGGTGACGTTCCACTGATCGGGATGCTGATCGCGCGGGCAGTAGGTCTCGACCAGCTCATTCACGATGGCCTCGGCGCGTTCGAGCACGAATTCCTTCTGATCGCGGCCTTCGAGAAACGAGCTGCGCAGCGAATAGACGGTTTCCCGCTGCTTGTTCATCACGTCGTCGTACTCGAGGAGGTGTTTGCGGGCTTCGAAGTTCTGCGCCTCGACCGCCTTCTGCGCGCCTTCGATCCGCTTGCTGATGAGCTTCGATTCGATTGGCACGCCCTCGGTCATTCCCAGCCAGTGCATCATCGACTGCATCTTTTCGCCGCCGAAAATCCGCAGCAGGTCGTCCTCCAGAGAGAGAAAAAATCGCGACGAGCCGGGATCGCCCTGGCGTCCCGCGCGCCCGCGAAGCTGATTGTCAATGCGCCGCGCCTCGTGGCGCTCGGTGCCGAGGATGTGCAGGCCGCCCATGGCGACCACTTCATCGTGTTCGATCTTGCATTGCGCCGCAAACTGATCGTAGAGGGGTTTCCACTGGTCGAGCGGCACCTGGAAGATTTTTCCTTCCTGCTGAAACAGCACCATGGCCGCGTTCCCCGAGCCATTTCCCGAAACTCCCGCCTCGGCCGCGTCAGCCTGCGCCGGAGTTTCGGTTCCGGGCGCCGCGCCGATCACCGACGCCGCAGGCAAATACGGCATCGCCAGTTTTTCCTTCAGGCAATACTCGCGCGTCATGGCTTCGGGATTGCCGCCGAGCAAAATATCGGTTCCGCGGCCGGCCATGTTGGTCGAAACCGTTACGGCGCCCTTGCGGCCGGCCTGCGCAATTACTTTCGCTTCGCGCTCGTGCTGCTTCGCGTTCAAAACCTGGTGAGGGATCTTGTGTTTGATCAGAAGTTCAGCGATCTTTTCCGATTTTTCGATCGAGATGCTGCCGACCAGCACCGGCTGGCCGCTTTCGTGATACTGGCGGATGCCGCCCGCACGCGTGCCGTCTTCCTGAATGATTCCATTCACGGTCGCTTCGTACTTTTCCTTTTCGGTGCGGTAAACCACGTCCGGATTCTCGATGCGAATAAGGGTTTTGTTCGTCGGGATGGCGACGACTTCGAGTTTGTAAATCTTGTCGAACTCCGGAGCTTCCGTTTCAGCCGTGCCGGTCATGCCTGAAAGTTTCTTGTACATCCGGAAATAATTCTGAAACGTGATGGTGGCGAGCGTCTGATTCTCGCGCTCGATTTTGACGCCTTCCTTCGCCTCGATCGCTTGATGCAATCCGTCGGACCAGCGCCGGCCGGGCATTTGGCGCCCGGTGAATTCATCCACGATCACGATTTCGCCTTCTTTCACGACGTAATCCACGTCCTTTTCGAATAGCACGTGCGCGCGCAACGCCTGATAAACATGGTGATTGATATCCATGTTTGCGAGGTCGAACAAGTTCCCCAGGTTTAGCAGGCGTTCGCATTTCGCCACGCCTTCTTCGGTGGGGGTTACGGTGCGCAGCTTTTCGTCAACCGTGTAATCAATGTCGCGGATCAGTTTGGGAATGATCTTGTCAATGCGGTAGTACTTGTCGGTGGATTCCTCGGCGGGCCCGGAAATGATTAGCGGTGTGCGGGCCTCGTCAATCAGGATCGAGTCCACTTCGTCCACGACCGCAAAGTGGTGGCCGCGCTGGACACAATCCTTCAGATCGTATTTCATGTTGTCGCGCAGGTAGTCGAAACCGAACTCGTTGTTCGTTCCGTAGGTGATGTCTGCGGCGTAGGCGGCGCGGCGCTGCACGTCGTCCAGGTCGTGCACGATTACGCCGACCGTAAGCCCGAGCACCTTGAAGATCGGTCCCATCCATTCGGCATCGCGCCGCGCCAGATAATCGTTCACGGTCACGACGTGCACGCCTTTGCCGGTGAGCGAATTCAGATACGCGCCCAGGGTGGCGACGAGCGTCTTGCCTTCGCCCGTCTTCATCTCCGCGATTTTGCCCTGGTGCAGCACGAGTGCGCCAATCAGCTGCACGTCAAAATGGCGCATGCCCAGCGTGCGGCGGCCTGCCTCGCGCGCGGTCGCAAATGCGGGCACGATAGCTGGTTCGAGCGCTTCCTGGAGCTTTTCCTTGTAGTCGGGATCGTCCAGCTCGACGCCCTCAAGACGCGCCTGCACTTCTGACTTCAGTGCAACGGTGCGCGCACCGAGTTCTTCGTCGGAGAGCTGCTTCATTTGCGGTTCGAGCGCGTTCACCGCGTCCACGAACGGCTGAAGGCGCTTGACGTCGCGCTCGTGTTTCGTCCCGATGAAGCGCGCTACGACACTGTCTATGACCTTTTCAACGTCCATGTGTATTGGCTTCGATGGTTCTAGGGGCCATTGCGGATTCTAAATGCTCACAAATCCATTGTAGCCGCTCGCGCATATTCCTGCAAAGCGCCGACTAAGGCTGGTTTCGTGGCCCTGGATTTGTCGCGCCGAAATGATCTGCATCCAGCAAGCGACGCCATCATCTAAGTACGTACGACGCGATCGTACTCTTTCGAGGTTCGATTCAATTTCACGGCCCATCTGGGGCGGAGGCAGGAATGAAGAGACTGGAAGGCAAGGTAGCAGTGGTTACCGGCGGCAACAGCGGAATCGGGCTGGCCTCCGCGAAGCGTCTTCAAGACGAAGGCGCACGCGTGGCGATTTCCGGGCGCAGCCAGAAAACACTAGATGAAGCCGCAGTTTTGCTCGGCAAAGATGCGCTCGTGGTTCAGTCGGACGTCTCAAAGCTTTCCGAGATTGACAAGTTCTACGCCGCGGTCGTAAAGAAGTTCGGAAAGATTGACATTCTATTCGCGAACGCCGGCATCGGCCATTTTGCTTCTCTGGAAACGACGACGGAACAGATTTACGACGAGCAGTTCGATACCAACGCCAAAGGCGCATATTTCACGATTCAGAAGGCGCTGCCTCATCTGAATGACGGCGCTTCGATTATTCTCAACACGAGCGTTGTCAGCCACGAAGGCATTGCGAACGGCAGCGTCTATGCCGCCACAAAAGCGGCGATGCGTTCGTTTACGCGCTCAATGGCACTGGAGCTTGTGGGCCGCAAAATTCGAGTGAACGCCGTGGCGCCGGGTCCAATCGCCACGCCGATAATCGCTCGAACCGGGATTCCGAAGGAAGCGTTGGATGAGATCACCAAGAGTCTCATTGCCACTGTTCCGATGAAACGCATCGGCACTTCGGAAGAAGTAGCCGGGACTGTCGCGTTCCTGGCGTCGTCGGACGCTTCGTACATCACTGGCGTGGAAATAGACGTGGATGGCGGCAGGGGGCAGACCTAAGGCCGTCCTCAATCGTTATCGAGGGGCAGCTGAAGCTTGCGGAGCAGCGGGAAGCCGTACGAGGCGCACGTCGGTGACGGAAGGCAGCGCGCGAATGTGGTTTACAACGGACGCGTCCACGTTGCCATCGAGGCCCACGAGCGCCAGCGCCTCGCCGCCACTGCCGGGCGCGCGCCGGCCAAGAGCGAACGTCGCAATATTCACTCCGAGCGTGCCGAGCTCCGTACCGATTCGGCCTATCACGCCGGGCACGTCAATATTTCGCGAGAGTAACATCGTGCCCTCCAGCGGAGCTTCCAGGCCCATGCCGTCCAGAGAAACGATTCGGGGCGAGCCATCCTGCCCGACCGTTCCCTCCAGCGTGAACTCGCGGCTGCCGTCCTGCACGCCGACTTCGATTGTGTTGGGAAACCCGCGCTCGCGCCGCCGGGTCGTTTCTTCCACTTGCATGCCGCGCGCGGCAGCTTCCGTCGGCGCATTCACCAGATTTATCTCTTCGTCGATCACGGCATTCAGGACGCCGACCAACACAGCGCTGCGAATCATGTGCGAACCCAGCTCCGCGGCTTCTCCCGCATACCGTATGCGAATCCGGCTGAAGCTCTGCGAGGGCGCCGCCTGCGCGACAAACGCTCCCAGCCGCTGGCCCAATTCCATGTAAGGCCGCAGGCGCTGATACTGGTCCGGTGAAAGCGCCGGCATGTTCACGGCGTTGCGAATGATTCCTTCGGCGAGATAATCGCGCACCTGCAGCGCGATGGCCGTGCCCACTTCTTCCTGCGCTTCGGCGGTGGACCCGGCTATGTGCGGTGTTGCGATCAGATTCGGCAGGCCGACGAGCGGGGAATTCTTCGGCGGCTCAACTGCGAAAGTATCCACGGCTGCTCCGGCAAGCTGGCCTGACTTCAACGCTTCGGCGAGGGCGGCTTCGTCAATCAGCTCGCCGCGCGCGCAATTGATCAGGCGCGCGCCCTTCTTCATCTTTGCGATCGCCGCCGCATCAATCATCTTCTCAGTCGAGCCGCTGAGCGACGTGTGCAGGGAAACCACATCCGACTGCCGCAGCACTTCATCCAGCGGAAGCAACTCGACTTCCACTTCGCGCGCAGCAGCAGGCGTCACGAACGGGTCGTACGCGAGCACTTTCATTTCGAGGCCGCGAGCGCGCCGCGCCACTTCGGTGCCCACACGCCCCAAGCCTACGAGTCCGAGCGTTTTTCCGCGCATCTCCGTGCCCGAAAATGCGGATTTCTCCCAGCGGCCAGCCTGAATCGAGGCGTTTGCCTGCGGCACTGCGCGCGCCAGACCAAGCATTAGCGCAATCGTATGCTCGGCCACGCTGACAGCATTTCCGCCCGGCGTGTTCATCACCAAAACGCCGCGTTTTGTCGCGGCTTCCACGTCCACGTTGTCCACGCCCACGCCCGCGCGGCCTATGACACGGAGCTTCGACGCTTTTTCAAGCAGCGCGGCGGTAGCTTTGGTGGCGCTGCGTATGATCAGCGCATCGGCATCCGCAAGCTCGCTCGGAAGCGCCGCGGCGGCCGGCATGACCACATCCCACCCTGTTTCACGCAGAAGCGCAATCCCGCGCTCGCTGATTTTGTCCGCAATGATAATTTTCATGGATCACAAGGGTATCGGGCGCACGCGCGTGTGTCAATTACGCGCGCCGTCGCAACGCGTGTGCTACTATTTTGCGCCGGGAGAAGCGCACGAATGAGCTATATCGAACGCATCGAAAAAGATCTGACCGTGGCGATGAGAGAGAAGAGCGAACTGCGGCTGAGCGTGCTGCGCATGGTCAAGAGCGCGCTGAAGTACAAGGAAATCGACAAGAAGCGCGCGCTGGACGACATGGAATCACTCCAGGTGCTTCAGACGCTCGTGAAGCAGCGGCGTGAATCGGTGGATCAATTCACGAAGGGCGGCCGCAAGGACCTGGCCGACAAGGAAACAAAGGAAATCGCCATCATTGAGGAATATCTGCCGGTGGCGCCCAGCGACGAGGAGATTCACCGCGCGGTCGAAGAAGCCATCGCCGAGGCGGGCGCCGACTCGCTGAAGCAAATGGGCGCTGTGGTCAAGGCCGCCCGAGCGCGCCTCGAAGGAAAAAGCGTGGACGGCAAGGTTCTCAGCGACAAGGTTCGCGAACGTCTCAGCGGAAAATCCTGAAGTACTGATTTCTCGCACTCCGAGCAGGTGAGAATCATTCGCTTCCGAACTCCAGAACGTCGACCAACTTGATCTGGCCACTCTGTCCCCTTAGCATCGTCTGGCGCATACTGCACTGTGACCCGCAAACCTTTGAACGATGAGCAGGGATTGAATCCGGTCGGTGGCTTCGATGCCATCTTAATTGCAAATTGGGCGCCGGGAAGGGCGTATAGGCGATAGGATCCCGTCGACGTCGTCACCTGTAGTTGTGGTGCTGGGTTGCAGCTCGATTGCGTTACGATCCCTGTTACTTCGCGGTCGTTCTGGGAGCCGGCGCCGTTTTCACTGTCCCCGTTTTCGCCGTGGAATCTGGTTGAGGCCGGTGTTGCGGTTCGATCTCATCCGTACTCGCTCGGGCTGGAACTCGCGCGTCGTTAGTCTGCATGCTTTGAACGGTCTGCAAGACCGTAAGCACTGTGTCGGCCCGAGCTTGTTGCTCGGGGCCGATTGAATTGGCGCGCGCCTGAAGCGCCGCGATCTTGGCGTCGTCATAGCGATGCATCTGCCCGAGCACTTGGGCCAGATCAATCCAGTAGGTTGAGGTTCCTGGCTCGAGCGAAATCGCCTTCTTGGCAAGTGATAGCGCTTCTGGTAAGCCTTCTTGTCGCAGGGCGAGATAGTTGGCGAGCATGCCGTACGGTGGAGCGAAGTCCGGGCCGGTCGCGATCGATTGGCGCAAGTCGTCCTCGACCTGCGTATCACCTGGCACCTCTCTGCCACCGGTAAGCGTGAGGTAAGCCCCGAAGGTAGCGAGTCGCCGAGTTCCTTGGATCGAGCGCAACCGCCTGTGAGACGTGCGTGAGCGCTTCGTTTCGTTGCCCGTCAAACAATTCCGCGATCGCGAGATTCTGATATGCGAGAGGAAGCTTCGGATCGAGCCGCACCACATCTCGAGCCTGCGTGATTGCTTCCTTCGTGTGCCCGCGCACCGCTTCAAACCCGCCCTGATAGGCGTCGACGTCGGCTTCGGAAAGCACTCTAGCGCGTGAAGATCCGAGTCCGGGATGCTCGACGGTGCGGGCACCTTCAGATCGTAAAATTGATAGTTGCCGACGTACTGCTGCAGAGTTCGCTGTAAAGATTCGAGGTCGCCAAACGCCTTCGCAGCCGCCTCTTGTTCGGTTGCGCCTTGACCTAAAACGCTCAAATAATTGCTGAGCAGTTGTCTGTGCGTGCCCTTATCGGCCAGCATGAAGTAGTGAGTCAATGCCCATGACTCGGCGTAGAATTCTGACGTTTTATTCTGTTCGTTATAGTACGGCGAGCTGTGATCCACCTTGAACAGAACATCGAGTGGTATGAGACGGTTTTGCTTGAGCTCTGCGATCAGGCCACCGCTTGGCTCTCCCGTAAGCGCTTCTTTATCTGTGATGTGTGTATTGCCGAAAAACTCCGCCAAGCCTTCGGCGAGCCAGACCGGAATCATCGGAAAATAAGGTAGCGTCAAGGAGTGATAGTACTCGTGATAAAGAGTCTCGTAGGGGTTTTCGCCTTCCGCGTTGAGCCGCACCGCCGCATAAAACTGGTCCAAGCGACTGAAGAATATCCCGGCAGGATGTGCGTGACCTTCGTCCAGTATTCCGGCAATAAATCGCGAAGAGAGTCCTCGTCTTTCACCGCAAAAATCGTAATTACCGGGCTGGGCGCATCCTTTGCGATCGTGATGACCCCGCGAAACAGGCTGCGCACCTGCTCGAATTGGACGGCTACCTTACGCGCCTGCTTTTCACCGGCATTGCTGACGACGATGAAATTCGGACTCCGTACCTCGACCCAGGTATCGTGCTTGGAACCACGCGCAACCGCGGGGAGCGGCGGACAGGAGACTCGCCAGAGCGCAGATCGGTATGGCGACAACATAACGTGCGAGGTCATTTACTACATTCTTGCGCGGCGAGTCAACGCAAGCCGCGGGGTTTAACGCCAATACGACAAGGCTCGCTTACCCTGGCACGTCATTCAGCATTTGATTCTCTTCGCCATGCTAGCTGACTTCGACATAGCCGGCCCCAGACAGGATCGGCGCCCAATTCGCACATTGTCAGCCGATTTTATGGCCCACGCAGAACGCGATTGCGCCTTGCCTGTGCGGGCACGTGATGCTAAGTTGCCCGCTCCGCTGCACCCTATGCGGGGCATGATCACAGTGGCGTTGGGCAACATGGCAAGGGAGGCAAAGCGTGGCCACGAAGCCCTGGAGTTCGACCGCACCACCGGGCGAGTTCCGCCCCTACGTGGACGCGGAAGAAAGCGTCCGCGAATTCAGCCTTCGCGCGATCGTGCTGGGCTCGCTATTCGGCATTCTGTTCGGCGCGGTTTCCGTATATGTGGGCCTGCGCGCGGGCCTCACCGTGTCCGCTTCCATTCCGATCGCCGTCCTTTCCATCAGCATCCTGCGCGCGTTCGGGCGCTCGACGATTCTGGAAAACAACATCGTGCAGACGACTGGCTCGGCCGGGGAATCGGCGGCTGCAGGCGTGATCTTCACCATGCCCGCGCTGATTTTCCTCGGCTACTCGCTCAATACCGAGTACTGGCGGATTTTTTTCCTGGCGCTGCTCGGCGGAACGCTGGGCGTGCTGTTCATGATTCCGCTCCGGCGACAGCTGATCGTGAAGGAGCACGGCAACCTCACGTTTCCCGAGGGTACGGCTTGCGCGGATGTGCTCGTGGCCGGGGAACGCGGCGGATCGTTTGCCGGGACGCGTTTTCTGGGGCCTCGGGCTGGGAGGCGTCTACACATTCTGCATGAACACGCTGGGCCTCTGGCCCGGCCAGCCGGATTACCAGCCGAAGTGGCTGCCCGGCGCGTCCATGCGCTGCACGATCACGTCGGAATATCTGGGAGTCGGCTACATTATCGGACCGCGCGTGGCGGGATTTTTGTTTGCGGGCGGCGTGATTTCCTGGCTGGTGATGATGCCGGCGATGCGCTTCTTCGGATCGCTCGCGCCTAATGTCGCGCTCTACCCAAGCACCATTCCGATCCCGCAGATGAGCCCCGATCAGCTCTGGGCGACCTACATTCGCCCGATGGGCGCCGGGGCGGTGGCGTGCTTCGGGATTGATCACGCTGATCAAAACAATGCCTACGATTTTCGCGGCGCTGACCGCCGGGCTCAAGGATGTCCGCGCGAAGCAGGAATCCATGCCGGTCGCGAGCCGCACGGAGCGCGATCTTTCGATGAAGGTCGTCGTTGGCGGTTCGATTCTGATTCTGCTGATGGTCTGGGCGTTTCTGACTTTCAAGCCGGTTCCGGGGGCGCAGACGGGACTTTTTGCCAATCTGCTCGCGGCGCTTTTCATTGTCGTCTTCGGATTCCTGTTTGTGACAGTCGCCTCGCGGATCAGCGGACTGATCGGCAACTCGTCGAATCCGATCAGCGGTATGACCATCGCCACGCTGATGGCGACCTGCGCGATGTTTCTCGTCGCGCACTGGACCGCGAACTCCTACGCCGTCCTCGCGCTCACGATCGGCGGCGTGGTGTGCATCGCCGCGGCGATCGCGGGAGCCACGTCGCAGGACCTGAAGACCGGATATCTGGTAGGCGCGACGCCGGCAAAACAACAGGTCGCGCTGGTGATCGGTGTGCTGGTCTCGTCGCTTGCAATCGGTGGCACGCTGATCCTCATGAACGTCGGCCTCGCGCAATTCAAGCCTCTTCAGATGCCGCTGGATGTGAACAACCTTCCAATCGGCGTCGAGCGCCAGGACAGCAACTACGTGCACGATGGCAAGACCTACGTTCTGGTGAACGCCATCGGGTCTGGCGTGATTCCCGACGGCAAATATCTCTACGATCCAAGTTCGCGGCAGATCGAAATCCAGTGGGAGCAGGGAATCGGCAGCGCCCGCGCGGCTGCGCCTCAGGCGCGGTTAATGGCTACAGTCATCAGCGGCATCCTGAATCGCCGGCTGCCGTGGAGGTTGGTGTTTCTTGGAGTCTTCCTCGTAATCGCAATCGAGATTCTGGGAATCCGCTCGCTGCCGTTCGCCGTCGGCTCATACATTTCCATCGGTACGACGATGGCGATGTTTGCCGGAGGAGTGGTGCGGTGGCTGGCCGAGCAAGGCGCGGACAAGCCCAGCGGCGCCGAAAGCGAGGTGAGCCCAGGCTCGCTCTATTCGAGCGGCCTGATCGCCGCGGGCGGCGTCTTTGGTTTACTGGCCATCATCCTTAACCTGCTTCAGGACCCGGAATTGAGTAGTCACGTGCCGCACTGGCTCGGACGAGCGCTGCACCTTCCGTGGTCGCCAACGTTCTTTTCAGCCTTTGGCGATAGGTTCATGCCGCACTTGCAACAGGCGCAGTGGTTCGGCGTGCTGCTCTTTGTCGGGCTCGCCGCGACGCTGTTCTATTCCGCTCGGAAAAAACTGAAGCAGTCGTAGGCGTTTCATGCGCTATATCGTAGGCGTAATATTTCTCGCGTTATTTGCGGCTCTCGCCGGGGCGCAAGAGCCACCTCCTTCCGTTCACGGAAGCATCGTCTCGACCGACGGCAAGCCGGTAGCAGGGGCCACCGTTTACGGTGATGATTGGGCATGCTGTCCTGCAGAGCGAGAGATCCTGAAGACGGCTGGTGACGGATCCTTCGCATTCTCGCACCCAACCAAATTCGTTCGAGTTAACGATCCAAGGTTCGAGCCGATAACAGTCTTTGTTGATTCCGGCCAGCCAGAATTGCGGATCGTTCTCTCGGACGCCGATCCGACGGCCAAAACGATTCGGGGCTGCCCATCACACGAAGAAAGAGGCAAACGCGTGGGCATTTGGTTTCGGTTCGAGTTGCCACAAAAGACAAGAATTAAGCGGACTCTGGATGCCGACACAGTTTCCTACTACATAAGCTTTCCTCATAGCGACTATGTAATGCGGATTTGGTCGGGCGTTACGCTTGGAGGCACCCGTGCCGACGATCGCCTGATGAAGGACTCGTCCAGCTTCGGCGAAAAATGGATAGGCGGGCCGGGCGTGCCGGGAATTGGAATTGATACGACCGGTACGCTAAGGGACGGGAAACCGTGGAGATGGTTTGGCACCGCGGTGGACTTGGCGACCTACTCGGACGTCCCGGAAGAAGCGGCGAGATATTTCGACGCGATCATCAATGGCGCATGCCTCTCGCAAACGATCTTAAGCAAGCCCGCGGAACCTGCGGAACCCTAGACCGTCGAAACCTTATCGCGGCGTCGCTTCGCGCAGAAACCGCGCAGCTTCCTCAGGCGGCGTAGGATTGATGTAGAAGCCCGTGCCCCATTCGAATCCCGCCACTTTAGTCAGCTTGGGCATCATCTCGATGTGCCAGTGATAGTGATCGTTGATTTCTTCGCCGATGGGCGAGGTGTGTACCACATAGTTATATGAGGGGAACGCGAGCGCCGCATCGAGCCGGCCCAGGAAATTGCGCAGCACTTTCGCGAGCGCGCCGTAGTAGGGCGTGGGCATGTTTTCGAAGGCCGAACTGTGCTGCCGCGGCAGGATCCACGTTTCGAACGGGAAGCGCGGCGCGTACGGGGCGAGCGCGATGAAGTGATCGTCGTTCAGGATCACGCGCGACTCGGTTTCGATTTCCTGGCGGATCATGTCGCAGAAAATGCAGCGCTCTTTTTCGTCGTAATAGTGCTTGGAGCTGTCCACTTCCTCGCGCACGCGCTTGGGCACGATCGGCAGCGCGATCAGCTGCGAGTGCGTATGTTCGAGCGACGCTCCTGCCGGCTCGCCGTGGTTCTTGAAAAGCAGGATGTAGCGGAAGCGGCGGTCGTTTTTCAGATCGAGCATGCGGTCGCGATACGCCCACAGGGTTTCCTCGAGCGCTTTTTCCGGCATGGATCGCAAGCGTGAGCTGATGGTCCGGAGTCTCGACGATCACTTCGTGCGCGCCGACGCCGTTCATGCGGTCGAACATGCCATCGCCTTCGCGGTCGAGGCCGCCTTCGATGCCCAGCGCCGGAAATTTATTGGGCACCACGCGCAGCGACCAACCGGGCGTGTCCTTCCCGCTGCCGTTGCGTCCGTAGGCAAGCACTTCCGGCGGAGTCTTTCCTTCGTTCCCGGGACAGAATGGACAAACTCCGATTCCCTTGATCTGAACGCTTTCGCGCACAAAATCCGACGGGCGCCTATTCCGGTCCGAGGAAATGATGACCCAGCGGCCAGTGATCGGGTCTCTGCGAAGCTCCGGCAACCTTGCCTCCTCGATTTCGCGCGGTCCGTGAAGGGCCGAATGCGATCTCTGGCGGATATTCTACTACGGCGTGAGTGCGCGGAAGGAACGGCGTTGGTCAGGTTGTTTCAGGAACGAACGCACCCTTGTGTAGGCGGACTATGGGCCGCGCGCCGGCACGGGTCTCGATAGCGAGGACGTCGAAGCGGTGGGGCGCAGTCTCCGCACGCCGCGTGCGAAGAAACTGCCGCGCCATGCGCACGATGAAGCGGCGCTTTTCGGCGGTGACCGCTTCCTCCGGTGTCGGCTGCTCTCTCCCGCTTACCGCGCGCGTCTTCACCTCCACGAACGCGAGCACCGGCCCGTCGTAGCCAACCATGTCGAGTTCACCCTTGATTCCCGGCGAAGTGTAATTTCGCGCGACGAGCACATAACCGTGGCGACGCAGATACCAGTAGGCGTAGGTCTCACCGCGAACGCCGGTGCGGCGCGCTTTCTGCTTTGGGGAAGAATCGGCGGAGTTAGCGACGTTGGCGTCGGCGAGGCCCTTGCGAGCCGCGAAGTCCACGACGGCGAACATGACGCGCGCAAACATTTGCGTTCCTGCGAAGCGAGCCTGTTGGACCCGCCCCTGCCGAAATTAGAGCGACCGCTCGGCCTCGCTGATGCATGCATCGAGCGTCCGAACGGCGAAATCTGCCTGCTCCTCGTCAATCACCAGCGGAGGAGCGAGCCGCAGGGAGTTCTCTCCGGCGCCGAGCACAAGAAGCCCCTTGCGGTAAGCGGCTTCGATGACCTGGTCGCGAATTCCGGGCGCCTTCTCTTTCGTTTTCTGATCGCGCACGAACTCGATTCCGATCATCAATCCCTTGCCGCGAATGTCACCGACGCTTTTGTGCCGCTCAGGCCATCCGGCGGTCTGGTGGAAGATAAATTCGCCCATGCCGGCGGCATTTGCAATGGCATTCTGCTCGAGCACGGCGAGGGTCGCAAGCGACGCAGCGATCGAGACAGGATTTC
This sequence comes from uncultured Acidobacteriota bacterium, assembly GCA_963818605.1. Taxonomy (GTDB): domain Bacteria; phylum Acidobacteriota; class Terriglobia; order Acidiferrales; family UBA7541; genus Palsa-295. The sequence continues at coordinate 288,944 of CAWFSW010000004.1, forward strand.
CGCCAAATGTGGAAGCGTGTGCACCGGGTTTCCAATCCATCACTTCCGCTTTCGCAATCACGGCGCAAAGCGGCATACCCGACGCGATTCCCTTTGCCGTGCAAAGAATGTCCGGCTCCACTCCGGCGTGATCCACGGCCCACCATTTGCCCGTGCGGCCCATTCCGGACTGCACTTCGTCAGCGACCAGGAGGATGCCGTGCTTGCGGCAGAGACGCTCGAGTCCCTGCAGAAATTCCGCGGGGGCCGCGAGGTATCCGCCTTCGCCCTGAATCGGCTCGATGAAAATAGCCGCGACATCCGAAGGATCGCAGAGCCGCTTGAAGAGTTCATTCTCGATGTAGGCGAGAGCATCCGCCGACGCATTTTCCGGACGCACGCCGTAAGCGCCGCGATACGTGTTCGGATAGGGCGCATGAAACACGCCCGCAAGCAGCGAGCCAAAATGTTTTCGCTGCACGGCTTTGCTCGCCGTCAGCGATAGCGCGCCGAACGTGCGGCCGTGAAAGCAGCCATGAAACGCGATGAACTTGTCGCGCTTCGTATGGTACCGCGCGAGCTTCATCGCGGCTTCGACCGCCTCCGTGCCCGAATTTCCGAAATAGACGCGCTTCGCGCTTTTGCCCGGCGCAATTGCCGCGAGCTTTTCGGCGAGCTCGACCATGCCCTCGTAGTAGAAATCCGTGCAGGACATGTGGATCAAATCAGCCGCTTGCTTCTGGATTGCGGCGACGACCCTCGGGTGGCAATGCCCTGTGGCGACGACGGCGATTCCGGCGGCGAAATCGAGGAAAGTGTTTCCGTCCACGTCTTCCACCATGGCGCCGCGGCCCGTCTTTGCGACAAGCGGATAATCGCGCGTGTAGGACGGCGAGACCACGTTGTGATCGCGCTCGACAATCTTCTTCGCTTTCGGGCCCGGTAGGGCAGTTACGAGGTGCGGCAGTTTCATCTCGGCGACTTGCATATGTTCCTCCGGAATTGCACTAGCCCCGTGCGCGTGGCGGTTTCCGCCGCTGCGTGCCGGGCACATGACTGGAGGAATCGAAATTAGGCTGCGCCGAAGAGATTCGGCCGGTCCAAAGAAGGTTGGCTATGAAGCAAGTGCGCGTGTTTTGAGGAAAAGTTCATTTGTACTTCCACCGGACGCTTCCGTCCTTCGCATCTTCCAATAGAATACCAGAATCCGCGAGTTTCTGCCGGATCTCGTCGGCGCGTTTGAAGTCGCGCCGCTTCTTCGCCACCTGGCGCTCTTCGATCAGCGCCTCGACTTCCGCGGCGGGCATGCGCGTCTTCTGTGGAGAAAAGCCGAGCTTGGCAAGCTTATCATCGTCGTCATCTTCCAGCAGCGCCAGCACCGCATCGAATTTTTCCATCGCGGCCACGGCGCGCGGCGCTTCCTGCTGGAGAAACGCGCCGCGATCCATCGCGGTATTGACGTCGCGCACAAGATCGAAAATCGCCGCCAGCGCCATCGCCGTATTGATGTCGTCCGCGAGGCCCGCGTCGAAATCGTTTTCCGCTTGCTCGATGCGCTTTTCCGTTTCCGGATTCGAGCCCGGCGGAAACTGCGCGGTCTTCAGCCGCGTTACGAAATTCCGCAGGCGTTCCGTTGAATTTCGCGCCTGCACGATGCCTTCTTCCGTGAAATTCAGCTGGCGGCGATAGGGAACCGAGAGCAGCAGGAAGCGGATCGTGGAGGGCTTGTGGCCGCGCGCGAAAAGATCGCGCAACGTGTAGAAGTTGCCGAGCGATTTCGACATCTTCTGCCCTTCAATTATCAAATGTTCGGCGTGCAGCCATGTGCGGACAAATTGTTTCCCCGTGGCCGCTTCGCTTTGCGCGATCTCGTTTTCGTGGTGCGGGAAGGCGAGATCCACGCCGCCGGTATGGATATCGAGCGTGTCGCCGAGATACTTCATGGCCATCGCCGAGCATTCGATGTGCCACCCGGGACGCCCCGGCCCGATGCGTGTTTCCCAGAAATGCTCGCCTGGCTTCGGGGCCTTCCACAGTGCGAAATCGCGCGCGTCGTCTTTTTCATACTGATCCACGTCCACGCGGGCGCCCGCCTGCATACCGGCCACGTCAATCTTGGAAAGCTTTCCGTAGGCTGGGAATTTCGAGATTCGGAAATAGATCGAGCCTTCGCTCTTGTAGGTCAAGCCTTTTTCCTGCAGCTTCTCGATCAACGCGACCATGTCTTCGATGTGATCCGTCGCGCGAACCAACTCCTCGGGCATTTGGATATGAAGCGCGTCAATATCCTCGAGGAATGCGCGGATGTATTTATCGGTGTATTCGCGAATGCCGATTCCGGCCGCGGCTGCCGACTGGATGATGCGGTCGTCCACGTCGGTGACGTTCATCACCTGCAGCACGCGCAGGCCCTGCGAGCGCAGGAACCGGCGTAGCACGTCCTGAAACATAAACGTCCGGAAGTTTCCGATATGCGCGGAGGCGTAAACCGTAGGGCCGCACGTGTAGATGCGTACTTCGCCCGGGTGAACTGGGTCGAGCGGCTGCAGGTCGTTCGTCAGCGTATTGTGCAGGCGTATCTGGATCATATTTGTGCCACATGCAAAACGGTAATTGTATCCGACGCATCGTCCGGCGGCAAACCCTCCTCCGTGCCGTCTCGGTGTTTCCGCGATGACGTTTTAGGATTCCTCTGCCATATCTGCCCCGCCCCAGCGTCCTCTGTGGCAAGTCTTTAGCTTTTGGGGATATGCTACCGGCGCTTATGAGCGCGAGTTTCGTGTCCCGCAGTCCCTCGAAGCTGGTCTATGGCCTCGCGATTTTTTCGAGCGCCTTCCTTCTGTTTCAAGTACAGCCTCTCATCGCAAAGATCATCCTGCCGTGGTTTGGAGGCGGCGCGGCGGTTTGGATTGTCTGCCTGTTGTTTTTCCAGCTCGTGCTGTTGCTCGGATACTCTTACGCGCATCTTTTGTCCCGAAGATTCCATCCGCGAACGCAGGAGCGAATTCATGCGGTGATTCTGGCCGCCAGTCTTCTGGCATTGCCAATTTTGCCCAAGGATTCCTGGAAGCCTACGGGACCCGATGCCCCCGTGATCCATATCCTGCTGCTGCTCGGCGTCACGGTGGGATTACCCTACTTTCTTTTGTCCGCCACCAGCCCGCTTTTGCAAGCGTGGTACACGCAGACGCGCGCGGGCGCAGTGCCGTACCGCTTCTACGCGCTGTCTAACGCCGGCTCCATGCTGGCGCTTCTGAGCTATCCCATTCTGATCGAGCCGATGTTTTCGAGCTCCCATCAGGCGGTGGGCTGGTCTGTGGCATATGCAGATATCGGACTATTGTGCGTTGCGGTTGGTTTTCTTTCTCGCGGCGAAGTCGTGGCCGGCACGAAACCGGTATCTACGTTCCGGCCTGACTGGAAGTTGCAATTGCTCTGGCTTGCGCTGGCCGCATGCGGTTCAGCGCTGCTGCTAGCCGTTACCAACCACATCACGCAAAACGTGGCGTCGGTTCCGTTTCTGTGGATTGTGCCGCTCAGTTTGTATCTGCTCAGTTTTATTTTGTGTTTCGACGCCAGCGGCTGGTACCGACGCGGCCTTTTCTTGCGCCTGCTCGGCGTGATGCTCGGAGGCATGGCCTACGCTCTCGCTCCGTCCTTCACGGGCCTTCCCATCAAAATTCTGATTCCTCTTTTCTGCTGCGGACTTTTTGTGTGTTGCATGTTTTGCCATGGTGAACTGGCCCGGCTGAAGCCCGATCCGGCGCACCTGACCACGTTTTACCTGATGTGCTCCGCAGGAGGCGTTGTGGGTGCCGCGTTTGTCGCCCTGCTCGCACCGCGCATATTCTCCGGGTACTACGAACTGCACGTTGCCCTGGGATTCTGTGCGATTCTTGTCCTGGTCGTTCATTACCGCGATCCGCAGAGCGAATTTCGCAGGACGCGCTGGCAACCTGCTTGGCTGGTCCTGATCGGTCTCGTCGTCGCGCTCCTTGCCAGCCTTTACACCACCGCTCGGGATCAGTCCGCGGAGGCGAGCGTGGCTGTGCGGAATTTCTACGGCGTGCTGCGGGTGGTGGACGGAGTCGTCCCCAACGGGGTCCTCGCTAAAGACGATGATGCGCAGTTGCTGGACGATGACGCCCATTACCGCCGATTGATGAACGGCACGATTGACCATGGGCTGCAATTCCTGGCGCCGAGCCGCCAGCGCTGGCCGACCACTTATTACGGGCCAGATTCCGGAATTGGCGTGGCGCTGAAAGCGGCCCAAGCACGTGGCACCTTGCACGTGGGCGTCATCGGTCTCGGCGCTGGAACGATCGCAGCGTACGGGCAGACCGGCGACAATTACACGTTCTATGAGATCAATCCACTGGACGTGCGAATCGCCAATCAGGAATTCACTTATTTGCGAGATTCCCCGGCGAAAATCGATATCGTGCTGGGCGACGCGCGATTGTCGCTGGAGCGAGAGTTTCCGCAGGGTTTCGATATTCTTGCGGTGGACGCGTTCTCCGGCGACTCGATCCCGGTTCATCTGCTCACTCGTCAGGCGTTCGATCTCTATTTCCGCCATCTGAAACCTGATGGAGTGCTCGCCGTGCACATCTCGAATAAATATCTGGATTTGGAGCCGGTCGTGGCAGCCGCGGCCGCATGGTTCAACAAGGAAGCCGTGATGATCAGCAATTCAGACGATCATCAGAAAGGTGTTTACGCGGCGTCGTGGATTCTCATCGGTAGCCGAGGCGGCTTCCAGGGCCAGCATCAGATCGAAACGGCGGGGACGGTCCTCGCGCCTGCTAAGAACGGCGGGCTATGGACGGATGACTACAGCAGCCTGCTGAAGATCCTGAAATAGAAACTTGCTATTGTTCGCTCAAGGGCTGCGTTCGCCGGATTCGGCTTGCTCGACTCCGAACGCCTGAAGAACATCGGGCAAGACCACGATACCCAATAAATAGTGAATGTCCGCGCGACTCACGACCGGGAGTAAATCCAATTTCGCCGTGCCCATGCGTTCGAGCGCCACGTAAAGCGGATGGTCCGCGTGGACGTGCGGAAAATCACGCGCATCGAGCAAATCCCGCAATGGCTTTTTCGTCTCGCCCTTGGCCACCGCCTGTTCGATCTGTGCTCGACTGATGACGCCCATGACGCCTCGATCGTCCGTCACGGGCCACGCGTGCAATTGGCTGCCATGCGTCATTTTGAACGCCTCCTCCACCGTGGTTCGCGCTGAAAGCACATCGGTGGCGGCGCGCATCACGTGAGCCACTTGCTGTTGACCGTATCGCCGTCGCGCGCCTTCACTGGGCAAATGAATGCCGTCCTGATTCGCCAGCGCCTCGTAAATGGGTTCCGGCTGCAGCCGCGCGGAAATGAAGAAGCTCACCATATTCGAAATCATCAGCGGGACGATAACGGCGTAGTCGTGCGTCGTCTCGAAAATCATCAGCACGGACGTCATGGGCGCGCGCAAAATTCCCGCGAACAAAGTTCCCATGCCGACCAGCGCGTAAGCTCCGGGAGCCGCGGTGTATGCCGGCCACAAATGATGCGCCACGCTTCCGAGCGAACCTCCGAGCATCGCGCCAATGAACAGGCTCGGGCCAAAGATGCCGCCCGCATTGCCCGACGCATAGCTGGTCGTCACCGCGACGAGTTTGAAGACAACCAGCAGCGCCATGAGTTTGAAGGCCATGTTGTTATTGAGCGCGTCGCCGACATATCCATATCCCACGCCCAGCACCTGCGGCACGCGCCACGCGATCAATCCTGCCACCAGGCCGCCCGCTGCGGGCTGGAACCACCGCGTCCATGGCGGAAACGTCCGAAAGCGCAGCCGCATTCCGAGCAGCAGTTTGGTAAATGCTACGGAGACGAAGCCGCCGACCACGCCGAGTACGGCATAAATAAGAAACTCGATCGGATGGACGAGTTGGTATTGAGGCACCTGAAACAGAGGGTTGTTGCCAAGGAGCAAGCGCAACACCAGCCAGGAAGTCGCGGACGCCAGCACGACGGAGCCGAGCACGGGCGCGTTGAGATCGCCTACGATTTCCTCGAGCGAAAACACTACGGCGGCCAGCGGCGTATTAAACGCCGCAGCGATCGCGGCCGCAGCACCCACAGGAATGAGCGCCTTCACATTTTCGGGCCGCAGTCCCAGGCGGCGCCCAAGAATCGAAGCGATGCCCCCGCCGACTTGTACGGAAGGTCCCTCGCGCCCGAGCGGGATGCCGCTGGCAAGCGTGGCGGCGGTGCAAAAGAACTTGCCGACAACGGTGCGAAGCGTGATGACGCCGTCACGCGCATAGAGCGCCGCTTTTGTCTGCGGCACACCGCTGCCCCGCGCATCCGGAAAATAGCGGAACAGCAGGTAGCCCATGCCCAGCGATCCGGCCACGGGAATCAGCACGCGCCGCCAGGCCGCGCTTCCCACCGGGTACAGGCGCATGCCGAGCCGTTCGGTGAGCAGGATGAAGGCTACGACCGCCAGGCCTGTCAGCGCGCCGATCAGAATGCTCAGGACCAGCAGCACTCGCTCCTGACGCTGATTGAAACGCAGCGCCCACCAGCGGAGCGGCGTCCTCCACCATGAGACGGCCGCCAAATTTCCAGCGTTACTCATCGTTGCGAGCACCCTTCCCAGTAAGCATCATATCGAATTTCCTGGAGATCGTGCTGCGGCACGGAGGCCTCCGCGCGCTCGCCTTCGAGGGGGCATACGGTGAAGTCACGTTGACTACGGCAGGAGCTGCACGCGGCGGCTCACGATCGTGACATCGCCATTCTGCGAGGGCGTCGCCGTGAACGGGCGCGAATTCGACAGAAACGTACCCTCGGGCGGTAGGCCGTAACTCTGATCGGCTGCGGAGACCTCGACTGTTTTTCCCAGCGGCACGGAGAAACTCACTTCGACGCCGCCTGCAGGCATCGCCGGGCAAGCGTAAGCCACCCAGCCATTGAAGAGGCCTCGGATCGCATCGGTCGCCGGTGGCAATGGCTGTCCCCCGATCCGTACGGATTCGACGCCCGCATCGGGCGGGAAAAATACGGCGGCATATGGCGCTCCGCGCTCGGAGCGCAACAGGGTGCGATAGTTTCGCCGGCCGTCCGCTTGCGACGATTCCAGAATCGTGAAAGTTGGAGGAGCCAGGTCCAGATGCGGTGCGTCGGAAACAAACGCGGCCCGCGTATCCCAAGGGAATGCGCCGCGGTCGGCGGCGCGGAAAGTTAGCCGCGAGCCGGATCGGCTCGGGCAAGCGGCCGGAACTCGGCTCGACGATCCATTGCGCGTTTCCCGTGTCGGCGTCCTGCGAGAATTCGATATTCACACGCTCCGGAGCTTTCGCGGAGTAGGCCGGCACCACTACCGCCGCGAATATAGCAAGTCCGGTCACCAGAATTGGAATCCAGGGAATCGCCAAACCACGCAAGCCCGGAACTTCGCGTAGATCGGCGCAAAGCGGAGCGAGCGGCGTGCAGAGCAGTCCAACCACCAGAGCGATCAAGACTAGCCCTCGGTTGCCAAGAGCACTATACAGCAGCAACGTCGGTGCGAATGCGACCACTCCCACGGTCGCGAGCGGCAGGATAGCCGCCACGGCGACGCCCGCCGAATTTTCACTGCGAGGCAGAGTCGCCGCCAATCCCGTAAGCGCGGCAACGCCTGTGGGAATCAGAAGCACATAGCTGACGCCAGGGAGCTGCGACGAAATCACGACGCCCAGGAGCGCCCACCATGTCCACGCTCCAGCCCACAATCCCCAAAATCCGGCGCGCCGCGCGAAAACAATCGCATGCGTGGTCACCACCGCGACGGCCAGCGACCAGAATGCAATCTCAATCGGTAGAGGGTACGCGATCCAGTTCACGGGAGTTCCGCCGGCCAGGTGAACGATCCGCTCCACGATGAACGCCAGCAAGCCCGTTACGATAATGCTCACCGCCCAGCTGATCATTCCCCACAAATATTCGCGCAGGGTCAGGCGGTTGTTTCGAATCATCCAAACGATCTGCAGCAGCAACAGAATCGCCGCGGCCAGCGTGAATGCGAGCGTCCGCCCCGCCGGCCAGTGGATCAGCAAATGACCGAACAGATCGAAGTAGACCGCTTCCCGCTGCGGCGGATTCGCGAGATCGGAATTCGCGAGCGCGACGATGGACGGCAATGCGTTTTCGCCGTGATGCTGCAAACTTGCGAGATTCACGTTGGCGGAATTATCGAGCGGCGTGTGGTAATGCACCACGTCGCCGACGTAGGCGAAATTGAGTCCTTGATATCCGGCGGCTTTGAAAACCGTGAAATCCGAATCGTTCGGAAGCTGCTGGTAAACCGTGTAGAAAATTGAATTGGCGGCGGGATGAGCTGCGTGTCGCGCGTAAAGCCGGACAACCCAGTCGTTCGCACTGCCGGTCTCGAACATCAGGCTTTGGCCGGACGTGCCGCGCGAGTCGAGATTCACGGCCGCGCGCACATCTTTCGCGAGCGGGCTGAAATCAACGAAGGCGTGCGCGCCGAGCAGTCCCGCTTCTTCTCCGTCGTCAATCAAGAGAATGATCGTGTGCCGCGGCGCCGGCAGCGATTTAAGCGCGCGCGCGATTTCGAGCACGGCGGCGACGCCGGTGCCGTCGTCGGAATCACCGGGTCCGGCCGGAACCGAATCGTAATGCGCCGCGAGCAGGACAGCGCCGCTCGAATCCGGGTCGCCTTCGGTGCCTTCGAGGCGCGCCACCACATTGTTCACCGTGGCGCAGTTTACATACTGGCTGCAGTCGAAGGCCGTCTGCACCTGAGGCTGGTAGCCGAGCCTGGTCAGCTCGTCCACGATTCGGCCACGCACAGCATCGTTCGCCGCGCTGCCGATGGGATGGGGCACGTCTTCTTTTAGAACTCGATGGAGGGTATCCAGCGCGCGAACGGCGGAAAACTCGGTCGCCGGAGCGCTCGACGGTTTTGGAGCCGGCGGCCGTATGCCCATGAGCGATAGGGCAAGAATTGCGGCCAGAATCACCGCGCTTGACAGTATTCGGCGCACTCTCGGACTGCCGGGTGAGTCCAAGCACACCTCCCGTGCGCGTCATGCTAGGCTGCGGCCTGTCGCAAGTCAACGCGCAATCCCGCTGCGCCCTCGTCAGTTCATAGCCCTCGCCAAGAACCTGAAATTACAGGTAGATGAATGCTTCTCATTCCGGGCGAGGGGCAATGCTTTACAGTTCCAATTAACCCGCTTCCGAATTACGCTAGGCGTCCATCGTAACGAACCGGGAGGCGATTGTGTCCGTTCTAGACATCTTGCTCGGGAAACCGCTCGCCACTTCCGACGAGCGTGCCGAGCAAATCGGAACATCTTCCGGAATCCCCATTTTTGGTCTGGACGCCCTCAGCTCCGCGGCATACGGCCCTGAAGCCGCTCTCACGCTCCTGATTCCGTTGGGAGCGGCGGGAGTCGCCTACATCGTCCCCGTGAGCGCGAGCATCATCGTGCTTCTGACGATTGTCTATTTTTCCTATCGCCAGACGATTGCGGCGTACCCGGGAGGCGGTGGGTCCTACACGGTCGCGTCGGAGAACCTGGGAACATTTCCGGGACTGCTCGCCGCTGCGGCTCTGATGATTGACTACATTCTCGTCGTGGCCGTGGGAATTTCCGCCGGAGTCGGCGCGCTCGTCTCCGCTGTCCCGAGTCTCCAGCCGCACACGGTTTCAATTTGTCTCGGCATCCTTGTGGTCATCACGATCGTGAATCTGCGCGGACTGCGCGAGGCGGGAATCTTTTTTATGGTTCCCACGTACCTATTCGTTGGCACTTTGCTCGCCGCGATTGTGATTGGCGTGTTCAAGACGGTTCTTGCCGGCGGACATCCGATGCCGGTCATTGCGCCCCCGCCGCCACCGAGCGCTGCTGTCGCCGTCGCGAGCATGTGGATGCTGCTGCAAGTCTTCTCCAACGGTTGCACGGCGATGACCGGCGTGGAAGCGGTCAGCAACGGCGTGCGGGCGTTTCGCGAGCCAACCGTGCGGAACGCGCAGCGCACCTTGACCGTAATCATCGGGCTGCTGATCGTGATGCTCGCGGGCATCGCTTTTCTGATTCGCGCATACGGCATCGCGGCAACCGACCCCGGACGCGCCGGATACCAGAGCGTGCTCTCGATGCTGGTCGCTGCGGTTGTCGGGGCGCGGATGGTTCTATTACGTAACCATCGGCTCCGTCCTGGTAATTCTGTCGCTCTCCGCGAACACGGCCTTTGCCGATTTCCCGCGGCTCTGCAGAGCGGTCGCGCAAAATAGCTTCCTGCCGCATTCGTTCGGATTTCGTGGCCGCCGCCTCGTCTATTCACAGGGCATTTTGGTCCTCGCGGTTCTAGCGGCGATTCTCCTGGTTTTGTTTCAAGGCGTTACCGATCGCCTGATTCCGCTTTTTGCCATTGGCGCGTTTCTTGCGTTCACGTTGTCGCAGGCTGGAATGGTGGCTCACTGGAGGAGGGTAAAGGGCAAGGGCGCAGCGCGCAGCATGATCGTCAACGGTCTGGGGGCGGTGGCCACCGGAATCACGCTCGGCGTCGTGCTTCTAGCAAAATTCACTTCGGGAGCCTGGGTCAGCGCACTACTGATCGCCGCGCTCTTAACTTTGATGCTGTGGGTGCGGAGGCATTACCGCTCGGTCGCCCGTGAAACATCCAGTTCAGCTCCTCTGGTGATCGGGACTCTCGGCGTGCCCATCGTAATTGTTCCTATACAAGAGTGGGGAAAGATCGCGCAAAGAGCGCTGCAATTCGCTCTGACGCTCTCCGCGGATATCCGGGCTCTTCACGTCGCCACGGAGGACGAGACGAATGCTCTTCGCGAGCAGTGGGCTAAAGTCGTGGTGGCGCCATTGCAGCAGGCAGGTCGGACGCCGCCCGAACTCGTTACTCTGCCATCGCCCTACCGGCTGATCCTCAAGCCGATTCTGGATTACGTCCTGCAAGTTGAGCGAGATCATCCGGACCGCCAGATCGCCGTGATCGTGCCGGAACTGGTCGAGAAGCACTGGTACCACTATCCTCTGCACAACCAGCGAGCGGAACTCCTGATACAGTTTCTGCTGCTGCATGGCAGCAAGCGAATCGTGCTCATCAATGTTCCCTGGTATATCGAAGCGTGACGCGATGACGGGTGCCTCGCAGCGGTTTGTCTAGGGTGCTTTGCAGACGAAGTTCGCCGCGTCGTCAATGCTCGCGCTTCCTTTGTACGTGGCAATCTGCGGATATGCGCATATCGGACGCGTGCGATCCGCCACTCCATTGGCCCGATGAGTAGCGATGACTTGACTGGGCGCCTGCCCCTTCTCGAACCACTGCGCGAGCGTGCCCATCGCGTCAAACGTGTTGGGTCCCTCTCCACCGCCGCAATGTCCCATCCCCGGAAACAGGAACAGGCGGATCGAATCATCCGCCGCCGCTCCGATCGTCTTCAGCACACTTTGGTAGTAGTTGATGCTGTTGAGCGGCGCGATATTCGGATCGCTCCATCCGTGATACATCAGCAGCTTTCCACCGTGGCCGAAGAATTCCTTCAGATTCGGATCCATCGCGCTGGTCGCGCCGTTGTCCACCTTTTCGGCAAAGGCCACGTCGCTATCGAGATTCAGCGTGCGATAGTCCCAATCCGGATTCTTGAACGTTACGTAGCGAAAGCCGTCGATAGCGTAGGAAGAAGGTTGCGGCCCGGCGTGAATCCCCCAGCCAAGTTCGCTTCCGGGCTCGAGTCCCGGATAAATCTCCTGCCCGGTTCGCGGATTCTTCGCGGCAGAGTAAATTCTCTGGGCCGTTTCCACCTGCGGCGCCGTCAGGCACGACGGCTCATCGCCGCCCTTGCACGCGAGCACTTTCGGATCGAAATGGCAGAGCCTGGGGTCGCCGATCAATCCGTCCTTTAGACCATCCAGTGAGTCGCAGGCGTCCAGAACGGCTTTGTGAATCACCGGGTACTTGCTCGGGGGGATGTAGTTGGCTTCACTTTCGTGCACTGTCTGCGCAACCGACACGGACCAGACGTAAAGGTGTATCCGATTGTTCGCCGGCGCTCCCGCGATGATGGCGTTGTAATCCGAAGGATAGCGCTGCGCTTCCGTGAGCCCCTGCCGGCCGCCGGTTGAGCATCCGTTCCAGTAGGAGATATCCGGCCCGCGCCCATAGAATGCCGCGATAATTTCCTTTGCTGCCACGGTCATCACATGCACCGAGCGGTACGCGAAATCCGTCATCTTCTCGGGATGCCCTAGGGCAAAGCTTCCACCGTTGCCCGTGTGTCCGGTATCGGTGCTGGCGCTGGCGTAGCCTCCCGTCAGCGCGGTTGCCAACGCGCCATAGCTGATTACTCCGGCCCAACCGCCATTTCCCACGGACTGGAGCTTGCCATTCCACGCGGATGTTGGCATCCACACTTCGATTTTGATTTCGGAGTCGGTAGAGGGCGTTAAGGTCGCCGTGACGCGGCAGAATTCGGGCAGACCAGTGAATGGGGCGGCCGAAGGAGGTCCGCCTGCCGCGGCGCCGATGGGAGCAGGCGGAGCAAAAGCCCCGGCAGCTACAACGGTAGCCGACGTGATCTTCGCCTCCGGAAGTGAAAGACTGGCGAGGGTATTGCACGATGTGGCGGCTTGCGTGGAAACACTAAATGGGGCTATCGCAAGCAGTACCAAGAAGAGAAGAAAGAAAATAGGGCGATAGGTCGTGCTCTTGGCACTCACATCTGTCTCCTCTCAAGCAATCTCACACCGCCGGGCTGCAGACGAAAACGCGTGCTCTGATTGGACGCCCGGGTCGTGGAACAGCGATTAGATCGCTCACTGTTGAATGGTGATTAAAAGCAGCGCGAATAGACAGAGCCAGAGACCATCCATAAAGTGCCAGTAGAGAGCAATGGCATCCAGCGCCGTTTGCTGCTTGACCTTTTGCGCCAGCCTGCTGACCGAGAAGCCGACGGACGCGAGCAAGATGATTCCAAGCAGAAGATGAACTCCGTGCGCGCCGGTGATCAAGTAGACAAAGAAACTGCCGGGATTGGAAGCAAGATGGATTCCTCTGAAACTCAGTTCACTCCAGGCGACTATCTGGCCGCCAAGAAACGCGAAGCCCAAAAGCAAAGTGAAAAGTATCCAGCGAGCGCAGCGCCTGTTCGCTTCGGCGCGCAGCGAGGACCGCGCAAATTCGATGGTCAAACTACTGAGAAGGAGAATCGCTGCATTTACGTACAAAATATGTGGAAGCGGAATTGAAACCCAATCCGTCGAGTGAACCCAGCGTGACTCCAAAACGAGTGCAATCGTGGCGAAAAGAGCCACAATCCAAAAGATCGCGAGGAACGTAAACAAGCGATACGCGCCGAGAGTCGCGGGCCTAGGCTCGGGGGCGAGTACTGAATTCTCGCGCGGGTCATTTCCCGGATGGTCAGGGCCGCCTCCGATCCCAGTGATCTTGTTGTCGGACAAAGATGGCTGCGGTTCGGATGCAGGCGCCATTGATTCAGAACGTAAGATCGTAGGCATATCGAATCCCCCAGTCCCGCGAAGAAATGCGCGAACGGTTATGAGACCGCGTCAAGTCGTCACCATGCGCGAACTTTACTCGCGAAGCCACCCAATCGCAAGACCGCACCCTCTGATCCCGTGAGGGAATGCAGTCTTGTGACGATTGATCGAGCAGATTTGTTATTATCCCGGTTCGTGCCGTCCAGGAGTTGACCCATGCCACGAATTGGTTTCCGCACCATCTTCGCACCGCTTCCCGTGTTGCTCCTATTGTGTGCGACAGGCCCCGCCCGCGCGCGTACGCACGAGGCGTCGAGTCGAGTCCCCCAAGTCGGCAAGGTAAACTTTCCCAACTCCTGCTCGCCGGAAGTGCAGCAGGCACTTGAAAAGGGTCTCGCCCTGCTGCATTCGTTTCAATACGAAGAATCCGGTCAGTCGTTTGGCGACGCTGCGCAGCGAGACGGTCAATGCGCGATGGCGTATTGGGGGAAGGCCATGTCGCTCTACCATCAGCTGTGGGAATTTCCGAGCGCCTCTACTCTAGTTGAAGGGCGCAAGGACGTAGAGCAGGCGCAGAAGCCCGCCGCGCAAACACCGCGCGAACGCGAATACATCGCCGCCGCCGCTGCGTTTTACCAGGACGATCCGAAACTGACTCATACCGATCGCACTCAGGCGTATTCCACGGCGATGCAGAAGCTTTACAGCGACAATCCAACCGACGTCGAAGCCGGCGCGTTCTATGCGCTCTCTCTCGTGGCTCTCGCGGAGGATGGCGTGGATGACCTCGCCAACCGCCGGAAAGCCATCGCGATCCTCAATCCGCTCTTCGAGCAACAGCCGAACAATCCCGGTGTGGCTCACTATTTGATTCATGCCGCCGATACGCCCGAGCTTGCCCGCGAAGGCCTTCCCGCCGCCCGTGCCTACGCAAAGATCGCTCCCGATTCCTCTCACGCGACACACATGCCATCGCATATTTTCCGGCGGCTCGGGCTCTGGCCGGAAATGATTGACTCGAATATCGCGGCGATCGCGGCCGCAGCGGAAGCGACTCAGGCGCACCGGGGCGACGCCAGTTACCAATTCCATCCCATGGATTTCCTCGATTACGCCTATCTCCAGACCGGTCAGGAAACGAAGGCGCGGCACCTGGTGGATGAAGTGAAGAGCGTGCCCGGTGCTCGCGCAGAAGGCATCGCCGATCATCAGGCCCTATTCGCAGCGCGAAATACGATTGAGCTTCATCGCTGGAAGGAAGCCGCATCTCTCGCCATTCCCGATGAGCGGTTAGTGATGCAGGACCCCACCTACTGGGCCCGCGCGATCGGCCGCGCCCGCAGCGGCGATTTGAACGGAGCACGCGAAGACGCTCGGAAGCTCGCAGAAGTCATGAAGGCGCAAGAGGACCGCGATAAAGCTGAGGGTAATACGGTCACGCCCGGAGAAAGCGTCGAGGAACGCGAAGTGGACGCATGGATCGCGTATGCAGCGGGAAAACCCGACGAGGCCATCGCGGATCTGCGCGGTGCTGCCCAGCGTGAGGAAACTGAGCGCGAAGACCCCATCGCCATGCCTGCACGCGAAATGTTGGCCGATCTGTTTCTCGAGATCAACCGCCCCTCGGATGCTCTCACGGAATACCAGGCTGTTTTGAAGGACTACCCGAATCGCTTCGACGCTCTCTATGGCGCCGCGCGTTCCGCCGAAGCAGCCGCGGATCGCCAGCAAGCACGCAAGTTCTACGCCCAGCTCGTCGCGATTTCAGCGCCAGGCGCCGACCGCCCCGAGCTTCGCGCCGCGCGCGAGAAGAGCACCTTAGCTCGTGAGGCGCAGCAATGAGAATCCAGCGCCGGAACCGCATTTTTAAGATTCTTCTGATGGCCTTGGCGTTTTGCGCCGCTTCCGTGGGTGCGGCCCAACAAGCGCCCGTCAAATCTCCGCTGCTCGACCACCTGGTTGGAAAGTGGGTGCTGCAGGGGACAATCGCCGGCAAAGCTACCATCCACGATGTTGACGCCGAGTGGGTTCTCGACCATCACTACCTGCGCATTCACGAAGCTTCGCGCGAAAAGAATGCCAAGGGCCAGCCGCAATACGAGGCCACCATCTATATCGCGTGGAACGAATCTACAAAGCAGTACGCCGCCATATGGCTGGATGTTTATGGCGGCATGTCGACGGAGTCGATCGGTCTGGCAGATTCCAAGGAGAACGAGCTCCCGTTCATTTTCAAGGACGATAAGGGCGCAGTCAGTTTTAGCAATGACTTCGTTTATGACGTTACAGCGGACGCGTGGGAATGGCGCATGGACAACGTGGTCAATGGCGCGGCGAAGCCGTTCGGGCGCGTGAAGCTGAAGCGCAGCCTTGCGGCTGGTGGCAAGCAGGGCTAGCAGTCGCTGGGGGCGAGCGATGCCGCTTTACGGCAGCCCTGCTCCGGGGACGTCCACGCGAACCACTTCAATCTTTCCTCCGCGTCCCTTCGCAAAATCTTCGGGCATGTGGCCTAGAGCCGTGCAGATGTAGAGATCGCGCCGGTCCGCGCCGCCCAGCATGCATGCGTACGAGTGGCGGCCCGGCAATGAGATCGTTTCAGCGATCTCTCCGCCGTCCCTTACGCGAACGATTTTGTTGCTGCCTGGCCACGCGACCCACACAGCGCCTTCCGCGTCGAGACAAATACCGTCAGGCGTGAGCCCTTCAATTGCGGCGAAGACGCGCCGGTTCGTCAGCGTCCCATCCGTCTGGATATCAAAGGCCGTCAAGCGCACCCCCAGCGTCTCGGCTACGATCAGAGTTTTCCCGTCGGGAGTGATCACCATTCCGTTCGGGAACTGAAGATTGTCGGCCGCCGTGCGTACCCCATCGCCCGGTTCCACGCAGAGCAGAACCGTAGTACGCGGTTCCTCGCCCTTGAAAAGGTTGAATCCAAACCCGCCGATGTACGCGCGTCCCTTGCGATCCACCACCATGTCGTTGATCGGATTCGCGACGAACGAGCTCAGATCGGAAGCTATTTCCGGTCCATGCGGCGTGAGTCGCAGAAGGCGACGGTCATCCATGGAGACCACCAGCATCGTTCCATCGGGGAGCCAGCCTAGCCCGGAAACGTGACCCGGAAACTCCTGAACCTTGCTGGCCTTTCCCTCCGGAGTAAGCCGCCACACCACGCTGCCGTGCATATCCGAAAAGTACAGTGCGCCATCATGCCAGCGCGGTCCTTCCGGGAAAATCAAGCCATCGAGAAGCACTTTGGGTGTCGCCGCCATTTGGCCTCCGCCTGTACGCAACTCCGCCGGGAGTATAGGTCAGAATGGCGCGTTCAAGAAACAGTGCACAATCCTCGAAACGCGCTTTACACCTCCCGCGCGCCGTGCTAGTTTCTATTCCCGTAACCGCCGATCTGAAAGCGCCAGGCGGTAGGGCCATCCATATCGACCCTCCGAACGTTTTTGTCTCGATAGACCTCCGACAAAAAATCAAACTGAACCTCCTTCTGCGGACGACGCATAAGGGGCGAACCGTGCGAGGGGCCGGGTGCTAAAACTTCGTAAAGTCGAACTTCTGGGCTTCAAGTCGTTCTGCGAGAAGACGCCGATCACGTTCAGCGGCAGCGGGATAACCTGCATTGTCGGGCCGAATGGCTGCGGCAAGTCCAACGTGGTTGACGCTATCTCCTGGGTTCTCGGCGAGCAGAGCCACAAAATGCTCCGCGCCGAGCGTATGTCCGATTGCATTTTCAACGGCACCGCCAAGCGCCCGCCGATGGGCATTTCCGAGGTCACCCTCACTCTCGTCGACCCGGAGCTTTCCGAAGCTGTCGCGAAGGTGCTCGATGGCGCTTCCGAACCCGTTACTAATGCGCCCGTGGACGCCAACGATCCTTCAGCCGCCACAGCGGACAGCGTCGCGGAACCCCCCGCCGAAGAGATTCCCGCGGAAGAAACTGAAGGTGGCCGCAAACACTGGAAGAAGCGTGCCACCGAAAAGCCTGCTGTCACGGTACGACTCGGTGAAATCGTCGTGGGTCGCCGCCTGTATCGCTCCGGACAAAGCGAATACCTGATCAACGGCCGCGTGGCTCGTCTCCGGGACGTTCAGGAAATTTTCATGGGCATCGGACTCGGCCCGGATAGCTACGCCATCATCGAACAGGGCCGCATCGGCCAGATCCTGAATTCGAAGCCTATGGACCGCCGCGCGATCATCGAGGAAGCCGCCGGCATCACGATGTACAAGACCAAGAAGCGCCTCGCGGAGACCAAGCTCGAAGCGGCGAAGATCAATCTTTCACGCGTCAACGACATTTTCGTGGAGGTCGAAAAGCAGCTGGCTTCGCTCAAACGCCAGGCATCCAAGGCGCGGCGCTACGCCGAGTTGCGCGAACAGATGCGCGGCCTGTTGCGCATCGTGCTCGCCAGCAGAGCAGAGCATCTCGATATCGAGGCCGCGCGCCTCGAAAAACTTCTCCGCGATATGGACGCGGCCGAAGAGCGCGAATCCCGCTCCGTGCACGAGCTTGAATCCGAACAGGAACGCCTGAGCGCGCGCACCTACGATCTCGATTCCGAGCTGCGCCAGACGCAGAACCTGCTCAGCCAAACCGCTCTCGATCTTGACCGCGCGGAAAATCGCATCACGTTCAATCTCGAACAGGTCGCGCAGCTCGAATCCCGCGCCTCGCGCCTCGCATTCGAAATCGAACAAGCCGTGCGCCAGGCAGCCGATCTCACCGCGCGAATTGACGCGCAACGTGAGTCCGTCACCGCGCTCCGGGCGCTAGCCTCATCGCTCGAATCGAGCCTGCGCGAATCCACCGAACACGTCTCGACCAGCTCCGCCAGCCAGAGCCAGCTCGAATCCCGCATGGAAGAGCTTCGCCGCCTTGCCAGTTCGCTCGTCGAAGAATCCGCTCGCGGACAGGCCGAATCGCAGCAGGCCGAGGAAGCAGCCGCGCGCCATGCCGCCGCCGAGGAGCAGCGCTCCGCCGCCATGCGCGCCATCGAGCAGGAATGCGCCGCTCTCCAGTCGCGCGTAGACGCCTCCGACGCCGCCTTCGCGCAAGCCGAACAGCACGCGCAATCAATTGGCGCAACAGTTCGCGAATCTCAATCGCGGCTCGCGGGCCTTCGCCAGACGCAACAGGAAACCAGCCAACAGCTCGAGCAGGTCCGCCAGGAATTATCCGCGGAGCGCGCACGGCACGCTTCCATCGAGCAGATTTTGCGCGAGCGCGCCTACACCGCTGACGCCGTGCAGAAGCTTTTCAATGCGAATGGTGACGCTGCCTCGCGCGGGTTCCGTGCCCTGGGCTTGCTCGCCGATTACGCCGAAGTGCAGGAAGAATACGAAACCGCGATTGAGCAGTTTCTCCGCGACGAGCTCGAATACGTTGTCGTCGAATCGTTCGATCAGGCGCGCGCCGGCGTGGCGCTCCTGCGCGAGGACGTGGGCGGTCGCGCCACGTTCTTCGTGGATTCTGCCCGCACCCTTGACGTGGACAAAATGGAAAATGGCGCGTCCATGCCTGGCAATTTCATCGCGCGGCTCGACCGACTCGTCGAATTCCGCGAGCCGCTCGGCCCCGCCACGAAGTACTTCCTGAAAAAACTTCGCACCGCCTATATCGTCGAATCAATTGCCATTGCCGAGCAGATGGCGCACGACAACCCGCACAGCTATTTCCTTACTCAGGACGGCACCTGCTATCACGGCCGCACCGTTTCCGGTGGTCGCAAGAGCGACGCCGGGCCGCTGGCGCTCAAGCGCGAACTCCGCCGGCGCGAATCCGAAACCGCGCGGCTCGAAGTTCTCGCCTCGGGGCAGCAGGCGAATCTTGTCCGCCTCGAAGAAGAAACTGCCGCCGGCGAAATGCAGCTTGCGACCGCGTCGTCGCAGCAGATGGAAGCGGAAAAATCTCTCGTCGCTGCCGCGCACCAGCGCGACGAAGCGCGACGCGAATTCCTCCGCGTGGATCTCCAGCTCGATGGCGAGCGCGAGGAAATCTCGCGTCTCCGCGGTGAAGCCGAAGCCGCCCGCGCGCGCGCGGAAAAAGCGCGCTTGGAACATGCCGAAGCCGTTCGCATCCGAGCCGCCGCGGAGGCCGAAGCCGCGGAGGCTGCCGGAAAGCTCGCTGACCTGCGCCTCGATTTTCAGGAATTGCAGGAGCGAGTGGTTGCGCGCCGCGAGGAACTGGCCGCGATGTCCGAACGCCTGTCGAGCGCCGAAGGCATCGAGCAAACTCTCTCGAACGAAGTTGCGCAAGCGAACGAACGCGTGGCCTCGCTTCGTCAGCAGCATGCCACGCTAGCCAGCGAGAAGACCGAGATTGAATCTTCCTGCGAGCAGCTTGCTCTGCAGGCCGAGGATCTTCGCCAGGAGAAAGCTCGCCTGGAAGAAAACAAAGCGGCGCTCGAGACCGAATGGACCGAAGCACGGTCGCGCACCGGACAGATTGATGAAACCCTGCGCGGCCGCCGCCAATCACTCGACGAACTTCGTGCCGAGCGCAGCCAGCGCCAGATCGAGAAGGCTCGCAACGATGCCGACCGCGATTATCTCCGCCAGAGCTGCGTTGCGGAATTGAACGCGCAGCCAGAAGAACTGATTGCCCAGGAATCGCAGCTTCTGATTGGCGAGGAACTTGTTGCCGCCGAAACGAATTACAACGAGATGAAAGCGCGCGTCGAAGCCATGGGTCCGGTGAATATGATGGCGCTTGAGGAATTCCAGGAATGCGAGCAGCGCGAGGGTTTCCTGCGCCGCGAACGCGACGATCTCGTTCAGTCCATCCAGAATACGCAGCTCACGATTCACGAGCTAGACGAAGTATCGCGCAAGAAATTCGAGGACGCCTTCACTTTTATCAACGCGCAGTTTTCCGTCGCCTTTCAATCGCTCTTCGGCGGCGGCCATGGCGAGATGCGCCTCAGCGAGGCTGATAGCTCGGGCGATTCGGGCATTGATATCGTCGCCCAGCCACCCGGCAAGCGGCTGCAGAATATCCTGCTGCTCTCCGGCGGAGAAAAGGCGCTCACGGCGCTCGCGCTGCTCATAGCCGTCTTCCGCTATTCGCCGAGTCCGTTCTGCATCCTCGACGAAGTGGACGCACCGCTCGACGAAGCGAACGTCGGCCGTTTCAACCGAATGCTCGCTGAGATGTGCGGACAGACGCAGTTCATCGTCGTCACGCACAACCGCAAAACCATGGAAATGGGATCGGTGCTCTACGGCGTCACCATGCAGGAGCCCGGCGTTTCCAAGCTTGTCTCCGTAAAGTGGGAAGAGGACGTCGCGGCCGCGGCGCCCGAAACTGCCCAGGCTGCCAGTAACGCCGCGTAGACTTTAGGTTTGTCATCCCGAAGCCATTCATGCCTGAGGGATCTGCTGTTTGGCCTGGATCAACGTATGCTTACCCTTGTGCTCCTTCCCGGCATGGACGGCACCGGAATTTTCTTCGAAGATTTCTCTGCCGCGCTCCAGCCGGAATTCAAGCCGATCATCGTTAGGTATCCGAATGATCCTTCGCTCGGCTACACCGAACTGGAAGCGGTCGCACGCGCCGCTCTTCCCCTTGATGAGCCGTTTCTAGTTCTCGGCGAGTCTTTTTCGGGCCCAATCGCAATTTCAATCGCTGCCTCTAATCCGGCCGGACTTCTCGGGCTGGTTCTCTGCGTCACGTTCGCGCGCAATCCTCATCCGCTGCTGCCGTTGGTCACCGCAATCCTCAAGACGTTGCCGGCCTGGCGGGTTCCGCGCTTCATTCAGCAGCCGAATCTGTTTGGCCGATTCAACTCTCCGTACCTGCGAGCGAAACTGCGCGACGTTCGCGGTCTGGTCTCGCAGAAGACGCTGAAGTCTCGTCTGGAAGCCGTCGCCTCCATAGACGTCTCCGATAAGCTCCGCCGCGTCACCGTCCCCACGCAGTATCTCCGCGCGAAAAATGATCGCGTCATCTCGCGTGCGTCGTGCGATTACATCAGTAAAATGCATCCGAACGTCGAAGTCGCCGAACTCGATGCGCCGCATCTGCTTCTACAGACCGTTCCGCAAGCCGCAAAAACCGCGATCGCCGATTTCGTGAGCGACCGAATAAGAAGTTCGAATTGAAATAAGTGTTCTTACCGGTTGACAACCTCCCGCCCTGCGCTAGAATACCGCCCTCTCGCAACTGAGGACACAAAGCTCGTGGCTTCTTCCCAAATGCGCGCCGTTATTTCGCAAACAGAATTTCCGGGACTCAAACTTCTCGGACGCGGCAAGGTTCGCGACATCTACGACCTCGGCGATCGCCTGCTGATCGTTGCGACGGACCGTCTCTCTGCCTTTGACGTAGTCCTTCCCACGCCGATTCCCGATAAGGGAAAGGTTCTCACCCAGCTTTCGCTTTTCTGGTTCGAAAAATTGGCCGGCGTCGTCCCGCATCACGTGATCGAGGCCAAGAGTTTCACCGGCGAGCTTGCTCCTTACGCCGACTCCCTTGCAGGGCGCGCGATGCTCGTCCGCCGCACGGAACCATTTCCCATCGAATGCGTCGTGCGGGGATACATTTCCGGATCGGGCTGGAAGGACTATCAGAAAACTGGCGCCATCTGCGGAATTGCCCTTCCGGCTGGCTTGCGCGAGTCCGATCGTCTGCCCGAGCCGATCTTCACGCCCTCGACTAAGGCCACGACGGGCCACGATGAAAATATTTCCTTTGAAGATGCTGCTTCGCGCATCGGGCTTCCGCTCGCCGAACGCCTTCGCGACACCAGCCTCACCCTCTACTGCCGCGCCGCCGAGCACGCTGCTGAGCGCGGCATCATCATTGCCGACACGAAATTTGAATTCGGGACGAGCGGCGATGAGCTCATCTGGATTGACGAAGCCCTGACCCCGGATTCTTCGCGCTTCTGGCCTGCGGACCAGTATTCGCCCGGCAAGGCACAGCCGTCGTTTGATAAGCAGTTTGTCCGCGATTACCTGGAAAAAATCGGTTGGAACAAGCAGCCTCCCGCCCCGGCGCTGCCGCCGGACGTGGTGTCAGGCACGCAGGAGAAATATCGGGAAGCCTATCAGCGCGTTACCGGCCACGCACTCGACTAAGTCCGGGGAAACTTCCCCGGAGCTTCACTGCGGAGCATGCACACGTGAAAGAGCAACTGGAATCTCTGGTCGGAATGATGGTCGAGCGTGGAATTTTGCTCGAAGAAGCCATGACGGAGTTCGAGAAAAAGTTTATCCGGCGAGTCCTGGAGCACTCCAAGGGTAATCAGTGCCGCGCCGCCAAGGTCCTGGGAATCCACCGCAATACTCTGAGCCGTAAAATCACGCAATATCATCTGGACCATCCCATCCGTCGTCGCTGATGATTCGTGACGTTTTCCTTCCTGTAGCTCCTGTGGAGCGATCAGAATTCCCGCCACGCTTGCGCTGAGTGCCTTGGAGAAGGTGCGCGAGCCTCAAGCTTTCTCTGCGCTCTCTGTGTCTGCTCGGTGTCCTCTGTGGGTCAGACGCAAAAAAGGCCGGCCCGTTTCCGGACCGGCCATCGCGACTCACAAACCGCATTGTTCCGTTTGAACTCTTGCCCTACTGTTTCGGAGCAATCTTCCGCGGAGGCCTCTTGGCTCCCGCTTTTTCAGGAATAGTCGTCGGATCGACCTTTACCGCGTCCCAGTGCAGCATGAAAGGTGAAGGATCGTAACTCACCAGGGTTCCCGAGAAGCGGATCTCATCTTCTTTTTGCACTCGCGCCACGTCGGGCTGCGGCGTGATCGTTCCGGCAGCGGCGCCCGCCGGCGGGGCTGCGGTCCACACTTTCACATCCATGTTGGCCGTCGTCGCCGCCGAAATCTCGTCCGAACTCGCGCTCGTGAACGTCATGATATCCACGAAATTGTCGGACTTGTTTACGTCAATGATCTTGCCGATGACTTCCGGAAACTCCGCGCCGCAGATGGCGAGCCACGTCAGCTTGGCCTTGTCGCCTCCGCCGCTCAGATCGCCGATCACACTGATGATCGTGCTGGCTTGCGCAACCTTTTGGATGTCCGCAGCGCTCGGAATCGAATATGTCGCCGGGCGGTCCGGGGCATTCGCGGCGAGCTGCAGCAGTTCATCCAACTGCGCGTCCACCAGCTTGTCGCAGTTCGGCTGCTGGTAATTCACGATTGTCTTCCGGAGATAATCCTTCACTTTGTCGTTGTCTGGAATCTTCAGATCAACCGCCCGGGCCAGCGCCCAAAAACCATCGAGCGACTGAGGTGGAGTGGATTGTAGGTAGGCCAATCCCAGGCGATAACTTGCCACCGGGTCGCTCTGATTGAGCGCCAATTGAGCCTTGTACTCGTCCTCCGCTGCGGAATAATCCTTCAGCTGTATGTCGGCTGCCGCCGCGGCTCCTTCCAGAAGCGACTGCAAGGACTTTATTTGATCGTCCGTCACTTTGGGGTTTTTCTTCAGATCGGGAAGCAGCTTGATCCCCGCCAGCGCCGCGTCTCGCTGCTTGGTGAGCTGATCGTGTGCATCCGCGGCCTTCGGATCAAATGCGCCAGCGGTATTGAAGAGTTGCATCCGCGCTTGAATTGCCTGGACGCGTTGCGCGGCATCAGCCTTGTCGCCGAGCGCTACCAACTTGTCCGTGTATTCGATCGCCTTCGCGTAATTCTTCGCCTGGAAATAAGACTGGTAGTACATCTGATAGATGTATTGCATCAGCGTTGAATTCGGATATTGCGCGACGAAGGCATCAAGGAGCTTCAGCCGCGCATTCGGATCTTTCTCCGCTTGAGCCGCCTGCAGCGAGTTATATTCCGGAAGCGTGTAGGTCGGTTGCTGAGCCGCGGCGGCAGCCTGTTGCGCGGCCGCGGGTCGTGGAGACAGAGACGTCAGGACAAGCGCGGCGACAATAATTGCCATCCTGCTCAGATGCTTGTGCATGATCACTTTACTGCCTCCTGGATTATGGCCTGTGTTCGGCTGGCCGTTCAGACTCGCAACCGCTATTTCTGCGGGACGATCGTACAATAATATCGAAATCCACGGGATTATAGGAAAACCATCTCACCCGCGCAAGTGTAAAACCTTCTGCATCATCCGATTCCGCTTGATTTGATGGTTCGAGCATGCCGGGAGGCTTACTCCTGCGTGATAGGATGACCAATCCCGGCCCGCGTGTCGCCTGATCGGAAAGGCTCATAAGACGCTATATTAGACACCAATCTGAAATTTGTGCTCCGGCTGAGCTGGGCCGAAGCTCTGGGACCAGCGCCACGGGACTTCGAATCGTTTCGATCGCGCGCTGCATCCAACCCGCAGCGATCCAGGAGTAACCCCATGATCGAAATCCGCCCGTCCGAAGAACGCGGCCACAACAAGATTTCGTGGCTTGAATCGCGCTTCACATTTTCGTTCGACCAATACTACGACCCGGACCACACGCAGTTCCGTTCGCTGCGCGTGATGAACGAAGACGTGGTCGCGCCCGGAGGCGGTTTCCCCACGCATCCCCACCGCGACATGGAAATCCTCACCTGGATTCTCGAAGGGGCGCTCGAGCATCGCGACAATACTGGCGGCAGCGGCGTCATCCGTCCCGGCGAACTGCAGCACATGTCCGCGGGTCGCGGCGTGATGCACAGCGAATTCAATCCGTCGCAGAAAGACGCGGTTCATTTGCTGCAGATCTGGCTGTTGCCCGAACGCAAAGGCCTCGATCCCAGCTACGAGCAGCTCGCGTTTCCGGACGCTGAACTCCGCGGCCAATTCCATCTCGTCGCTGGTCCGCAAGCAGCAGTTACGATTCACCAGGACGCGAACCTGTACATCGCGCGTCTTGATAAAGGCTCCGACGCGAAACATTCCATCGCGTCCGGACGCCACGCGTGGGTGCAGGTCGCCCGCGGCGCCGTGAAATTGAACGGAACTGCGTTGAAGGCCGGCGATGGCGCCGCAGTTTCGGACGAATCCGAAATCCGCGTCGAAGCTCGCGAGCCTTCCGAAGTCCTTCTATTCGATTTGGCCTAACCCGTTCGGCGCTCAATCTCTTGCTGGCCTCCGGCATCCGATTTACGGTTATAATAGGCCCCCAATTCAAGGAGGAATGATGTCCGACCACAAAAGGCCCGCTCCGGCGGCCGTACCAATCAACGAACTGATCAGCCACCGCTGGAGCCCCCGTGCATTCGACGCGAAGCCAGTCGAGAAGGAGAAATTGCGCAGCCTGTTCGAAGCGGCGCGATGGTCCGCGTCGTCGTACAACGCCCAGCCGTGGGCGTTCATCGTCGCCACGAAGGACGATCCCGAAAATTACAATAAAGTTCTGAGCACGTTCGTGGAGTTCAATCAGGGCTGGGCGAAAAATGCGCCGGTGGTCGCGATCAGCGTGGCCGCGCACAAAATGCCGCACGACAGCTCGCAGAATCGCCACGCGTTCCACGACGTCGGCCAGGCGGCCGCGACTCTCGCGCTCCAGGCGACATCGCTCGGCCTGCAAGTTCACCAGATGGCCGGGATCGATCCCAACAAGGCGCGCGAAGTTTTCGGCATCCCCGAACATTTCGAAGCCGTCGCAGGCATCGCGCTTGGCTATCCGGGCGACCACATGATGCTGCCGGAGGGACGGCTGCGCGACAACGAAACCGGCAAGCGCGAGCGCAAGGAAGCTTCGTCCTTCGTGTTCACCGGCAAATGGGGCCACGTTTCGCCAATCGTCGGAAAGTAATATTCCACTCAGAATTGCCATCCCTCGGCGGACGCTTTCAGTCCGCCGAGGGATTTCTCTCTGGTTGCGGTGATCCTTAAGCTTCCTCCGTCCTTTCTGTGCCTTCTCTGCGCCCCCTGCGTCTCTGCGGTGAATGCGGTGAATGCCGTTGTCTTCGTAGTGCCGGCGTCTCGCCGGCTCTTCAGATTTGCCTGCGCGGCGCGCATACGTGCTCCTTGCACCGGTCATCGCCCGTTGATACTCTCCCGTCGCGCGCCCAAACGATTGACGCCCACGCAGTAAAGGCGCGCCAAATTCGGAGGTATCGTCACCATGAGAACTCGAACGATCGTAGCCGTGCTGGCGCTTTTGCTTTTTTGCCCAGCCTTTGAAAATCCCGCAGCGACGCAAGCGGCCAGCGACAAAAAAGATGTCGCCGCCGAAGTGGAGGCGCTGAAGACGCAAGTCGCGCTGCTCGCGAAGCAGGCGCAGAACGCGCAGGACTACATCGCCCTCGCCAATCTCCAGCGCGCCTACGGCTACTACGTGGACAAATGCCAGTGGGACCAGACCGCCGACCTTTTCGCCAAGGACGGCACGCTCGAGATCGGGTTGCGCGGCGTGTGGGTTGGCCAGGACCGCGTGCGCGCCTATCTGCACACGCTTCCCGAGCTCAAGTACGGCACGCTTTTCAACCACATGCAGCTTCAGCCAGTGATTGATATCGCCCCGGACGGGAAGACGGCGAAGGCCCGCTGGCGCGCGTTCGAGCAGTTCGGCGCGCTGCACCGAAGCGCGCAGTGGGCAGAGGGAACCTACGAGAACGAATACGTGAAGGAAGACGGCGTGTGGAAAATCAAGAAGCTGCACTACTACATGACCTATTACGTGGACTACTACAAGGGTTGGGATCAGGGCGGGAATCCGCCGCCGGGACCGATCGCGGGCATGCCGCCGGACCTGCCGACCACCGAACCCTACAAGCTCTATCCCGACGTTTTCGTTCCGCCCTATCACTACAAGAATCCGGTCACGGGGCGATGACGACACGCGATATTCGTTTTGCATTCGTCGGGGCACAGCATGCTGTGCCCGGCAATCGTACTTGGCAACCCTGTGCCATTCGCCGTCGCAGGGGCGCTGCTTGCTGCGCCCCATTCGCAGGAGGCGCTTAAAATGAAAATTCGAATCGTCCAAATCCTGATTCCACTTTCCCTGCTGTGCCTCCTGTGGATCGTTTCCACCGGCGCGGCCGACAAGTCGAAAAACCTCGACGCGTCCGTTGCCGCGCTGAGGACTCAGGTCGCGCAGATCGCGCACCAAATCCAGAATTCGCAGGACGTTTTCGCGATCAACAACCTCCAGGACGCCTACGGCTACTACGTGGACAAAACCAAGTGGGACGAAGTCACCGACCTCTTCACCAACGATGGCTCGGCCGAAATTGGCCTGCGCGGCGTCTACAAAGGCAAGGAGCGCGTGCGCGCTTATATGCATCACCTTGGTGATCTCAAGTACGGCACGCTGTTCAACCATTCGCAGTTGCAGCCCATCGTGGACGTTGATCCCGACGGCCTGCACGCCCACGGCCGCTTCCGCGCCTACATGCAAGTGGGCCTGCTGGAAAAGCGCGCGCAGTGGGGTGACGCCATCTACGAAAACGAGTACGTGAAGGAAAATGGCATCTGGAAAATTAAGAAACTCCACGCCTACTTCACCTACTACGTCAACTACTACAAAGGCTGGGACCAGGGCGGCGACCCGCCTCCCGGCCCGATTCCCGGACTCCCGCCGGACGAGCCCTCGACGGAAACCTACAAGCTCTATCCGGACGTTTACATCCCGCCGTATCACTACAAGAATCCCGTCACGGGAAAATGACGACGAGAGATTAGTGAATAGTGAGTGGTGATTAGTGATTGGTGCGGGAATAGACTTCCATGTAGCGCCGCGGTCCTTAGCGCGGCAGACGTGATTTCCCGATTTGTGCAGTTCTTCCGAGCGACGACTTGACCGGTGCGTCTCGCAGAGGCGACCGGGAAGCACACCCCGCGATCTGTGTCGATTAGAAATGAGTTCGGCATTCGATTGATTGGACTTAAGGGCGCTTCTAATCGCCGGGGTGTCGATTAGAAACGCGTGATTGGTGAGTGGTGATTCGCGAGAGACGCCCTGGGAAACTCGCGCGGGTGAAGCGGCGCGAAAGGTGAAGACGCAAGTGCGTCACTTTCGGCGGGGTTAAAACCCCGCCCTACAAAGTGCAAGCGGCAGCGCGAAAAGTGTTGCGCTTTGTGGTGGCACCCATCGCTTGTTTTCAATGAGTTAGCGTGAAATTTGCTCGACATGGTGTGTCGAGTAAATTTGCGTCGGGGAGCGGAGAAATTCGCGCGTGGTCGTTCCTTGCGATCGCAATTGATTGAGGCCGCGAAGCCGAGGCGCGCACATTCGCGCTGCGGGGCGCGAGCATGCGGAATTGTGACGATTAGCGCAGCGTCAGTTGCCGTCGCTCGATTCGAGGCGAATTGCGTTCTTGCATTGAGGTTGCCGCGCGAACCGAATGTGCTCATTTCTCGTCCTTTCCGGGCGGAGCACGCCCTCGGTTCACGCTAGCAGGGAAGAATCCTGGAAGGGTCAAGCGGCGCCTGTGGACTTTTTTCGGTTCACGTCGGGGGAATTAGTGACTTCAAAAGCCCCACCCTTTGCTGGCGCAAAGGATGGGGCACCGGAAAAACCGCACACCAAAGCCGGGGCCAGCGGCAATCTTACTTTCCCGGAAGCGTCTTGTATGGTCAGCACGTTAATGAGGACTTAGAGGCTTCCAACTACGAAGCTGAAGTCAATTTGATCCGAGGAGCGGTTTTATTGCTGTTTCGACGACGCTCGTGTACTCAAAGCCGATGATTTTCTGGCGAAGAATGCCGTCGCGAGCATAGATGAATGTCGTTGGCAGTCCCTGGAGGCCGCCAAATTGGTCAGTGATGCCGGGAGATGCAATCGCCAGAGGGTAGTGGACGCCCGCTTCTTCAGCGAAACGCAGCGGATCCTCGGTATCCATCATCATCGTGGCTTTGAATCCGACGACCGCAAATCCGCGGGAGCCGTAGCGGTCCAAAAGCTTTTGATATCCGGGCATTTCCTTTTTGCATGGCTGGCACCACGTAGCCCAGAAATCCACGAGCACCACTTTTCCTCGCAGGTCCGCTGACGAGAAAACGCTTCCTTTGAGATCCTTGACCGAAAAATCGGGCAAGCGCGAGCCAAGTTGACCTGCGTCGGAGGCTGATTCGGTTTCAACCGTACTCGCCGGATGTTTGGAGCATCCGGCGAGCATGGTTATGAAAATGCCGAGAGCCAGGGCTAACAGTGGTTTCTCTCGATGTGTTTTCATTTATTCCTTCTTGTGAATTTCCAGAATCAACAGTTTCAAGGCAGCTGGCGCCTGTCCCTTTTTCTGTTTGTCGGCTTTCGTGTACAACTGCCCGCGAACAGTTACCTCGATTTCGGAATCCACGAGCGATTCGAGCTGCTTGGACAAATCGTTCGGCGAAATCGCGAACGAGCGATTCGGTTCCACACGCAAGCTAAGTTCTCCAGACGCGAGCCGCGTGACTTTTCCGGAGGCGGTCATATCCATCTCTGCGACTGTTAC
Source organism: uncultured Acidobacteriota bacterium (assembly GCA_963818605.1). GTDB lineage: Bacteria > Acidobacteriota > Terriglobia > Acidiferrales > UBA7541 > Palsa-295. The sequence continues at coordinate 318,786 of CAWFSW010000004.1, forward strand.
GCCGCTGTCGTAGGTTGCTTTCAGGAGCTGAGCAGGATCGATCTGCCCATCCTCCTTGGGAATGACCTCGACCATGCCGTCCTTCAGACTGACCACCGCTTTTTGAACGCCAGACTGGCGTTCGAGGTGTTGTTGCACCCCGAAGGCTCAAAAGTTTCAAGTCATACCTTCGACGCGCATCTCGATGTGTTTGATCTGCGCTTGCGCGCCCGATGCAAAAAACGCGCCAATCATCAAAATTGTTGCTAGCTTCTTATTCATCGTTTTCTCCTTTCGCTAGAAGTGAAGTCTGAACTGCTGCGTGATTCCAAAACTGATGTGCCGCCGCACAGGCATGAATGCGGCGCCCGGCGAATGCGCCACGTCCCAATCCATTCCCGCCCACACGTGCATTCCCGGGCGCACGCCGACATACGTGGTGACGCCAGCCAGGAGCGCGTCGCCACCGCTGCCGTTTTGGTTCACGCCGGAAATGTTGTCATCCTGCGAATGCAGCCAGGTCAGCGCCGGGCCGATAAACCATTCGCGCGCGGCATTCGTCGATTCGTAGGGCCGGTAAGAGAGCCAGAAACGCGATTCGATATCGCTGCCGAGCCGCGTGGATTGCGTTCCCGTGGTTCGCAGTAGCGAGCGGAATTCCTCATCAGCGACGAGGCGCCTGACGTTAAAGAGACCCGTGTAGGTGAAGTCTGCCGCCACGTAGAAATCAGTCGAACCCGAACCCGGCTGCAGGCTGGCAGGCAGGCGATTTCCGTTTGCGTCCGTCAAATCCGTGCGGCCGGTCGGAATTTTAGGGCCGAACACAACGGACGCCTGTGTGGTGCCACGCTTTGAATCCTTGCGCAGGAAGCGATACTTTACGAATACCATTGTGTCCCCGAGGCCCGTGCCGCCCGCACCCCGTGACGCACCCGCTCCGGCGAAATCGAAATCATTCGTGACGATGGGTACCAGCACGGTCAAATCGAAGTTACGGAAAAATCCCCACGTAAAATTGATATCGCTCTCGTGGGAAAACGTCGGACGTGCCGCGGCAGGAATGATTTCCGGCGATGAGGAAAAGGGTCCGCGAGTCGTGAAGATCGAGTTGTAGGAGACGAATGCGCCGCCGGGAAATAGCGGCGCAGCAGTTTCCGGCGAAGGGCCTTGCGCGCACAGCGGCGCAGGATTCGAGGTGACAATCGATAAGAGGACGAACACGACGCGGCACAGCACTTTTTGCAATTTCACAAATTTCTCCTCCGAGCGGACGTAGGCGCACCAAATTCGCACGAGTAGGTGCTAAAAACGCATGGTCTACGGGCGGAGTTCTAGATGCGGAGCGGAGAAGAGGACGAAGTTTGTAATAAAGTGGGCGGCGCGTGGTATTGCACGACGATGAGATCAGCGCCCAAGCGCTTCAGCGGACGTGTGCTAAGCGCCGGAAGTACGGAATGCGCGAGCGATGAGACGGTGATCTTGTTCACCGAAGCCGATTGCACGAAAGGCGAATGCGTCGAAGGCATGGTCTCGCAGCAGTTCTTGCCATGACTATGTGGCGAGCACGGCATCGTCTTGCAGCACTGCATCGCTTGTTCGGCCGACACGATGTCCGAGCAGTCGATCGCGTACGTCGCGAGTGCGACCACAATTGCAGCCAGCAGAACTGTCTTGACGAAACGCATCCTAAGAAGAAGGTAGGGTTGATTGAGGTTGAAAGTCAAGCTGGCGTTCTCCTGTGCGTGCGGCGCTACATGATCTACCCGATTGAGCGAATTTTTTCGCGCGCTAGGATCGGTGCGTTCGGAGGGTGTGACCATGTCTCTTTCTGGAGAGAGTGACTGCACACTGCGACCCCAGGCAGGCCTTTGCAGTTTGACTGCCGCGGAAGTTGCCCTTGGCCAGCCTTCCGGCCTAAGCGCGCGTAAACCAGCCCGCCTAAGGGCGGCCGCTACGAAATCGAGAAAAGGTCAACGTCCCCACCCTTTGCGAAGCAAAGGGTGGGGTACCCGAAAAACCAAACGCCAAAGCCCGGTCCACCCGCCCTCGAATTCGCTAGCCAGTGGAACTTGGCTTACGAGTGTCCACGCTCTCTCCGCGCTCCAGCAGCGCTTGCAGCCATCCCAACATTCTTGGCCAGCCTCGGTAGTTTTGCGCGATTTCAGGATGGGACAGGAAACCGCTGTGGCGGATTCGAACCAGGGTGCCCTGGGTCTTCGGTTCCAATTCCCAGCGGACGGTGGTTTTCACGGCGCCCGTCCAGCTCGACACCCAGGAGGTGACCAGCAAGCGCGGCGGATCGACCGCCAGATATTCTCCCGTGATTTCGAAGTTGTGGCCTTGGCCATCCAGCCCGCAGCAGCGCCATTTTCCTCCCACGCGCAGGTCGCTTTGAAACTCGGTGCAGCGATAGATGCCGGCCTGGCCCCACCATTGGACCACCTGTTTGGGATCGACGAGCGCCTGAAAGACGCGCTCCGGCGGTGCGGCGATATAAACCTCGCTGACAATTTCGTTCGCGTCAGGTATCGGTTTGGCTGTCGAGATTTGCAGTCCTCCGATTCACTTTTTCTTTTTCCTTCTTGTCTGGGGGCCGGAACTTTCCTTTTCGACGTGAGATTCAACGAAAGTTTTCAGGCTGGCGAGATTTGCCTGCCAAAAAACGCGGTAACGGTTCAGCCAGCTATCGACGGTCCGAAGCGGGGCGGGATCCAGTCGGTAAACCCGGTGCCGACCATTGCGGTGTTCTTGCACTAGATGAGCGCGCCGCAGCAGCCGCAGATGTTTCGAAATCGCCGGACGGGAGACGGGAAACGCCCGGGCGATCTGCCCGGCCGGCAGGCTCGCGTTCCGCAAAAGATCGAGCATGGCGCGGCGGGTCGGATCGGCGAGCGCGTCGAAAGTAGTTTGTGTCAAATATGTAACCATATGGTTACGCATAATGGAGAACTGTACCGTCTCCCGAACGGGAGGTCAAGGAGCTTTTCAGGCGAAATGACGGTCCGGGCGAAACTATCATCCCGAGTTCGCCGTGGCGGAAAAGACGAGAGATCTTTCCTAGATCTTCGGCAGGACGATTCCTTGCTGCGACTGGTACTTTCCCTTTTTGTCCTTGTAGGAGACTTCGCACTGCTCGTCGGATTCGAAAAAGACGACCTGCGCGAGTCCTTCGTTGGCGTAGATTTTGGCGGGGAGCGGCGTGGTGTTGCTGATCTCGAGCGTGACGAAGCCCTCCCATTCGGGCTCGAACGGCGTCACGTTGACGATGATTCCGCAGCGCGCGTACGTGGATTTTCCGACGCACAGCGTGAGCACGTTGCGCGGGATGCGGAAAAATTCCACGGATCGCGCGAGCGCAAACGAATTGGGCGGCACGATGCAAACGTCGCCCCGGAACTCGACGAACGAATTCGGGTCGAAATGTTTCGGGTCCACGATCGTGGAATTCACGTTGGTGAAGATGCGGAATTCCTCGGCCACGCGCATGTCGTAGCCGTAGGACGAGACGCCGTAGCTGATCACGCCGTCGCGTACCTGGCGGTCTTCGAACGGCTCGATCATTCCGTGCTCGCGCGCCATCCTGCGAATCCACTTGTCCGACTTCACCGACATCGAGTCCTCCCGGGGAACGGCGCAGTGTATTACAGGGCGCCGTGCTTGACAACCCGCAAACCCCTGTCTAGCATAGGTTTCCGGCCTAAATTAGGTGGTTCCCGGAGGCATTCGTGATCAAGCTCGACATCGTAAACGCCATCGTTCAGAAAACTGAATATTACCCGCACGAAGGCCGAGCAGGCGGTTGAGACCGTTTTCGAGGCCATGAAGAATTCGCTTGGCCGCGGACGACGCATCGAACTGCGCCGCTTCGGCGTGTTCAACGTGAAGCCGCGCAAGACCGGCATCGGGCGCAACCCGCGCACCGGCCAGCAGGTCAACATCCCGCCGGGCAAGGCCGTGCGTTTCAAGCCAGGCAAGGAACTTCAATCGCTTCCATCTCCTGCCGCTCCAGCACCTGCGGCAAAGTCCTGAGAATTGGCGCGGGCGGCTTGGCGAAGGTCTTGCGAGTCCGCGCGCGCGAGCGATTTTCGATTGCGCGCCGAGTTCCTGCGGCGCCGCATCCAATTCTTAGCGACCGTATGAGCGCACGCACATGAGCGACGGCAACGGCTACACCCGGACGCCGGTCGAGATCCTCGACATCTCGCCTCCGTCGCTCGCGGATTTTCCAGCGCCGCGGCCTCCGCGCGACAAACTTTGGCCCGCGCTGATTCTTTTTCTGCTGACCGTTGTCTCCACGCTCGCGGTCGGCGCGGAATTTGGGCTTTCCTACGCGCAGAATCGCGAGCCGTTTTCCGGCTACCAGAATCCGTTCGCGCTGATGCTGCTGCCGTTCCAGCATCCGGCGCTGCTAGTGCTCGGCATTCCGTTTTCGTTCACGCTGCTTTTGATTTTGTTCACGCACGAGATGGGGCACTACATCGCGTGCAGGATTTACGGAATTGACGCGAGCTATCCGTATTTCATTCCCGCGCCGACGCTGTTCGGCACATTTGGTGCGTTCATCCGGATTCGGTCGGCGATCACCACGCGTCGCGCGCTTTTCGACGTCGGGCTCGCGGGCCCGGTCGCGGGATTTGTGGTTGCATTGCCCGCGCTCGCTTATGGAGTGGCGACGTCGAGAATCGTGCCGGGCGCGGAGGAAAGCTCTGCGGTCGTGTTCGGGCATCCGCTGCTCACTCGAATGCTGAGCGCGCTATTTCATCCGAATATTGACGTGAGCTGGCTGCTGCTGAATCCGGTGGGACGCGCCGCGTCCATCGGGCTGCTTGTGACGGCGCTGAATCTGCTGCCTGCGTGGCAGCTCGATGGCGGGCATATCGCGTACAGCCTATCGAGCGCGCGACACGCGAGAATTTCAATCGGCGCGGCGCTGGGATTGATCGCGCTGGGAATTTGGGCGTGGCACGGATGGGCGACCTGGGGAGTTATCCTGCTGATTCTCTCGCTGCGATTTCAGCATCCGCGGGTTTACGATCAGTGGCAGCCGCTCGATCCGGCGCGGCGCGCATGGGCCGTCGGCGCGCTCGTGATTTTTCTGCTGTGCTTCACTCCCTGGCCTGTGTGGATGCAGTAGAAATGCGGCGGGACTAAGCAGGCGACTCGGATATTTGTCGCCAGCGCTCCACCAGTTCCTGCGACGCAATTGCCCATCCGAGAAATCGAAATGAAAACCATGAGCCAGTAGCCGGCCGGGAATGACTCGCCGGCTCTTCAGGATCAACTCTGTTTCCGTTTGAATGAAGATTGCTCCGAACTCAAGCATCCATTCCGCGGCGGACAATCCGATCCGGACGCCCCAGGCCTTGCGCAGAGCGGCCATGAATTCTGCGTTGGGAACGGGATTTGGCGAGGCAAGGTTTATCGCGCCGTCCAGGTCATCGTGGGCCATTAGGAAGTCGATCGAATTTAGGAAATCTCGGTCGTGAATCCAAGATACGAATTGCCTGCCTGATCCGGACGTCCCACCGAAGCGAAAGCGCACCAGCCGCAACAGCGTGTCAAAGACACCGCCGCGATCCGGGCTCATTACCATCGCGCTGCGAAGGGCAATCTTACGGGTGCCAGACGCAGGCGAAGAAAAGAATGCTTCCTCCCAACTGGTAGCGACGTCGATGCTGAAGCGCCAGGTAGGAGGCGCGCCTGTTTCCTTGCCGCCAATTTCGCCGGTGGCCTCATCCATCGGGCGGTCGAAGGCGTGGCGATAAATCGTCGCGGTGCTTGCGTTCATCCAAACCTTTGGCGGATGCGCACAACGGCGGATCGCCTCGCCCAGGATTCGGGTCGATTGTGTCCGGGAATCCTTAATTTCACGACGATTGCGATCACTGTAGCGACAGTTCACACTGCGCCCGGCAAGATTGATCACGAGATCCGCGCTTTGGAGTTCGTCAGTCCAGCGGCCCATCGTCACCGCGTCCCATTGAACTACCTTCCAAGGTGCCGAGACTGGTGTGCGCGCGAGAACTACGACACTGTGTCCCGTTGCATGAAAGTGCTTCGCGAGGATCGTTCCCACCTGACCGGATCCGCCAGGGAGCACAATTCCCAGAGGGCGTGAATCCATGAGCGGCATTGTGCCATTAACCGTAGACGGAAGTGACGCATTTGATTTGCGGGAAGCCTCGCGTTACGAGAGATTCGTGGGATCCACGTCCACGATGACGGCGGTTTCCGGGATTTCCTTCGCGGCGCAGAAATCGAGCGCGCCGGCGAGGGCTTTTCCGAGCGCGGATCGGTGCGGCGATTTCAGCACGAACTGGAAGCGGTAGTCGCGGCGGAGGCGCGCTAGTGGCGCAGCGGCGGGACCGAGAATCTTCACGCCGTGCTTTTCGTACGGCGCGAAATATCCGGCGAGGGCGCGCGACCAGCGAATTGCATTCTCAACCTTGCGGTCGCGGACGAGCACGGTTGCGAGCGCAGTAAACGGCGGATAGTGCAGCACACGCCGGAAGTGCGCTTCTTTTTCGTAGAACGAAACGTAATCCTGCTGCACGGCATATTGAATCGCGTAGTGCTCGGGATAATACGTTTCGACCAGAACTTCGCCCGCCAGCTCGCCGCGCCCCGCGCGTCCCGCGACCTGCGTGAGCAATTGGAAGGTGCGCTCAGCCGCGCGAAAGTCCGGACGCCCTAGTGCGAGATCGGCAGCGACGACTCCGACCAAAGTGACGCGCTCGAAATCGTGGCCCTTCGCCACCATCTGCGTGCCGACGAGAACGTCAATTTCGCCCTTTGCGAATGCGCCGAGCACCTGCTGGTACTCGCGCTTCGTGCGCACGGTGTCGCGATCGAGGCGCGCGACGCGGGCGGCGGGAAATTGTTCGCGCAGATATTCGTCCACCCGCTCGGCGCCATCGCCGACGAAGTACATATATTCCGCGCGGCATTTGGGGCACTGCTTCGGCGGGCGAAGCGAATAGCCGCAGTAGTGGCATTCGAGACGCTGGCGGCTCTTGTGATACGTGAGCGCGATGCTGCAATTCTGGCACTGGACCATCGCTCCGCAAATGCGGCACAGAAGCGACCATGAATAGCCGCGCCGGTTGATGAGCACCATCGCTTGCGTGTGCTCCTCGAGGCGCAGCGCGATGGCTGCGCGGAGCGCTTCGGAAATCGGCGCGGCGCGATGCTGGCGGCGAAAATCCTCGCGCAAATCCACGATGCGGACTTCGGCGAGCGGGCGGTTTTCGACGCGCGACGTGAGCTTGAGCAGGTGATATTTTCCAGCGCGCGCGTTGTGGTAGGTCTCAAGCGACGGCGTGGCCGAACCGAGCAGGACGGCGGCGCCTTCGAGACGCGCGCGATAGACGGCGGTGTCGCGGCCGTTGTAGCGCGGCGTTTCTTCCTGCTTGTAGCTCGACTCCTGCTCCTCGTCTACGATGATCAGGCCGAGATTTTCGAGCGGCGCAAAAACGGCGGAGCGCGTGCCGACGACGACGCGGGCGTCTCCTCGGCGGACTCGCCACCATTCGCGAGCCCGCTCGATATCAGGGAGTCCGCTGTGCAGCACGGCCACGCCTTCGCCGAATCGCGCGCGGACCAGGCGTCCGACCCACAGCGTGAGCGCGATTTCGGGGACGAGGACGATGGCTGTCTTTCCGCGCGAGAGCGTCGCCTCGATCGCGCCGAGATACACTTCTGTCTTGCCGCTGCCGGTGACGCCGTGGATCAGGCCGGCCGCGAATTCGCCCGACAGAAGCCAGCGCCAGATTTCGGCGAGCGCTACTTTTTGTTCTGCGTTCAGCACGTTCGCGGGCGGGACGAAATCCGTGTCCCACGGATCTTCGCCGGGCGTGAGCGGTTCTTCCCAGGTGACGAGCATGCCCGCTTTTTCAAGGCGGCGCGCGACGGTGCGAGAGGCGTTCGCTTTTTCCAGCAGCAGCGCCAGCGGGAGGGGGCCGCGCGTGGATGTGAGCACTTCGCGAATTCTTTGTTCGGCCGCGCCGGCAAGCAGCTCCGCGGTGCCCGGGCGCCACGCGACGATCTGTTGCATGCGCGTCTTCCGCTGGCGCAGCACCTCGCGAGCGGCGAGGTAGCCAAGGCGCACGAGTTTTTCGGCGGCGGCTTCGTTTACTCGCCTTCGGCGCGGGCGAGGGGCGGCGCCGTCAATCTGCCGAAGAAGCGCGAATTCGGATTGTTCCTGATCCGTCATCTCGACGGCAGTGGCGAGATCGCGAAGGTAAGCGCGGCCGGAATCGGTGAGCGAATGCTCGCGGTCGTGACGCAGCTCGATTTCCGGCGGCAGCATGGCACGAAATGTTTCGCCAACGGGCGCGAGATAGTATCGGCTGATCCAGTGCCCGAGTTCGAGGAGCTTTGGCGGCAGCGCGGGAAGGGAATCCATCACCTCGGCGATTTCTTTTATGCGCGGAATGTCCGGCGAGCGGTCGGATTCCGAGAGGCCCACGCCGATCATCGCGCGCCTGCCGAAGGGAACGACGACGCGGCGGCCAACGAGAGGTTCGCCATCCAGTGACGCTGGCACGGCGTAGGTGAACGTCGAGCGCAGCGGGACCGGAAGCGCGACCTCGCAGTAACGTGGGGGCATGGTAGCGGAATAGTGTAGCAGCCCGAGCGGGCGGTTCTCAGCGGCGGAAGATGTGGGCGGCGGGTCCGTTTCGATTAACGCGATAGTCAAGTTTCTTGCGGGCACCGAACCTACTGCAATCGTTGTTGGAAGAAGTCGAGTGTCAATTTTATCGATTTAGGCTCATTTGAGACATGGTCCCCTTCGACTGCGACGGCCTGTGCGTCCACGCCGCGACTACGAGCGATCTCAGCCGTGAGTGGTGCAGTGAACGTGTAGTACGCCTCTTCCATTCCGTAGAAAAGCCGCACGGGGCACTTGATGCTGCCGGCGTACGCCAGCGGTGAACGGAGCTCGACTTCTCGCGGATCACCCAAGTCGAAAGGAGCGTTCCGGTTCGCACCTTTTGCATATTTTAGGTAAAGAGCCTGGTCGGGCGAGCCGGAAATCGACGCGGCACCGGCAAAATCCGGATAGAGTTCGGCAGCCAGCAATGCGAGTGTCCCGCCCACGCTGTGACCCGCGACGAAAAGTCGGTTGGGATCAACGAAAAGTTGATTGCGAAGGAACTGAGCAGCTTGTATCACATCGTCCACTTCATCGTAGTACATCGTAAATGTCCCGTGCTGACCGTTCTCGCCGCGTACGGTCGGTGTCATCACAATGTAGCCCGCGTCGCGAAATGGCTGGGTAGCTGTCCAGGTTTCTGCTTCAAGATCAAAACCAGAGTGCAGGAATAAAACAGCAGGATGTTTGGTTGTGTCACTGCCAGTTGGAGTGTTAATCCATGCTTTTAGTCGCAGAGATCCGGATGTGTAGCTAACTTCGTGAGCCCCCGGAGGCGTGATCAGGTCGTCCCATTCGACGGGCGGCGGACCTGAGCGTAGGATTTTCGTCTTAAAGCGGCTGCGTGCTGCGCCGAAGTCTCCCTTCTGAATCTCGACAAGAGCGTGGTAATCCGGCGAGGTGCTTGACGACTGAGCAGTGGCAACCGTGCTGAACATTCCTGTGACGATCGCGAGGTAGCAGTTGAAAAGGCCAATCGTTACACGTCGCACGAAACACCCGTCTTCCTAAGCTTGCCGCAAACGAAGCAGGGGACATCGTACTACGACTCGGCAGCGAGATGGCGTAGGCAAGAAAGTGCCGCGCTGAAGACCGCGGCGCTACATTGAAACCTTCAAGATCGTCAGAGGCTGACGAGGACGATGCCGACGAAGATCAGGAAGATGCCGAACCATTGGCTGCGGTCCATGCGTTCGCGGAGGAAAATGCGGGCGAGGAGCACAGTGACGGCGCCGTATAGAGAGGCGAGCACGCTGACGACGGCGACGTGGCCGGAGCTAAGACCGGAGTTATTGGCGACGAAAGCGGAGGTGTCCATCAGGCCGGTGACAAGGAGCAGCCACCAGACGTTGCCGCGCGGGAGCGGAAGAGCTTTGCCGGTGGGCAAGCCGACCAGTAGCAGGACGCTGAGCGTGGTGAGGCGAATGACCCACACCGAGACACCACTGCCGACGAGCGGGACGACGTGAAAGCCCAGCCACCAGAACATTACGCCGTAGCCAACGGCGGCGACCATGGCGAGAGCGGCGCCTTTTGACAGATGCGCGTGGGCGTGATGCGTTTGCGGGTCGATGGTGTGTTTTTCGTCGGGCGCGAAGGTGAGCGCAGCGAGGATCATTCCGATGAACGTGAGCGCGAGGCCGGCGCCACGAAGGGCGTGGATGCGTTCGCCGCTTGCGACCGCGAGCGCGACGGTGAGCGCCGGGTAGGAAGAGGAGACCGGGCCGGCGATGCTGATGGCGCCGACCTCGAAGGAACGATAGAGGGCGAGCCCCGAAACGGTGTTGATCATGCCGGCGATGACGGCGAAGAGCCAGGGTGTCCAACCCGGAGCGAAACTGCGAGCGAAGCCTCCGGTGAGCCAGAGAAAAGCGCTGAGGGCAGTAAAGCCGAAGAACTGCATGAGCAGCAGCGTCCGAAAAGCGCCGATGCTACGCGACGAAAAGCGCGCGGAGAAATCCGCCACACCCCAGCCGAGAGCCGCCGATATTCCGAGGATGATATCCAAGGGCGTCTAGATTGTAGGAGTGTATTCCCCGGGGCTAAAGCCCGATTTTTCGCCGACGGTTTTTGTGGGGCTGAAAGCCCCACGCTTCCACCTTCGCTTACGCGGTGCAGTACGGGCCGCGGCAAAATGTGCCGCACCTACGGCGCTTGGGATTCGACGGCTTTGTTCCCCAGCGCTGCCGGGCTGGGCTAGATTATGCCGCGCCTACGGCGCTAGTCCGAGCATTTCGTTCAGAATGAACGACGTTTGCGCGCGTTGCGACGAATGGTATTGGGGAAGCCAAGGAACTGCACTGGGCATGGCCCGCCTGCAATCGGCGCGGCAAGCATGCCGTGCCACCACGGCCGAGAAGCCTGGCTGCGCGATGGACCGTCACTTTTTCTTTGGGGGTTCGAGGCCGAGAACGGCCATTACCTTCTGCAAATCTTTCCAGACTTCGCCCTTCGCCGCGGGATTGCGCAGCAGGTAGGCCGGATGATAGGTCGCGATTAATTTCGAGCCTTTGTAATCGAACCACTCGCCGCGGAATTTTGAGATGCCCTGAGTGGTTTGCAGCATGGTCTGCGCGGAGCAAGCGCCGAGGCAACAAATCACCTTCGGCTGAATCACGCCGAGCTGGCGGAGAAGATACGGCGAGCAGGTGGCGATTTCGTCAGGTTCGGGCAGGCGATTTTCCGGTGGGCGGCATTTCACGACGTTGCAGATGTAAACGTCCGGGCGGCGGAGACCCATCGCCTCGATCATTTGCGTGAGAAGTTTTCCGGCGCGGCCGACGAATGGCTCGCCCTGCGCGTCTTCGTCGCGGCCGGGGCCTTCGCCGACGAAAACGAGTTGCGCTTTCGGATTGCCCACGCCGAAGACGATGTTTGTGCGCGCCTTGTGCAGCTTGCATCGCGTGCAATTGGGGCCGATGTCCGCGCGGATGCGCTCGAGCGAGTCATTCTCGATTTTTTCCTCGAAGAGTGATGGGCTGGCGACAGCCGGGATGAAGACTGGAGCAGCTTTGGGCGAGGTCGAAGTCGGCGGCTCGGGAGCGCGGCGTGCAGCCGCGGCTTCAAGTGCCGGAGACGGATTTGAAGCGGGAGCGGATATTGGCGGCGGAGTTCCCACCCTTCCCGGAGGGAAGGGTGGGGCACCCGGAACTGCTTCGGAAACATCAGTGGCGGTTGGTTGCGGCGCAGCGCGATCGCGGTAATACGGGCCAAGGCCTAGATCTTCGGCGTAGCGCAGCCATGCTTCGGCGCGAGTGCGATTTTTTTGGTCCACGAAGGTTCAGATTATCCGGGAGATTCCTCGAATTCACAAGGGCGCGGGTTCGGGGGAAGTTTCAACAATCAGGCTCCCGTCGGGCAAGGTTCTGAGCCGCACACCAGCTTCTAAAACGCTTAGTGTAACCCCTGGGCGCGATCTAATTTGTTGATATCTTCCTGCACTTGATCGTGGATCGCCTTTTGACGTTGGGCCTCGTCTCCCCGAATCCTTTTGCCTCCGCGTTCCATTAGGAATCTTGCTGCTTCGTCATTTCCTCTTGAAGCCGCCAGTTCAAGCGGACTGTCGCCAAAACGGTCCAACGCGTTGATATCGGCGACTCTCGAAGCCAAGTAACGTAGCGTCTGCACGTCACCTTTCACTGCTGCACCGTGCAGAGCGGTCCTCCAGTCAGCATGGTCAACGACGTCGGCTGGTACTCCATGCGATACGAAGTCCCGGACCGTAGCCAGGTCACCTCGATACGCTGCGTAGACAAGCAGATCCCCGGCACGCGGTGATGCAGCCATTCGACTGATAAAAATCCTCTCCCAGAAACCGTCCGGTAGTTCCCCTATTGCGAGAAGCAAGACCGCAAGTCCCAATGCGGCCCATCTTGCTGGCGTAACTTGACTCTTTCTAACTTTGCTCCGAACGGTCAGCACGATGACGCCGGCGGTCCAAATGACGAGTAATATCGGGAAAACGAATAGAATGGCGCCGAAACCGTGCGCCAACGAAAAGCCGATATTCTGCGGTCCCCACTTCCAAGTCCATACGGTTTGCTCCCAAATGAGCCGAGCCGCAAGCATCGTCGAGCCAGCGAAAACTACTATTCCTGAGACCGTCAACCACAGCGGAAGTTTGGCAATCGTGGCTTGGGGTAGAGGACGCTCGCTCGACGTATTCACCTTTTCCTGTCCTTCGTGCATTGCGCGAGTCACATCTTCGGCTTCGTGAGCGCCTGATACACGGTCGGGTGGCTGATCGCCTCCACATCCGGCGCGGTGCCGCCGAACATGCGCTGCGTCATTCCGATGAAAATGAGGTCGTTCGTGGGGTCAATCCAGAACCACGTGTCGGCGGCGCCGAACCAGAAGTATGTGCCCTTGCCGACGGGCTCATTGGCCATCGCGGGATCGTTGAACACGGCGCAATCGTAGCCCCAGCCCATGCCGGGCCGAATCACTTCGGGGCCGATGGAGAATTCGCCGGTCATCAGGCTCGGAGCGAGATGGTTTGTGGACATGAGCTGCACGCTGGAAGGCGAAAGGATGCGCACGCCATCGAGTTCGCCGCCGTTGAGCAGCATCTGCGCGAAGCGAAGATAATCCTGCGCCGTCGAGACGAGGCCGCCTCCGCCTGAGGGCATTGTTGGCTGCGAGGTGAAGTCGGTACCCAATCCGGCGGTCTTGGGGCCGGGAACAATTTCACCATTCGGACCTTGCACGTAGAGCGTGGCGAAGCGGTTCCACTTTTCCTTGGGAACGAAGAAGGCGGTGTCCTTCATGTCGAGCGGTCCGAAGATCCGCTTCTGCAGGAAATCGGGGAAGGTCTGGCCCGTCAGCTTTTCAATTATGTAACCCTGAATATCCATCGAAACGCTATAAACCCAGCGAGTGCCCGGCTGGTAGAGCAGAGGAATGTTGGCCAGCTTATCAATCATCTCCTGAAGGGATTTCGACTGCATCACGCCCGTGCTCTGATAGAGCTTGTCGACCGGACCGTCGCCGAAGACGCCGTACGTGAATCCGGCGGTGTGCGTCATCAGCTCGCCCATGGTGGGAGGATGAACGGGATCCTCGAGAATCATTTTGCCGTTCGCGTCCACGCCCTTGAACACTTTCAAGTGCGCGAATTCCGGAATGTATTTCGAGATCGGGTCCTTCGGGAGCCACTTGCCTTCCTCGTAGAGCATCATCATGGTGGCGCCGGTGACGGGTTTGGTCATCGAAAAAATGCGGAAGATCGTGTCCGTGGTCATCGGAGCGCCGCTGGCGAGGTCCTTCTTTCCGTAGGCGCGAAGCTCGGCCACTTTTCCGTGGCGCGCGAGGAGCGTGACTACACCGGCGAGCTGCTTCTGATCTACCTCCTGTTGCATCTGGGCGTGGAGGCGCCCGAGGCGCTCGGAGGAGAAGCCGAGGGATTCGAGTTTAGCCAGGGCTGTCGCATCGGAGGATTTGGCGGCGGCTTGCTGGGCTTGAGTGGGATGCGCGCCAGCGATTGTGAGCGGCGCGGACAAGAGCAGCGATAGTGCAAGACGCAGAACGTTTGTATTTTTCATGCTGGAGGTTTTAGCTCAGTCGCGGAGGAGTGTCAACGTGCGACGAAAGGGAAGCGGATTTCAATTGCGGACTACGAGAAGCCGGGCGGATTGTCCTCAGGGGCTAAAGCCCTTACGTTTCGGGGTGTAATGTCGGAGCTGAAGCTCCGACCCCCTAAGGAGCGCAAAGTTTGCAAAGTAGGATTCGAGATTACGAAAGCGTCTCGGCGGTGCTTAACGCTTCTGGATTTCGAGGACTTGGTCGAGGATGCGGTTGGCGACTTCGAATTTCGTGAGTTTCGGCAGAGGAAGCTCGCGGCCGTCGCGGAGGAAGATGGTGACGATGTTGGTGTCCGCGTCGAAGCCCGCGCCTTCCTGCGTCACGTCGTTCGCGACGATCATATCGGCGCCTTTGCGCACGAGTTTGCCGCGGGCGTTTTCGGCGAGGTTGTCGGTTTCGGCGGCAAAACCAACTAGGACACGAGGCGGCTACTTTGTTGCGCAAGGTCGCGGCCAAGCTCGGCAAGAATGTCCGGCGTGGGTTCAAGCTGCGAGCGTTATTCCTGCGTCGCCGCGCTTGAGTTTCTGCGATTGCGTGGCGGCGGGGCGATAGTCCGCGACGGCGGCGGCCATGATCACGACATTCGCATCAGCAGCGCGCTCGCGCACGGCGCTGCGCATTTCCTCGGTTGACCGCACAGGTACCCAATCCACGCTTTCGGGAACGGGCAAGTCCGTGGGGCCGCTGACGAGCACGACATGAGCGCCGCGCCGGGCAGCCGCTTCCGCCAGCGCGTAGCCCATTTTGCCGGAGGAGCGATTCGTCAGAAAGCGGACGGGATCGAGATCTTCACGGGTCGGACCGGCGGTGACGACTATGGTCTGGCCTTCGAGATCGCGACGAAGTCCGAGAACCGCGCGAACCTTTTCGACGATGGCATCGGTTGCGGCGAGGCGACCCGAGCCCGTCATTCCGCAAGCGAGATAGCCTTCATCCGGATCCACGACTTGGACGCCGCGCGCGCGGAGCTTTTGCAGGTTCTCCTGCGTTGCGGGATGCTCCCACATGTTGACGTTCATCGCCGGAGCGACGATGACGGGAGCCTTCGTGGCGAGATAGAGAGTCGAAAGGAAATCACGCGCGATGCCTTGCGCGAAGTGGGCGAGGGTATCAGCAGTGGCCGGCGCGACGAGAAGAAGGTCAATTCGCTGCGCTACGGCGATGTGCTCGATGGCGCTTTCCACGTTGGCAGGTTCCGAACCGGCCGCGCCGAACATTTCGGTGATAACTTTTTTTCCCGTGAGCGCGGCAAAGGTGAGCGGCGTGATGAATTCTTGCGCCGAGCGAGTCATCACCACCTGCACATCGAGGTTTTCCTGCTGCAGGCGGCGGACAAGCTCCGCGGCCTTATAGGCTGCAACTCCGCCGGTGACGCCGAGAGCGATCTTCATGGTCGTTTCGAGAGGGGGCGCAGTCAGCAGCGGCGGACGCCCCTATGGGATATATGATTTCAAGAGGGCGCAGCAAGCAGCGCCCTTACTTGCGGCGCTTGCCGTCCTTGTCCAGCGTGCCCTCGGGCACTTCGGGCAAGGAATATTCGAGGAGTCCCAGCAGCAACTCTTCTTCGGCAATGCGCGAGGTCTTGCGCCCTTTCGGGTTATCAATCATGGCACGGCCGCCGATCATCAACTGGCGAGCGCGGCGCGAGACTACGACTACGTATGCAAACTGGCTTTCCGGTACGCTTGTGAGAGCTGCCATTAGAACGTCAACCTCCAAAAGATTTCAGAATTTCTCGGATGTGTTCTTCGGTCCGGGCCACCCGGCAACGCGAGCCGAGAGCGATGGCCTGCACTTCACGGCCGGCGCGCTCGAGATCGTCATTGACGATGGCGAAATCATAGCTGCTATAACTGAGCATTTCTTGCCGCGCGCGTTCCAGGCGCCGCTGAATTTCGTCCTCTGAATCCTGGCCGCGCGCCCGAATGCGAAGCTCCAGGTCGGCACACGAAGGAGGCATGACGAAAACCGCAATGGCTCCGGGTAGCTTCTGTTTTACCTGCAACGCGCCCTGGACGTCAATTTCCAGGACCAGATCTTTTTTCTGCTCGAGCGCCTCGTCCAGCGCCTTGCGCGGCGTGCCGTACCAGTTTTTGCCGAAAACCTGCGCATACTCCAGAAACTCGCCCCGCTGGACCATCCCCTGGAATTCAGCTTCGGAGACGAAATTGTACCATTTGCCGTTGCTCTCCGTCTTGCGCGGGGGGCGCGTGGTGGACGAAACAGCCAGCATCGTGCCGGGGACCTCCAGGATCTTCTGCACCAGCGTGGATTTTCCGGAACCGGACGGCCCGGACACGATCAGCACCAGTGGCTCCGTCTGGCTCATTCGATGTTCTGCACCTGTTCACGGAGTTTTTCGATTTCGGACTTAATTTCGAGAGCCAGTTCTGTGATCTCCAGGCTCTCGGCTTCGTTGCCGGGAGTCTTCGACAGAAGGGTATTGGCCTCGCGCTGCATTTCCTGGAGCAGGAAGTCGAGCTTCTTGCCCACGTCGGATGCGCTGGCGAGCAAAGACTCGAACTGATGCACGTGGCTCGCGAGCCGGGCCAGCTCCTCGGACACATCGCTGCGTTCGGCGGCCAGCGCCGCTTCCTGCGCGAGGCGAGCCGGGTCAATCGAGGCTTCACCGAGCAGGTCCTTCAATCGCAATTCGAGACGGCGGGCGTACGCCGGCCGCGCGCGCTCCGCGAGGGTTTCGACGCGGGCGGCTAGGCTCGCGATGCTGGTCAGGCGGCCGGACATGTCGTCGCGCAGAGCGTTTGCTTCGAGTTCGCGCATTTGGTCGAGCTTGTCGAACGCCTCTGTGAGGCAGCGGGCGACGACGGATTCAAGGCGCGCGATTTCCTCGTCGGGCGACGTAGCGGACGCGCCTATCACGCCTGGCAGGCGAAGAATGGAAGCGAGATCGGGTTCCGTCTTCACGCCGAACTGTTTCCGAAGATCTTCAACGGCTCGCAGATAGGCCGCCGCGACGTCTTGATTTACTGTAACGCCGGCCGGGCCCGCGAGTTCATAGCGCAGCGTGACGTCGAGATGGCCGCGACGCACGCGCTCGCGAACGATTTGGCGGATGCGAGGCTCGAGCGGCTCGAATCCCTCGGGCACGCGCAGATGCAAGTCGAGGAAGCGGTGATTGACGCTGCGCACGGAAACACGGAGGCCGACGCCATTCTCAGTAGCTTGCGTCTGGGCGTAGCCCGTCATTGACTTCAGGCCCTTCGACGCGGCTTTGGGCGGATGCGCGAGTTGGGATTTTGCGCCCGACATTTTCACTCGAGACTTGCGACACGCGTTACAGGCTCGGCGTCGCGGAACTGTATTTCATAGAGGCGCGCGTAGATTCCATTGCGCGCCAAAAGCTCTTCGTGCGTGCCGCGCTCGCGAATCGCGCCATCATCGAGCACGGCGATCATATCCGCGCGGCGAATCGTCGAAAGTCGGTGCGCGATCACGAAAACGGTGCGGCCGGTCATCAGATTGTTCAAAGCTTTCTGCACGAGCATCTCAGATTCGGAGTCGAGTTCGGAGGTCGCTTCGTCCAGGATCAAAATTGGCGCGTTCTTCAGCAGCGCGCGTGCAATCGCTAGGCGCTGCCGCTGTCCTCCGGAGAGTCGCTGGCCGCGGTCACCGATCACCGTATGATAGCCCTGCGGCATCTGAATGATGAAATCGTGCGCCATGGCCGCCTGAGCCGCGGCGACTATTTTGTCGTCCTGCATGTCGGGGCGTCCGTAGCAGAGATTGTTGCGGACCGTGTCGTTGAAAAGAATGGTTTCCTGCGTGACGATGGCCATCTGCTCGCGCAGCGAACGAAGGGTGCAGTCGTTCACGCCGTATCCATCAATGCGGATTGAGCCGGTCGTCACTTCGTGAAAGCGCGGCAGAAGATTTACGAGCGTGGTTTTGCCCGCGCCACTCGAGCCGACAATCGCGACGACGGACCCGGCGGGCACTTTCATGTCAATACTTTTCAGGATCAGCGGGCCGCTATCGTAGGCGAAGCTTGCGCGTTCGAACTCGATGAAGCGTGAGAACGGCGGCAGCGGCTTTGCGCCGGGCGTTTCCATCATTTCCCGCGGCATGTCGATGAAGGCAAAAACCTGTTTGGAGACCCCGGCGGCCTGAAGGAACAGCTGATACACATTGCCGAGGCGTTTGATGGGTTCGTATGCCTTGAACAGAGCGAAAGCGAACGACGCAAACAAGCCGAGCGTCATCCGGTCCGCCTTAATCTCATTACGTGCGACGAGTATCACAAGGGCAATTACGACGGCGCCGAGGAGATCCATCACCGGCGAAGTGGCGGCGAAGGCCCTGATCCAGCGCATGTTTTCGTGAAGAAGATTGCGCGCGGCGTCGCGAAACTTTCGGATTTCGAATCCTTCCATCCCGAACGCTTTCACGACTCGATTTCCCGAGATGGTTTCCTGCAGGATTTGGCTCAAATCCGCGAGGCGCGAACGGCTTTTCTCTGACGAACGGCGGATTTTCCGGCCGAACCTGCTAACGGGCCAGACGACGAGAGGAATCAGGATCGCGGAACCCAGGGCCATGCGCCAGTTGATGACCATTAGGACGGTGACAAACGCAATGAGGGCGAATATCTGGCGGAAGCCTTCAGCGAACCAGTCCGAAAAGGCGTTGCGAATCTGCTCAATATCGGCAATGACCGCGGACATCACCCGACCGACCGGATTGTGCTGGAAGAACCCGATAGGCTGCTGCACGACCTGGCTGTAAACCTCGTTACGAATATCGGTAACCGCCGAAAGGCCTACGTGCTGAATCAAAATGCTCCCGATATATTCCGCGGCTCCCTTGACGATGGTCATGAGCACGAGCGCGACGGCGAAGACGGTCCATACATTGTGAAAATGGCGCGGCGCAAACGAATGCAGATCGACTATGTGGTGCGTCCAGGGAATCTGAAACAGCGTCAACGCTTGAGTGGTAGAGTGCGGGTTCAAGACCACGTCCACCGCGGGGCGGAGCGCGAACGCCACCAGGAACTCCACAACTCCCATCACGGCGATTAGAACGATGCCTGCGGCGAGGCGCGGCGTATAGGGCCGCAGGTATCGCAACAGCCGCCGGATTTCGTCGTGCGCAGTCACGCGCGGAATGCCGTCCATGGATTCGGTAGCCAAATTCGGTATGGTAGAAGCTTGCCTAGCCTATGCATCGCCCCGGCATCTTGCAAGCCGTAATCGCAAAACGAGTGCCACCGCAAGATCAGGAAGTCGACTTGTCGAGATCGCGGTGCACGACCTTGGCTGCGTACCCCTTGCGCTGCAGGGCGCGCCGAATCGCCTCCGCGAGCGTGACCGACCGGTGGCGTCCGCCGGTGCAGCCGAGCGCGACCGTGAGATAGCTTTTGCCCTCGCGGATGTAATGGGGAATCAAATATCCCAAAAGGCTCTCGATGCGGCGCAGAAATTCTCCCGTTTGCGGGAACGAGCGAATGTAGCGCGCGACGCGCGGATCTTTCCCGCTGAACGGACGGAGGCGCGGAACGAAATGCGGGTTCGGCAGAAAGCGGACGTCAAAAACCAGATCCGCATCCGCGGGGATTCCGTAGCGAAAGCCAAAACTGACGACTGATACGAGCAGCGGGCGGCGTCCGGGACTTTGAAATCGCTCGATAATCAGCTGGCGCAGCTCGTGCACATTGAACTTCGTCGTGTCTATGATGACGTCGGCGAGGCGGCGTATGGGCGCCATGCGCTTCTTCTCTTCGCGAATTCCTTCCGCCAAGGAACGTCCCTCACCGAGCGGATGCGGTCGGCGCGTTTCGCTGAAGCGACGCTGGAGAGCGGCGTCACTCGCTTCGATGAAGACAAGCGTGGCGGCGCGTTCGCTGCTCAGCTTGCGATAGATTCCGGGCAGCCGGTCAATCTGCGTGCCCTCGCGCGCGTCCACAAGCAGGGCCACGCGTTCGACTTCGCCGCGGCCGCCTTCGTAGAGTTCGCTGAAAGCGGGAATCAGCGCGACAGGCAGATTGTCCACGCAGTAGAAGCCGAGATCTTCGAAGGTATTCAGTACGGACCGCTTGCCCGAGCCGGACAGCCCAGTGAGGATAACGAGTTGGCGAGCGCTTCTTTTCCGGTCGGAGGGCGTCACGGGAAAACGGCTACGCCTTTACCCGGCGACGGTGCGTGCTCGGGATGCGCAGATCTTCGCGGTATTTCGCCACGGTGCGGCGCGTTACGTGGATGCCTTCATCGCCCAATTTCTTGGTGATCTGTTCGTCTGTGAGCGGATGGGATGTGTCTTCTTCCTCGATCATCTGTTTGACGCGGCGCTTGAGGGATAGCAGCGACATTTCGCCGCCCTGAGGCCCGTTCACCGATTCCGAGAAGAAGCTGCGCAGTTCGAGTACACCCTGCGGAGTGTGCACGTACTTGTTGGCCACGGCGCGGCTGACGGTCGAGGGGTGCACGCCGACCTCCTCGGCGACTTCCTTGATCATCATCGGCTTCAGGTGATCGGGGCCGTAATCGAGGAAATCTCCCTGGCGACGCAGAATGGAATGGCAGACGCGCAGAATCGTGTGCTTCCGCTGCTCGATATTCTTCATCAACTGGATGGCGGCGGTGAAGCGTTCCTTGACGTAGTTGCGGACATCGCGATCGGCTGCGTCCCGAGCGAGCAAGCGGCGATAGGTTGGGCTCAAGCGGAGCTGCGGCACGTCGTCGTCGTTCATGAAGACTTGCCATTCGCCGTCCACCTTGCGGAACTGGACATCCGGCTCGACGAGGCGGGGCTCGATCTTGTTGTAGCGCAGGCCCGGCTTCGGATCGAGGCGCTTGATCAAATCCACGGCGCGCTTGACGAGCTCGATAGGGCGGTTCAGGGCGCGGGCGACTTCTTTCAGCTGATTGTTTTGCAGCAGCTTTAAATGCTCGGCGATAATCTGCTGCGCGAGCGTGTTCTGCGGGTCAATCAGCTTGACTTGCATAATCAGGCACTCTTCCAGATTGCGCGCGGCGATTCCGGGCGGGTCGAATTCCTGCACGACTGCCAGGGCCTCTTCCACGTCCTCCATGGAATAGTTACCGGACTGCCCGATTTCGTCGAGCGTCGCCGTGAGGTAGCCGTTCTCGTCAAGATTGCCGACGATCGTCTCCGCGATCTTGCGGACGGTTTCGCTGCAGATGCTGACGCTCAATTGCCATGTCAGGTGATCGCTGAGGCTCGCCGGCGAGGATAGAAACTTGTCGAACGACGGTTTCTCGATTTCCTCATGCTCGCCGCCCGCGGCGCGCTCCGCGCCCGTGTCGAGGTATTGCCCAAAGAAGGAACCAAAATCGAATTCATCGAATGGGTTGGGCGCTGGAGTTTCCGGAACTTTTTCCGTTTCCTTCTTGAGGAATGCTTCGTCGGTGTAACTATCGGCGGTGACGCCGTCCTCGGCGAGTTCTTCCAGAACGGGATTCGCCATGATCTCCTGATTGATCATCTCGCGGAGTTCAAGACGATTCAGCGCGAGTACGCTGACCATCTGAACGAGGCCCGGCGTCAGAATCTGCTTCTGTGCCAGCCGGAGATGCAATTTGGGTGCGAGCCAGTTCATGGTGTCAGTTCAGCTTAAAGCCCTCTCCCAGATAGATGCGGCGAACGTCGGGATTGGCGGAAAGTTCCACGGGAGTTCCCGCCGCCAGAATTTTCCCCTCGCTGATGATGTACGCGCGGTTCGTGACCGCCAGCGTATCGCGCACGTTGTGGTCGGTCATCAACACGCCGATTCCCGCGTGGCTCAGGTCCCCGATAATTTTCTGTATGTCCACGACCGTGAGCGGATCGATTCCGGCAAATGGCTCATCAAGCAGGACGAACGAGGGGGAAAGTACCAGAGAGCGCGCGATTTCCAGCCGACGACGTTCGCCGCCGGATAGCACGTGGGCCTGGCTGTACCGAATTCCCTCGAGTCCCATCTGCGCCAAAAGCTCCTCGACCCGGTCGCGCCTCTGTTCGGGGGTGACCGAAAGCGTCTCCAGAACGGCCAGCAGATTCTCTTCGACCGTCAGTTTGCGAAAGACCGAAGGTTCCTGGGGGAGGTAGCTGATGCCGCTGCGGGCCCGGAGATACATGGGGAGGTCGGTTATATCCTCGCCGTCCAGCATCACACGCCCGTAGTCCGGACGCGCTAGTCCGACCAGGATGTAGAACGTCGTGGTCTTTCCTGCGCCGTTCGGCCCGAGCAGCCCAACCACTTCGCCCTGCTGAATCTCCAAATTGATGTCATTAACGACCGTCCGACCTCGGTAAGACTTCCTCAGATCGGCGGCTTGGAGTTTCAACATACCGGTTTATTTCTCAACCCGGTGCTTGGTCAGTGTGCGCGAACCTTCCTGCGAATCAATCAAAATCGTATCATTGGCCACAAAGAAGGTCAACGAATGGCCCTTGGTTGTGTCGCTGGAAGCATCAGCAATCGTGGGATCGCCGCCGGAAAGGACGAATTTTCCGTCCGCGGCGGTATATTCCGCCTGCTCGGCCATGGCCCGGCGGTCTCCCTGCCGGACGACGACCGCACCCTGAGCCAGGGCCCTTTCAAGCTGCCGGCCTCCCGGCGCGCCTGCGGGGGGCTTTGACGCCGCAGTGGGCGCGGCAGCAACCCCCGGGACGGGCGTTGCTGGATTCAGGAACAGGTCCAGAGTGCGGGACTCCAGGTAGCCTTGAGCGGAGCTGGCAACCACACCACCTTCGAGATGGGCCTTCCCTTGATCGCTCCAGTAGGTGAGCGTTGGCGCGAGAACCTTCCACAGCGTCGGGCCGGAACTCGTCTCAGAGCCTACGGCTGAGGTTTTGGGGGCATGGGGGTTGGGCTTGGACTCGGCGTGTATTGCAGGCATGGCTCCGAACGGGCCCGAAATCTGCGAGAAGACCGCGACTACGTGTCCCGTAGCCTGTAATTTCTTATCGTCCTGCCACACCTCGATCTGGTCGCTATCGAGGACGGATTCTCCCTGCCACAACCGGGCGTGACCCGAGTAGGTAACGGTCACGTGATTGGAGCTGACTGTGCCGGAGAGCGCATCCGCCGAAATATGCGCGGTGCCGGAACCAAGGCTGAGTGCGTCGCCTTGCGCGGTTGGTAGATACGTGGACACCACACCGCCGGTGGCGTGCAGCTCGCCCGATTTCTGATTCACCAACACATTTGCGGCGGTAGTCCGGGTCATGGCGTCGGAAATCACTGGCGAACCATCCATTGTGATCATGTCCGTGGCGCGGACGATGGTGGCGTGGTCCGCGGTCGCCCGGCGATCCCCCTGCTGAAAGCTGACATTGCCTCGTTGATCGAGTGTGTCCCACTCACCGTGCGCGCCAAACGTGGCGATCAGCTCCGCGGCTGAAAGCACCTGCGGCGGGGTCGCGCCGATCTGCCGGCGGACTTCGACGCTCGAGTGGCCGAGCAGTTTGTCGAGGTGTCCACTGGGGCCCAATTGCGCTACGAATTTATTGGCGTGGAGCGTGGTCGTGTCGCTGCTGGTTTTCGATTCAATGGTGGCTGGCGCCAGGGTTTCCGCGCTTTCAATTCTTTGCTGATCCGCTTTGCTCTTGCCTGGAGCGTTGACGGATTTTTCATCGCCGGAGCCGCCAGAGAAAGTCACGCGCAGCGCTTCTGTTTTCAAGACACGCGAATCGCTGCCTTGATGCGACTCCGTCGTCACTCCGCCAGTCGCGGTCATGTCCTGAATGAGATTTTTCTCCGGCACCATGGTGAATTCCGCATGCGCGGCGGAGAATCGGTCGGTACCGGCAGCTGTTTGGCGCGTGCCTGCAATGTTTCCATCGGCGGCGACGTGCTCGACCCATCCGGCCGGGTTCAGAACGGCCTCAAATCGCGCGGCAGCGACGGCGATTTTCCCTCCGCCCTCCGCGGTTCGAATTTGGGGATGCCCTTCGGCGACAGCGCGCCGGGCGTGATAATCGGCGTCGAGTTCCACCGAGAAAGTGTCCGCGGACAATTCGCGCATGCCTTGCTTTAGGGTCGCAGGCCCTTTGAGCACGACGGTTCGGTCGTTGCGCCGGATTTCGAGGCTGCTCCCGGTCGCGGTTACCGGCATGCCGCCCGTCTGATCCGAAGCGTTCAGCTCGAATTCAACTCCTTGCTCGACGCGCACGATCGAATCGCTCGTGCTATAGGACACTCCGATGCCTCGCCCCTGGCCGGAAGGGAAACGAAATTCCACGGGTGCGGGAGTCGAGGCTTCGCCTGTATTGCGGTTGAACGAAAGATTGCTGGTTTTCACTTCGAGCGTTCCCTTGGAAAGCGCGCCCAGCCTGTCCGGACGCCGGGTTCGCATTCGCCAGATCAATCTCCACATCGCCCTTGCAGCGAACGTCTTGCGATCCTTCATAGCTGCACTCGTGCGTGTGTATATTGTCGTTGCGGCTTCCGTCGCGTCCGTAGAGGGTGATCCACACGTCCTCGAGCACGGCGCGATTTTGATCTTTGTACTGCGTGGCGTGGGATGCGCGGACCGTAAAGATCGTTCGATCCTGCTCGACTTTTGAAAACGAGAACTGCGCCGACTGTTGCTGCACCGTGATGGGAACGGCCACTGGACCGCCGCGTCCCGCACGAGCCCGCCGGAAGGCGCGCTCGGCGTACACGCCGCCAACCGCCAAGGCGATCAGCCCCGCGGTGATTGCCGCCCAGCGCGCATAACGCGCGGCTTCCCGGTTGCGCAATGAAGGATCTCCCTGGCTAAGTTAGAAGCCGAGTATAGGCGAGTGGTTTTCGCGCCACAACAGTTGTAGAAGTGAATCCTGAGGTGACGACGGCCGGATCGTCAGCGGGTGGGGAGCATGCCGATGCCGGCGGCGGCGACGCTGTCGCGCGACGTGTTCTTGACGAGGTACATCGCTTCGTCGGCAAGGTGCAGAAGTTCGGCTTTGGTGCGCGAGTCGGTGGGATACGCAGCCACGCCCACGCTGGCCGTCAGGCGTACAGGCGTCCCCGTGTCCTTCAGCCATTCCGTTTCGCGGATCAGCTTGTGAAGGCGGTGCGCCACGCCGAGCGCATTTTCCTTGGATGTTTGCGGCAGCAGGACGACGAATTCGTCGCCGCCGTAGCGGAACGCCAGGTCAATCAGCCGGCACTTCTCTTTGACTGCCTCGCCGATTTCGGCGAGCAGCTTCGAGCCGACGAGGTGCCCATGCGTATCGTTCACCATCTTGAAGCGATCGAGGTCTATGAATATCAGCGAAAATTCAAAAGCGTAGCGGTGCGAGCGATAGATTTCGGTATCGAGCATGAAATTCAAGTGACGGGCGTTGTACAGGCTGGTGCAATCGTCGGTAATCGTGAGTTCGTGAATGCGCTGGACGTGCCGCGCGTTTTCGATGGCGATCGCGGCGTAGTCGGCGAGCGCTTCGAGCAGCGCTAGGTCCCGCGCGCTGAATCCCTCCGGGCCAATGCAATTGATTAGCTCGATCACGCCGAGGCACTGGTCGCGGAAGCGCACCGGCACGGCGACGATCGAACGTGTGGCCACCTTTGTCTTTTCGTCCACTTGGCCGAAAAATCGCGAATCCTTGCTCGTGTCGGCAACCACCACGGCTTCGCCGGACTCGGCCACCCAGCCCGCGAGTCCCTGGCCGACTTTGATGCGCACATCTTTCAGAGCTTCGGCTCCCACTCCCGTTGCGATCTGGAAGTACAGCTCGCGCTTGTCGAGGTCCATCAACAGCAGGGACCAGGTATCCGGGCGCAGCACCTCATTTATCTTTTCCATGATCGTGCGCAGGACCTGATCGAGCTGCAGAGAAGAGGTGAGCGCTTTGCCGAGTTCGTGGAAGACGTTTACTTCCGTGACTTGCGTGATTTCAGGGACCAACGGTTCCACGTCCGGATTGCGACGCCGTTCCACGCCCTCAAAAGGTTTTGAGTCGGCGGCTCGCCGCAAGCGCTCGGCGGGGCTGTGCGGCTTGGCGTCTTGGGATTCGGGGAGCAACATTGACATTATAGTGAACGATTTTCACCTGCCGCAACGTGCATTCCGTTTCGATTGCCGAAAGGCCAATGGCCTGTCCTTCCGGCATTAGTTCCCGGGTAGCATTGACACCCCACCACCGACGCCTATATTTTTGTTGGTCCCTGCGGATGTCTTCGACACCTTTCGGCGAACACCTTCGGCGTGAACGTGAAATGCGCGGCGTTTCACTTGACGAGATCTCAGCCGCCACGCGCATCAGCACGCGTTTTCTCGAGGCAATTGAAAAAGATCAATGGGATCAGCTTCCCGGAGGAGTTTTCAATCGCGGGTTCATTCGTTCGATCGCGCGTTTCTTGGGTCTCGATGAGGATAGTCTGGTGGCCGAATATGCTTTGGGGACCGCGAGCGATGTGCACGTCCACGTCGTCGCCCAACGTGTCCGCCAGATGCCGCGAAATTGGCGTCCGGCGGCGGCTGCGGTTGTCGCGATCGCTCTGATCGTTGTTGCTGGGGTCGCCGGGTACCATCGCTACGGCTCCGGACTTGGCTCGTGGCTTCACGCGCGTTTCCTGACGGCCCGTGCCGGCGCTCGTGCCGGTGTTGTCTCCTGGGCAATCCGCGGCGCCGGACCATGGAGTTTCGAGCGGCTTACGCTGCGGGCGATCCCTGTGCTCGCTGTCCTCACGCTCAAGATGCATGCCGGGAAGCCAGCCGACGTGAAAGGTAATTGCGGACGGCAAAGTGGTCTTCGAAGGCGTGGTCCAGCCGGACGAGGTGAAACAGTTCGACGCGCACGATACGTTTGAAGTCACGTCGAGCGAAGCCAGCGCTCTGTCGCTCGAACTCAACGGCCAGATCGTGCCGCCCATGGGAACATCCGGGCAGCCCGGGAGCGTTACGTTAACGCGGAACGATTTGAAGCCTGTCACGGGAGGATCCCATTAGCGCCGAACTCCGCACGCAAATTTGTTCAGGGCACGCGCGTCCCGAACAGAAGATGGCCGTATGCTCGGGAGGCGTGCAGCTCGCTCCGGAGGATCGCGTGGAATTGCTCGCGGTTCTGGCTGCGGACGCCGATCCAACGATTTCCGACCGCGCGCAGAACGCGCTGCTGACGCAGCCCCTCGAGTCCTTTCTCGCTGCGTCTGCGCGCAACGACGCGGACGCGCGTTTCTTCACGTACTGCACGGATAACCTCGGCGAAAAACCGGGTGTCGCTGATGCACTGGCGAAGAGCACGGCGTGTCCAACAGCGCACGTCGCGCGCCTGGCGAATCATCTGACCGCCGTGGGAATCCAATCGCTGCTCGACAATATGGAGAGATTCACCTCCGATCCGCAATTGATTATCGCGGTGGGAACTTGTCCGGGGGCGAATGCGGAACAGCGTGAGTTGCTTACGGACATGAAAAAGGGCGCCATCGCGTCCGCGGAAATCGCGGAGGCCGCGGCGGAGGTCGAGCCGGATCCAGTAAAGCGCGAAACCCTCATGCAGAAAGTCACGCACATGAACGTGGTCCAGCGCCTCACGCTAGCCCTCAAAGGCGGAAAAAGCGAGCGGATGCTGCTGATCAAAGATCCGAACAAGCTGGTGCAAAGGTGCGTGTTGCAGTCGCCCCGGCTGACTGATTCGGAGGTTGAGGCCTTCTCCTCGATGACCAATCTGACCGGCGAAATCCTTCGGGCGATCGCGATGACTCGCCCCTTCATGAAGAATTACTCCGTCGTGCGGAATCTCGTCAACAACCCTAAAACTCCACTCGATGTGTCGCTGCACCTTTTCCCGCGGCTTACGGCGACGGACCTGGTGAAACTCACGGCCAACAAGAATGTTCCCGAAACGCTGCGAACGTCCGCCGTGAAGCTTCATAAGAAGCGCAAGATGAACATGCCCGGCGCTTGAGCGGCGAATAATCAGGTGGATTGTGGTCGCATCGAAGGGCAGACTTCTGAGGCCGCGCGATGAGCAACTGTTAGCGCGCATAGATTGAGCAGGCTTCCATCCATGGCGACCACAAGACCAGTGACAGAAGGATCGGTGGTGATCACCTCGCGGGGCGTCGAACGCCTTCGCTCGGGACATCTCTGGGTCTATCGAAGCGACGTTCGATCGGCTCATGCGGAACCCGGCGCCGTGGTCCGGCTCACCGACGAACGCGGCAATTTCGTCGGGCGCGCTTTCTACAGCGACAAGTCGCAAATCTCCATCCGGCTTCTCACTCGCGAGGACGTTGCCATTGACCGCGCGTTTCTTGCGGCGCGAATTCGCCGGGCTGCAGCCTATCGCGAATTGGTGGTCGAAAACTCCGACGCCTACCGCGTGGTTTACAGCGAAGCCGATCTCCTGCCGTCCGTGATCGTTGACCGTTACGGCGATTATATGGTGCTGCAGACGCTCAGCCAATCGAGCGAGCGATTGAAAAGCCTCCTCGTCGAAATTCTAGTGGAACAGTTTTCGCCGAAGGGGATAGTCGAGCGAAATGATCCGAAGGTGCGGCTGTTGGAGGGACTCGATCAGCGCGTCAGCGTCCTTCACGGCGATGTTCCGCCGGAAGTCCTTGCCAAGGAAAACGGCGTAACGTTTGTTTGCGATCTTGCCAAGGGGCAGAAGACGGGGTCCTTCCTCGACCAGCGCGAAAATCACTGGGCCGCCCGACGCTATGCCTCGGGAGACGTCCTGGACTGCTTCAGCTACCAGGGTGGATTTGCCCTTACCGTCGCGGACCGATGCGATCACGTCGAGGGAATTGACATGGCGCTCACGGCGGTTGAGGCCGCCCGTCGAAACCAACAACTGAACTCGATTTCCAACGCTACTTTCCGGGAAGGGAACACATTCGATCTCCTCAAGGAATACGACGAGGCCGGGCGCCGCTTTCAAATGGTGATCCTCGACCCTCCGGCCTTCGCCAAGAATCGCGACAGCATCCCTGCCGCCCGCCGCGGATATAAGGAGATCAATTTACGGGCGCTCAAGCTCCTGAAGCCGGGAGGCTTTTTGGTGACGTGTTCCTGCTCGTACCACATCACCGAACCGCTGTTCCTTCAAATCGTCGCCGAGGCGGCCAACGATGCCCGCAGGAATTTGGCAGTCGTCGAGCGGCGCACGCAGGCGCAGGATCACCCCATCATGCTGACCATGCCGGAAACGCATTACCTTAAGTGCATGATATTCAAGGCGTTGGAATAACCCATGTATATAAGTGCAAAGGCTTTATTTCATTTAATTGTACTTGACAGAAATACGCTAAGATAATATTATGTGCATGCGCTAAGTAAGAAGAATAATCTTGATTCGGTGATCAGTATTCCTCGCATTTCGAAAAAATGAGAGACTTTAGACATGGTGCGACTCGATAAATTAACGGTAAAGGGTCAGGAAGCGCTCCAGGCTGCGCAGGAGATGGCGGCGCGTTCCGGCCAGCAGCAAATTGAACCGCTGCATCTGCTATGGGCGCTGACGGCTCAAGGCGACGGCGTCGTTCCTCCGCTGCTCGAGAAGCTGGGAGTGTCTCCCACGACGTTGGGGAGCGAAATCGAGAAACAAATCGAGCGGCTTCCGAAGGTTTCCGGCGCCTCCGAACAATCTCTCAGCCGCAGCTCTAATACCGTTCTGGAAAAAGCATTTGATGAGGCGCAACGCCTGAAGGACGAGTACGTCTCAACCGAACACATTCTGCTCGCCATTGCTGGCGCGGACCGCGATGCGGCCGGGCAATTGCTGGCGCGCCACGGCGCGAGCCACGGCGCCATTCTTCAGGCGATGACGACCATCCGCGGAAGCCATCGCGTCACATCGCAAAACCCCGAATCCACATATCGCGCGATCGAGCAGTATGCTCGTGACCTCACCGACGCTGCTCGCCGCGGCAAGCTTGATCCTGTGATTGGCCGCGACGAGGAAATTCGCCGCGTGATGCAGATTCTCGCGCGCCGCACGAAAAACAACCCTGTGCTGATCGGCGAGCCGGGAGTGGGCAAGACAGCCATCGTAGAAGGCCTCGCGCAGCGCATTATCGCCGGCGACGTGCCGGAGGTTCTGAAGCCGAAGCGCATCGTGGCGCTCGATCTCGCGGCGCTGATCGCCGGCGCGAAATATCGCGGCGAGTTTGAAGACCGGCTCAAGGCCGTGCTGAAAGAAGTCACTGAATCCGAGGGCCAGATCATCCTTTTCATTGACGAGCTGCATACGCTCGTTGGCGCGGGCGCGGCCGAAGGCTCGATGGACGCCTCGAACATGCTGAAGCCGGCGCTCGCGCGCGGAGAGCTGCGGGCCATCGGCGCGACGACTCTCAACGAGTATCGAAAATACATTGAGAAGGACCCAGCGCTTGAGCGCCGTTTCCAGCCGGTCCAGATCGGCGAGCCTTCCATCGAGGACACCATTGCGATCTTGCGCGGCCTGAAGGAACGCTATGAGGTTCATCACGGCGTGCGCATCAAGGACGCCGCAATTGTCGCCGCGGCCATGCTGTCGCAGCGCTACATCACCGACCGTTTTCTGCCGGACAAGGCTATTGATCTGGTGGACGAAGCTGCCGCCGGCCTGCGCATGGAAATCGATTCGCTGCCAACCGAGATAGATTTGATCGAGCGCCGCATCATGCAACTCGAAATCGAGCGCCAGGCGCTGCGCAAGGAATCCGACGCGCACTCGCGCGAGCGCACGGCCCAGCTCGAAAAGGAACTCGGCACGATGCGCGAACAATCCAACGGTTTGAAAGCGCACTGGCAGACCGAAAAAGACGCCATCGGCCGAATCCGCAAGCAGAAGGAAGAAATCGAGCGACTGAAGGCCGAAGAGCAGCGATTCGAGCGCGCGGGCGAACTCTCACGCGTTGCCGAAATCCGCTACGGGAAGCTTTCCGCCGCCGAAAAAGAACTCAAGAGCGCACAGGACCATCTTGTCGCGATGCAGAAAGATCATCCAATGCTCAAGGAAGAGGTCGGCGAGGAAGAGATCGCCAAAATAGTCAGCAAATGGACGGGGATTCCTGTCGGACGGCTGCTCGAAGGCGAAGTGCAGAAGCTCGTACATATGGAGGAGCGGTTGCACCTGCGCGTCGTCGGGCAGGACACGGCGCTCGCGAGCGTCGCCAACGCTATTCGCCGCAGCCGGTCGGGATTGAGCGATCCCAATCGGCCGATCGGCTCGTTCCTGTTTCTCGGGCCGACTGGCGTGGGCAAGACGGAACTGGCGCGAGCGCTAGCCGAATTTCTTTTCGATGATGAACGCGCGATCGTGCGGCTCGATATGTCCGAGTACATGGAGAAGCATTCCGTAGCGCGGATGATCGGCGCGCCTCCGGGCTACGTCGGTTATGAGGAAGGTGGGCAGCTCACTGAGCAAGTTCGCCGGCGCCCGTACTCCGTGGTGTTGCTCGACGAAATCGAGAAGGCGCACCCGGACGTCTTCAACGTGCTGCTGCAGATTCTCGACGATGGGCATCTAACGGATGGCAAGGGCCGCAAGGTGGACTTCCGCAACGCGGTGATCATCATGACCTCGAACGTCGGCTCGACAGCCATATTCGAACTGGCGGGCAAGGACCCGAAGAAGGCGCGCGAGGAAGCCATGAGCGCGCTGCGGGAAACGTTCCGCCCAGAGTTCCTGAATCGCATCGACGATATCGTGATGTTCAGCCCGCTCGGCAAGGACCAGATCGAGCGCATCATTGATCTGCAGATGAACTCGTTCATGAAGCGAGTTGCCGAGAAGAAAGTGGCGCTTACACTGACGGCTGCGGCGAAGGCGCTGTTGTTCCGCGAAGGATATGACCCGGCATACGGCGCGCGACCGATGAAGCGAGCCATCCAGCGGCTGATCCAGGATCCGCTGGCGCTGAAAATCCTCGATGGCGAGGTAAAGCCGGCGACTCGGTGGTGGTGGACGCCGATTCGAAAACCGGAGAGATGAAATTCAAGCACGAGCATGCGAAGGCAGGCGCCGCCTGAACGGGCGCCGGGGACAAGGACCATGAAGACATTCAAGACCGCATTCCTGCTGACGGCGCTAACGCTGCTGCTGCTTTTTATCGGCGAAATCTACGGCGGGCGGAACGGTATGACGATGGCGCTTGGTTTTGCCATCCTTATGAATGGCACGGCGTATTTTTTTTCGGACAAGATCGCTTTGATGTCCAGCGGCGCGCAGCCAATCAGCCGCGAGCAATCGCCGCGCCTCTATGCGGTGATGGAGCGGCTGGCTGCCAAGGCGAATTTGCCGGTGCCGAAGCTCTACATGATTCCGCAGTCCGCCCCGAATGCCTTCGCCACCGGCCGCAATCCGAGCCACGCATCGGTCGCCGTCACGCAGGGGCTTCTGGAGTTGATGGATGACGAAGAGCTAGAAGGCGTGATTGCCCACGAACTCTCGCACGTCCGGAATTACGATATTTTGACCTCTTCTATCGCGGCGACAGTTGCCGGCGCCGTCACGTGGATTGCACGAATGGGATTCTGGTTCGGCGGTGGAAGTGATCGCGACCGCGAGGGTGGCGGAATCACAGCGATTCTAATGCTCATCTTGGGTCCGGTGGCGGCCATGCTGCTGCAGCTGGGGATTTCCCGCCAGCGCGAATATCAAGCGGACGCATCGGGCGCGCAAATGGTCGGCTATTCCCAAGGCTTGGTCCGTGCACTCCAGAAGCTGGGAGCGTACAACCAGAGAATCCCGATGGATATTCCACCGTCCACGTCCGCGCTGTGCATTGTGGCACCTCTGACCGGCCGGCAATTCCTATCTGGCCTGTTCAGCACTCACCCGCCGCTGGCGGATCGAATCGCGCGCCTGCAGAGTATGACGATCACGCGCTAAGGGCGTCCGCGCGAACCATCTGCGCGGGACCTATCTATCGTAATCTGGTGAGAAGTGCGCGCCTCGCATCCCCGTTAGTCTGTTCCTGAGCTCACCACTAGTGCCTTTTTTGTCACTGCGCAGAAACCATTAAGGCCACGTAAAATTTGCAGGGTAATCCTCGCTTCCGGCCTGTAGTACCCGCTGCGTACCCCACCGCATGTCATTCATTCGACAGGTCCTTATCCACGCGGTCCCGGAATGGCGCATTTGGCTTCGCGCGTGCTTTTACTAGTCTCAGCAAGGGGTTCCCACGGAGGAAACGAAAATGATCGACGATAAGCCAGTAATTGTAGAGCAGGAAGGGGCCGCCCCGCGATGGATCGGGATTGTCGTGGTGGTATTGGCCATTGTATCGCTCGCAGCGCTCGGTGTGGGCTGGACAGCTTCCAACCGCGCGAATACGCTCCAGCAAACGCTAGCGTCGCAGACGCGGCAATTCACGCAGAGTGACGACGTGATGAGCCAGCGGCTCGCGAAGGCCGAGGATACCAACGCGCAGCTTCAGGGTGAACTCAGCGTCGTGACCGACAAGATGAAGTTGACGGAATCCGAAGTCGGCCGCGCGCGCACCCAGACCAAAAAGATCAAGGAAGAAGACGCGCAGCAGCTGACGGATCTCACGAACAACGTCAACGGTCAGTTGGCCACGAAGGCCAGCGTTGATGACGTCAACAAGCTGGGCACGGACGTCACCGGCGTCAAGACCGACCTCGACGCGACGAAGAGCAGCCTGAACCTGACTCGCGGCGAATTCGGCACGCTGATCGCGAAGAACCACGACGAAGTCGAAGAGCTCCGCCGCTTGGGCGAGCGCGACTACTACGAGTTCACCATCGACAAGAAGAACACCCGCGAAAAGGTGGGCAGCCTGATGGTCGAACTCCGCGGCGTCAACACGAAGAAGAGCCAGTATTCGGTAAGCATCTTCGTTGACGACCAGCTCCATGAAAAGAAGAATCTGTCGGCTAACGAGCCGCTGTATTTCTTCCAGAATGGCAGCCGGGCACCGCTCGAGTTCGTGGTCAATTCGATCGGCAAGGATAAGATCGTCGGTTACCTGAGCGCGCCGAAGGCTGGAGCAGCGCACGCACAGGCTTCCGGAAACTAAACGAACCGGCTGCCATTCCCCTGGCGGGGGCGGCCGATGAAACAAAAGGGCGTCCGCCGCGGCGGACGCCCTTTTTCTTTTGTCCGGAATTATTCCGCTTTGCTGAGGGCCCGCATTTTGCGGGTCAGAAACTTCTTGGCCAGCGCGGGAAGCTTATCGTGCGGAAGCTTTCCCTGCTCGTAGAGCTTCACTTTCGCCTTGGCGGTCTTGCGCCGGCGCCGCTGGCGCTTCTGCGCCACGTAACGTTTGTCGTATGCCATTCCATTCCCCTCCGATTTTGAGCGACACATGATTGTAACGAAGAAGCACACGGATGCAAGCTCGGCTGTGATTTCGCGGCCTTCTTCCGGTAGCATTCTCGAGTAGCCCTTGGGGAAGAGAAGACGATGCAGACCACGGTAATCCATGCCGGCAAGATCCTGACTCCTGATGAGGAGATTGACGACGCTATCATCGTCGTCGAAGGCAGCCGCATCGCGGCGGTTGGACATCGCGATGAAATTCGCGTGCCCGCCGACGCGGTGGATTACGTCGCCGCCGAGATGACCGTTGTGCCCGGATTCGTGGACGTGCACATCCACGGTGCGGGCGGCCACGACGTGATGGAAGCGAACGCGCGGGCGCTGGATCGCATTGCCGCAACCGTCGCGCGCCACGGCACCACGTCGCTTGTCGCTACCACGGTGACCGCGCCAATCGAAGAGACTTGCCACAGTCTGGAAGGAATTGCGCGCTACACTCGCAGCCACGAGCAGCTGCCCGAGGCGGCAACAGACGCGCCGGAAAACCGCAAGCTCGCGGCGGAATTCGTCGGCATTCATCTCGAAGGACCATTCATCAGCAAGGCGCGGCGCGGCGTGCATCCACCGGACTCGATCGCCCGGCCGTCGGTCGAAGTCCTTCAGAAGTTTATGGACGCGGCGGATGGGCTGGTGAAAATTGTCACCATCGCGCCCGAAATTCCCGGCGCATGCGAACTGATTGAATACGTCGTCGCGGCCAAGATCGTCGCCGCCATTGGCCACACCGACGCGGATTACGATCAAGCCCGCGCGGCGATTCAGGCTGGAGCGCGCCATGCGGTCCATATGTACAACGCGATGCGACCCTTCACTCATCGCGATCCCGGCGTCGTAGGAGCGATCCTCACCGACCCGGAAGTAACGGCCGAGGTCATCGCCGATGGCGTGCATGTTGCCGGCCCCACAATCCAGGTCTTGCTCGGCTGCAAAGGCTTCGACGCGGTGCTGCTCGCAAGCGACGGCATCGCCGCCACCGGAATGCCCGACGGCAACTATCGCCTCGGGAATTTCGAGGTCACGGTCAGGGATGGTGTCGCGCGGAATGCGGAGGGAAAGCTCGCAGGCAGCACGCTGACTCTCGATCGCGCCTTGCGCTACGTGGTTTCGCTCGGCGTGCCGCTGAAGGATGCCGTGCGCATGGCCACGGTCCTCCCCGCGCGCCGGCTTGGCCTTGCGGGCAAAAAGGGAATCATTGCGATCGGCGCGGACGCCGATCTCGTCGCGTTGACGGCCGATCTGCGCGTAGCCGGTGTAATGACGCGCGGCGCCGGACTCGCTTGAAAAGTGGGGCGACTCGGATGCAGTTTACTTACGAAATCGGAGCCGATGAATACGTCGCATCGCAGCTTCTGTACCACAAATTACGCAGTGGCCAAAGGCGTTTTGAACGGGCGGCCACTTGGATCTTCTCGGGTCTGTTTTTCATCATCGTTGCCTGGAATGAACGACCACTTGTCTGGCCGCCCATCGGACTAGCGGGCAACTGGGTTTCGCTGCTACTCATCGCTACAGGCGCGTGGTGGATTTATGGGGGACTCCGAGGTCTTTTCCCGGCGAGATACTTCCGCCGCGCCTATCGGAACTTCGAGTTTGCCGGCAAGGTGTTCAGTGCAGACGTAAATGAGAACGGCTTTGAGATCAAAGGCGAGTTCTGCGACTGGCGCGTCAGGTGGCCAGGCGTCATTCTAAAAGGCGAGGACAAGCAAGTCTTCATTTTCGTTTCGGGCGGCACAATATTCATCTTCGGAACGAAGTTTCTAAACGGCGAACAGCAAAAAGACCTTCGCAAACTAAGTGGACTGCCGCAGCTATAACTACTTACCGTTCAGCGGGATCTTTAATTCTTCGGCTAGCAGGTAGGGGTCGAACGGGCTGCACGCGAAATAGCGGCCTTCGATTTCGAGCGTGGGCACCTTGCGAAGACCGTTGTTCACGCGCAGGACAAGCTCTTCCGCATCCGGCGTTTCGTCAATATTCACTTCCCGGAACGCGACGCCGCGCTCGCGCAAGAACTGCTTCGCACGGCGGCAATCACCACACCACTTGGTACCGTAGATCGTAAGTTCAGCCATTCAGGTCTTTCGAGTCATCATGGAAACGAGAGAGAAGCCGCCTCAATCCTGCCACTTATTAGATGTAGCGGGAAGTACCGGGACTCGAAGTGGGTTAACCAGAAGTGGACATCCTCACAGCGCGGTAAGGCCATTCTAGTGTTGCGGGCCACCGGCCATCGCGCCGGTAATACGAGCCGCGGCCTGCATGCGCACGAGGGCGCGGTCGAGCGCCAGTTTCTCACGCTGCCATTCGTCGCTGCCTACGCCCGCTTTGGCGAGTTCGGCCTGCGCGCGATCGTGCGCCGCGCGGGTGCGCTCCACGTCAATTTCCTCGGCCTTCTCGGAAATTTCAGCGAGAACGATCACGCGGTCCGGCAGCACTTCGGCATACCCGTGGATGACGGTAAGGAAATGGTTCTCGGAGCCCTTGCGGTAGCCAAGGATTCCGACGCCGAGCTCCGTGATCAGCGGCGCGTGCCCCGGCAGAACGCCGAGGTAGCCTTCCTCGCCCGGTATCTCGACCGACTGCACGGTCTCCTGCAGGACGTGCCGCTCCGGCGTGACGATTTGTAGTTCGATGGCTTCGGGTAGCATTCGTTAGATCCTGGTTTCGGCGCGCGAAAGTTACGCGGTCGCCGCCATCTTCTCCGCCTTCTCCCGCGCTTCTTCGATTCCGCCCACCATGTAGAAAGCCTGCTCGGGCAGGTCGTCGTGCTTTCCTTCGACGATCTCCTTGAAGCCGCGAATGGTGTCTTCGATCTTTACGTATTTTCCTTCGATGCCGGTGAACTGCGCGGCGACGAAGAAAGGCTGCGAAAGGAAACGTTCGACCTTGCGCGCGCGCGCGACGGTCTGCTTATCGTCGTCGGAAAGTTCTTCGATTCCGAGAATGGCGATGATGTCCTGCAGCTCCTTGTAGCGCTGCAGCACGGACTTCACGGCGCGCGCCACGGCGTAGTGCTCCGCGCCCAGGATGCGCGGATCGAGAATGCGCGAGAAGCTCGCCAGCGGATCGACGGCGGGATAAATGCCGCGCTCCACGATTTGCCGGCTGAGGTTCGTCGTGGCGTCCAGGTGCGTGAACGTTCCCGCCGGAGCGGGATCGGTGTAATCGTCCGCCGGCACGTAAATCGCCTGCACGGACGTAATCGAGCCGTGCTTGGTCGAGGTGATCCGCTCCTGCAGTTCTCCGATTTCAGTGTTGAGGTTCGGCTGGTAACCCACCGCGGAAGGCATGCGGCCGAGCAGCGCCGATACTTCCGATCCCGCCTGTACGAAGCGGAAAATGTTGTCAATGAAGAGCAGCACGTCGAGATGTTCTTCGTCGCGGAAATATTCCGCCACGGTCAGGCCGGTCAATCCCACGCGGAGACGCGCGCCGGGCGGTTCCGTCATCTGCCCGTAGATGAGCGCGCAGCGCGACTTTTCCGAATTCCCGGGGATGATGACGCCGGACTCCTGGAACTCGAGCCAGAGGTCGTTGCCTTCGCGTGTGCGCTCGCCGACGCCGGCGAACACCGAAACGCCGCCGTGCTTCATCGCGACGTTGTTGATCAGCTCCTGAATCAGCACGGTCTTGCCCACGCCCGCGCCGCCGAACAATCCGATCTTGCCGCCCTTCAGGTAGGGCTCGAGCAGGTCCACGACCTTGATGCCCGTCTCGAACATTTCCAGGGTTGTGGACTGATCTTCAAGCGATGGCGCCGCGCGATGAATCGGGTAGCGCTTTTCAGTCTTCACCGGTCCCAGGCCATCCACGGGCTCGCCTACCACGTTAAGCACGCGACCCAGTGTCCCGCGGCCGACAGGCACCGAGATCGGCTCGCCCAGATCTTCGGCCTTCATGCCGCGGACCAGTCCTTCGGAAGGCTTCATCGCCACGCAGCGGACGCGACCTTCGCCCAAATGCTGCTCCACTTCCGCGATGATATCGAGCGGCTCGGGAATGTCGAATCCTTCGCTCCAGATGCGCACCGCGTTGTGAATCAGCGGCAGGTGGCCCTCTTCGAACTGTACGTCCACTACCGGGCCAATGACTTCAGTCACGTGGCCGATCTTGTTCTTGTCCGTTGCCATTCTGACTTTCTCCTGTCGCTGCCAAATATCTTATGACTTCGCGGAAGCTGCTCCACTTACGATTTCGATCAGTTCCTTCGTGATTCCCGCCTGGCGAATCTTGTTCATGTCGAGCGTGAGCGAATCGATTAGGTCCGAAGCATTCCGCGTGGCGGAATCCATGGCCGTCATTCGCGCGGCGTGCTCCGCAGCCGCCGATTCCAGCAGGATGCGATAGACTTCCGCTTCCAGGTACCGCGGCACGAGGCCGCTGAAGATTTCCTCGACCGGCTCCTCGTAAATGTAATCCACGAGTTGCGATTTACCGGAAGCTGAAAGGTCCGTCGGCAGCGAGTCGCCGTGCTCGTCGCGGATGCCGCCTGATGTCGTCGCGTCTCCCTCTGCGCCGGAATCGAGAACAGCCGGATCGATCGGCAGCAGCTTCGCGGTGCGCAGCTTCTGGACCATCACATTCTTGAATTCGTTGTACACGGCGTAGACGGCGTCCACTTCGCGAGCTGCGTACATGTCCGCGATGCGCCCCGCGATTTCCTTCGCGATGGAAAAATCCACTTTGGCGGAGACGTTGAGATACTCGCCCGCGATCGCCCATCCGCGCTTGCGTAGCGCGTCCCGGCCTTTCTTGCCGATGGCGATCATCTGCGACTTCTTCGACGAGTTCTCCTGAATGAAGAGAATCGCGCGGCGAATCACGTTCGTGTTGAACGCCCCGGCGAGGCTGCGGTCTCCTGTGAGGACGACTACAAGAATTCTTTCTTCGGGACGCCGCTCGAGCAGCGGATGCGCTGCGGACTCCATGCGGGCCGCTGCCGAGCGCATCACGCGCAAAATCTCGCCGGCATACGGGCGTGCCGCAAACACGCCTTCCTGGGCGCGCCGCAGTTTCGCCGCGGAAATAAACTTCATCGCGCGGGTGATCTGCTGCGTGCTCTTCACCGAGCGGATGCGGCGCCGATAATCGAGAAGTGTGGGCATGAAGGAAACCTAGCCGGCTTTAGTTGGCCGCTGCGGCTGCTCCGGCGGTCTGCATGAACCGCTCCTTGAACGCATCGAGCGCGGTCTTCATTTCCGCTCGCAGTGCATCATCGAGAGCCTTCTTCTCGCGGATGTTTTCAGCACGCCGCCGTAGTTCGCCTCGATAAACGGATACAGCTCGCGTTCGAATCGTGCGCACTCGGTAACCGGAATATCGTCGAGGTATTTATTGGCGCTGGCAAAAATCAGCAAAATCTGCTTTTCCACTGGAATCGGCTGGTATTGATCCTGTTTCAGGATTTCCATCAGCCGCTGTCCGCGCGCCAGCTGCGCTTGCGTGGTTTTGTCCAGCTGATCGGTGCCGAACTGCGCGAATGCTGCGAGGTCGCGATACTGCGCCATGTCCAGCCGCAGCGATCCGGCCACCTGACGCATGGCCTTAATCTGCGCGTTGCCGCCCACGCGGCTCACGGAAATGCCCGCGTTGATCGCGGGGCGAATTCCGGCGTTGAAAAGGTCCGCTTCGAGATAGATCTGGCCGTCGGTGATCGAGATGACGTTGGTCGGAATGTAAGCCGATACGTCGCCAGCCTGCGTTTCGATCACAGGCAGTGCGGTCAGCGAGCCCGCTCCCAGCTTGTCGTTCAATTTCGCGGCGCGTTCCAGCAAGCGCGAGTGAAGGAAGAAAACGTCTCCCGGGAACGCTTCGCGGCCGGGCGGGCGTCGCAACAGAAGCGAAATTTCGCGGTAGGACTGCGCGTGCTTCGAAAGGTCGTCGTAAAAGCAGATCGCGTGGCGCTTGGTGTCGCGGAAATATTCACCCATGGCGGCTGCGGCAAAGGGCGCGATGTATTGCATCGTGGCCGGTTCGCTGGCGGTAGCCGCGACGACGATGCTGTAGTCCATGGCGCCGTGGTCCGTAAGCGTTTTTACCACCTGCGCGACGGTCGAGCGCTTCTGCCCGATCGCGCAGTAAATGCAAATCATGTCCCCGCCCTTTTGATTCAAAATCGTGTCGAGGATGATCGCCGTCTTGCCGGTCTGGCGGTCGCCAATGATCAATTCGCGCTGTCCGCGCCCGATCGGAATCATCGAGTCAATGGCCTTGATGCCCGTCTGCACAGGCTCGCGTACCGGCTGGCGATCCACTACGCCGGGAGCAATGCGTTCGAGTGGATTGCGCTGATCCGTCTGCACCGGGCCTTTGCCATCGAGCGGCTGCCCGAGAGGATCCACCACGCGCCCGACCATCCCCTCCCCCACCGGCACGGACATAATCCGGTTCGTGCGCTTCACCGTGTCGCCTTCGCGAATCTGGGTGTAATCGCCGAGCAGCACGGTGCCGACCTGATCTTCTTCGAGGTTCAGCGCGATTCCGAATACGCCGTGCGGGAATTCCAGCATTTCACCGGACATGCAGCGGTCCAGGCCGTGAACGCGCGCGATGCCGTCGCCGACGGAAATTACCGAGCCGACCTCCTCCACCGCGACCGTTTGCTGATAGTTCTCGATCTGCTCGCGCAGTATCTTTGTAATCTCGTCAGACTTGATATTCGCCATCCTGGCTCCTATTCCGCTTCCAGCTGCTCGCGCAGCCGGGTCAATTGCTCGCGCACCGAACCGTCGTAAACGGTTGAGCCGACGCGCACGACGGCGCCGCCCACGAGTGATTGGTCCTCGTGGAAGCGCGCTTCGATCTTTTTCCCGCTGCGCTTTTCGAGCGCCGCAGTCAGTTGTTTTCGCTCCTCGGCGCTCAATTCGCGCGACGAGGTCACATCCGCTTCGGCGATACCTAGCCGGGCATTCAGTTCCACGTGGAACGACTGCTGAATCTCACCCAGCATTTCCGTCCGGCGATTGTCCACCAGGACGCAGAGGAAATTTCGCACGGCCGGCGCCAGGTCCATGCGTGCTGCGATCTTCTGCACAACCTGAAGCTTCGCTTCGCGCCCCACCGCGGGGCTTTCGAGCGAAGTTCGCAGGTCGGCCGAGGAATCGTACGCGGTCGTGAACGCGGAGAGGTCGCGCTTCACGCGATCGGCGCTCTTCTGTTCCAGCGCCACATCCGCAAGCGCCGCCGCATATCGCGATGAAACCGCGCCGTTCAATTCGCGCCGCCTTCCAGCTCCGCGACGAACGTCCGGAACCGCGCGCTTTCAACCTTCGGAGTCAGCTCCTGCCGCAACAGGGCTTCCGCGCGCTCGACGGCCATTCGGGCGGCTAGCGCCTTCAATTCAAGGCGTGCGGCGCGTTCCGTCGCGGCGATTTCCGCCTGCGCGGCGCGCTCGATGTTGTCCGCTTCGGCCCGCGCCAGGCCGCGAACACGGTCAGCTTCCAGTGCTGCCGCCCGCTTCGCCTCCAGGCGCATTTCGGCGACGTCCGTGCCGATGTTCGCGAGCTTGGCCTGTGCTTCGCTGCGCCGTTTTTCTGCCGCTTCGCGCGCTCGCGTGCCTTCAGCGATTTTCTGCGAAATCTCTTCGGCGTGCGTGTGGAAATAGGGGAGGGCCTTGCGGAAGCCATAGATCAGCAAGCCGAGAACGATGGCGAAATTGATCCAGCGGAAAACCTGGCCGATAGGAGCGTCGGCTGGGGATTGCTTGGCCTCTTCGGCGAACGCAGGCGCGGCCGCGAGCAGGAAAAACAGGCCGAACCGCGCGAGCGACATCACGTAATTCCGGGCGGTGCGCGTCATCTTCCCGAGCCTCTGCCCGAACTGCCGCGCAAGGACGAGGGTTTGTCGAGTATGGCGCGAGCGATTTGATTGGCCAGAGCGGGCGTTTCACTTTCCACTTGTGCCCGAGCCGTGGCAACCTCCGCCGCGATTCGCTTTTTGGCTGCGTTCACGTCTTCCTGTGCCCGCGCGCGCATGGCCTTCAGCAGCTTCGTGCGGTTTTCGTTCGCCTCCTGCCGCGCCAGTTCCTGCTCCGCGTAGATTTCCCCGCGCGCCTTGCGCAGCGCGTCATGGTAGGAATCCAGCTCCTGCCTGGCGCCAGCTTCGGCGGCCGCGGCCTCTGCGCGCGCGCCTTCGATGCGAGCGTTGCGCTCCGCCATCGCCTTCTGAATCGGACCGAAGAACGCCCATCGCAGGAAAAAATAGAAAAGCAGAACCACGATGACGGTCGGCAGAGCACCGAGGAACAGTTTTCCGAGCTGGTGTGCAATTTCCATCGTGAAGGAAAGGTACTGCGGCCAATCTCCTGGTTGTTCTTACGATTCTGGGCGTGCTGTCCGCTGCCGCTGCACACGCTTCAACGGACGAACAAAGGCGAGAAATTATCGCATCGGCTCCGTCGCGCGTCAAATCCTTTGGCGCTGGGCGTTTGGCGCTCCGGTCGCGGACCAGTTCCCGAGGCTTCTTCAGCCGGATATACACCGATCAATGTATTGTTGTGGTGAACGGCGAGGGTTCTACTAAGGCTGTGGGCAAAGGGCCTCGCGGAACGGGTCCTCTGCCCCGCAGAGGCCTTTATGGTTCGAATTCTCGTCGTTGATGACCAACCTGTTGTAAGAAAAATGATTCTTGCCATACTTCAACGCCAGGCCAACTGGATTGTCTGCGGCCAGGCCGCTGATGGCCGGGAAGCGGTCGAGCGCTCAAGGACGCTGTCGCCCCAGATAGTTCTTCTTGATCTCGAAATGCCGGTGATGAACGGTTTTGATGCGGCGAAGCAAATTGCCGGATCCTGGCCGGATGTTCTGATCCTGATGATATCGTTTCACGACGATCCTCTGATCGCTCGCAGATCAAAGGACTGTGGGGCGAAGGGGTTCTTGTCCAAGCAGCAAATCGGCCAGCACTTGATTCCTGCGATTCA
The DNA here is from genome assembly GCA_963818605.1 of uncultured Acidobacteriota bacterium. GTDB lineage: Bacteria > Acidobacteriota > Terriglobia > Acidiferrales > UBA7541 > Palsa-295. The sequence continues at coordinate 362,138 of CAWFSW010000004.1, forward strand.
GACGCTACTGCGTGGCGACGTCCACTTTCCGAGCGGCGCAACACACTAGCGTTAGTCGGTCGAAACCGGGCTGGGATGATTCTGAATAATCATCTCGGAAAACCGCTCCATCTCCTCGAATTGCGGACTGAACTGCAACAGGAGAAGATCCACGCTGGCTCGCTCGAATTCGGCTATCTGAGCCTTCACCTGATCCCGTGTGCCGATCAGGCCCGACCGTAGCCCACGGTTCGAAACGGAGTACTCTTCCAGCGAAACTCGCTGCTCCAGCTGAGTGCCCGCGAGCCACTGCTGATAATTCTGGAACCCCGCCGCGTTCTGCTTCACATCCGTAATCCGCCGCAACTCCGCATTCGCTTCCTCGGCGGTGTCGCGCACGATTGCATAGGCGGCAACGCCAAACTTTAGCGGCGGCAGCTTCAGCCGGCTGCGGCGCTCGGACATGTCGGCAATTTTCGGTCGAATTGTGGCCGGAGGGTCTCCATGCATCACATAGGCATCGCAGGTGCGAGCGATAAGGTCCTTCGCGGTTTCTGATTCCCCTCCGGCATAAAGCGCGGGCCGGGGTTTCGACAGCGGCTTTGGCGCCAGGGCCGTGTTTTCCACGCGATAGTGCTTTCCGGAGAACGAAAAGCGATCCTGAGTCCAAACGCCGTTCACAACTTCCAACCATTCGGCTGTGCGCGCGTAGCGGTCGTCGTGCTGCTCGAAATGGACTCCGTACTGCTTCGCTTCGTCCGCCCACCAGGATGAAACGATATTGAGAGAAAGTCGTCCTCCGCTGATGTGATCGATATTCGCGGCCTGCTTCGCCAATAATGCCGGGGAATGAAACGTCGGCCTCACCGCGACCATGAGCTCCAGCGAATTAGTGACGGCCGCGAGCGCCGCTGCCGTTGACCACGCGTCCAGCGAAGGAGCCTCGGGTCCCTTGATGTCATTGAGGTTCAACTCCGCAATCAGCGTGAGATCGAAACCGATCTGTTCGCTGCGGCGTGCGAGGCGGCTCACATATTCCCAAGTCGCCTCCATCTTTTCGTCTTCCACATTCCGAAGCCATCCGCCGAACACCGGCATCCAGTAGCCGTAACGCATTACGACGCCTCCCGTTCCAGGTAGTCAACGAGCCGGACAAACGGATCGAAGCCAAGCATTGTGGGGCCATCGGCCACAAAGTTTGAAAGGGCGTTGATGTCGTAATAATAGAGTTGGCCGTCCCGCGCGTCGGTGATGTACTCCACGCCGCCTACTTCGATCTTGGTGGCCGCGAAGATGCGCTCCACGTCGGCGATCACCCCAGCCGGCGGCTGGTAAGCTTCCACGCGAAGTCCGCTTTTCGGTCCCTCGATCACGCAGGAGGTGTTGAGCTCAGTGCCGTCGGATGTCTTGCAAATGTCCGCCGGGCACAAGTCGAACGTCTCGCCAGAAGTGAAAACCTTGATGGCATAGAGGTACTTGTAAGCAATTGTTTCCACCCGGACGATGTGACCATCCTTCGCGGGAATGAATTCCTGCACAAGAGCCGTGCCGTCCAATCCCAGGCTGATGCCCTTGGCGGCCGCACCTTCCAACTGTGCAGCGCTGTCGAAGCGCACAATGCCCGCTCCGCTGCCTCCGATATTTGGTTTCACAACCACAGGAAAGCGAAACCCCGATGCTGCTGCAGGAGCTTCGCTCGAGTGGTGAATCACGCGCGAACGCGGGTAAGGCAGGCCAAGACTCTGCAGCAGAGAGAGCTGCAACGCCTTCGAAATCTCATACCGGAACGCTTGGCTGCCGTTCACCACACGAGTGCCCTGATGTTCCAGGTGAGACAAATAATTCAGGGTGTAGAAGATGTTGTCCGCCCGGCCACGATTCCACGCTGAGGGGCTCATCCGATTGAAAACGAGGGCGAAATTTTCGTGTCCATTGGCGGAAGGATCGTAATGATGATGGGCGGCGTTTATTTTCACGTAAGGAGTCTTCCGCCGATCCAGTTCCGCAAACACCCGTTCAAACCAGACGGGATGCTCGTAGTAAATCGCGATGGGTTGTTGCCTCGACATTAAGTCCTACTCGCCGGCTGAATTCGCTTCTCGAGTGCCCTCTGAAACTCCAGTTGGCCAGTGGCCCCAATTATACGTTGCGCCTGCGCCATCATGAAAAGACTTCATCTTGAGCCCAGCCTGAATTCTCCCAGGGCTAAATCGCAAATCTCGTTTATTCTTATATCGTTCGCGGCTGGGGCCCCGCGCACGAGGACATCACATGACCTTACTTTGGCGTTCCGTTGTTACTGTTGTAGCTCTCGCTTTGACGAGCTTGCCGTCGCTCGCGCAAGGCAAGCCTATCGAATCGGACATCCCTGCTAATTTCAAAGCGCCTCTATCGGACTACGACTACATCAAACGCGTCGAAATGATTCCGATGCGCGATGGCGTGAAGTTGTACACGGTAATTGTGATTCCCAAAGGCGCCGCGCACGCACCGATTCTGCTGACGCGCACGCCCTATAACGCGAAAGACCGCGCTGCGCGATCCGAGTCGCCCCACATGCTCGACGAGCTTCCCTTGAGCGACGAGGTGTTTGTGAAGGCGGGCTACATCCGCGTGTTCCAGGACGTCCGCGGTAAATATGGCTCGGAAGGCGCCTATATCATGACGCCTCCTCCAATCGGCCCGCTCAACAGCCAGCGGAATCGACGACACCACCGATGCATACGACACAATTGACTGGCTGGTGAAAAATTTGCCTGAGTCCAACGGCAAGGTGGGCATGATCGGATCATCGTACGAAGGTTTTACGGTTGTGATGGCGCTCATACATCCGCATCCGGCGCTCAAAGTGGCTGTTCCCGAAAGCCCGATGGTGGATGGTTGGATGGGTGACGACTGGTTCCACTACGGCGCTTTTCGCCAACCCAATCTCGACTACATTATGGAACAGACTTCGGTGGCCGGCAGAGGGCCGGAGATACAACGCGAAGGGCATGACGATTACACGAACTTTCTCAAAAAGGGATCGGCGGGCGATTTTGCGCGCGCCGCCGGTTTGGATCAAATGCCATTCTGGCGAAGGATGGAGGCAAATCAAGCCTACGATGGCTTCTGGCAGGGGCAGGCTCTCGACAGGATTATGGCTTCGCTTCCGCTGAACGTGCCAGTCATGTGGCTGCAGGGCCTCTGGGACCAGGAAGACATGTGGGGCGCGATTCACTGTTACGCAGCCGTCGAACCGAAGGACATCAATAACGACAAGAATTTTCTGGTGATGGGACCCTGGCGGCACAGCCAGATCAACGGCGACGGCTATTCGCTCGGACCGCTGCTTTGGGACGGAAACACCACCCTGCAGGTCCGCCGCGATGTGCTGCTGCCATTTTTCAATCAATACCTGATGGACAACGCGCCGAAGGCCAATACTCCGCCGGTACTGATTTACAACACAGGCGAGAATCACTGGGATCGCTTGCAGTCCTGGCCGCCGAGCTGCGATCAGGGCTGCCCCAACAAATCGCGGCCACTTTATCTGACGGCGAATGGAACATTGTCGTTGGACAGCCCGGGCGCTGCGACATCGAAATACGATGAGTACATTTCCGATCCGTCGAAACCCGCGCCGTACAGAGCGAGGCCGGTCGTTGAATCAGACGGCGATGCATGGCGGCACTGGCTGGTTGACGACCAGCGATTCGTTGATGGCCGCCCTGACGTGCTCACGTTTGTGACGGAGCCGCTCACCGCGCCGCTCAGAGTGAGTGGTGCGCCAGAGGTGAATCTCTACGCCTCTACAAGTGGAAGTGACAGTGATTGGGCTGTGAAGCTTATAGATGTTTATCCCGAGAGTGTGCCTTCACAACCGGCGATGGGCGGTTACGAGCTGGCGATCTCTCTGGACATCTTCCGCGGGCGATACCGCACGAGTTTCGAACATCCTGAGGCAATCAACTCCGACCAGCCCTTGCTTTACCGCTTTGCCATCCCGACGGTGAACCATGTCTTCCTGCCGGGACACCGGATTATGGTTCAGGTGCAGTCGAGCTTGTTCCCTCTGTACGATCGCAACCCGCAAACGTTTGTGCCGAACATTATTGATGCGAAGCCCGCGGACTACCAGAAAGCGACACAGCGCATTTGGCATACGCCCGGCAATGCCAGCTTCATCGGTCTGCCGGTTGTACCCTAGGTGGCGCGTCACCGCGTTTGTCACGAAGCGCTCTTGGCGCCCGGTGCTGCCTCGACGAGGAGAGCGGCCAGCTTGGCAGGATCTGAAACCGGCGGATAGCAGGTTGTCTCGACACAGACGAAGGCCTGCGCGAGTGTCGCGTCGAGGTGCGGCAGAGTTTCGCGTAGCGCGGCGGGAAGTGCGGCTGTTGACAGCTGCTCGGGCGTAACGCGCAGGATTGCTTTTCCGTAGCGATAGGCACCGTGCGCGGCTTTTTCGAGGCTGGTGGCTTTCGGATCGCCCGCCATGCCAGTCACGATCACTTGCATCGGATGACGCGCGTGAAGCAGCGCAGCGAGGCCATAGGTCGCAGCGAAAAGTCCGTACTGCGGGACTAATCCTACAAAAGCTTCCAAAGTTTTTTCAGCCCATTCGCGGTAGAGGCGCTCGCCTGAAAAGCCGTGGAGCCGGTCGAGCACAATCGCGGCGACGGAATTCGCTCCCGGCGTGGGTGAATCCTGCAACGGTTTGCGGCGGACGTCGAGACCGCCCATCGGCGGAGCGTCCTTGGCGCGGTCGAAAAAGCCGCCGCCATCGGGATCGCCGTATCGCTCGACAGCGAGATGCATCGCGCGCTCGGCGGTATCAAAGTAACGCCGGTCGAGCGTCGCCTCATACGCATCGAGCAGCGCGGCAGCCGCGAAGGCTTGATCGTCCAGCGAGCCTTCCAGGCGCGGCCCGCCGACTCGATGCAGAAATCCCTTCGATTCGTCCCATGCTTCGGAGAGAACACGCTCGAGCGTCTTGAGCGCGAATTCGCGGCAATCAGTACGATCGAGCACGCGCGCAGCTTCCAGATACGCGGAGATAAACATCGCGTTCCAGCCGACGTAGAGCGTTTGGTCAATTGTGGGAATGGGCCGCCGCTCGCGGCGCGCGGCCAGCAATTTCCCCTTCGCGCGTGCGAGCAAAATACGCGCGTTTGCTTCGTCCATTCCCAGTTTTTTCGCGAGAGCTTCGATGCTCGCCCCGATCCAGAGAACGTTTTTCTCGGAGTTGTGGTGCATTTCGCCGTGCGGTCCGATGTCGTAGTACTGTTCCGCCACGCGAGCTTCGTCCGGCGTGAGCACAGCGCGAACTTCGTGCTGCGTCCATGTGAAGTAGTCGCCGTCGTCGTCGAGCGTCTGGTCGGCATCCTGGCTGGAATAAAATCCTCCGCGCGCGGGATCGGAAAGAACCTCGCCTACCCACGCGATGATGCCTTCGGCGGTTTCGCGGAAGAGCGGTTTTCCCGTTACCTGATAGCCGTGGAGGAAATTCCTCAGCAGCTCGGAATTGTCGTACGTCATCTTCTCGAAATGTGGAACGCACCAGCGCTCGTCCACAGAGTAGCGATGAAAACCGCCGCCCACCTGATCGTAAACGCCTCCCAGCGCCATGCCCTCGAGCGTGCGCTCCGCGACATGCAGCAATTGCGAATCGCGCGTGGACTGGTAGCGCTCGAACAGCAAATCCACGGTGCCCGCGTGCGGAAATTTCGGCGCGTGGCCGAAGCCGCCGTGCGTCTCGTCAAATTGCTTGAGCGCCGAATCGATTACCGCGTCAACAACTCGCGCGTCGAAAATTCCGCGCGCACCGTGAAACACTTCCGCCTTGGCGACGGCTTCGGCGAGCGCGTTCGCGGAGTTGTCCACCTCCGTGCGGCGCGCCTTGAACGCCTCTGAAATCGCGAGCAGGATGCGCTTGAATCCGGGTCTGCCGCCCGCGTCGTCTGGCGGGAAGTACGTGCCGCCGAAGAACGGTTTTCCGTCCGGAGTGAGGAACGCCGTCAGCGGCCAGCCGCCCTGGCCAGAAATCGCGCTGACCGCGGATTGATAGCGCGCGTCCACATCGGGCCGCTCGTCGCGGTCCACTTTCACGGGAATGTATAAGCTGTTGATCAGCGCCGCGATTTCGGGATTCTCGTAGCTCTCGCGGTCAATCACATGGCACCAATGGCACCACACCGCGCCGATATCGAGCAGGACCGGTTTCCCCTCGGCGCGAGCCTTGGCGAATGCTTCCTCGCCCCATTCGTTCCAATCAATCGGCTGGTGCGCGGCAGAACGCAGATACGGGCTCGCGGAATTTTTCAGCCGGTTTTCGGGGGCGTGAGTCATTGCGACCCCCTCGAAAGTGTGTCGATTAGAATAGGTCGCGGTCATTTGCTTTCAACCAGGTAGGGCGGTTTCTAATCGCCAGTGTGTCGATTAGAAACGTGAGTCGTGACTTGTAATTCGTGGCTCGTAAACAAGCGTGCGAGGCCGCTGCCCTCTGCAGCGATTCAGCTACGAGCGCGTGCCGAGGCCGAAATATTTGACCGTTTCCTTCGTTCATCATTTTCGTTTCACATTCACCCGCACAACCACCTTAGCAGGATTGTGGACAAATGAAAGGCAGGGAACTACGCAAAAAAGACAGGTCCTGTAACTGTCCTACTAGAACTGGAAACGTGGGTCGGTAGCACCCCGCGCCCGTTGCGAGAGCGGTTTATCGAGCGTAGTCCTCGTCAATCTCTTCAGCAATCCGCGTCAGCTCACGAACGCGGGCTTCGACGAAAAAGGAAAAGATGTAGGCCGTTGTGGGGTTGATATTGGCCTCCGTACCGGACGTGCGGGCCTTGAGAAACTTTCGCAACTCGCTGAGCGGATAGTCCAGCGTCTCGTATATCGCCTTAATCGGATCGCATGTCTCTAGCGCAATACCTCGTGCGTTTAGGCGAGCCGAGAAGACTTCAAGCATTTTCTGAATCTCTTCGATACTCCATAACCCCAGTGCAATAGGCTCTTCGCCGCGCGTGCTCGCGAAGAGCTTTTCGAATTGGTAAGTGAGAGTCCTCGGAAAGGCTGAAACCAGCTTATCCATTCGAAACTTCTCCCTGTGAGATCTTTCCCTGGCGTCCAATTCAAGCGCCGCTGCCTCAAGGATCTCGTCAACATAAAGATGCTGCTCTTTGATCAATTCAGGGAGGCAAATGTAGCTGAACTCTCGTCTACCGCCAGCGTCAGTCGACAGAAGCTGAAAGCCCTGCTGTGTCAAAGTCGCCCTTGAAATGAAATGGTATGACGTCGGCGTCGATCTCCCTCTTTTCGTCGGATGACCGGTGCTATTGTTTCTTATTTCCCTGATCTCCAGCAATTTTGGATGGTCTTTTATTCGCTCTGGAATCGAGAGAGATTCACACATGTTAAATAGAGCGTCTTGCTGCAGAAAAAGAGCCTGCAAGAGGCCATAGACAGCCAGATATTTTGCCCCATCTGCCGGTTTAAGTGTGCCCGCAGCATAAGCCTTCACTGCAAGTTCAGCGTCTTCTATTCACATCTAATGAACTGCACAGTTGCAGCCAGACGGCGGAATCTGCCATTAGAATCTGGCGATTCCTAGGTTCGCCGATGAAGTCGCGGATCTTTCTGGTGTGCACGTACATGCGATTGGCTAGCATTATATCAATTCGTCTGACGTTTGATCTCGAGCAAGACCGCTGGATTGAAGTAGGGGATAGGCCCAGTGTTATGAGAGCGAGATCACAACAGCGGGTAAGAGGTGGATGCTACACGAGCAAGGTATGCCGCGGCGAGACATAGAGACTACTGAATCGGATTGCGGTAGTCGGAGTCGCGCGGGTCAATCGGCTTGCGGCCTGAAAAACCTTCGTCCTGGCTGTGATAGAAGCGGATGCGATCCTCGCCGAGCCGCCAGCAGAGATAGACGGCCTCGCCATTCATGCGCGCGGGAAAATCCAGCAGGCCAACTTCGATATCCTTGACGACGCAGCCGGTGGATTGGATTCGCTCGAGCGCCGACTGAATGGATTCCGCCAGGCGATGACGTTCCAGGCGCTGCTTCGCGGCTTTCTCGTAGGGAACCATCAAGCCGCCTGATTGCTGCACGCGCTCGGACAGGCGGGAGAGTTGCTCTTCCAGCTCGGCGAGCTTCCGGCGCGCCTCGATTGCCTCGATCAGAATCGGTTCGAGCTGCGCGCGGAGGCGTTCCGCGTCGCGAAGGGAAAATAATTTGGATTCTTCGTCAGCCATGTTGTCAAGCTCTCACGAATGATGAGCTAAGCTTCGCTGAATGGAAGAGAGATCCCTCGGTCGTCCGCCGCGGCGGACTCCTTCGGGATGACAATCCTAATCGGATTGTCATCCGCCGATCGAAACCATGGTGCGCGACGGCGCCACAAAGCCCGGCTCGTTGATGCCGTGTCCCTTTTCCTTTTGCGCGATGATCGCGTGAATCTCGTCGCCGATTTCGCGGTCGGTCGCGCCGCCTCGCAGCAGGAATCTCAAATCGTGGTCTTCCTTGCTGAAGAGGCAGGTCCGGAGCTTACCATCGGCGGTCAGGCGCAGGCGCGAGCAATGTCCGCAGAAGGGCTGCGACACGGGAGAGATCAAGCCGATCTCGCCGCGGCCGTCGGCGAACCGGAATTTGCGCGCGGTTTCGCTGCGCTCGTGGACCACCGGCACCAGCGGCCAGCGCGCGGCGATGCGATCGTGCACTTCCGCGCCGGTGACGACCATTTCGCGCGTCCACGCGCGGTCGGCATCGAGCGGCATGAATTCAATGAAGCGCATGATCAGATCGCGGTCGCGCGCGAAGCCGGCGAACGCTTCGACCTCGTCGTCATTAATTCCGCGGACGAGCACTGCGTTTACTTTCACCGGACGCAGCGGCGAGGCTTGTGCCGCGTCAATCCCGGCGATTACTTGATCGAAAGTCTTCGTGCGCGTGATGCGCTCGAATTTGTCGCGGTCGAGCGAATCGAGGCTGATATTGATGCGGTTCAGCCCCGCGGCGACGAGCCGGTCGCAGCGCTCGGCCAGCAGATGCCCGTTCGTAGTTATCGAGAGGTCCTGAACGCCGAGCGCTTTCAGCCGCGCGATGAAGTCCTCGACACCGGGGCGAACCAGCGGCTCGCCGCCCGTGACGCGAACTTTGCGGATGCCCATGCCGACCAGAATGCGCGCCAATCTCTCGTATTCGTCCCATGTGAGCAGATCGCCCGAAGGCATGTGCTTTTCCGGGTCAGCGGAGCGGCAATAGACGCAGCGGAAATTGCAGCGGTCCGTGACCGAGATGCGCAGGTCGGTAATCTGGCGGCCGAATTTGTCAGCGAGTGGCATGATATTCGCGCATAAAAAAGCCCAAATCCATGTTTGGACTTGGGCGACACGCCTAGCGCGGCATTTTCATGCGCCAGACATTCCCCTTTCCAAACACGGCGGATTCGACCGCTCATCGCGGTCTCACCACAGGGAGGCACGGGCGTTTCCACCCGAACCCTCATCCCTCGAATAGCGAGGGCATCGCCTCCGGGCCATCGGATTTCTCTCCGTTAGGCCTTGGAGGTCGGAGAACTCAATAAGAAGTCTATCCTTTACGAAGGAGGGGAAGCAAATCGCATGGTCACTACGGATGTAGTCGATTCAGGTCGCCAAAGCTGGACGTTTCACATTGTGCGCCCACGGGTTTACGCGCGGCCGCGGCTCATATTGCGGATTTCCTTGCGGTAATCGGGGGCGAAGATTTCCACGGTGCGGCACATTTCGTACAGGCGCGAGCGGATGCGCTTGCCGACGCGCTCGGTCAGCGAGTCTTCAATCGTAGGCGCGCGCATACCCACGACGCGCGGGCTCGGCGACGGAGCGGCGCCGTTCGCCGCCGTCTCCGAATCGAGAAAATTGGTGGTGAGCAGGGTGACGCGCTTCTCGTTGTAACGCGTGTTCAGGACGTGGCCGACGGTTTCAAGCGCCCAAAGTGACGGTTTGCTGGAACCGATATCGTCTAGCACGAGAATCTCTGCCTGCAGCACCGGCTCGAGCACGCCCATCTCGGTGGCCTGGTTTTCGGAGTTGTAGCTGTCCTGAATTTCCTTTAACAGCTCGCGGTAATCGTAGAAAAGTCCACTGTGTCCGCGAAGCGTGATTTCCTTGAGCGCCGCGACTGCAAGATGCGTCTTGCCGACGCCGCACGGACCCATCAACAACAGGCCGTTCTCATTGCCAACGGGAAATTCAGTGGCAAAGCGCTGCACCACGAGCTTCGCCTGCGTGAGGCTGCGATTCCAGGCGGCGAGTTGCTCGCGGGAGACGTTCTCGATCTCGTTATCCGCTTCGTAATTCTCGAAGTCGCAATGGCGATAGCGTTCGGGAACGCGCGCCCGGCCGAGCACATGGCCGGCGCGGTCGGCCGTGGTGCAATCGCACGGAACCGCCCACACCATTTTCGGTTCGCCGACAGCAGGGCCCGAGCGTTCCGCGGCGAGCGCCTGCGCGCCTTTAGTGGTTCGCTCGACAACCTTCCAGCCGCTGCCCTGGCAGACGGGACAATCCGCTCGCGCCATGAAAGAAGCATATGCGGGCTATTCGCGGAGCGCAAGCGGACGAGCACTTGTGCAAATTACGGAACCTGTGGATTTCGGCGATCGGAGGGAAGCGCCTGTGGCGAGCGTGCCGAGAAACTCAAGAGAGATCCCTCAGCAGGCCAAAGAGAGGTCCCTCGTCGAGCACAATGCGCTCTCCTCGGGATGACAATCCTCATCGGATCGTCACTTTTCGACGCGGAAAGCATGGCGCGGAGCGGCGCGAACGATGGCGTTGCGCGAAGGGCGTTCGGCGCCGGCGATGAAATCGCGCGCCACTTCGTTGCGCACAAATTTAATGAAGGCTTCCATCTGCGATTGCATCTCGCCCATTTTGTCGCGCATGTTGAGGATGATTTCGATGCCGGCCAGGTTGACGCCCAGCTCGCGCGTCAGGTTGAGGATGACCTCAAGGCGCTCGAGATCCGCGTCGGTATAGAGGCGCGTGTTGCCCTGCGAGCGCGACGGTTTTAATAGCCCAACCCGCTCGTACAATCGCAATGTCTGAGGATGGAGCTGGTAGAGTTCGGCGACGGCGCTAATCATGTAGCCGGCTCTTGCTTTTTTTCTGGGCCGCGTTGCCATCGTCGTCTCCTTTCCGGTTCTTAAACCGTTGCGCGCGCGAAAATATCCAGGCGCGGGTCTTCGTGGTCGATTTTGTCGAGTTCCTTCAAAAGCGTGCGTACGCGCTCGTCTTCCGGTTTCGGCACCACAATCTGCACTTCGACAATCTGGTCGCCGCGCTTGCCCGCCTGGCGCGCGGAGGGCGCGCCCTTTTCACGCAGCCGGAGTTTCTTGCCGCTGTTCGTGCCGGGCGGGATGCGCACCTGCGCGCGGCCGTCGATGGTCGGGACTTCGACCTTGGCGCCGAGCGAGGCTTCGCTAACTGTAATCGGAACGACAGTGTAGAGATCGTCGCCGCGCCTATCGAAAAACGGATGCGGCGCGACTTTGGTGATGATGTAGAGATCACCCGGCGGACCCCCCTGGACTCCCGCATTTCCGCGACCGGCCACGCGGACGCGCGAGCCGGTTTGCGCGCCGGGCGGGATGCGCACATCGAGCGTTTCAACGCGCTGGACGCGCCCTTCGCCCCCGCAATTTCGGCACATCGTGTGCAGACGTCCGCTGCCACCGCAGCGCGAGCAGGTAACTTGAAACCGCATCTTGCCGCTCACCTGCGTCACATGGCCGGAGCCACCGCACGTGGGGCATATCTTTTCGTCGCCCGGCGCAGTTCCCGATCCGTGGCAGACGTTGCAGACGTCGAGACGCGTGAAGCTGAGCTTCTTAACCGTACCGCGCATCGCTTCCGCAAACGTGATCTCGACTTGATATTCGAGGTCGCTGCCAGACTCGCTCTCGTGTCCCGATTGCGCGGCTGTGGCGCCGCGAAAAAATTGGCTGAAGAGATCCTTGAAACTCGTTCCACCGGCGCCGGCGCCCTGGCCGCCTGCGCCGGCCGCGCCGCCGAAATCAAATCCGCCGAAATCGAAGTGAATATCTTCGGGAGACGCGCCGCCATATCCCGCGCCTGGGCCAGGTCCGCCGCCCGCCCCGGGAACGTTGAATCCAAACTGGTCATACATCTGGCGCTTTTTTGTGTCGGAAAGAACCTCGTAGGCTTCCTGAATCTGCTTGAATTTCTCCTCGGCTGATTTGTCGCCGGGATTCAGGTCGGGATGATATTTCCGGGCGAGCTTGCGGTATGCTGCGCGGATGTCTTTCACCGCCGCTTTGCGCGGGACCCCTAGCAGCTCGTAGTAGTCGGTCTTGGGTGTGGTTGGCATTCTGGCAACAGGTGCAAGCGTGAATTAAAGAAAAATCCTTCGGGCCGACATCGTCGGCCCGAAGCGTGAAATCCCGCAAAGCGGGATTTCAGTTAGGCTTTTTCGATTCGTCCACGTCAACGAATTCGGCGTCCACCACATCGCCACCTTGCGGAGGCGTCTGGTGGCCATCCGCGGACGAGGCATCGCCACCTGGTGCCCCGGCTCCGGCCGCACCCGCTGCACCAGCCGCGCCTGCTGCACTCTGCTGCGCCTTATACATTGCCTCGCCGATGCGGCTGAGCGCCTTCGTCAGACTATCCGACGCTCCGTTAAGCTTCTCCGACCCGCCCTCCTTCAGCGCGGCCTGAGCTTCCTCAATCGCTGCCTCGGCGGCCTTCACATCTGCCTCGGACAGCTTCTCGCGGTTCTCCTTGATCAGCTTTTCACCTTGATAGATCAAGCTGTCGAGCTTGTTGCGCGCTTCGACTTCCGAGAGGCGCGTCTTGTCTTCGGAGGCGTGCTCGTCGGCTTCCTTCTTCATGCGCTCGGCTTCTTCCTTGCTGAGGCCGGTCGAAGCGGTGATCGTGATTTTCTGTTCCTTGTTCGTCGCATTGTCCTTTGCCGAGACGTTCAGGATGCCGTTCGCATCAATGTCAAACGTGACTTCGATTTGCGGCATGCCGCGCGGCGCGGGAGGAATTCCGATCAGGTGGAATTTCCCGAGCGAGCGATTGCCACTGGCCACCGGGCGTTCGCCCTGCAGCACGTGAATCTCGACCGAGGTCTGGCTATCCGCCGCAGTGGAAAATGTTTCGGACTTCCGCGTCGGGATCGTCGTGTTGCGCGGGATGAGCACCGTCATCACGCCGCCGAGAGTTTCCACGCCGAGCGAGAGCGGAGTCACGTCCAGCAGCAGAATGTCTTTCACTTCGCCGCCGAGCACGCCGCCCTGAATCGCTGCGCCCACCGCGACCACTTCATCGGCATTGACGCCCTTGTGAGGCTCTTTTCCGTTGAAAAGGCCTTTCACGATCTCTACGACGCGGGGAATACGAGTCGAGCCGCCGACCAGGACCACTTCGTCGATTTTGTCCGGCGTGAGTCCGGCATCGGTCAGCGCTTGTTTCACCGGACCCACGGTTCGCTGGAGCAGGTCTTCCATCAACTGCTCGAGCTTCGCACGGGTCAGCTTGGTCTGCATGTGCTTCGGCCCGGACGCGTCCGCCGTCAGGAAGGGAAGATTGATTTCCGTTTCCTGCAATTGAGAAAGCTCGATTTTGGCCTTTTCAGCCGCTTCCTTCAGGCGCTGAATGGCCATGCGGTCCTTGCTGACGTCAATGCCCTGATCGCGCTTGAATTCTCCGACCATCCATTCGACGATCCGCTGGTCAATGTCGTCGCCGCCGAGGTGTGTGTCGCCATTCGTTGATTTCACTTCGACGACGCCCTCGCCCACTTCCAGGTCGGAAATATCGAATGTGCCGCCGCCAAGGTCGTACACGGCGATCGTCTCTTCTTTTTTCTTGTCGAGGCCGTACGCCAGCGCTGCCGCTGTCGGTTCGTTGATGATGCGCAGGACTTCGAGGCCGGCGATCTCGCCCGCCTGTTTGGTGGCTTGCCGCTGGCTGTCGTTGAAATAAGCGGGTACTGTGATCACGGCCTTGGTCACCTTTTCGCCGAGGAAATCTTCCGCGGCGCTCTTCAGCTTCTGCAGAATCATGGCGGAGATTTCCGGCGGCGTGTAGGACTTGCCGGAGATGTCCACGCGCGCGTCGTCGTGCGGACCCTTGGTCACCTTGTAGGGCACACGCTTGGTTTCTTCCTGCACTTCGTCGTAGCGGCGGCCCATAAACCGCTTGATCGAATACACAGTATTTTCCGGGTTCGTAATCGCCTGGCGCTTCGCCACCTGACCGACGAGACGTTCGCCGGACTTGGTGATAGCCACAACCGAGGGGGTCGTGCGCGCCCCTTCCTGGTTGGGGATGACAACGGGCTCTCCGCCCTGCATGACGGCCACGACCGAATTGGTCGTGCCCAAATCAATGCCTATGATCTTACTCATGGAGTTCGCTCCTATTGACGTCTGGCGGGCTCGTTGAAGAATGGCCTGCCGCGAAACAGGCCTATAATACACATTGAGCGCGTCATTGTCAACATTGTTGTGCGTCTGTAGTGCAATGTTTTTATTAGACTTACGGCGTTGATTGCCACGGTATCGCGCAGGCGGGTATTGGTGTTTCTATCCTGCTTGCCGGAAGAATCGGAGAACCAAGCGGCCGCGGACCGCATCCTACGGACGAGGTAGGGAACAAGCAGCGAGCTGGCAACGGATAATCGTCGCTGGCGAAATTCGCGCTACAATGGGTGAAGGCTTTTCGATCACGCTTGGGGGAGGCGGAATTGATTCACCGACGGAATACCTTGCTGGGGACGAATTGGCGGTCGTGGCGCGCCGAACGAGCGATAGCGACGCCCGCTTTGTTGGCACTGCTCTTCATGGGACTCGGTGTCGCGAGGATCGCCGGCGCGCAAAACGCTTCGACGCCTGCGAAGCCCGCTGCCTCCGCGACCGCGCATACTCACAAGACGTCGGCTACGAAGCCAGTCGCCTCGCTCGGCGCTCCCGTGAAGGCCTACGGCACTAGCAGCGCCCCGATCACGATGGAAGTGTTCAGCGACTACGAATGTCCGTCCTGCCGAAACCTGTTTGAGACGACTTTGCGGCCCATGATCGCGGACTACGTCGCGGCCGGGAAGGTGTACCTGGTTCATCGCGATTTCCCGTTGCCGATGCACAAATACGGATATGAGGCCGCTCGCTGGCTAAATGCCTCGGCGCGCGTGGGACAATTTCAAGAGGTGGAAGCGACTCTCTACGACAACCAGAATGCCTGGGCGGCGGACGGCAATATCGAGAAGTACGTTTCCGGTGCGATGTCAGCGGCGGATTTCAAGCGCGTGCAGAGCCAGATGCGCGGCTGCGAGATGCCCGGCACCGCATCGGTCAAGCCAGCGCGACTCGCGCTAGGTGCTCAGACCGGGGATACCTGTTCGCTCGATACGTACATTGATCAAGACAGGGCGCTGGGCAACAAGATTCCAGTGCAGGCGACGCCAACCTACGTGATCTCTTATAAGGGTAACCGTTTGCCAGCGGGCTCCGGCAGTGTTTCCTGGCCCATCCTGAAACAATTTTTCGATTCGCTTCTGAGCCAGTAAATGGATTTTCTCCGCATGAATCTGCCACGATGAGCAACGAAGCGCGCCGCCGATGGGGACGGATTCTTCTAATCATTGGGCGAATTTTGCTGGCATCCATTTTTCTGATCGCCGGCTATGCGAAGGTAAAGCCGCAGCTCGCGATGCCATGGTCGGCTGGCTCCGTTAGGACGTCTCTCACGCTTTTCGCCATGCAAGTGGACTCATACCAAATGCTTCCGCCGTGGGGTGTGAATGCAATTGCGCATGTATTGCCGTTCTTCGAATTGTTCCTCGGATTGTGGCTTCTGAGCGGCATAGGGCTGCGATTTTCGTCGGTCCTTTCGATTGTGGCGTTTCTTGGATTCATGACGGCAATCGGGTGGGCATACCACAAGGGCCTGGAGATCAATTGCGGCTGTGGCATCGGGCCGGCCGAGCAAGTTGGGCCCGGTGCGCTAATTCGTGACGGCCTTAAATTCCTTCCGCTGGCGTTAGCCGTCACGATCGGCGCTTTCCTACTTCATCGAAAGCGCGGCGCATCATCGCACGCAGAGTCAACTCCTTCAGCCGTCCACGCGGATTAATTTCTCTATCTCGTCGTCGCGATATTGCGGAGATATTCGCCCAGTCGTTGGCTGAACTGCTCGCCTCCCTCGTAGGTCAAATGCAGCGGGTCGGCAAACGCGGTTTCCTCCGGAATCCAGTGGCTTGCGTCTATGTACGTCGCCCCAAGACCGCCCAACATTTCCTTCAAGTGCGCGCGATAGCCCGTTGCCCATTCCGGCTGGTCGTAAAACATTTGTACGTGTTCCGGCGGCATGGGCATTTCGACGAAATAAACTCTGCTGCCCGCCGCGACGGCCTGCAGCGCGATTTCCCGCACGGAAGGAATCAGCGGGTTGCGGCTCGCGCGGCCGCATTCGGCGACAAACGCAGGCGCGCTGGGATATTCCAGCATCGCGAAATCAACCGCGCGTCCCATCGAGTTGGATTTCTCCGGTGGCATGCCTTGCTGCGCGAGCATTCGCCGGAAAAGTTCGACGCGCTCCCAAATTTCACCTCGATCGGCGAATAGCTCGAAGTGCCGCATGATTTCGAATTCGGCGCGATCGTGGAGCGAAAGATGGTAGAGCGTGCGCGCGTATTCGGGCTCCATGTAATAGAGCATCGCGCGATTCCCAATCAGATCGCGCGTGGCATATTCGAGCGGATGGGTCAGCTGAAAATCGAAGAAACCGAAGACCACGACGCGGGGGTGCAGGCCCCGTTGCAACGCGTAGCGAAGCATCAGCAATTGTTCGACGGCGCTCGATCCGCCCATGCCGAGGTTGATCGGCTCCTTCGGTCCGGTCGAGACCCATTCCGGCGTCGAACGACGGTTCGTTGAATCCGACACCGATCAGGGAATTGCCCAGCGCCAGGACTTGTGCGTCCGGAGATTGCCGGACCCGCGCCATCAGCGCCCGCGGAACGGTATTCTGCGATGACCGCGCGACCTCGCGATCGAGCACGATCAGCACCAGCAGAATGCCGGCCAGCGCCAGAATGAATATTCGTTTCGGTGCTTTCAATTTCGGGACCTTCTCCAGGGCTAAAGCCCACATCCCTTAAGATGCTTTTTCGCGGGCCTGAAAGGCCCACGCTTCCACGTTCCGCGGGCCATGCGTCGCCGTCTCCGCTTCCAGGCCTCAGAAATCGATATAGATGAACTTCGAGCTTTGGCCCGAGAAAACGTAGATGGCCAGAACCATGACTCCCCACCACACGGCCCAGAACCACCAATGGCTGAGCGCAATGGGGAAACCGGGAGGCGGCTCATCCTGCGCGCCGCCGATGTAATCAAACGCATGCTTGATCCAATCGAAAGTCGTCATCGTATTATCCAATCAGGAGCCTCCGGAAAAAGAACAGCGCGGTGTGCACATCCATGCAAAAGAAAGCCCAGGCCAGATTCACGGCGACATAGGTAAGCACCCACGAGCCCAACTGCGACCACAGGGGCGGCGTCGCGGGCATGGGACGAATTCGTCGCCAGCCGCGCCGGATCACGAGCATGATGCCGTGCACCAATCCCCACACGATGAAGTTGACTCCGGCGCCGTGCCATATGCCGCTGACCAGCATAGTCACCAGAATGTTCGCGTAAACCTGCCCGCCGCGCCCGCGCGATCCGCCCAGCGGGATATAGATGTAGTCAATCAGCCAGTTTGTGAGCGACATGTGCCAGTGCCGCCAGAAATCGGTGATGTTGGTGCGGAGATAGGGCCAGTCGAAATTTTCCGGCACGCGAATCCCGAACAGCCGCGCCGAGCCGATGGCGATGTCCGAGTACGCTGAGAAGTCCGCATAAATCTTGATGCCGTAAGCGAATAACCAGAGAGGCAAAATAGCCCTTTGCGCGACGCTGATGTCCATCCAGTTCAGGTGGTTCGTGTAGGCGGTGAGGACGTCGGCGACCGCGAATTTCTTGACGAGTCCTGTGAGAATTCGCGTGAACCCCCGCTGCCAATCCACCACCCATTCCCGGGAAATGCCGCGCAGCTTGGGCAGAAAATCCTGATAGCGCTTGATCGGTCCGGCCACCATCGTTGGGAAAAAGAGTATGAATGCGAGATATTCGGTCACGGAGCCTTCTTCGGTCCTGTTCCTGTACCGATCCACTGCGTAGTGAATGAACTCAAACGTGAAAAAGGAAATTCCCAGCGGCAGAAACGCGTTTTTCCAGAAAAGGGGATTGTGCGCCGGATCGTGCCAGAAAAGCCCGGTCACGAAATTGCGATATTTGAAAAGCCCGAGGAACACGACCGTCTGCGTGACGCCGAACCAGCAAAACCAGGAAGAGGGCTTGTAGAAACGGCTGACGAGCGATTCCCAGAGAAAGATCGCCAGGCAAGCGGCTCCGACGATTCCTCCGAACTGCGTGTACGAAAAGTAGGTGAAGAAAAGGCCGCCGCTCATGAAGATCACCCACGGGCGCGAACGCGGACCGGCCAGGCGGCAAAGGATGGCGCTCGGGATCAGGAAGAGGAGGTAGTAGTCCCAGCTGTTGAATATCATTTGTCGCCGATAGGCGTGGCCAGCCGATGAAGAGAAATCGACTCTATCCGACAATCAGCGGCATTTCAATGCAGTGGGTCTGGTATGGAGGCCGGGAGGAGTTAGTCGCCGATGGATGCAGGTACAGGCGCTTTCGTTGTCGTCGTTGCTTCCGTCGCGGCAGCCGCGGTCGGCGAAACGTTGCGGAGGTAACGCCAGGGGTTCACGGGCGTGTTGTAGATCCGGACTTCATAGTGAAGATGCGGGCCAGTCGAGCGGCCGCTATCGCCTTCGTAGCCGATCACGTCGCCCGATTTCACGTGCATGCCGCCCTGAACGTTGAAGCCCGAAAGATGGCCGTACCAAGTGGTCACGCCAAAGCCGTGGTCAATCACGACCAACCGGCCGTATCCCGCGCGCTGATCCACTTCCTGAACGACGCCATCCGCGGTAGCGCGGACTTCATCTCCGTAATGCGAAGCAATGTCCAGGCCGGCGTGGAACGCGCCCTCACCACTGAACGGGTCGAGGCGTTCGCCAAAGTGTCCCGTAATCTGCCCAATCACCGGCCAGAGTGACGGCACAATGCCCAGACTGCTCAACTGCGCAGCAGGCAGGAGCCGCATCCCGGCGCTCGACATGGCCACGGCGGTCGCGTTCTTCTGCAGGTAGCTGAACTCGTCCACGGAATTCTGGAAGTCTTCGTCTGGTTGAGGGGCTGAATCGGTCAAACCGAAGGGAGTCTGGCGGAAGCGGGTGATGCCGTAGGCCATGGCCACCTCGCCCGCAAGCGATTGCAGGGAGTTGAGGCGCTGGTTGGTGTCCGTGACTTGAGTTTGAAGTTGGACGTATTGCTGTTTCAGGCTGTCTTGTTCGCGGCGCAGGGAGTTGTAGTTCGTCGCCTTCCAGAGCATGCGGGAGTACGAACCCATGCCCGCGGCGACCGTGATGCCTCCCACAACTGCAAGAACCGCCACCGCATGCAGCACGTACCACGGCAGGCGCACCCGTCTCATACCGCCCGAGGCGTTGGAAGCAATAAAAAACGTGTAGGAAGACTTGCCCTTCATCGTTTTATTTTCGTCCGAGTGATTCTTGCTACGGTCGGCTCGACCGCTCGCCCCTTGCCGCGGTTTGCCGTGTTTCTCAGAACTGCGTCGATCGTGAGTCTGAACCGAGAGCCCTGGTCCGAAACCCGCCAGATTGTAGTCACCGTGCCGCTTCGCGTCAACCCCGATCTTCCATTTTGCATAGGCGCCCCGGCTCGCTTCTCGACCGTGGGCAATCTATACTTCGGAGTTCGCTTCCCAAAAGTCTAGCTCAACACGCGGACTCCCTACAACTGTACGGAGGGACAGGTTGGACCGCCCCCTGGATAACGAAGACCAACTGATCGAACGCATAGCCAGGGCCGTTCCATCCGTCAAGGGCGCTGATTGCACCGGTGGCGCGCGTCTGGGAATCGGCGACGATGCCGCGGTTCTGGCGTCCGCGCGAAATACCGAATGGGTCCTGAGCTGCGATGCGTTTCTGGAGGAAGTCCACTTTTTGGTCGCGAGCTATCCGCCGGACTCCGTCGGCTATAAATCACTGGTTCGGGCCACAAGCGATCTCGCCGCCATGGGAGCCAAACCGCGCCTTTTCTTGCTGACTCTCGCGTTGCCGGCGCGGCTCACCGGATAAGTGGCTCGACGAGTTCCTGCGAGGAATGGGGCGCGCTGCCCGACTGCTCGGGATGCGGCTCGTTGGCGGAGACACGACGAAGAGCGCCACGGTCTCGATCAGCATCACCGTGATGGGAGAGGTGCCTCGCGGGCTGGCGGTCACGCGTTCGGGTGCGCGGCCGGGCGACATTCTATATGTGAGCGGTACGCTGGGCCGCGCCCATTTGGGTCTTGAGCTGGCCAAGCGTGGCGGGCCTGGGACGATTTCGAGGCTCACTCGAAGTCAGTCTAGACTGCTTCAGCCGCACCTCTACCCGAAAATTCGAGTCGAATTGGGCGCCTGGCTCGCGCGTCACAAGATTGCCTCAGCCATGATGGACATTTCCGATGGGCTTTCCACGGACCTCGCCCGGCTGTGCGAGGCAAGTGGAGTCGGCGCGCGACTGTGGTCCGAGCGCGTCCCGCTGCGTGAAACTACCGGCTGCGCGCACCGGTCTGCTGCGAAAGCTGCGGCTCGATCCGATGCAGATGGCCTTGCACGGCGGCGAGGATTACGAACTGCTTTTCACGGTGCCGCCCGGGCAGGTCAAACGCCTGCGAGGCGCGCCGGATTTTCGCGAGATCACCGCGATCGGCGAGATCGAACGCGGAAAGAGGAGTCACACTCGTTGGCGCCGATGGCCGCGGCAAGCCGCTCGATTCGGGTGGCTGGGATCCTTTTCGCAGGAAAAAGTAGAGCGAGATTGTCTAGTGCGATTGCGCTGGAGCCGCAGCCTGGGGTTGCGCTGCAGCAGGCGGCTTTTGCGCCGATGGTGACGCCGCCGGTTGTGATGGCGAAGGTTCGGTTGCGGGCTGCTCGCGCGAGACCCTGCTCGGCGGCGTCGGCAGGAGGAGCGGTATCCGGCGTATCCACCTGCACCGGATGCGCGCCCGCCAGTTTCTCGAGCGGCACGACATTCTGGAAATTTTCGACCGGCATTCCCTGCATGCCCTGCTCCATAAACTGGATCCAGATGGGAAGCGCGGCGCGCGCGCCAGTTTCTTTCTTGCCCAGCGTGACGTGCGCATCGTTGCCGACCCATACGCCGCAGGTGATTTGCGGCGTGAAGCCGATATACCAGGCGTCCGTGAAATCGTTCGTTGTTCCGGTCTTGCCGCCCGATGGACGCCCAATCTCCTTCGCGCGAACGCCCGTGCCGAACTGCACCACGTCCTCGAGCATCGCAACCATCGTGCGCGCCACTTCCGGCGGAATCACGTCGGTGACGTTCGGCCGCAATTCTTCCATCACTGCTCCGTCGTAGGACGTCACGCGGCGGAGATAGTGCGGCTCGATGTGGATGCCGTCGTCGGGGAACACGGTGAATGCGGACGTGTGCTCGATCAGCGTCAAGTCGGCGGCTCCGAGCGCGAGCGGCAGAACCGGCGGCAGTGGGCTGGTCAGGCCGAACTTCCGCGCCAGCTCAACCGTGTTTTCAATGCCAACCTTGTCCAGCAGACCGCACGGCCGGCACGTTGCGCGAATCGGCCAGGGCGCGGCGCAGCGTGATGCGCCCTTCGAATTTCTCATCGTAGTTGTGCGGGGAATAGTTCTCGCTGCCCGTGTGAAAGGTTATCGGTTCGTCCACCACGGTATCGAATGGCGACGCACCCTGCGCCAGCGCCTCGGCGTAGACGTACACCTTGAACGAACTTCCCGTCTGGCGCATGGCCTGCGTCGCGCGGTCGAATTTCGAATCCTCGAAATCGTAGCCGCCGACCATGGCTTTCACTTCGCCGGTGGCATTATCAATCGCGATCAGCGCCGCCTGCGCCACGGGGATTTGCTCGAGCTCGACCTCCGCCGCTGTGCCGTTCAGCTCCTTGATCTGCACGGTGACCAGATCGCCCGGCTTCACCAGTTCGGCGGCCGATTTGTGTTCGGTCCACGCGAAATCGGCTGGAGTCATCAATGCGCGATACGGGCCGATCTTGACATACGCGAACGTGGGCTGTACGGAGGTCACCAAGCCGGTAACGTAGTCGCCTTTTTGAATCACACCCTTCCAATCGTCGTTCTGGTAGGTGTCGAGCGTGCCGAGATTGTCGCGAAGAATATTCGGAAGATTGCCGCGCCAGCCGTGGCGGCGATCGTAGGCATGGAGCCCGTCGCGAACGGCGCGGTCCGCCGCTTTCTGCATGTCCACATTCAGAGTTGTATAGGCGCGCAAGCCCTGTTCGTGCACGGCCGCCGTGCCATACGTGTGTTCGAGATACTGGCGAATCTCTTCGACGAAATAGGGCGCCAGATCGTTGCGCAGCGATTCGACATGCAGACCGAGCGGTTGCTTCGCGGTGCTTTCAGCGACTGCCTCGGTGATCTTGCCGCTGTGTGCTAAAAGCGAGAGCACCAGATTACGGCGCGCGCGCGCTCGATCCGGGTGTGTGATCGGCGAATAGATCGGCCCGCGGATGATCGCCGCGAGCGTCGCGGCCTCGGCAAGCGTCAACTGGCCTATCGGCTTGCTGAAATAATATTCCGAAGCCGCTTCGAAACCGTAGTTTCCCGCGCCCAGATAGATCTGGTTGCAGTACATCGTGAAAATCTGATCTTTGGTGTAATGACGCTCGATCTGCAGCGCGAGCATTGTTTCCTGCAGTTTGCGGTGAAGGCTGCGGTCGGAGCGATTGAGGAAAAGCCCGCCGGCAAGCTGCATCGTCAGCGTGCTGGCGCCTTCGGCGGCGCGATGGCTGACCACGTCGCGCCACGCGGCCTCGAGGACGCGCGGAAAATCCACGCCCCAGTGCTGCTCGAAGTGCTGATCTTCGGTGGTGATGATGGCGTCGCGCAGGACGGCGGGAATCTGGCTGTAGGTGATGAGAATCCGCCGCTGCAGCGCAAACGTGCCGATGGACTGGCCGTCATCGGCGTACAGCTCCGTCACGATGACCGGGCGATAATTTTCGAGCGCGTGAATTTCGGGCAGGTCACTCGAGTAAACGAACAGCAGGCCGATCGCACCGCCCAGCGCAATCGAGCAGATTACCAGGAAGGAAAACGCGAGCCGCCCGAGCAGCGTCCCGCCGCCGATCTTCATCGTCGCGCGATAGAACCGTTCATCCATCGTGTTGCCATTCTATCGCATGGAAGCAATTGCGTTACGTCGAAGGAAAGTGCTTGCGAGCGAGAAGCTAACGGGCGGCTCATCGCTGCGCTGCAAAAATCCTTGTCAAGCGTTTCCATTTTATGAGTCAATGGCGCGTATGCTTTCGGCCAGACACGCACGGCTAACTTCCTCGGGCTTCACTTGAGTTTCCTCCCTCTAAGCGACCGTCGGCCGTTTCCCAACTTCATATAGATCCTTAGCCCAGAACGTAAGGGAGGAATTGTCCAATGCTGCGAAGAACTTTTTCGTATCGAATATTGCCTTTGCTGATTCTCGGCGTCTGCTTGACGGCTTCCGCTGGTGACGTTCCGAAAACCACGCGGCCGGAGCAGGCTGCCTTTAGCATCAAGAATGTCCTGACCGTAAAAGTTCCGCAGGGCGCGCAAACGGTGCGCGTCTGGTTCGCGGTTCCGCAGGAGGACGCATTCTCAGTGATCACGAATTTCAACGCCGCCACCGATTACCCCGTTCACTACGACTGGGACTCCTGGGGAAACAAGGTCGGTTATCTGGAGGTTCACGCGCCTGCCCAGCCTCAGATAACGATCACCGAAACCTTTGATCTGAAGCGTACGGAAATGAAGAACGTGGTTGATGCGCGCCAGACTCGTCCGCTCACCGATTCGGAGCGCAGCGCCCTGGCGCTCTATCTCCATCCCACGACCTACGTTGTGGTGAACGACGACATCAAGAAGTTTGCCGCTCAGATCGTTGGCGACGAAAAGAATCCGGTGCTGCAGGCGCGGAAAATCTACGATTGGACGCTCCAGAATATAGATTACTGGGTCAAGGATCCCGACCATTTGAAGGCTTCCCCGGTTGGCAGCACGGAATATTGCCTGCGGACAAAAACGGGTAATTGCACCGACTTCCATTCCTTGTTCGCGTCGCTATCAATGGCCGCCGGCCTTCCCGACGCGCATGATTTACGGTTCTCTGATGAAGCCCACTCTGGACGGGATTCAGGTGGATGCGAGCTACCATTGCTGGATCGAATTTTACGCGCCCAATCTCGGGTGGATTCCGCTGGACGTCTCTCTGGCCAATATCTATGGCAAGGAATTTCCCCTCACCGACAAGAACAAGAAGTTGGTCGAGCTGACGACGGCCACCGGCTATCACGGTCTCGACCCGAGCAAAGTGGACTACTACTTCGGAAACATTGACGATCGGCGCGTGGTCTGGTCAGTCGGGCGCGATTTAATCATGCAACCGCCGGAGAGCGATGGACCGGTGAATTCGCTCCCGAAAATGTATGTCGAAGTAGACGGCAAGCAATTTACAGACTGGACGCGCGAATTCACGTACAAGATGCTCACTCCTTAGCGGAGGCGCTTCGCACGCCTTTCAAGCGTGGTTGTTGATGATGGATGAAAAGTGGGACGCCGGAGAGCTGGGATGCGGCGAGCTGCTGATCGAGCTCGCCGGGCGGTTGAAAAGTCTCGTGCCCGGAGACGTGTTCGAACTCCGTGCGCTGGACCCCGGCGCCGAAGAGGACTTGCCCGCGTGGTGCCGTCTTACGGGACATTCCCTGGTTTCGGCGCAGCATCCCGTGTATCTGATTCGCAGGCGAGAGAACTGAAATTCACAATTCATAGGGAGGAACTATGCCAGGCAGCTTTTGTGTCAGCCTTACTTGCTCCAAAGACAACACCGACAAGGCCACCGTCGGATTCGTGGTGGCCAATGCCGCGGTCGCTTCCGATAAGGACACGATGGTGTTTCTCAGCATCGAAGGCGTGCGGCTATCCCAAAAAGGCTACGCCGACGACATTCATGAAGCCGGCTTTTCTCCCCTGAAAGAGCTGATGGACAACTTCGTGAAAGCGGGCGGCAAGATATACGTTTGCTCTCCGTGTTTCAAGAAACGCGCTTTAGGTGAGGACAAGCTGATTGCGGGGGCTACGATTGTTGGTGGCGCCAAGCTCGTGGAGTTTTTGAGTGGCGGCAGCCCGTGCGTGTCGTACTAACGCGCGCCGGGAGCAGCGCATGAACGCCGAGCCTGATCCAAAGCCGGACGCAATGTGCGATGGGGGCGACCTCGATTGCGGCAGCGGACTTTTGCTGATTATCCGCAACGCGATGACCCCCTTGGCGCCCGGTGGCGTGCTGGAGGTGCGCAGCCGCGAAATCAGCGTTAAAGAGGACCTGCCGGCGTGGTGCCGTCTGGTGGGACACGACATGCTCGCCAACAGTCCCGGCGAATCCGGCTCGACCAGTTATTTCATCCGCAAGAAAGCTGCGGACATCGCATTTAAGCAGGATCTCGAGCAAGCCCGAAATTACGTGTGGCGCGCGCGCGTGCGCGGCAGCGGAGGGATGGAGGCGCAGGTATTCGTGCGCAACCACTCGTTCGTAGCCGGGCAGCCTGCCAGCTTCGATACCGCCGATCAAGCCATCAGCGCAATCGAATATCTTCTGGGCTCTCTCGGTGCGTGTCTCGCCGTGGGGCTTCAGTGGCGCGCATCCCAGCGAGGTATCGCCGTGCGCAATTTGGAAGTATCGCTGCAGGCGCGAGCGCAAGACATTCTTGTCTATCTGGGACTGCAAGACTCGGGCCATCCGGGCTTGACGGATGTGCGCGCGGTTGTCTACGTGGACGCCGATGCTGAGCCGGCAGCGCTCCAAGAATTGCTGGCCGAGACTATTCGGCGCTCTCCCGTGACGCAGACGTTTCAAAATTCCGTTTCCTTCCATGCCGAGATTCGGAAGGCATAGGCGATGAACCTCGGCTTTCAATATCCCGTGACCGTCGTAGGCAGCTGGCCGAGGCCGCCATGGTTGCTCGAAGCCTTGAAGCGGCGCTCTCCGGCATTGGCCGATCTTCAGGATCAAGCGACGCTGCTCGCCATCAAGTATCAGGAAGACGCGGGCGTTGACGTGGTCTCCGACGGAGAACAGCGCCGCGATAATTTTTATTCTTTCATCGCCGATCGCCTTGAAGGCATCCGGCTGATGACTTTGGCTCAGTTGCTCGACTACGTCGAGGATAAGGCCGCCTTCGAAAGCCTGCTCAACGCACTGGATGTTCCGGCATTCGCGATCAGGAATCCGGTCGTCGTTGGAAAGGTTAGGCGCCGCGAACCGCTGGTCATGGCGGATTACCGATTCCTGCGCCGGCACACGCGTAGAGCCATTAAGGTCACTCTGCCCGGACCTTACCTCCTGAGCCGATCCACGTGGGTCAAAGGGCTCTCCGATTCCACCTATCCCGATGGCGACAGCCTCGGCGACGATATCGTGGCCGTCCTGCGCGAGGAACTGCGAGAACTGGCGAGCGCCGGCGTGGAAATGGTGCAGTTTGATGAGCCTGTGTTAAGTGAGCTTTTGTTGGCGGGCAGGTCCGCCACGCGAACATTTATGTGCGCCGCCCTGGCGGCAAGTTCGAATCCCGAAGGTGAGCTTGAGCGTGCCGTCAGCCTGATCAACCGGGTCGCCGAAGGCGTTCGAGGCCCGATTCTTTGCGTGCATGTTTGCCGCGGCAATTGGAGCCGGAACGAAGACGTGCTGCTTTCCGGTCCCTACGACGGATTGATGCCTTACCTGAAGCGCATGAATCTCGATCAGTTCGTGCTCGAATACGCCACGCCCCGCGCTGGTTCGCCGCAAGCGCTCGTCGGGCTGCGGGACCAATCTCAAATTGGCTATGGAATCGTGAATCCGCGCACGTCGAACAATCGAAGATCCGGACGAAGTCGCGCAACGGGTGCGGGACCTCACGCAATCTATATCCCCAGACTGTATCTTTCTTAACCCGGACTGCGGCTTCGGAACCTTTGCGGAAAGGCCCGTTGCGGACCTCCGGTGGCGTTCGCGAAGTTGCGCGTACTTGCCGAGGCAGCGAGGAAGCTTCGCGGATGCCGACCGTCCGCTGCTGAGGCTCGATTGAAACGGAAGGCGAGAGGCGGACGAACCGCCTCCCGCCTTCTTTCAGGCTACGGCAGGTAATACCGGAACGACGTCATCACCATGTTCTCGACACCATGTGGTGCCGCGAACGTGCCGGCCGTCGCTCCTGCACCCGACCACGTGTTGCGATCCATGTAGGAGTATTGCTCTCCCCACTGAACTGTGCCTCTCGGGCCCTTGTAGAAGCGATACCAGAATCCAAGGGTGCCCTCGATGATGTTCCGAGTATCACCCGTGCAGTTTGCAAGGGAACCCGGAACGAAACCCGCGGCTCCGCCGACGCCGGTTGCCGTGGAAGTCGCAGAGCCTGGAACGGCTTCTGTGAAGCAGCCGAAATTCGCGAAGCCGATCGCGCCATAGCCCTCGTTCGGGACCGTGCCCGACTTGATGTAGGCGGTCCGGGCATCGTATTCGCCGCCGACGTAGGTGTAGATGTCCAGTTTCGGCGTGGCATGAAATTCAAGCGAGCCGAGCGACTGGAAGTTGCGAATCGGGGCCAGGGTGCCATCCGGCCGTACAGTTACGTCCGCGAGCGTCGCCGAACCGTAACGGCCGGTGCCATCGCCACCGAGGAAGTGCAACGCGGCATCTACCTTCTTGTGGAACAGAGGTACGCGGGCATTTGCTCCGATGCCGCCCCCTCCGCGTCGATCGTTGAAGGCGCCCAGAGCCGTGCCGCCGGCAGTAGCTCCGCCGAGGCAAGGCATGCCGGCCGCCACTGGCTCGCACGGGAAGACGCGATCGCGGAACGTGCTCACCACGCCGAAGATTTCATAGTGTCCCCAACCCGGCTCGAAGGCCGCTTTGAAGATGAAATCCGGCGCGTTGGTAAAGGCATAGTTGGCGACCGGATTCAGAAGTCCGCCGCTGCCGCCGAACTGGCCGACCAGGAAATTGGCGTTGCCATCGTGTTCGGTCAGAGTGGTTTCGGCGTTTTCCACTGCGGCTGCCAGCCAGATCTTGTTTCCGAAACTCTTGGAAACTCGGAATCCCGGCTGCCGCGCCCAGCTGTAGCCGACGTGATATTGCCCGTCAATGACCATCGGCAACGCTTCGCTACGGTTGTCAACGCCATGTCTGGTTTCCGCGATCAAGCTCCACATCTGGCCGCCGGTGAATGTCCAGCCATTATCGAAGGCCGCTTGGCCCCAGAACTGCCGCTGGCGGAGGACGTAGCTGTTGCTCTCGGTGTAGTTGGACGTAATGCCCGTGCCCAGGAAATCCGTTTCGTAATAGCCGCCGATCTTCACGTGGCTGAGTTTGCCCTCAACCAGCATGCTGATGCGCGACTGGCGTCCACTGACATTGAATTCCGACAGTTGACTCTGAGACGCACCGGGAAACGGAATCGTGTTGAATGGCGTCACCATGTCAGCACTGAGACCCCTCTGGCGCCAGACCGCGGCCCCTTCCATGAAGCCCCCGGGTGTGAGTGTGATCCCCTTGAAGCGTATGGATAGGGGTTCGTCCGCGTCCTCGGCGGACGGCGAGTTCGCAGCGCCTGGTGCCGCGCTGCTGGTCGCCGAGTTCGGGGCCGAACTGACGACCGGCCCGATCGCCGCAGGTGTAGCAATCGTTGACGCGACGGCAGCGCTTCCACCGGCTGCGCTTACTGCGTTGAGTTGTTCTTCCAGCGCTCGCGTCTTTTCTTCCTCCCCTTTCAGTTGCTCCTTCAGCAGTTCGTTCTGTTCCTGAAACTGTTTTCCCTGGGCTTCGAGAAGTTCCCGAAGCTGCTGCAGTTCGCTTTCCACCCTTGCTTCCGCCGGAGTCGCTGGCGCCGCAGCAGTTGTTGCAGTCGCTGGTGCCGCGGTTGACGCCGGAGCGGGCGGCGTGGTCGCGGCCGTGGATGCCGCAGTGGCAGGCGCCGCCGCGTCATTATCGTTAGTTCCTGCCGCCTTCGCTGAGCTTCCGGCGAACAGGACCAACGCCATCAAGAAAGTTACTAAGACTCGCATACATTCCTCCTTAAGTTTTGTACTCGCAGAATTCTGAAGAAAGACCCAACAAGAAATAGGTCGAGGTAATTTCAAGGGACTCCGCCACGGATCGCTCCGATTGGAAGAATCCAATTGAAATTTGTTGAGACTAAACGGAGTTGGGAAACGGCCGACGGTCGTTTAGAGGGAAGCGACTCAAGTGAAACCGGTCGTGGAACGCCACTTATTTATTGCGCGAGGCATGGCGGGATATTGACGCATAGCGCGCAACCGCTTGGCAACAGTTTTTAGCGTCCGGCCGGTCCAAGATTAATGTCGCAGGCCCGGCGAGACGTGCCCGGTCGCGTCGACCTGATTGCGGTTGTTTTCCTCGCAGATGAATTCCAGCTGATCGAAATCGCGATGGCGCGTGTAGGTCCGCGCGATCTGCCAGGGCTTGGCCAGCACGTCCGGATCGGTCAGCGTCATGTCGTCTTCCATCTTGTCGGGCGCGGTCAGATGAATCCGCTCAACCACGTGCAGCTTGGGGCCGTGGTCCAAGCGATTGAAACCCAGCGGCGTCTTGTGGCCGAGTCCGGCCGTGTCGATTACCAGCGTGTCGCCCTCCCAGTGGCCGATCGAATGCCCGTTGAAAGTCGGATCAAGGTCCGCCGGGTGGCCGCGGCCGTCCGTGAACACGCGCCGCACCTGCATATAGGCTTCCTGAATAATCGTGACGCGCCCGGGCGTGAAGAGAAATTCCACGTCGTAAGGCATGAACATGATGGTCGGCATGCCGGGCGGCAGGCAGTTTGCCGCTTCCGTAGCTGGCTCCTCGTTGTGCGCTTCCAGGTCGAGCAGCTTCTTCAGTTCCTCGGCGGAGGCCGGAGTCAGCTCGGGTGCGGACAGGCCCGTGCCTGGCATGGGAAAGTCGAAAGTCCAGATTCCGGCCCAATCCGGCAGTGACTTCAGTGATTCGACATTCGCGTAACGCCCGATCTTCACGGGGGCGGAGGATTTTGGCGGCGCGTTTTGCGCCTGGCTGATATAAGCGAAACACGTAAACGCGATCAGTCCGAGGATCGATCCCGCGACGATTTTCATGCTTTCCCCCATTTCGAAGCGAAGGCCCGCCGAAAATAGGAGGAAGTCCTCCAACGAGCCCGCGCCCACCCTGCCGAACGAAACAAACTCTTAAATTCCGGCGGGCATTATAGTACTTTATGCAAGAAGCGTGTGCGGCGCTGCGCGGAAACTGGAATTGCGCCGCGGTCGTCCATTTTGGGGGTGGGAGTCAATGAGAACAGTGCGACTCGCGTTACTTTGCGCGTTTTCCTGCTTGGTGGCCGGCTCGGCGTTCGCCCACCACTCCTTCGCCATGTTCGACCGCTCGAAGGAAACAACCCTGGTGGGCGTGGTCCAGGACTTTCAGTGGACCAATCCCCACAGCTGGATCGAACTCGACGTTACGAACGAAAACGGCAGCGTCGAGAAGTGGAGCATCGAGCTGAACAGTCCGAACAACCTCGCGCGTCAGGGCTGGCATTCCAACAGCGTCAAGCCGGGCGACAAGATCTCCGTGGTCGTCTGGCCGCTGCGTAGCGGCGAAAAGGGCGGCCTGTTCATGTCGCTGACGCTTCCCAACGGGCAGGTTCTCGACGAAGCGGCCTTCCGCAATCGTAATAAACAGTAACTGCCTTTCGCTCGCCGATATCTCCGGCGAACGCCGTTGCTCCCACTCGCGCTGTCGTAGCCCGGCCTTTGACTCATGCTCCGGATTGACATATATGCATGAATGTTCGGGGAGTGACGAAGGCCGACGAAATCGCCGGAAATCTCGGCGAGACAGGCGAGTCGCAAAGAGTGTCCGCAGCTTTCTAAACTAGCGAGGAAACAATGCACACGGTCCGATTCCAAGCGTTTCGTTTGATATCCCTAATTGGCTATTCCACGGGACTATTGCTGCTGAGCGTGGCTTTCATTGCGTCGCCTCATGGCACGGCGGGAAAAACATCCGAGACGGCCAGCGGATGCGACGAAGGCTGTCTCAAGAGCGTCATGGATACCTATCTGGATGCGCTCTCGAAACACGATCCGTCGCTTGTGCCAGTGGCGGCGCATTATCGCTACACCGAAAATGGCGCGCAGATTTCCCTCGGTGAAGCATTGTGGGTGACGTTCAATTCGTACGGCAAATACCGCCACGACGTTTACGATCCTGAGACTGGCGGAATTGCGACCTATCTTTCCATAATCGAAAACCATGAAATGCCTTATCCGGATTTCCTCGCCATCCGCTTGAAAGTGGTCAACCGAAAAATCACCGAAATCGAAACCGTCGTGGACCGTCATGCACAAGGCACCGAGAATATGCCGCCGAAGGATCCAAGCTGGATGGAAACGATGAACCGCGTGGAGCCTGAGTCAACGCGGATTTCGCGCGAGGCACTCAAGAAGGCGGCGCTGGGCTATTTGCGCGCGGTCGCTTTCCACAACGGGAATCTGGCGCCATTCGCGGAATCCTGTATTCGACTTGAAAACGGGACCTTGTCGGCGCTTGGCCCGAGCGACAATCCGCCAATCCCGATTGTGAAGTCTCCACCGCCTGCAAACGGGAATCCACCTCCGCCCAGTTTCTTCGTCTTGGGCTTGGGCTGTGCAAAGCAACTTGACCAAAAATCCTACACGTTCATCACCGGTTATGAGGATGCCCACTTTCCGATCGTGGACACCAAGCGACAGATCGTATTCGCTACTTTTGACTTTATGCGGCGCGGTAACGTCGAGAGCTGGACTCTTGATGGCCGTTCCGTCCCTTACCCCGAAGGCATGCGGTATCCGAACGAAATCCTCAACACCGAGATATTCAAATTCGTGGACGGCAAGATCACGCGAGTCGAGGCGGTGTTTGAGGGTCCTCAGAGCTACATGCGCGGCACTGGCTGGCCGGGCGGCACGAAAGCGGAATCACGCCCGATCGGCCAGTAATGGCGGCGCACGAAGTCTAAAGACCGCGCGCAAAAGGACGGTCTGGTTTGCAGACGCGCTATTGGTTGGCTGGTGCCGCGGCCGGGGCGCAGATTCTGTCGAACGCGCGCGTAAGAGCTGCCGCGATCGTGAATGGATCGCTGCTTTCGATATCGCGGCGCTCCATCATGAACTCGACCTTGCCGTCGCGCAGCAGCGCGATCGATGGGGAAGACGGCGCATACCCGGTGAAATAACTTCGCGCCTGCTTCGTCGCGTCCAAATCCTGACCCGCAAAAACCGTCGCCAGCACTTCCGGGCGCGCTTTATTCGAGAGAGCCTTGGCAATCGCTGGACGCGCCTTGCCGGCCGCGCATCCGCATACGGAATTCACGACCACGAGCACCGTGCGCTTTTCCTGCTTCAGCACGGAGTCCACATCTGCCGGCGTCCGCATCTCGCGAAATCCAACTCGCGTCAATTCTTCGCGCATTCCGACAACCATATCTTCAGGAAACATCGCCACTCCTTGACTTATTCCGGGTCTCAACCACCATTGCTGCAAGTTCTCTAACCACGAACTATAGCACATTGGATTCTCACCGATCCGATTGGACTTAATCTATCGTGCGCAACGCGCTCACCGTGTGCAATTCGGCCGCCGCGCCTGCCTTGACCTCGGACACTGCTCAGCCTATCCTTATCAAGCAAGGGAAACATTACGATTGCATGTCCCGCCTCGCGGGATTTCGACGACTCGCTGATTCCAACTGGAGACTTATGAAGACGAATTCGCGCAAGGCCGGATTGCTCGGTTATCTACTCGTGGGGGTGATGGTTCTAATGACGGCAGCAAGCTTATACGCAGCATCGAACATCTATGACTTCACGCTGCCGCTGCTGAACGGTACAGCGGCGCCGCTCGCGAACTACAAGGGCAAGGTCGTTCTGGTAGTCAACGTGGCGAGCCGCTGCGGGTTCACACCGCAATATACGGCGCTCGAGGCCACCTACGAAAAATACAAGGATCAGGGCTTCGTGATTGTCGGTTTTCCCGCGAATAATTTCGGCGGGCAGGAACCCGGCACCAACGAGGAAATCGCGAAATTTTGCACTGGCAAGTACAACGTCACTTTCCCGGTGTACGGGAAGATTTCCGTGAAGGGCGACGACCAAGCGCCTCTTTACGCCTACCTCACCAAGGACGCGAACCCCGCGGTCGCCGGCGACATCAAGTGGAACTTCACCAAGTTCCTCGTGGATCGCAATGGCAACGTGGTTCAGCGGTTCGAGTCAGCCGTCACGCCCGATTCGTCGGAAGTGATCGCGGCGATCGAAGCGCAGCTGAAAAAGTAGGAATCCCGCATTTTGCGATCGCGCGGTCCGGTGCAGGGGTTCCCCTGCCGGCCCGCGCGTCGCTTTTTCCCGGCGCTTACCGAATCCCCAGAAGCGCGCACGCGTTCTTGTAGTAGAGCTTCTCGCGGTCTTCCTTGGAAATATCGAGCTCGTCAATCACACGAAGCGTTTCGCGAATGTACATCGGGCCGCCTTCGGGATCGAACGGCGCGTCGGAAGCAAAGAGCGTGTGGCCGACGCCATAAAAACTCAGCGCGCAGACAAGCGCGGCCTTCGAGCCAAACGTCGCCGTATCCACATAGAACATCTTGAAATAGTCGAGTGGGCGCTTCTTCAGCTCCTTGAGCAGAGGCTTGTAGTCCACATTTGACGTACGCGCGCCAAGCTGGTCCCAGCCCGCGCCTACGCGACCTTCGAAGAACGGCGTCATGCCGCCCGCGTGATGGATGATGATCTTCAGATTCGGCATCTCGTCGAGCATCTTGGAAAAAACGATCCGCGCCTGCGCCGCGCTCGATTCGTAAGGCCAGCCAAACGTCCACCAGATTTCGTAGAGTGAAAGTTCTTCGGTCTGATAGTCCGGGAATTGTGCGGTGCGCGCCGGATGAATCCAAATCGGTTTTCCGAGGCTCTCCATCGCTTTGAACACAGGACGGAATTCGGGCGCATCGAGCGGTTTACCGCTCACGTTGCTATAAATCTGAATGCCGCACGCGCCGAGTTCCTTCACCGCGCGGCGAGCCTCCTCCACCGCGCCTTCCGGATCGCGCATCGCCACCGATGCGATGAAGCTGGGAAAGCGATCGGGATATTTCTGGCAAAGCTCAGCCATGCCGTCGCTGCCAATGCGCGAAAGCTCGCGCCACGCTGCGCGGTCACCTGCGACGTCCGGCGGAGGGGACGCGAGTGAAAGAATCTGCTGATACTCGTCGAACATGTCCATCACCTCGAAGCGCCGGTCGAGGTTCGTCATCATGGGCACAGCCTCGCTGCGGCGGTGCATGTCCTTCATCTGGCCGGTGGTTTTCAGGAGCAATTCGTGAAATTTCTTCGGCCAGATATGCGTGAAGATATCGATTTTTCTCATGATTGCGTTTCTCTCCAATTTAAGTTATGGGCTCAACCGAGCGGGCTTCGGCCCAGGTTGCTTCAACATTTCGTCGGGATTATCGTGGCGGTCGATGTAGCGGCCGGAAAGCCCGTCGTATTTGCCCGTGGCCAGCGCCACGCATCGGTCCGTGCACCACTGCATGCCGTCCTGCGGCCCCAGTTTTCCTTTCATTTCATGCAAGCGCTCGACCATTTGCGGCACCCATCGTTGCGCGTCAGGCGATGTCATCGTTTCGTCGGCCATTTCCGTCATGATCGAGCCGGGGTCGAGCGCGAATGTTTTCACGCCGTATTCTTTCACTTCATTCGCCACGAGCTCGGCGAGCCTGTTCTGCGCGGTTTTGCCAAGGCTATAGGCCGAAAGATGCGCTGTAAGCATATGGCAACGCGGAGAAGAGATGTTAATGATTCGGCCGGCGCGGCGCTCGATCATTCCCGGCAGCACCGCGCTCATGAACAGCAGCGGCGCGCGTATGTGTACTTCCTGCGCCGCCCACCATGCGTCGGGATCCACGATTCCGATCGGACCGTACGGGGCCGCGAGCCCAGCATTGTTCACCAGCAGCGTCACGCCGCCTAGCCTTTCCGCGGTCGCTCGCGCCACGCGTGCGACGTCCTCTCGCTTGGTCGCGTCGCCCGCGATGGCCAGCGCGCGGCCTCCGGCAGATTCGATTTCGCCGGCAACTTGATCGAGTTGCGCTTTATTTCGAGACGTCACCGCGACGGCTGCGCCTTCGGCGGCGAATCGCAAGGCGATGCCTTTGCCGATGCCCCGGCCAGCGCCGGTCACGATTGCTACCTGGCCCTCGAGCTCTCTCGCCATGTCGTCAGATTGCCGGCGCGCCGGCTGGCGCGATCGCTGGACTTGATTTGTGAACTGGAGGAATGGCGAATAGCAGCAGAACTGCCGCCAGGAAAGACATTCCCGCCACTACGTAGAATGTCGGCGTGTAGTTGCCGACTTTATCGTATACGACGCCGGCGATAGCCGCTCCGGCAAAGGCCACCACCGTGCCGATGACCATCACCATAGAAATCACCGGCGCATATGCTTTCGCTCCAAAGTAATTCGCGGGCAGGACCATCATCGCAGCGAAGGAAACCCCGAACGATGTACCCATGCAAATCGCGTAAAGATACAAGCCGGCCGAGCCGCTCGCCTTCAGCGCGAGAATGATGCCGATGCCGAACACTAGCGACGCTCCCGCCCACACCAGCCGGGGCTCGATGCGATCCGCCACCGCCGCGAAGAAAAGCGTCCCGAAAAGTGCGCATAGCAGCATGATCGAAATCGAAGACGCCGCCGCCTCCGGCGTGAACCCAAGATCGCGCAGGTGAGCAACGCCATGCGCCAGATACAGCGGATATCCGGCACTGAATCCGAGAATCGAGAGGACGTACAGCCACAGCGCCGGTGTGCGCACAGCTTCCGCAAGCGTCCAATCGGCTGTCGTCTTGTAAACTCCGCCAGCCGGCGCTCGCGGTACGGACGATGACGCCGCAGAATCGGCGGACGCCTCGCCGTCCGGGAACTGGCCTAAATCCGCGGGCCGCTCGCGCACGAATAAAATCGCGAGAATCGCTGAAATCGCGCTAAGCCCCGCTATCAGCCACCATCCCGCTCT
The DNA here is from genome assembly GCA_963818605.1 of uncultured Acidobacteriota bacterium. Taxonomy (GTDB): domain Bacteria; phylum Acidobacteriota; class Terriglobia; order Acidiferrales; family UBA7541; genus Palsa-295. The sequence goes on from CAWFSW010000004.1 coordinate 398,390, forward strand.
CCAGTTACCGTCGAACGCACGAATCACTTTGTCCAGCACGCGTGCCGCCGCAAAGCCTCCCAGAGTACCGCCCGTGTGAACCAGCGTGATCGCAAGTCCTTTGCGTCGGCTGAACCACCGGTTGATGCCCGTCTGCGCCACGAGCACTCCGCCCGTCATCGCGCCCAGGCCGATCATGACGCCGTAAACCAGGTCCACCTGAAAGCTCGTGCGGACCACGAACGACATCAGCAGCGCTCCCGCCACGACCACGCAGCAGCCCAGTGCCGCGGTGAATCGCACGCCTTTCCTGGCAATAATAATTGCGATGAGCGGCGCGGGCGCTCCGACCATCAACTGGAATATCGCGTAGGCCAGCCCGAGCTGCGTGCGGTCCCAGTGCAGGGCCGCGGCCATGTAGGTGTTGACTACGCTCGCGCCATAAAGTGGGAACGCGAAGTTTGCGAAGAGAATTATCCAGAAGACCGCAAGCAGCTTCCAGCCATAGAACTTAGTCTCTCGCGCCATCTGGCTCCTTGCCGCGGATGAAACTCGAATCCGAATTGTCGCGTGTTAGCCCGATTGCGAGATGCTACTGCAGTTCTTCCGCCGAGACCCAGTTACCGTGCACTTGATTGCGCAAACGCAGCGGCAAATGCGCCGTGGCGATCGGCCCCTTGTCGAGGTGCTCGGCCTCGAAAACCAGCAAATCCGATAGCTGCGTATCGTGCAGATCGGCGACGAGCGCGAGATAACCTTCATGCCCCGGCTGCTTCGAAGGAATGTGGACTTCCTCCTGGATCGTCACGGGCCGCGTGGGATGCCATGACTTCAGCTTGCCGCTTTTTATTTCCAGGCGGCTAAGCGTGTTGAACCCGGCGCCGACAGGCCCCGCGACGATCGGCGCTCCAGCCTCGGGATCGAAGCGCTCGTAATAGCCGATGGAGTAGTCCTTCATGTGATCCTTGTTCGCAATGCGCGGAAATCGCCCGAGGGCGCGAGTTTGTATTCCTCGAATTTCTCGCCCGGCTTCGACATGTCGAACGTCCACCGCACCACGCGGCCGTACGCGAAATCCTCCGCCTTCGGATGGATGTGCGACGCCTCCTGAATGAACGGGAACGGAGCGTATTTGCCGATGCCGAAATCAAGATGTACCAGCTTGCCTTCGGTGTAGGCATTCATGAAATGAAACGCGGAGCACGCGGGATGCTTGAACCAGCGCATGTCGCTGGTGTGCCCGTCGCGCGGCATGATGCCGACGTAGGCTTCGCGATTCGGTTCAAAGACCCAGTGCGTGCCGCCCGCCTTCATGCGGTCGAGGTCAGCCGTCGTCGGAAAAACAGGGAAGATCACGTGCTCTTTCGTTACTGCGAAATCGTGCATGAGCGACACGTACGGCACCTGAAACCATTCTTCGCTGACCAGCTGGCCTTCCTTGTCTGCCACGCAGTAGGACACATCACGCGTCGCCAGGCCTTTGGCCTCGTAGCCGAAAAAGTGGAGGTCCTGCGTTTCATTATCGAGCCGCGTGTGCGCGGTCATCGTCTGGCTCTTTAGCTTGCCGCGATAGTTGAACACGCCGATCGTTTCGAGCGACTCGGGATGAACTTCCACCGCCAGGCCGTCTTCTTTGAGCGTAAGCAGCTTGCCGCCGTGGAAAATCGGAGTGGTGTTATTCGCGCACCGGTTGATGCCCTTCACGCTGGGATCGTCGGTATACGGATTGCGGTAGAGGCCAAAAAGTCCGCGACGCGCTTTGCGGTCGGCTTTCAAGCGGTCGGTCATGATGTACTTCATCTTGAAATCAACGTGGCCATTTTCGAATTTGAACGCAGCTGATCATGCCGTCGCCACTCAGATAAGTGTCGTGGCCAAGCATCGGCGGATACTGCGGGTCGGGGATCGTCCGGTACCACGTGCCGTCAATCTCCTTTGGCAGATTTCCCTCGACGATCAGATCGTAGATGTCGCATTCAGTGCGCATCGGCGCGTTGAAACCCGCGTAGTCAAATGTATCCGGAAATCTCGTAGTCATAGTGGCCTCACTCCTCAATCCTGCTGCTGTAGCCGGGATACGTATTCTCGTATCACCTTCGCGGCGAGCCTGTCAACTCAGGCATTTGGGGGTGTAAGGGGCGGGGAGGCGACAGACTTAATGGAATTGCGCCCTGCGATTGCGGTAGTAAGGTAAAGAGACCATCCACACGAGCAAGATTTCTGCTTCTGACATGGCGCTCCCGTTGTCACCGCTGTCTCGATAGTGCGTTATCGCGACCGGAAGCTTCACGGCCACCAATACAAGTGCGATACCGACCGTCGCATAAAGCAGAGGCAGTGCAAACGCTGACTTACGCAGCAGACCGTATGCCAATGGGAGCCCGACGATACCCATCGCCAGAGTGATCAGCGAGAGATACCAGGGTTCCGAATGCAACTTGACCAATTCCCCGACACTGCCTATCACCAGAAGCAAAGACCACGGAATCAAAATCGTCCCTTGGAAATACCCCCAGCGGTAAGGAAGGTCTTTTGACTCTTCGGCGATGCGCGCGGCGATTCGTTCCTTAGCACGTTCTTCGCGCTCCTCGCCCTCGAAGAGTTCCATGATGGCTGGCGAGTATATCACGTAATGTCCTGGGTAGATGGCGCCTGCCTCGAGAGGACGCATTGGTGCCATCGGTCACGATCGCGGCGAATGCGTGGTCGCTGTATCCGTGATTAAGACTAGCGAGTGCGCTCGGGCTCTCGCGGAATGAGTGCGGAACCCGGCTTCGGCGGCGGCTCGAGCAGCAGCTTGTCGAAATCATCCCCGGGCAGCAGAAATCGTCCCGAAAGTCCCGCATAGCGTCCGGACGCTAGCTGCACGCACATCTCGGCGCATCGCGCGAGTCCCGGTGCGGGATCGGTCGTCGCTTTCAAATTTTTCAGGTATGCGACCATATGCGGCACCCACTTCTGCGCGTCGGCGGAATTGATCGTACCTTCGGTCATATCCGTGTACACCGTGCCGGGCTCGATTGAAAATACGCTGACGCCGTATTCCTTCGCTTCCGCTGCGGCATGTTCCGACAATCGAATCTGGCTCGATTTCGCCACAGCGTACCCGGTCAGCTTGGGCGCAAACCACACTCCGCCGAGCGCCGATACGTTGATCACCGAACCCTTCTGCCGCGCCACCATGCCCGGCATCACTGCGTGCATGAAAAGCAAAGTCCCGCGAACGATCACTTCCTGCGCGCTCCACCAATCGTCCGGGTCCACAACCCACGACGGCCCGTACGGTCCGGTGACTCCCGCGTTGTTCACCATCACCGTTGTCGGCCCGAGCTTCTTTTCAGCTGCTTCGACTATCCGCGCCACATCCTTGCGGTTCGTCACGTCGCCCGCAACCGCAAATGCGCGTCCGCCGGCTCGCTGGATTAGTGCGACGGTTTCATCGAGTTGATTCTTTGATCGCGCGGTAACCGAGACCGTCGCGCCGGCCGAAGCCAGACCCAGCGCAATCGCGCGGCCGAAGCCGCGACCGGCGCCGGTTACAATCGCGGTTTCTCCCGCAAGTGTGATTCCCTTGGATATTTCGTTTCCCGGTCCGGCCGCCGCGCTCACTGAATCGGTTTTCCCGTCACAGGATGCGGGTAATGGAAGGGCAGCACGCTGGTTTCCGGCCAAATACTGGTCTGCTTTGTGGTGAGTTCGTCCGGCCCGAGCGGATCTTGCGGGAACGTCACAGAATACGTGGGGACTGCGTACCCGGGCTTCACTTTGCCCCAACCCTGTTCGTACGGCGCGTAGTAGAAGACGTTGTAATTCAGCACGCCGATTTTCCAGACGCCTTCTTCCCTGAAATAAGTGTTTTCGTAAACTCCGCCTTCCCAAAATGCCGGAAAAATCTGCGTGACGCTTTCGTGGCTCCCGCCCTGCATGAAACAGCGGAATCGCGCCTTGGCCGACATCCGATCCGGCGCGACATCAATCACGTCCTGCATCGTTAGATGGTCGAGCATCAGACCGTGCGAAGGCCCGTTTTTCCCCGGCGAAAATTTATTGCGCAGAATCCCGCCGTAAAGCCGCCGCACACCCGCTTTGCCTCTGAAGACGCCGCCCAGAAAATAGGTTTCCCCTCGCTCGGAGAAAAGGTCCACCGTCTCGTCGTACATGCACTTATCAATGAAATAGCCGTACGTGTGCTGGAGCTTCCGGATCGCCAGCTCGTCTTCCGCAAGCCCGAGGCGATTTTCGAGCTCATTAACACGCCTCTCCAGCGCCTGTAATTTTTCGTCGGTCACGAGTCTCCGCTTCGGGACACCGTCAACGCGGAACGGTCGTCTTCTTGTCTCCGCGCAAAATCCAGTCGGCGCGGGGAATGCGGTCCATCTGAAAAAGGTCCGAAGTGCGCGCGTACCAGCCGGTGCCGTGCATGCGCCCGATAAGCTTCAGGCGGGGCGTATCAATATAGTGTTTCGCGGGATCGAGCACCAGATCGTCGCGCACATGCATGGCCAGCACTCTCCCGAGCACCAGCCCGTTGTCCGATCCCAGCTCCACGATCTGCATCAGGGTGCATTCCATTGATACGGGACTTGTGGCAATCCGCGGCGGCTTCACGTGGACGGAAGGAATGGCTTCCAGCTCGGCCTCTGGAATCTCGTTGATTTCGGACTCAAACTCGATCGCCGTGACGTTCATTGCCTCAGCCGTATCTTCGGAGACGAGATTCACCACGAACTCTTTCGTTTCACGAATGTTCCGCCGCGTGTCCTTCGCACGGCCCGGCTCATGACTCCCGATGCCTATCCCGACCACCGGAGGATCGCCCGCGAAAACGTTGAAAAACGAAAAAGGAGCCGCGTTCAGCTGTCCGGCCGAATTCAGGCTGGTGATCCACGCAATCGGGCGTGGCGTCACAGTTGAAACCAGGAGTTTGTATCCCTCCCGAGGAGGGATTTTGCCAAAATCGAAATGCATTTATGTCTCCTGTGCTAGCGAATAAAAGGCGCCACTGCGACCGTCACTGTCACCAGCAGGACGTAGATGATAGTGAAAAGGGCGGCTTCTCTGCGCATCTTCGGAGTAATGGCGGGTTCGACGGTAATCGGTCCGAGCTCGATTCCTTGCTTCCGAATCCGCCACGAATCAAAGACGGCGCTGGTTCCCTCTCCGCGAGTTAACCTGACGGCCATGTCCAAAAGTCCAAAACCAAAGGCTGCTAGGAACGAGAGCCATAGCAAGGTGAGAAACCCATCGGACATGTTAGCCAGTATGCGGACTTTCAGCCGACTTTGCAGCGCAGCTGTAAGAATCATCAGGCCAAAGAATGACATGACCATGCCGAGCATCCGTAACTGACGACGCTGACGGGTGTCCAGAACCAATCGCTGATAGTATCCCTCCGCGCCGGGGCCGAGTATTGATAGTCGCATGGGGTCTCGCATGACCAACAAACCGAACGCGGCGAATCCCAGGGCCGCGATCGAGATGACCGCTATTAACATGGAGTAGCTTCCTACGCTTCGCTGATAAACTTCGTCACCAGGCACGCCTCCAGACCCTCGATGCCTTCCTCGGAGCCGTGCCCGCTTTCCTTCACGCCGCCAAATGGCGACTCCGGCACGGAAATCGCGAAAGTATTCACGCCCACCATGCCCGCTTCGAGCTGTTCGCCGACCAGTTTCGCCCTGTGCGCGGAATCCGTGAACGCAAACGCCGCCAGCCCATAAGGCAGCCGATTCGCTTCTCGGATCACGCTGTCGTAGTCGGAAAATGAATTGATCACCGCCACCGGCCCGAACGGTTCTTCGTTCATGATGCGCGCCTTGTTCGGCACGTCCGACAAAACGGTCGGCGCGTAGAAATATCCCGGGCTTTTCAGCCGCGCCCCACCCGCCTGCACCTTCGCGCCTGAGCTTTTCGCGTCCTCAATCAACGCCTCAATCGCGGCAAGCCGCCGCGCGTGGACGAGCGGACCCATCTTGTTTTTCTCGTCAATCCCGTCGCCCACAGGTAGAGCCTTCGCGCGTGCCGCAAAACCCTCCACGAAACGGTTGTAGATTTTCTCGTGCACGTAGAATCGCGTGGGAGACACGCAAACCTGGCCAGCGTTGCGATATTTCGCCGTCGCGCACGCATCAAGCACTTTCTCGACGTCCACATCGTCGAACACGAGGACAGGCGCGTGCCCACCCAGCTCCATCGTCGTGCGCTTCATCCCTTCCGCGGCCAGCTTCATCAGTTGCTTGCCGACCGGGATCGAGCCGGTGAACGAAATCTTGCGAATGATGGGCGACGCCAGCAGGTGTGTGGAAATTTCCGCGGGCACTCCAAACACGATGGACAGCACGCCCGCGGGCAGGCCCGCATCAACCAGGCAACGCGCCACGGCGAGCGCGGACGCCGGCGTTTCCTCGGCGGGTTTCAGAATGCACGAACATCCTGCGCCCAGCGCCGCGCCGATCTTGCGCGCGGGATTGCCAATCGGAAAATTCCACGGCGCAAACGCCGCGACCGGCCCCACGGGTTCCTTGACGACGGCTAGACGAGTCCCCGGCGCCCGCTGCGGCAGCACGCGTCCGTAGGCGCGGCGTCCCTCTTCGGCAAACCACTCAAAAATATTTGCGGACATCTGCAGCTCGACGCGCGTCTCGTGAATGGACTTGCCCGATTCCGTGGTCGCAATCCGCGCGATTTCTTCCGCGCGCTCGCGCATCAGTTCCGCCGTGCGTTTCAGGACCTTGCCGCGCGCATCCGGGAAAATCGCGCGCCACAGCTTGAATCCTCTTTCCGCTTCCGCGAGCGCCCGGTCCAGATCAGCCTTCGAGGCGTGCGGCAGATGACCGATCATCTCCTCGGTCGCCGGATTGAGCACAGGTGAAGTCTTCCGTCCCTCGGCGCCCAGCCACTCGCCACCGATGAAAAGCCCCAATTCCGCGTACGCAGCTGCCAGTTGTGTAGCCATGATTCACGCTCCCTGTGGAATCGTCTGTGGAAACCGAATGATTCCACGTTCTTCCGACGCCCGTCAAGATATGCATGCCATCGCCACCGACGCGACTCTGGCGGTAGCCTGTTAGAATAGCGGCGCTTGCCAACCGCCGCTCAACTCGACCGCCTGCGCATCGTCTTAGTCTCGACGCGCAACCCGCTCAATATCGGCGCAGCCGCCCGCGCGATGAGTAATTTCGGTTTCCGCCAGCTGCGCGTCGTGAATCCCTACCAGCCCGCGTTTCGCGAGGCGCGTTCCGCCGTCGGCGCCTCGGCGCTGCTCGCGAGCGCCGAACAATTCAAAACCGTCGCCGAAGCGGTCGCCGATTGCACTCTCGTCGTGGGAACCACCGCCGTCCGCCATCGAACCTTGCATCAGCCGCTCCGTCGTCTCGAAGATGGCGCTCGCCTGATTCGCAAGCGTCTCGGATCGAATTGCGTCGCGCTCTTGTTCGGCTCCGAGAAATTCGGCCTCTCGAACGACGACCTCAGCCACTGCCACTGGCTGATGCGCGTGCCGACCGTCGAGGCGAATATCTCGATGAATCTCGGTCAGGCGGTTGCCGTCTGTCTTTACGAGCTGATTCGCGACGCGAAGACTCCGCGCCAGATTGAAAAACTGCCGCTTGCATCCGCCGCCGAAATGGAACGGATTACCACGATGCTCCTCGACGCATTGCATCTGAGCGGGTTTCTTGAGTTGCGCCGCGTCGCCGATTCGGACCAGAGAATTCGCCGTCTGGTCCGCCGCCTGAATCTGCCCGCGCGCGACGCCGTGATTTGGCTCGGCATGTTGCGGCAGATCGCCTGGAAGATGCGCTCCGGCTCGGGATCAGACTCCGCGCCGCGCCGCTAATCGCGGTTGCTGATATAATTTCGCCGCAGAAGCTGAAAAATGAGGACGCACATGAAAGCCGCATCTCGCATCGCGCTCGTCTCACTTGCCCTCCTTGCTTTGTCCGCTTTCGCCGATTCGTCGTCTGCCCAATCCGTCGCTGGAAAGTGGGAAGGCACCGTTGTCGTGGACGGCATGACCATTCCCTTCCGCATTGATATTTCTGGCAAGGGCAACAAGCTCGAAGGCGCGTTCATCAATGGCGACGAGCGCGTCACATCCACCAGCGGGCGCCAGGACCATGATGCGATGGTCCTCAATTTCGACCAATACGCGGAAAGATTGAACGCGGCCATCCAGGGTGGCGAGTTGACCGGCACGATCGAAGGCAAGTTCGGCCCGGAGCCGCGCAGCACTCTGCCTTTTCAGGCGAAACGATTCGTTCCCGAACCCGACCCGCCCGCGGGCACTGTTCCTTCCATCGGCGGCTTGTGGGAAATCGAAGTGAAAAGTCCCAAGGGAGAATCCGCGTGGCGCTTCATCGTGCGCCAGTCCGGCGCGGACGTCTCCGCGGCGATCTTGCGTGTGGACGGCGATACCGGCGCGCTCACCGGACGCTATCGCGACGGCAAATTCGTCCTCAGCCATTTTTCCGGCGAGCGCCCGTACATGATCGAAGCCGCGCCAAAGCCCGATGGAACCCTCGCCATCACATTGAACGACTACAACGGCAAAAGGGAATTGCCGGCGTACCGTCCAGCGGACGCGCGCGCCAAAGGTCTGCCTGAGCCGACCGATCCCGCGCAACAAACGCACGCTGCCGATCCGAACGCGCCGTTTCAGTTCAGCTTTCCCGATATTTCGGGACGCATGGTCTCGAGTACCGACGCCCGCTTCCGCGGCAAAGTGCTTCTCGTCAATATCACCGGAAGCTGGTGCCCCAATTGCCACGACGAAGCCCCGTTTCTCGCCCAGCTGTATCGCACCTACCGTGACCGCGGCCTGGAGATCGTCGCTTTGGATTTCGAAGAATCCGCGCAGTTCGGCGAACTGAATCGGCTGCGCTGGTTCATCTACCATTACGGCATCGGATACACGGTGCTCGTCGCCGGCGATCCCGATGACGTGAATAAGAAAATTCCGCAGCTCGTCAATCTGAATTCCTGGCCGACCACGGTGTTCATCGGGCGCGACGGCCTGGTCAAAAGCGTCCACGCTGGTTTCGCCAGCCCTGCGAGCGGCGATTTCAACGGCCAGCTGAAAGCGGAAATCACCGCGCGCGTGGAAGCCTTGCTTGCTGAAAATCAGCCAGCCTCGCAATAGGCTTCGCCGCGCCCCGTTGCGGCGAGTCTCAACGTTTTCTCTGTGCCCTCTGTGCAATCTCCGTGTCCTCTGTGGTAAGCCTGAGTTTCTTTTTTTCGTTCTCTGCGTCTCCCTGCCCTGAGTGCTTTGGCGAAGGGTGCGGTGAGCCTTAAGCCCTCCTCAACATTTCCACTAGTCTTCTCATTTCGATAGTGGTTCAATGCACGGCGGCGAGCCGCCGGCGTCGTACGCGCGAGCGACATCTTCGCCGCAGGCTTTGCATCTCGATCACAGACAGGGGCCAGCATGAATCTGCAGAAAACTTTCATCCTTCATATACGACTCCGCTGCTGCATCGCGATCGCCGCATTTGTCGTCACTCTCGCGACTGGAAAACTTCTCCACGCGCAGCAATTCAATAGCAGAAATATCGCGACATTCACCGCGGGTCAGGCGGCGAAAGGCAAGACGGCGTACGGCGAAAACTGCGCCTCGTGTCATGGCCAGAACCTGAACGGCGGGGACTTCGCGAGCGCGCTGCGCGGCCCATCCTTCAGCCAGAGCTGGGGCGGAAAGAGCGCTGAGTCCCTGTTCACGTATATCACCACAAAAATGCCCCCTGAGAATCCGGGCCAACTTGACGCGCAGACTACCGCGCAACTTGTGGCGTACATTCTCCAGGGAAATGGCGTGCAGCCGGGTGACAAGGAGCTGCCGTCGGATACCACCGCGCTCGCCGCAATGACGATTCCGCGCGGCGCCACTTCACGGTCAGGCCCGATGATGCCTCTGTCTCCGCTCGCTCCTCCCATTCCGCTGGTCACGCTTTCCAACCCTCTCGATAAATTCTCGCCGGTTACGGACGAGCTCCTCGACAATCCGCCCGCGAGCGACTGGCTCATCTGGCGCCGCACTTATGACGACCACGGCTTCAGCCCGCTGAAGCAAATCAACAAGAGCAACGTCGGCGATCTGCGCGTGGCGTGGGCGTGGTCGCTGCCCAACGGACAGAATGAAGCCACGCCGCTCGAGCACGATGGCGTGCTTGTTCGTGGATAGCTACGGCGACAAAGTTCAGGCGCTCAACGCCGTCACGGGAGATCTGCTTTGGCAATATTCGCGCCAGCTGCCGAGCGACGCGCGGCTCTCCGTCAAGCGCAACCTCTCCCTCTATCGCGATCGGCTGCTCGTCCCCACTTCGGACGATCACCTGGTTGCGCTCGACGTGAAAACCGGAAACGTGATTTGGGATACCGAGCTTGCCGACTACACGAAGGGCTACCAGACCACCGGCGGTCCGCTCGTCGCGAAGGGCAAAGTGATGCAAGGGATCGCCGGCCAGGCGGCGGGAGGCAATTTCATCGTCGCGCTCGACGCGGACACCGGAAAAGAGGCATGGCGTTTCCACACCATCGCGCAGCCGGGCCAGCCCGGTGATAGTTGGAATGATCTGCCGGCCGAAAAGCGCAATGGCGCCTCAGTGTGGACGGCGGGAAGCTACGATCCCCAGCTCAACCTCGCCTACTTCGGAGTCGGACAGACGTACGACACAGGTCCGGTGCTGCATCGCGTGGACAAGCCGGGCGTCTCGAACGACGGCCTGTTCACGGATTCAACGCTCGCGTTCAATCCCGATAGCGGAAAGCTCGTCTGGTATTTTCAGCACGTGCACAACGATCAGTGGGATCTCGATTGGGCGTTCGAGCAGCAGGTGGTCCATTTGCCCGTGAACGGCGCAGACAAAAAGCTCGTGATCACTTCGGGAAAGATGGGCATCTACGAGGGCATGGACGCCGCGACCGGGAAATATATTTTCTCGAAGGATCTCGGCATCCAGAACGTCATCTCCTCAATTGATCCGCAGACCGGCGAAAAGGCCATCAACCCCGAAGTCGTGGTGGGAGACGGCAAGCCGCACATGATCTGCCCGCACCCCGGCGGCGGCCGCAGTTGGATTGCCACGTCGTTCAACGCCGAATCCAAAATCTTATACGTCCCGATGGTCGAATCCTGCATGGATCTGATCCCTGCGCCCGCGGGTGAGCGCGGCAACCTCACGTCAGGTGTGAATTGGTTCATTCGACCACGCCCTGATAGCGATGGGAAATACGGCCGCATCGAGGCATTTAATTTGGAGACGAAGAAGGTTCTATGGATTGACCGGCAGCGCGCGCCGCAATCCACCGGCGTGCTGGCGACGGCAGGCGGAATCGTTTTCGCCGGCTCGCTCGATCGCGTTCTCAAAGCCTACGATGATTCCACGGGCGAGACCTTGTGGCAGGTGCGCATGAACGATGTCCCGAGTTCATGTCCCATCACCTACAGCGTCAACGGCAAGCAGTACGTCGCCGTCGTCGTCGGAAATGGCGGCGCGCAAACCGCAACCTTCCCGGTACTCGTCCCCGAGATTCAGAATCCGCCCGACCACGGCGCGGCCATCTGGGTTTTCGAGCTGCCGGACAAGCATCTGCCGAAGGCTAAGAACTAGCGCGCTGTCGCCGCGCAATTGCAGTTTCTTCGTAGGGGCACGGCATGCCGTGCCCGGCGCGGATGCTTGGCAACGCGCGTCCCACTCACCGCGCAGTTGCTGTTTCTTCGTAGGGGCACAGCATGCTGTGCCCGGCGCAGATGCTTGGCAAAGCGCCGCCACTCCTTCGGGCAATCCGATCACGGCCATACGAAAATCTTCGGATCGAGAGTCTTGCCGTTCACCTCGATCGTGTATTCATACGAGCGGAACTTGCTCGGCAGGACGGCGCGCCGCACCAATCCGCTCCGGCGGCTCGTCTGATTGAATTGATCTTCGTAGAACGGCGTACCGCTTTTGAAATCAATTCGAAAAGGCACTTCAGAAATCCAAATTACCTCTTCGTCCTTCGTTCGATCGATCGTCACCGCTCGGAATTCCGCGGCGACCTGGGGATTTTTCTTCTCATCGAGCGTAATTTCAATTCTCTTCACGCGTTCTTCGCTCATCGCTGGTTGGGCTGGCATGGCCCCTCCTTTTTCAGTCGTCATTTTGTTGACCGAAACAGCTCTTGGACCCGGGGATTGCCCCGCAATTGATCGAAAATCGGTGTGTCGCTTGCCAGCTTTGCGGAATATCCGGCGGCGATGGCTTCGCCCAATCGCTGCACGGCCCGGTCCTCATCGTGAAGCTGAGTGTACACAATGGCGGCTTTGAAGCTCAACTCAGCGTCCTGCGGACCGAGTGCAAACGCTTTCTGGAGCAACTCCAGCGCGCCTTTTCGGTCGTTCAGCATCGCGTGGCACACTGCCAGAACACCCATCGCATCCACGTCGCGCGGGTCCACTTTCAATTGCGGGCTGCCCAGTGAAATGCATTGCCGGTAGGCGCGTTCGGCCTGCGGCCTCTTCACGGGATTCCAATAATATGCCTCGCCCAGATTCCACCAGAGATCGAAATCTCCTCCGTCGAGTTTCAAAGACTGCTCATAATTGATCGCGGCGTCATCGAACCGATGCATGTAGAAGTACGCCGTACCGATATTGGAGTACGCATATGCAGTCGGGCGGAGCGAAATCGAATGTTTGAATGTTTCGATGGCTTCGGAATACTGGCCCTGCCCCAGATACGCGGCTCCTAGATTGTCGTAGCCGTGAAAGCTGTCCGGCACGAGCGCCACAACCTTGCTGAACATCTCGGCCGCTTGCGGGTATTTCATCTGGCGGAAATAGAACGTTCCCAGCAAATTGTATCCGGCCCAATATTGCGGCCGCAGATCAATGGCTCTGCGATACGTGGTCTCCGCTTCCGTTGGTTTGCCCAGCAATTCGTAAGCGCGAGCGAGACCTGTGTAGGCGTCATCATTTGCCGGGTCGGAAACAAGCGCTCGCTCGAACTCCGTCACGGCTTCCTCGTAGTGCCCGGTCCCGGCCGCGATCGTTCCCAGGCATTCGTGCGCGGCCGAAAGCTTTTCATCCAGATGCAGCGCCTGGTCGCAGGGCGCTCGCGTGCTTTCGATCAAGCGGACATCTTTTGTGTGGAGATATTTCTTCCAATACGCGTCACCCAGGCTCGCGTAAGCGAGCGCGTACCTCGGATCCAATTGCAGCGCTTGCTGGAATAAGTTCACAGCGGTGTCAATGTTGTCGGGCTTGTCGTAATCCTCCAGGTAGCCTTTCCCCTGGAGGTATAGCGTGTAGGCGCCGGGGATCTGCGTTCCATGAGGCCGGATGGCTTCGCGTTCCGCGGCCGGAACCTGCAATTGGAGCATGTCCACCGCTCCATTCACGATTTGGTCCTGAACCGCGAACGGATCGGATGCCGCGAGCGTCACGCTCTGCGCGCGCAGTTGGCGCCGCGTACGCGCGTCAACCAAAGCATAGTTCACGCGGACCTGTTCGCCCGATTTGTGCAGGCTGCCTTCCAGAACCAGATTCACGCCGAAATCTCGCCGCGCCTGCTCGGCCGTTGTCACGTGCCGTTCCCGCAAATCTCGCGCCGGCACCACCTGGAGTGAGCGGTCCCCTGTGAGTTGCGTGAGTTTTGTGGTTACGGTATCCGTCAAGCCGGCCGTGAACGACGTTTCTTCCGGGCTTCCGTCTACCGCTTGAAATTCCAACACCGCGAGCTGCTTTTGCTTGGGGATTGCATCGATTCGGAACCAGGTTTTCACCTGTTGCCGCGCAGATGGGATCGCCGCAATAACTGCCAGTATGACAATGACAATCGCGATGAGAATGCCGAGCGCCGCGCGAAGAAGCCGCTTCGGCCGCGCGGGTTTCTGCGCGACCATCGCCGCCGCAGGACTGCGCCGCAGTGCCCGTAGATCGGTTGCGAGTTCGGCAGCCGACCCATAGCGGTCGGCCGGATTCTTCGCCAGCATTTTCGTAACGATCCGTTCCAGCTCCGCCGGCACTTCCGTATTCAGCGTTCGCAGCGGAGGTGGCTCCTGGTGCAGTATCCGTTCATATGTTTCAAGAAATCCCGCGCTCCGAACCTTGAACGGGTGCCGGCCGCCCAGCGCCTCGTAAAACACAACGCCGAGCGAGAAAATATCCGCTCGCTCATCGGTCGTTTTTTCCTGCAGCGCTTCCGGAGCCATATAGGCAAACGTGCCGCCGAAGTTCGCGCTCTCCGCGGATTCCAGCGTGGTTCCGTCTTCCCGCAGCAGCGTCCGTGCCAGGCCGAAGTCGAGAACCTTCAGCTCGCCTTCTCGATTCAGCATCAGGTTTTCGGGTTTGATGTCGCGATGTTGCACGCCGCCCTTGTGAGCGGCTGCCAGGGCCGAAGCGCACTGTTCGGCGATTTCGAGAAATTCAGCAACGGAGAGCGGCTGTTCCAGGCGCCGCCGCAGCGTCTGGCCTTCGACGTATTCCATCACCAGGAAAATGTCGTCGCCCGATTCGAATATGTCGAAGATCGCCGCGATGTGAGGGTTGTTCAATCGCGAGGCGCATTCCGCTTCCTGCCAGAGTCGCTTGCGGTTGCTTTCGTTCTTGCGAATCGCGGGCGCGATTCGCTTCAGCGCTACAAGCCGCTTCAGCCGCGTGTCTTCGGCGCGATATACCTCTCCCATGCCGCCGGCGCCAAGCAGATTGCGAATCACAAAGCGACCTTCGATCGTCCCGCTCAGCTCGGTCGAGATCGGCGCGGAATTCGGCTTCGTTCGTGGATCAGCCATCGGAAGGTACTCGCTCGTTACCGAACGATATGCTCGACCTCCGCGCGTGTCAATCGCACCGCCGCGGCCGACTTTTTGTAGCTAGCGGAATTGTGCTAGGAAGCTACGCAGCGCCGACACGCATTCCTCCGGCCGGTCGATATAGATCTCGTGTCCTTCGCCCGCGATGCGCACCAGGTCGGCGCGCGGCAGCGTTGCCGCGATCCGTTCCTGCTCTGCCATCGGAGTCGCGGCGCTTCGCGTCGGCGCAAGCACGAGCGCCGGCACTTTCACTTGCGCCAGCAGCGGCGTGACGTCCGTCGTGGAAATCACGCGGCTGTATCCGGCCAGCGATTCTGCCCGCGAGCGTCCGAATTGCTGAATGGACCATTCCGTCCGCGCCAGGTTGCCGCGCGGCGCCGTTCCCGGCTGCGACAATAGCTTGCGCGCCCAGCCCTCCGAACCCATTTCCATCAGCGCGCCCTGCCACGTGTCGTGACCCAGCGCGAGAAATTTCTGCTCCGCCGGACCGATCGTCGTCGGCGTGCCGCACAATGTCAGCGACCGCACCCGCGGAGGATGCGTGGCAACGTACCCGATGGCGAGCATTCCGCCCGTGGATTCTCCGAGCAGATGAACGTCCTTCAGATCGAGCGCATCGCAGAACCCGGAGAAATCACGCACGAGTCCATCGAACGACCACGGATCGCTCGCGCCCGGATCGCCCGAGCCGCCATGCCCGCGCAGATCGCGCCGCACCACGCGATAGTCGCCCGCCAGCATCGGCACCCACTGCCGCCAGAATTGCGACGTGCGCCCAAACCCGTGCTGGATCAGGATCGTTTGCCGCGGCTTCCACGGCTCGGTGAAGTCGTCGTCCTCGTAGTACGTGACGTAGCCGTTGATTTTGATTTCAGGCATCTCGGTGTCGTTCTACGATTCCGCAGCCAAACTCATCCTCGCCCCGAACATGGCCGCCCGATCCGGTTTTGACTTAGTAGGGGCACGGCATGCCGTGCCCGGCGCACATGCTTGGCGATGCGCCAACCAGCCATCTCTTTTGCCGCGCGATAAGAATGTTCGTACCGCCGGCGTCTCGCCGGCTCTATTTGCCCTCGTGACTCGTCATGCGCTACGGCTTCGGCGCTGGAGCCGCGGCTCGCGGCGGAAGATCGTCGAAGATTTCGCGCGAATAGAATCTCCAGTGTCCGTTCTCGCGCTTCAGCGTGTCTTCGTAATGCCCGGCGCCCTCCACCACGGACTTGCAGTCCGTCGTGCCGATGGTTTCCCAGTAAGCCTGATCCGTCGCGGTATCTCCGTCAATGTGCAGCGACAGATTGGTCACCACGTGCATGAATCTGTGTACGCCCGGCGGAAGCGGGCATGGCGACGGCGTCGCCGACGCAGCCGGAGGCTGCGCGAATGGTGCCGTGGCGAAAAATTTCTCAATCGCCGCGGGACCCGTCGCCTTCGTCTTCCCGCCATTCATGATCAGCGTGCCGTCCTTGGTGAAAAGCGCCGAGTACGCCTTCCAGTCGGTTGAGTCCAGCGCCCTCGGATAATCGCCCATCAGCAATTGCTCGATCGCCTGGCGATCTTCCACCTTGCGCAGGCTCGCGGCTGCCGAACCCGCGGTCTTGGCCTGCCCAAATGCGCTGCCAACCGACGCCAGACTCAAAACCGTCATAGCGGCAATCCCGATCGCTCGACCACTTGTCCGTATCCGGTTCATGATGTGCCCCCTGTTCTTGATTTTGTAGCGCGCTTTTCGCGTCACCGATGGCTTCGCTGGACGGCGCTTGCCCTTGCTGGTCGCGCAGCGCGACAGGAGAATACTCCAAACCGGCCGCAGCCGGATACTGTCTCTAAATAATGTTAGTCACTATCAAAAACTCGCCTTCGGGTATAAGATGCGCCTCCGTGGAGGAGGAAAACGCATGCCTTCAGGAAATCACGGAAACGCTTCTCGCAATCCGATCAAACTGCTCGTGATAATCGCTGCCGTGGCGGCGTTCATGGGATACGCTGGCGCTCAACAAAGTTTCGTTCAGTTCGCGGGCGCGCCGTGTGTCACGCCTCCCGTGCTGCACTGTCCCGACACGGACTGCACCGCGGATCGCGAGATCAATCAGGGCCCCGTCGTCGAGATGAAAACTCGCCGCACCTACTTCCTCGACTATCCCTGCGATCTGAAGCCGGGCGAAAAAGTTACTTTCATCCTCAGCATTCACGGCGCTGGATCGTACGGAAATTGGCAGCGCCATTATTTCCCGCTGCTCGACTACGTGGACAAATACCGCCTCGTCGTCGCCACGCCGAATTCGCCGACGCACATTTGGTCCGCAGCCGACGACGAGTACCTGCAAAATATCGTCACCTCCATCGTGGACCAGCTCGGCAAACAGAACGTCAAAGCTTTCTGGCTGGTCGGCCACTCGCAAGGCGGCATGACGTCGAATCGCCTTGTCCGCACGGATTTCTTTGCGAGCAGAGTTGACGGCTGGCTCAGCTTGTCCGGCGGACGCTTGGGCCCGCAGCCGCCGATTCCGCAGAGCTTTTTCAACGCCGCACGCCCCACGGCGCCTCCCGCTCCCGGCACGCCTCCGCCTCCAAATGCCGCAAGTCTCGCTGCGGCGATGGCGTCCCTGCGCGATCCCCCCACCGCCGATTTCTCGTTCATCTTCGAAACCGGCGAACATGAACTCGGCGGCCAGCCGCTGCCCGGCGATTCGCCTTGGGCCGCGAAATATGGCTGCGGCGCGCGCGCCCGCGTCGCGGATATCACTGATACCAAAGCCGGCTACGTCTACGACCCAACTCGCCAGAATCCCGGCTCCGATTCCTGGGGACATTTGCCTCGGCCCGGCACGGCGGAAGTCATGCAATATCCCGACTGCAAGGACGGCCGCGTCGTCGCCGACGTGATCCGCGCCGGCAAAGGCCACACCGAAGGCCTCGAGCCGAAAATCACCGAGGAGCTGGTGCAGTTGATGGTCTCGGCCAAAGGCGGAAAAATCCAGCAGCTTCCGTAGTTCGCTCTTGCGTCGTAGCGCCGGCGTCTCGCCGGCTCTCTCAGCATTTCCGGGTGCCCCATCCTCGCCTTTCGAGAACGGGACTTTTTCCTCCGCAATTTGCATTTGATTTCGCAGTGGCCGCCTTTAGGGGTTCGGAGCTTCAGCTCCGACATAAAAATCGCGCGCGTAGCGCCTTCCGTTGCGCTGTCTCTACCGCGGCATGCGCTTGGGTTCTATCTCCCTGGCCGCTTTTGCCCTTGTCATGGCTCGCCGCGCTGTAGCCTGTTTTTGGCGACGGCGGGAGTACAATCTTGCCTCGGCCGAATTTCCCTGGGAGGCAAAATGAATCTTCGAAACGCGGTGGCGTTGATCACGGGTGGCAGCAGCGGCATCGGACGCGCCGTCGCGCAAACTCTTGCATCCAGCGGAGCGCGCGTCGCCATCACCGGCCGAGACGAGCGCAAGCTCGCGGAAGCGGCAAGCTCCCTCGGCGCGCATGCGATTCACGCGGACGTCACAAAGGAAGCCGACGTGGACCGCACTTATCGCGAAGTCCTGGAAAAGTTCGGCGATCTCGATATTCTCGTCAACAACGCCGGCTTCGGCGTTTTCAAGACTCTTGTGGATCTCGATCTCGCCAGCTTCCAGGCGGTCTTCGCCACGAACGTCACCGGAGCGATGCTCATGGCCCGCGGGGCGGCAAAGCACTTCATCGCGCGGCAGCGCGGCAATATCGTCAACATCTCCTCGACGGCCGGACTAAAGGGCGCTGGAAACGGCACCGCGTACTACGCCAGCAAGTTCGCGCTTCGCGGGATGACGGAATGCTGGCGCGACGAACTCCGCAAGCACAACGTCCGCGTCATGCTCGTCAACCCCAGTGAAGTTCTCACGAATTTCTCCGCCATCGCCGGTTTCGAGCAGAAGGAAAATCCCACCAAGCTCCGCGCCGAAGACATCGCCCACATGGTGAAAGCCATCCTCGAAATGGACGACCGCGGCTTCACCCCCGAGCTCTCCATCTTCGCCACGAATCCCAGGAATTGAATGATTGCCCGATTGAAAGGGACAACCAAGAACCCGTAACACAGTTGCGATGCTTTTGTTCGAAGCCTACAATTGCGTCGCGGATTATCGTCTGGCAGGGTGCGAAAATCACAACGAGTAACGGAGGGGCAAACAGATGCGATTTCGTCGGCTGCTTTCGGTTGTCATTATCATGCTCGTATCCACCGTGATGGTCGCGGCTCAAACTCAGACAGCACCCGGCACACCGCCTCAGAAGCACTTGATCATGACGATATCGGCCTTCGCCGAGGGCTCCGACATTCCGTTGAAATACACCCAGTCCGGCAGCCAGACTTCACCGGAAATTACGTGGATCAACACGCCCCCGGGCACAGTCACCTTCCTTCTGCACATGCATGATATGGACGTCAGTCGCAACCACACGACCGACGATCAGCTTCATTGGCTTGTCTGGAATATTCCGGGCACCGCGACTGGGCTGCCGGAAGGTGTCCCGGCGGGTGCTCAGTTGCAGAACGGCGCCTCTCAAATCAGCGCAAGCGGGCCTAGCTATCGAGGTCCGGGCGCCCCGGCCAGTTTCCCGCGGCACCATTACACCTTCGAACTTTTCGCCTTGGACACGAAGCTCGACATCCAGCCCGGCACTGACCCGTTTGAAACTCGCGCCAACGTAATGAAAGCAATACAGGGGCACATTCTTGAGAAGGCCGTATACGGTGGCCTTTTTCACCGCCCACAATAGCCTTGAAAAATGGCGACGGCCAATTTGGCGTTCTCTGTGCAAGCGCCTGATTAACACACTAACCCGTAAAGTGGTTTCTGGTGTCCGACGAAGGACTAACCTGCATGAAGAAAATTGGCTTCCTCTCATTCGGCCATTGGACACCTTCGCCGCAGTCCGCAGCGCAGTCGGCGGCCGACGCACTCCTGCAATCCATTGACCTCGCTGTCGAGGCCGAGCGCCTGGGAATGGACGGAGCTTACTTTCGTGTTCATCACTTCGCGCGGCAATTGGCATCACCGTTTCCATTGCTCGCGGCGGTCGGGGCTAAGACGCGAAGGATTGAAATTGGCACCGCAGTAATCGACATGCGGTATGAGAACCCTCATTACATGGCGGAGGACGCCGGCGCTGCGGATCTCATCGCTGGCGGGCGCTTGCAGTTGGGAATCAGCCGCGGTTCCCCCGAGCAGGTAATTGATGGATGGCGCCATTTCGGATACCAGCCGGGTGAAGGCGAAAACGATGAAGCCATGGGCCGGCGCCACGCCCAGGAGTTCTTGGAGCTACTGCGCGGTAAGGGCTTCGCTAAGCCGAACCCACGTCCGATGTTTCCTAATCCGCCTGGGCTGCTGCGTCTTGAGCCGTACTCGGAAGGATTGCGTGATCGTATCTGGTGGGGCGCAGCTTCCAATGCCACGGCCGCCTGGGCCGCAAAGCTCGGAATGAACTTGCAATCTTCAACCCTCAAATTTGACGAGACCGGTGAACCGTTCCACGTCCAACAAGCCGCCCAGATTCGCATATTTCGCGCAGCCTGGAAGGAAGCTGGCCACACTCGCACTCCGCGTGTTTCCGTCAGCCGCAGTATCTTCGCGTTGATTGATGACCGTGATCGTGCCTATTTCGGGCGAGGAGGCCAGGAAACGGATCAGATCGGCTTCCTTGGCGAACCCAGACAGGCGATCTTCGGCCGTAGCTATGCTGCCGAGCCGGACGTCCTGATTGAGCAGCTCAGAAAGGACGATGCGATCGCGGAAGCCGACACGCTATTGCTGACCGTTCCAAGCCAGCTGGGTGTTGGCTACAATGCGCATGCCATGGAGGCGATTCTGACGACTGTTGCCCCAGCGCTCGGCTGGCGCTAAATCAGCAAGCTCCTGACTAACGCCCTAACCGGACGAGTCGAGTACCGCGCGGGCACATGTCCGGTAATCCGCACCCAACAATCAGAAACAGGTTACGCCAGAGCTTTGCCGTACAGTGCCAGTAGACGGCTCCAGGCCTTCTCGGCGTTCGGCTCGCTGTAGACGCCCGAATCCGGTGGACACCAGCCGTGCATGGCCGGGTACACTTCGATTTCCGCGGACAGCCCCGCCTTGGCGAAGGTATCGATCATCACGGTCTTTTCGGTGGGGGCTTGCATATCGTCATTTTCCGCAATTGCGACCAGGAACTGCGCCTTGGTCGTCGCGGCCTGAAGATGCGGACTGTCCGGCATATCTGTCACCAGTCCGTTTCCGCCGTGGAAGGAGGCCACGGCTCCGACGCGGTCCGGCACGGCATAAGCGGTACGAAAGGCCATCGCCCCTCCCATGCAATAACCCTGCGTCCCCACCTTGCGATTCTTGGCAACCGAGGACTGCTGATCCAACCATCCGATAAATGCCTTCGCATCCGTCACGTGGGTCGTCGCGTTCAGGGTTCGCGCGAGCGGTATCAATTGCGGGATCGGCGTCGCCGCGCCCTGAGCCGCAGTCGGAGCTTTCTGGGTCCGGTAGAACGGATTCACCACCAGCACCGAATAGCCCGACTCGGCGAGCCGCTTACCCATCTGGCGGAACGCCGGCCGCAGCCCGAAGATATCCGGCCACACCAATACGCCGGGCGCGGTGCCAGTAGATGGATGGACGAAGTAGCAGTCCGCAGTGCCGTCCGGCGTCTTCACGGTCACGTCTGATTCGGCGACCGTTACGGCGTTGGCTACTCCAGGCAGGAGCATGGCGACGCCTGCGGCCAGCATGACGCCAAACTGCTTTCGCGTGATTAAACCGAGGGCTTCGTACCGTTCCTGATCCTCCGCGGAATGATCTCGATCGCACATATTTTCGCTCCTTGTCTTTCGTTTCTCACCGGCGCTGGGTCGCTGGGCCTGTGTGTTTTGTATTAAAGACTGAACGCGAAAGCAGCTCAAGTCCTAATTAACGCGGTGGTCTCAATGGGTCGACGCAACACTAGCTCGAAGTCTAAATGCAGAAGTCTCAAAGGCCACAAATGCTCGCGAGTGTTAATTCAAATAAAACACTACCCTGTTTAGGTCCGATTGAGTACGGCCTAGCATGTCGGTTCTCGGAAGGAAGTATCGTCGGATCAATTGATTAGAGGGTGTTGCATCGACCGGTTGAGCTGGCAGCCCTAACCGTACAAGTGGTGGAACTGGCACGACGAGTACGCCGCCAACGCCACTCCCGACCCTGGGTGGGTCAAAATAGTGGAAAACGCAAACGCGACGTTGAACCTCAACGACTAAAACCTGTCTCACAAATGGGTTTTAGGGGGTCGGAGCTTCAGCTCCGACATCAGAAGGCCCTAAGAAGTGGGGGCTTCAGCCCCTGAGGACAAACTGAGAAATCTACCAGACCGTTTATGAGATGACTTCTAGTGCGGTGGCGTACGCGATCGCTCGTGCAGGAGGCGTGCTGGCCCGGTCACGCGATACATGTCATTCAAGCGCGCGATTGTCGAAATTCCAAAGCCTAATTTGCTGGCTGAGCTCCAGTTCGTTTCGCAGGCGCTTTGTGAGCGCGAACAACTCATCCAATCGTTGCAGGTCGGGCTGCCCAAATCGCGCTTGAATGTGTGGAATGACGCAATTATCGCAGGCTCAACGCTGAGATGCTGCTCCAAATCCTCCATCCGAAAGGAATGCGGCCTAAGGTCTGCGCAGTAGAGGGCCATCGCGATAAAACGCACCTGTAAGTCGCCACCAGCCCTAACTGCGTCCAATATCTGCTGTTGAGTATGCATTTCGGTTCGACGGGCAAGTTCGTCTACAGCTAGGCCCGGTTTCAAATCCACGCTTCTCTGCTTCCGCATCGGCAAGCGGATCGACGTAACAACTTGCCATCGCGCCAGTAAATGCTCCCAGCAGACCTGCGTTGGGATTCTGCTTTGCATCCGCGGTCAAGGTATCGAGAATATAGACGCCACGCGCGCAGAGTATCGCATGCCCCAATTCGTGTGAAAGGACGGCCTCTCGTAGCTGCGCGGAAAGACCAGCTTCGAGGCGAATTGCAACTGGGCGATACTGGCAGTACGTCTCTCCCATATCGCCACCAGAAGTGATTGAATCAGTGATCTCAATTCGGGCGTTGAGGGAGGCTTCTGCCTCAGCTTTGAAAGAATCGATAGTAGTTTGTGCCGCGGCCAGCGCGGATGCGGCTACCAAGAATGTGAGTCCGACGAATCTTGCTTTCAGCATCGGCGTTGTCGCCCACCGTCAGCTTGCCGAAGCGCCACCACTCGCAGATCGTTCCAATATCTTTTTGCACAGCAGGTCCGATATGGATGTGAGTTGCGTGTCATGGAGGGAATTCGGGTCGAAAGTGACTCCGCCCACGCGGGAAGATTCGTCAAAAACTCCCGGGGGCGCCGTCGAGAACCATATCGGGATGACGGCCTTCTCCCCGAATCGATCCTTAAACTGTTTCGATTCAAATACAGTCCAAACCCTCTTTGGATATTCAGGCCCCAGAAGGCAAACCACGTACGTCGCCTCCGATGTATATATCGGACCCAGATAGTCTTCGATGTTTTCCGCCAAGATTCGAGATTGCTCGTTCTCGTCGAAAAAGACCGAAAGCTCAGCGTCACTCAAAAGTTCAAATAGTTTGCGTGCGATTGCTCTATCGGGACCCGCGAAGGAAAGTGCGAAGTCGTACCGGGAGCCGAAGTCTATGCTGAGGTAACCAACTTGATTGGCGAATTTGTTCCAGCCGAGATGTCTCAAGAAAAACACGAACTGAGGGTCTTCGACTGTAAGAATAAAAGTCGATGGTTGGTAATGTAGCACCTCGCCAAAGGCCTCGTTTTTCTTGATAAAATCCAGCAAGTACCCTTTCTCGACTACTTGTCCGACGCTGCCGCGCTGTTCGGGGTGCTTGGCTACTTCTCGGTCGAGGGACACCGACCATTCGTTCGCTTCGGCGAGCCACTTCAGGATATGCAAATATGGCGCCCGACCCTCGCGCCGCAATCGCGGCCCCGCAGCGAATTTCGTGGCGATTGGCAGAAATCGGCGAGAGAGTTCTCCCATCACGCGGTATACGACTGTTTCGAGGCTGATCGGGAGTATTCTTCGGTGCTGCTCTGCCTCCATGATGCCGGCGGCGATGCAGGCCTGCTGACAAAGCATTTGAGCAATGAAAAAACTTCCGCCGGCGGCGGTTACGATTTCACCTGCAACTTTGAACTCGATGTTAAGCGCGGTTTGGCCCTTTTCCACCAATTGACGCACTCTGTCATCCGGATTGGCTTCGAACCTGATTGTGTCTATCCGCGTGTTCAAGTCTGCCGCAAAGCTAATCAGCGAATTCGCGGCCTTGTTGATTCCGACCACGATAACTTTGGTGTCTTCGCGCTCCTCATCAGCGAGAGTTTTCATCAGATCGGCGATCGCCGACTGAATGGTGTCATCTAAGCGATGGAAATCGTCGATGATGACGATTCCTGCACCTTTCATCCCAGGAAGCTCGTGAATAATGTCCCGGTCATCTTTCTTTCGGGCGCTAAGCCTCAAAGCCTGAGCTTCCGAATTTAGCTCCGCCAGAGCTTTGGTAACCGCTGTCGTTTTGCCAATGCCTGATGGCCCCTCGATTACAACGCCGCGACCAGGAGTTCGAAGAGCGATCAAGAGTTTTTCGTACTCGAGAGGACGAACGAACGTGTAGGTCGGGATTCCCGACAGCTTGAAAACCTCTTCCAGGCGCGGCGGCGGCATGTTGGCCGAGATTCTAATTCAGCAAAGAGTAAAGTTCAATCATAGCCTGTGGAAGTCGCTGGGCCACCGAAGTCCAATAACCGTGCAGCCACCGCTCCAAGACGTATGAATCCAGCGGGTTGCGACCGAGCAAGTGTGCCGGTGTTAGAAGGTTACTATTTCGGATTGAGGTCACCGCCATCCCAAAAGTCCACACACGCTCGCCGTCGCACTCTCGCTACCCTGCAACAAGATAGCCGCGCGCGGCCAACGATGCGATCACGCGAACCGCACACTCAGGCGGCCCTGAGCGCGCCGTCTTGGCGTTTGCTTGACTACTATCTGCACGTCACGGCCCAGCCGCGTAAGGCAGCGCAGTAACCGTCTCTCCGAGATCCCCCGAAATTGCCCCCGAAGCAGCCGCGAAATCTTTGGCTGGGTAAGCCGAAGGATTTTCGCCGCCTGTTCCTGAGTCAGATTTCGCTGCCCAATGATCTCGGCAATTTCCGTCACAATCTGTGCTTTCACCAGCATGTCGTCGCTGTCGGTATAGCCTAGATCCGCATACACGTTCCCGCTGCTTTTCTCGACAGCAGTATCGTCCTTGATGTCACGCCTCTTTTTCATGAGCAACCTCCAGAGTATGCCCATAGTGGTATACACACAAGGCGCTCCTCACTAATCACTAGCCACTAATCACCAATCACTGTCCTCCAAAAGTCCACACACCCTCACCCTTGCACTCTCGCTCCCGTGTACTAAGATAGTCGCGTGAAAAGCATGACCAACATCGGCGCAGGAGGCGGTTCCCGGAGCAGGTCGCTGGAGCTGCGCTCGCCCGTGAGTATGCTCGAGCTTTCTCCCTGCCCTGAGCATTCTTGCCGAAGGGGGCTTGCGTCTCCCTGCTTGCACTGAGGTCGCCGCGGCGACCGAACGTGCCCTCGACCGCCGCAGGTGGGAAGGGATGCGATGGTCCCTCGTCGTCTCGCCGCCAAGCGTGCCCGGGGCCCATCGCCGCACCCGTAAGTGGGGGCCATTTTACCCCTCCCGCGGTGCAGAATTACTCGACACACGTGTCGAGTAATTTTCGCGCTAACCCATTGAAAACAAACGATTGGTGTACGTACAAAGTGACACACAAAACGGGGGTATGCGTCCCGGTTGCCTTTGCGGGACGGGGGTGGCGAGCGCCTATGGTTTTCTAATCGCAAACTCCCGTTATTAGAAGGTGGCTCAACTCATAGAAAACAAACGACGGCGCTCCGTTCTAATCGCAAATTTTCGCGAGTCGCTCCGAGGTCTCTAGCCACTAGCCACTCGCTTGTCCTGAGCGCAGTCGAAGGGGTCACTAGCCACTGCACCAGACTTCCCGAATCTCGCCGCTCGCGGCCCGCATCGGATAGCCTTTCAGGAGGAACGATATGAGATTGAACGAGTACGTCACGCTGGGCCGCACCGGACTTCGCGTCAGCCCGCTATGTCTCGGCGCCATGGGCTTCGGCACCGGCTGGGGCTGGGGCGCCGACGAAAAGCTTTCCATCGAAATGCTCGACCTCTACGTCAAGGACGGCGGCAATTTCATTGATACCGCCAACGGCTACCAGATGGGCCAGAGCGAGCAGATCGTCGGCAAATTCGTCACCGACCGCAAGCTCCGCGACCAGGCCGTCATCGCCACGAAGTTCACGTTCGGCACGCAGCCGGGCAATCCCAACGCCGGCGGCAACGGCCGCAAGAATATTTACTCGGCGCTGGAAGCTTCGTTGCGCCGCCTCAACACTGACTACATTGATCTCTACTATCTTCACTCGTGGGACATGATCACACCCGTCGAAGAAGTCGTCTCGACGCTTACCGATCTCGTTCGCGAAGGAAAAATCCGCTACTACGGTTTGTCGGACACGCCCGCGTGGTATTTCACCCGCGCGCAAACCCTCGCGGAAACAGGCGGCCTCGAGCGCTGCGCCACTCTGCAACTCGAATATTCGCTCTCCGAGCGCAATATCGAACGCGAGCACATTCCCGCGGCGCAGGAGCTTGGCATCGGCCTCTGCCCCTGGAGTCCGCTCGCCGGTGGATTGCTCACCGGCAAGTACAAGCGCGAAGCCGCCGGCGGCAGCGGCGAAGGCCGGCTGACCATGCCGAATCCCATCTTCAATAAATTCACGGAGCACAATTGGCGCGTACACGACGTGCTGATCGAGGTCGCGAAAAAAATCGGCAAGTCGCCCGCGCAGGTCGCCATCAACTGGCTGGTCACCCAGCCGGGCGTCACTTCGGTGATTTTGGGCGCGACGAAAACCGCGCAGCTCGCCGACAATCTTGGCTCGCTCGATTTCACGATTCCCGCCGATCAGCGCAAGCGGCTCGACGAAGTCGGCGCGCTGGAACCGGTCCACCCCTACAACTTCTATCAGCCGGGCATTCAGGCGCGCGTCAGCGGAGGCACCACGGTGAAGGAATGGCGCCGCGGCTATCTCTACGAAGGCGCGATCGCGCCTCCGCCGGAGAAAAAAGCCAGCGCGAGCTAGGCTTTAAACGATGGAGGCGGGAAATTCCCGCACGCTTTCCGTGGACGGAAGCTGGTCGGCGGTCCGCAGCGCGGGAAAAATCCAGGCCCAAAGCGCCGTCACAGCGATCGCGCCGACGCCGCCAATGATGATGGCCGGCACGAGTCCGAGCCACTGCAGCCGTCAGGCCGGACTCGAACCCGCCGAGCTCATTCGACGTGCCGATGAAAATCATGTCCACGGCGTTGACGCGCCCGCGCATTTCATTCGGCGTCGCGAGTTGAATCAGGACTCCGCGGACCACCACGCTGACCATGTCAGTCGCGCCGACCAAAATCAGCGCGATCATGGACAGCGCCAGGCTGTGCGAAATGCCGAAGAGAATTGTGGCCACGCCGAACCCGACGACGCACCACAACATCTTCACGCCGATGCGGCTTCGCATCGGCCGGTAAGCAAGCAGCACCGCCATCGAGGTCGCGCCGATGGCAGGTGCGCACCGCAATAGCCCCAGTCCCCACGGACCAATTTTCAGAATGTCGTTCGCGAACGCCGGCAGCAGCCAGACCGCTCCACCGAGCAACACCGCGAACATGTCGAGCGAGATGGATCCAAGCACCAGCTTTTCCTGCCAGATGTAGTGCATACCCGCGGCAACCGTTCTCCAACTGAACGATTCGCGCGGCCGCGCGCGAAATTGCGGTTTCACGCCCAGCATCGAAATTGCTGCAGCCGCGGCGGTGATCATCGCGCACGCGTATACAGCGGACGGCCCGCGAAAGAGTGCGTAGATGAGGCCTCCGACCGCCGGCCCCAAAATCGTCGCGGTCTGCATAATCGTCGCGCCCCACGCGAACGCGCTGCTGAAATGTTCCTCGGGAACGAGCAGCGGAAGAATCGCGCGGCTCGCAGGCGCGTTGAACGAACGCACGATTCCGACGAGCACGCTGACCATGTAAAGCGGATAAGCGGTGTGCGCTCCGTGAATCGAAATGGCGAGTAGAAGTCCCGAGCACATCGCGAATGCCGCATAACCGACCGTGAGGACTCTGCGGCGATCGAAGCGATCGGCCGTATATCCGGACACGAGAAAAAGCAGAACCCCGGGAAGAAATTGGGAAAGAGCCACGAGCCCAAGATCGAGCGGGTGCTTCGTGATTTCGTAGACCTGCCAGCCGATGGCGACGGCCTGCATCTCCGTAGCCAGGACGATGCAGAATCGCGCGAGCTGGTAGAGCACATAAGCTGGATAAGTGAACGCGATACGTCCGGAGAGATTGGGTTTCCCGGCTGCAGCCATCGCCAACTACTGTGCCACAAAATCTGGAATCGCACGAGACCCGGCTGCGGATGCGCTGCGGACAATCGCCGGGGAATTAGCGCGTGGGTTTGGTTCCGAGGACGGCGTCGAAGAAAACTCCGAGCAAGTGGCGAGTGTCCTGGTCCGACATCATCGCTTGATCAACGAAATGTTCGAGCGAAAGGGCGCTGGAAAGAGCGCCCAATCCGGTGGCGACCGCGATACACGGAATAGGAAGAGTGCGCCCCGTGATTCTGGCGATGCGGCGCAGCAGATCGCCTCCGGAAACGCGAAGACGCCGCTGGCGCGTACGCAGCCGCGCGTGCGCTTCGGGATGGCGTATGGCGAAAAGCTTGAATTCGAGAGAAAGAAGCGCGAGGCGGCGGTCCTGCGTGATCTGGGCGTAATGCTCGCGCAGCGCGCGCAGAAGCTTCGCCGGGGTTTCCTGTCGGGTGAGCAGCGCAGCCACTTCGGAAATGCGCTGTCCGACCCAGCGCTCGAGCAGCGCGAAAAAAATATCTTCCTTACTTTGGAAATTGGCGTAGAAAGCGCCGCGCGTGTAGCCGGCAAGGGAAGCGATGTCTTCCAGGCGGGCGGCCTCAAATCCGTCGCGCGCGAAAATGCGCTCTGCGGCGACCAGAAGCTTTCGCCGGGTCGCGTCCGTGCGAGCCTGCTGCCGGGAAGCGGTCGCTTTAATCCTTCGGGGAAGATGTGCACTCGAACGGTGAGGGAGTGCTTGATTCATACGCGCAGTGCCTCGCGGCCTTTACAGCATACATACATGCATGTATATTAGTTAGGATTCCAGCCGATTACAACACCCATTTATGGCATCCGCCACAGCCGTCATAGATCACGCATCCTGGCGCCCGCAGTATAACCCCTGGCTTATCGCGTTCATTGTTACCCTCGCGACTTTCATGGAAGTGCTCGACACCTCCATCGCCAACATCGCGTTGCCGCACATCGCGGGAAGTTTTGGGGCCAGCACGAACGAATCCACGTGGGTGCTGACGAGCTATTTGGTTTCGAACGGCATTGTGTTGCCGATCAGCGCGTGGCTCGCGACGAGATTCGGACGAAAACGCTATTACATGTTCTGCGTGGTGCTTTTTGCGGGGAGCAGCTTTCTGTGCGGTCTGGCGCCGACTCTTGGAATGCTGGTGTTCTTTCGCATTCTTCAGGGAGTTGGCGGGGGTGGGCTGCAACCAAGCGAACAATCCATTCTGGCGGACACGTTTACGCCACAGCAGCGGGGAATGGCATTTTCCATTTATGCGATGGCGGTGGTTCTGGCGCCGGCGATCGGTCCGACACTGGGCGGATGGATTACCGACAACTTCAGCTGGCGCTGGATTTTCTATATCAATGTACCGATCAGCATTATTTCGCTCTTGCTGACGTACAAATTCGTCGAAGATCCACCGTACCTGCGCGACGAGCAAATAAAAGCGAGAAAAGCAGGGATTGACTACACAGGCCTCGGGCTTGTGGCCCTGGGTGTTGGCTGCCTGCAAATGGTGATGGATAAGGGGCAAGAGCTGGACTGGTTCGGCTCCCACTTGATCGTGGTGGGCTGCATTGCGTCGGTAGCGATTCTAACTTTCTGGGTGATATGGGAATGGCGGCATCCGCACCCGATCGTGGAACTGAAGCTTTTGAAGCGGCGAAATTTTGCCACGGCCATGCTTTCGATGGTCATCCTCGGCTCGGTTCTCTATGGCACGACGGTGCTGCTTCCTGAGTTTCTGCAAAACCTGCTCGGCTATACAGCCACGCAGGCCGGCGAATGCATGGCTCTCGGCGGATTCCTGATGATGCTGACCATGCCCATGTCCGGATTTCTCAGCGGAAAGATGGACGCACGCTATTTATTGGCTTTCGGGTACGGCGCCACATCGCTCGGCCTTTATCACATGGCCACACATTTGAGTCTGGCAATCGATTTCGGGACAGCGGCGATGCTCCGCACATACCAGGTGGCTGGCCTCGCGTTTATTTTCATTCCGTCAAACGTGCTTTGCTATGAAGGAATTCCGCGGGAAAAGAATAACCAGGTTTCAAGCATGATGAATTTCGTTCGAAATATCGGAGGCAGCGTCGGGATCGCTTTGGTCAGCACATTCGTAACCCGAAGCACGCAAGCTCGCCAGAACTATCTGACGGGGCACATGCAGAATGGCAATCCGATTTTTCGCGGGATGCTCGGCGGCATGACGGCTACGCTTCGCAACCAGGGAATGAGCGCCGCGCAAGCGACTCAACAGGCATACGTGCGGCTTGAAATGATGGTGCAACAGCAGGCGGCCGCGTTGGCGTTCAAGGATGTGGTGGCGACACTCGCGGTGATTGTGGCGTGCCTAATTCCCCTGGCATTCGTAATGAAAAAGCCGCCTAGCAGGGGAGCCGTCGACGTTCCGCCGCCGCACTGAGTTCGAGACTCGAAGCGCGAAAATCGAAATTCGACACAAACCCAAACGCCACATGAATAGCTGTCATTGAGCGCTTTGGGAAGGTTTGTCTTCCAGTCCAACGAGGAGGCTGATCGGGCGGATAGGTGATTCGGGTGCCGCGGACGCGGGCGAAGGACGTGAGCGCGTGTTCCTTTGGCTTGGCGGGACCGATGATTTCGAGTGCGTGGATGCCGCGAACGAGCAGCGCGTCAGCAACGAGCGAGCGATGGCAGCGCCAGGGAACGGCCTCAGCGCACATCAGCGCGGTCGGACGCGCCGTGGCAAGCTCGATCATGCGATTCAGCGCCGCTTCGAATTCGTCCGTCTGCATGTAGTCCGCATAGCCGCGAAAACTCGCATTGCGCCAGCCGAGATTGATCGAGTCCTTGCGCGCGTGGCGCAAGCCTCCGAGTTCTTTCATATGGACATATCGAATGTGCGCAGCACGAAGCGACGCGGCGAACTCTTCGGAATTGAATTGCGGATTGTGGCGCGATTTCGGTATGGTGCGAATGTCTATCAATTGCGCGACGCCATTCGATTGCAGGAGTTCAATGAATTCAGCAATCGGCCGCGTGGAATGACCGATAGTGAAGATCGTCAGGGGCGTCTTCGCCTCGCGCGCTTTCATACACTTTGATGATAGTAGGATTTCGACGGAAATATAGTGACGCCGTTACATTGCGACGTTCCTATTCTGCCTGCGCATGCTCTCGCGTATACTCCGCCTGTTTCAAGAAGGAGGAGCCGCCATGGCCCAAAGCAAGAAGAAATCTCCCATCGACGAGAAGCTGACGTTAGCGGAGGTGCGAGCGCGAATCGCGGAAATTAAGCCGGTGAAGATGATTGAAGGAAAGAGCGGCGGCGCTGCCGCTCGATCCGGACAAGGCAGCAAGGCCGGTGCGCGAAAGGCAGGACGCTAATGGCCTTCGTCAACATCAGCAGTGTTTACACAGCCGATCCCGGAGACATTTGGACGCCGAAAAATGCCTTCATGCTCAGCGATCCATTCGCGATCGTGCTGAACATACAGGCAGACAGTAGCGTCGTGGACGAAGGACTTCTTTTCGATGCCGTGTTTCAAATCGTGGGGCCGCAACAAGACGCGACAGGGTATCCCTGGTGGACGCTTATCAATGGAGACGTCACGCTATCGCCGTCGCGCGACGTGCTGTGGTACAACGTCGGTTTTCAGTGGGGAACAGATTTTGCCTTTTACGTGTTTTGGGACAGCTACAACGACGCGATTGCGCAGGTAGGAAACGCAAAGCAGGGAGTGTTCTACGTGCAAGGAACTGTGAGCGTGCAAGGATCGGATCTGTTCGCGGCTTCCGACCGATTCTGGTTCAAAGTTCGGGTTTAAGTGCTGCTTCAGGCTTTCGAGTTTTCTGGTGTTTCAAGGGCAGCGTTTTTTCCTGCGATGCGGCCTTGCACCGTGCAGCGCGCCAAGCCGTGCAGGCCGAAACCGCCGGCGCTTTCGCCTCCGCAATAAAGTCCGGGAATGACTTCGCCGGAAAAATCCACAACCTGGCACTTCGCGTTGATGCGGAGTCCCGCTCGCGTGTCGTGGACAACGGGCGTGGCCCACGCGGCATAGAACGGCGGGGTCTGGATTTTGAATTTTGGCGCGGGCTTGCCGAAATCCGCATCTTTCCCGGTATCCACAAACGAGTTGTAGCGAGCGACGGTATTTTCAAGCGTGGCGCCGGGGATGGGCTTGCGCTGATGCTTGTTCACGATAGCGGTAGCAAGCGCCGCGAGTGAGTTTGCCGAGAAGAAATATCCTTCAGCAATATCCACCGAGGGCGGCTCAACCGTCCAGTTCTCGCGCTTCACGGCATCGGCGTCAAAGATGGCCCAGATCGGACCGCCGCCATTGACCGCATCTCCGGTGCCGGCGAGAGCGGCGTCCAGAAAATTGGCCGGTTGATATTTGATGTTGGCAGCGTTCAGGTAATTTCCCTGCGTGTAGGGCTGAATCGAATTGTAATTGTTAGCCGTGTACTGGCCTTGCGTCTCGTCATAGAAGCGCAAAGCCGCCTGGTTCACGAGGATCACATTTTGATAGTCCTGCACTCGCAGCCCTCGCGCGCGGGCTAGATGGAATACGGGACTCCCGGGCTGCCACTCCAGATTGGCGTAACCATACTGGCAACCGATTCGAGCGGCTTTGGCGAGGCGCAGGCCAAATTCTCCCACTTGATTGTAGGCGCCCCAGAGCGATGCCCCGATGGCGATGGCAGCCAGCTCACCACTAGCGTCCTGAAAGGAATAAGGCTCGCCGGCGACACCGTTGTATTCCTCGGTCAGGCGCGGGTCGAAAATTCTGCGGAAGTTGACGTTGCCGCTGGAGCCCCCGGTGGCGAGGATGACGCCCCTGCGCGCGCGGATGTTCAGCGTCTTGCCTTCATGTGTGGCTCTGATTCCCAAAACTCTTCCCGACGAAGGTTCCTGTCGAATGAGGCTCGACATGCGGTGCTTCAAGAGAATTTGCACGCCAGCTTTACGCGCGGCGGCTTCGAGCGGACGGATCAGTCCGATGCCGGACGAGCCAGTCGCCGCAACCGCGGCGTCCACTGGTTTGCCGGTATGCATTTGCGGCCACGCCATGGGCGCGGCGTGATTCTCGCGCGGAGCGGAATTCCCGATCGCGCTGCCGCCTGCCGAATCGGGAGCTTTTTCAACGAAGATGACGCCGTGGGCGACGAGCCATTCGAAGGTTGGCGCGCTATCGTCGGCGAAAGCGCGAACGATTTCCTTGTCGTTGTAGCGGTAGTCGGGGAAGCCATTGGGTTCGACGACGGACCAATCGGTGAGGTCGCGAAAAACGGTGTCCGGCGAATCTTCAATGCCGTACTTCTTCTGCCGGCTGGTGCCGCCGCCAAGGGCGACGTTGCCGCCGCTGATAATGGCGTGGCCGCCGACGTCGAAGTTGGCGTCAATCAGGATCACGGACGCGCCGTGCTCGGTGGCTTCGATGGCGGCGGGGAGACCCGAGGCGCCGGCGCCCACGACCACGACGTCGGCCTGCATGTCCCACTTCGGCGGCCGCGTCTGCGCTTCGGCTTCCTGAGCGCCAAGACCGGTGAGCGCCGCAGCGCCCACACCGACGGCCGCGCTTCTGACAAAATCGCGGCGCGACAAATCTTTCTTGTTTTCTGGATCACGCTTCATGCGGGCACCTCTGGGCTGCGATTGCGGCCAGAAATATACACCGCTGGAGACTCCCGGCCCTAACGGGCTGGGCTAGCGTTTACCGCACCTACGGCGCTCTCTTCGGAAGTCCGATCCGTGGCGCGGCTGAATCGCCGAGAAATGTGCTTCTGCGGCGGAAGCGGTATCGAGGATAATGGACGCGGCAGGATTTTCTTCAGCGCGAGAGCCGCGCGGCGGGAGTTCCCGTGCCGCATGAGGATTGATGGCGGAAGTCAGCACGCTATTCTGGGACAACGGCGGCGTCATCCTGACGAATGGATGGGACCGCGGATCGCGGCAGAAGGCCGTGGAGAAATTTCATCTCGACTGGGCGGATTTCGAGGATCGCCACGAGCTGCTGCTAAACGCGTTCGAATGCGGCGAGGTGACGCTCGACGAATATGTGAAGCGGACGGTTTTCTATCGAGAGCGGCCGTTCACACAGGAGCAATTTAAGCAGTTTATGTTCGAGCAGTCGCAGGCGTTGCCCGAGGCGCTCGAGTTTTTGAGGCAACTGGCGAAGACGCGGCGGCAAACGCATGCGGCGCTTAACAACGAATCGCTCGAGATCAATGAGTACCGCATACGGACATTCCAATTGCGAGATTATTTTGGCGCTTTTTTCAGTTCGTGCTATTTGGGAGTGCGAAAGCCGGACCGCGGGATTTATAGCCTGGCTCTGAAGATCACGCAGCGCGATCCGGCGGAATGCGTTTTAATTGATGATCGCGGATTGAATCTGGAATGCGCGCGAGAAATGGGAATGCACGCGATTCAATTCAAGGATGTGGCGCAGTTGCGGGGGGAATTGGCGAGATTGGGAGTGACGGCGTAGGGCCGCAGAAAAAGACGACAGAGATTTCGAGGAGGGAATCGCGATGGAACTCGGACTAATTGGGCTTGGGAAGATGGGCGCGTTCATGACGGAGCGGCTGTTGCGGGGCGGACATCGCGTAGTGGGGCTGGACCGGGACCCGGCGGCGGTGAGCCGCGTCGTAGAAAAGGGCGCAGCGGGCGCGGACACGCTTGAGAAGCTGATCGCGCAGCTCAAGACTCCGCGAGTCATTTGGCTGATGGTTCCGTCGGGCGCGCCAGTGGACCAGACGATCGATCAGTTGACACCGCATATGGCGCCGGGCGACACGATCATTGATGGCGGGAATTCGTATTACAAGGACTCGATGCGGCGCTCCGATGCGCTGGCGCAGAAGAAAATGAATTTTGTGGATTCGGGTACCAGCGGAGGTGTCTGGGGGCTGACCGAAGGATACAGCCTGATGATTGGTGGCGACGCGGAAGTGGTGAAGCGGCTTTCTCCCATTTTTCAAACGCTGGCTCCCGGGCCGGATAAAGGTTGGGGACGCGTGGGACCAGCGGGCGCGGGACATTTTGTGAAGATGGTTCACAACGGAATCGAGTACGGCATCATGCAGGCGTACGCCGAGGGACTCGACCTTTTCAGGCACAAAAAGGAATTCGGGCTGGACCTGTTGCAGATTACGAAGATTTGGCAGTATGGGAGCGTGGTGCGTTCCTGGCTACTCGACCTGACCGTGGATGCGCTGAGCAAGAATCCGACGCTCGAAGGGATCGGATCGTATGTGACGGATTCGGGCGAAGGTCGGTGGACGGCGAAAGAAGGCATCGATCTGGGGGTTCCTCTTCCGACGCTGAGCGGGGCGCTCGACGTGCGGTTTCGTTCGCAGGATCCCGAGCCTTTTGCCAATAAACTTCTGGCGATGATGCGCAATGAATTCGGCGGCCATGCAGTGCACACAACCAAGTGAAACCGTAAAGAGCCGCGAAATGATTCGTTATCTCTACCAGATGAATTCCAGAGCCGGACCATGAAGATGGACACGCGAGTACTTCCCGATATCGAAGCGGTGAGCCGAGCTGCGCTTGAGGAACTGCTGCGGGTGATGCGGGAGGCGATTGACGAGAGAGGCCGGTTCGCCATCGCGCTAGCCGGCGGGCATACTCCCGCGAAACTATACGCGCTGTGGGCGCACGCAGAGAGCCAGGGCGCGAACACGCCGTGGGACCATGTGCATTTATTTTGGGGCGACGAGCGGTACGTGCCGTATACCGATCCGCTCAACAACTACCGCATGGCCGGGGAAACACTGATCGCGCACGTGCCGATTCCCGCAGGAAACGTTCATCCAATGCCGGGGCCAGAGGACTTCGCATCGCCTGACGAGGCTGCTGAGGACTACGAAGCGGAGATGCGGAGGTTCTTTGGTTCGGCGCCGCCGGCGTTTGACGTACAGCTTCTGGGCTTGGGGGTCGAGGGGCATACGGCATCTCTGTTCCCGGGTTCGCCGGTGCTCGGGGAGCAGGAGCGGTGGGTGGCGGCGGTCGAGGCTCCAGCCAAGCCACCGCAGAGGCTGACGCTGACTCCGGTGGTGCTGAACCAGGCCCGAAACACGTTTTTCCTGGTCTGCGGCGCGGATAAACGCGAGATTGTCCAGGCACTTCGGAACGAGCCTGAGTCGAAGCCCAGCCAGTATCCGGCAGGCATGATCCGGCCAGAGGACGGCGTTCTATGGTTCCTAGATAAGGCTGCTGAAGGCTGAAACAGCAGGGACTTGCGCGAAACTTCGCGGCAGTGTCGCGCGTCTAATATATTCAAGGGCTCCGCAGTACGCAGCGCCTCGGGGAAGCTGCCGATAGGGCTTCTGACGGTTGGGAGAAGGCGTCAAATCTGGACGCTATTCCCGCGCAGTACTCATGACCCGGTGCCGGTGCGTCCGACTGGTTGATGCTTTGGATGGGCACCTTACGGAAGACAGGGACACGATTATCAATGAATAGGAATCCAACCCACCGGTCCACGCTGTTCTTCACGCTCGCGATGCTCGGTCTGCTGGCGGGCTGCACCACGAAAACGGTGCAAACGGCGCCCATGTTTGCGGCACGGGTGGTCGTCGCCAAGGCCGTAAAGAAAACTGTCCCAATTGATCTGACGGCTATCGGTTCGGCCGAAGCGTTCACGAACGTGTCGATCAAGGCGCAGGTGAACGCGGTCTTAAATGAAATCCATGTAAAGGAAGGGCAGTTCGTCAAGAAGGGCGATCTGCTTTTCACGCTGGACGCGCGGCCATTTGAGGCGGCGCTCGCGCAATCGCAGGCAATGCTCGCGCGCGACAAGGCGCAAGCCGAGCTGAATCGAACCGAGGCGGACCGGTACGAGGCGCTCTACAAGGCGGGCGTGGCGGCGAAGGAACAACTCGACCAGATGCAGGCGAACGCGGACGCGCAGCAGGCCGCAGTGCGCGCGGACGAGGCAGCAGTACAGTCCGCACAGCTTCAACTGGACTACTGCAAGATTTACGCGCCCACCGACGGGCGATTGGGCGCGATTCAGGTCTATCCGGGAAACATCGTGAAGCAGAACGACGTGCCCGTGCTGATCGTGATCAACCAGATCACGCCGATTTTCGTGGATTTCGCCGTGCCGGAGCAGTATTTCGCGGCCATTGAAAAATTCATGGGGAAGGGCACGTTGCGCGTGGAAGCGACCCCCTATGGAGACACCGTATCGGAAACGGGCACGCTAACGTTTGTGGACAACACGGTGGACAACACGACGGGGACGATCAAGCTCAAGGCGCGTTTTGAGAACACCGATCATCGGCTGTGGCCCGGCCAGTTTTCCACAGTGCTTCTGCGGCTGGCGCAGGACGAAGACGCAACGGTGGTTCCTTCACAAGCCGTGCAGACCGGGACACGCGGCGACTTCATTTACGTCGTAAAGTCGGACTCAACGGTGGAGCAGCGGCCGGTGAAGGTGGCGCGCACGGTTGGCGGAGACACCGTGATCTCCAGCGGAATTCTACCGGGTGATACGGTGGTCACCGATGGCCAGCTGCGGCTAATCCCCGGCATGAAGGTGGAGGTTGTCAGCGCGCCCGCGGGCAGCTGAGACTCTTTCCATGACGATCGCTGAACCATTCATTCGACGGCCCGTCATGACCACGCTGGTCATGGCGGCAATTCTGCTGTTCGGAATTCTCGGCTACCGCTCGCTGGCCGTGAGCGACCTGCCCAACGTGGATTTCCCCACGATTCAAGTATCGGCGAATCTGCCCGGCGCGAACCCGGACACGATGGCCGCGGCCGTGGCGACGCCGATGGAAAAGCAGTTCTCGACCATCGCGGGCATCGACTCGATGACGTCGACGAGCACGCTCGGCACCACAAGCGTCACTCTACAATTCGATCTTAGCCGCAACATTGACGGCGCCGCGCAGGACGTGCAGGCGGCGATCGCGCGCGTGCAGGGGCAATTGCCGCCCAGCATGCCGAGCCCACCCACGTTTCAGAAAGTGAATCCTGCGGACCAGCCCGTATATTTCATGGCCCTCAGCTCGCACACGCTGCCGCTTTATACCGTGGATCAATATGCGGAGACGCTGCTGGGGCAGCGGATTTCGATGGTGAAGGGAGTGGCGCAGGTGCAGGTGTTCGGCGCGCAAAAATATGCGGTCCGGATTCAGCTAGACCCGCAGGCG
The DNA here is from genome assembly GCA_963818605.1 of uncultured Acidobacteriota bacterium. Taxonomy (GTDB): domain Bacteria; phylum Acidobacteriota; class Terriglobia; order Acidiferrales; family UBA7541; genus Palsa-295. Next base: position 436,831 of record CAWFSW010000004.1, read on the forward strand.
CTGGCGGCGCGGCAGATCGGCATCGACGAAGTGAATGCGGCCGTGCAGACCGCGAACGTGAATCTGCCGACGGGCACGCTCTACGGCACGCACCAATCCTTCGCAGTTCAAGCGAATGGCCAACTGACGCGCGCGTCACTCTACCGGCCGCTGATCGTCGCCTATCGCAACGGATCGCCGGTGCGGCTGGATGAACTCGGCAACGTGCTCGACAGCGTACAGAGCAGCAAGATTTCGAACTTCTACAACGACGAACACGCCGTGATTCTGGCAATTCAGCGGCAGCCCGGAACGAACACCGTCGAAGTGGTCGAGGGCGTGCGCAAGATTCTGCCGCAGTTTCAGGCGATTTTGCCGCCTTCGGTGCAGATGACGGAAATCTACGACCGGTCCGCTCTGATTCAGGAATCGGTGAACGACGTAAAGTTCACGCTGTTCCTGGCGGTCGCGTTGGTCGTGCTGGTGATTTTCCTCTTCCTCCGCAACCTTTCCGCGACGCTGATCCCGAGCATCGCGCTGCCGATGTCGATCGTGGGCACATTTGCGGCGATGTATCTGCTGAACTACACGATCGACAACCTTTCGCTGATGGCGCTGACGTTATCGGTCGGTTTCGTGGTCGATGACGCGATCGTGATGCTGGAAAACATCGTGCGCCACATGGAAATGGGCGAGACGGTGATGGAAGCGGCGCTGAAGGGATCGAAAGAGATCGGGTTCACGATCGTTTCGATGACCCTATCTCTCGCGGCTGTATTCATCCCGGTTTTGTTCATGGGCGGAATCATCGGGCGGCTGCTGCATGAGTTTTCCGTGGTGATTATGATGGCGGTGCTGGTTTCGGGCTTCGTGTCGCTGACGCTGACGCCGATGCTTTGCAGCCGGTTCATCCAGCCGCCGCACGAACAAAAGCACAGCCGGATTTACATGGCGCTGGAGCGATTCTTCGAACGACTGCTGCGCCGATACGACGTCTCGCTGCAATGGGCTCTCAGGCACCGCGTGTTTGTTATGGTGACGTCGGTGATCATCCTGGCGATCACCTGCTGGCAGTTCACGATCATTCCCAAGGGATTTCTACCTGAAGTCGACGCGAGCAGCATGAATGGCTACACGCTGGCGGCGCAAGGCATCTCGTTCGACGAGATGAAGGTGAAGCAGCTGGAGATCAATAAAATCCTGATGGCCGATCCCAACCGCAAAGGTTTCTTTTCGAGCCTTGGCACGGTGGGGGGCAGCAGCAATTCCGGATTCATTTTCATGCATCTTCTGCCACCGCAAGAGCGCCCGAAGGTGCCCAGCCCCTGGCTGATCGCAATGCAGCGGAAATACCAGGACACGCCGGTGGTGAGCGGAGTGTTGCATGCAGTCTCACCGCTTTTCATGCATCACCCGAATGTTAACGAGGTGATTCAGGAGCTGCGCGGGAAATTTACCGCGATTCCCGGCATCTCCGTCTATATGCGCAATCCGCCCCCGATTCAAATCGGCGGGCAGGTGACGAACAGTCCCTACCAAGTGACGCTACAGAGCCCGGACACAGAGGAACTGTATCGTCGGGCGACCGACTTCGAGCAGAAAATGGAAGCGCTTCCTGCACTGCAGGACGTGACCAGCGACCTGCAAATCAAGAATCCGCAGGTGAACGTCAATATCGACCGAGACAAGGCCTCGGCGCTGGGAGTGACGGCCTCGCAGGTGGAAGACGCGCTTTACACGGCATATGGCGAGCGGCAGATTTCGACGATCTACGCGCCGAACGATGAATTCTGGGTGATCATGGAGCTTGAGGATCAGTATCAGAAAGATCCGTCGGCTCTTTCTCTGCTTTATGTCCGCTCGAGCACGGGCAATTTGGTTCCACTGAACGCCGTTGCGAGCCTCACGACGAGCCTCGGCCCTCTGAGCGTGAATCACCTGGGCCAGCTTCCCGCGGTGACAGTGTCGTTCAACACGAAGCCGGGCAAAACGATCGGCGAAGCAGTGGACGAAGTGAACGGCCTGGCGCGGTCGCTACCGGCGTCGATCACGGTGCAGTTCCAGGGCAATGCGCAGGCATTCGAGTCTTCGCTAAGCGGACTTGGAATTTTGCTGCTAATTGCGATCCTGGTGATTTATCTGGTGCTGGGGATTCTCTACGAGAGTTTCATTCATCCGCTCACAATTCTTTCCGGGCTGCCATCGGCTGCGTTTGGCGCGCTGCTGTCGCTGCAAGTTTGCGGCATGGGACTCGACCTTTACGGATTCGTCGGCGTGATCATGCTGATTGGAATCGTAAAGAAAAACGCGATCATGATGGTGGATTTTGCTATCGCGCGCGAGCGCGAGGGGCATACGACGGCGGCCGAAGCCGTGTATCAGGGCTGCCTAGTGCGTTTCCGGCCTATCATGATGACCACGATGGCGGCGCTGATGGGTACGCTGCCGATCGCTCTTGGCAGTGGGTCGGGCGCTGATTCGCGCCGGCCACTGGGAGTTGCGGTGTGCGGCGGGCTGATTTTCTCCCAGATGGTGACTCTGTACTTGACTCCCGTGTTCTACACATACATGGATACTTTCCAGAGTTGGCTCGAGCGCCGCTTCGGAAGAATCGCGGGAATCAGGAAACCGCGCCTCGCGGACGGCCCTGTCTCCGCGGACTGATCTTCAAGCCAGAACACGTTCCTCCGTCCAATTTCAGGACTGCTACTTTCGCTTGTACGTCCGGCCAGCGAAAAGCCCTGTCTCTACGTACCATTGACCGGCTGCCTCACGATGCCTAGCATGCCTTTGTACGGACGAACGCGACTTCCCGAAGACGGGAGTTCCGATCTCCGGTTTTTTTGCTGAATCCCTCAGGAGATTTAACCAGGATGCTTTTCACGCAAGACCTGCCCAGAGATATTCGCATGAGAAGCAAGCGTCGCGGACCTCGCATGAATTCGAGGGTTCCAGTCACCATCGAATGGGAAGGCAACGGGGGCCCGCTGCGTTTCGAAGCCGGATTCACGCGCGTGGTGAACAACTACGGCTGCCTGTTGGTGAGTCCGCGAGAAATCGGCGTTCGGGAACGAGTGCGTGTTACGAATTTAGCCACGCGGGAGACGGCGAACGGCGTGGTGGTCTGGAAGGGAACACAACGATCCGACGGCTGGGACTTGGGAGTGGAGTTGCTGACAGCCGATCTCAACTTCTGGGGGGTGGAACTTTGAAAATAACGTCGTTGAACGTTACGGCAAGAAAACCATCCACGGCGCAGGCAAAGCAAAGCGCCATTTCCGCGACACTCATCGTACAGCCAGCAAAGGCAGCAGCCCAACAAACACCCGTAAAAGCACCGATCGTAAGCCAGGAGCGCAAGCGCGGCCAGCGCGTGTTGTTGCGCATTCGCGCCAACATTCACGTGGCATTGCAGGGGAAGGCGACCACGCTTGATGCGGCGACGCTGAGCGTGACTCCGCAGGGCGCGGTGGTCGTGATGAAACAGAATCTGCCGGCGGAAACGCATCTGGTGCTGGAACACGGAGGCACGAAGCAGCGCGTGGACTGCAAGGTGGCGCGCCCGTCGCGGGAGACAGCGGAGGGATTTCACATCCCGATTGAATTCGATTCTCCGGCTCCCGGTTTCTGGAAGATCAATTTTCCGCCAACCGATTGGCGTCCCGACGACCAGTAGAAGGCTTTAGGCCACTGGCAACTTCGCGCCCGGCGAACATTAAGAATGTTGACCGGGTGCGGAGCCAGTGACACTCTCGATAAACCCCTTCCGGTAGCACTGCACAAACCAGACACTAACAGTCCGCAGGAGGACATCATGTCAGGCAGAGAACGCCGTACCTCGCCCCGGAAGGAATGCGTGGTTCCGCTTCGATTTCGTGTGGTTACGAATGGGCACAGAGCCCAGGCGGAGGAAATTGCCGCCAGTTATGGATTGCGGGAATCGAAGGTTCTGGCTCACGCCGCCACGCTGGAAGGCGAAGCCCTGAACATATCGGAGCGCGGGGTCTATTTTACTTCGCGAGAAAAACTACATGTGGGCGAGCCGCTGGAAATGTACTTCACGCTGCCCCGGGAACTGACGGGACGAGGTCCCGAATTGGTGCACTGCAGTGCGCGCGTGGTTCACGTGGACGAGGAAACAGACCGGCGAGGCGCTCGAGGGTTTGGCGCGACGGTGGAGCGGTTTGAGCCTGTGGTGGTGGCGCGCGACTGGGCGAATTGAGGCAGCACGGAATCGCATCCGCGCAAGCGACCCCGCACTCGTTGCGACTCGTGTTGCAACCTCTATTGCAAGCGGGAGTATTCGGCTTTGGCTTGCTTGAGGATGGGGATGTCCGGGTCGGCATCTTTCCACAACGCGAGAAAATCCTGATACGTTGTCTTCGCCTTCGCCGTATCACCCTCAAGCGCCAATGCCCGCGCGAGGCCAAGAGTCGGTAGGCTGCGAGAGCTTTGATCGGGACGGTCCAGCATTTTCTGGAATTCAGCGGCGGCCTGCGCGCCCTGGTGCGCGTCGAGGTAAGCCTGGCCGCGAAGGTAAACAACTACAATCCCGCCCTCCCGCAGCGTTTCGTGGGACGACGTAGCGTCAAGGTCCTCGATTGCATCCAGCGGTTTTCCCTGACGCAACGCCAGAACAGCTCGAATCGCCGGGAGGTAGTAGAATTGGCCGTAGGTAGCTTCGGGGAATCGCTGACTCAACTCGGTGGCCAGCTTCTGCGCCCCCGCCGCATCCCCTGCAAGCGCGAGAGCAAGCCCGGAGCGTCCCAGTGTCACCCAACCCGTGAACATCTCAGTTGCCTTCGTCGCGGCGCTTCTCGCTTGCGTTGGGTTTCCGATCAAGGCTTCGAACTGCGCCATTTTTGATTCGGTGACCCCGGCATCCTCGTTCGCACCCGCCTGCAATTCCGATTCGGTAATATGCTGAACCAAGTCGCGAAAACGAGATGCGTGACCCTGGTCTGCAGCCACTGCGAGGTCTACGGTTGGGTCAACGCGGCGCGCCATGGCCTCGTTCGCCGCCATCCCGGCTCGGTCCTGCTGGACGTACGCGGCGCTCCACAAGATCAAGCTGAAAATGGGAGAGTCCACGTGAACGGCGCGCGCCTGCTGGATCGTCGCGCGTGCTTCGTCCAAGCGATTCAGACCTACATAGCTGAAACCGAGGCCCAAGTAATCAACGGTCGTCGGACTCAGTTGAACGCTCTCCTGAGCTGGTGCGAGCGCCTGATCCGCTCGGCCAAGGAATTGTCCATAGCAATTAACGAGTCCGGCCAGAACCAGCGCGTTGTGTGGGTAGGCTTGATCCTGCTGTTGAGCCAACTGAAGGGCCTTATCGAAGTTGCCCGTGACATACAGTTCGTAGTTCTTGGAAATCGAGAGGTTTTCAAACTCACTGGCGCGGTCGCGCAGCTCATAGGCCCGTTTATTGCTTTCGATTCTCTGGTCACCGCTCTGAGTTACTCCCAGCAGGGAATAGGCGACTGCGAAGTTCGGATCGAGGCTTACCGCGCGATCGAGGAACGAAGTCGCAGCAGGCATATTGAAATCCAAGAATGCCTGGGAGCCTCGGGCTTCCGCTTGCAAGGCTTCCAGCGAGGACGTGGTCGCCTGTTGGAGCGGCACGTCATGCGCCTCAAGCGAGGCGCGCGATTCGCCGAGCTTCGACCGCAACTGGGATGCGGCGTTTCCTAGAGCGGCGATTACTTTTTCCTTGCCGTCGGCGGTCGCTTGTTCCTCAGCGAGCGCTTCGCCGGTCTTACAATTTACGGCGGTGAGCCCAATGACGTACTGATTCCCGAGCGCGGCGATCGATCCTTCAATCTCCGTTGTCGCATTCACGCGCTGGCAAACCTCGCGCGCCACGTCTTCTGTCAGCCGCGTGTCCGGCGGCTTCTCCATGAAGTGCAGTGTCTGAGCGATTTCGTCTCCCGAGATTAGCCGCAGGTAGGGTGTTTGTTCGAGTTGCGTGGATAGACCCTGACGTAGCGCGCCGTCGAATACGGGATCGCCCGTCGTGTTCACGAAATCCGCGATGACGATGGAATCTTTCTCGGTCAACACGGGTGCGCGATGGGAATACAAGTAGCCTCCCAGAGCGATTGCCGCGGCAACAACGATTAACGCCACAATGCCCAAGGCGATCAACTTGTGCGGGCGCCCCTTGGCGAGCCCCGGGACGGCCTCGGTGGCTACACGCGACGTTGCTGACCCAGGGCCCGCAGGAGGGAGGGCATCCTGAAGAGCCGTTACGCGCGCTACCGAACGGCTCGAATCGCTATCGCGCTGCAAGCGTCTCAGGTCCGTGCGAATGTCAGCGGCATGCTGGTAACGCAGCGTACGATCCTTCTCAAGCGCTTTGTTGATAATCTCTTCGAGTTTGAGGGGAATCTGCGGATTCAGCCGCACCGGCGCCGCCGGCTCCCGGTTGAGAATGGCTTCGAAAATGAGGCCGCTAGTGTCGCCGCGGAAGGGCCTGGCGCCGGTCGCCATTTCGTAGAGCACGGCGCCAAAGCTGAAGAGATCGGTTCGTGTGTCCACTTCCTGGCCGCGGACTTGTTCGGGCGACATGTACGCCACTGTGCCGACTGCCGTGCCGGGGCTCGTTAATTCCGGTTCATCGATTGTTACCTGCTGGGAAGTTCCCACGGTCGCGCCGGGGCTGGCCGGGCGCGAGAGAGCTTTCGCCAAACCGAAATCGAGGATCTTCACCTGCTCGCTGTGCGTGATGAAGATGTTGGCGGGCTTGATGTCGCGATGAATGATTCCCTTCATGTGGGCGGCATCGAGGGCGCCGGCGATTTCCACGCCCCATCCAAGCAGTTGTTCGATTGGCATCGGTCTGGCTTCGATGCGGTGCTTGAGCGTGGCCCCGTCGAGAAACTCCATGACGATGAACGGCTCGCCGTCTTGCTCGCCAATGTCATAAATCGTGCAGATATTCGGGTGATTGAGCGCGGAAGCTGCCTCCGCCTCGCGGCGGAACCGCTCGAAGCCCCGCGGGTTACCAGGAGCCTCGCCAGAAAGGAATTTTAAGGCTACAAAGCGATGCAGGCGAGTGTCTTCAGCCTTGCAGACTACTCCCATTCCCCCGCCGCCGAGGTGCTCGACGACATGGTAATGCGAGACGACGCTGCCAACGCGGGTTTTAGAATCCGACACGTGGGCAGCATAGTAAGATGGCTGCCCAGCCAAGTCAACGCGTCGGGGAACGTAGTCTCTTGCACGGGCGCACGAGGAATTGGTGCGATGGTGGGGCAGTTCGAGCCCGTTGTGGTGGCGCGCGACTGGGCGAACTGATTGGTTTCAGTTTGAAGGCTTACTTGCTGCCGACCGCTCGCGGCTGAACCGTGAATGTGGTTTTCGCCGTGGTCGTGTTATTGAAATCGTCCGCGACCTGCACCGCGAGCGTATGTTCGCCGGGAGGAAGTCCGGGAAGCTGCATGAAGTAGCTTTCTTTCGGTGAGTCCGAGAGCACTCCGGTGGGGAAAATCAGCTGCCAGTCGCCTGCATCAATGCTGTACTGCGCGCGCGCGATGGCGCTCGATGCGGCAACGGCGTCGAACGAAGCCTTGGTATTGAGCAGGCCCGAGCCAGCGCGCAGATTCTCAATTCGCGGCGGCGTGTTACCTACCATCCAGCGATCGCTTTCGCGCGCGCCCCAAAGCGATTGATCGGCCGGATTCGATGGGGAATCGGACGCGACGATCTTCAAATAGTAGGCGCCGTCCGGCATGGATGATGTGTCCCAGGAATAGTAACGCTGCGTCAACTTGTCCTTCAGGATGCGCCAGTTTTGCTCCGACTCGCCGCGGAAATAGATCGTGAACACGAGATCGTCGTCGTTGTCGTCGTGCGCGCTCCAAAGAATGCTCTGATAGCCCTTCTGCTCGAATCCCTGCGGGGGGGGCTCGTTCTTGAAATTCCCGGAGGTATCTGCACCCTGCATGGGAATGGGTGGATTCGCTCCGAAAGCGCGCGGATACCTTAGCTGCGCGGGAGCCGCATTGCCCGCGCCCGGCGGCGGCATCGGAAATCCCGCAGCGCGGATTCCGGAATCTTCCACCACGATGTCGTCAACAACCGGCGCGACGTTCTTTGGCTGATACGCCAGGCTGACCCAGGAAATACTCGGAGCTTGACCCTGGTCCGTGTCGAGAAAAACCGCTTTCCATTGCACGAATCGAGCGGGCGGGCAGGTCACTGCTTCGCCGGCGGAATTTTTGTATGGGCCCGCCCACGGGCTCCAGTTGTCTTCGGGAGTCGAGGTGTTGCCGGAGCGAACGTAAAACGCCACTTTGCCCTGCGCCGCGCCATTGTCGCCCCACCAGGTCAGACGGCCCCAGCGCGAAAAGATCTTGGCGTCGAAGGCATCGGATTCAAAGGTTCCGTTGGGCTCCGAGCCTGGACCGAGCGAAAAGATTTTTCCTGGGTTGGCCGTCGCGACGAAGACTTTACCCGCAGGACCAGCCACCAGGCTCGTCACTTGTTCCGACGCGGTATTCGCGACGCTCGAATAAACATCGTCGCCTTCGAGTTCGATCAGCGTTCCGCTGTTACCCGTCCCGAGCAAGAGTTTTCCGGTGGGCGAAAGTCCCATGGCGAGCACGAGGTCTTCGCGCGAGGTCCAGAGCGTCTGCGGAGAGCCGTCCGGAGCGATTTTGACCACTTCGGCGCCGCCCGTCGTCGCGATGCTGGGGAACGGAAACAGAATCGCGGATTGCGCCGGGTTGGGCTGCACTTGCGAAATTATGGCGCCGCCCGCCCCAGTGACGGTCGTCGTGGTCGTCTGAGGCGCCAGGCCCTGCGGAATGCGCGGGATTCCCTGCGAGCGTGACTTATCTCCGATGGAAGCGGCGTAGATATTTCCGTCCGCGTCGGTGACTAGCGAAGTCACTTCCGCTTTGTTCGTCTCATAGACGACGAATGACGAGACTGCTTCGGGCGCGGCCTTCGGGCTCTTTCGCGTGATCTCGACGCGAACGACAAGGCCGTCTGGCTCCGTGCCGATCAAGAGATTGCCCTTGGAGTCAAACGCAAGCGATCGCGCGTGGCGCTCGCGGCTCTGGTAGAAGAGCTGGCCCTTGCCATCGGGGGTGACGACGAAAACCTCGCCGGTGTCTCCGGTAGCTACGTACAGTGCGCCTTGCGGATCAACGGCCAAGGCCCAGATGTATTTTGTCTTGGGCTCGAAGAACACGCTTTTATGGCCGTCGGGAGTGACTTGATAGACTTTTCCGTCCGGCGACGTTCCGACGTAGAGATTATCCGCAGCGTCAAATGCAATCGCTTGCGCGGCTAGCTCCGCGGATTCGAAAACGGTCGTCGGTTTTCCAGCGTCGTCGAAACGAAGAACCTTGGCATCGGAACCGCCGGCCGCATAGATCTGGCCGTGGGAATTCAAACGCAACGCCCACACATACGCGAGGTTCGGATCGGCGAAGGAGTCGAATTTTGGCGCGGGCCGCAGCTTTCCGTCGCTGCGTACAGCCACTCCCTTGGCGGTGCCTTTCTGGAATTCGGCGAAATCCGTTTGCCGCCAGTAACGCGTGTGCTCGGCGAGCGCGGAAAGCGGCAGGAGGATCGCAATCGCCAGCAGGCACACGAAATTCGTTCGCCGCATCATCAACGGGAAGCTCCTTTTAGGCGGGGACTCACTTCACAGTGATCGTCAGCATGCGCTGGCCCGCAATGACCTGATGCATCTCGACTGACCATTCACCCGCCGTGGACTGCAAGAGCAGCCGGGCGTTCCCGGGATTCTGGCGCTGGTCAATGACGTTGATTGCCGAGACGGGCACATTCGGCATTTCCTTGTCTTCGACGAGCATCGTGGGAGTGGACTGAAGCAGAGTGGCGTACAGGCGGTCGTTGTGGCGCTCGCGATTGGTCAGCTGAATCAGCTCTTCCAGGCCGGGAAGCTGTCCCTGCGAAGTGGCCGCCAGGGATTGCACGTTGCGATTCAGAAAATCGGCGCCGCTGACGACAAGCTGAAGCGAGCCGCGCGTGGTTTGCGCGGGAATGGTGACCGGTATCTCTTGAATGAAGGGGGCGCCGCGATAGGGCCGCAGCAGCACTTTCACGGCAACGGAATCGCCGGGCCGCACTTCGCTGCGCTCGATCCACGCGTTGTCAATCGTGGCCCAGCGGCGCTCGGCGAGCGACTTCACGTGCAGGTCAATTCGCTCGACCTTCGGCAGCTCGTACGGGTTCGAATAGATTCGCGCGAAGTCGGCCATCACTTCGGTGGCCACGTAGAATGCAGCCGGAGTGGTTTGATCGGTGGGCGCGAAAAGATCTTCGAGCCTTACGGATGTGTGACCCTTCAGGTCAATCGTGCCATCCATTTGCAGCGTTGTGCCCTCGCCGTATGCCGGGCTGCCAACGATTCCGTTGTAGGCGGCTGTCGCCACCAGCGTGGGAGTCAATTGCGCGTTCTCGATCACTTCGAAGTGATATTTCTTTTGCTCCGCCGGAGTGTCCAGCGTCACGTCGAGCGGAATCATCGGCGGCCCAGCGCCCAGCGTGCCCATCACCGCTGTTTGACGATCTTGCGTGAGCGTGCCGATCACCGCGCCGGTGCTGATGATTTTGGTTGAGGAAGCGGCGGAAGCAAGCGTCATGATCACGTGCGCCCGGGAGAGCGGCATTTGCACAGATCCAAAGCCAAACAGGGGATGGCCGCAAGCAAGAATTTGATTCACGACAACGGTTGTAACCGTGCAGCCCGAGCTGATGGAAAGATCGCCTTCGATCAAGTCAATTCCCACCATATCTCCGGGCTTGAGCTTGGCATCATCGGGTGAGGGCGCAGCGCTGCCGCCCGCCATCGTGGTCATGCCCCAGGAGGAGAAGTCCTTGCCAAACCTTGCGAGCGTCTCGGGATAGAGCCCTGAGGTGACGAGAGGAGTCTCGATCGGCACGAGGAATTGGCCGGAGCCGACGGCGGTGCGCTCGGCAAATTCGTCAGGCAAAGCGACCCGCGGCGAGAGCCCCGCGCTTACGGTGGTGGCTGGCGCGGGAGCTTGCTCGATTTCGAGCATGTCGTCTATTGGGGTAACGCCGCCGATCGCTTCCTTCGTGAAGTTTCCGAGCTTAAGGGATAGCGCGCCGGCCAGCTTCCCGTCGAAATATACCGGACTGCCGCTCATTCCGGCGACGACGCCCGTTTGCTGTACTTTGTCGCCAAGCAAACGCACCAAAATGATGTCTAGCTTCGGCCCTACTGCGTTGTGCAGCACGCCGATGACTTCGAGATCGACCTTTTCAACCTGATCGCCCTCGAAAATCGTATAGGCGACGCCCTTCAGGCCCGGCTTCACGTCACTCAGGGGAAATGTCGCAGGGGCATCCGTGGCGCGGGCAGGCCGCGAGCCGGCGAACAGCAATACAACCAGGAGCGCCAGGCACAGTTTTCGCAGGGGCTGGGGCATTAGATAACCATGATACCTGCCGGGAAAGCAGGAGGCAAACCGCGCCCGGCCCGAGACGCTGTCGAACGGTCGCGGCATCGTCATTTACCCAGCGGTACTTCAAAGAACATCAGCGCCTTGTTGGATGGGATGGACGTGACGTCCGGAACGTAGAGGCTTGCGTTTGCCGCCAATGAAAGATCGCCATTCAGGTCAAAAAACACGAAGCCGTGGATCGTCGCCATCGGCGGAACGATATCTGCATCGAGCGCGAGTGGCCCCAGAGTTTCGAGCATCTTGTCGGTCTTCTTGTCGCCGATGGACCCGATCCCGACCGGGAAGCGGCGCGATTGAGGTCCCGACGGGCCATTGGGATGGGCCACGACCGCAGCCACTTCCTTAGCGAGCATCGCGTCCACGTCCTGGTGCTTCCCGCTTGGAAACTGGACGGAAAGCTGGATCGTGCTCACGTCAATGCGCATCGGCTGCATGGTTTCATTGTGAAGATAAACTTCGACCGGAAGGATCCCAACCGGCAGGGGATTCGCTTTGCCGAACTTTTCCTTTGCTCGATCGACTTCCGTGTACGAATTGACCGACACGGTGAGACCCTCATGCTTGTCCTGCGGCAGAGAAGCAGCAGGTTGGTTCGCGGGCGGACTGTTTTTCCCGGAGGATGCGTTGGATTGCGCGAAGGCGCCCGCGCACACACACAATGCGGCTGCCAGGAGTAAGAAGATCCGCGTCAAAGTGAGCATCATGGTCTGTGAGTCGGATGCTACGGAACCACCGCAAGTTGTGCGCGGTTCTCGGCCGCCACTATAGCGCGAATTCGAGATTTGAGAATCATTGAGTAGTGAAATCAAGTCAGTTTGAAAGGCCATGCGGAGGTATGTCCGAACTGCGACTCGTGCTGTCGAAATGGTATCATCCACCTGTTGTTACGTTGACGCGAGCGGTGCTTCAACCGCGCCTAACTTGAAGCGCCGGGCTCGCCTGACAGGGGGAAAGATGAGAGCGATAGTCGGATTTGGTTTTGCTGTTGTACTTTGTTGCGCTGGCGCGGTCACGTGCTTTGCCCAACAGGCGCCCGCGACGGCCTCGCCGTCGTCTCCCGCGACAATCAGTTCGGAGCTCGATAAAGAATTGTCGCTAGTCGAAGAACAAGTCGTTGGAGCTGCTGACGCGATGCCAGAAGATAAATACTCTTTCGCACCGACGATTGGCGAGTTCAAGACCGTAAGGAACTTCGGCGACCAGGTGAAGCATATCGCCGGGGCGAACTACTATTTTTATAGCTCGATCCTCGGCACGCCGCCTCCCGCTCAGGGCGCGGCCGCGGCGTACACCACCAAAGCTCAGATCATGCAGTATCTGCGCGATTCCTTCGCGTTGGGCCATAAGGCTATTGCGTCACTCACTCCAGACAATGCACTGCAGCCCGTGCAAACACGACTGCCGTTCAAGACGCGCTTCGCGCTAGCCGCTTGGGCCTCGACTCATGCATACGACATCTATGGGCAAATGGTCGAATACCTGCGAATGAACGGCATCGTTCCACCCGCGAGCCGACAGCGAACTGAGTGAGACTGGCTGCACTCGACAGGCAAAATGGAAAACTCGGAGAGAAACTCTCGCACAGAGCATTCGGGAGGGATCTGGAACAGAACACCGTGGATCGCAATGTAATTCAGGAGCAGACTCGTGCCATTCTTCCTGGTGGGACTTATCGCCATAGCCTGGGCGGGGTTTAGTCTTGGTACGGGAAGGGGCTACTACAAGGGCTGTCCGCCTGGCGGCTTTGATCGTGCCAAAGACCCTTTTAAATTCTGGGCTCCGACGCTAATCATTTTGTGTATCGGCATCTGCCTGATTCTGATCTTTCTGGGAGTGATTCCAGTACCATCGCGGTCATTTCACCCCTAACGTCGTTCGGCGGTCGCCTCCCGCCCGATTGCCCGGCGCGCCATCCGGCCCACCCATGCTTTCCTGGAACAGTTGAATCCTCAGAGTCCTTCTTGGCGGTCAGCCCGCGCTACCATGAATTCAGTTCCGCATCACGCATCCCTTTAAAGCGAACCGCGAGTTCATCGAATGACGCTCGAAAGTTTGACTTCGGGATTTCACAACGCTGCCGGCGCGCTGCTTGAGCAGGGAATCCGCCTTTGGGTTTGCCTCACCGGACGGCCGATGAACGAGTCCGACGTGCCATGGCTCAGCAGCCCGATCGGAACCAAAGGGCGAATCGGGAATGAGTTCTATGGCCAACTTGCCGAAACGGAAGGTTTGCGAATCAGCAAGTCTACCGACGCTGGCCTGCTGCCGAATTTCGACGACCTGAAGGGGCCGCAATTCGATCCTGCGCTCGTTCGGGCCGAAATTCGCGATTTCTACGAGCACACGGCGCGCTTTCATCTCGAAGCCTGGAGCGAGACTGGACTGGTCAGCCGCATTTTCATGTGGGGACTGGTGACTTTCATCAGCCGCCGCATGGATCAGTTGAATTTTCCGCTTTCTCCTCTGGAGCTTTCGGCCGGGATGAGAAGTGAAGTGATCGAGCTCGACGACAGCCGAACGGGGAAAAGAGTTTACACAGGCTGGCTCCGAACGATGGTTGCCACGGGCAAAATCATCTATGCCGGCCTCTACTCCACCACGACTCCGGATGACTATGCGGGGCCGTGCGTGAAAGTCAGTTTTCCAGTGCCGCAAGGAACCGCGACAGTTGTGCTTCGCCCCGAAGCTGCGGCCGACAGTTCTTTCCGCTTAATCTCGCGAAGCGCACGCTTCGGCGGGCCCGGTTTCTACCGCATCGTTCAGCTGGGTTCGGGGAAATGGCGCGTCCGGTATATCAAGACTTTGCACGAGATCTTCCACGTGTACATGGACGCGGAGGGCGTTCTCCGTACGGACCACATCATTCATTTCCTCGGCCTTACCGTTCTGCGACTGCACTATAAGATCACGCCCAAGCAGGCTTGACCGTTGATCCCAAATCGGCCGAGACCCGCGCACCATCGTTTGGCCGCTGCGCATACTTCACGGGCAGCTTCTTCGTTTAATGTGCCTTCGAGCCGCTTGATCTTTCAGCGCCCACATTTTCCTTGACACTTCTTTGCCTGCGTGCAAACTTGCCCCTCGTTCCAGCCTTCTAGATTAGGAGGAGATCATCCCATGGCGAGCCGAAGAGAATTTCTGCAGATTGGTGTCGCAGCTCTGGCGTTGCCGATCTCGGCGCGAGCCGGATTGGCGCCGGCGATTCTGGGTCAGGCGAATGAATCAACGCCGACGCCGCTTTACAAAGTGATTTTCGACGAGAGGTTCGCGTCGAGTCGCGCGTTTGCCGGCGAAGTGAAGAGACTGGGCGCGTCCGTTTACGGAATCAAGGGCGACATCACCGACTTGTGGTTCAACGATCTCGACGCGCGCTGGAAGAAGGAGCCGGTCGGGATTGCGGGCCTGACGGAACACGGGCCGCTTTTCTGCCTCGAGAGGCTGGCCTGGGATCATGGGATGCGCGTGGTATATTGCGCCGATCATACCTACCGGGCGGACGGCTACATGGAGCATGAGCTGTCCGGGTCCGAGCGAATGTTGCGCGAGGCAGTGAATTTGAGCTCGAGCGGTCCGGACTGGAGCAGTCGAACGGCAAGTTTGCTGATGCGATGTCCAGCGAACAAGGCGCAGGCTTCCAAAATGACCGTCGTCACACCAACGGTAAGGCAGGCGGATGATTCCGAGCACCTGGTTTCGTGGGTGATTGCGCCGGTCAGCGCCGCGCGAAAATTTTCGCGCTCGTAAATTGGCGAGGAGTGTGTGATGCGGCTTCCCCCCGGTGTAAGCAGCGCGGATTTTGCCGACGCGATCAAGCAGTTGGAGGACGCGATTGGCAAAGAGTGGGTGTTCACGTCCGATGAGGATGTGGATCTCTATCGCGATTCTTACTCTCCCTTCTGGCACGAACAGGAAGAACCAATTCCCTCCGCAGCCGTCGCTCCCGACGGAGTCGAGCAGGTGCAGGCGGTCGTCAAGATTGCCAACCGGTACAAGATTCCGCTGTGGACGATTTCGACGGGGAAGAACCTTGGGTATGGTGGCTCGGCGCCGCTGTTGGGTGGCAGCGTGGTTCTGGACCTGAAGCGGATGAACCGGGTGCTGGAAGTAAACGACAAGAACCACTACGCGCTGGTCGAGCCGGGTGTCAGCTATTTCGATCTCTACAAGTACATTCAAGAAAAGGGTCTCAAGGTGTGGATTGATCCCGCTGACCCGGGTTGGGGCAGCCCGATCGGCAATGCCGTGGATCGCGGAGGTGGGCGCACGCCGATGCGCGACCATTTCGACGCGCATTGCGGGATGGAAGTCGTCCTGCCGAATGGGGAGTTGATGCGCACGGGGATGGGCGCGCTGCCCAACTCAAAAACATGGCAACAGTACAAATATGGCTTCGGCCCGTACGTGAACGGCATGTTCTCGCAATCGAATTTGGGCGTGGTCACGAAGATGGGATTCTGGCTGTTCCCCGAACCTGAGGCATATTTGACAGGTACGGTGACCGTTGCGAAGCGCGATGATCTGATACCGCTCGTGGCCGGTTTGGCGTACCTGATGAATTCCAGCATCGTGATGGGCACCACAAGCGTGGCCAGCCCCTTGAATTTCTTGCGGGCGGATGCGGAGCTTGCGGCGCTGCGAGCGAAGCCGGGTGGTCCCTCGACACAGGAATTGGAACATTACCTGCACGAGAAGAACATGGGCTATTGGAGCGTTGAGCTGCCGTTCTATGGGCCAGCCAAAGTAGTGGCTGCACAATGGGAGTATGCGAAGGATAAGTTTGCGGGGATCGAAGGCGTCACGTTCAAAGAAGGACCGATGCATCGTTTCCCGGTGGACCCCAAGGACCTGCCGCAGTTCCAAAACTCGGTGGCCGTCGGCATACCGAGCCTTTCCGTATTCGGAGTGGGAGGGGCGCGTAGCGAAGGGCACGTATGGTTTTCGCCCATCGTCCCGATGACGGGCGAAGCTGTGCTCGAAGCACAGCAGGTGTTCACCGACGCGTACAAGGAAATGGGCATGTCCATCTGGACCGTTATTTTTCCTCGGACCTGCGTCGAACTATCCGCGCTGCTTCCTGGTGCTTTTCGGTTTTCCCATCGAACACGATGTGGAGAAGAACAAGAAGAACCGGGAGAACTTCAAGCGCTTGATTCGCGTGGCCGCCGAACATGGTTGGGGCGAATACCGCACTCACACCGCTTTCATGGAAACGGTGATGGATACCTATTCCTTCAACAACCACGCGTTGCGGCGTTTTCACGAAACGGTAAAGGACGCGGTGGATCCGAATGGGATTTTGTCGCCCGGTAAATGCGGCATCTGGCCAAAAAGCATGAGAAAGGCAACGGCATGAAAAACGCGAGAGTGGGACTGCTTGTGGCGCTGACCCTGATGATGACGGTGCCGGCATTCGCGGCGCCCGACCAGGAGCAGATCGAAAAGGGCGCACAAGGTCTATGACAAGTGGTGCTTCCCGTGTCACGGCACCGGATTGGGAAAGCCCGGCACGGATTCACTGGCGGCGCGGGGGCAAAAGCCAGCGGTGCTGGAAGAGCGCACAGACTTGACGGTGCCGGCGATCAAGACGTTCGTTCGCCACGGCGTCCTGTTCATGCCGATGTTCCGGAAGACGGAAGTGAGCGACGCCGATTTGGACGCCATCGCAGCGTATTTGACGAGAAACAACAAGCCGTGAAGTCGACGCGCAAGATCGAGCCGCAATTGAGGAGCATGCAATGAAAGTCCCGCCGGGCGTGAGCGCGAGCGACTTCGCCGAAGCGATCAAACAATTTGAAGAAGCTGTCGGCAAGGAATGGGTTTTCACGAGCGATGCGGACGTCGCTCTCTATCGCGACGCCTATTCGCCGTTCATGGGAGAACCGGAAGAGATTTTCGCGTCGGCAGCCGTCGCGCCGGATGGCGTGGAGCAGGTGCAGAAGGTAGTCAAGATCGCGAATCGCTACAAGATTCCGATCTACCCGGTTTCGACTGGGAAAAATCTCGGATACGGCGGATCGGCTCCGGTGCTCTCGGGCAGCGTCGTGCTCGACCTGAAGCGCATGAATAGAATTCTCGAGGTCAACGAACGCAACGCCTACGCGCTGGTTGAGCCCGGAGTCAGCTATTTCGATCTCTACCGTTACATCCAGGAAAAGGGGCTCAAGCTGTGGGTTGATGTTCCCGATCCCGGCTGGGGCAGCCCGATTGGCAATTCTTTGGATCGCGGCGGCGGCTATCTGATGCCGCAGTATCGCAATCATTTCGATTCGCACTGTGGAATGGAAGTGGTGCTGGCGAGTGGGGAAGTGATGCGGACCGGGATGGGTGCGATGCCCGGGGCGCAAACGTGGCAAGAGTACAAGTCCGGATTCGGCCCGTGGATTGACGGGATGTTTTCGCAGTCGAATTTTGGCGTTGTCACAAAAATGGGATTCTGGCTGATGCCGGAGCCGGACGCCTATCTTTCAGGCACCGTGACTGTGTTCCGTCACGACGATCTGATTCCTCTCGTCAACATTTTGAATTACCTGGAGAACACGCGCGTCACGAACGGAATGCCGGACATCGCGAGTCCGCTGCTGGGAATTCCGATGCTTTCCGAGTTTGCCGCGCGGTTCGACCAGGGCGCGTCGCCATTTGACCGCCCGCAGGACCCGGAGCTAACGGCACTGGTTGCCAAGGCTGGCGGCAATATGTCGCCGGAACTCGATGACTATGCGCAAAAGAAGGGCGTCGGCTACTGGAGTTGCAAGCTCAGCTTTTACGGCGCCACGAAAGCCAACGCCGCGAACTGGGCGTTCGCGAAGGAGAAGTTCTCCGCCATTCCGGGCGCCAAGTTCGCGGACGGCGAATCGTACAAGCTCCCGCTGACCGCCGAGCAGCGCGAGAAAGTCCACAAGCCGCAGTTCGGCATACCCAGTCTGGCGATGTTCTCGATTGGCGCGCGTTCGGCGCTGAACCCGGAGCCGACGAATGGGCACATGTGGTTTTCGCCGATCATCCCGAGAACGGGCGAGGCGATCTTCGAGGCGAATCGAGTGTTCGCGCAGGCCGCCAAGGACCTGGGCTTGCCGTTCCTCAATTTCAATCTCCCTTCGACCTATTGGGAGCGCGCGTTCATTTTTATTTTCGCGTTTCCGGTCGTGAAAGACATCGAAACGAACAAGAAAAACCGCGAGTCGTTCAAGAAGCTGATTCAGGTCGCTGCCGATCACGGCTGGGGCGAATATCGCACGGCGCCGGCGTTTCAGGACGCGATCATGAACACGTATTCGTACAACAATCACGCGCTGTTGCATTTTCACGAAACGGTCAAGGACGCGATCGATCCCAACGGAATTCTTTCCGCGGGCCGGTACGGCATCTGGCCGAAGCATATCCGGGAGGCCAAGTCATGAAAAAGCTGGGAGCCTATCTGGTTGTCGCGCTCGCATTTTTCTTCGCTGCGAAGGCGCTGCCCGCGCAAGAGGCGGTGTCGAGGTCTTCCGCGTGGACAACGTCCACGACGCCGAGCCAGGGTGAGCCGCGCGGATACGTGCAGTACACAAATTACTGCTCGATGTGCCACGGCGAGGGCGTGGGGAAGCCGGGCACTCTCGCGCTACAGGCGAAATATAAGGGAGCCGTTCCGGCTCTGCTCGACAAGCGCACGGACTTGACGCAGGCGCTGATCAAGACATACGTGCGGAATGGAATTTCCATCATGCCGATATTCCGAAAAACGGAAATCAGCGATGCGGATCTGGACGCGATTGCGGCGTATCTGACGCGGAACAACAAGCAGTAAGCCGTATCATCAGGAAACCCTGATTCATTCGACAGCAAGCAGGAGCGTGTGATGAGAGTCCCGCCTGGCGTGAGCCCCAGCGATTTTGCCGACGCCATCAAGCAGTTTCAGGAAGCGATTGGCAAGGAGTGGGTGTTCACTTCCGACGAGGATGTGGATCTCTATCGCGATTCTTACTCTCCCTTCTGGCACGAACAGGAAGAACCCATTCCCTCAGCGGCAGTGGCTCCGGACGGAGTCGAGCAGGTGCAGGCGGTCGTCAAGATCGCCAACCGGTACAAGATTCCCCTGTGGACGATTTCGACGGGGAAGAACCTTGGGTATGGCGGATCGGCGCCACTCTTGGGTGGCAGCGTGGTGCTGGACCTGAAGCGGATGAACCGGGTGCTGGAAGTGAACGACAAGAACCACTACGCACTGGTCGAGCCGGGCGTCAGCTACTTCGATCTCTACAAGTACATTCAGGAGAAGGGCCTGAAGGTATGGATCGATCCTCCCGATCCCGGTTGGGGCAGTCCGGTTGGCAATGCGCTCGAAAGGGGCGGAGGCTACACGCCGATGCGCGACCACTTCGATTGCCACTGCGGCATGGAAGTGGTGCTGGCCAATGGAGATGTGGTGCGCACGGGGATGGGCGCGCTGCCCAACGCGAAGACCTGGCAGCAATACAAATATGGCTTTGGACCCTACGTGGATGGCATTTTCTCGCAGTCCAATTTCGGCGTCGTGACCAAGATGGGTTTCTGGCTGTTCCCGCAGCCCGAAGCGTTCCTTTCGGGAACGGTGATGGTGTCGAAGCACGATGATCTGTTCGCCCTGGTCGAGGTATTCGCGAATCTGCTGAACTCCAACACTGTCCAGGCCACGACCACTGTGGTGAGTCCTTTGGCGTTCGGGCGCGATCCGGAACTGGCTACCTTGCGCGCCACTGGTTCGACGAAAGACCTGGAGGACTACGCCGCGCGGAAGAACGTTGCGTACTGGAGTGTGTCGCTGCCTTTCTACGGCTCCGCGAAGGTTGTGGCGGCGCAATGGGAATACGCGCGGGAGAAATTTTCGGTGATTCCCGGCGTCCGGTTTCAGGACGGTGCGTCGTACCGCTTCCCGCTGGACGCTGATCAGCTGGCGAAAATCACCAATCCAGTGCCGTTCGGCATACCCAGCCTGCAGACATTCACAGGTTGGCGGCCCGCGCAGTCAGGGACACATGTGGTTTTCGCCGATCATCCCCATGACGGGCGAATCGGTGCTCGAGGCGCAACAGGTGTTTGACCAAGTGTTCAAGGATCTGAGCGGGTCCGAAGGTGTCACCGCATCGTTTCCGGTCTGGTCGTTTTTCGCGAGAGCGTTCGTGATCATCTACTTTTTCCCGATCGAGCACGATGTGGAAAAGAACCGGAGAAACCGCGAGATATTCAGGCGGTTGATAAAAACGTCGGCGGAGCACGGCTGGGGCGAATACCGCACGCACACCGCGTTCATGGGCGATATTTCGGACGCGTATTCATTCAACGATCACGCGCTGCGACGGCTGCACGAAACCATGAAGGACGCGCTGGATCCCAACGGTATCCTGGCCGCGGGCAAGTGCGGTATTTGGCCGAAAGCGATGAGGAAGGCGAAAGCGTGACGACGAGATTGGTTAACGGTTCTGACGGGAGCGTGCGATGAAAATTCCGCCGGGTGTAAGCTGCGAGCGATTTCGCCGAGGCGATCAAGCAATTTGAGGAAGCCGTCGGCAAGGAATGGGTTTTCACGAGCGACGAGGACGTAGCTCTCTATCGCGACGCCTACTCACCGTTCTGGGGAGAGGCAGACGAGCTGGTCGCGTCAGCGGCGGTCGCTCCGGATGGCGTGGAGCAGGTGCAGAAGGTTGTCCGGATCGCGAACCATTACAAGATTCCGATCTATACGGTTTCGACCGGGAAAAATCTGGGATACGGCGGGTCGGCGCCTGCATATTCCGGCAGCGTGGTTCTCGATTTGAAGCGCATGAACAGGATTCTAGAGGTCAACGAGAATAATGCGTACGCGCTCGTCGAGCCGGGAGTCAGCTACTTCGATCTCTATCGCTATATTCAAGAGAAGGGGCTGAAGCTGTGGGTTGACGTACCCGATCCGGGCTGGGGCAGTCCGATCGGAAATTCTTTCGATCGCGGCGGCGGCTACCTGACGGCAATGTATCGCAACCATTTTGATTCCCACTGCGGAATGGAGGTGGTGCTGGCGAATGGCGAAGTGATGCGCACGGGGATGGGTGCGATGCCCGGCGCGAAGACCTGGCAGCAGTATAAAACCGGATTTGGCCCGTGGATTGACGGAATGTTTTCGCAGTCGAATTTCGGCGTCGTTACGAAAATGGGGTTCTGGCTGCTGCCCCAGCCGGACGCCTATCTTTCGGGAACGGTGATGGTGCCGAAGCACGACGACCTGAGTCCAATGATCGATATTCTGAATTGGCTGGAGAACACGAACTGCACGACCGGCATGCCATTCCTCGGAAGCCCTCTGCTGAGCCGGGGAGGCCCATTCGGCCCCGGCGGGCCGCCGCCAGATGCGGAGCTGACGGCGCTACTCGAAAAGGGCGTGGGAAACTCACTGCCGGAATTGGATCAATACGCGCAGAAAAAAGGGATAGGTTTTTTCAGTTGTACGCTGAGTTTTTATGGAGCCGCTGAGGCCAATGCTGCGAACTGGGAATTCGCCAAGGAGAAGTTTTCCGCGATTCCGGGCGTCAAATTCATGGACGGCCAATCGTATAAGCTTCCGCTAACCGCCGAGCAGAAGGAAAAAGTAAACTTACCGCAGTTCGGCATACCCAGCCTGAGAATGTTTTCGATCGGCGCGCGGTCGGAGACCAATCCAACGCCGGGAAATGGGCACATCTGGTTCTCACCGATCATTCCGAGAACTGGCGAGGCGGTCTTCGAGGCGAATCGAGTGTTCACACAGGCGGCCAAGGAACTGGACTTGCCTGTGCCGTCATTCAGCCTGCCCACATGCTATTGGGAGAGAGGCTTCATCTATCTCTTCGGTTTTCCGATCACGCACGATATCGAAACGAACAAGAGAAATCGGGCGTCGTTCAAGCGTCTGGTACAGATCGCGGCGGAACATGGCTGGGGTGAGTACCGCACGGCCCCCGCGCATCAAGGCTCGGTGATGGATACGTATTCATTCAACAATCATGCGCTGCTGCGTTTTCACGAAACCGTGAAGGATGCAGTGGATCCCAACGGAATACTTTCCGCGGGCCGGTATGGCATCTGGCCGAAGCACCTGAGAGAGAGCAAGGCATGAGAGTTCCGCCGGGAGTGAGCGAAGCTGACTTCGCCGCCGCGCTGAAGCAATTTGAAACGGCTGTCGGCAAAGAGTGGGTGTTTACGAGCGACGAGGATACGGACCTCTATCGCGACTCGTTTTCGCCCTTCTGGCACGAAGCCGAAGATTCGGTTCCATCCGCGGCAGTCGCGCCCGATGGACTCGAGCAAGTGCAGGCGGTCGTCAAGATTGCCAACACGTACAAGATCCCGCTCTGGACGATTTCGACCGGCAAGAATCTGGCATACGGAGGATCGGCGCCCCGGTTGTCGGGCAGCGTGGTCCTGGACCTCAAGCGCATGAACCGGATTCTCGAAGTGAACGATCAGAACCACTACGCGCTGGTCGAGCCCGGCGTCAGCTACTTCGATCTCTACAAATACATTCAAGAGCACAAACTGAAAGTATTGATCGACCCGCCCGACCCTGGTTGGGGTAGTCCCGTAGGGAACTCGCTCGAACGCGGCGGCGGGCGGGGTCCGTTGCACGACCACTTCGCGACCGTTTGCGGAATGGAAGTCGTTCTGGCCAACGGAGAAGTGATGCGCACCGGTATGGGCGCGATGCCGGCCTCGAAGACCTGGCAGCAATACCGCTATGGTTTTGGCCCTTACGTGGATGGGATGTTCTCGCAATCGAACTTCGGCATCGTGACCAAGATGGGCGTTTGGCTGCTGCCGGAGCCGGAGGCCTACCGCGACGGCACGGTGATGGTCGCGCGCCACGACGACCTTGTTCCGTTCGTTGAGAACATCGCTTACTTGTACAACTCGCAAATCGTGCAGGGCACCATGGCCCTCGATAGTCCCCTGCTTACCTATCGAGTGTCGAAAGGCGGAGGAGTGGTTGATCTTCCCGGCGACATTTCTGTGGCGGAACTGGAGCGAATCGGCCGCGAACAAAACATACCTTACTGGAGCGCCGAGCTGCATTTCTATGGTCCTGCCAAGGTCGTGGATCTTCAGTGGGAATATACAAAAGAAAGATTTGCGGCGATTCCCGGCGCCACTTTCAAGGAAGGCCGGTCGTACCGGTTTCCTGTAGAATTGAAAGATTCGGATGACGTCCTGCGGCAGGCCCTCGGAATTCCCAACCTTCAGGTGTTCGGATTCCTTGGCAAAACGCAGGGCCACATGGATTTTTCACCCATTGTCCCATTATCTGGCGAGGCCGTTTTCGAAGCCCTCAAAGTTCTTGGCGACGTCTATCACGAGATGGGCGTCCCCCCGCAAAATCAATTCATCTCGCTGCCCTGGGCTTTTTTTCCGCGAGCGTTCGTTTTCCTTTTCGGCTTCCCCATCAGGCATGACGTCGAATTCAACAAACGAAACCGGGAAGTTTTCCGCCGCCTGATCAAGGTCTGCGCCGAGCACGGCTGGGGGGAATATCGCACGCACATTGGGTACATGGATGATGTGGCGAACGTGTATTCCTACAATAATCACGCGCTGCTGCGATTCCACGAAACGATCAAGGACGCGCTTGATCCCAATGGGATTTTGTCACCCGGGAAACAAGGCATCTGGCCGAAAGGCATGCGCAAGTCCCACGCCTAGCTGCGACTGCATGAAACCATGAAGGACGCGCTCCATTCCAACGGCATTTGGCGGAAGGGCATGCGCAGAGCGTAGCCGGACAACCGAAATCCGGCGCTGCTTTGCCCAAGACTGCAATCCTCGCTGATCGGGCTATAATGCCGCGTCGCCTGCCATGTACTTTTTCTATCGCATCATCACCGCCGTCGGCATGATCTTCCTCGCGCCCTACTACGCTCTGCGTGGATGGTGGCGCGGCGAACCTTGGAGCGCCCTGGGCGAACGATTGGGCAGCGTGCCACCCGAGATCGTAGCTCGCGCGTCGCGCAGCCGCGCACCGGAGGGCGGCGCTGCCGACGCGATCTGGATTCACGCCGTGTCTGTCGGCGAAGTGCTGGCTGCAAAACCGCTCGCCGAAGGCTTGCAGCGGCGCTTTCCCGGTCATGCGATTTTTGTCTCTACAACCACCGAGACCGGCCAGCGACTCGCCCGCGAACGCCTGCAATCCATTGATGGCATTTTCTATTTCCCACTCGACTGGATCGTGCCCGTTCGCCGTGCCTTGAAATCCATTCATCCGTTGCTCGTAATCGTGATGGAAACAGAGATCTGGCCGAATTTCCTGCGCGAAGCCCGACGCCAGGATGTCCCCGTGATTTTTGCCAACGCGCGCATATCCGAGAAATCATTTGCTCGATTCAAACGATGGAATTTCCTGGTCGGCGAATTTTTCAAGCGCACACTGCAGGACGCAGAACTCTTTCTCGCACAGACGCCCGAGGACGCCGCGCGGCTGCGCGAAATGGGCGCGGCCGAAGAACGCGTCGAGGTGACTGGAAACCTGAAATATGATGGCGAGCCTCCCGCCGCGAGCAAGTTCGGTGCGTGGCTGGAAGCCCAGATTCGCGCGCAGGAGCGCTGGCCCGTGTTTGTGGCTGGAAGCGTTGTAGCCGAAGAAGAAGAAGCTGTGATCGCCGCGTACGACATCGTGCAGCGGCAGTGGCGTCACGCGCTGCTGATCCTCGCGCCACGCAAGCCGGATCGGTTCGACGCGGCCGCCTCGATTGCTGCTTCGGGCGGCTGGAATGTTGTTCGCCGCAGCCAGGTGGACGCGACGAAGCCCCTAGACGAAAGCGTGGATGTGCTGGTGCTGGATTCCATCGGCGAACTCGCGGGTCTCTATTCGCTCGCCGACGCCGTGTTCGTGGGCGGCTCGCTCGTTCCCGCGGGCGGTCACAATATCCTTGAGCCGGCGTGGTTTTCGAGGCCACCCGTTTTTGGCCGGTCCATGGAGAATTTTCGCGACATGGCCGCGCAGTTCCTGGCGGCGAAGGCTGGGGTCGAAGTCACGAGCGGCCAGCAGCTCGGAAAAGTGTGGGTGCAGCTGGTCGAAGACAATGCTCTTCGCGAGCGCATGGGCAAGGCCGCGCGCGCGCTTTCCGAACGCAATCGCGGAGCCACGGCCCGGTCGCTCGATCGCATCGCCGCCGTTCTTGGCGAGCGGGAGCGTCCGGCGTGACGCTCGTCGAATCGCTACTGTGGCCGTTGTCGCTGCCCTATGGTGCGATCGCACGTCTCCGCGCGAGGGCCTACCGCAAGGGAATCCTGCGCCAGCGCCGTCTGGGCGGCATGGTCATCAGCGTGGGCAACCTCACCATCGGCGGCACTGGCAAGACGCCGATGGTTCTCTGGATCGCGCAGAGGCTGCTCGTCGAAGGAAAAGCCGTAGGCGTTCTGACGAGGGGATATCGCGGCGAAGGGGATGCGGCGGCTTCGACCAGCGACGAGGTGCGACTGTTGCAAGCGCGCCTGGGCGAACGCGTCGCATTGGGAGTTGGCGGGGATCGCTTCGCCCAGGGCACCGAACTTGCCAAGCGCGGCGTGGAGTCGTTCGTTCTCGACGACGGATTTCAGCACCTGCAGTTGGCGCGTGACGTGGATATTGTCTTAATTGACGCGACGAATCCGTTTGGTGGCGGCCACTTGCTCCCCGCGGGACGTCTGCGCGAGCCGCTGTCGGCGCTTTCGCGCGCGGACGTTGTGGTGATCACGCGAACCGGTCACGCTCCGGCGATTGAGACTGCCATCCGGTGTGAGTCAGACGCGCCGATTTTCTACGCGCGCGCCCACCTCGAATCCATCCGCGCGTATCGCGATGAATATCCGGGAACGGAATTTACCGAAGCTCACTCGCGCAAATTGTTCGCGTTCAGCGGCATTGGCAATCCAGCTGGATTTCGCGCCGATCTGCGGGAATGGGGCCTTGATCCCATCGGTTACAAGGTTTTCCCAGACCATCACCGCTACAGCGCGCAGGACGTGAAGATGATTGAGGCGGAAGCCCGCGCAGCAGGCGCGAACGGGATCATCTGCACGGAAAAAGACATCTTCAATTTGTCGGGTGTTCCGCTGCCCGAGCTGGACCTCTACTACTGTCGCATCTCGTTGCACATCGCTCGCGAGCGGGAGTTCTGGCAGGGCGTGCTCGCGGTCGCGGAGTCTCGTGTCCGAGCCCGGCGATGACTAGGTTTCAAAGCGAGCGGCATTTTTCCACGAGCTGCGCCGGTTTGCTGCAATCGGGGTGCGTGTGATACTTTTCGGCGCGGCGTCGCGAACCTACCCCGCGGTGCTCAACACTTAATGGATACGCGCGATAAAATTCTTTCCCGCGGTGGTCTGCACAATGTGCTCGAAGAACACCGCCGCGCGGGGCGCAGGATCGTGTTCGCCCACGGCGTATTTGACCTCCTGCATGTTGGTCACGTCCGCTATCTCCGCGCGGCCCGCGACGAGGGCGATTTGCTCGTGGTGGCTATTCATTCCGATGCGACCGCGAGAAAGCTGAAAGGTGAGGGCCGGCCGATTCTAACCGAGCGAGCACGCTCGGCGCTCGTTGCCGCGCTTGCGGTCGTGGATTACGTGATCGTCTTCGACGAGGCCCATGTGGAACCGCTGTTGCGCGAATTTCAGCCCGAGGTGCACGCACGCGGTGCTGACGGCACGTCCGATGCGGCGGGTGATGCCGACCTCGCTGCGCTGCTCGGGATTCGCGTTGCCGTCGTCGGCAACGGATCGCCGCACTCGACCAGCGATCTCGTGGCGCGCCTGCGCCGGGACAATAATGACTGATTCGCGTTCCCTTCAAATCAAGCAGTCGAGAAAATTCTGGATGCGCTGGCGCGTCCGCCTGGGGTATCCGGTCGCCGTGGTGTTCCTGATGCTGGCCAAGCCGGATCCCCGTTGGATTGGAATCGGCGGAATCGTTGCTGCTTTCGGCCTGCTCGTTCGCGGCACGGCTTCGGGACATCTCCGGAAGGACGAAGAGCTTGCCACAACCGGCCCCTACGCGGTAACGCGAAACCCGCTTTACCTGGGCAGCGCATTTCTGGCGGCGGGATTCATAATCGCGGGCCATTCCTTGTGGGCTGGACTGATCGTAGGCGTCTATTTCGCTGTCTTTTATTACGCCGTGATTCGCAACGAGGAAACGGACCTGCGCAAGCGCTTCGGCGCGGCATTTGACGAATACGCTGCGCGCACCCCGTTGTTTTTCCCCAGCATCCGCGCACCCAAAAGCGATGGGCTGCCGCCGTATGCGAGCGCGAACGCGTTTTCATGGGCGCAGTACCGGCGGAATCGCGAGTATCAGGCGTTGCTGGGGACGATTGCGGGGCTTGGAATCGTGTGGCTTCGAATGTGGATTCGAATGCGGTTTGGTTATTGAGCCGCTGGGTCTACTGCAGCCTGTAAACGGCGTGCATTACGCGCTGAAATTGCGGCCTGTAGATCAGATCGAACGCGCGTTCCTTGCCGGGAAACATTTCCAGGGCGACGCGTTTGGTTGCGGCAATCATGCCGGAGGCCTCCTCCGCGGTGAGCCCGCCTTCCGCAATCGTGTCGACGGTCAGCTGGACCAGAATACGTAACCGGCGGATGCGCCTGCTCTCATCGTCTATTTGTTCCTGCGTCGGATTCAATTTCCCGAGGTCTTCTAACGTTGACATAGTTATTTTGCGGCCCGAAACATAATGATGCGCTCCGCCGCGGGGGCCAGCAATAGTACTCGGGGCCAGCCTGGCCTCTTTTGCGCGATTTGAATCAGTATGAGGCGTCGCAGGTGAAGGAGTACAATCGCGGCGCGAAATGGAGGGCCTAAAGTGAGAGGACGTATGCTACGTATCGCTGCGATGTGGATTCTAACGCTTGCCACGTTGTCGAATGTGCCGTCCGCACGGGCGATTGGACTCACGGCGCGCGGCGATGATCCTCAGAGCGCTACTGGGAAGCCGTGCGACTACGCTTGCCTGACGGGTTTTCTTGACCAGTACCTGGCCGCGCTGGTCGCGCACGATCCGAGCCGCTTGCCCTTGGCAGCCCACGTGAAATTCACCGAGAACACCATGCAGATGAAACTCGGCGACGCGCTGTGGGGAACTATCAGCGGCATGGGAACCTATAAAATCTATTTCGCCGATCCGCATGCGGGCGAAGCTGGATGCGAAGTGACCATCCGGGAGAATGGCACCCCCGCGATCCTCGTGGTGCGCCTGAAAATCGTGGATAGGAAAATCACCGAAGTCGAAACGATCGTCCGCCGGGGCGCCGATCCGGCCGAGGCTTTGGAAAAGTTCGGGCATCCGAATCCGGTATGGCTTGAGCCGGTCTCAGCTTCGGATCGCACGTCTCGCCAGGACATGCTTAAAGATGCGAATCTGTATTTCGAGGGCATCGTGCATCTCGACGGTGACATTCCGCCGTTTGACGATAAGTGCAACCGCATCCTCGACGGAATCCAGGACACGAACAATCCCTCGTACAACGAAGGCTGGGCGAACGGTAAGTACAATCCCGCGGCGCTCGGTTGCCGCGACAACATGAACACGAAAATCTGGGCGTACATCAAAGCCGTGGACCCGCGACGCTTTATGATCGTGGATGAAAAGATGGGCATCTTGTTCGGGTTTTTCATGTTCAATCATCCGGGCACGGTGCTGGAGGCCGACGTTCCCGGAATCGGCAAAATTCCGATGCCGCCGTCTGCGAAGCGCCCCTTCAACGTCGAAGTCGCTGAATTCTTCAAGATTCGGAACGGCAAGATACTTCAGGTGGAGGGCGTTCAGCTGGCCCTGCCCTACAAGACGCCCACGGGGTGGGACAGGTAATCCTGCTTCAGATGCAGGGCAACAAATCACCGCTCCACGTATGTATGCACCGAGAGATTCGTTCCATCCGTGAGCGCCGTGATGGCGCCATCGCGATCGGTGCGCAGCAATCGCACGCCGTGTTGCTGGAATCGCTCGACCACGCTTTCCGAGGGGTGTCCAAACGGATTCGCTTCGCCCACTGAAACTGCGGCGAGGCGCGGCGCGACCGCCGCGATAAAGTCTTCCGTTGAAGACGTCTTGCTGCCGTGGTGCGCGGCCTTCAGAAAATCGGCAGCGAGCGGCGCATGCTCCTCGACGAGCTCTTCTTCCGTCCGCTTCTCGATGTCGCCGGTTAGCAAAAACCGTACCTGGCCGTCGGTGAGCCGCAGTACGAGCGATGCATCGTTCGGTGTTCCGCCGTTAGCTGATGTAGCAGGCGGCCAGAGGACGGCGGCTTCAGCGCCGTGCCAATTGGCCTCCGCGCCCTGCGTTTTTTGGACTACGCGAATGCCTCGCGAGCGTGCCTCCGCAAGAATGCGCTGAAAAGCCGGCCGCTCGTCGTCGCGTCCGATCCATAGTTCACCGACCTTGAAATTTGCGAGGACAGCGGTTAGGCCATCCATGTGGTCGTGATCCGCATGCGTGAGCGCGACTACGTCGAGCCGCTTCAGGCCGCGCGACCAAAGATATGGCGATACGACTTCCTCGCCCACATCCGTTCCCGAACGATATCCTCCGACCCATTCCGAGCCTGCCAGACCGCCGCCGTCAATTAGCATCGTGTGCCCGTCGGGAAAGGCCGCAAAAATCGAATCGCCCTGGCCGACATCGAGCACGCTGACCTCGAGTCGGCTGCGCGCGAGGTTCGGTGCAAATGGGTGCGACGAAACAAGAACGGTCAGCCCGAGGAGTACCAGAGCGGCAGCCCACTCCGCCGGCGCGATAGGAGGCGAGATCTGGCGCCTGGCGATGCGGCCGGTTCGCTGCGCCGCCGCCGCGCGCGCCGCGGCTGCGAGAACGATCAAGGCAGCGAAAAATAGAAGTATCAACCAGAACGGCGGGTCGGGAATGCGGTAGGAAACGCGAGGCAATCGGCTGAACCAATTTATGGTCGCGAGCAGCAGGCCGGCGCAGAGTCCAACCGCTTTTGCGACCATCATTGCGAGCTTTGCCCAGACGAACGTGAGGACGAGGGCAAGAAATCCGAGCGGCACGATGATGCCAGTCAGCATCACCGCTGGAATATTGCTGAGCGGACCCGCCAGGCTGACGCGGTGAAAGTCCCGGGCGAGCAGTGGCATCATGCCCCATTGGATCACCGCCGAAAGCAATACGATTTCCCACAAGCGCAGACCTGCTCGAATAGGCAGCGTCAATAACTCGCCTGCGCGCGACGTGAGCCGCTGCGGCAATCGCGCCGCAAACCACTGGGAGGCAGCCCGCATTTCGATTCGGAATTGCGCGATCTTAGGCGGATGCGCGCCGTCGCGCGTTACATCGCCCAAATGCCGAAGCCCGTTGCGATACGGAGCGCTTGTGCGGCTCATCCAGGGCAGCGCGAGCCCGGCGATCACGCTCGCAGCGAGGAAGGAAAGCTGAAAGCTCGAATCCACAAGAGAGGACGGTTTCCAGAGGAGGAGCATGAGCGCCGCGAGCGCAATCGTATTGAGCAATTCAACGCGGCGGAAAAGCGGACGCGCGCAAAGATAGAACGCAGCCATCAGCGCGGCACGCAGAATCGGCGGGCGATCCTGCACGACTCCGACGTAGACTGCGAGCACGCCAAGCGTGACAAGCGTGGTGACGCCAATCGGAAAGCGCAGGCCACGGCAAAGCCAGAAAAGGAAGACGACGAGCGCGCCGACGTGCAGTCCCGCCACAACCAGCACGTGGTATGCGGCGGTTACTTGGAAGGCGATGACGACTTCGGAATCCACGAAGCTGCGATCGCCGAGCAGCATGGCCCGCAACACGGCCGCGCGCGCGGGCTGCCCGGGAAAGAGAGCGTCGAGCCGCACGAGCAAGGCTCCGCGTGCGCGCGCCAGACGCTGCCGAAGAGTTGGCCGCGGGCGGTCAATTAATTGCAGCAGTTCGCCACTACGAAGCGAACCTGTTAAATCGATCTTCTGGCGCGCGAGGAAGCCGCGCAAATCGAACGCGCCCGGATCGAGGAAATTGCGCGGCGGTCGTGCCTTCACAAGAGCTTCGACGCGATCACCCGCCCGTAAGCTCTGGAGATTATCGGCCGCGTGCGCATCGCCATACAGGTTCACGCGCAGACCGCCGCTCACCGGCACGGTTTCGCTGGCCTGTTCCACTTGCTCGAGATCAATCTCGAAACGACGTCCCCACGGAAGCGCCATCGGGTCTTCTCGCAGGCGCCCGCGCCAGCGCAGCGGATCGTTTGTGTCGAGGTGGCCAGCGGCGATGAGGCGCGAGACGTGATTTGCGGGAGCAGAGGCACGCTCGACGCTTGTAGCCAGCGCGCCAAGAGCCGTCCACGCGACGAGAGCAAGTATCCACGCCGCCGTGCGGAACTCCCGCCACAGCAAGATTCCAGAGACGAAGATGGCTAGCGCGGCGACGGTGATCCACGGCCAGAGTAATCCGTGCCAACGCGCTGCAAGCCCGATGCCGGCAGCGAACGCCGCCACGAGCCACAGCACCGGCAATTTCACGGGCGCCGGCGGAGGCTTACCACCGTCTCCATGTGAAATGTCTGGGGAAATAGATCGAACAGGTGAACGCCTGCAATGTCGTAGCCGGCCTTTGCGAACACAGCGAGATCGCGCGCCAGCGTCGGCGGATCACAGGAAACGTACGTGATGCGAGGGGGTCCCGTGCGCGCGAGATGCTTGATTGTTCCGGGCGTCAAGCCGGCCCGCGGCGGATCGAGCACGACCAGCTCCGGCTTTTCCTTCAGCTTTGCGAGAAACTCTTCGACGTCCGCCGAACGCACTTCGATGACTCTACCGCTGCGGGCGACCCGGCCGGACGTATTTGCTTCCAAGTCGCGCGCCGCCGCCGGGTTCGATTCGACAGCCACCACGCGCGCGAAGCGCTTCGCCAACGGAAGGGAAAACAGGCCCACTCCGGCGAACAGATCGAGCGCCAGCCGCCCCTCGACTTCATCTTCAGCGACTACACGCGCAAGCTCGCCGACAAGAAACCGATTCACCTGGAAGAACGAGAAGTGGCCCACGCGGTACGTCGCGCCGGCCGCTTCGCATTCGACGAAACCTGGGCCGTCGAGTTCCATTCGTTCGCGGGTGGGATCGTGGAACAGCAGGCTTTCGATCTCCGGCAGAACTCCGCGAAGCTTGTCCACGAGTTCCTGAGCGCGAGGAGGGAAGCCGGCGAAAGTAGCCGTGATGAGGAGCTTGGAATCGTTCCCGCCGGCGAACGCCTCGATTTCACGCAGCTCGCGCGGCAGCATACCGGCCGCGGCGGCGGTGCGAAGCGCGAGAAGAGTCTTCAACAAGAGCGGCGACAAAATCGCGCAATCTTCCACCGCGCAGAGCGCGGTTGAGTTCGCGCGAAAATATCCGATGCCCGTGCCGCCCACGCCATCTTCACCAAGCGGGCGAACTTTCCATTGCGCGCGATTGCGATAGGCCCAGGGGGGCGAAACGTGCGCGGTAATCTCGCCCGGCCATTCGATTCGCCCGATTCGCCGGAGCGTCTCGCGCAGGATTTCGGTTTTGTACTTGAGCTGCGATTCATAGGGGATGTGCTGATAATCGCAGCCACCGCAGATGCCAAAATGCGGACATCGCGCGGACGCACGGTCGGGCGATGGCTCGAGCATTCGCTCCACACGCGCGCGAATGAACTTCTTTTTGTGTTCGACAGGCGCGGCGGTGATCCGCTCTGCCGGAAGCACAAAGGGTACGAACACGGTCGAGCCGTCGTGATGCGCGAGGCCCTCGCCGCCGTAAATTAGCTTTTCGATAGTGATTTCCACGGCGGCTATTGGCCCCCGAAAGTGTGTCGATTAGACATTGGCCGGACCTTTTGTTTTCAATGAGTTAGGCCGATTTCTAATAGCCAGTGTGTCGATTAGAAAATGGCGAACTTCGGTCCTTTCGTTGGACGCGCCGGCACCGAATTGTCTTTTGTAATTCATGACTCTTCAAAGACGCTAGCACAGTTGCACAGGGCGGAATAGATCGTAAAAGTACGAAGAACTGAAATTAGACCAAGGTACAGGCCGCA
Organism: uncultured Acidobacteriota bacterium; assembly: GCA_963818605.1. Classification (GTDB taxonomy): domain Bacteria; phylum Acidobacteriota; class Terriglobia; order Acidiferrales; family UBA7541; genus Palsa-295. The sequence goes on from CAWFSW010000004.1 coordinate 470,279, forward strand.
ACCGAACCGCGGAGCGGTGGAATCAACCGGCGATCACGTGAGGTAAAAGAGGCTCAAACGCGGGACACCGAACTGCTCGAACAGCCGTTTTTGCGTGTACTGGCGCTCGAGCTGCGCTAATTGCTCCGCAGACATCTTACGCCGGTATGGGGCGAGCGAGCGGTCCATTTCGCGGCGGATCGCGAGGAGCGTCTCTTCGTCGGCATCGGCGGATAGCGCGGCGGTGAGCTTCTCTTCGAGAATCGTGAGCCGGCGCTCGAGATCTTCCAGATCGAGCGCGGCCGGCGAATCAATCAGAGGTAACGCCTCGTCGAGGCGCTTGGCTGTTTCGTCCATGCGCGAGGCCATCGCGGAGTGCGCGGTTCGGCTCTTTTCAGCAGATGTACGCAGGCGGACGGCGTTGCGCTCAAGATAGCCCTTGAGCTCGGCGCGCGAGAATGGTTCGGCGGCGGGCCGCCTTGTGATTTCTGGCCCGGTACCGGCGGCTGCTTCCTGTGCTTCGGCAGCAGCGTCGAGCACGGCATCCACGCAATAGGCGAGGCTTTTCAATTGGCGCCCACCGGCGGCGCGTCGCGAGCGCCCCCAGCTTTCGAAAGCGCGATCAATTCCCTTCAGGACTGCGTTGAGAGGGATGCCTGCCTTCTGCCACGTTTCTACGATGGCCCAGTCGAGCGGCGAGACCAGCAAATGCGCGCCGCGCTTGCGCCAGAAATGCTCCTCGATCTCGGTGAAATAATTGAAGTAGTTGAACGGTTCCATTTGAGGTTGTGGCGAAGTTAGCATTTGCACGGTCGGAAGGACTCGACTACATGCTGCGATAGAGCCAGCGCAAAGGTAGCACGCTTCGCGTGCGGTTTTTTTCGTGGGGATAAATCCCCACGCTTCCACCTGGATTCGCGCTTCGCGCGGATTCGAACTCGCACGGCAATGGCTGCCGAGCTAAAGCTCGGCGCTACATTTAAACCTAAATCGCAAAGCCGGCGAAGCTCTCACGATCGCGGTTGCGATGAGTGGGCCAACACGCTTCGCGAGAGTCTTTTTTTCGCGGGGATGAATCCCCACGCTTCCACCTTTATTGGCGCTTCGCGCGAATTCGAACCCGCACGGCAAAGGCTGCCGAGCTGAAGCTCGGCGCAACATTTAAACCTAAACCGAAAGGCTGGCGAAGCTCTCGCGACTGCGATTAGCGGGCCACGGTGTTCGAGTTCGCCACGGGCGGCGTCTCAACTTAAACGAGCGACTAGGGCTTCGCGCTCGTTCGGTTGCGTTCCCAGATAATGCGCAGGCCATCCAGCGTGAGGAATTCGTCGGTGTGCTGGATGTGTTTCGAGCCGCCGGCGACGAGTTTGGCGAAGCCGCCCGTGGCGATCACTTTGGCTTCCGAGCCGAATTCCGCCTTGGTGCGCGAAAGAGCGCCGTCAACCGAATCTATCGCGCCGTAGTAGAGGCCGCCCTGCATCTGCTCCACGGTATTGCGTCCAATGATTTTTCCGGGGTCCTTGATTTCGACGCGGAAAAGGCGCGCGGCTCGGCCGAAGAGTGCATCCGCTGAGATACCGATTCCGGGAATGATCGTGCCGCCGAGATATTCGCAACGCGCGGAAATTACATCAATCGTGGTCGCCGTGCCGAAATCCACGACGATGCACGGGCCTCCGTATTTTTGAAAGGCCGCGACGCCGTTGACGATGCGGTCCGCACCGACTTCATACGAATTCTCGACGAGGATGGCCATGCCGGTCTTCACGCCCGGCTCGACGAACAGCGCTTTGCGGCCGAAGTAGCGCTCGGCCATGCCGGCGAGGGTGGAATTGAGCGGCGGGACGACGGAGCTGATGATCACGCCGCCGATTTCGTCGGGCTTCAATTCGGCCAGCGTGAAAAGGTCACGCGTGAGGATGCCGTATTCGTCTATGGTTCGATCTCGCGCGGTGGTGAGGCGCCAGTTGGCGACTAGTTTTTTCTCGCGGAAGACACCCAGCACGGTATTCGAGTTGCCGACATCGAGCGCCAGAAGCATCAGGGAGCCTCCGTCACGTCGCCGGAAAGCACTGGTTCGGTGCCGCGCCCGTCGTCGCGCGTTACCCGCAGGACGCCGCTTGGCTCAAGACCAGCCGTGACACCGGTGAAGGTTTCTGTTGCGGTGGTGATGCGCACGCGCTTGCCCTCGAAATAGCTGGATACCTGAGCGAATCGCCGGAGGATCGGCCGCGCGCCTTCGGCGAGAAACTGATTGTAGTAGCGGTCGAGGTGGCGCAGCAACCGGATCAGCAGTTCGAGGCGCGAATGAAACTTGTCTGTCTCCATGCGTAGCGATGTGGCGACGTCCTCGATTCCCTCCGGCATTTTCGTCTGGTTGACGTTCATGCCGATGCCGACGACCGCGTAGTGCACGCGGTCCGGCTCGGCGTGCATTTCGGTGAGGATGCCGCAGAATTTCCGGCTGCCGTTGCGTCCGCCGTTGCCCGCGTGACGCATCATCAAATCGTTGGGCCAGCGAATATCGGGAAGGGTATCGAGATCTTCGGCGGCAGCGTCGCGCGCGGCGAGGCCGGCAATCAGCGTGAGCAGCGGCGCATGCGCGGGCGGAATCGGCGGGCGCAGCAGGACGCTGCAATAAATCCCGGCCGATTTCTCCGAGGCCCACGACCGTCCCGCGCGGCCCCGGCCGGCCGTTTGCTCCTCTGCGAGGACGACGGCGCCGTGCGGCTCGCCCGCTTCGCCCAGGCGCATGGCGACAGAGTTCGTGGAATCGGTTTTGAAGAAATGGTAGATGCGGCGCGCGAACGGCGTGCCGTAGAGGCGATGGCTCAGCATCTGCGGGGCCAGGATGTCCGGCATGCGGTCAATGTGGTAGCCGGAGCGCGCGTGACCCTGAACCCGCACGCCGACGGCGCGCAATTTTTCGATCCAGCGCCAGACCTGTTGGCGCGTCACGCCGATCTCTTTGGCGATTTTGGCGCCGCTGATGACGATGGTCGAGTTTTCGGCGAGCAGCGTAAGCAGCGCGTCAATGCGCCGGTCGGTGGTGCCCGGGAGACTTGCCATTCGCTTCGTAGCCATGGGGTGAAACAACCGAGCATACTCGACGGCTCGCTCGCGACAAGGTGCGGTGGCGAAGCGCAGGCGAGAAGATAGTGCCGCGCTGAAGGCCGCGGCGCTACATTTAAACCTGAAACCGGAGGCGGATGGGCGGCAGCGGGTCAGCAACCGGGCCGGATCCCGAACCATCGGGGGACCGTGCCCCATCGAAGGAAAACTTTCGCCGATCAGTCTAGCTGCTCAAGGCGATCGCGAAGCTTCTTGAGTTCGATCTGGCGTTCCATCAAGGTCGCGCGTAGGTCGTCAACGACTCTGCGCAGGGGCTTTGCTCGTGAAGTTGTCGTCGGCGAGGCGCTTCTGCTTCGATTCGATGTCTTTTTCCAGGCGCTCGATTTCCTTCTTCAGGCGCGCGATCTCGGCGGGTTTGTCCGCCGTGTCGCCGTAAGCGATGCGCAGATCAAACGCCGACGTGGAGCGAATCGCCGCGCCGGTGGGATCCAGATGGACAGTCGAAATCTGCAGTTCCGAGAGAGCCGCCAAACGCAAAAGCGGGTCCATGTTTTCTCTGACGAGGTTCTTGAGCATCGGACCAGTCGTCCAGAATTCCGCCGCGACTTTCTTTTTCGGGTCGAGCTTTATCTCCGCGCGAATGTTGCGTGCGGCGATGACGATTTCCTGCAACCTCGCCATCGCGTCGTCGGAAGCAGCGTCCGCCCAATTGGGGAGCGGGTCGGGGAAATTGTCGAGTGCGATCGAGCGCGCGCCGGCGGGCTGCGGCAGCTTGTGCCAAAGCTCTTCGGTGAGGAAGGGCATCGCCGGATGGAGCAGGCGCAGGGCGTTATCCAGCACAGCGAAAATATTGCGCCAGGCGGCGAGCGCGACTTCGCGGTCAGTGTCAGCCAGTTGCGGCTTCACCCATTCGATATACCAGTCGCAGAAGTCGCCCCAGAAGAATTGGTAGATCGTCTGGCAGGCTTCGTGAAAGCGGAAGTTTTCGAGCGCGTTGTTGACTTGCGCCGTCACGGCCGCGAGGCGCGAGAAAATCCAGCGGTGCGCGAGCGCGCCTTCGCCTTTGACCGGGTACGGCGCCTTGGCGCGAATTTCTGGCGCGGCTAGTTCTTCGAGCGTAAGGCCGCTGGCTTCGACTTTTTCGAGATTCACGAACAGGAAGCGCGCGGCATTCCAGATTTTGTTCGCGAAGGCGCGCGCGCCAAGGATGCGGTCGTCGCTCAGGATGATGTCCGTGCCGGGCGCGGCCATGCTGGCGAGCATGTAGCGCAGTGCGTCGGTGCCGTATTGCTGCGTCAACTGCAGCGGGTCAACTCCCGTGCCCTTGGTCTTGGACATCTTGGCGCCTTCGGATGTGCGCACGAGCGAGTGCAGGTAGAGGCGCTTGAAGGGAACGCGGTCCTTTGCCGTCGCGCCGCCGGTGAGATGCAGCCCCATCATGATCATGCGGACGTCCCAGAAAAAGAGGATGTCGTAGCCGCTGATCAGCAGGCTCGTGGGGTAGAACGTGCGCATGTCCGGCGTGTCGTCCGGCCAGCCCAGCGTGGAGAACGGCCATAGAGACGAGCTGAACCATGTGTCGAGAACGTCCGTATCCTGCGTGAGCTTTGCGCCGCCGCATTTCGGGCACTTCGCGGGGATGCCTGGCCGCGCGAGCGTGGCCCTCGAAAAGTTCGACGCGCGAATCGGTTGCCGGAACCATCTCCTTGCAATCGGCGCAGTGCCAGATGGGAATGCGATGGCCCCACCAGAGCTGGCGCGAAATGCACCAGTCGCGAATGTTGTCCAGCCAGTTGAGCAGGATCGTGCGCTGGTTATCGGGAACCACTTCGATCAAGCCGCCGCGGACAGCTTCCTTCGCAGGCTCGGCAAGCGGCTTCATTTTCATGAACCATTGCGTGGAAATCCGCGGCTCGACTTCGGATTTGCAGCGGTCGCAAACGCCCACGGCGTGCGAGATGTCTTCGATTTTCTCGAGCAAGCCTAGCGCTTCGAGATCGGCGACGATACGTGCGCGAGCTTCAAAGCGGTCGAGGCCGGCATACTTGCCTGCGGCCGCGCTCATGTGCGCGTCGTTCGTCATCACGTCAATTTCGGGAAGGTTGTGGCGCTTGCCGACCTCGAAATCGTTTGGGTCGTGCGCGGGCGTGATTTTGACCACGCCAGTGCCGAATTCGCGGTCAACATACGTGTCCGCGATGACAGGAATCTCGCGGTCCATCAGCGGCAGCATCACGCTTTTGCCGACGAAGCGCTGGTAGCGCTCGTCATCCGGATGCACGGCAACGGCGGTATCGCCGAGCATCGTTTCCGGGCGCGTCGTCGCGACAACCAGAAATTCCGTTCGATCCGACCACGGGATAGCGCAGATGCCAGAGTTTGCCCGGGCGCTCCATGTGGACGACTTCGAGATCGCTGATGGCCGTCTGGCATCGCGGGCACCAGTTGACGATGTATCGCCCGCGATAGATCAGGCCTTCGCGATAGAGCCGCAGGAAAGCCTCAATCACCGCGCGATAGAGCTCGGGCTCGAGCGTGAAGCGTTCGCGCGTCCAATCGCAGGAAGCGCCCAGGCGGATCATCTGCTCCTTGATCGCGCCGCCGCTTTCGGTCTTCCATTGCCACACGCGCCGCTCGAATTCCTCGCGGCCCAGGTCCTGGCGGCGGATTTTTTCCTTGGCGAGCTGGCGTTCGACGACGAACTGCGTGGCGATTCCGGCGTGGTCCATGCCGGGGAGCCACAGCGTGCGATGGCCGCGCATGCGGTGCCAGCGGACGAGCATGTCAATCTGCGTGTGCTCGAGCATGTGGCCGATGTGGATCGTGCCGGTAATGTTGGGCGGCGGCAGCGCGATCGAAAACATCGGCCCGTCGGCGGAATTTTCGGCGCGGAAGAGCTTTTCGTCGAACCAGGCCTTGGCCCAGCGCTCTTCGATCTCCTGCGGCTCGTAGGCCTTGGGAATTTCCCGGGGCATGAAGTCCTTATGGTCTTGAATTTCGTGCTGAGGCGAACAATCAATGATAAGCGGCGGGTGAGCGGGGCGTCAATCGGCGCGGCAAGATTCGCTTCAGGCGAAGCGGAGTGGCGATTCTGGGAGTTCGCGAAGAGAGGTCCCTCGGCCGCGATGCGGCCTCGGGATGACGATCCTGGTCGGATCGTAAAGAGAGATCCTTCGGCCGGCCAAAACCCGAATCGCCGGTCTCAGGATGACGATCCTGGTCGGATCGTCACTTTCCTTTCTTAGCGAGTTCGCTTTGGAGGAGGTTTTCGACCAGCGGCTTCAGCACGCCTCGCGAGAGCAAGTCGTGAATTTGCGGCTCGAGTCTTTCGAGCACCTTACGCACGACTTCATCCACGGTATCCGGGTCCGATGCGGCGGATTCCGGTGTCTGCGCCCTAAAGTCCGGCGGAGGCATTAGGAAGGGAATTCCAGCCAGCGCTTCGCGGTTTGGCGGCGGGCCGGTGGGTACTCTGTCGCTTGGCATCGCTCGATGAAAGCTCAAATGTCGGCGTCGAAGATTCTGGTTGCGCCGAAGGACGAAGGCTCCGCCGCCTTCGGTTCTTCGACAGACGGGTCACCGGACGCCGGCGCGAAGAAGGAGTGCAGCGGAGGAATCTCCTGCGGGCGCGAGCCGTACTCCGAAGGTCCGTGCGATTCCTCGCTATCAATGAGCAGCGGTTCGGGAGTGACGCGGACGGCCGGCGATTCCACCAGCCTGGATCCCGTGGCGCGAAAGACGATTCGGTGTCGACCGTGTCGAGTTCGAGGCCGCGATCTGGCTCGGAAGCAGCGACGGCGACAGGTTCAGACACTGGATCGGGAAGCGATTCGAAAACGGATGGAGCCGGCGCAAACCAGGAATCGGCCCGCTCGCTTGCAATGGCTGTGTCCGCGAAAGGTGGCTCGTCGTGAACTGCGTGCGCCTCGATTGATTCGATGGGTGACGAAGCCTGTTCGTCCGACTCAGCAGGTTCTTCGGCAGGGTACGCGACGGAACTGGTTGCCGGAGACTGCTCGGAAAGAGAGTCCATCCATCCGCCGCCGGTGTGGTCCGACTGCGTGGGCGCTAGAGCGTCCATCCAGTGAGCAGCTGCTGGGGCTGAGACCGGCTCGGATTTCGATTCAGGCTCGACAGCAGCGACGCCTTGCAGCCCGGGCTCGGCTTCAGATTCCGCAGAGACCGGCGACGCGTCCAGTCCAGCTGGGGCGCTGCTAATTTCGGACGCGGAGGACTCTTCGACAATGTTTTCCTCGACGCGGGATTCCGCTACCGTGCTCTCAATAAATGCGGACACCGGTGCCCGGTCTTGCACGATTGGATCGTTCTCTTCCACGGGATCGGGAACGCGAACGTGCCTCGGAGGATAGTCGCTCTCCGAGGGGAACGTGGATGGTTCCAAGTTCTCGTCCGAGGAGAACGCCGGCATGTTTGCGGATCCAGCCGGAATTTCGAAGTCCATCGCGTTACGGCGCCAGTCGCTTGAGGTTGATGTGCCGTCATCAGCGTCTTCTTCATCTTCGGCTTCGGCGACAGGAGCCTTGACTGCGCCCACGCCTTCAGGTTGCTCGTCGTCCAGTGCACGTACGCCTTTTCCGAAGCCATAGACCATCGCGGCTTCCTCGGCGGTCGGCTCGGGAAAATCAGGCAGCGGCTTAGGTTCGGCTCTTGCGGGAATCTCGAGTTGCGCTACGGGCTCTGGGAGGACTTCCTTGGCTTCCTTCGCCTTGGCCATCTCGGCAACAACTTTGGGGTTCTTCTCGAGAGCGGACATGACCATCGCGATCAGCGGGTCAGGAGGAACAAAGGGCTTTTTCAGAACGCCATCGGCGCCCACGCGTCGTGCTTCTTTTTCATCGAGTGGATCGAACGCGCCGACCAGAAGAATGACGGGAACGTGCGAAAAGCGTTCGTCTTTTTTCACGAATTCGCAGACTTCGTAGCCGTTGCGTACCGGCATGAAAATATCGGCGAGAACCAAATCGGGATTCAAATCGGGAATGCGGCGCACGGCCGCTTCACCATTGCCAACGGTGACAACTTGGATGCCGCGTTCTTCAAACGCCAGTACGACCATCCTCTGAATATTGGCGTTGTCGTCGGCGACCAAAATCTTGGGCACTGGGATCCCCTGGAGGCGCGCCCACACGGCACTGCGCCTGCCTTTGCCTACGCCTATTGCAGCATTACCGGAAGTGAGCGTCAACGAACTCGAAGTACAGGAGTGCTACAGTTGTTAGCAGGGGGTAAACAGCGGATTTAGAAGGGAATGAGCTTGTGCAAACCCTTCTTTTTCTTGCTGGTGGATTCGGTGTTGGGGTCGGCCTTATCGGCTGTGGCCGGTTTGGCTGTCGTGGAACTTGTGGTTCCGGCGGCTGGAGACGCTTGCGACGACGCTGTTTGAGCTTGAGGAGTCGCTGATGTTCCTGTGGCTGCTGCTCCCCCAAGTGCTGGTGCGGGCGACGAACTTGACGTTGCGGAACCCGTGGTCGCCGCAGTTTCAGCGGGCGGATTTGTTGTCGAAGACGACGACTCGGCAGGCCCAGCAGGCGCCGCCGGTGCAGGTGGATCGGCTGCGGCGGGCGCGGCAGTTGTCGTGGCACCGCCCGCGCCAGGCGCTTCGAGAATCTGTGCGCCTGTCGCAGTGGCCGGTGCGTCCGCGGTGGGCGCGGGAGTGGCTGCGTCCGGAGTGTCCGTTTCCACCGACTCCGAATCAGCCGTTCCGGCCTTTCCGGCAGGCGCATCTGCGCCCACGGCACGGACCGAGAACGAAGGTCCAGCTGCGCCCTCGCGCAATACTTCCATGGCGGAGACAGTGTCATCCGGCGGACTCAGGTTTGGAGCACCGCTGTGCGCGGCTGCCGAAAAGTCAGGGCCGCTCTTAATCATCCCCATCGGAAGCTTCAGCGCGGCCAGCTCGTGGTGCTGTTTGGCATAAAGCTGCTGTTGCTTCATCCGCTGGACAGCGTCGGGATTCGGAGCCGGAATCGGCATGTTCATAGACTTCAGGCGTTCTTTGGCGCTCCCCACGAGGCTTGACGACGGGTAGTCCTGTACGATTCGGTCATAGCACTTGGCCGCAAGATCGGCCCAATGGTTCTTGTCGTCTTCGTTCTTCGACACTTGTTTCGCGCGCTGGTAGACGTCTCCCAACATCCAGAGCGCGTCGTCGCTCTGGCTGAAAAGCGGATAACGTCCAGTTACTTCCACCAGACGAGCCGCGGATGCGCGAAAATCCTTCTTTACGTAATAGAACCGCGCAATTCCGAACTCGCCTTCGGCCAGAATTTCCTGCACGTTGCGCAAACTTTGCTCGGCCTGAGGCACAAACGGGCTCTGAGGGTATTTCAGAAGAAACGCGCGGAATTCATCTTCGGCTGCCTCGCCATGGCTGTTGTCGCGGTCCGCCTTCTCCATCAATTTATAATGCGCCATGCCAACCTGCATTTGCGCGTAGGCGGCTTCGTCCAGGAACGGGAAGAAGACGATGAAGTTTTTGTATTCCTCGATCGCCTGCGTCATGCTGGTCGTGCCGCCTTCCTTGTAGAACGAGTCGGCAACGCCAAGTTTCGCTTTGGCGAGATATTCGCTGTCCGGGTACGTGTTGATCAAGGTTTGAAAGTCGAGCCGTCCTTCGGTGTACTTGCTGTGCTTGATCGCGACCATTGCCTTATCGTAAAGGACCTTGTCGGGCTCGACCGACTGGGTTGTATCGTCCTTTTTCACGGTCGGCGTCGGCTTGACCTTGGTGATGTGGGGCTTTTTCTGCGCGAATGCGGTCGCGCACGTGGACACGGCGAGTGAGAAAGCGAAAGCGGCAATCAGGAGATGGCGCTTGTTCATAAGAAATGGACCCATCACACGCTTTCTCAAACCCGCTGGCTCAAGGCTTCTGTTGCGAGTTTACGAATTTGCCTCACAGCTGCTGCCGGATCGGGCGTGTGAAAGATCGAAGTCCCAGCGACGAACGTGTTTGCTCCGGCTTGGGCCAACTCGGCAGTGTTTTCCGCGTCCACGCCGCCATCAACCTCAATTCGGAAGGCGCCATTATAGCGCGCACGCCACTGATTCAGTTGTCGAATCTTTTCAATCGCCCCGGGAATGAATTTCTGGCCGCCAAACCCCGGATTCACGGACATGACCAGGACCGTATCCACCTTTTCGAAGACGTCGGTTAGGGTTGCCACCGGCGTCGCCGGGTTAATTGCCACGCCCGCTTGCGCACCCAGTTCTCGAATCATGGTAAGTGCGCGATCCAAGTGCACTGTCGCTTCCTGATGAATCAGAACGCGGTTAGCACCAGCCTTCACGAACCGCTCGATGTACTCCTCCGGCCGTTCGATCATCAGATGCACATCAAGGGGCAGGCGGGTTGCCTTATGCAGGGAGGCTACCACCGGCACCCCAATTGAAATATTGGGCACGAAATGGCCGTCCATCACATCCACGTGGAGCACGTCGGCTCCGCCCTGTTCCACGGCACGAACGTCCTCGCCCAGCTTGGCGAAGTTCGAAGCCAGAATGGACGGCGCGATTTCGATTTTTGCGTAGGCCATGGCGAACCCGGGGATTCTAGCACAGCCGGAAAGCAGGGGCGCGGGCGCGATCGCTACTCGGCTACCTGCAACTCGATGGTCGAGCTGGAGTCCACGCGCTCGCCGCGCGCGGGTGTTTGGCCGACGACCGTCCCTGCGGCTGAATCCGAAGTCGGCTCGGGAGTCAGCTTCGAGAGCCGGAGTCCGGCGGATCCTAATTTCGCCTGCGCCTCGGCGATGGGGAGGCCAGAGAGTTCAGGCATGACGTATGCAGTCGGGCGAGGCCCCAGCGAAACGAGGAGATTGACGTGCGGACCCGTGACTTCCGTATTTCCAGGCGCGGGATTTTGCTCTGTCACGGTGTCTGCTGTTTCGCCAGGCAGATAGACGCTCGAAACTTCGCCCAGTTGCATTCCACCGCGCAGAAGCTCCACCTGTGCGGCACGGAGACTGCGGTCCTGGAGCTGCGGAATCGTTACCTTCTGAGGGCCGAGGCTGAGGACTACGTGCGCGCTCTGCCCGGTTTTCACGCGAATGTTAGGCGGCGGGCTTTGGCGCACCACGGTATCTACCGGGAAGATTGCTGAAGATGCGATCTTCAACCTTCATGCCCACGCCGCGCCCGCGCAGGATTTGCTGCGCCGGTACGGCTAGCTTGCCGACGACGTCCGGCATCGCCACTTCGCGGCCCTGGACGGCGAAACGCATCGCCGTGAGCGCGCTCAGAAACGCGACGGACGACAAAATGAACAGCAGCACCGCCATCCGGAAAATCCACTGCAGGCGCTCTCGCAGCACCATTGGCTCACCCCTTCAGCGATGAGCCTAGCACGACTCGTCGGACGAGCACGAGTAGTGCGACTAAAAGCTAAAGCGCGCGGCGAGCTGGATGATGCGTTCTCGTTCATCGCCGGGAACCCCCGTGTTCGTGATCTGGCCGAATGTTCCGTCCGTCGGGATCGTGTCCGGATTCGCGAACTCAGAGTGGTTTAGCAGGTTGAAGAAATCTCCGCGTATTTCCAGCTTGAGTCTTTCGGTGATCTCCGTGGTTTTCGATAGAGACATATCGAGATTCACAAGCCCGGGCCCGTTCAGGGAATTTCGCCGAAACGACCCGTAGGTGCGAAGCGTGGGGCATTTGACAGCCTGGGCATCCGATGGGAATGTCCCGGCCGGCTCGGTCGCCAGCTCAGCACAGTCTCCAATCGCGTCGGCGCTCTGCATGGTGCTGAAGCTCGTTGGATTAAACCAATAATTCCCGCAACCGTTCGGGTTTCCGGGCACGAGTTGGCAGGATCCGAACGAGTTGCCGTTGAGCGCCTGCTGTTGATGTGGGTTGACGGTGTTGAGTGGTCCCACCACGTTTGCGTTAACAACAACGGCGTCTCCAGCGCCAGAGGGTCCTTCAGCAAACGGCGCCCCTTCGTCGGTCGGGAGATCCGCGAAGACGTCGAGCGGGAATCCCGTCCTCCAGGTAAGAATGGGGAAGAGAGTCCAGCCTTGCGTGAGCCGCTTTGGACCAGATGGCCAGGCTTTGTCGAACGGAAGATCCCAACCGCCGCTAAGACTGACGCGGTTTCGAACATCGGTGTCGCTTGAGGCGCGAAGAAGCTCTGGATCGTAAGAAGGAACCTGATCACTCCGCTGGCGGAAACCGGATGCGTTGTCAATACTGTGACCCAAGGTGTATGCAACCGTAAAGTAAATGGTGCCGAGACGCGTGTCTCCGGTCCGCTTCGTCAAACTCGCCGTCAGTGCGTTGTAATTTGCGTTTACGATGTTTTTGAATTCATCGAGAGCCGAGAAGGTGCATCCGGCCCCGTCGCCATTTCCGGCGTTCTGGTCAGGACATGAACTTTCGCCGGGCAGGAGATTGAGGACATGGTCCGTGGTGCCAAGCACGAACGGATTGATGTCCTGCAGCGCCGTAAGCCCGTGCGAACTGCTGCCGACATAGTCCAATTCGAAAGCGAGGCTCGGCACAATTTCGCGCTGAACGCTCAGATTGTATTGATAGGTGTACGGAGTTTTCAAATGCGGGTCCACGAAGAAAAGCTGCGAACCGAATGGCAACGCACTGGAGTTGGAGAAGTATTGAGTGCCGTTCAGTTGAGGCACCGAGGGGAACGTATTCGCGGTGCACGTTGAATCGAAAGGATCAGAGAAATACGTGAGTATCTGGGCGTTCTGGTTGGAAGCAGCGCACGAATTGCCTGTCAGACTCGTTGGAAAAAAGAAATCCGCCAGACTGAAGAAAGGGGGTTGGCCGTTGAACTGAAAATTGTCTTCGGCCTTCAGGATGTCGTAGAAAATTCCGAATCCGCCGCGAATACTCGTTTTGCCAGCGCCATCTGGATTCCAGGCGAAGCCCACGCGCGGCGCCCAGTCGTGCGTGTTTGGAAAGTTGACCCCTGACGGAGCGCCTTTATCACCGGGGAAAACGAGACCGACGGGGGCGTTCGGAAAGCGGGTGGACTGGAGGCCCGGGATAATCGTAAAAGTACGGCCCAGCGTGTCCGATTTGGGGCTGTTGTATTCGTAGCGCACGCCCAGAGTCAGCGTGATTTTCTTCGTTGCATGCCATTCGTCCTGGAGGAAACCGTACGTTGACTTGGTGCGAATATTCGATGGAGCGGCCGCGCCTTGCACGTAGTCGGTCGGAGCGCCAAGTAAGAAGTCAGCGAACCCATTACCTGTTAGACTGCCATCGAAGTCAAAGAGCCCGTTCGTCAGGAAGTCGAATAACTGGTTATTCTGGTAGGACGAAATCCCACCCCCCATCTTCCAATTGTGCTTTCCGCGAATCCACGTGAATGTGTCGGACACTCCGAAGGTGTTGTTGGCCAGTGTTGACGGGCCGGCATACGTGTAGCCAATTGACGTACCCAGGTTGTTGATATCGAAGATCGGCGGACCGGTCGGATTGTCAGGCGTCAAATTCGTGAAGCCCAGGTCCGTGGCCTTCAGCGCAGCATTTGGTCCTATGGGAACACCTTGCAACTGAAACTCACGCTGCGTGCTGAATCGCAATTCATTCAGCATGTTCGCTGAGATCGTGCGCGTGTACCCCAAATTCACGAAATAGTCATTCGCTTGGGTCGTTACCGAAAATCCCGGCACATTCGCGAAGGGCACGAGGTTCGAGTCGGTGACAAACGGAGCCAGTTGTGGGTTCCGCGCGCCTCCAATTGTGGCCGTCAATTGGTCTTTTTGGGTAACCTGGAAATCGAACCGCATCGTAAGTTCGTTTTCATTGTTGGTTGCAATGCTGGTGGGCGTAACAAAACCGTTCGACGTGACGGGCATCAGGCCTTTGCTGATGTAATTCAGAGACACGGGGTTGAATGTGGCCGGGTTCAGAGCGCAGGCGAACGTAGCGCAGGCCGCCGGCTGCGTTGCGGCCTGAAAAAATGGGTGCGTGGGGCCTTGGGCGCCACCGGAGGCGCAGCCGCTGCCATCAGGTTCCATCGGGTTACCCGTGTTGTGCCAGAATCCTGTGAGGAAGCAAGTCACATTGGGATCCGGGCCATTGTTCGGGCCCGACTGTGAAAAATCGCCATTCAGCTCGGCGGTCGTGAGCACGGGGATCTGCGATTCAGGCGGCGTACCCAAATCCGTTTGCTTTTGTCCTTGATAGCCGACGAAGAAGAAAAAGCGGTCTTTGCCATTGGTCAAATGAGGGATCGTGATGGGCCCGCCGAGGGTGCCGCCGTACTGATTGCGCCGCAGCGGATCGCGCGGGATTGTCTCGCCGCTGATAATGCTGTCCACTCTGTTGAAGTAGGAGTTCGCGTCGAAGTCGCCGTTGCGGACGTAGTCAAAGGCACTGCCGTGCAGGGTATTGGTACCGGACTTCGTTACCTCGCTGATGATCCCTCCGCCGTTACGACCATATTCCGCCGTGTAGTTACTCTCCAGAACGCGGAACTCCTCGATGGTGTCGGGATTCGGATTGAAGACGACGCCGTTGTCGAGCAGATTGTTGTTGAGGCTGCCGTCGAGCAAGAACGTCACCGAATCCGTGCGGCCGCCCGTGATGCTATAGCCTCCCACCCCGTTGACGTATCCACCGGCGCCTGTGTTATCGGGATTCGACTCGGTCACACCAGGCTCTAATAGGGCCAAACTCAGCACGTTTCGCCCGTTCAAGGGCGCTTGCTGAATCGCTTCGCCCGTGACGGTTGCGCTCACCGTGGGATTAATAGTTTCCACTCTGGAGGTCTGCGCCTCGACCGTGACGGTCTGATTGACCGCGCCCACGGTCAGCGTGATATCAAATCGGAGCGCCTCGTTGATCTCCAGTTTGTTCTCTTGCGTGACTACCTTGTTGAAGCCTTCGCGCTCGACGGCCACGCTGTAGCGCCCGATGGGAAGGTTGAGCACCTCAAACGAGCCGTCTTCGCGCGTGGTGGTCGTGCTGCTCAGTCGAGTGGCCACGTTCGTGACGGTTACCTTGGCGCCCGGCACAGCTCCGCCCTGCGGATCCGCCACACTGCCGATTACGCGGCCCGTCGCGTCCTGAGCCGATATCGGTTTGGCGAACAGGAGGATCAATCCAAGAACGCATACATATCCGAATAATTGAATGGCTTGTTTCATGGATCGCCCCCTAAACCCCTTTATTTCAATCAACAACTCACCCAATAGCGAGACTGAACGAGTGCCAACAAGTCAGGGGAGCACGACGATTGCCAGATTATTTCTAATTGGTGAGCCCCGTGGAAAGAGGAATGGAGTGAGGCCGCGCCTAGACTTTTTCCAACAGGGCGGCGAAGAATCCGTCGGTTTGATCTTTCGGAGGCGAAGTTCTGAAATAACCTCCTGGGGAAAAGAGAGTCGAGGAATCCGCGCGCGGTGAAAGGTATGGCTCGAGCGTTCGAGTAGCTTCGCTTATACCCACGCGCTGCACTGCTGGCGTGTCCTTCAGAACCTCAGCGATGACGTCTTCGTTTTCTTCCGGCTCGATTGAGCACGTCGAATACACAAGCCTGCCGCCGCGCGCCAAGTTGGCGAGCGCCATCCTGAGCATCCGCGATTGCTGTTCGCGCGATTCAGCGAGTTGCTCCGGGCGCAGCCTCCAGCGAATTTCGGGATGCCGCGCGAGCGTCCCGGTGCCGGAGCACGGAGCGTCCACCAGAATCCGGTCGAAATTGCCGCCGAAGGGAAGAGATTGCACTGCGTCGAGTTCGACCAACTGTGCGCCCGCGAGTCCGAGGCGCCTGAACTGCATCTGCATAGCCCTCAAGCGGTGCGCGTGGTGGTCCGTCGCTACGACGAACCCATTGGTTCCGGCAGCCCGTATCAGCGCAGGCGTCTTGCCTCCGGGCGCTGCGCACAAATCGAGCACGCGATCGCTGACACGCACGCCGAGAAGGAGTGGTATTGCCTGCGACGCCTCATCCTGAATCGAAATCTGGCCGGCGCGAAACGCTTCCGTGCGCACGGGGCTGCCGCCACTGACGGAGAACGCCGTCTTCAGTAACTGACCCGGCTCGACGCGCATGCCCGCCGCTTCAAGCCCGCGAATTATTTCATCGCGCCGGCTCGCGTCATGCAGCGCGCAACTCAGTCGCGGCGCGCGATTATTTTCTTCGAGCAGTGCGATCGTTCGAGTCTCGCCCATCTGCCTTGACCACCGTTCGACCATCCACGTCGGATGCGAATGCGTAATCCCGAGGCGTTCGGCTGCGGGGAGATTGGGCGGCAGATGAATCTCGGCGGGCGACTTCGCTTCTGACGTCATCTTGCGCAACACGGCATTGACGAGCGACGCGGCCGAGGTTTTCCGCGCCATTTTCACCAACTCGACCGATTCATTCACGGCCGCGCGTGCTGGAACCTTTTCAAGGAACCGAAGTTGGTATGCTCCCATCCGCAGCGCGAGCACGACGGGCAGATCAAGGCGCTCGACTGGTTTCTTCAGCGTGCGTTCCAAGACGAAATCGAGCAATCGCCGCCAGCGCAGGACGCCCATCGTAATTTCGGTCGCGAGCGCCGCATCCGCCGATTTGACGCTCGCCTTCAGCTCGGCGTGCAGCACATCGCTCGCGTACGCACCCTCTGCTTCGACGCGCCGCAAAACCTTAAAAGCAATTTGCCTGGAGACGGAGATAGGCATCGCGAGGCTCTACGCGCCGAAGCGCTCGCCCGGCACGATGCGCGCCCCGCTCATGAACTCGCCGTCAGTGACGCGGTTACGGCCTTCGAGTTGTACCTGTTCTACGCGCAAGACGGTGCTGCCGCCGCAGATGACCAGCAACCCATCTTCCTGGGTCGGGAGCATGATGCCGGGTGCGCCGCCCGCTGAGACCGGCTTCAGCGGCTTGCCCCAAATCTGGCAGTTTTTCCCGCGAAAGGTCGTAAAGGCGCCGGGCCACGGCTGCAGGCCGCGGATGCGGTTATATATTTTGAACGCACTGAGCCACCAATCGATTCGCCCGTCTTCCTTCTTGAGAATTGGCGCAAGCGATGCCTGAGAATTGTTCTGCGGCGCAGGCGCGATCTCGCCGCGATCGAACTTCCCTAGCGTCTCGACGATCAACGGCGCGCCAGCGTTGGCGAGTTGGGCAGTCAACTCCGGGGCAGTTTCGTCCGCGCCGATCCCGGTTTGATATTTCAGAAGCATCGGCCCGGTGTCGAGCCCCGCATCGATGAGCATCGTCGTGAGGCCCGTGAGCTTCTCGCCATTCGCGATCGCCCAATTGATCGGGGCGGCGCCGCGATATTTCGGAAGCAGCGATGCGTGCAGATTGATCCATCCGAGCCGCGGGATATCAATCAACCGCTGCGAAATGATCTGGCCGTAGGCGATGATGACGACCGCGTCCGGCGTGAGGCGCTTGAAATAGTCATACGCTTCGTCCGATCTGATCTTTTCCGGCTGATAGACAGGAATCCCGGCGGCAACCGCTGCATCCTTCACCGGTGAGCCGTGCATTTCCTGCCCGCGGCCACGTGGCCGATCCGGCTGAGTGACCACACCCGCGACTTCGAAATCCCGCTGCGCGATGAGATGTTGCAGGGAAGGCACCGCAAAAGCGGGGGTGCCGCAAAGGATGATTCGTAGCGCCACGGCGTGCCTACCAGTCGCCGGCTTTTTTCAATTTGCGGATTTTCCGCTTGATCAGGTCCCGCTTGAGCATGCTGAGGTGCGTAATGAAGAGGATTCCGTTCAGATGGTCAATCTCGTGGCAGAACGCGCGCGCCAGCAGTCCTTCGCCGCGCATTTCGAATTCTTTCCCCGAGGCGTCCTGCGCGCGCACGGTGACGTACTGCGGCCGCGCAACGTGTCCTCGAAATCCGGGCACCGAAAGGCAGCCTTCTTCTTCGCGCTGCTCTCCTTCGAAATGAATCACTTCCGGATTCGCGCAGACGATCTTGGCTTCCACGTTTTTCCCGTTGCTGACGTCAATCACGGCCACGCGCCGGCTGATTCCGATCTGCGGCGCCGCGAGCCCCACTCCATTCGCCGCGTACATGGATTCAAACATGTCCGCGATCAGCGTCTGCAACTCTGCGTCGAATTTGTCCACCAGTTTCGCGGGCGTTTCGAGCACCGGATCGCCGTATTTCACAATGGGATGGATCATCGCGCTTCTTCTCGCCGAATGCCTCTAGAAATTGTCTAGTTGCCGCTGATAGCCGTCGAAATTCCTGCGTGTCTCTTCCAGAGAATCCCCGCCAAACTTTTCCAGGAACGCTCCGGTGAGTATCAGCGCCACCATGGCTTCACCGGCCACGCCGCCCGCCGGCACCACGCATACATCCGAGCGTTCATACGCCGCTTTGACTTCTTCTTTCGTGTTCATATCCGCTGTCAGCAGCGCGCGCCGTAGCGTCGAGATCGGTTTCAGGTAGCCGCGCACCACGATGTCCTGCCCGTTGGTGATGCCGCCTTCGATTCCACCGGCGCGATTCGACAACCGGTCAAAACGCTTCCGCGTTGCATCGTAGCGGATTTCGTCCTGCACTTCCGAGCCATAGCTTCCCGAATTCGTGACGCCGGTGCCGATTTCAACAGCCTTCACGGCCTGAATCGACATAACTGCCTGAGCCAGCTTCGCGTCGAGTTTTTCGTCCCATTGCACGTGCGTTCCGATTCCCGGTGGGAGCCCGCGAGCAACGACTTCGAAAATTCCTCCGACTGAATCGCCGGCGCGCAGCACATGATCAACTTCCGCTTTCATCCGTGCTTCCGTGGCCGGGTCAACGCAGCGCAGTGGCGATTCGAGATTTTCGCAGATCGCCACGATTTCTTCCCAGGTCGCCGCGCGCTCCACGCGCACGTGGCCCACGGCAATCGTATGGCTCAGGATCGTGATGCCAAATTCGCGCAGGAGCGACTTGGCCAGTGCACCGGCTGCCACCCGCGCGGCGGTTTCGCGCGCGGAGGCGCGCTCGAGCACGTAACGCGCATCGTGAAAATTAAACTTCTGCGCGCCCGCTAGATCGGCGTGCCCGGGCCGCGGCGCTGTCAAGCGGCGTTGCGCGTCGTCCGCACCTTCGCTGTCCTCGACGGGCATAGCCTTCTCCCAATTCTTCCAGTCGCGATTTTCGATGCGAAGCGCGATGGGAGCGCCGATCGTCTTCCCGTGGCGCACGCCAGCGAGGAAATCAGCCTGGTCTTTTTCGATCCGCTGGCGTCCGCCGCGCCCGTAGCCCAATTGGCGGCGGTGCAGCTCGCGCCCGATGAAATCGAGGTCCACCGGTATGCCCGCGGGCAGGCCGGAAATCCACGCGACGAGCGCCTGCCCGTGGGACTCTCCGGCGGTGACGAATCGCAGCATCTTCTCTGAAGCCTTGCCTTTCAGGACAGACGAAGGATTCTACCGGACGCACTCGCGCCCGTAAAGGCCGCGCGATTCGCGATCCGGAATCGGAATCGCCGTTTGCATTCGATCAGCGGCAACGCAATGCGTCAGTTTGAAAATCCCCACCGCGATCCCTTGCCCGGTGAGCGCCTTAATCAGGATTTGGTTACGAAGGACCACACTAGTCGGGGTATTGCGTCGCGCGGAACGCTGGACGCGGCTCAGTGCTCGCTTCCCCGTTCCTTCTCGTAAAGCTGTTCGAAAAACGCGAGCTGCGCGGGATTCGGAGCTGGACCAATTTCGGCTCGATCGCCCAGGACCATCGGCCGATCGCTCTTTTTGTCGTCAAAGGCGGGCCACTTCGCCAGACCCTTTCCGTTTGGATCGCCGTTCGCCGCGAAGTTAACCCAATACGACGAGAGCATGTCCGAAACTTGATGATCAAGGTCCGTCCACGCGCGGGGCGGCAGTAGGTTTTGGAAAATATACTGGGCTTCGGCTCCGTGAGTAGCGCCCGAACCAAAGCCACCGCGAGAAGTCGAGCCGACGGGCGGAGGAGGCTCATGCGTGAAGTAATAGAGAAATGCTTTCGAATGCCCGGTCTTAGTCTGCGCCCGCGCCCAAACGCGCATCACAAACGCGAGCTCATCGCGAAACGCGGCAAGTTGCGACGCGTTCGCTTCTTCATCCGAGCCCGCTGGATAGAGCTTCAGGGATGCGCCCGCCTGATCGCCGAAACGCGTGCGCGAACGCTCGACGAACTTGTCGGCGGTGGTGGGTTGAAGGAAAAATGTTCCTTCGTCCTTGTTCGATCCACCGAGTAGCGGAACATCATTCTGCTTACCCTCGGCGAATGTCGTTCCGACGTCTTGCGGAAGAAACCATCCATCAACAACGGGTCCGCCACCACGGCCACCCTTGAGCAAATCTTCCGCCGACATTGCGCGCAGATCTTCCAAGCTTTGAGCGTGCAGCGCCTCAGCCATTTTCACGCCGGCTTGTTCCGCCTCCGCGAGCGTTCGTGTGGGTGCGAGAGAAATACCCATCCACGCGCCACTTTCACCAACCGCCCGCTGGAACAACCCTTTCGCGCGGGGCGATCCCATCAGGTTGGAAATGCTGGATGATCCAGCCGAATCGCCGAAAACAGTCACGCGGTTCGGATCGCCACCAAATCCGGCAATGTTCTTCTGGACCCATCGTAGCGCGGCGACCTGGTCCATAAGTCCGTAGTTGCCCGACGCATGATTCTCGGATTCCTTGGTTAACTCGGGATGCGAGAAGAATCCAAACACGCCCAGCCGGTAGTTGATGGTGACGAGCACGACGCCCTTGTTGGCCAGGGCTTCTCCGTCATAGCCCGGAGTCGATCCGGAACCGGTTTGATAACCGCCTGGGTGAATCCAGACCATGACTGGCCGCCGCTCTCTGGCTGAAGTGGCCGCAGTCCAGACGTTGAGGAACAGGCAGTCCTCGCTCATTTTCGGCGGTGTTGCCGTGGGATTCCCGCCCCGGAACGGCGGCTGCATGCACATCGCGCCGAATTCATCGGCTTTCCGAACACCGTCCCAATGTGTCGCGGGTTGCGGTGCGCGCCAGCGTAGTTTTCCGACGGGCGGCGCGGCGTACGGGATGCCACGGAAAACGCGGACAGCGGCATTCGAGCCCGCGATACTCGAGACTAAACCGGAGTCAAGGTGGACCGGCTCCTCGATGGCCGCAGAGGAGACAAACCATCCTCCCAATGCAAAGATGGCCGCAATGCACAACGATGCGGGTCGCATGGAAACGCTCCTTTGAAAAACCTTGCTGCCCCATTTCTGCAACGGTGCCGGTGCAATCTATTTACGACGATAGGCCACGAGCGCCGTGAAATGCATGGGCGAAGTTATCACAGCGAGTTGGGTTAAGTCTTAGCAAGTCGGATTATCGAACAAGTAGTTCATCGACGTCCGAATCTGGGAAGTGACGCCGCGTCCGCGTGCCTCGCAAGCTGACCCGCTACGCGCGCCGATGTTTGCTTGACGCGCCGCGCAGCGGACGTTACGCTCTCGAAGACTCGGCTGGACCACGGCAGCCGCTTCGCACACGATGCCCGACACCAGCGAAACCCCATCAGTCCTGTCGTTTCTCGCAGACGTGGCCAAGCGGCAAATCCTTGCGTTGCAGGATTATTCGCTGCTGTCCGTGCAGTCCGTGGCCAATGTTTTCAGCCCGCCCCGCTACTGGACAGACACCCTCGAGCAGATGGACCTTATCGGCGTCGGTTCGTTGCCGATCGTGGCGACCGCGGGCTTTTTTATCGGCGGAGTCCTTGTTCTCCAGACCTCGGCGCAGTTCGAGCGCTTCGGCGAAACGGCGTTGACAGGCGAGGCTGTCGCTCTCGCGCTGGTGCGCGAGCTAGGTCCGACGATTACGGCGCTCCTGGTAGCGGGCCGCAATGCATCCGGGATCGCCTCCGAACTGGGTTCGATGGTCGTCACGGAGCAAGTGGACGCGATGCGAGCCCTGGGCACGGACCCGGTGCGCAAGCTCGTCGTGCCGCGGATAGTCGCCATGGTACTGATGCTGCCGTTGCTCGTGGCCGTCGCCGATTTCGTAGGCTTGGGGGGAGGATTTCTCGTTGCGTATGCGACCCTGCGGCTGGGTGCGGTGCAGTTCTGGACGACTGCGATTCGATCGCTCGACTTTGGGGATCTCGTCCAGGGATTCGTGAAGCCTCTATTTTTCGCTTTTATTATTTCTACCGTTGGATGCTTTCAGGGGTTGCGCGTGAAGGGTGGCACGCAGGGAGTTGGCCGCGCGACGACCTCCGCCGTGGTTATCTCGTCCGTCGTAGTCATACTGGTTGATTTTTTCCTCTCCAAAATGCTCCTTTACATTTTCCAAAGATAAACGTGGCGCCTTGTCGCGCGGGCCTCGATATCGTATCCGCGGAAATCATCGGTATCCACAGCCCGAAATCATGCGCTGCGAATCGCCGCCGTTTCCATCTATAATCCCGTGATGCCGCGCCAATCCCGCCCGGCGCCCATGCTCGACATGGACACCATCGTTCCGGGCGAACCCTTCATCGAGTTCAAAGACGTCCGCATGGGCTTTGACGAGGGCGACGTGCTCCGCGGGGTTTCCTTCGACGTATCGCCGGGTGAAACGAAAGTGCTTCTTGGCGAAAGCGGCTCGGGAAAAACGCTCATTATGAAACTCGCGGCAGGTTTGCTTCATGCCGATGCGGGACGCATTTGGGTGATGGGCCATAACATCGCGGAGATGACCGAGAATGAGCTGCTGGATTTCCGGCGTCACCTCGGCTTTGTCTTTCAGGAGGGCGCGCTTTTCGATTCGATGACCGTCGCGGAAAATGTTGCTTTTCGCCTCCGCGAGGAAAATGTCCCGGAAGCCGAAGTGGATACGCGCGTGCGCGAGGCCCTGCGATTCGTCGAATTGGAGGCTGCGCTCGAAAAATACCCCGCGGAGCTTTCTGGAGGCATGCGCCGCCGCGTTTCCATCGCTCGTGCGCTAGTGGATAAGCCTCCGCTGGTGTTTTACGATTCTCCGACTGCGGGGCTCGATCCCGTTACTTCGCAGACGATTATTACCCTGATTTTGCGGGGACGTGATTTGCAGGGTGTTACGTCCTTGCTTGCCACGCACCGCGTCCAGGATGCATTCGGCCTTGCGCGCTTCCGCTTCGACAAGGAAAGCAACCGCGTCGTTTCCTCCGGCGGGAATGGTGCGCGGCACGTTGAGCCTGGACGCGAGCAGGAACAATCGCAGGGTGCCGCCGTTGGTCCGGAGACAAACGTGATCGTGCTGCGCGAGGGGATGGTCTATTTTGAAGGCACCGCCGAGAGCGTATTGCACTCGTCCGACGAATATCTGAAGAAGTTTTTGGCTTCCGCGGAATAACGTTCGCATTCGGAATCACTGAGGAGGGAAGGCAATGGCGCAACGAAAGCAACTGTCGTGGACGGAACTCCGAGTCGGCGTTTTCGCGCTGGTCGGATTGCTCATCTTGATGGTGGCGATTTTCTACGTAACGGGCGCCGGGTTTCTCGGGCCGAAGTATCGGTTGATGACGTATTTGCCCGAGGTGGACCAGCTGCAAACGGGCGCGCCGGTGACTCTCGACGGCATCGAGATCGGCAACGTCGAGTCCATGCGATTGACGCCGCATCCGCCAGACCTGCAGCACAACATCACCCTCGTCCTCCGCATTGAGAAGAAATACCAGGATCAAATCCGCTCGACCTCGGCGGCAACGCTGGTCACGCAGGGCCTGCTCGGCGACCGTTACGTCAGCATCACGCGCGGGATCACTGGTTCGGTGATTCCGGCCAATGGCGTGGTCCCTGGCGGAGAACAGGCCGACATGAAAGCGATCGTACAGCGCGGCGCCGACGTGGTCTCGAACCTGGGCGTCCTATCGACGCAGATCGGCGACATCATTAACAAAGTGAATGAGGGCCAGGGCACGATCGGGAAAGTGATCAATGATTCGGCGCTCTACGATCACCTGAACAGCACTGCGGGCAAGCTCGACGCGATGGCGAGCTCGATCCAGCAGGGGCAAGGCAGCATCGGAAAACTGGTAGCGTCCGACGAACTGTACGCCAAGGTCGATTCGGCGGTCGGCAAGCTGGATGATGTGCTCACCGCTGTTCATGACCAGAAGGGTACGGTGGGCAAATTGGTTTACGATCCCAGCGCGTACGACAGCATCAAGGGTCTCGCGGACAAGGGCAACGCGCTCCTCGGCGATGTGCGCGAGGGCAAAGGCACGCTGGGAAAACTCGCCACCGACGACACGCTCTTCACGAATCTGCGCGACGCTACTGCAAACGTCCGCGACGCTTCCGCGAAACTGAATTCCAATCAGGGTACGATGGGAAAATTCTTCACCGATCCTGCCTTCTACGACAATATGACGGGGCTGACCGGCGATCTTCGTTCTCTCGTCGGCGATTTCCGCAAAGATCCGAAGAAATTCCTGCACATCAAAGTTGGTATTTTCTAGCGAAGGCGATTCAGGGGGCGTGAAACTAAAGACGAACGATGGTCCCTAGTTGAATAGGACGCCATCGTTGGGTTGAGAGTCTTTGTTCACACCCACGTTTACGCCTCGCGAACGACGACTAATTCCAAGCCCGCCGGGCGCTCGGCGCGAAAGTCGGTGCACTCCTTCACGGGAAACAGGACCTCGCGCAGCGGGAACGCGTATCCGCAAAAGATGATTTCCTCCTGCGGAGCGTACCCCGCGCACGATGTGCGAGAAGACGCAGGCGGAGCACAGCGTCTTCGGCGCGACGCGCGGTGGACGCAGGTTCAGCGTCATCATCTGAGGCCCTCCTCTCCGCTCCCTCAGCCGTCGAACCACACAAGGCCCCACTCGCACCGCGAGGTATGCGATCGAAAGTACGATGAGGGGTACCGGCATTGGATCTCACCAAAAACAATCATCTTCTCGATCGCCGGACCAGGTGGTAAATGTAGGCGAGACTGGCTAGCATTGTGGCGTCGCGCTCCACGGAATTCCCCGGGAGGCACCGGCGTCGTTCGAGAACTCGAATGCGGCGATCTCGTTCATCCCTTCACGCATACGACCTGGTGCAGCGTGTGAACGACTCTCGAGCAGATCGGCCTGCGCCGCCATCACGTCTTCGATGGACTTGTACGCAGCCGGAGTTTCGTCAATCACGTCCGCATCCTTGCGGCATTCAATGCCCGCCGTCATACGTTCGTGATCCTTTACGGAGAAGCGCCGCTTCGCTTCCGTGCGCGACATCGCACGGCCCGCGCCATGGCTGCAGCTCTGGAAACTCTCCAGGTTTCCCTTGCCGCGAACGATGTAAGAACGCGCTCCCATGCTGCCGGGAATGATTCCCATATCGCCCTCGCGGGCGCGAACGGCGCCCTTCCGGGTGACCAGAATGTTTTCGCCGTAGTGCGATTCGCGGGCCACGTAGTTGTGGTGGCAGTTGATCGCCTTCAGTTCGGCCGCGAAGGGACGAACTTCCCCCGATCCGGTACGGCGCCCACGATCTGCTCCATCATCAGCTGGCGATTCCAGCGGGCAAAATCCTGCGCCCACTCGACGGCCTCGACGTAATCCTTGAAATGCTCCGAGCCATCCGGGAAATAGCCGAGATCCCGGTCGGGCAGGTGAATGAAAAGCCGCTCCATGTCCTTCCGCGCCATTTCAATGAAGTAGCTGCCCATTCGATTGCCGACGCCGCGCGATCCGCTGTGCAGCATGAACCAGACCGAGTCCGCTTCGTCCAGACACACTTCGATGAAGTGATTGCCCGTCCCGAGCGTACCGAGATGATTCGCGTGATTCCCGCGATCCAGCTTCGGGTGCTTTTCGAGAATCGCGTCATAGCCTGGCTTGATCGTCGCCCACACGTCCATGTTGCGCGCGGGGATGTTCGTCCAAGCGCCGCGGTCGCCGCGTCCGCCATGATTCGTGCGTCCGTGCGGCACGGCCTTCTCGATCGTCGCGCGAATCCCCTTCAGATTCTCGGGGAGATCACCGGCGTGCAGGTCCGTCTGCACGGCCATCATGCCGCAGCCAATGTCCACGCCGACGGCCGCGGGGATGATCGCGCCCTTCGTCGGGATTACGCTGCCCACCGTAGCGCCGATGCCCCAGTGCACGTCCGGCATGGCGGCGACCCACTTGAAGATGAACGGAAGTTGCGCCACATTGAGCAGCTGCTGTTTCGCCTGCGCCTCCAGAGGCACACCCTTCGTCCACGCCTTGATGGGCACGCCCTTTTCGGGCGTGATCACGTTGTAACCGGTCATGTTGGTGTTCGACATTTGCGCCCTCCTCTGTAATTTCCTTTTCGTACGAAGTTTCATGACTTGCCTCGAGGCGCGGACCAGCCCCGCCCCGCGCCTCCAACCCCGTTTCGCCGCGTGTGTTTGTTGCCGTTCGCACCGGCGAAAAACTAGTCTTCGTCATCCAAGCGGCAGCTCGATCTGCGACCTGTCCCTTCGCGAACTCACTCACGTGAACGAAACCGGTACACTTCGGGTCGCGAGGCGTGAATCAAAGCGATTTCTCTCCATCTCGTACACAGACGGGCGCGTCTTGTCGCGATAGACCGAACATTCCCTAATAGGAAATGGCACGCAAATGATCGCGATACACCGCACCACAGACCACGAGGATTTCGCTTTCGCGGAAACCCTTTGACATGAGGCGTACGCACGTCTCGCACAGCGACGGGCCGTGCATCGGCGTACCGTTTTTCACGTGAATGCCCATGGCGTCACCTTTCTAAGGGACGCGCAACGCGTTTCGGATTGCGCGCTGGAACAAAGCGCGCGTGAATATGCAACGGCTAGAAACCTGGATTCGTTGCGTGGAGCGATTGGGCTGCAAAGAAAGTTACTGACTTCGAGGGACCGAAGCCTAGCCGGCCACAATCCCAGCGCAGCGTCCACGGCGCCTGCAATGGCGACGAATTGTGTTTGTCAAATATTTCATGCCGAATCTCTCCAGCGTCCGAAATCTTAAAGGAGAGAGATGAGTGAATCAAGAGTAAACTATGCGAATGGCGAAAAATAAGGTTAAATGGCTTTCCAGCGCGGGTGAAATGCGAATTTGGAGCGGCCGGCCTGCATCCGCCTTCACGCCTCTTTTTCGGCGGGCGAGAATTCCAGAGCTATCTCTTTGATGCGGCGGAGGTCGAGCTTGCCGGTGCCAAGATGCGGCAATTCCTCGACGAAGAAAAACTGATTCGGGCGCGGCATCCAAAGATTCGGCAGACCGGATTCGCCGAGCCGCTCGACCACGGATTGCAAGTCAGCGGGCGGGAGCGTGTGCAGAACGACCAAGCGCTCGCCTTTTTTCCCGTCAGGCACGGCGGTGACCACGAAACGCTGGTCCGTGGCGCCCGCGAGTTCGTGCAGCTGTTCTTCCACTTTGATCTGCGGCACCATTTCGCCGCCAATTTTGCTGAACCTACTCAGGCGGTCCGTAATCGTCAGGAAACCGTCTTCATCTTCCGCCGCAATATCGCCTGTGACATACCAGCCGTCCTGCAAAACCTCGGCCGTTTTCTCGGGGTTGCCGAGATAGCCGAGCATTACGTTGGGGCCGCGCACCAGCAGCAGTCCCGTCGCGCCGGCCGCGACCGGCTCGCGAGTGTCCGGGTCCACGATGCGCACGCTGACGCCGGGAAGGGGATGACCGATTCGACCGCGCTTCGCGCCGACCTGGCGAAAACCAGGAGCGCGAAAATCGTGCGTGTTGACGGAGACAACGGGCGCGCATTCCGTGGCGCCGTATCCTTCGAGTGGCCGGATGCCGAAGCGATCCTCGAAAGCCAGCGCAAGGCGTTCGGGGAGCTTTTCCGCCCCGACCACCACATATTCCAGGCTGCCGAAATCCTCGGGCGAGCAGCGCCGCGCATACGCTTGCAGAAAAGTCGGCGTGGACATCAGGAAAGTGACGCGATAGTCGCGCACGATTTCGCTGATCGCGGTTAGATCGAGCGGGCTTGGATGATAAACGACACTTACCCCGAGCGCCGCCGGCAACCACAGCGTCACCGTAAAACCGAACGAATGGAAGAATGGCAGAACGCCGAGGAGGCAATCTTTGCCGTCGAACATGAACATCTGCCCCACCTGATCGATATTCGACCGGATGTTGCAATGGGTCAGCATCACTCCCTTTGGCTCACCCGTGCTGCCGCTGGAAAAAATAATCGTGGCGAGATCGTCGAGAGTTTTGTTCTTTCCACCGCTCAGAATTCGCTCGAGCATTCCGCCGGGCAGAAACCACATGAACAGCGCCACCATGCGCTCGCCGAAGCTGTGGTCTGCTGCCACTTCTTCGAGGAGGATCGTTTTCCCGGGAACCTTCAGAGGAATTCTATCGAGTAGCTGCTTGGTGGTGATGACGGTCTCAAGTTTGCACTGCGCGGCGCACGACGCGAGCGACTCGTCTGAGGTCGTGTAGTTCAAATTTACGGGAACTTTTCCGGCAAGGGTGGCCGCAAAATTCACCAGCGCGCCCGGCACGGAAGGCGGCAGCAGGATGCCCACCATTTCCTGTCCAGCCCAAGTGCCGCGCAGCCGGCGCGCCAAGAAGATCGCGCTGAGCAGCGCACCGCCCCATTTCATTCGCGGACGCCGCTTGTCTCCCATCGCGAACCGAAATGGATGGCGATGCGCAGTGTGAATCAGCGAGCGGTGCAGTGTCCGCATGTGTGTCCGGCGGTGACGGTAGGCGTTCGTCTGCAATTCCTGCACCGCTCGGCGCACTTCGAAGGGCGGCGTCGTCGACGGCATCGGCTTGCCAAAACTCACTGTGACGGGATAGGGAATCGAGCGCGGCAGCTTCCAGATGAAGCGCCCGCGCTCGAAACTGAAAATGCTGCCCCACACGCCGTCGAGGTTTACGGGAATGATTGGCGCGTCCACGCCCTTCATGATTCGCTCCATGCCGCGGCGGAAGGGGAGCAACTGTCCAATGCGCGTGATTTGCCCTTCAGCGAAGATGCAGACGACTTCGCCATTCTTGATTGCGTTTGTGGCCTCGCGCAGCGAATGCAGCATTTCGCGCGGACGAAGCTCGGACGAAATTGGGATCGCGCGAATCATTTTCGCAAACGGCTTCACGTAGGGAAGATCATGGATGCCCTTGAACATCAGAAAGCGGATCGAGCGGTCCGTGGAAGCGATCAGCAGGAGCGCGTCAACGAACGACATGTGGTTCGAGACGAAAAGCGCGCCGCCGTATTCGGGAATATTTTCGCGGCCCTCCACGCGAATGCGGTAGACCGAGTGCGTCGCCGCCCAGAGCACGAATCGCACCAGCGAATCCGGCAGCAGGTAGACCGAATACGCCGTGGTGACCAGTGTGAGGATGGCCCCGTCGAGGAAAATGCCTGCGGCCGTCTGGTGAAACACATTGGTGATGATCGGATAAGCGCCTGACGCCAGCGCGATTCCGATAAAGGACACGAGATTTGCAGCGGCAATCACGCCGCCTCTTTGCTCCGGCCTGGGCCGATGCTGGATGAGCGCATTGAGTGGCACCGCAAACAGGCCGCCGAAGATGCCAGAAATCCCAGGTCGAAAATCCGCAGGTGCGCCCAGATCGCGATAAGTAACAGCAGTTTCGCCGCGCCCGGCACCGATGTGTGGCCCGCGAGGCCCTGCAGCGAAGTTGCGACGAACTCGGCGGGCGCGCGAAAGTAGAGCAGCGCGCCAAAAACTGTCATTCCTACGGCGCCGAGCGGGATCAGGCCGTATTCGATTTTTCCGCCGGAAAGATATCCCGCCGCCACGCTGCCCAGCCCGATGCCAATGGCGACCGCAGCCTGCAGATACGTGATGTGTGTATCGTCAATCCGAAGAACGTCGTGCCCGTAGATAACGATCGCCAGCTGCAACAGGGCCGCGAGGAAAAAAAGATAGGTATTGCCGAGCACGGCCCAGCCAAGAACACGATCGGCAAGGATCGTCTTCATTTGCGTGAGAAAATCACCCAACGGATTCCAGCGGAATTGTTTTGTGGGATTGGCTGCAGGAATCTTAGAAATTCCGAGGCTCGTGACCAGCCCGATGAGGGAACACGCCAGCAGCAGAAAGCCGGCGATGATTTCGCGGTTGTGATAGCGCTCCGCGAGTTCGCCGGCAGCGACCGTTCCGCCGATGCCTGCGAGGAATGTGCCGAACTCCATGATGCCGTTGCCCCACGAAAGCTGGCGATCCGGCAGCAGTTCGGGCAGCAGCCCGTATTTCGAAGGGCCAAACAGGGCTCCTTCCGTGCTGATCAGAAACACTCCCACGCATTCCATCGGCAGACTGCGCATGACAAGCCCCACGATGAAAAATGCCATCACTCCGATTTCGAGGAATTTCGTGCCAATGGTAACGCTGCGCTTACTGTAGCGATCGGCGAAATAGCCGCCCGTCATCGAGAAAAGGATAAAAGGAATCGCGAACAGCGCTCCGACGATTGGCACCAGACTGTCGCGCCGCTCCTGCGGCAGATTCATGCCGATGATCAGGTAAATGACGAGGTACTTCAGCCCGTTGTCGTTGAAGCCCGTCTGAAACTGCGTGACGATGAGGCTCCAGAATCCGCGCCGCCAGTTGGCGGGCGGTTGGGTGGGCGCGCTGGGAGAGTGCGTTGAATTTCCCATCATCGTGGGCCTGCTTTTTGCGCTTTCCAGGACCGCGAAAAGTGTGACACTTCGCAAGGGCCTCCGTCGTGTGTTTTCAGCGAGTTACGCTGAAATTTACTCGACATGGTGTGACACTTGGCAAGCGCGAGAATCGGCGGTTCTTCGACGTCAAATTTAGGCGCGACGCGCCAACCGGCGTTCATCCGATTCTCCTTCCGGCCGCACTCGGTCAAGAGCGGCCGAACTACAAGCGTATCTTAGTCTGCCCGAAGAGTGACGCAAGGGTGCGGTTGTGTGGACTTTTCCCAGGGGGCATCGCCTGATGGGCCAAGGGGTTGCCAAGCAAGTTCGCCGGTCGCGATCCCGAAGCGTCGGGATCCTGCCCTACGAAAACCAGACTGACGGCGCTGACGGATCAAGCGAGAACGCGGAGCGACGGCTTTGCGGGAGCAACCACCGCAGGGACGGCATTTGCGGGAAGAGGTGTTTCGCGGCGGGCGTATTTCGTCGCGACGTAATCGTTCACCAGCGCTTGAAACGAAGCGGACAATTCGTCGTAGGTTCCTTCGAGCGTGGTAAATTTTTGGCCGTCGATGTAAACGGGGCAGCGCGGCGCCTCTCCGGTGCCCGGCAAACTGATGCCGATGTTGGAGGCCTTTGATTCGCCGGGGCCATTGACGATGCAGCCCATCACCGCGAGCTTCAATTCTTCGACGCCTTCATAGTGCCGCTTCCATTCCGGCATTTTGTCGCGGATGTAATCCTGGATGCTTTCGGCGAGCTCCTGAAATGTGGAACTCGTGGTGCGTCCGCAGCCGGGACAAGCCGTCACGCTCGGTGCGAAAGTGCGCAGGCCAAGCGATTGCAGCAGTTCGCACGCCGCATACACTTCGTCGCGGCGATCGCCGCCGGGCCGCGGCGTCAGCGAGACGCGAACCGTGTCGCCAATGCCTTCGTCGAGCAGAATTCCCATGGATGCGGCGGACCAAACAAGGCCCTTAGCGCCCATGCCTGCTTCGGTCAAGCCGAGATGCAGCGGCTGGTCGGTTTTCTCGGCGAGGTCGCGATAGATCGCGATCAAGTCTCCGGGCCGCGAAACTTTGCAGGAGATGATGATCTGGTCCTTGCGCAATCCGCATTCCAGCGCCAGTTCGGTTGATTGCAGCGCCGAGAGCACCATGCACTCGTTGATGATGTCTTCAGAAGTCTTGCCGAGGTCTTTGTCCGTGTTTTCCTGCATCTTCAGCATGACAAGCTCTTGATTGAGCGAGCCGCCATTTACGCCGATCCGCACGGGTTTGCCATTGTCGCGAGCGACTTTGCAGATTGTCGCGAACTGTTCATCGCGCCGCTGGCCGTGGCCGACGTTGCCGGGATTGATGCGGTACTTATCGAGCGCGCGGGCGCACTCGGGGTATTTCGTGAGCAGGACGTGGCCGTTGTAGTGAAAATCGCCGATCACCGGAACGTCGCAGCCCGCATCGAGAAGGCGTTTCTTTATTTCGGGGAAAGCAGCGGCAGCTTCCGGCACGTTCACAGTGACCCGGACAAGTTCCGAGCCTGCCTGTGCCAGCTCCAGACACTGTTGGGTGGTCGAGGCGACGTCCGCGGTGTCCGTATTGGTCATGGACTGCACGACCACAGGTGCGCCACCGCCGACCTGAATCTTGCCCACCTTCACTCCAACCGTGTTGTGCCTTTTCCGTAGCATGGTGAGCCTATTGTAGCGAATCGGAGAACGAGGGCGCTAGTGGCGAGCCAGCCTGATTAATGCGGGAGCAGGCAGACCTACACACTCAGGCGGTCCGTTCGAAATAAAAATCGAGAAATCGGAATCTACATTTCCGCGCGGTGAGCGACACCGGCGGACTTGCCGTTTCGCACGGGCGGAACAATGGTGGCCATCTTGCGAATCATGGCCAGAACGAGCCTCTTGTCGTCATCCGAGAGGCTGGTGGAGTATCGCTTGATGTCCGCGAGGAAACGGATCTCTTCTTCGGAAAGCTCGCCCAACATCTTCCGGGTTTCGCGATCCTGAGGAGTGTCTGTGCCCGGGAAGAAATCCGCCAAGCTGATTTCCATGGCCTCGGCGATCTTCGCGAGCGTTTCCAGCGACGGAACGGTGTGTCCGTTCTCGACGCGCGACAGATAGCAGCGGAGGAGACCGGTGCGACGCTCGATATCACCTTGCGACAGGCCGCGGTCACTTCGGTAGGACCGAATGACTTCGCCGATATTCACCTTCGGTTTTTCTTTTGGCATGGTATCTCTTTCTACAACAGGCCGTATCTTACGAGTCACCTCCGAGGGGGGCAAGGGAATTATCGGGGGATGTTCCTGACAGGAACATCCCTTTTCGCCATTAATTCGATGGGCTGGAGACAAGCGCCGTAGTGTCGTGCTCGAGCGTGAATTCCAGCAGTGTTTCGCTCGGAACACGCACCTGTTCACCGTGCGTCATCACCTGGACTGCCGTGCCGCCGCCTACGCCCAGCGTTGCGCCGATGGCCGCGCCTCTGCCGCCTCCGATAATTCCGCCGATGACGGCGCCCGCCACGGCTCCTCCGCCAATGCGCTCGGCACTCTGCGTGCCGCGGCTTTTTCCCGCGACGTCGTAGGTCGTCGAGTCAATCGGCACGACGTTGCCGTTGACGCGGATGCCGGTCAGCTCCAGCGTGAGTTGCGAAGAGCCTGAAATTTTCCCCGCTTCTTTCGCCCGTGCAAGCATGCCGTAAACGTCCGCGCCTTTTTGCGCGACTACCGTGTTGCCAACTACGAGTGGTGTTTCGAGGCTGGCATGGAATGGATCGCTTACCCTGTTGGTCGCGGAATCCACGCCGTCAATCATCCGAATCAGCAGCGAAGTGCCGGACGGAATCGTGACGGCCTGCACCTGCTGGCCACCCTGTTGCGTGACCTGCGATGCGCCCCCCTGCGTCATTGAAGCGGTCGCCGGGGCGTTCGGCGGTTGCGAAGCGTCTGGAGCCGGCGTAGTCGGCGGCGCGGACGCGGTGGGCGCGGGAGCCGGCGGGGCTTGAGTATCCGCAGGAGGGGCAGCTGTGACCGGTGGCGCTGGGGCATTTGATGCGTCGCCGATATCGCTGAAACCTAGATTCAAAACGTCCTTCGTTGCGAATGTCTGCTCTTTGCCGTCCACCTCGAACCGTATGTTGAGCGGTGAGCCGCTCACGAATCTCCCTTGCACGATCTGGCCGGTTTTCAATTCAAGGGTGTCGCCCAGCGCTGCTACTGAGAAGGCCATAGTTGAGATCACAGCGCCGGCAAAGGCAAGCATGAGAGGTTTGAAAAGCTTCGATCCGGCTTTGGAGTTTACGGGTGTGTCAGAAGGTAAATTCATGGCCATCTTCCCCCAGTTTTATGGAACATTCTCGACGGATCGTTGAAATTGTGCCAGGTTCTCGCCACGGCCAGGGGCGTGGCTTCCTCGATCATCATACCGCAACACAATGGCTGGGGCAGCCAACGAGGATCCGCAGTCACGGGGAGCCATCGTTCTGTGTGTTTTGGGGTCGAACGTAGCGCTCGGGAATTTGGTTTATAGCGTGGGTTGCGGGACGGATTTTGATTGCGAAGGATCTGTCGATTTCTTACCAGCGCGTTTGTTCTCGTAGAGAGCCTCGTCTCCGCGCCGCATCAGCTCTTCGGCGGTTTCGCCAGGCTTGTAATCGGTCCAGCCGCGGGAGAACTTGCAGGGAATCTTGGTTTCCTCGTATTGCACATCGAGCCCTTCAAGGCGGTTAAGGACGTGTCGTACTTCTTCGGCGCGGCATTCCGGCAGCAGCACCATGAATTCGTCGCCACCGAGGCGAACTGCGAGGTCGGAGCCGCGAATGGCCTTGCGCAGGCGATCGGAGAAACTCTTCAGGACCAAATCCCCTGCCGCGTGTCCGAGCTTGTCGTTAATTTGCTTCAGGCCATCGAGATCGATTAGCAAGATGGTTAATGGGCGCTCGTGGCGTACGGCTCGGCTGATTTCTTCGGCGAGGCGTTGCTCTCCCGACCGGCGATTATAGAGGCCGGTCAATTGATCGAGCGCGGCGAGCTTGTAAACCTCGTCGGTAAGACTCTGGACCCTGGCAAGGGACTGGATCTGATCGGCCAACTGATTTCGCATGCGCACGATCATCGTCTGTTGGTAAACGACGTAGACGCTGAAGAGGAGCACGATTCCGACAAGCGCCCGGACGGCCTGATTCAAATAGAAAGAATAGGTTACCTGTTCGATGCTTAGCATTGCGGGAAAGGCGAACGACGCGACCGCAATCGTCAACAGAATGAGGATCAGCACAGTGGAGGACCATAGCCACCATTGGCGACGGTCCAGCTTCCGCAAGTTCTCGCGGAACGCTTCCGGCGGAATACGCGCAGCTTCTGGAGAGGGATTTGTCTCAACCATACCGATCACCGACACACAGTGCCTGACTACCTTTAGTACCGCGATTCTCCAATGAACTCCATAGGTATGTTCCGCAGAGGTTCCAATATCGTTAGCTGCTGCTACGTGACGCACACGAAAGGGCAAGAAAACGCGCGACAATTCTCAGGTTTTGCTGCCGTGTCTTTCCAGCGGGCAAAGCGACGCAAGATATTAACTCGGGCGTAATCCCCATTTTGCGTCGCCATCCGAGCGGACTTGGTCCGGCGCTCGTGAGACCCGCCCTGGTAACTATCTTAAACCTGCCGTTTTGGGCCCATTACAACTCAGAGGAGAAAACAATGAAACTCAGGAATCCTGTCTGGTTACTGACCATCGCACTGGCAGCAGTGGCGATGGTAGCGACTGGTTCGAGCTCGACCTTCCAGGGAACGCATCCGATGCCGCCCGGTAGCGGTGGGCATTTGGTAGCCCAGGGGACACATCCGATGCCGCCCGGTAGCGGTGGGCATTTGGTAGCCCAAGGGGACATCCGATGCCGCCCGGTAGCGGTGGGCATTGGTAGCCCAGGGGACATCCGATGCCGCCCGGTAGCGGTGGGCATTTAGTAGCCCAGGGGACACATCCGATGCCGCCCGGTAGCGGTGGGCATTTGGTAGCCCAGGGGACACATCCGATGCCGCCCGGTAGTGGTGGGCATTTGGTAGCCCAGGGGACACATCCGATGCCGCCGGGAAGTGGTGGGCATTTGGTGGCCCAAGGGACCCATCCGATGCCGCCCGGTAGCGGTGGACACCTCAGCGCCTAGTGGGAAGTGTTTGCCGGGCTTCTTGGCATAGGGGTCGAGAACTAAGGAGTTAATTGCTCAGAAAGCAGGGGAGAATCTCCAGCTTCTCCCCCGTTTTTTTGTGCTAGCATTTAACTCGCTTTGAATGGGTGTACCCCCATGCTGAATTTGACAATTTGGTGGTGCGGCATCTTGTTGGAGGCGCTGCTCCTGTTCAGGGGGTTTCGCGCGAAGCTTTTTTCGCGATATCCAAATTTCTATATATACGTCTTGAGCCTGTTCCTTTCCGATGGTTTGTTGTATCTGGTTTACTTGTCGAAATCGCCATCTTACGAAAAATGGGCCTGGTATTCGGGCTTTTTGATACTTTTTCTCGGGTGCGGAATCGTCCTGGAGATCTTCCGACACGTCCTCTCTCCGTATGCGGGTGTCGAGAAATTTGCGAGGTTTGGCGGGATTGCGATCCTGGGAGCCGTTCTCTGCTTCGCCGTCCTATACCCGTTTTTTGCGCCCAGCGGATCGGTCGCGCGCGCCCTGTATGTACGGTTGCAGAGGGACTTCCTAACGGTTCAGGCAATTCTTCTCTTCGGCTTGCTCCAGCTTATTTCATACTACGGCATCTCGATCGGTAGAAATCTAAAAGGGATGATCTTCGGTTACGGGCAGTGCGTGGGAACTACGGTCGTCATTTTCGCGCTGCAGGCCTATATTGGGGCTCGCTTCGAGCATGCATGGATCCTGATTCAGCAGATCTCATATTTGGCCGCCCTAGCCATCTGGGTGGTTAATCTTTGGTCCTATTGCGCTAATCCGGTGCCGGAGGCGACAATTGGTGTTGACGGGGACTACGAAGTCCTCGCAGCCAGAACCCGGAACATGGTGGGTGCGGCAAGTACAGAGCTCGTAAAGGTGAATAGACTGTGATCCAACTGATCTCATTTCTGCTTATCGGGGCGCTACTTCTGCTGTCGCTCTTGTCCTTCGTGCGGCGCGGCCATCGTGCTGAGGGCGGCTCTGGCGCGTTAGTACACGCGCGGCAAGCCCTGAACACACTGCAGGGTGGTCTTTTGCCGCCGGAGCTGGTTACCCGGATATTCGCCCGAGAGGATCTGGAATACGTCGAATCGAACACTGCAAAAGAGATCCGCGACCTATTTATGGAGGAGCGCACGATTGTCGCGCTCTCCTGGGTGAGCCGAGTTCGCAAGCAGATCCTGAGTTTGAAGCGTTTTCATCTCGGTTCTGCGAGGTTCTATGCGCGGTTGAATGTTCGGACCGAGCTCTCGCTCGCCTTGGATTTCGCCACTTTGCTCTTCGCCTGCCGCACTCTGCAGGTTTTTGTCTATTTTCGCGGTCCTTATGCTGCTCCCCGAATCGTGGGATCTACGGCCGCTACAGCAGCCCGCGTCTGCAAGATCTCCGAGGAATCTCTAGCGTTCCTGACCCCTGTGTATGCCGTTAGCAACAGTGCGGTCAGGCCGGCCCGCTCGTAAGGACATCCACCGTGGCGTCAGCCCCCAGGCGAATGGACGTGCAGCAGGCGGCGGATGATCTGCGCCGGCGCTCCCTATCGGAGTTCCCAAGGCCCCTGGATAGGCTGATTTACCTCGCTTCTATGCGCGATTACAACACCGGCCTGTATTACCACGATGGTCTGGCCTCGCGCTTCAGCCAGGAGGTTGCGTGCGAGGCGATGGCGGATTGTCACCGCGAGGCGTTTCGCCAGCTGGTGGGGTGTTCGCTCGAGGAACTGGTTGCTCAAATGGAAGCTTACATGGCGTCCACGCACACCAGTCCCGCTGATTTTCTAACTGCATGGAAGGGACTCGAACCCTATCGAGTGGCCGTGCCGGTGGAAAGCGATCCGCTTTCCGCGCAATTTCTGTTTTCCAGCTTCAAGATCGCTTTGGCAATCTTGGAGTCTCGTCTGAATCCGCAGTCTGTGGGACTAAGCGCATAGCCACGCCGGTTACCTGACCCACAATTTCCGCTTCCGATGGATATGCGAACTGCCTGATCGTGCAGCCTGAGAGTGGGTGTGGAATCAGCGTAATTTGTGACCCGCGTATCTCGCACCACGAGCAGGCGTAACCGTCGCGGAGTTCGATGAAATAAATCGGACGATCGAATTCCGTGCGCCATTCCGACGCCTGCATCTTGCCGGGATGGTTGTCGATTTGCACGAATGACCCGGGCCGCAGCAGCGGATACATCGAATAATCCTCGACGCCAATGTAGCCGTATTGGCAATGCCGCACGTCCAGCTTCTGAATTAGCGCGATGGGAACCTCGCCCCACACCTCGACCATGCGTGAAATCAGGCTTGTGGAATCCAAGCTGAAGCTCTTGTCGAATCGCACCGGGAACGTAACACCCTTCTCTGGATCGAGCGATTCAAAGGCCGTCAGGTGCGTATTCTGCAGGGGCAGAGCGAGCTGGTAGCGCGAGGTAGCGCCGAGGTCGATGCCAAACACGGTCAGCAGATCGTTGAACTTCGTCCGGTAAATTACGCTGAGGCTGTAAAGCTTGTAGATGCTAGGGATGGAGTTCTTGTTTTCGAGCTGCGTGAGCCAGGCGTTTGAAATGTAAAACTCTTCGTTTTGACGATCTTCCGCAATCGTCCGGCTGAACTCTTCCACTTCGCGTGTGGTGACTCCGAGGCGATTGCGAAGCTCTCTGAGCTGTTCCCCTGGCCGCATGCATGGCACCGTTGGACTGTTCCAAAATGGAACATTTTCGCTTAATTGGCTCTACTAGACAGAACCATAGAGCTTTCCGAGCCTCGAAGCAACTGATTTGAGGCGGCTTGTGTCCATGCCTTCGATCGCCGCCTCGATGGGGAATGAAGACATCTGTGTCTCGATGTTCAGCGCTGAGTCGAGAGGGAAACACAACCGGTTGACCCCGACTGACGCGCCCCGCGCTCAATTGCTGGGTCTAATTAGGGGATTCGGCGCTGGGGCTCGGAACGAGATTCCGGACGGCGGCGCATGCCCAGTTTATTAGCCAGAGCAGTCCGTACGCGCGCCGAAGTCGGCCGTCATTTCGGATCCGTGGGGAGCAGAACTCACCTCTAGTACTCTGCTGCTTGCAATTGAAAGCAGGCGCCGGAACCCCACTGCAACTCAACTCCACGTTCCACACTACCAAGCTTTTGCCAATTCAGGCCCGGACCACGTTATTGACCCATGACTAGAACGGTTTTCGAGGTCGTGTCGAGGCCTGGCGGCGACACATTTCGATGAAGTTTTCGCTTTCGCGTCACGACACACCGCGAAAGTGCAATTGCCCGCGCACCTGTGGCACGCTAAATCCCGGGGCAAAAGTAAAACGATGGGCGATTCCGGCGGTTCACCAAACGACCCGGCAATGTCCTACCGCGACAGGCGGTCGGTTCCGCGCTACGGTCTCATTGCGCAGACGGATGTCGTCGAACCCTTGAGCGGCTTGCATATTTCCGGGCGCATATCCGAGGTGAGCCTCAAGGGTTGTTACGTGGATGTGCTGAACACTCTGCCAACGCAAACGGTAATTCAAGTCCGCATTTCTCGCGATCAAGGAACTTTCATGTCGCCGGGAAAGATCATTTACACCCAGGAGGGAATGGGCATGGGTATCGCCTTCCTGAACACGCCGACCGATCAATTGAAGGTCCTCGATTCCTGGCTCACCGAACTCAACGCTTTCTAGCCTTCCTACATTTCTCTAAAGCTTTTTCCAGTCGGCGGGCGCGGGGTTGATCGGCCAGAATTCCGGCGACGGTTGGGTGAACTCCACGGCCACCTGCGAAAGCCCTGCGTGAAGTGGTCCGCGATAGGCAATCCTGCCTTCGCGCTCATCTTGGTTCTGCGCATTGATCACCACGATCTTTTGACCGAGAACCACGTTTTCCGCGAGCATCAGCAGTGCGCCGTGAGCGCTAATAGTCACGGTGAATGTTTCCTCGTGAAAGGCGCGCTTCTCCGCGGACTCGCCGCGAACCACAATCGGCACATCCATCAGCACGCGAGCGCTTCGTCGTTGTCCAGCTTGCGCCACAAAATCCAGCCTTTCTTTCGGTCTCGTCCACTATCCTCCAACTCGCGCGGCAGCGGAGAAAAAATGCAGTCTCGATACCGCCAAAGTAAACTTCGTCTCCCGCGCCGTGGGTTTCTGTCTTTCGACTTGACATGAGACAAGATATCTGACAAGACAGTAGAGCTATGAAGGCAACTAAAGCATCACCGAAAGCAAAAGCGTCACCGGCTACGCGGCTCGATTCGGGCGACCGTCGCCGAGGCCGGATTGTGGCGTGGATGCGGACTCATGGCGGTCCGATTCGGGGCGGGGAGTTGGCAAAGCATTTTCGCGTGAGCCGCCAGTCCCTCGTGCAGGACATCGCAATTTTACGTGCCGGCGGCGAAGACATTGTGGCCACGCCGCGAGGCTATCGTCTGCCTGAAGGTAAGGAGCACGGGCATCGGGCTATTCTGGCGTGCCGGCACGCTCCCGAGCGGACGGAAGAAGAGCTTCAAATCCTTGTTGATCACGGCGTCAAAGTGTTGGATGTAATCGTCGAGCATCCTCTCTATGGCGAACTTCGAGGTTCGTTGATGATCGAATCGCGCGCGGACCTGCAAGACTTTCTCGAGCGCGCGAGTGCGTCGCACGCTTCGCTGCTCTCCTCGCTTACCGGTGGCGTGCATCTCCACACAATCGAGGCGACACGGCCGGAGATGATTTCGCGCGCCAAGGCGCAGCTCCGAGCGCGAGGATTTCTTCTGAAGTAGCTTTCGAGGGCAGGCACTTGGGATGAACGCGACGCGCGAACAGCGAATCGAGCAGGCCCTGTTTCGAGGCGGAAGTCTGACTCTCGATAACCCCGCGTATTGCCACGCGGTTCGGGCGATCACTGAGTCGCTGGTGCAAACCGATCTGGCCCCGGAAGATTTGACTGCGAAAGCTCTGGAAATGGAGGAGCGATTCGCATCGGCCTGTGTAATCGCCCGCGAAAGCGGGGTCGCCGCGGGGCTTGAGGAATTTGCTTTCCTGATGCGGGCGCATGAAGTTGAGGTCGCGTTTGAGAAGCAGGATGGCGACAACATCGGTCCCGGCGACATTCTGCTGCGTGCCGAAGGAGATCAGTCAAAACTGCTTTCGCTCGAGCGCGTCGGCTTGAATCTCCTTCAAAGAATGAGCGGCATTGCCACAGCGTCGCGCTGCATGCAGGAAAGGGCGCTTCGCCGTTCGCAGGGGACGCGAATCGTGGGCACGCGCAAGACTCCCTGGGGGCTGCTCGATAAGCGCGCCCTGCATCTCGGCAATGGCGGAACGCACCGCCTCGGCCTGGGCGACGCGGTCGTCATCAAGAACAATCACCTCGCGCCGATCGCCGCCCGCGAAGAGGATGCCGTCCCCGTGGCAATCGAAAGGGCGTGGAAGGCGCACGCGGAATCGGCGTTCATCGAGGTCGAGGTGCGCGGCGAAGACGCGGCGCGTGTGGCAGCAAAGACTTTTCGTCGCCTGCAGGAAGAGGCATCCGAGCAATACCCGTGTTTGCTGATGCTCGACAACATGGCTCCCAGTGAAATCGGGAAAATTCTGGACATTCTCCGCCGCGAAGATTTGTGGGACCACACACTGATCGAGGCCAGCGGCGGTATTTCGGAAGCAAACGTGGAAGAGTATGCCGCCTGCGGCGTGGACGCCATTTCCGTGGGTGCACTTACGCATTCAGTCCGCGCACTCGATATCTGCCAGCGAATTTCATAACTTTATCAAAAGAGGGAACCCGCTATGCCAGAAGTGACCGTGCAGGAAAGCTTTGAAGGGCGCTATGACCTTCCGTTGATCGAAAACGTGGAGGATTCCGCAGAAGACATTCGCCGGAGGCAGGAGCGAGTCCGCGCACTTTGCAGGGAGCGCAACGCGATTCTGCTCGCGCACCATTATCAGCGGGCCGAGGTTCAGGAAGTGGCTGACGCGGTCGCCGATTCTCTGAAGCTTTCGCAGGCTGCGGCAAAAACTAATGCGGACGTAATCGTTTTCTGCGGCGTGCACTTCATGGCGGAAACGGCGGCGATCCTGCTGCCCGACAAAATCGTGCTGCTGCCGGACCTGCGCGCCGGTTGTTCGCTCGCCGCCTCGATCACGCCCGAGGAGCTGCGCAAGTGGAAGGCGAAGCTACCCGATGCCGTGGTCGTCTCTTACATCAACACCTCAGCCGCTGTGAAAGCCGAAAGCGACTATTGCTGCACCTCGGCGAACGCGGCCAAGGTAGTGCGCGCGATCCCCGCCGACCGGACGATTTTATTTCTCCCTGATAAATTCCTGGCGGAGGTTGTGGCGCGGCAGACCGGACGAAGCAATATCGTCGCGTATCCCGGCTATTGTCATGTCCACAAGACGATTCGCCCCGAGCAGGTTGTTGAAATCATGGACCAGCATCCCGATATCGAGCTGCTGCTGCATCCCGAGTGCGGTTGCGTGAGTTCGTGCATGTCCAAGGCGCTTGACGGAAGTCTACCGCCGGACCGCACGTTTTTTCTTTCCACCGAAGGAATGCTCAGACACATTGGAGAATCTTCGGCTGCGGAGTTTGCCGTGGGCACCGAGCTGGGGATCATGCATCAACTCAACAAGAAATATCCCGAGAAGACGTTTCATCCCGTGAATCCCAACGCGGTTTGCGCGTTCATGAAAACCATTACGCTCGACAAAGTGATTCGATCGCTCGAGACGCTGACGCCGCGGATCACCGTGCCCGCCGAAATCGCGGACAAGGCGAGGCGTGCCATCGATCGCATGCTGGAGCTGGCGTGAGAGCGCCACTTAAATGCTAAAGATCGGAATACTCGGCGTCGGAGCCATCGGCCGCGTGATTGCCACGGCTCTCGATCAACAGCAATTGGACGCGGAGCTCGTCGCGCTGGCGGACCAAGACGGCGCGCGCGCCGAATCTCTGTCGAGGGAGCTTTTCGGTCATCCGCCCGTCGTCTCGATTGACGAAATGATCGAGCGGTGCGAGCTGGCCGTGGAAGCGGCGAGCCAGGCGGCGCTGCCGGAATTCGTGCCCAAGGCTCTTGCGCGCGGCCGCGACATGCTGATCATGAGCGTGGGCGGTCTGCTCGGCAGGGAGGAGTGGTTTCGCGAGGCCAGCGAGAAGAATGGCCGCATCTACGTCCCGTCGGGTGCCATAGCCGGGCTCGATGGAATCAAGTCCGCGTCCATCGGTCGCATTGAAATGGCGCAACTGACGAGCCGTAAGCCGATCGCGGCGCTGCAGGGATCGAAATATGTGGTAGAGCGCGGCTTGCAACTCGAAGGGTTCAAGGAGGAGGCCGTCATTTTCGAAGGCACAGCCGAAGAGGCTGCGCGCGCGTTTCCCACGACCTCGAACGTAGCTGCGTCACTGCGTCTGGCAGTTGATCCAGCGGTTCCGGTCCGCGTGCGCGTCGTGGCGGTGCCCGGCGGGAGTGAAAACGTACACGAGATTCGCGTCCACGGCGAATTTGGCAAGCTAACGATGAAAGTCGAAAACGTGCCGTCGAAATCGAATCCGCGGACGTCGCAGCTGGCCGCATTCTCGGCGATCGCGACACTGAAGAACCTCACGCGCTCGCTGCGCGTGGGAACATAGCGGTCACGCCTCAACGGCGAATGATTGCTGGTGCCGGAGGAGGGAGTCGAACCCACACGGCCTTGCGACCAACGGATTTTGAGTCCGCGTAGAGTCTCCTCGAAGTGACCTAGTTTCAGACACCTGCGTAGTACCGAAGTTCTATCCTGGTATCAACTGTGGCAGATCAGAATTTGGGAACGGGGGAGATATCCGTGGACACGCAAGGCAATCTGGCGGTGATGCCGAAACCCAAGAAAAAGCCACGCAAGCAGTCTGCGCGCGTGCGCGGTCAGGGCTCGCTATTTCGGCGCGGCGAAACCTTCTGGATGGAGCTGAACTGGAAAGGCGTGCGATATCGCCAATCACTCGAAACGACGGATCGCCAAACGGCACTCTTCAAACTAGACACCGAGGTGGCAGCCATTCGGGCCGGGGAATTGCCCAAGAAATTCGATCCCATCACCGTCCAATCAATGTTCGACGCCTTTATTCTTCGCGCTGAGGTGGACTGCAAGCCTCGAACAGTTAAAGACTACAAGTCGCGCTGGAACGTCCACCTCAAATCATCTTTCGGCACTATGACGGCAACGCAGGTCACGAAGGACAAAGTCACAGCCTACCTGCACGCCCGGATGAAGGAGGGCGCGGGACTCTGCGCACGCAACCGCGAGCAACGAGTGTTGATGATGGTCTTCGGCCACAATAAGTCGAAAATTCCCGCCGACCGCTTTCCCGAGTTCCCGAAGATGCAATCCGAAAAGTCTCACGTCCGCAAGGGACGCTTGAGCAAGAAGGACTACGACACGCTACGCAAACGACTCGATGATCCCAAACTATTCTGGCTTAAGGTCTTCGTGACACTCACGTTCACGTATGGTTTTCGGCGGTCGGAACTAATTGGCGCGAAGGTGGGTTACTTCGATAGCAAGGCGTCGGCGCTCACGCTGCCTGCTTTCACGACAAAGAACAAAATGGAACGCGTCGTCGATCTGAACCCT
This sequence comes from uncultured Acidobacteriota bacterium, assembly GCA_963818605.1. Classification (GTDB taxonomy): domain Bacteria; phylum Acidobacteriota; class Terriglobia; order Acidiferrales; family UBA7541; genus Palsa-295. Next base: position 514,606 of record CAWFSW010000004.1, read on the forward strand.
GACGGCGAGATTTATCGGATGCTCGTAAAACTCACGGAGGGTCGTAACGCTGATGCGTCGCTGTTCACCCGGAATGGCCGAGCTGTCAAAGACTATCGCGGTGAATGGGCCAAGCAGACATCGGACATTCGCGGTGGTTCCGGCAAGAACGGAGCGGTGACGTTGCATGATCTGAGGCGCTCGGCAATTACGAACATGAGTGAGAAGGGTGTAACAGCCGCGCAGGCAGGGACACATTTGACGGCAGACGTGTTCTCGCGCTACATTTCGCGGGACTTGAAAGAGCGCCGCAACACCGCTAAGATCATCGAAAGCTAAAGCCGGAGTGGCGGAATTGGCAGACGCGCACGACTCAAAATCGTGTGGGCTTACGCCCGTGTCGGTTCGACCCCGACCTTCGGCACCACCGTTTTCCCCTCATAATAGTTCTTGACTTTGCGCAGAAAGCATTTGTTGACTTTTGGACGGTGTTGTAGTATTGTGTTTGCTGGTAAGGTTGTCGTCCCTCTCGTACGTCGGCGGCGAGAGAACATCACAACGGCAGCCAGCATCTCCCCGCCACATTGGGTTCAATTCCCCGCGAGAACGAGTCGGCTAAACGGGCAGCAATAGTCGGCGGTCGCGGTTCTGGTTGAACAAAGCCTCGCCTAGAACCTGCTAGAGCGTGAGCACCGTGAGTCAGCCCAAACGGGCGAGGCTTCGTGCTCATGCCAAATTCAAGAACCGCAGTCGCAGTCCCGTCCCCAGTTCCACAGATAGAACCTTTACTCGTCACCACCGCACGAGCCGCTGAACTCTTGTCGGTAAGTGCTTGGGAAATCCGCAGGCTCGTCCGTAAAGGTCTACTCCCGCACAAAAAGCTATCGAAGACTGATTGGAGAATTCCCCTTCGCGCTGTGCGCGCTTTCGCCGAGGTGCGTTCATGAGTACGAAATCCCAGCGTCGTGACCGCTATCGGAAAAGGCTTGCCGTCGAATTGTGGTTCCCTCATGCCCATGATTTGGAGCTGATCCACGTGCCGCTGCCTTTGAAGTCCACGATCCGCGCAAAGATCGCGCCATGGGTCGCCAACCTCACGCCAGCCGTTAGCGTACTTACTCTCGATCCCACACCGCCACTTCAAGGCATTCGAGGCGGCGATTGCTGGAATGTGGCGCAAAGCTTCGTGTTAACTGCCGACGTTCCCTCGGTGCTTCTCGTCGAGGGTGTATGGGCTCGATCTCACACCAACACATTCGTCGAGAAGTGCGAAGAGGATGAATTCGCCGTGCCGCATTCGTGGGTAACGGTGGATGGGTAACGCTATCGCGTAACGGGACGGCACTCTTCTCCGGCACGGACACGACGAGCGATGCTGATGGAACATCGAGCGCGAAGATTGGTTTCGAGTTTCTAGGTGGGAAGCGCGACGCAGACGGATTCGCGCGGTGATCGCAGCGACTTGGAAGTGGGTTGCGAATCGAGGCTTCGGTTTCATTATCGACGCCGAACGCGTTCGATATTTTGTTCACCACAGCGGCATCAACGGCAAGACTAAGCCGTTCGTAGGCGCACAAGTATTGTTCGACATCTGCCCTGAAAAAGAGGGCGCGAATCCTTCTGCAATGGACGTGGACATCATCGCATCCGTAGTCGGAGAGGTGCGCTAATGCCTTTCGAACTCTACACAGAAGAGAAACGCAAGAGCCTTGGATTCGCGCCCGGCGCGCCTTCTGTCACAGTACAGGCACCAAAGCCTTTGGCGATTAGGAAGACCTTCCGAGAAAGAAGCAAATCTAACAAAGCCTTTGCGGGACGTCACTTACGAGATTCCTCTCCCGAAGCCTTGTACTCAGTTGTACGGACGGCTCGATCTTGCAATTGAAACAGATCAGTCGTATAGTTCCGCGCGCTATGAACATAACGAAGGCTCAATGCCGAAGGGAATTTCTGAAGTTTGTCGCGGGTAGTCCCATCATCGCTTCTCTGGGAGGAATGGTTGCTTTCTTGGCGGAGGGTGGGATTGCTGCTCAAGAACCCAATCAGCCGGCTCCGCAAACCGCCGCCCCGTCCGACGTGATCAGTGATCCGTCGCAAGCGCTTGACGTGTTTGATTTTGAGGAACCCGCCCATCGCAGGATACTCCCGGGCCACTGGGCTCATATAGCCGGCGGAGTCGACGGCAACGCCACGGTTCGTGCCAACCGCGAAGGCTTCAATCAGTTCTACTTGCGCCCGCGCCGCATGCGCGATGTCAGCAAGGTGAACATGAAGACCACGATATACGGCACGACGTACGACTCGCCTGTATTCACTTGCCCCACGGGCGGCCAGAGAAATGTTTGGTTGCCAGATGGTGAACTGTCGGTTTCGCGAGCCGCCAAATCGCACAATGCGATGCAAATGTTGGATTCAAGTGCTTCGGAATCGGTCGAAGATTGTTGTGCTGCTCTTGGTCGTCCAGTCGTTCAGCAGATCTATGCGCCGGCTGCTTTTTCGAATTGCGCGATTCTCTTAAAGCGCTTAGAAGCAGCTGGAGTCACTACGATTGTTTTGACTGTCGATGCCGCCGGGGGACGAAACGCGGAAACGGAGGAGCGCCTCATACCGAAGGACCTCACCACGTGCTCCGCATGCCACAAACCCCCTGCTGGTAACGCGCACATCATGGACAAGGGATTCGATCCGAAAGCGCCGCGCGATCCGTTCGACTGGACTTACGTAGATCAAATGCGCCAGGCCTGGAAAGGCAAGTTCGGTATCAAAGGCATTGTCACCGTTGAGGACACCTCTCTGTGCATCAAGCACGGGATCGATTTTATACACGTTTCAAACCATGGCGGGCGCGCCACGGAGACCTTCCGTTCCACCATCGCAACGCTGCCTGAAATCATCAAGGAAGTGAACGGTCGCGTTCCGATATTTGTCGATGGTGGCTTCCGTCGTGGTACAGACGTGTTTAAAGCACTTGCGCTTGGCGCAACCGCGGTTGGAATGGGCCGTCCAGTCCTATGGGGACTCGGAGCCTTTGGCCAACCGGGTGTCGAAAAAGTTCTCGAGATCGTCAACCGCGAATTGAGAATCACGATGGGCAGTTGCGGTTGCACGAAGATTGAGGACATCAATCAGGATTACGTCGGAAGGCTGGAGTGGCCGGATACTTTTCTACCTCCAAGTGAGCATCTGCCACAGTAGAGGCTATGACGAACTTTTCCCAACGTTGACTGTCAGAGAGGACTGAATGAAGCGGTCAAATCCCAAGGGTTATACAGCTCCCCTCTCCCCAAGCGGCTCCGAAGGCCTCGTTCCGGCTCCGCCTTGGCATTATTGCGGCGATCTAACGATTGTGGAGTACCGCACAAATCCTGATGCTGTTATCAGTCTGCTTCCAACCGAATTGGAGCCGGCAGACGATCCCGGCGCAGTCGCTGCGATCTTTGCCGATTGGCAGTCGTGTTCAGACGATGCGCATGAATTGGTCGACCCCGTTCAATCGCAATACAAGGAATTTATTATCGTTGTGGGCTGTAAGTTTCAAGGTAAGCCTGCGAGCCGTTGTGTGTACATTTGGGTCGATAAGGACTTCGCGATGTACCGCGGCTGGATTCAGGGCTTTCCCAAGAAGCTCGGATCAATACACATCTCGCGTACCTACGCTGTTGGCAAGGCGACTCCGAAGCTTGAACCAGGGTCTAAGTTCGCCGGAACCTGCACAGCGGGCAGCCGTGAAGTTGCACGTTCGATTGTTACCCTTCGTCAGGTCTCAAAGACTGGTCCGACTCTGCACGGCCCGCCGATGCACAACACACGACACTTTCCGGCCCTTAACGGAACCACACCGGCTGTATTCGAACTGGTTACCGGCGCAGCCTATGACGTTGCCAGCACCGAGATTTGGGAGGGCGACGGCGAAATTACGCTGGGTTCGAGCACGATCGAGGAGCTCCGCGCAATCGCTCCAAAGGAAATGCTGAGGGGATATCGCCTTACGTTCGCGTACTCTGTAAAAGGGGGCCAGGTCTTGGCGCAGCACATCCCAAACGGATGATGCTTTGAACGATTTCCGCCGAGGCATTTATTGTCCTGGCGGATGCGGTCCCTTGTCGGCCGCGGCAGCGCTTGGCCCACCCACCCCCAAGCGCTGCCTTTACCCTTCCTCCGTCTTTCCAGCGTTAGAACAACAGCGGGTCGATTCCATAACGTCTAGCGTAGAGGCCCTGATGTTGCCTAACGAGCTGTCCAGCTTGACGGGGGAGCATTACGACGTTCGCTTGTCCTTAGTTTGGATGACAACAGAGCGCTGATGGCTCTGGTAGTTTGAAACGGTCGAGATTTGAGCGCGTTCCGTCCCCTCCGCGAGTGTCGAGGGTGACCGGACATAGCGGAAGGCCCCCCGGCGTGCAACCTGTACGCCTGTTTCAAGCTGCGGCTGTAACAAGTCCTCTGGGTTGCTCGAGGAGGTTCCGGTTGTCAGACAAGCGACCATTCTACGGCTGGAAGTTGGTCGTGGCCCTCTTTTCGCTCGTCTTTTTCAACATGGGGTTCGCGTACTACGGCGGCTCGGTAATCAACGGCTACATGATCCACCAAATTCCGATGAGCCGCAGCACCCTCGGCCTCGGGTTCACGCTGATTAACCTGTTCGTGGGTCTGGCCTCCGTGCTCGCGGCGATGTCCATAGTAAATTACGGAGTCCGCGCGACCTTTATTATTGGATCCGCTCTGATCTTCCTCGGCTCTTTGTTTATGTCGCTCTACGCGTCGAAGCCCTGGCACTATCTGATTGCCTTCGGCGTGGTTAACGGTATCGGCATCAGTTTTTCGACTCTGTTTACCGCCGCTACCGCCGTAGCCCGCTGGTTCAGGCGCTATCGCGGGCGCGCGATGGGCATCGCTCTTTCAGCTCCCGGCTTCGCAGGTTTTGCCGTCTCGCCCTTTCTCGACAAGATGCTCCGAACCGCCGGCGGAAATTGGCGTGTAGGATGGGAAATTGTTGCCGGCGCCATGGTTCTTGCCGGCCTCCTTGCGTTCTTTTTTGTTAAAGAGACTCCTCAGTCCCTTGGACAATTGGTGGACGGAATTCCGGAAGAGGAGCAGAGCCGGCCGTCCCGCACTGACAAACTGGCGACGACGTATCCGTGGACCGCCTCGCAGGCCTATCGAACTTCCGCGTACTGGCTGATCGCGATTGCGGGGGTTGCCACGACATTTCCGTTCTTCTTTTTCGTGGCGCACTGGATTCTGCGCCTGCGCGGAGCGGGCATCAGTTCAGCCGACGCGGCTTGGGCGATGAGCCTGTTTACGATCGGCACGATCGGCGGCCACTGGCTCGCCGGTTTATTGCTGGACATCACGGATTCCCGCCTGGTATTTGCCATTGGCCTCAGCTTGTACTTTGTTGGTTCTTACCTCGCCATAATTTTGCGCGCCGATACGCTGACAGTAGCCTATGCCGCTGCCGCTTCGTACGGCGTGGCCAGCGGCTGGTCTCTAACCTGTCTGTCGACTGTCCCGGCGCACTACTACGGTCCCGCGGCTTTCCCCAAATTAAATGGGGTAATGACGCTTGTGACTTCCGTGCTCGCTTCACCGGCCGCTTATATTGGCGGGAAACTTTTCGACCTGTATGGGAACTACACGCGAGCGTTCGAGCTGAACTGCGCCATCGCCGCTATCGGAATCGTTGCGATTGCATTCGCTGTAATGCCACGGCCGCGGGACGCAGCCGTGGCACCGGGAATCCAGCTGCTAAGTGACCCCTAGGGTTCAAGTGCTTGAGATTTCGCAAGTCGGCAGAGTGTTTAGCGAGATAAGACGAAGATTAAATTCGGTGAAAGGTGTATGGAGGACCACGCTATCGTGCCCTCTGTCGGCCACATATGTCGGTAACATCACAGCGGCTTTTCGTAGGTGCGAGCGATCGGGTACCGGAAGGCGGCCGGCTCGTCATCGACGTTGGCGACAAAACAATCGGCATCTTCCGCGTCGAGGGTAAGCTGCACGCCTGGGAAAACAAGTGCGCGCATCAAGGCGGGCCTGTCTGTCAGGGCAAGATCGTCCCCCGCGTCACAGAAGTGATCGAGCCGGGCGGCGAGAGTCGTGGCTTCGCTTTTGACGAATCAAGGCTGCACATCGTTTGCCCGTGGCACGGATTCGAGTACGACATTCGGACCGGCGTGCATCCCGGGCGACCCTCAGCCCGGCTGATCCCCGTGGCGGTGGAAGAAGGCGCGGACGGAATTTGTGTCATCGTCTGAGGAGGCCGCGAAGTTATCAGCGCTGCTCCTCGGCCTGAGCGCCCAGATAGAGCGAACGGCCGAGGCAGGCGAAATCACGAATGTGCCTCCTGGCGGCGTGACGAATCTGGTGAGCGGCGCAATAAAACTCTACGCGGCGACGGTTGAAGACGCGGCGTCTGGAGCAGGTGCGGTTCCCGTGACTGACGGGACAGTTTCAACGACCGAGGCGATGGTGATGGCCTGCGCGCTCCTTCGCGCACCGCGCCGGGTCGCAGCCATGGTGTGTAATGCGCATGAGCACGCCGCAGTCGTAGTCGCCAGATAGCTATTTCTAAGGATAGGTCCATGGGCACTGGCAAGACTCTGAACGGCTCGAACATCGCTACCGAACATTCAGTGCAGCAGATCACGACCCGCACCGACTCGCGCGAAATCCTCGCCAACGCGCGCCGCGACATCGCGCGCTATCACCTCGACGATTACTTCATTGTCGACCTTGACGCTCATCACGTGGAATTCGATTCATGGGGAGAGATCCTCGATCGCCTCGAGAACCCCGTGTTGCGCTACAACGCGAAAACGATGACGCAGGATTGGCCTAACGCGCGCAACGTCGCATTCAGCAATCATTCCGTCGGAATGACGTTTCAGGACGTCTTCGGCCGCATCCCGCACCAGGCCGAGCTCGCGGAATACGTCGAAAAGACCGACGAGCATCGCGACCTCACGCTTGTGCGCCGCGCCATGGATTCCATGGGGATCAAAATGCAGGTCGTGTTTCCGCAGCCGATGCTCGAAATGGGACTGCATCCCGACAAGGATATCGCCACTGCGATGATGTTCGCGTACAACCGCTGGTTCACCGAAACGATCCTGCCGCGTGAAGAGCGCGTAAAGACGCTGCTCTCCCTACCGTTCCACGATCCAGACGCTTGCCTGAAAATGATCGCCGAATTCGGCGAAACGCCGGGCGTGGTCGGCTTCATGATTGCCAGCCAGCGTCACGAGGGCGTGCACAAGAATGTCTACATGCGCGTCTACCGCGAACTCGAGGAACGCGGCCTGCCGCTGGGCTTTCACGCCGGTCCGAGCTGGGGCGACACGATGACGTCCACGATGAATCGCTTCCTATCGGCTCACGCGATGTCCTTCGTCACCTGCAACATGACCCACCTGACCAACTGGGTCATCAACGGTCTCCCCGAGCGCTTTCCGAAGCTCAAATTGATCTGGATCGAGAGCGGCCTCGCCTGGGTTCCGTTCATGATGCAGCGGCTCGACCATGAATACCTCATGCGCCAGTCCGATGCGCCGCTGCTCAAGCGCCTGCCGAGCGAATACATCGCCGACATGTACTTCACAACGCAGCCGCTCGAAGTAACGATTCCCCACATGCTCGAGGCCACGTTCAAGGCCATGCATGCCGAGACGCAGTTGATGTACTCGTCGGACTGGCCGCATTGGGATTTCGATGTGCCCGCGCAAATCGCCGGGCTGCCGTTTCTCAGCGAGCAAGCTAAGCGCAATATCCTGGGAGAAACCGCGCGAAAGATATTTCGTCTTTAGTTGCATCGCGGCTGCTCTTGCGAATCCGTGTGAGTTGAGTAGGGATCCGAAGGGAATGCCGCTAGCCCGATCTGAGCGAAAAAGGGTTGGTTGTGGGGCGATGGGAGCCATACAGCCTGCGGTGTATCGTGGGCTTATGTCGCCGAAGTGCGCCGCACAGCTTTGCGATGAGCAGCCAGAGGCAACAGCGGCGAATGTTTGGACCTTGAGCCACTGAGCGGGATGAAGTCGGGCAACCGAAAAGCCTGTTGGAAGGCCCGGAATCGAGCCAAAGGAGAAGATGGATGGCCACTGCAGCGCAAACAATTGTCGTCGACCAGAACGTAAATAGCTTCATCGCAAAATCGCGGCGGATGCTGATCAACGGTAAATGGGTGGATGCGGCGTCGGGCAAGACATTTCCAACATACAATCCGTCCACCGGCGAGGTTCTTGCCAACGTGGCTGAAGGGGACAAGGAAGATATCGACCGCGCAGTGGCGGCCGCGCGCGCTGCGTTTAAGAGAGGGCCGTGGCGCAAGCTCGCGCCGTCGGAGCGCGCGCGCCTGATGTGGAAACTCGCCGATCTGCTCGAAAAGCGTCTCGAGGAATTCGCGCAGATCGAATCTCTCGATAACGGCAAGCCAGTCGTGATGGCCCGTCTGGCCGATATACCAATTTCGATCGATACGCTTCGCTATTATGCAGGCTGGGCCACTAAAGTAGAAGGCAACACGATTCCACTTTCCATGCAACCTGGCGGAACATTCCTCGCCTACACGCTGCGCGAACCGATCGGCGTGATCGGCCAGATCGTCCCGTGGAACTTCCCTTTGGTAATGGCTACTCTGAAGCTCGGCCCCGCGCTCGCCACGGGCTGCACCGTCGTGCTCAAGCCCGCCGAACAGACGCCACTCAGCGCGCTGCTGCTCGGCGAATTGATCCAGGAAGCCGGGTTTCCCGAGGGCGTCGTGAACGTTGTCACCGGTTACGGCGAAACTGCCGGTGCCGCTCTCGCCGCGCATCCCGATGTCGACAAGATTGCTTTCACCGGCTCGACCGAAGTCGGCAAGCTGATCGTCCATGCGGCGACGGGTAATTTGAAAAAAGTCTCCCTCGAGCTCGGCGGAAAATCGCCCAACATCGTGTTCCAGGACGCGGAAATGGAAACTGCCATTCCCGGCGCCGCCAACGCCATTTTCTTCAACCAGGGCGAGGTGTGCGTCGCGGGATCACGCCTCTACGTCGAAGACAAGCAGTTCGACAACGTCGTGGACGGCGTGTCGAAGATTGCGTCGAGCCTCCGCATTGGCCCCGGAATGGACGCCACGACTCAGATCGGTCCGCTGATCTCGGAGCAGCAGCTCAATCGCGTCTGCGGCTATCTCGAATCGGGATATTCGGAAGGCGCAAAGGCCACTGCGGGCGGCGGGCGCCATGGCGAAAAAGGCTATTTCGTTGAGCCGACGGTTCTCGTCAACACGAGCGACAAGATGAAAGTCGTACGCGAGGAAATTTTCGGTCCGGTCGTCACTGTGATGCCGTTCACCGACATCGATGATCTCGTCGCCAAGGCCAACAACACGCCGTACGGACTTGCCGCCGGAGTTTGGACGCGGGACATCAAGAAGGCTCATCGCATCGCTGCCGAACTTCGCGCCGGAACGGTCTGGGTCAATTGCTATGGCGTTCTCGATCCCGCCATGCCGTTCGGTGGATACAAGCAGTCCGGATGGGGCCGCGAAATGGGCAGGCAGATGCTTGATCTTTACACCGAGACGAAATCGGTGTGTACGCCGATCTCTTAGAGATCACAAACTCCCAAATAGCCTTGTCACCGCGCGGAGAATGTTTCGAAAAAAGTGCGCTGTCAGTTAGCTCTTCTGCCGGTCTTCGGTGCAATCGCACTTTCACAAACTGAGACTGAGACGTTGGAATCCCTGACTCGACCGATACGGCACTGGCTGTAACCGGGGCGACAAACTAAAGTCGATCTCGCTCGTCGACGAACCCAGCAACGACCGTTGAGAAACTCACGCTGGCGCGCTGGGTTGAAAACAGTTGGTTTGTCTTAAACCTTTACCGCGATTCAGATTGGGGATGTTTCAGCAACGAGGAACAGGAGCGCATAGCGGCTTTATCACATCTTCTCCTTCCGCTGTTGGGAAAGCACTACCAGTTGACGGCGGAATCACCGAAATCAGGCACGAGGAGGCGGACCCGCATCGAAGAACTGACTCAAAGGATGCCCTCGCTCAATGCGAAGTTGACGGAACGGGAGTGCGCGATCTGTGCTCGCACTGCTGTAGGTTTCACTGCCGAGACGACAGCGCCGGAACTGGGTATTAAAGTGAGCAGTGTTCTCACTTATAGGCGCAGAGCCTACCGGCGTCTCTCGATCTCAAGTGGCTATGAACTTGCGGCTCTTCTGATGCGATGACCCAGGTCACATCAAACCAGGTATTTGTCTGTTCGAGGCGGACCGATTCGATATTTTCAACCGAAGACCTCTCAACTCATCCCTAGCCGAGCAGTTTTTCCGGATTTCACGCCTCGAATAATGGGAAGATCACGATTTTGGCAGAAGGAATCTTGGTAAAGGATCGCGTAATCGGGATCAGTGGCGGCTCGGGTGGGCAAGATCATGCCCTCGCCAAGGCGGGGTTGCAACGACCTGAATGTCAAATGATCTCGCCCAATGAGAACATGGCGCGCCATGCCGAAAGGCGTCGCCACCAAGCCTGTGGAATGGGAGCGAAGGAGGGAACAATGGCAAAAGGATACTGGATCTCGGTGTATCGCTCTGTCTCGAACCCGGCAGCCTTGATAGAGTATGAAAAACTCGCGGGACCTTCCCTTACGCACGCTGGGGGCCGCTTGTTGGTGCGCGGCGAAACGGCCGTGGCGTATGAAGCCGGAGTTACGCAGCGCGTTGTCGTCGTAGCGTTTGATAGTGTGGAGAAGGCGATTGCGGCGCACGGCAGCGACGCATATCAGGCAGCGCTAAAATTTATCGCCGGCGCTGTTGATCGAGATTTGCGCATCGTCGAGGGAATCGAGTAGCCAATTTCAATTTGCTTGGTTTGATTGCTCGGGCTTCAGCGTTGGAAATGCGATGGAATGTATTTCGTGTGTGATTTCGAAGCGATCGAATCGTCAAAAGGATTCGATTGTTTTATCCGGTATGCGATCTTGCGGGCCCCACGGCCATCTCGCCTACAAGCTCAATCGTTCTTGCAATTGGCGAGCGTCCGGCATCGCCAGATAAGACTGCCCCGACACGGGTTGTCCAGTCAGCCCTGCCCCTTCATCCCTCCGCGCCCCTCAAGCACAGCGAGATTCTCGTTCCCGGCGAACGTCCCAAGAATATGGCCGACAGAAGAAGTAACGGCTGCTCGGGTTCAAAACACACAAGGGTTGCAGACGGCCATCCCTAACGGGGGCGCGCTGTGGACAAGGTCGCCGACACACTTGGTTTACTAGAGTTCACAAAATCGACGCTAGGAAACGCCGCCAGGACGTCGAAGGATGTGGGAATTTCTCCTGTTGGTCCTGCCAGCGAATCCGGTTGGGGAGAATCCACGGAATCCCTTCCAGCACACAATAGTTCTCGGTCCGCCGACGCCCCCCTGCGTTATCGCGATGGTCTGGAAAGCAAGGGCGCGATTTTTTTCACTGTGCTCCAGTCAGCGACGGACCGGACGCACCATCCGACCTTCTTCGGCGCTGCCGATCTTACCTATCCCTTATTTCAAAGCACTCAACCACTATCATTCCAGACTCTCGTCTCATCGGTTGCAACAGCTTCTAGATTGCCGTGCTCCGCTCGTGCCATGCTCATGCGAATTCCTGAATCATCGCTCGTTCCCTGGAGATACATCAGAAACACGAGGAGACACGCAGTCCCGATTGCAGTGGAAAAACTCTTGCTTCGCCGACTGCCGCGCCCGGAAAGGTAACAAAGACAAGCGAAGTGCGCCACCCATCCAAACGGCCTTGAGAATTGGTCCGATGGTCCGGCGGAGCCGCTACACGGCGATTTTAGTTCCTTGCTGGTTGCCGGAGTTCGCTTGCACGATGGGCCAGGCGCTTTCCCTTCGCGCATTGTTTCGTTTTCGCCCGAGCAGAAGACGAGGTGCAGACGCGTGCCGCTTCGGAAATGCCCTTTTTACGATGACTGCTCGATCTATCGAGACCCCCGCAGAAAGTGCGAATCATGTTTAACCAGGCCGCAACATGGCTCGTGTGAATTCCAGCTGGAACCAGGTTAGCGCCTGCTACGACCAGCGAGCCCTAGTTTTATCGGACAGAGGCTTCGGCTGACCATATTTAGCAATGGTCTGCATAGCTGCGGCAATATCCTTCACAGCACGCAAGTTCATCCACTGCTCCCGAGCGCGATCAGCCTGAGCTCTGTCGATCTGCATGAAATCAGCTATGCGGTAGTACCTCTTCACGTTATCGTCATGGCTCAACCGGCTGTTGTTAGCGTTGGCAGAGAACGATTTCTCCTCTCCCGACTTCTTGCGTATGGTCCAAATCACGGGGCCGGGAGGCGCGTCAGGGATGGTTCGGACTTTCTGCAACATCTCGCGGACTACTGGATCCATGTATTTGTCATACGTAAAAGAGTCGATGTAGACGTACTTGTCGATGATTCCTCGGCAGGTGATGTACATCAGGCTGTGATCGGCTGTTTCGCGGCTCCGCGGATCGAACTTTGGTGGATCGGCATCTTCCTGCCACAGAACGGCGTTAACGTGGATGTCGATAGCCGCAACCTCTTCAGGTTTGACCCAGGCAACAACGTCAGGGAGAAGAGTGTTGATGTAAATCACTGACGAGCCAACCGCAGGGAGAGCCTTGTACCCTCGGCCGTTCGCGTGCATCGACTCGATCGCTGTCCGGCCATCTCCACTGTAAGGTAATCGGAGATCTCTCCCGAACGGGCCGACGTGCTGAATAACGCCGTCTCTGCCCTCAAAAGGCTCCGCTGGTCCCGTCATCCCTTCGCTGGCCAGCAGAGCCGCCCAGACGCCGTTGCGAACCTGCTCCGCGCTGTGATTCCCCTTCCACATAGAGAGAATCCCAGCGTGCGTTACCGCCAGCGGTATATGCGGCACAATCGCGAGAGAGAGAGCATTCGCGAGTTGGTCCTTGTCCATACCCATCAGCTTTCCGCACGCCAGCGCCGTCGCGGGGGCGTGGTACATGACGTCGTACCCGCCAGAGCCCGCTACGCCAACTGCCCCACCGGCCGCCCCGTCCAAGGCCGTAACCACCTCATAGGCGACGGCCATGGCGTCGATCACCTGTGGGCCCGATGAGTGAAGTGCTTCGCCAATGGCCAAAACTCCCCAAAGCAACTCGTTCGTGTGGTCGTTGAAATCAGCATGGCGAGACATGCAGGCGTTTGTAAACGCGGCCATCTCCGGAGTTGTGACCACTCCGTATCCCACCGCCGTGCATTTCAGATCGCCCCGCATCGTCTGCGAAAGGCGGCTATTAATCCGAGCCGGTTGCGATTCGAAACCACTGTAAATATCCGCGAGGGAAGCAAGCATCAGGTAATTGAATGCCTCAAGGAATCCGTCCGTGTAGTCCACGTGAAAAGACGAAGTATATTCGACAAGTCTGCGGCTGCACTCGTCCATAGGCCCGTTGCCGAAGGCTCGACCAGACTTGTTCACCCAACCTGGACCAGCGAATGTCGTAAAACCTGGCTGCCCGGATGAAGGAATGTAGTAGCTCTCGCGGATTAGGGGCCAATCCTGCAATCCGCCGCCGGTGTCCGGTGCGAGCGGTCCGCTTGCCGGCCCCGGCGCTTGGCTTCGTTGTCCCGCTTCTTGGGCCAGAGTCGCATGTGAAACGAGCAGTCCGGCTATGGCCACGCCAGCTCCAGCGCCTATCTTCTTGAACATATCTCGCCGACCAAGGCCGCTTGGCGCCGAGCCGAGTTCGACATCAGAATCTTTCGTGCTGCCGTCTCCCTCTATTTTGTGCATTCGAGCACCTCTATTTGATTTAAGTGCAGGTTCTGTCTATCAGGTCCGAATGACACGGTCAATATAGAAACCCCGTTTGTAATCAGTTGAGATGACAAAAACTGCGGACATGTGGTGGTAGGCTCCGCCCAGTTTTAATGTCGGTCGGTTCACCGTGTGTAGTCATTAGACTGCTCAATTCCGGGGGGATGAAATGAGAGTAGCTCGGTATTTGGTGGTTTTCCTGTTTGGTGCACTTCTCTGCGCCAGTTCCTGGGCCCAATCCGTCGAGACTTCCAGAGCAACCGGAGTCGTGACCGACCCGAGCGGTGGTACGGTTGCCGGCGCACAAGTGCAGATGACGGAGACCGGCACGGGTCTGGTTCGCACCGTCACGACCAACGGAGATGGATCCTACACGATTCCAGAATTGCCTGCGGGCGCTTATCAACTTCAGGTGAAGAAAGACGGCTTCAACAGCTACGTGCAATCGGGCATCGTGTTGCAGGTAGGCTCTAACCCGACGCTGGATGTTGCCTTGCAGGTTGGTTCCTCCACCCAGGCAGTGATTGTCACGGCCAATGCGGCTATCGTGGAGACTCATAGCAGTTCCCTCGGCGAGGTTGTAAATCACCAGGAAATATTGGACATCCCGCTGAACGCGCGGGACCCGATGCAGTTGCTCACGCTGACCCCGTCAGCTGTCGTGGCCGGCGGATACAACACGGCATTGGACTTCCCGAATCCCTATACGATCGCGTTCGCGGGCACAAGTCCCGGTGTCGGCACCTACATCCTGGATGGCGGCAATGATAACGACGCGCATACATCCGACTCTTACCCGCTGCCGTTTCCGGACGCCCTGCAGGAATTCAGCGCTCTTCTGACCGCGGTGCCTGCCCAGTACGGGATGCATTCATCGGCGACCGTAAACGCAATCACAAAGTCGGGATCGAACGAATTTCATGGGGATGCATTCGAGTTCGTGAGAAACGGCGATTTTAACGCAAAGAGTTTCTATGCGCCCGTGCGGGACCCGCTGAAGCGTAACCAATTCGGAGGCGTGCTCGGCGGTCCAATCCGCAAGGACAAATTGTTCTTTTTCGGCGCCATTCAAGATACGATCGTTCGCGACGTGTCCAATGGAAACGTTGCGTTTTTACCCACCGCACAAGAATTGGCCGGCGATTTCACGACCGCCCTCTCCACGCAATGTCTAGCCAAGGCAGTTACCTTAAAGGCCCCATTCGTCAACAACATGATATCGCCCACTGCTTACAGTCTGCCTTCGCTGAAGCTGGTAGCAGACGAGCTTCCGGTGCCAGCGGATCAGGCCTGTGGGAGCGTTACGTACCCCATCAAAGTTGCGACGACCGACAAATCGATCGTCGGCAGAGTCGATTACCACATAAGCGATAAGCATTCACTCTTCGTGCGTTATTATTACGCGAGTTTTTTTCTGCCGCCGGATACGACCAACATTCTGACGGAGGAGACGGCTGATCAGTCCGCTCGATACCAGACCGTTACGCTGGGCGATACGTATCTGCTTTCAAGTCGGGCCGTGAATTCATTCCACGCCAACGTAAACCGGCAAGCCGTCAGTAAAGGATTTGATCCCGGGGTGGAGACGGCGAGCGAGCTGGGCGTTGGGGGCAACTTCTATAACCCATATCCGAATTGGCTAGTCGTTCAGGTAACCGGTGACTTCAACGCGAAAACAGGAAGCGACATCCCGGTCGATTTCGACGACACAGATTTTCAGTTCACAGACGACATGGAGTTAACTCTCGGGACTCACCAAGTTTCGTTTGGCGGGGAATTCGTCCACTTCAAGGATATCTCCACAAGCAACATTTACGACAATGGTTATTTCATTTTCTCGGGCGGGGTAACGGGCTCCGCGATGGCTGATTTCCTAACGGGAGACTTCTTCACGTTCGAGCAAGGGAATATCGTGCATCAAGGTAACAAGAAGAATTTTTACGCGCTGTATGCTCAGGATTCCTGGCAGATCAACCGAAAACTTACACTTAATTATGGTTTGAGGTGGGAGCCGTTCACTGCCCAACAAAACGCAGCTGGGGAAGGATACTCTTTCAGCCTCCCAGCTTTCGAGGCCGGCATCCACAGCACGGTTTTTACCAATGCCCCGGATGGTCTGTTGTTCCCAGGAGATCGTGGGGGACCCGGGACTGGAGCCAGTTATGTAGGGGACTGGAAGCACTTCGAGCCCCGCATTGGCCTCAGCTGGGATCCTCGCGGCAAAGGGCGCGAGGTGGTTCGCGCCTCCTACGGATCGTTCTATGATTTCGAATCCTTTCAACAACAACAAAACGTACCCGATAGCGCACCCTGGGCGGATAGCATTCTGCTGAGCGGGGGCAATTTTTCAAACCCCTGGGCGAGTTTTACTTACAATGGTAAGACGGGTATAGATCCTTTTCCGATTGCACCATCGGCAGATCTCCAATTTCCGACGTCCGGGGCTTACGGAGCATACTCAGAACTTCATATGAAGGCTCCCAATGTGCAGCAATGGAATCTAAGCGCGGAAAAGCAATTTGGGCAAAGCTGGGCGATCACTGCCAGCTATATCGGAAATCACGCCGTGCACAATTGGCTACTTGGGGAAGAGAATCCAGGAATCTATGTTCCGGGAAATTGCAGCGCGGGCGAGTACGGTCTCAAGGCCCCCGGCCCTTGTTCCACAACGGGCAACGTGGCAGCACGGCGACTTTTCCTTCAGCTGAATCCCACCGGGGCATCCTCGTATGGCTCGCTTGCCGAGATCCTGGATATCGGAACCTCGACTTACAATGGTGGTGTTCTCAGCGTGCAAAAGCGCTTTAGCTATAACTTCAGTGTGGTGGGTAACTATACGTACTCACACTGCATCGACAATGGTGAAAGCGGATCGGTATACGCTGCATCAGGATGGCTGACCATGAGTCAGCCTCAACAGATCGGCAATTGCTCGTTTGACCATCGCAATCAACTCACGTTTAACGGAGTGTACCGGTCGCCGGAGTTTCATTCGAGGGTGATGAGCGCGATCCTTGGACACTGGCAGGTAGCGCCGATCGTAACCTACCTGAGTGGGGGTTGGCTCACGGTCACCACTGGTGTGGACACCGCGCTAGTGGGTATCGCTACTTCCGTTCCCAACGGAGGGCAGCCAGCGAATCGCGTGCCGGGTCAGCCAGTTTATGTGCCGCATACGAACCTTACGGGATCTGTTCGGGGTAAGCAGTATTTTAACCCCCTTGCGTTCGCAGTGCCTACCGCTCCACCTGGATTTACAGGAAACGTAATCAACGCTGGTAACGGCCCCATTACAGTGGGCCCGTTAGGCGATGTTCGTCGCGGTAGTTTGCTTGGTCCGTCGATTCATAGTTTCGATCTCGCACTGACCCGCATATTCAAGATCAATGAGCGGAACGAGATCGACGCTCGATTTGAAGCCTTCAATGCTCTCAATTTGGTTAACCTTAACAATCCAACAACCTCGATGACGAGCTCTACGTTCGGCAAAAGTATTGCCGGATCCGCATCGACGCCAGGATACAGCTCCCCACAGGACCCGAGAATCATGCAGTTTGCGTTGAAGTGGATTTTCTGATTCCTGTGGCATGGAAGTGTGCTCACGGATGAGGTGTGACTTTGAATCCGGCGACCATGAGTTTTCTAGACTCATCACGACGATTGATTGCGGCACTGATCCTGGTCTTTGGAGTATCGGTTCCAGCGTTTCCGGGGGCCAGGGCAGTTCCGCACGCTGGTAGGTCTCCGGAACAATCCGATCTCGATAGCGGCAAGCAGATGTTTGAAACATCCTGCGCCAGCTGCCACGGGTTCGACGCCGGCGGGGGCGTAGGTCCCAACATTCAGAGGGTCCCGGCAACTCGAGGCGACGACGAAGTAGTGACGATAATCAAGAACGGTGTCCCCGGTACGGGGATGCCGGCATTCGGGGGCACCCTCACCGACGCGCAAGCGATGCGAATCGTGGCCTACATCCGGTCGCTGGCCAGCGCGGCGATCGGCGAATCCGGAAAGGCAGTGCAAGCGCAGAGCGGCGATGCCGAGAAGGGAAGACTGGTCTACGCGTCCAATGGATGTGCCGATTGTCATATCATCCGCGGCACTGGTGGTGATCGCGGTCCCGAACTTACCGAAATTGGCGGTTTGCGCACGGCAGATTATTTTCGAAAGATATTGCAAGACCCTGGAGCGAATTTGCCCAAGGGCGGACCAACGGGACCCACTACCGGCCGCTGGGTCCAATACGTGACGTTTCGAGCAACGACGAAAGGTGGGCGCACCGTAGAGGGTTCGCGAGTCAGCGAAAGCTCCGTAGCAATCGTTCTAAAAGACTCGAAAGGTAACTTACAGTCTTTCTTGAAGAGGGACCTGAAATCGTTTGAAAAGGAGCCGGGCAAGAGCTTTATGCCCAGTTTCCAAGGCACCCTGTCGAGCGAAGACACCACCGATTTGGTCGCGTACCTCGTCAGCCTAAAGGGAGCGCAATGAAGCCGTTTCGAGGTACAGCTGTTTGCGTGAGGCGTCGATTGGTTAGAGTCGCGCAGATCGACGACTGGTCCCGCCATCATCCTGTTTTGCGCGCCGTGCTCGAGAGAGGCGTCACAAGACTCATAATGCGTGCCTTTCTTATTTTGCTCGCAGTGGTTATCGGGGGCGCAATTTCCGCGGTTTCGCAGGCACAAAATGTTCCTTATCAGAGGCTCCTAAACGCCGATAAAGAGCCTCAAAATTGGCTAACTTACGGCGGCGACTACGCCTCCCATCGGTTTTCCCGTCTGAAAGCGATTAACAAAAGCAATGTCACAAATTTGAGGCCGCTGTGGATTTACCAGCGCGCGCAAGTGGCTGGAGAATTCATCGAATCGAATCCTGTTGTCGTGGATGGGATCATGTACATCGTCGAGCCGCCGAGTACAGTGACGGCTCTGGATGGACGGACGGGCTTGAGGTTGTGGAGTTGGTCGCCGTCGCTACCCAAAGTAGTGAAGTATGTCGGTCTACACGCGAACAATCGTGGAGTCGCGATACTGAACGATACAGTTTACGTCGGCACACTGGACTGTCATCTTGCAGCTCTGGACGCGAAGACCGGCGCCCTGCGATGGATCGTAGAGGTTGAGAACAATTCTGACAACCACGCAATCGCGGGAGCGCCGCTGGCCATCGACGGCAAGGTGATTATCGGCACTGGCGGTGGCGATCGCGGCGCAAGGGGATTGCTGGATGCCTACGACGCACGAACTGGCAAGAGACTTTGGCGTTTGTGGACTGTTCCGGGAATTGGTGAAGCTGGTTCGGAAACGTGGGGTACCACCACACCTGTCGGCGGCGACACATGGAACGGCGGTTCATATGATCCAGATTTGAATTTGATTTATTGGGGCACGGGTAATCCGTACCCGGTTGCGAACGGCAGCGGCCGGCCCGGGGACGATCTGTACACGTGTTCACTGTTGGCCGTCGATGCGGATACTGGGAAAATGAGGTGGCATTTTCAGTTTACGCCTCATGACATTCACGATTGGGATGCCACCCAGATTCCCGTGTTGTTTGATTCGGAAGTAGGAGGGAAGCAACGAAAGCTCGTAGCCGTGGCCAATCGGAATGGCTTTTACTACGTTTTGGACCGGACGACTGGAAAGTTTATTTCGGGTACTCCCTATATAGCCCAGACATGGGCCAAAGGATTCGACGAAAACGGGCGTCCTATTAAGTTGCCCAATTATGATCCTGCCCCGGGAGGAACGATAACCAACCCCAGCTATAGCGGTGGAACCAACTGGACTGCTCCTGCTTTTGACCCTGAGAACAAACTTTTCTATGTGAGCGCGAAGGAGATGAGCGGTTTATTTACCCAAAAGGGGTCAAGTATCCTAAGCGGGGACGATGCATACGGGGCCGTCCGGGCGTTGGATGCTATAACGGGGAAATTGAAGTGGGAGTATCGGATGATCGCTCCCGCTTGGATCAGTCCGCTAGCGACGGCAGGCGGATTGGTTTTCACTGGAGACGACGAAGGCGACTTTCTGGTCCTCGACGCCGATACGGGCAAGCTGCTCTGGGAATTTCCCATGGGGGGATTTGACCCGCGAAATGGCTTGGCAACCTACGCGATCGACGGCAAGCAGTATGTTGCGATTCCATGTGTGAATATTTACGTTGTTTTCGGTCTGCCGTAGATTTCCACGATTTTTTCTATTGTTGTTGAGCACGAGTAATTGTGACGCGAGGGCGCGGAAGCGCCGAATGGAGGCGAGAAATGCGAAAGGCGTTATACGGTGTATTATTTTCGCTGGTTGCTCTTTCCCCGTGTGTCCGTGCGCAAGATTCGTCCGGGAAAACGGCGGAACTCGTACCGCAGCATTTACCCCGCGGCACGGCTACGGATATAACCTCAAACGAAATTCAGACCGTCGCAGGGAGAACCGACGCTCAAATGCCGGTCAGCGACCAAAGTCTCCGCGAGGTTCCAATCAATAATGGGGAGTACAACGTCGGCGTTTCTGTCGCTCACCGTGCCACGCCACCAGGTCACACTCCCGGCGCTTTTGCCGGTGGGCCCATCGAACACAGCGACATCACCGAAATATACCAATTCCTTTCCGGCCATGCGACATTCGTGACCGGCGGCACTATAGAGAATCCAAAGGTCAACCCTACACACAAGGGACCTGGGCCCAGTGTGTCCGGCACGGGTGTCGAAAATGGAGTGACGCGCGAGGTCGGACCCGGTGATGTGGTGATCATTCCTCCCAATACACCACATTTCTTTAGCCGTATTGATTCCGAGGTCGTGTACATGATTTTCCGTGTTGATACTCACCACATCTGGACTTTGACCGACGGCAAGCCGAATTAATAGCCTGGAGAGTGCTACCTCCTCTTGTGCTAGTGAGAGTGCAAGAGGAGTGCCGCCGATGGCGGATCGGGTTTGACGGATGGAATCGTTATTTTATTATGCTTCCCCTGGAAAGATCGAATGCCCACAGATCATCTGCTACGGCGGACCGATCGTTGTGTGGATTTCTGTCCCCGACGCAACCGTCTGAGAAGCCTCTATTATTCAGCTGGTCGTCCCTTCGATTTTTCTGCGCCGCGCTGCCGGGCTCACTAGCCCGGCGAGGTTTTGAGATCACGTCACGAGGTTCCTATGAAGCCTAAATTGAAGAGCCGACTTATGGCGGGCGCTATGCTGCTGATGCTGATCGCGCTGGTCGCGGTGGCAATGGAGCCCTTGAACGCCCAGACGGATGACACATATCAGCAGGTCGATAATTGGGGACTTCCAGCAGGCGGGGTATGGGGCGTCATATCGGCCGTGGGCGTCGATGCCAAAGACAATGTCTTCGCGTTTAAGCGGGCCGATCCGGATCAAAAGAGTGGACCGCTGAGTTCAAAAATCATGGTCTTTGACTCTCATGGCAAATTGCTCAGGTCGTGGGGCGATAACTTTGTTTTGTCAGCGCACGGTTTGCGGATAGACGATAACGGCTTCGTTTGGATCACAGATAAGACGGGCGATCAAGTATTCAAGTTCAGTCCGAGCGGAGAGCTCTTGATGACGCTCGGTAAAAAGGGCGTTGCCGGAGACATGGACTCCACTGATGCGTTCAATGGTCCGAGCGATGTGGTCGTTGCAAAGAATGGGGACATCTTCGTTTCGGACGGTGAGAGCTCGAATGCGCGCATCGTAAAGTTCTCCAAGGATGGTACGTTTATCAAGTCTTGGGGAACTAGAGGTTCGGGACCGGGCCAACTTAAGGATCCCCACAGTATCGCATTGGATTCAGCGGGACACGTGTACGTGGCTAACCGAAGCAACCAGCGTATTGAAGTGTTTGATTCCGAGGGCAAATATCTCAATCAATTGACACAATTCGGCGCGCCGGCCTGCATCTATATCTCCAAGGACGACACGCTGTACGTTTCCGCCGGCGCCCCTCAAAACTGGGTCATGATCGGTACAACAGACGGCAAGGTGTTGGGGAAGATTTCAGGACTCACCGGGCCACACTGGGTAACTGTTGACTCCACCGGCGCGGTTTACGTGGCTGAAGTTCCGGGCATGTCGCTGAAAAAATTCGTCAAGAAATAGTGTTCAATCGAGTCATCCCGCCGGTCAGTCCGTAGCGGGGTGACGGTGCGCGGCCATCGCTATATCCCGAAGGGCAGTAGGGGAGCTTTGATCCTCATTCTGGCGACCACGAAAGCCTGCGTTTTACAACCCACGCGGCACTCGCTAGGCAGGAACCGATATCGGGAAAAAACGGTAAAGCTCGTTCCCAGAGTATCGCGTCTCATGACGCGATATGGAAAGAGCACATGCAAAGCGAATTCCTTACAGACGTTTAATCACTTTCAACACGATGACGGTTACGCCGACGACAGCAAGAAAAATTGCACCTATCCCGACACACGACGAGCTGAATGTCTGACCAAAAAGGCGGATTTCCGTCACGCCTTTGGAACCGATGCACGCAAGCACAATTCCAACAATGCAGACTATCGTTCCGAATATGTAAGCGAGTTTGATTATGAGAATCAGCTGTGAACGAGCGGCTTCACTCATTGCGGGCGGCAAGTCGGACTGGGATGTGAACGGCATACCTGCTGAGCCTCCCCAAACGGTATCTATATAAGATTGAACAGTCGAGTTCCTCGCTGACCCCAGGAATTGGCGAACCAGACCTAGCCAGATAACACTCCCGGAGACGATTCCGCAAGTGTTACGGGGTAATACCGCAACTAATGAATCAGATCGATTGGAGCGCACGACCACACGCCTAGGCACATAGGTCACGGCAATAGGTCTTACGGTTTGGGCACAGCTATCGCAGGTGTTGCCTTCATTCAGTGGAATGCGATTAGTGGACGTACGGTCGAAAACCAGACGAACACCGTTGTTGTATGTCATTACAGCCCGATCAAGCAAATCTATTTTAGTGACAATGTGCCATTGAGATTAATAGATGCGCGCTCATGCTTGGATCGAGGGTCGGCCATGCGGAGACTATAACCGGCCCCGCAGCCGCGCAGCTCGCCCCGTCGGACATCCGCGCGATGACGCATGCGCTGCTATTCATCCTTCTTTTCGACTACGCCGTCGGTGCCAGCGAGTGTCAAATCATCGTTGACGGACGAAATGTCTCCAAGGTCTAACTCGCCGGTTCCACCGACGTTCTTCTTGCGTCGCTGAATGCGCTGCGTGATCGCGGCGACCTGTTCGGGCCTCAATCTGAGTTCGAGGGTTTTAGTGACCTTCGTGGCACTCATGGCTTTCTCCGTCAATTCTTGTATGCACTCTTCACAGGCAGGTCTCGCAATTCCTGCGGGCTGATTTTAAGCCCTTCTCGTCCCTCTCCGTGTACTGCCCGCAATGTGCAAAGCCCGCTGCAAAACATTCGATCATCGAACGCGCCTTCAGGTAATGGGGGTAGTTTCGTGCCACACAGGGAACACGACCCGAAACGTTCAAGGAAAGGTAGCTCAGCGAGAACGTAGTACATTCGATTCTCTCCTCCGGAGCGCAGCACTTCGACTTCTGCCACCGCGGCTCAAGTGCTGAACGTGGTTTCGGTCGGGCTCTGGATGCCTACTCTTCAATGGTAATTCGTCAGCGGTTGCGGCTCAATGGTACGGATGGTGAGTATGAACGGTGTGGTATCAACTGTGGCAGAAAACTCTGGAAAACCCCTCACAACTCATCACAACACCTAACGAGCAACTTGCTCGCAACCGCCTCGTAACATTGAACTTCCGCACAAAGTAAAACACTTAGCGGAAACCCTTGATTTGAATTTTGAGTCCGCCGCGTCTGCCATTCCGCCACTCCGGCGTGCGAATATCTTAGGCTACCTTCGAAATCGCGGCAACTCTTTGCCTGCGCGTATTGCCGCATGCAGTTTGGCGCCGCTTGAATCCCGCGCGGGCGTGGACTAGGATGCGCCAGCCACGATGACCGCCCGCCTCCGCCGTTTGTTTCGCAATCCTGCGTTTCTCTTGGGCGCTCGTAGCGTTTCTTGCGGCGTTCGTCGTGCAATCCGGTGAACTCGGTTCGAGCGACACGACCACCGCCTGCAGGCCACGCACTCTTTCTGGACTTCCGAGCCGCCCGTGGACCCCAAGGACTACCCTGACTTTGGCATTCACGGCCGCAACGGCAAGCTCTACGGCTGGTACGGCATCGGCCAATCCCTGCTGATGCTTCCCGCGGATATCGTCGGCACATACATCGAGCGCCTGCCCGTGTTTGACGGCTACGACGTGGACCCGACCGTGCGCGATATTTTCGTCAGCTACACCACGAACATTTTGATCTCCGTGCTCAGCGCACTGGTCTGCTTCCGCTTGCTTGGGTTTTTCGGTTTTAGCGTGAACCAGCAGATCGCGGGCGTGCTGGCGCTGATTTTCTGCACCACATTTCTCCATTACACGCAGAACATGATGGAGAACAATTACATCCTGCTGCTCACTCTCACCGGACTCACATTTCAGTACGAGTGGCTTCTCAGCGGCGACCGCCGCGCATTGCTGCTTGGCTCGCTCGCAATCGGCGCAAATTTGCTCACCCGCCTGACGACCGGGTTGGATCTTGCTCGCAGTGTTTCTTTTTCTCGTGCTCGTGTCGTGGTTCTCGGGAGCGCGCGGACCGGAGTTGCGTTCCCGATTCGTCCGTTACACGAAGACGGCGCTGCCTGTTTATGCGATCTTCATTCTGCTCGATCGCCTGTACCAATATCAGCGCTTCGGCTCGTTCTTCACCACATACATGGGCGTGTTTGCTCGCGAGCAGAAAATGTTGAATCCCGCGCTGCCCTCGGCGTATCCGTTCGAAACACCATTCCACGTGGGATTCTTCGGCGCGCTATTCACGCCGGAAAAATCCATCTTCCTGTTCGACCCGCTCCTCGTGGTGGCGGTGGTCCTCTGCGCGGTCGCGTGGAGGCGTTTTCGGCCCGAAATTCGCGCGTATCTGATCGCTTTTGGAGCGCTTTTGCTTGCGTACATCTGCTTCTACGCCACCTTCACGGTCTGGAGCGGCGATTTCGCGTGGGGCGACCGTTACGTTTCCACTGCCGCGCAGATCGTCGCATTCATTTCCGTGCCGCTGCTGATGCGCCATCGCGCGGAGGTCGGCAGGATCGTGTGGACTATCGGGATCGCGCTGATCGTGGTTAGCGTTTTAGTTCAGGTCGCGTCCGTAATGTTTTGGTGCCCGCTTGAGATCTATCAAATGGACACGCTCGGCCACCCCACATTTATCATCGCGCTGCGCATGAAAAACATCGTCGCGTTCAGCCTGGGGAAAATGGATCAGTGGGGCCTCGTCAACGATTCGATGACCTACGATCCGTGGGACTATGCGCACATCACGGCATTCAATTTTCTGCCGTTTCTATTGGCAAGAATAGGGAAAGCCGCGGGATGGGTCGTTCATCTGATCGCCGTGATCTGGTTCGCCGCTCTGGCGGCGCTGATTTCTCTGCTGCTCTTCATTCGCCGTCGCGCTGCGACGAATGAAATTCGACGTCGTCGCACCTGTGCGCGTTTCGACCGCCAAGTGACACAAGCTGCCAACCGCTGTAAGATGCGCCCAACGCGGAATTTCCACCGGAGGAAAAAGTGAAGATTGGACGATTGCTCGCGACTTTGCTTGTGCTGGCCGTTAGTGCCGTGCCGGCTGCGGCCACGCAGCTGCACTTGCAGGTCTTCACCTCGCCGCCGGACGGGATTTCAGTCAATTCCACGCTGATTTATGGCGACAAGGACGCGATCCTGATTGACGCGCAGTTTCGCCTAAGCGATGCGCACCGCGTGGTGGCTGCAATCCTCGAGAGCAAGAAAAATCTGACCACTGTTTACGTCACGCATCCGCATCCCGACCATTATTTCGGCTTGGTCGTGATCCGGCAGGCGTTTCCGAACGCCAAATTCGTGGCGCTGCCGAAAGTCGTGGATGGAATCAAGGCAAGCTGGCAGAACCGCGTGAACGCATGGAAGCCGCAGTATGGTGACAACATCCCGTCCAATCCGATTATTCCCGATGCGCTCGAAGGAAACACGCTGACACTCGAAGGTGAAACTCTTCAAGTCTTCGGTCCCCTGCAAGGCGACAGCGCGGGAGACAATTCCTTCGTCTGGATTCCATCGCTCAAGGCCATTGTGGGCGGCGACACTCTTTTCAGCGGAGCGCATTTTGTGTACGCGCCCATGTCGCCGACTCAAAAGAAAGATTGGATGGCGACCATTGAACAGATGGTCGGCTCTCAAGCCTGAAATCGTGATTCCCGGGCATCAGATTGCCGGCGCGCCGAACGATGCATCGGTTCTCGCGTTCATGAAGAAGTACATGCAGGATTCCGACGAAGCGCAAGCTTCCTCCAAAACCGCGGACGAATTCAAATCCAGGATGAAGGCGCTCTATCCGAACCTCGGTATTGATGGCCTTCTGAACATCAGTGCCGGAGCTGCCTTTCCGGTGAAGCCGCCTGCGCCCGCTCCCGCCACGCACTAAGCCGTCGCGCCCTTCGGCGTATCGAATCGCCCTCGGGGCGCGTCTAAGCTAACGGATCTCTCATCTCGAGGAGAAAATATGCGATTCAACTTCGTTGCCTTCTGCACGTTGATGGTGCTCGGCGCTGCCTTTGCTGTCCCGGGTCCCGCCCAGGTGGGAGGCCAGGTTGCAAGTCCGCCAGCGAAGGCCGATTGCAAATTCTCGGACGGCAAGACGATCCACGTGGACTATTCGAGTCCCAGGATGAAAGGGCGCAAGATTTTTGGGGGACTGGTTCCCTTTGGCGAGCCGTGGCGCGCCGGCGCGAACGATGCGACCACATTTGTAATTGACGCGGACATGAACGTCGGAGGTAAGACGGTGCCCGCGGGAAGCTACACGCTCTTTACGCTGCCCACGGCGGATGCCTGGACGCTCATCATCAGCAAGCAAACAGGCGAGTGGGGCGTGCCCTATCCCGGGGAGTCGTCTGACTTCGGGCGCGTGCCGATGAAGGTGTCGAAACTCGATTCGCCGATGGAAGACTTCATGATTGCGTTCGATCAGGGCGGCAGTACTTGCACGCTGCGTCTGGCCTGGGAATCTACGCAGGCGTCGGTGCAGATTTCGGAGAAAAAGTAGCGGGATTTTACTGCTGCACGCGGGCCTGAGCCTTGGCGCCGTGTTCCTGCGGATGAACGATGGCGCGAAACACGCGGCCGCGCCCGATCAAATGCTCGCCTGACCGCGCCTCGACGTCGAAGACCAGGAAGCGACCTTCGTATTTCACGAATCGAGCCCACGCACGAACCGTTGCGCCCGGTCCCACAGCTTTCAAGTGATCCACTTCAATTCGCGTGCCCACTGAAATCGCGCCGGGCGGTAGTTCCGAAGTTATGGCCATCACCGTCGCGTGCTCCATCAATCCGATCATGGACGGAGTGGAGAACACCGCTGGAAGGTTCGGATTGACTACTTGAATGGTGTGTTCGAGTTGCACCACGCGTTCGGCGGTCGCTTCCAGGCCGATCCGAGGTCGCTGCTCGGGCGAGGCAGCCGCTGCGCTTCCAGAAGTCTTTTTCGGCGTCGGCTTCGATGACGCTCGCTTTGAAGTGCGTTTCGAGGTGCGCACGCTGCGTTTTGTTTTTCGCGGCTTCATGGGAGAGGCTCGCGGCGCGCCTGGCGCGGCGTGGTCAGGATCGCGCGCGGAATCAGGAAGCTGCGCGCGAATTGCAAAACGGTAACACCGACCTGGTCCCACAGGCGGCGTTTCAAGCTGCGATAATCCTGCGAGCCGCTGAAGACATCGCCGATCACGTCGCGAAACGCCGGAGAGTGGTTCAGCAGCTGCACCATTCGCGTGGTGATCGCTGCGCCCAGAAAGTTGCCGCGAAATATTCTTCGCGCGATCTTCGCGGCGAATTCCAGATCGGCGGAGAATGCCGCCCACAAGCGCTCGGGATAGGCCTGCGGATGTCCTTCCATCAGCGCCTGTGCCAGCAAATCGCCCGAACGCAGCGCGTAATAAAGTCCCTCGCCGGTGAGCGGGTCCACGCACGCGGCCGCGTCGCCAGCCATGGCCCAGTTTTTACCCACGATGCGACGCCCGCGTATCGTCTGCGCTTCGGGCGAAGGGAGCACGTGGCTGTAAAACCGCCCGCCGTCCATACAAATATTTTCTTCCTGCACGAATTCGTCGAGGTGGCGGCGGAGTTGCTGCGTCGGGTTCTGGCCCATCTTCGCGCAAATGCCGATGGAGAGATGATCGGCGCGCGGGAACGACCACATGTACCCCTCGAATTCCTTCAGAAATTTTATCTTAATGATGTCTTCTTGGGTCGGCACGAAATAGCCGAGCGTGACTTCCAGATCCGTCGCGCCAAGCGCCGTCGTTTCCGGCAGCAGTTGGTTGCGCGCGCCCGCCGCGAGCACCACGAAATCGGATCTGTGTTCCTCGCCTCCGGCCATCAAGCGAACCTCGGGGCGATCCGTATTCACGCTCGTCACGCGCGAACGCACGGCCGTGCATCCGGCGGCCACGGCGCGGTCTAGAAGAAGCCCGTTCAGCACCTTGCGCGCGTAGATCACGATCGGATGGCTCATCTCGAATCGCGTGCGGTGACCGCCGCCCGAAATTAGCTCCGCCGTCCGCACGATTTTCTTGGGTTGGGACCCGTCGAGCAGGAAAGGATAAGCTTCGATTGCTTTGTGCGTGAGGCCTCCGCCGCAGGGCTTCTCCCATGCGAGGCGCTCGTCAAAGATTGTTACGCGGAAACCCTGGCTCGCGAGGCGTTCGCCGCAAAGCGCGCCGGCGGGTCCGCCTCCGACAATCGCGATGTCTTTCATGGCCCTGGCAATGATCCCGTTGTGACTAGGATACAGCTCGCGAAAACACACCTTTTGGAATCTGGCGGAAATTATAGCACCGATAATCCCGGTCGCAGTGGCACCCTGAAGCATAAACGCAACGACCAGCGCACGTGTACCCACAGCACCTGCGGCGCCACCGGCAGATCGAGCACGCATGGTAGAATTGTTCCTTCGGCCGTTCCTTTGGGAGCAGGCTGACAGGCAGACGTTTGGGACAAGTCGTTTCGCAAAGTGAGCTGATTTCCCGCCGGGGCCAGTGGAAACGCACCGGGCAGGGAGTAGTGTGCGCGAGCGGCTGCTTCGACCTGCTGCACCCCGGTCATATCCGCCTTTTAGAGCACGCACGTTCCCTCGGGGATGTCCTCGTCGTCGCGATTGAGAGCGATGCAGCCGCCGGCACGCGCTCGACCTCCGGAAACCGCCTTGCGAAGCAAACTCTCTCTCGCCCGATAATTCCCTCCGCCGAGCGCGCCGAAATCCTGGCTGCTCTTTCTGCCGTCGGCTGCGTGATCGAATTTGAAGGCCCGTCGCCGCACGAGCTTTTTTTGCGTCTGTTACCCGATGTGGTCGTAGTCGGCGGCAGCGGTGGCTTGGATCAGTCCGCGCATCGCGAAATTACGGACCTCGAGGCCTTGGGATGCAAGATTGTGCGTATCCCCCTCGAACCCGGCTATTCAACCACCCGACTGATCGAACGCATCCTCGAGCGTCGCGTATGATTCTCCCGCTCGTTTCCGAGCTTCTCGCGCGAATCGCCCGGCGGCCTGCCGTCGAAGAAGTCTGCGACAAGCTGCGCCGCCTGGGAGGTGAAGTTCGTCTCGCGGGACTCACCGATTCGGCGAAGGCGCTCCTTGTCCCGCTGGTTTTCTCCGAGCTCGGTCGCCCTGCCATCCTGCTGGTGGAGTCGAATCAGCGCGCGGAAGCGCTCCTCGAGCCGATTCGCTGGTTCTACAGCGCGGTGACCGGAAAGCCCGGCCGCCGCGTGGCGCATTTGCCCGCGCACGGCGTGTTGCCTTACGAAAACCGCTCGCCCCACGCCGAGATTTCCGAGGATCGCGCGGTCGCCCTCTGGCGCCTTGCGACGGGCGAGGCTGACGTGCTGATCGCGCCGGTACAAGCCGCGCTTTGGCGAATGCGCGAGCGGTCTTTTTATCCCGGGCTTGCGCGAGTGATTTCGCGCGACGAGTCCATCCCCCACGAGGATCTCATTGGATTTCTCGCGGCGGCTGGTTATGAGAAGCACGTCACCTGCGAGATGCCGGGGCAATATGCCGTCCGCGGCGGGATCATTGACGTGTTCTCGCCCGAAACGCCGCAGCCCGTGCGCATCGAGCTGCTGGGCGACACCATCGAATCCATCCGCGCATTCGATCCCAATACGCAGCGTTCAACGAATCCCGTCGAGCGTGCGGCGCTGCTTCCTCTGGTCGAACTTCAGCGCCACGCCGAGGTGCTCGAGCGGCAGCGCGTTGGCTCCGGTTCTGGCCGCGAAGACGACACCGCGCCCGCGGGCTTTTACGCCGGCTGGGAATTTCGCGAAATGCCTCTCGAAGAGCGTCCCGGCGTGCTCTTTGATCTCGCTGCGGACCCGATCGTGATCCTCGACGAGCCTTCGCTGCTCGATGCCGCCGTGGAGAAATATCGCGCGCGGCTTGCCGAGGCCTTCGATCAGGTCGAGGACCCGCTCGCCGAACCTCCGGCACGCTACATTTTCAATGAGGACGAATGGTCGCTCGCGCTCCAGCTTTTCCCGCGCTTGGCCATCGAGCATTTGAGTCTCGCTCACGAGGGGGGCGTGCCGTTCGCGCTCGCCACGCAGCCAACCACGCGCTATCACGGCAACGTAGCCGCCTTTATGGCCGAAGTTCGCAGCCGGCTCGGCGCAGGCGAGCACGTGATGGTATCCGCCGCGAGTACGGGAGAACTCGAACGCTTCGCCGACATCTGCCACGAGTACGAACTCCCGTATCACCTCGGTGAGCTTGAGGAAAACGTGACGGTCACGCGTTTGGCGGAAGAATCGAGCGGAAGCAACGCTCCGGCCATGGTGCTTGTCAAAGCGCCGCTCAGCGAAGGTGTGGTGTTCCCCGAGGCGCAGCTTGCGATCTACGGGGACGCCGATCTATTTGAAACGCTTCCGCCACAGCGCCCGCGTGCGCGGCCGAAGACCGCGAGCTTCTTCAGCGATTTCTCCGATCTTAAGCCGGGCGACTACATCGTTCACGTGGATCACGGCATCGGCCAATTCGAAGGCTTGCGGCAGGTCGTCGTCGAAGGTGCTACCGGCGAATTCATGTTCCTGCGTTATGCCGGAGACGCGAAGCTTTACGTTCCTCTCGCGCGCATAGATCTCGTGCAGAAATATCAGTCGCTCGGTGGCGTGGAACCGACGCTTGACCGTCTGGGCACGACTATCTGGGAAGCGCGCAAGACGCGCGTGCGTAAGTCCGTCACCGACATGGCGGAGAAGCTGCTTGCCCTCTACTCCGAGCGCAAGACCACGCCCGGTCATGCGTTTCCTCCGGATTCCAACTGGCAGCGCGAGTTCGAGGACGCGTTCGAGTTCCAGGAAACCCCGGACCAGCAGCGCGCCATCGAAGATGTGAAGCGCGACATGGAGTCGACTTTGCCGATGGATCGCCTGCTCTGCGGCGATGTCGGCTATGGCAAGACCGAAGTCGCCATGCGCGCGGCGTTTAAGGCTATGGCGGACGGGAAGCAGGTCGCCGTGCTTGCGCCGACCACGGTGCTGGCGTTTCAGCATCTGGAAACTTTTCGCCGCCGCTTTGCTGCTTTCCCGATGCGTATCGAGATGCTCAGCCGGTTTCGCACGGACAAGGAGCAGAAGAAAACTCTCGAAGAGCTGGAAGCCGGGAAGATGGACGTGGTCATCGGAACGCACCGGCTGCTTTCCAAGGATGTAAAGTTTCACGACCTCGGCCTGCTCGTCGTGGACGAGGAGCAGCGCTTCGGCGTGGCGCACAAAGAGCGCCTGAAGGAGATGCGCAAGAACGTGGATGTGCTCACCATGTCGGCGACTCCCATCCCGCGCACGCTGCACATGTCCCTCGTGGGGCTGCGCGACATGAGCGTGATCGAGACGCCGCCGAAGGATCGCCTCGCGATTCAGACGACTGTCTCGCCGTTCAGCGAAACTCTGGTGCAGCGCGTCATCGAGGAAGAGATGGCCCGGCAAGGCCAGGTGTTTTTCGTGCACAACCGTGTGGAATCCATCGTCTCGCTCGCCACCATGGTGCAGCGTCTGGTTCCTCGCGCGCGCGTGGTCGTTGGCCACGGCCAGATGCGCGAGGCCGAGCTTGAAAAGGTGATGCTGAAATTCATCCGCAACGAAGCGGACGTTCTCGTTTCGACCACAATTGTCGAGAACGGTCTCGACATTCCTCGCGCGAACACGATCCTCATCAATCGAGCCGACCGCATGGGGCTGGCCGAGCTTTACCAGCTTCGCGGTCGCGTCGGCCGTTCGAACCAGCGCGCTTACGCCTACTTGCTCGTCCCCACCGAAGGCACTCTTACGTCCATTGCGCGACAGCGGCTGGCAGCGCTCCAGGAATTCAGCGATCTGGGCGCCGGATTTCGCATCGCCGCGCTCGACCTCGAATTGCGCGGAGCGGGAAACCTGCTGGGCAGCGAGCAGCATGGCCACATCGAAGCGGTCGGCTTCGATATGTATTGCCAGATGATGGAGCGCGCTGTAGCAGAACGGAAGGGTGAAGCCGTCACGCCCGAGCGCCGCGCCACTCTGAACCTGGGCCAGGAAATTCGAATCCCGCCGGAATATATCGAGAGCGAAAATCTCCGCCTGCGCATTTACAAGCGCATCGCGAGTGTCGCGTCCGAAGCCGAGCGCGTGGAAGTCGCTCGTGAACTCGACGACCGCTTCGGCCCGCCGCCTCCCGCCGTCGCGAACCTGCTCGAATATGCGGTCTTGAAGGCGCTTGCGGAAAAGCTGCTAGTGGCCACAGTGGACCGCCGCGGTGACCAGATTGCCATCAAGTTTTATGACGACACGCCCCTCGGCCCCGAGCGAATCGTGAAGTTGATCCACAAGCGCCGCGACATGCGTCTCGATCCGTCCGGCGTCCTATGGATCGGCTGGAAGTCCAGCAAGGGCTCTGCCACGGATGCTGTGAGAAACGTGTTGCTACAACTACAATCGTAGGGATAAACTTTTCGGGAGTGAACACTATGAATAATCGAACCGCCGTCTTTCTTGCTTTGCTTTGCTTGTGCAGCGTTCTTCTACTGGCTCCTGCGGGAGCCCGTGCCCAGGCCAAAGGCGTCACCGTCGAGGAAATCGTCGCCCGCGTGAACAACCAGATCATCACGCTTTCCGACTATCAAAAGGCCGCCGCGGGCCTGCAGCAGGAAGCCGCGCAGGATTGCCAGAATTGCTCCCAGATGCAGATTCAGGCGTCGGTCGCGGAGCACCAGAAGAATCTACTGAGGGACATGATTGACCAGCAACTCCTGATCGAGCGCGCCAAAGACATGGACGTCTCTGTCGAGACCGACCTGGTCAAGCGGCTCGACGAAGTCCGCAAACAGAACAACCTGTCGAGTCTGGAAGACCTCGAAAAGGCCGTCGAGTCCCAAGGCGTCGTCTGGGAAGACTACAAGACGCAGATGCGGAACGGCCTTTTGACCCAGGAAGTGATTCGCCGCGAAGTCGGCGGGCGCATGAACATTGGCAGCGACGAAGTGAAGGCCTATTACGAAGCTCACAAGCAGGATTTCAACCGGCCCGAGCAAGTATCGCTCGCGGAGCTTTTCCTGAGCACGGATGGAAAGAGTCCCGAGGAAATCGCCGCCGTTCGCACGCGAGCGGACGATTTGCATAACCGGCTCGTCAAGGGCGAGGATTTTCTCCAGCTTGTGAAGCGCTATTCCGAAGGTTCCACGGCCCAGCAGAATGGGGATTTGGGCGAGTTCGAACGCGGACAGCTCTCCAAGCAGCTTGAAGACGCTGTCTTCACGATGGACAAGGGGCAATTCACCGACGTAATTCAGACCAAGACCGGCTTCGAAATCCTGAAAGTGCTCGATCATTTTCAAGCCGGACTGCAGCCGCTGGACAAAGTTGACGGCGAAATCACGAATATCCTCTACCGCCAGAAGATGGACCCCGCAATGCGCGCATATCTCGCCCAGCTTCGCGAAGAAAGCTACGTCCTTGTGAAGCCTGGCTACACGGACTCTGCGGCGGTGGCGGGCGCCACAGTGATACAAGAAGTCGCTCCCACGCCCGATTCGGCGGACAAGAAGAAACAGAAGAAGAAGTTGCCGCTGCCGAAAGCCAACAGCTGATGAAGTCCCCGTTCGTCAGCGATCTCGCCGACGGCCAGATGGTCGCGTCTCTCTTCCTCGTTCGCGAAAAAGAGATTCGATCTTCAGCGCGCAGCGGCAAATCCTGGCTCGAGCTCAGTCTGGGCGATCGCACCGGCTCCATCTCCGCGAAGATGTGGGACAATTTCGAAGCCATCGCGAAGACATTCGAGCGCGACGACGTGATTCGCATCCGCGGCCGCGTGAAACTCTACAACGGCTCGAAGGAGCTGACCCTCGAGCAGATCATTCCCGCCGCGGAGCGCGAGTACGAACTCGGCGACTTTTTGGCTCACACGAAGTGCGATGTCGAAAAGCTCTATACCGACCTGCGAACCGCGATTTCCGGAATGAAGAACCCGTGGCTCCAGAAGCTGCTCGTCAGCGTGGTGGACGATCCGGAAATTGCTCCTCGCCTCAAGCGCGCGCCTGCGGCTATGACCATGCACCACGCGTATCTTGGTGGCTTGCTGGAGCACGTCGTCAGCCTAATGGGTCTCGCGGCAGCCGTATCGGCGCATTATCCTGAACTTGATCCCGACCTGCTGCTCACCGGAGTTGTGCTGCACGACATCGGGAAAATAGACGAGCTGCGTTACGCGCGGGGAATTGACTATTCGGACGCGGGCCGCCTGCTCGGCCACATCACCATCGGCGCGGGAATGGTGCGCGAGAAAATCAAAGCGATCGCGGGATTTCCTGCGCCGCTCGCGGTGCTGGTCCAGCATTTGATCCTGAGCCATCATGGCTCGTATGAATTCGGCTCTCCGTCGCTGCCCCAGATTCCCGAGGCTGTGGTGCTGAATTTCATTGACGATATCGATTCGAAGATGGCGGGAATGCGCAAGACGCTCGAGCAGGCTCCCGGAAGTGCGGCTACGGAAATGTGGACGGACCGCAATCCATCGCTGCGCCGCTCGCTGCTTCGCAGGGACAAATTCTTGGCGGATGGCGCTCCTAAAGCACCGCCGCAAAAGGGATAGCGCCAGCATATGGCTGAAAAAACACCATCGCCGCGCCGTTCGCTGCTCGATCTCGCGCCGCTCGAGCTCGATTGCATGAACACGCTGTGGCCGATCGGCCAGGGCACGGTGCGCGAGATTCGCGACCGTCTCGCCGCGCGGCGCCCGCGCGCCTATACCACTATCATGACGATCATGGATCGCCTCGCGCGAAAGGGAATCGTGGAACGGGCGAAGTCCGGCCGCGCATATATCTATCGGCCGCGGTTGAGCGCCGAGGATGCTCGTGCGCAGGCGCTGGGGCAGGTACTCGAGAATTTTTTTGGAGGCTCTAAAGAAGCGTTACTCG
The DNA here is from genome assembly GCA_963818605.1 of uncultured Acidobacteriota bacterium. Lineage (GTDB taxonomy): Bacteria > Acidobacteriota > Terriglobia > Acidiferrales > UBA7541 > Palsa-295. Next base: position 549,918 of record CAWFSW010000004.1, read on the forward strand.
CGCAGCTGGGAAATGGAACGGCGGTTCGCCGCGCCGCTGCTGGTGCTGCCCCTTCTTCCACGAGCGATGGCGAAAGGCGGCCGGAGAGCGTTCCGCAACCGGTTTCGGGGTCCGACTGAATGGTTCCCGTTGAAATGAGAATTCGGGATTTGGCAATTTGCCCAGCGACCATCCTCGCTCCCATGGCTGGAGTAACGGACACGGTCTTTCGGCGCGTGATCCGGTCTCTGGGTGCGTGCGGTCTGATCATGACCGAGTTCACCAGCGCCGAAGGCATGTCGCGCAATTCGGCGCGCACGCTGCGCTATCTCTATTTCGACGAGGACGAGCATCCCATTGCCGGGCAGATCTTCGGGTCCGATCCCAAAGTGATGGCTTCGGCCGCTGCTTTGATTGAAGACCTCGGCTTCGATCAGGCGGATATCAATCTTGGTTGCCCGGTCAAGAAAGTGGTCAAGTGCGGCGGCTCGGGCCTGCTGCGCGACCTGCCGCACCTTGGGAAGCTGTTGCGCGAGGTGCGCGCCGCCGTCCGTATCCCGCTGACGATCAAGATTCGCTCCGGCTGGGATGAAAACAATATCGTGGCCGTGGATGTGGCTCGCATGGCGGAGGACATTGGCATCGAGGCCATCGCGGTCCATCCGCGCACGCGCATGCAGGGCTATGCCGGCTCAGCGGATTGGAATGTGATTCGTGCGGTGAAGCAGGCCGTGCGCATTCCAGTGATCGGCAATGGCGATATTCGCGCGCCGCAGGACGCCGTGCGGATGATCGCGGAAACCGGCTGCAACGCAGTGATGATCGGCCGCACCGCTTCGTCAAATCCGTGGATTTTCCGCCAGATCGCCGACTTCATCGCGACCGGCCGCTACGACGAACCTACGGAAGCCGATCGTTACCGGCTGCTCTCGGGTTATTTTCAGAGCTTGATCGCTGCGGAGATGCCCGACGCCATCGGCAAGATGAAGCAGTTCGCCACGCTGTTCACGCACGGCGTGCGCAACGGCGGCGACCTGCGCCAGCAGGTACATCACGCCCACAGCACCGCCGAAATTCTTGATCGCGTGGATGCATTTTTCGCGCCCACTCTCAATACCGCGACGCAGCCCTAAACAGCGCCGTCCAGGTTATTCCGGCTTCGCCAACCCGTGAGCAATCGCGTCGTCCAGCAGCTGTTGCATCTGCCGTGAGGCTTCGCGCGCTTGCTCGGCTTGCTTCCGGCCGATCTCGCCCTGCTGGCGCCCGATCTCGCCCATCTTGCGTCCCCATTCGCCCTGCTCGCGTCCCCATGAACCTTGCTGCCGTCCGGCAGCGGCTTCCGCCTCGCCGATCTGCCGCTGCAATTCACCCATCTCCCTCTGCAGATCTCCGATCTGGTCCATCGTGCCGCCGTTGGCGCTCAGCTGCTTCATGGCTTCCTCGACCTTCTGCATTTCCGCGCTCAGGTCCGGCACTTTGATTTTCGTGTCTTCCACTTTTTGTCGGGCACCCTCGGCCTGCTTCGCAAGCTCTTCCTGTTGTATTACGAATTCCTTCTGCTGCTTCTCGAGATCCACGTTGGGTCGCCACAGCAGCTTTGCCCGGTTCACGGTAGCCGGGTCGCTGATGATATAGGACTTCTCGTCTTGCTCGAACCAGATGAAATCGCCGGGAATCTTGCTCTTCAGCGCCCGGGCGTGCTCCGCGTCATCGCGGCCGCCGGACATGGTCAGCTCGTCGGAATCCTTCGCCACGATCACAAAGTGCGGCCCCCAGTGGTTGTAGCGCCCCACGAAATATCCGCCCTGCCCTCCGCGATAGAAATTCCAGTCGCCCGACATCGAGAACGTCATCGGTGGGATTACCACGTCCTGCTGCGGCATCGCCGACAGTGCGCGCGTCTCAATGCGCATCTGTGGGATTGCCACGTGGACGGGCGGCACGTTCACATGAACGGGAGGAACGTCCACATTCACAGGCGGAACGTCGACGTTGACGGCGGGCACTTCCACGTGGATTGACGGGATCGGCGGCAGCGGCGGCATGACGAAGTGAATTTCGGGGCTGCCATCCTCCGCGTCAGCCGGCGGCGCTGGTGCCGCGGGAGGTGCGGGCGCTTGCGCCGGATCGGGACTAGAGCTGGGCGCAGCGACAGCTGCCTCGGGGCTCACAGGAGCAGGCGGCGCGGTCGGCGCCGGAGGTGCCTGAATGTCGTATGTTGCGGGACGCACAGCCGCCGTCAGCACGACCATCGGTGCCGCAACCACGACAAGTGCAATCGCCAAAGAGTTCGTCCACTTGTTCGACATCGCACCCCTCCATGCCAAAATTCGATCCACTCTTTTTTCCGCTTGGCCCGCCTTGGCCATAGATACGCCCTGCCACCACACTCGCTCCTGACCGGCTTCGAGTTCCGCGAAAAATCCCAGCAGCGCCTCGGCGTAGCGCGTGCGATCCATCCCGCCGGCCAGCGCCGCTTCGTCGCTCGCTTGCTCGGCAAGATCGGCGAGATGCCGCTCGAGCCACCACGCCAGCGGACTGAACCAGAAAATTGCGCGATGAATCAAGGCCAGCCGCTGCGCTAGAGCGTCCCAGCGCGCGACGTGCGAGACTTCATGGGCCAGCACCGCCGCGAATTCGTCCATATCCCACTCTTGCCACCCCGGAGTGAGCAGGATCGTGGGTTTGAACACTCCGACCATCACCGGCACGGCCAGCGTTTCGGATTCCGCCAGGTAAGGATCGTTGCGCAAGCCAGCGGCGCGCGATGCCGTCGCGAGAGCCCGCAGTGCCCATGGTTCATCAACCGACAAAGCGAACCGCATCAGCCGGTTCGAAAAATCGATTCCCACCAGTACGCGGATAAAAAGCGCCGCTGCAGTCACCGCATAAACGCTGAAGAGGATCAACGTCCATGGAATTTCGCGATGCTTGGGAACGGGAACCGGAGCGATCGGCAAACCAGCTTCCGAAATGATCGGGGCAGAATCGAATTGTTGCTGCTCACGTGGTCTCCGCCGGTTCTTCGGCCATTCATTCGGAACGAGGCTCGCGACCGGCGCGGTTTCCGTAACCGTGGGCTCTGTTAATGGCGCTGACGCCGCGGCGCTGCGCTCCGGAAGACTTGGCACCGGCACGGCGACTCGCACAGAGGGGCCAACCAACATCAGCACGGGCATTACAAGGGCGGCGAGCAGCACGCCTTTCCAGACAAAAAGCCTCACGCGTACGCTTCTCGTGCGGAACAGTGCGAGGCTAGTCGCCGCGAGGCAGCCCAGCGCGAGCGAACGCACCGCAGCCCCGGCCAGCGTCATCAGAAAACCCGTGCTAGTGTGAATATCCGCAGGCGTCATGGCTAATCTCCCCTTTTCTTTGGCCGGTGATGAGGCGCGGAGTCCGATTTATCGCCAATTTTTCCCTGAGCTACCTTGCGCGCGAGCCGGTCAAGCAGATTGCGGTCAATGACGGCGCTGTTGACCATGCCCACAACCAGTTCTTCCGCCGACCCACCGCAGAAGCGGTCAATGATGCTTTTCACGGCGCGCACTGCGACGTTCTGTCGCGCCTCGGCCGCGCGATAGATGTAAGTGCGGCCTTCGATATCGTGCGCGACGAAGCCCTTTTGTTCGAGCCGCCGCAGAATCGTGCGCACCGTGGAATCCTTCATCGGGCGCGTCGCCGACAATGCCTCCCGGCACGATTCCGCCGGACACGGGCCGTGTGCCCACACGTAATCCATCACCATCTGTTCGACTTCACCGAGCCCTTTTGGGCGCTTTTTGTATGTGTTATGCATTGTAGCGTTACAATATGTAACGCTAAGCGGAAAACTTGTCAAGCAAAATTTATTGCGGAAGAAAAACAAGGCCGGAAAGCTATTCGTCGCGTGTGATCAGGAGTTGCTTGTAGGCCTCGCGCCGCGTCAGGCCGCGCTCGCGAGCCGCCTGCTTCAATGCGGCTTTGCGATCCACGCCGCGCTCTTTCATGATTTCCTCGACGTGTCGCGCAAGCGGCACCGCGTTCCGGGGATTGGTGGCGTCTGCCGCGTGCTGCGCCTGGCCATCGGGCGGACCGATCAGCAGCGTGATTTCTCCGCGCGGCGCTTTCTTGCGCGCGGCTGCGACCAGATCCTCGATGTGCCCGCGCAGGAATTCCTCGTAGATTTTCGTCACCTCGCGCGCGACTACCGCTGGACGGTTCCCGAGAATTTCAAGTGCGTCCTCGAGTGTGTCGAGCAGGCGGTGCGGCGCCTCATAAATAGCAAGCGTTCGCGTCTCCGCGGCCAGTTCGCGCAACTTCTTGCGCCGCTCGGTCGGCCGCGAGGGCAAGAAACCGGCGAACACAAATTCCTCGATGGGCAATCCGGAAGCTGCCAGCGCCGCTACCAGCGCCGAAGCTCCCGGCACGGGAACCACCTGAATTCCGTGCCGCAGGCACAGGCTCACGAGGCGATAGCCGGGATCGGAAATGGCTGGAGTCCCCGCGTCGCTCACTAACGCCACCTTCGAGCCTTGCTCGAGCTCAATCACGATCTCCGGCGCGCGGGTGAGTTCGTTGTGTTCGTGGTAACTGACCAAGCGCTTGGGAATGTCGAAGTGCGAAAGCAGCTTCAGCGTCTGGCGCGTGTCTTCGCAGGCGATCACGTCCGCTTCTTTTAGAATGCGCAACGCGCGCAGCGAGATATCCTCGAGATTTCCGATGGGCGTCGAGACTACATAGAGGCAGCCTGCCCCTGCATCGTTCGGTGTCGTCTTCGTTTTCGGTGTTTTCTTCGCCATACTTTGGTCTGTCCGCTCGATCGCGGAGCATTGAGCGTATGCTCTGCGGCCACACAATTGCAAGGCGCGGAGGCCCTAAATCGGCATGCCAAAATTGACAGGGCTGCGCGGCTCGGATACTCTGGATCATCCGAAATCAAATACGAAGGAGCAATGAATGGCTCAGGGTAATCCGGTCAAGCACAAGAAGAAAACGAAATCGGTACTAAAGAATATCCGTCAGACGGAGCGGCGCGCCGCGGTGAATCGCATGAATCGCACGCGAGTCCGCACTGCAATGCGTCGCATGCGCGCAGCACTCGGCTCGGCCGATTCTGCCGGCGCGGCCAAGCTTGCTTCGGACACATACTCCGAGCTCGACAAAGCTATTCGCAAGCGCACGCTTTCGGAGAACACCGCCAACCGCTACAAATCGCGTCTGGCGCTGGCGTTGAACGCTCTCAAAGCGAAGAAGTAACTTCCCAGGTCGCGTAATTTCTGAAGAGGCGCTCCGAAGTTTGGGGCGCCTTTTTTGCAGTCAGGAAATGCGCTCGGGGATTTAGGCTGCGGAAGACGTAAGCCGCGCAATCAGGAATTCCATCATCGCCCGCGGATTCGGATTCGAGGACTTCAGCTGGCTGTCAGCCTCGGCCAGCGCAGCTAGGCCCGCAAACAGATCCTTCTTCGGGATGCGATGCGCCTGCCGGACGGCCGTTTCGGCGGCCTCGGGCCGCATGCCCAGCTGCCGCGCAGCCTGAAATCCATTCGTCTGTGCCGGCAGATCGCGCGCTTCGATCAGTTTGCGGTACGTCCACGCGAGCGCGCCGACAATCATCGCCGGCTGTTCGCCTTCTCGCAAAAGATTATCCAGAAACGCGAACGCCGCCGAGCGCTTGCGGCTCGCCAGTATTTCGGTAAGCTGCCACACCGTATTCTTTCGTGCCGCCACCACCAAGGCCTCGACATCGGTCACGGTGATTCGGCCTTGTCCTTGCGTATAGGCGGCCAGTTTCTCGAGCTCGATGCGCATCCGTGCCGGCGCGCCGTTCAAGATATCCGCGAGCATCGCCGCGGCTTCGCGGTCAATTTCCGCGCCCAGGTCTTTGGCCATCTGCGAGGCCAGTGCCGCGGCGGATTCGGGTCCGATGGTCAGCTCGGCGATCAGCGCCTTTTCGCTCAGCAATTTGAAAAAACGCTGCCGTCCGTCGAGCGCCGCCGCTTCGAGTAGTAGCACGGTAAACGGCGCCGGGGATTCCAAATAGTTCCCGAGCATCGCGAGAACTTCATCACGAGCCTTTTCGCCCAGCTTTTCAACCGACTCGGCCTCCTCGACGATCAGGACCTGACGCGGCGCTAGCATCGGGAGCGTCTGCGCGCGTCCCAGGATTTCATCCCATCCGGCATCGCGGGCGGAAAGTCGCGCCACGGCCCAATCCCGCGCGGATTCAGGAACGCAGGCGTCGATGATTTTGTTGCGGCACATCTCGCGCAGGTATGGATCGGTTCCGAGCAGGACGACCGCCGCAATCGGTTTGCCGCTAGCCAGGCGTTCGATCAGTTTCTCTGTAGAAACGCCCGCCATCAGAAATTCTCCAGCACGTTGGAAACAATGTGCGATGCGAGATCGCGGGACATCCGGTCGAGCGCGGGATCTTGTTCCTGGAAGAACGACTTCACATCCGTCGCAATCTGATATTCGTCGCGGAAAACCATGTCGTCGTTCTTGTAAACAGGCTTCTCCGTTTTATTGTCAATCAGCTCGACTTTCGTATGCACGATCACGAGCATCGTTGTCACTTCACCGGTCGTGGCCTCGAAGAGCACTGGGTTCGTTTCAATCGAAAGGACTTCGCCGTGCAGGACAGCGTCGGCCGATTTCGGGTCCTGAACCACGCGGTATTTCGTCCGCATGATGAATTCGCGAATCACCGCCTCCGTCATTCGCTGCTCGATGCGATAAGTCGTCGTGTCGTTCTTGAATGCCGGAACCGCAATGTCGGTCCATTCGGCGGGTAGTTGCGAGGCGTGTCCTGCCACGTGGTAACCGCAGCCCGCTACCGCCATTGGCGCGACAAGTGCCGCCATCCAGAGCGCCAGCATGCGTCCCGTGCGCGCCATCCTATTCGCTCGATTTCGCAACAATTTCCTCCGCGATACGCACGGCATTCGTCGCTGCAACATTCAGATTGTCGGCAACGCCCCAGATCCACACGCCGCCCGCGACATTTGGATCGGCCTCGATCCGCGCGAGATGAATCTCTCCCTCGCCTGCCACGCTGACATTGCTCGGCGACGCGTCTTCCAGCGCGGCAACCTTTACTCCAAGATTCGCGAACGCGCCGTGAAGTTGCTCCGGCGATACAGGTGACGCGAATTCCGCATATGCCGCGAAAGCATACCCGTAAAATACCGGCGCTTGCACCAATTGAATTGCGGGTATGGGCGCGCGTCCGTTGAGATAGGCCGCCACGTCGCGCGCAATCGATGCGCGCGTATCCGCCATGCGTGGTTTAACTTCTGGCCCGTAGCTCGCCAGCAGATTGAACGCGACCTGCGCGTCAAATACCGGCTTGGCGATCTCGTGGAACGAAAGCAGCCCCGCTGTTTGTTTTTCGAGTTCTTCGACCCCCGCCTCTTCTCGTTCGGAAACCGGCGGAAAAAGCAGCACGGAAGTTCGCTGCGGCTGAAATGTTTTCAAACCCGCTGCCAGCGTGCACGCCACGATCACCGGAGCGGAGGGTGACACGAATGCCGCTGGAGAAGACCCTCCCTTTCCTTTCGCGCCACTCCGAGACGGCAGAACGGCACCGAGCGACGGTATCCATGCGTTCGCGGCCGACGGGTCGCCCGGCGCGGCGAGTGCGCCCGTGAGATCAATTACGGTTGCGCCCGAGCGCTGCGCCACACTCCAGTTTTGCCCGGCGTCCCGAGCCGTGCCCGCAAAAAACGCGAATCGCGCACCTTCGAAGCTCTCTTGATCCAGCGCGCGGAGGAATGTCGGTTCGCCGGCAGCCTCGGTAAGAGTGCCGGCAACGACACTCTCATCCAAAAGGACGAAATCAGTCGCCGGGAAATGGCGGTCTTCGAGAACCTGCCTCAGCTCCTTGCCGCGGAGCGAGGAGGCGCCAACGATTGCAACGCGGTAATTATTTGAACGCCCGGAGGGCATGGCTTAGGCGTGACGCGAAGCGAGGCGATGTCGCACGGATCGCACCACGTACATCGCGATGCCGCTAACCAGATACACGCTGGCTACCAGCATGAGCGTGGCTTCCGAAAATAACACGACCGCGCCGAGCAGCAGCACGAGCACTACCACGATCAGCGAAGGCCGACGGCGAGCCCATTCGATGTCCTTGAAGCTCGAATAACGCAAGGTACTCGACATCAAAAGCCCCAGCACCACAATCAGCCCGAGCCAGAGTACCGAGACGCGCCCGTCTTGGATGGGATTCTTGAAGGCGTGAACCGTGGCCGCAATCATGCCGGCCGCCGCGGGTGTTGGCATCCCCACGAAGTATCGGTTTCCGCCCGGCGCCATTCCTTGGATATTGAATCGCGCCAGACGCCACGCGCAGCAACCGAGGTAGACGAAACCGACCAGCCAGCCAAGCTGGGTGAGATGCATTTGCTCAGGCGCGACTCCGGCTGCCAGCGTGCGGACGCCCCACGCGTAGGCGAGGAACGCTGGCGCGATGCCAAAGCTGATAATGTCGGCGAGAGAGTCGAACTGTTTTCCAAACTCGCTATTGGTGCCCATGGCGCGCGCCACGCGTCCATCCAGCGAATCGAAGACAATGGCGATGCCAATGGCGCGAGCGGCGTTGTCAAAATCCGCCGTCCGCCCGTCGAGAGTCGCGAGGATGGCATAGTAGCCGCAAAGCAGGTTGGCTACGGTGAAAACGCTGGGGAGAATATAGATGCCGCGGCGGAGGCGATGATTGCGGAAAAGTCGCCGAGATTCTTCTTCGTTGCCGATCGGATCTAGGTGGTTGAATTCCATTTCGCCAGGATGCTTTCGCCGCCCTTAACCATCTGACCTTTTTTGACCACCACTTCCGCTTCCATCGGCAACCAGATGTCCACTCGCGAACCGAATCGAATTATTCCGACGCGTTCGCCGAGCGCCACCGTTTCGCCCTCGTGTTTCCAGCATAGCACGCGTCGCGCGATGGCTCCGGCGATTTGTTTGAAGACCAACTGGCCCTGTGGCGTATGAATATAGATCATGTTTTGCTCATTTTCGCGCGATGCAGCCGAGCGAAATGCTGCGTAAAACTTCCCGGGCCGATAAATCACACTGCCAACTCGTCCAGCGAATGGCGCGCGCTGAACGTGCACGTTCCAGATGGACAGAAAAATGCTGATGCGATGTCCCATCGTGGAATCGAGCGTTTCGTCCACGATTACGACCACGCGGCCGTCGGCGGGCGAGACGACCGCTCCCATATCGGAAGGAATCTCGCGCTCGGGATCGCGAAAGAAATAAAATACGAAAAGCCCCAGAAATATCAGGATTCCGGCGGTCCATTTCCAGCCTGGAATCAAGCATGCCGCGCCGACAACCAGCGGCGGGATCGCGAATTTATACGCTTCCTTAACCATGGAGACGGGGGAGATTTCGGCTCATTTGGTTGTGCTCAACGATGCTACAGGTGGCGGCAGAACATGCCTTTTCTGCATCTCGCTCGGGCGCCCTGTTCGAATGCACGTGTATTGTACGACAGAAGTGCGAGCGCCATTCAGCCCTAGTGACTGACCGTCTGCTGATGGCGGGCGAGAATCAATTCCATGCGGTCCCGCAACCGCAGCTTGAGCTTCTTCAACTCCACTTCCTGAATCAGATCCTCCGAACTGAGATAGGAAGACTTGAGGATCTGCTCTAGCTGGGATTCACATCGGGAGTGTTCTTCTGCGAGGTCGCGAAACTCTGGATCTCTTGCCAACAGGGTCTGCCGTATATCCTGGCCTGTACTCGGCATTCGTTCCCTCCTGGTTGGTGAAGCGTTCACATGGGCTAAGAATTACCACAAACCGAGCGCGGAGCCAATAGGGTGAATCACATTAATTTTCACTTAAAGCGATCGGTGAATCTGTGGCAGTCGATCAGCGGGCCACCATCCTTTCATCTTAAAAGGAATTAATGAGTTCATCGGAGAGCAAGCGGGCCTTTTGAGCGAGATTTTGTGCCCGCGCCCAGTCACCGTCCTTGCTCGCGTCGTGCGACTGGGAAAGAAAGCTGCGAATCTTCCCCACAAGGTCCAGTTGAGCGGCATTGAGTTGTTTGCCGCTCGTTTCCTGGAGATTCTTTTCCGCAGCCGTTGTGTCGTCCACGGTCTTGCGCTGATAGGTCGCCTGATCGCTCGGCGAAAGCTGCGGAGAAATCTGCGGAGCCGGCGGGTGCGCTGGCTGTTCTGATTCGCTCTCCGCTGGCTGGTCGGACGGACGCTTCGGCGCTGCGGGCTTCGGCGGCGGTATGGTCACCTGCGCTGGAGGCGGAGCAGGACTAGCCGGCAGCGAGGGGGGGGCCGCGACGGCTTCGGTTGGCGGCGAAGCATCCGTATCAGGCGCTATGTTCATGGGTCGCGCTTCCGCCGGCTGAGGAGTGGCGGCCGGTGCGGCGCCATGGATAGTTTTTTTCTCGCATCCCGCCACAGCAAGCGAAATCGCGCAAGTCAGGAGGGCTATGGCTATTCGGGCGTCGCTGGGGCGCTTGAGCATTTATCGTTTTTCCGTTGTGATCGGCCTACCCAGATCTCCGGATCGTCCGGCGGGTGCATCCACGAATCGTGCCAGAGGCAATTTCACGCGAAATGTCGTGCCGCGTCCCGTTTCGGATTCGAATTCTATCTGGCCATTGTGCAACTGCACAAACCGAAATGTGTTTGCCAGCCCGATGCCGCTGCCGCCCGGGCGGGTTGTGAAGAATAGTTGGAAGATTTTCTTTTGGTCGCTGGCCGAGATTCCTCTGCCGGAGTCTTCCACGGCGATCACCGCAAATTCGCCGCTGCGGCGCAGGCTGAGCGTGATTCTGCCGCCCGGGTCGGTGAATTCGCTCGCATTGATCAGCAGGTTCAGGACCGCCTGGTGGATCAGCTGGCGGTCCACCAGTACCGGCGGGCAATCGGACGGCAACTCGGCGCGCAGCTCCACGCCGGCTTGGGCAATCGAAGGCCGCGCTGCATCCATGATTTCGTCCAGCAGCATGCGGAGGTCCGTTTCTTCGAGATTGAGTTCAACGGGTTTGGTGAAATTGAGGAACGTCTTCACGGCGCGATCGAGCCGGTCGATTTCGTTATCGAGCATCTTCACCGCTTGCTGCGGCTCGGGTTCCACGGGCATGTTAACCTTCAGAACTTCCAGCCACAGCCGCATCGAATTCAGCGGGTTTTTCACTTCGTGCGCCACTCCGGCGGTCACGCGCCCGAGGGCTGCCAGCCGCTCGGAAACCTGAAGCTGGTTGCCGATGCGTTCGAGAGACTCCACATCGCGCAGTGTGACCAGAGTGCCCATCCGCGTGCCGTGCTCGCGAATCACCTGCACGCTCACGCCGATGCGCTGCGGCCCGTCGCTGCCACCGAGCGTCACTTCCTTCCCTTCTGCCGGCTCGATCTGATCGCCCTCTATTTGCAACACGCCGCGAAGGGGATGCGTCGCTGGAAAAATCTCCGCCACGCGGCGGCCTCGCAGCTCATCCGCCCGCCCTACCAGGAATCGTTCGGTAGACGGGCTGACCAGTACGGCGCGGCCCTGGCCGTTGAAGAGCAGGAGTCCATCTTCAAGTCCGCCCATCACCTGGTCGAGGTTTTCGCGCAGCGTGCTGAAGATTTCGCGCACATCGCGCAGCTGTTTTCCAATTCCCACGATTTTCGTGCTCACCGCGCCCAGTTCGTCGCCACGCTCAACCACCGGCTCGGCATCGAATTGGCCCGCGGAGATGCGGTCAAGCTGCTCGGAAATGCGCCCGATAGGCGCCAGAACGATCGTGCTCACCAGCAGCGCGGCCAAAGTCGAAAGCAGAACCAACCCCAACACCCAATAACCCGCCGATATCAGGCTCGGCGAAATTTGATCGCGCAGCAGTGCCGACGAAAGCCCCACGCGAATATCGCCGAAAGGTTCTTTCCCCATCTGGAAGCCGATCGAGAAATCATAGATCTGTGGCGGCCCGTAAAGCTCGCGCATCTGCTCGAAAAACCGTGCACGCACCAGCGAGCTGAGTGGCGGGCGGGGCGCGACTTTCTCATCGCGTTTGGAGGCGTCGCTCGACACGAGCACGGTGCCGTTCGCGTCCGTGATCGTGATTTCGTAGATCGTCGGCGAAATTCCCACATCCGATTCGATCAGCGAATTCAGCGTGCTGCTACTGTCGAAGGCATGTCGGACATACTTTCGCAGGTCGGCAGGATCGAGCGAAGCAGGGGACTCTCCGCGCTCGGCAGCGTCCTTCAGCGCATCGCCGCACGCACCGTAGATTTGCTGTGCGACGAAAGTCGAAGTGTCGTTCGCCTGGCGCAATGTCTGACGCATCAGTCGCCCGAGATACAGGCTCGATGCGACAACCACGACGACCAGCACCAGAAACGCTGTAGCCAGCGTAATTTTAGTTTTCAGGCTGAGACGCATTGCTCCGCCCCGCTTCGTACTCTTTCAGCTTGTTGTGGAGTGTCTTCAGGCTGATGCCGAGAAGTTCGGCGGCGCGCGTCTTGTTCTGGCTGGTAGACGCCAGGGTTTGAATGATCAGCTCCCGTTCAGCGTCGTCCACGGTGGTTCCGATCGGGAAGCGAATCCCGCCTAATCCGTCGCCCGCCACCGCCGGGGCATGTCCAAAATCCGGGGGCAGGTGCTGCCTTCCGATCGTTCCGCGATCCGAAGCGATGGCTGCGCGTTCGAGCACGTTGCGAAGCTCGCGCACGTTTCCCGGCCAGGGATATGATTTGAAAAGGTCCATCGTGTCCGCGCTCGCACCGGAGACTTTCTTGCCGTGTTTTTCCGATATGTCCGCGAGCAGATACTCGATCAATGTCGCCAGATCGTCCTTATGCTCGCGCAGCGGTGGTAGGTGGATGTGAAATACGTTGAGCCGGAAATAAAGGTCCTGGCGCAAATGCCCGCTGGCGACGGCCTGTTCGGGATTCTTGTTCGTGGCCGCCAGGACGCGCACATCCACGGCCGTTTCCACTTTGCTTCCTAGGCGCCGGATATGGTGATCTTCGAGCACGCGAAGCAGCTTTGCCTGCGTAGGCGCTGGCATTTCGCCGATTTCATCCAGCAGCAGCGTGCCGCCGTGCGCAAGTTCGAAGCAGCCAAGCCGCCGCTCGGCCGCGCCCGTGAACGCGCCCTTTTCATGGCCGAAAATCTCGCTCTCCATCAGCGACTCGGGAATTGCCGAGCAGTTGATTGCCACAAACGGCCGGTCAGCGCGCGGCGAAAGCATGTGAATCGAGCGCGCCACCATCTCTTTGCCGGAACCCGTTTCGCCCGTGATCAGCACGCTCGCGGTCGACGGCGCGACCATCTCTACCTGCCGCATTACTTCCTGCATCGCGCTGGACGAACCGACCAGAGTTCCCAGCTTTCCGGCCTCGCGCAATTGCCGCGTCAATGCCGCGACCGCTTGCTGGTCGCGCACTCGCCCCAGCGCTCGATCGAGCAGCGCTCGCAGCACAGGCGGCTTCAAAGGTTTTTCGATGTACCAGAACGCGCCCGCGTCAATCGCTTGCACCACGCGTTCATCGCTGCCGCGCCCCGTGATGATGATCACCGGAATCCGTTGAATTTCTTCGCCCAGATGACGCAGCAGTTCGAGGCCGTTCATGCCCGGGAGCTCGACGTCGGCGAGAATCACCTGTGGGTTGAACTCCGAGATCTTGGCGAGCGCGTCCTCGCCGCTCGGCACGCCCAGCACTTCGCAGTTCCACTTGCGCAGCAGGGCCTCATAGCCCTTGCGGGCGTTGTCCTCGTCTTCCACGATCAGGATGCGTTGCAGGGGTGTAGGGTCGGTAGCCATCGAGAATTCGAATCTACCAGCAGTTTGCGCGATTTCCAAGCGAGGGAGGCAGTGAGGTACAGCGACGCATGAACGAAAGGCTTGTGGCGCCGTCCCGGCGGGCGGTGCCACAAACCCAATGCCTAAATCAGGTCCGGGGAAACAGAAGCGACCGTTCAAGGATCAGCTCGAGCTTAATGCCTTTCTCGAGCGTCACCTCTTGTCCAAGTCCTGCCGCAACCATGTACGCAGCCGCAGCTGCGGCAGCTGCACCCATGGCGGCATCCTTATCGTTCTTGGCAATCACACCGGGCGCGGCCCCGACCAGAGCGCCTTCGGCCGCGGCCTGCACGGCTTCCTGGCGCTTGGTTGTGCTCACCTCTATTTCGCCCTCGCGGTTGAAGTCCACGCGAACGGAATGGATACCCGGTGCGTCGTCCACCATGGCGACCAGCGGCATCCACCCGTCGGGGGTTTTGATGTCGTCGAACGCCAGCCACATTCGCGCGCGTCCCGTCTTTCCGGCGGATTCGACCTTGTCAACGTGCCCGCGGACTTCGGCGCCCGCCGCAAGCCCCGTTCCGTCCGCGCTGATTAGTGGCACGAGCGTCCGCCCGGTGAACAGGTCACCCTTCTTTGAATCTTTCGTGCTGAGTACATCCTGTAGCCCAATCAAGAAACGGGTTCCCGGGGCAACTTCATTCGGTGCAGCAGAGCCTCCTGGTGTTGATTGGTTCTGCGCGTACGCCGGTAATATTGCAGCGAGCATGAGGGTCAGCAGAGCTGCCATAGCCGGAAGCATATTGGTGCGTTTCATTCGCTTCTCCTTTTGCAATTCAGCCTGGCGCCTTCTGCTGGATAGAAAGCGATCGAACCATACTAGGCTACTCAGATGTGTTCATGTACCGCAAGGTGGCCCGGATCGCTGGCGGATTAGACCACCTCCGAACCGGCTAATTATAGGCGTTTTCAGGGGCGCGATCCCAAATCGGGATTTCTACTGTTCCCAAAGTTGCATTCAATTGAGTAGTCGAGGCTTATCAGCCTCCGTACTTTTGCGATCTTGCCATTAGTTTCATTTCGGCACTAAAGTCCAGCCCGCAAGCCCACTTCGCACGCATGTAAGTGCTTTTTTTTCAGTGACAGCGCTGCCAATCATTGGCGTTTGCTTTGCATTTGCCTGAGAGAAGTCAGAAAGGGGGGCGCAGCATGCCCGAGAGTGGAACAGAGATCGCGTCGTCGCTTGAGCGGCCAACAGCCGTTTCCGTCTTGATTGTGGATGATGAAGATGCCTCAAGAAACCTTTGCCGTGACGTAGTGGCCGATTCCGGCTGGCGTGCTCGCACCGCCTCGACCACCGAGCAGGCCACCGAAATCCTCGAGCAGTCCGGCATTGATGTTGTAATTACCGACCTGCGCGTCCCGCAGTTGGGTGGGTTGGAACTTCTCAAACGCATTCGCGAAACCTATCCACAAACTGCCGTGATCGTGCTGACTCAATACGGCACGATCGAGAGTGCCGTAGAGGCCACTCGCAATGGGGCCGCCGATTACGTCACCAAACCGTTTCATATTTCCGAGCTCCGCGCCAAGCTCGATCGCGTCGTCCGATTGCTGGAAGTGGATCAGGAAAATCGGATTCTGCGCGAGCAGCTTCGCACGCGCCCCGGTTTCGGCGGTTTAATTGGTGTATCTCCCAAGATGCAGCGCGTCTACCGGCTGATTGAAAAAGTCAGCCAGCACAACTACCCGGTCTTGATCCTCGGCGAAAGTGGAACGGGCAAAGAGCTTGTCGCGCGCTCGATTCATTTTTCGGGCACGCGTCGCAAGAATCCTTTTGTTCCCGTTGATTGCTCCTCGTTGGTTCCCACGCTGATCGAATCCGAGCTATTTGGCTACGTGAAGGGCGCTTTCACCGGAGCCATGCAGTCGAAGACAGGGTTAATGCAATCCGCCGGCAACGGCACGCTCTTCCTCGATGAAATCGGCGACCTGCCAGTGGACTTACAAGCGAAGCTTCTTCGCGCCCTGCAAGAAAGGGAAGTGAAGCCCGTCGGTTCGAACGATCGCATCTCGATCGCGACGCGCATTATCGCCGCCACCAACCGCGATCTGGATGTGGCCGTGCGCCAGGGCCAATTCCGTCAGGATCTCTTCTTCCGCCTCAACGTGGTGCAAATCAAATTGCCTCCTCTTCGCGAGCGTAAGAGCGACATTCCGATCCTCGTGAATTCCTTCCTCGAGAAATTTGGCGATACGAATGGCAAGGTGCAAACGATCTCCGAGGATGCCATGGCCCAGCTGATTGCGCACGATTGGCCCGGGAATGTCCGTGAGCTTGAGAACGCCGTCGAACGCGCGGTAGCGCTAGGATCCGGTTCCATGCTACACGTCAGTGACTTGCCGTCCAATCTCCAGTACGTCGCGAACGACCGCATGCCGCAGAGCGATGAGCTACTTCCGCTGGAGGAACTCGAGCGCCGCGCGATTTTGCGCGCCCTGCGCGAGGCCGCCGGTGACAAGCTCGCCGCGGCGCGCCTTCTGGGCATCGGCAAAACGACTCTCTATCGCAAGCTCAAGCAGTACGAAGCCGCATCGAATTCCCAACCAAACTGACACTCGCATGTCTCCATAGCGCATGGCTCGCCGCGGCGGTTGTCTTGTAAACTTCTTGGCTCGATGTCCCTCATCCGGCGATGATCGCCGTCGGAGACAATTTTCGTAGGGGCACGGCATGCTGTGCCCAGCGACATTCCTTGGAGCCCGCGCGCCACTCAGCTCTGTGGTAAGTCCTATAACTCAAGGGCGTTCCTAGACAGGGAAGTCCCCGCGGTCATTCGTTTCGAAGTGGGAAGCGCTCCACATATTTTCAGCTTGCGCATTCCTTCAAAGCATTGAAAAACAGCGACTTGTTCTGACGCGACCACTTGGTCAATGTAATGCAGTGTCTAAATCGTGCGTCACGCGTCGTACCTCAGTCAGCAAAGCTCCTGGAAGAGTGCGCTGCGCCGCGGAGTTGAATTTGCGGCCGCAATTGGTCTCGCACTTTTGTCCGGCTACTGGATCATGCAAGGCCGTTGGTAGTGGCGCGATGAGACAAACTAATAGGACCGCTCTTCTGGACATGACAGACGCGTCTCACCAAGCCCGGCATCCGGGTGTTCATTCGTCCGCGCACCCTTTGCCTCCGCTTGCCGCCGACGGCGCGTTCAACGCCGTCTTCGATTCCAGCGGAGAAGCGCTGGTGATCATCGATTCCTCGGGGATGATTCAGAGGGCCAACCCTCGCGCCCGCGAAATGCTGCGTCTCAAGAATGCAAACCATGCAGCGGCTCTAGGCAACTTTCTGGCGGCGCCGTCGGCCGAAAAGCTGGCTTCCTTCTGGGCCGATCCGGTTTCTTCCGCGCGCGCCCAAAGTTTGGACGCGTCGCTCTCGACCGGTTTCCCCGTCCGCATCGTGTTGCGTTCGATCCTGCCCGGCTCTCACAACCTGCTCCTCTGCATGGAAGAGGGCTCCATCGTTCAGCGCGCGGACGCCAAGTGGCGCCAGTTGGACGCCGAACTGCGCAGCGTGCTCGATTCGGTGCAGGTCGGCGTTGTCCTCGTGGATCCTTCCGGCCGGATACGTTTCTCCAATGCGCGGTTTGGGCAGCTCTTTGGCCTTGTGGCGCGCCAACTGGGAGAATTCGCAAATTTTGAGGAGCTCGAGGAATTAATCGGCAAGCGATTTCACGATCCCGGCGCGTTTCTTGCGCCCTGGAAATCCTACGCCGCCGGCGCGGGAGAGCCGCGGCACGATGAATTGGAATTGACCCGGCCGGTGAGGCGCGTGATCGAGCGATTCTCCCGCCCGATTCTGGACCCTCAAGGGCGCTCCATGGGATGGTCCGAGCTTTACTCCGACGTCACCGGAGAACGCCAGATCCAATCCAAATTGTTGCAGGCCGAAAAAATGGCGGCTCTGGGCCAGCTCGTCTCCGGAATTGCCCACGAGCTTAATAATCCGCTCACGGCGATCATGGGCTACGCGCAACTTCTGCTGGGCCATGGGCTCGCGCCCGCCCAGCTTTCGGAAGCCAAGAAGGTGTATCAGCAGGCCGAGCGCGCTCGCCGCATCGTGAAAAATCTCCTGTACTTCGCGCGCGAAAATAAGCCCGAGCGCACCCGCGTGGACTTGAACGAAATCGTCGAACGCACGCTCGCCCTGCGCAGCTATGAACTAAAGGTCGAAAATATTCACGTGGAATCCGAGCTCGATTCCAACCTGCCACACACAATGGCCGATCCGTATCAGCTTCAGCAGGTCGTCCTGAATCTCCTCGTCAACGCGGAGCAGGCGCTGCTCGAAGAGCGCGGCCAGGGGCGCGTCCGCATTCGCACCAGCCATTCAGCGCACAGGCCGGGGGCGCATACCGCGGGCCGAATCCTGCTCGAGGTTTCAGACGACGGTCCCGGCATTCCTCCGGTGATCGCCTCGCGCATCTTCGATCCATTCTTCACTACGAAGCCGCCGGGCGTGGGCACCGGCCTCGGCCTTTCGATCGTCTACGGAATCGTGCAGCAGCATGGCGGGGAAGTGACGTTTGAAAACCAGCCGCGCGCGGGCGTCAAATTCCTGGTGGAGCTGCCCGTCCTTGCCGTTCCCGCGCAGGATCGCGGCGCCGCATCGTCTCAGCGGCTTGATCGTCCCGGAGCTGTTCCCGCGGGCCGCATTCTCGTAGTCGAAGACGAGCCAACCGTCGCGCAATTGATCGTGGACGTGCTGCGGGAAGAGGGCCATCACGCCGAAGCAGTTCTCGACAGCCAGGAGGGACTGACGCTGCTTTCCCGCAGCCAGTACGACCTGGTGGTTTGCGACGTGCGCATGCCGCGCCTCGACGGGCCTGCCTTCTACGACGCGCTCGTTCGCGCCGGCAGCCCGATACGCGACAAAATTCTCTTCACCACCGGCGACATGCTCGCCCCGCGTACCATCCAGTTTCTAGAGCCGAACGGCCTGCCCTATCTTGCCAAGCCATTCCTCGTCGAGGAATTGAAGCTGGCCGTAAACCGTCTGCTCGCCGCCGGGCGGAAGCGATCCGCGAAAAATCAGTCTGCCGGCGCGGCCAAAGGGCGCATCGCGATCCCGAGGACTTGACTGAAATGGAAAGCGGCGTCAAAAGAGCCATGATCGTGCCCCACAATAGCCCGCTGCTTGGCATCGCCGACGAGTCCATCGCGCAGCGCCTCGCCAATGAGGTCGAGCGCTCCGCTAACGCGGGCCGTGTGGCCACCGCTTCGAATCTCCTTCAATTGCACGTGCTCGCCAGCCGCGCTTCTCCACAGGTGATTCTCTTCGATTGCGATCTGCTCCAAGGGGCTCCGCTCGCCGAATCGCTCGCTCAGTTGACGGCGATTGCTCCCGTGATCGTGCTAGCGTCTCTGGACCGGCAGGCAGAAATCGCGCCCTTCGTGGCTGCGGGAGAAGTGGAATTCGTGGCCCGCGCCGGAGATTTCGTCGCCACAGCCGCCAGCCTGATCGAGCGCAGAATGCGACGAGCGGAAAAGTTGAAATCGGCGCCGGAATCAAAGTGGGCCGATTTGCCGGGTGACATCGGCGCGATCTTCCGCCACGAGATTAATAATCCGCTCACCGGAATCCTCGGCAATGCCGAAATGCTTCTCGCTCATGCCGAGCGCCTGTCCGCTGCGGATACTCAGCGCCTCCAAACCGTCGTGGACCTCGCCGTCCGCCTCCGCGAAACCATCCGCCGCCTCAGCAACGCATGGGAAAACCACCCGCCTTCCGTGAAGTCCGCTTAGCCGCCACTGCTTCGACCGAACCAGTTGAGGAATGCCCCGAAAAAACGGATAATCACACGCCAAGTTGAACCGCTTCTGCTAACCAATCGAACTGAAACGGGGGCCGTGAATGGGAAATGAAAAGCGCATGGACGCGGATCGCCTGACCGCGATTGACGTGCACGTGCATATCGAGCACGAGGGCGAAGGAACCGCGGCGGACGAAGCCGCAAAGAAATATTTCGGCGAAGGCGCGGCTCGCGGCCGCCAGGGAATGGCGGACTACTACCGCTCGCGAAGTATCGGCTGCGTCGTGTTCACCGTGCAGGAGAAACTTTCGGGACGCCCGCAAGTTTCCAACGAATCGGTCCTCGAATTCGCCGCCGCGAATTCCGACATTATGATGGCCTTCATCAGCATTGACCCTACGCGCGGCGCCGAAGGGGTGGCCGAGGCAAAGCGCTTGCTGGCGACGGGCCAGGTGCGCGGCCTGAAACTCCATCCGCCCATTCAGTGTTTTTTCCCCAGCGACCGCATCGCATACCCGCTCTACGAACTTTTTGCCGAAGCGCAATTGCCCGTGCTGTTCCACACCGGCCATAGCGGAATCGGCACGGGCATGCCGGGCGGCGGCGGGATCCGCCTGAAGTACGGCAACCCCATGTACATTGACGACGTCGCCGTGGATTTCCCGACGATGCCCATCATCATGGCGCACCCGTCGTTCCCCTGGCAGGACGAAGCAATCTCGATTTGCCTGCACAAGCCCGAAGTTTACATTGACCTCTCGGGCTGGTCTCCGAAATATTTCTCGCCGAACCTGGTGCAATATTCGAATTCACTGCTGAAGACGAAAGTGCTCTTCGGATCCGACTACCCGCTCATTACGCCGGACCGGTGGATGGCGGATTTTGCGAAGGTCGCCTTCAAGGACGAAGTGCGCCCGCTGATCCTGAAGGAAAACGCCGCGAAGCTTTTCGGCCTGAGTTCAGCAGCAGGCGGCAAGTAGCCCGCGATCACGAGGGTTTCGTAGGGGCACGGCATGCCGTGCCCGGCGCAGATGCTTGGCAATCCCCGCCATCCACCAGCACAGCAGTGCAGGGGGGCGGAGCTTCAGCTCCGACAAAAACAACCGCGCGAAGCGCGTTCCTCTGCGCTGCCACTCTCGCAGCAAGTTTTGCTATTAGCGTTTTGCGTCTCGCAAGCTGAACGCGCCCCAGCCGCCGAGCCAGCCTCCTAATTGAGCGCAAACGTGTAAATCGCGTTGTGTCCAGTCGTCAGGTTCACGCCACTCTGCCTGCTCAGCACCGGCTCCGCGAGGTTGTCTCCGGTGATCACCATGATGTACTGCTTCCCGCCGACCGCATACGTTACGGTGCTCACGGAAATCGGCCCGCCGAGAATTGATTCCCAGAGCTGCTTGCCCGTCGCCGCATCGAACGCGCGGAACCGGCGATTGATGTCTCCGTGGAAGATCAAACCTCCGGCGGTGGCCAGCAGCGCGCCGGTGCCGGGCGCGTTTTGCACATCGAACTTCAACATCTCGCCAGTCGAGAGGTTGATCTTAGCGATTCCGGCAATCTTGTTAATGTCGGAACCCTCGCGCAACACGCCGTGCCTATTTCCACTCGAACTCGTCCCGGTCATGTCCAGGCAGTTGTCAATGTAACCCGTATAAAGCGAATTTGTTTCCGGATCGTAAGCCGTCGGCCAGTAGCTGCGCCCATTCCAATAACAAATCACGTGATGATCGCCCGGTGCCTTCATGACCACGTCGTAGTTGATCGTAGTCGCGCCGGTTTTCCCGTCAATATTTGAGATGGCGAGATTCGGCGTATCCACCGGCACTGGCTCAGCCCATAGAAATTGGCCGTTGTTGCGGTCGAGCACGAACATGATGCCGCTCTCGCCGACCATTGCGGCCATGTCATGCTTCGAGCCGCGCGGAACTTCGGTGTTGTACCACTTCACCGCCTTGGGATTGGGATTGAACGTCGTGGTCAGCAGCGTGCGTTCGTGCGTGTGATCGGTGTCCCAATCGTCGGCCGGCAGATGCTGGTAATACCAGATGAGCTTTCCTGTCGCGGGATCGAGCGCCACCGTGCAATTGCTGTAGAGATCGGCTGGTGCTGTCCGCGAAACTCCGTCCGGGTTGCCGCCATGACGCGCCAACCGCTCGTACGGGGAAGGATTCGCGATGCCCCAATAGATTACTTTGCGAACGGGATCGTAGTTTCCGGGCATTCCCCACGTGGACGCCGTGTAGTTGGTATTGTCCGCGCCGTTCCACGAGGCGTAACCGGGATCACCGGGCCCCGCTACGTTGTGAAATCTCCAAATTTCCTTCCCCGTGTCCGCGTCATCCGCCTCGATAAAGCAACTGTCGCGGCCTTTTCCGCACGTGCCGCCCGAAATCACTTTGCCTTCGACCACAATCGCTCCGGACGTGTTCTGCGTGTCCGTCTTGTACGTTTCCCAGCGGACTTTGCCGGTCGTGGCGTCGAGCGCAACCACATAACCATCGGGCGCCGTGTAATAAATCATGTCCTTATAGATCGCGAGGGATTTCGTCCGCTCCGTCGAACCGATCTGCGGATTCTTGTACGTCCGTTTGTACTCCCAGATGATGTCTCCGTTGGTTCCATCAATGGCCATCACGTCCGACCCGGGAGCAATCGTATAAATCACGCCGTCGTGAACCAGCGGAATCGTTTCAGTTGTGCCGGCGGGCAAGCCCTTTACCCACGCGATATGAAGCTGGCCGACGTTCTTCTTGTTGATCTGCTTGAGCGGGCTATAGCGCCACGCGTCATACGTGCGGCTGAACTGCAGCCAGTCATCAGGACTCGGATTCAGAAGCATGTCGGCGGTGACGGGTTTGTAATCCTTCACCGTGCCATGCGGCAGTGGACCCAGCGCGAACATTCCGGGCGGTGGCGCTCCGGGTTGCTGTGCGGGACGCGCCGGTGCGGCCCCACCGCCTGCTGCCGGGGGAGCGCCTGCTGGCGCCTGGGCCGGAGGCGGAGCCGGTGCCTCGTCCTGTGCGCGCGATATCGGCGCAATCGCTGCGGCCAGCAACACCAATAGTGCCAAACAATAAGTTTTCATCGAGCAGCCCCCTAAACGGATTCTTAGTTGACTCAGCCTTGTTGTGACGCCCAGCAGGCAATCGGCGTTTTGTTTTTCTGCGGTCGCGCGCGGTTATATCCCAATCCAGCAGACGTATGCAAGTGCCCATGCACCCAGCATTGTCGTTTGCGGGGAGGCCCTATCGTGGCCTAGGGAATCGCCTTCTCGACGTGCACCGCGCCATGCTTTCGCAGTTGTTGGCGTGCGCGCCTACCCACCGGCGATGGCGCCGATGATCATGAACGGCTCTTTACCGGACGAAACTGCGTCAGGGAGCGGAGCATCGGGCGGCTCGTGCGACAAATCTTCCTGGCAGGCGAAAAACCGCAAGAACGGTCGCCGCTCTTGCGTCACGTGGTCGCGAATCGTCCCGCGCAGCATAGGATACGTTGACTCGATCGCGTCCAGGACTGAGCGCTGCGTGACCGGCCCCGCGACCTCGATCGAAATTTCGCTACCCACGTGCGCCAGCGTCCGCAGATGCGCCGGAAGTACGACCTGAATCATTGCAGCGTCTGCACCTCGACGGAAAATACCGCGGGAAGATTGCTGACGATGGGAGACCAGTTGTCTCCGGCGTCGTTCGAAGCATACACCTGCCCGCCAGTGGTGCCGAAATAGACGCCGCACGAATCGAGCGTGTCCACGGCCATAGCGTCGCGCAGCACGTTGACGTAACAGTCCGTTTGCGGCAGGCCTTTCGTGAGCGGCTCCCATTCGTTTCCGCCGCTGCGGCTGCGGTAGACTCGCAGCTTGCCTTCGATCGGAAAATGCTCCGAATCGCTCTTGATCGGGACCACGTAAATTGTTTCCGGCTCGTGCGCGTGAATGTCAATCACGAACCCGAAATCCGTCGGCAGGTTTCCGCTGACCTCGCGCCACTGGTCGCCGGCGTCGTCACTTCGCATCACGTCCCAGTGTTTTTGCATGAACAGGACGCCGGGCCGCTTGGGATGCATCGCGACGTGATGAACGCAGTGGCCGGTCTCCGCAGTTGGATCGGGAATGTGTTCGGATCGCAGCCCGCGGTTGATCGGGCGCCACGTCGCGCCGCCGTCGTCTGTACGGAATGCGCCCGCAGCCGAAATGGCGATGAAGATCCGCTTCGGATTCGAAGGATCAAGAATGATCGTGTGCAGGCCCAGTCCACCGGCGCCCGGTTGCCACTTGGGTCCCGTGCCGTGGCCGCGCAATCCGGCAACTTCCTGCCAGGACGCGGCGCCGTCAGTCGTACGAAACAGCGCAGCGTCTTCGACTCCTGCGTACACAGTGTCCGGATCCGTGAGCGAAGGTTCCAGATGCCACACACGCTTGAATTCCCACGGGTGCTGCGTCCCGTCGTACCATTGATGTGTGGTGAGCGGCTTGCCGGTCGCAGCGGAAGTGTCGTAGGCAAATTTATTGCTCTCGCCCGTCGGCATGCCGCCGGGATTCGGCTTCAGCCCGCCGCCCGGAGTCTCCCAGGTTTTGCCGCCGTCGCTTGACCGCTGGATGATTTGCCCGAACCAGCCGCTGGTTTGCGACGCATACAGCCGATTAGGTTCGGCCGGTGATCCCTTCAAGTGGTAAATCTCCCAGCCCGCGAAGTGCGGTCCGCTCACTTCCCACTTCTCGCGTTTCCCGTCGGACGTCAAGACAAACGCGCCCTTGTGTGTGCCAACCAGTACGCGTACTTTGCTCATCGCTCATCTCCTTTTTGAACTGCGGTCGGCCCCTTCGACCGCAAACCTCGGTATCAGCGGTGTCGAATCCCGTTCTCGCCAGCGCCGCCGCGCTTCCGCAATCACGGCTTCGCGGTTTTGCTCCATCTGCGCAATCAACTCAGCCGGAGCCATAGTCTCCTCGTGCCGCGCTCCCCAAATCAGTAAATCCAAAAGTACCGGTGCCAGGTCGATCCCTTTCTCGGTCAACCGGTAACTTACTCTTCTTCGATCACCTTTGTCGGCCTCCGCGGTGATGATGCCGTGCGCTTCGAGCCTTCGGAGACGGTCGGCCAGAATATTCGTCGCAATACCTTCGTCCGAGTCCTCAAACTCCTTGAACGTCCGAAATCCGCGCACCATCAGATCGCGGATGATGAGCAGCGACCAGCGATCCCCCAGCGTCTCGAGAGAGATGCTGACTGGGCAGCTGGAACGGCAGGCCAATTTCAGCTTTCCAGGCACGGCGGCCAAGCTAGCAATGTCACTTGCAAAATGCAAGTGATAATCAGGTCGCCGCGCGGGCGATTTCGGCGTTTATGCCTTCGGCTGGTGATGAGTCGCTTTGAGCACCAGCGCAATCGCGACCAGCAGCGAAGTCGCGAAGTTGGCCCAGATGATCGCCGGATCGTGCTGCATCACGCCATACACCAGCCAGAGAAGGATGCCGGTGAGATAAAGAAAGAGCATGGGGTACGAAAGGTCGCCCCCGCCCTGCCGTCGGATTTTCAGGATTTGCGGGATGAAGGCCCCGGTGGTGCAGACCGCCGCGACGCCCCCGATGTAACCGAGAAGTACCATTTAATGGGTCGTCAGATCACGCGGAGGGCGATTTTGCCGCGCGTGTGGCCAGTCGCGTTCGATTCCTGCGCGGCGCGAGCTTCGACGAGCGGGAAAACTTTCTCGATGATAATCTTCAGTTTCCCCGCCTCCACGAGCTTCGTAATTTCGTTCAGCTGCTCCATATTTCCCTGCACGAAGGTGTGGTGGCAGCGCACCCCATGCTCGGCTGCCTTCTCCGCCGACGGCGGTTCAAGGATAGACACCAAAATTCCACCCTTCTTCATCACCTGCCACGAACGTTCCATCGTCTCGCCGGTAATTGTATCGAGCACGGCGTCCACGCCGTGCACTACGTCTTCAAATTTTGTGGTGTTGTAATCAATCGTCTCGTCCGCGCCCAGCGACCGCAGAAATTCGTGGTTTTTCTTCGACGCCGTCGCGATCACGCGCGCGCTCTTCAGTTTTGCAAACTGCACCGCGAACGTGCCCACGCCCCCCGCAGCGCCATGAATGAGGAGGGTCTGGCCCGCGGCGAGTTTCGCCCCGTCGTTCAGCGCCTGCCATGCCGTCAGCGCCGCCAGAGGAATCGCCGCCGCGGTCGTGTGATCAATGGACTTCGGCTTCATCGCGACGACCGCTTCCTTCACCACCACGTATTCGGCGTATGCCCCATCCCGAGACAGGTCCGCGAGGCAGTACACCACGTCGCCGGCCTTCAGTCGCGTGGCGCCGGCGCCAACCGCTTCGACCACGCCTGAGACGTCCCATCCCGGAATCATCGGCATTTTGTATTTCATCATCTGCTGCAGGTATCCCGCGCGCACTTTCCAGTCCACCGGGTTCACGCTCGACGCGTGCACCTTTATCAGAACCTCGCCAGGACCAGCTTGCGGGCGCGGCGCGTCTTCGTATTTGAGCATTTCCGGCCCGCCGTATTCGTGAACTCGCACTGCCTTCATCGTTTCCATCAGTGTCTCCTTGATTTGCTGAACCGGCGTTCGCCGCAGCACAGTGATTTCGGGACTCGATGATACTCAGCCGGGAAGGATTCCCAAAATACTTACTTCATCGACTGCGGGATCGCGCCGCCGAAGGTTTCGTAGAGGCGCAGTCCGCCGCAGGCCCATGCCCGGCACTCATGCTTTGCACTGCACCACACATTTGCCGGATCAACGATCAAAACGCAATTGTGAGTTTGCAAAATAGGACAGTGGTCAGGGGGTATTGTCCGGATACAATGTCGATTGCAAGCTGGCAATCGTCGCCAGAAAGCGGTACGTCTGAATGTTCGACGGGAACACTGATCGCAAGATTCGTATCGCCTCGGGAGGGAGTATCAATGAGAACCATTCTCTTGTTGTTTCTTTTTGCACCGCCTGCATTCGCGCAGAGTGCGCCTGCCGTCGCAACGGCCCCGGGCTGCGGTGCGTCAAACGCAAGCTTTTCAGTGAAGACCAACAAGAATCAGCACCCTTTTCCTCAACCTGACGCCGGTAAGGCGCTCGTCTATTTCGTGGAGGACGACTCGAATTTCAGCGCCTCACCGAAGCCGACCGTCCGCGCTGGCCTCGATGGCGCATGGGTCGGCGCGACGCACGGTAGTTCCTATTTCTATTTCCCCGTGGATGCAGGCGAACACCACCTGTGCGCGAGCTGGCAGGGAAAATACATGGAAGCTTACGCCGAAGCGACCAACTTCACAGCAAAAGCGGGCCAGCTCTATTTCTTCCGGGTGCAAGATACCTGGTCGTGGCCTAAGGGTGGAGATCTAGTCAGGAAATGGACCTGAAACCGGTGAACACTGACGAAGGTCAGCTCCTCGCGAGCCGATATTCCGTCAGCACCTCGCACACGAAAAACTGATCCCGGCGCGCATTTTTCGGTGATTCCGCACCCTAAGTGTTTTCGCGTGGCCGGGCCTCCGGATGCGCCAGTAACAGTCCTGATTCGAAAACGGAATCTATCGCTGCCGAAAATGGATTCTGTTGAACCAGACAGGCCATCGTGCTAACTTCCGCGAAAAGGGGGGACATCATATGTTTGAGACTCCTGAAACCAAAGGTGAACAGAGCGCCACAGGAATGTGGGTCGGCATCGCCGTCGTGATCGCCATCGTAATCGGCGCGGCGGTTTTCTTCATGGGTAAGAAAGACGCCTCGCAAAATGCGACGCCTGCCACCGCAGCCGCCGCGCCTGTTCAGTCCAATGCGGACGCCGTCAAGGATCTCCGTCTGGTAAGCCGCAAAATGGACAAAGACAATGTTGGCGCCGCGATGTGGTCTGTTGAGGTGCGGAATCTTTCGCAGGTATACAGCTACAGTAACATTCAGTACGAAACCACGTACGTGGGCGCCGACAGCACGTTGTTGGCGACCAACCATGGCGTGATTCCTTCACTTACACTGGATCCCGGTGACTCGCAGAGCGCACAATTTCGCGAAGCGCTTCCGAGCGGCACCGCGCTTTACACTCTGAAGATCACCGGCGCCACCGCGACGAAGTAGCTCCTGCTAATTGGTGCTGCTTGCGCACGTAGACTTCAGAACGAGCACGAGGATGCGCCCGTCGGAATGGAAGCTTCCGCCCGTGGCTGTTTTTGCTTCCGTCAGAGGATTGGGCGGGGTCGCGTGATTCCGCGCGATCACGAGGCCGGTGCTCGATAAGGTGCGCCCATGCTGCTGGCGCGGTAAGAATGGCCGCGATGATGGCCAACAAGAGTCTCGTTAATTTCGAGGGTTCCATTACCCCGTCCCGGATCGGGTGATTGTCAGACACACTATCCGGCTCCATCGAACGCCAACTATATTATGAAACCGCGTAACCGCGCTCTGGCAGAGAACGCGTGCCCGTCGGGCTGCGAGCAAAACGAAGCAGTGCGGATTTACTTGCCACGGTAATCGCTTGTTGGTATATGTCTTGCCAAATAAACGGGTCAAACTTGGCCCGCAGTGTCCGCGCAGCGGAGGTGGCCCGCTGCTGGTGGTAGCGACGCGGCAAACAAGTCGTTTCGGCGCTGACACTCGCACCGTGCCAGGTTTCCATTTGTAATCTCCGGGCAGTGAATCGCTAGCTAAGCTAGGAGACGATATGCGACTTCGGACGGCGATGGCCGCGACACTATCCCTTGAACCCAGTAGTCTCAGTCTGAGTGGTTTTCCCGCAACGTCTTTTCTTTCGGCGTTGGATAGCTTCAGGATTGGCGTCGCTGTGTTCGATAGACGATTGCGTTACCGGGCCGTAAGTCGTGCTCTGGCGGAATTCACCAATCTCCCCGTGGAAGCTCATCCCGGAAAGTCGATGCACGACATTGCGGAAAGCGCCCTGATAAAAAGAGCCGAACCCTCATTTGACCATGTCTTTTCTACCGGACGACCGTTGTCGAATCTGCGGCGATCTGGACAATTGCTGACGAGGCCGGGTCGAGTCTTTCATTGGCTCTCGTACTATTTCCCACTGGTGGATAACCGTCGGCGAGTGGTGGAAGTCGGCGTCGTCGTGACGCAGTTGCAGTCAAGTCCGGTATCGCAAGCTTCTTTTGATCTCGTCACCAGCCCTGCAAGTCACGAAGGCCCGCAAGCGGCCGGTCAATTGCTTCATTCGGGTGCGACGGACCGCCCCGGGTTCGCCGGTGCGCGTCAACCTGGCCCCAGCCTCTCCTCCCGTGAACAGCAGGTCCTGAGGCTGCTTGCTGAAGGCAAATCTAACAAGGAAATCTCATCAATCCTTGCGATCGGTGTGAAAACGGTCGAGACATATCGGTCGAGACTGATGCGAAAGCTTCGCGCGCCTTCCCTGGTCCATCTGGTCCACTACGCAATACGTCACAACCTTGTTGATCTCCAGGTTTAGGTATCGGGAAATACCTTACGGGTGGCGTCTGGCACAGTCGTTTCTCGTTTGGTGTGAGTGTCGTGTAGCCAGTCGTAGGAACCTGTTTGTAGGGATTCTCCTTCCAGCATATTACTGACTTGACATGCCAATTACTTGGGCAGATTGTCACCCTCGATCAGTCCCCGCCGTTTTGAAATGAAGGGCACCGCCGCTTCGAAGCTTGAATACTGGAGAAAAAGATGGACGGAGGAAATGTGCGCTGTGTCGAAAGGTCGGCTCATCGTGGAGAGACGAATCACTATGCCGGTGGAAAGTTCGACTTAGTGGCAAAGGACAAAGGAGCCTTATTCATTCCGGATGAAACCTAAGCGCAGACCCAAGCGTTCTGGGTCAAGAAAAAGGAAGCCCGTCCTCTCGGCCCGAGCGATGTTTCCCGTCGTTGCGGTTGGGGCTTCGGCGGGAGGCTTGGAGGCCACAACCCAGCTTCTTTCGCGCCTCCCTGCAAAGAGCGGAATCGCGATCGTCATCGTTCAACACCTCGCCCCGAAACACGATAGTTCGCTCGTGACTCTTCTTTCCCGCATCAGCAAAATGCGGGTGTCCGAAGTTGCCAAAGCAACGCCCGTGGAAGCCAACCACGTGTATGTGATTCCGCCTGGCAGGGACCTCATTTACGCGAGCCGGAAGCTGTTCCTCAAGCCCCGTGACGAGAATCACGGGCTGCACATGCCTGTTGACCGTTTCATGGAATCGCTGGCCAAGGAGGAAGCGCAACGAGCCATCGGTGTGGTTCTGTCGGGCACTGGTTCGGACGGCGCCCTCGGCTTGCAGGCCATCAAAGCCAGAGGCGGGATCGCTTTTGCGCAGAGCGAAAGCTCTGCAAAATACGACGGCATGCCCCATGCCGCGATCGCCACGGGATGCACGGATTTTGTCCTCCCTCCCGCGCAGATTGGCGAGAAGCTTCTCCAAATTGCCCGGCACCCGTACGTAGTTCGCTCAGCTCCGAGACCCGTGGAGGAAACGATTGATCGAGACGTGCTCCGGGGAATCCTGAACCTGCTCCGCTCGAGCACGGGCTCCGACTTCACCCAGTACAAGAAGGGCACTATTGTCCGGCGCATCCGCCGCCGGATGGTGTTGCATAAGAGCCGCAACCTGATGGACTATGCGAAATTTATAGCACAGCATCCCGACGAAGCCAGCGCTCTTCATGAGGACATTCTGATTCACGTCACCGGTTTCTTCCGCGATGCTCCCGCCTTCGAGATTCTGAAAAGGAAAGTGTTTCCCCGAGTCCTGAAGGCGCGCCAGCCCTCCACCCCGATCAGGATCTGGGTGCCGGGTTGCGCCACGGGTGAGGAAGTCTATTCCCTCGCAATCTGTCTTTTGGAATGCATGAAGGATGAATCGGACAACGTGACGATTCAAGTCTTCGGAACGGATGTGAACGAACCCTCGCTGGAAAGGGCGCGCTCGGGCGTGTACACGTCCAATCAAGTCAAAGACGTTTCTCCCGGGCGATTGAAGCAATTCTTTGTGAAGCTCGACCGCGGATACCAGATCAGGAAAGACATCCGCGAAAGATGCGTTTTCGCGAAACAAAACGTCTTTCAGGATCCTCCCTTTTCGCGATTGGATCTGATCAGCTGCCGCAACGTGCTGATTTATCTGGGACCGGAATTGCAAAACCGCGTGATCCCGATATTCCACTACGCGCTCAAACCCACAGGCCTCCTTCTCTTGGGGAGGGCCGAGACCATCACGTCGCACTCCGAGCTTTTCGCTCCGGTTGACCGGAGCTACCGCATTTATTCACGAAAACCAGGCGCGAGCCGGTTGGCCTTTGAACGCCGATCGGCGGAACGCGATGAGCAGGTCAACCGCAGCCAACCACCGCCGGCAAAGGTGGAAGATGCGCCGGATAGGTCCGCCGTCGCAGAGAGTATCTTGCTGGCCAGACATGGTCCCGCTGCCGTTCTGGTCAATTCAGATCTGGAGATCCTGCAATTCAGCGGGCGAACATCCGCATTTCTCGATCCGGCTGCGGGCCCAGCGAGCTTGAGTCTTGCGAAGATGGCCCGCGAAAGCCTGGTCTGGGAAATCCGCTCCGCCATCCAGAAGAGCAGGAAAACCGGCGCCCCTGCTCGAAGAGAGCGAATTCCCATCTCCGCAAACGGAAAATCGAGAGACGCGGCGGTGGAAGTGATTCCGTTGCCCGCGCGCTCCGGAGAAGACCGCAACTTCTGGGTCGTATTCGAAGACGGCGCTGAGAAGCAACCCCATGTTGGCCTCCTGGCAACAGCGGAAGATCGTACTCCACCGGGACGACAGCAGCCTCAACGCCAGGCCCTCGCGCGCACGCAACGCGAGCTTGAGCAAACGCGAGCCCGAATGGATGAGATCATCCGCGGTCAAGAAACCACGAATGAGGAACTCCAATCCGCGAACGAGGAGATTCTATCGAGAAACGAGGAACTGCAAAGCATCAATGAAGAGATGGAAACCGCCAAGGAGGAACTGCAGTCGTCCAACGAAGAATTGACTACGCTGAACGACGAACTCGAGCATCGCCACTCGGAACTCAGCCAGCTCAATAGCGATCTGACCAATCTTTTCATCAGCCTCGAGATTCCGGTCCTCATTTTGGGAAGAGACCTGCGCATTCGCAGATTTTCCCCGGCGGCCGAGGTCCTGTTCAATTTGATGCCCAGCGACATCGGACGGCCGGTGAATGACATGCGTTTCAGCGCCACGATCCCGGAACTAAGGGATGCCAGCACCGCAGTCATAAATTCAGGAAGACGAAGCGAACATCAAATACAGGACCTTGCCGGTAAGTCCTATTCGCTGAGGATTCATCCCTACCGTGTTGCTGAAAGCAAAATCGAAGGCGCGGTCGTGGCGCTGCTGGATATCAGTGCTCTCCAGCGTGCTAGCGACGCGATTGAGGACGCTCGTCGGTACGCCGAAGCGATCATCGAGGCCGTCCAGGAGTCTTTGGTTGTGCTCGATTCCGGCCTGCGCGTGATGTCCGCGAATAGCTCATTTTACAAAACCTTTCACGCGACGCCCAAAACGACCTTGGGGAAACTCATCTACGATCTCGGGAACCGACAATGGAATATCCCGCGACTTCGGTCGTTGCTCGAGAAAGTCCTCTCCAGCGATGTCCCTCTTTCAAATTTTGAGGTCGAGCACGATTTCCCATCTGTCGGCCGCAAGACCATGCTCCTTCACGCTCGCCAATTCCGCAGCCCCAAGGGGGGTGCACCCCTGATCCTCCTCGCCATTCAGGACGAGACCGAGCGGAGAGACGCCGAACTTGCCGCATCACGTTCCGGCGTAATGTCCGCGCGCCTGATGCGCGTGCAGGATGACGAACGCAGGCGCGTGGCCCGCGAACTCCATGACAGCACGGCGCAGTCCCTGGCGGGCTTGATGATGAATATGAACCAGCTGAACCGGATGCTTCAGAAATCCGACCCCAAGATTCTGGCGACGCTCGCGGAAAGCAGAAATTTGGCGGACGAAAGTATTCGCGAAATCCGCACGATTTCGTATTTGTTGCACCCGCCGCTTCTTGAGGACGCGGGACTAGCTTCGGCGATGCGCTGGTTCATAGACGGCTTCGCCAATCGCAGCGAAATCGACGTGAAGTTGGTCATACCACCGCGGATGCCGCGTCTCGCAGACGCCCAGGAGTTGGCGCTGTTCCGCATCGCGCAGGAGAGCCTCACCAACGTCCACCATCATTCCGGCAGCAAGTCCGCTCGAGTACAGATCGCGATCACGTCTAGCCAGGTGATTCTAGAGGTCAGCGACAAGGGCAAAGGCCTCCCCGCCGATATCTGGAAATTAGAGGGCGGGATTTTGAAAACGTCCGGTGTGGGAATCGCCAGCATGAGAGAACGTGCCAAGGAACTCGGAGGAACTCTCGAATTCGATTCCAGCCATCTCGGCACGACGTTGAAAGTCGCTCTTCCCCTCGTCAAGAAATAGTGTGCGGAATCATCTACCGGTCTCGCGTTGCCGCGAGTCCAAATGTCACTTAAGTCGCACACTCCGGACACCCGTCTCCGGTCACGCAAGGTTGTGTCGAGCGTGATGGATTTCGTGTGTCAGTCTCGATGCAGTTTCTCGGCGAGTATCGAACGAGTTGGAGCGTCAATTCGTTCTTCCGCCCCGCCGTTCCCGGCGTAGGCGTGGAGAGGATTTGGTAGTAGAATCCGCCGCATTGGAAGTCCACTGCGTTTGATTTGAATGAGTTCGCGGGAGCAGTCGGAATGGAAATCCTCTGGCCGGCACTGGGCATCGCCGTAATCGTTGTCTTCGTGTTTTATGTACTCGCCCAGTATTGGCAGCGCCTTCTGCGTCAGCAAAGTTGGACCATTCGTCGTCTTTTCGACCGCGTTCAATCCCTCGAAGAAATCTCCAACCCCGAATGGCGGCGGAAACTTGGCGAGGCGGCTCCGGTGCCGCTGCAGCAGGTATTTATTTTTTCTTTCCGTTTCGGCGACCGCTTTTGGCGCGACGCGGTTCGCTTGGGCGAAGACGACCAGAAATTTGTCCGCGAGCACGGCAGTTTCGTCGGCGCCATAAAACTCGAGCGGTGGCGCAGCCACACCGTTGCGACGATCACCGAAGTTCTCCCCGACCACAAGGCGACCGGCTGGCAGACACGCGCGCTCGATTTTTATTCCGATCCATTCAAGGGCAGCGATGCGATTTCGCTTTGGGAGCTTGCGCTTTCTCACCCGGGCCTGTCGGCCGAGCGCCCACCCTCGCTTGAATTGTTCTTGCGCGCGAACGCTCTGGAACTGCGCGGCCGCCTGCTGTCCGCAACGCACAGCGCCGCGACAAATGGAAGCGGGGCCGAAGCTAAGGACGAAGACGTACTTTTCTTTCGCGTGCCGCTCGACACTGCAAGGCTAGCGGAGTTTCGCAGCCACGATCCCGCAGACACGGGAAAGAACGGCAACGGAAACGCTGCCGGCGAAGAGTCGAGCGTCAACGGAAATTCCTGGCAGGCCTTTTACTCTCATCAAAACGATGAACTGGGCATCGATTGGCAGCTTCGTTTGTGCGACCTGACGCGGAAATCCGAGTGGGAGCGCTGGAAAATTCTCGAGACCAGCACCGTGCCTCTTGCGGCCCAGCCCAAGTAACGGAGCTAGCGACGACCGGGTCGCGCTAGTCGAATCGTGGTGAGAAGCTCAGAACTACGGTTGGGAAGAATGCGGCCGCACCGGCAAGCCTGCCCATGCGTTCATCAGGCCCAGCATTTCGCGCACCACGGACAGGGCGTCGTGCGTATCGCGCCACCAGTGGTCGGCGTCGAACGAATCCAGCGGAGCGGCCCGCACAATCGCGCGCGGACTTTCTCCCACCAGTTTTCGCCAGAGCGTACTCACCCGGCGCGTGTGCGGCGGCGACGTCACGATAATCACGCTCGTTTTTCCCTCGCGCCGCATTTCGCCGGAAATTTCCTCGATTTCCTGTTCGGTATTGACGACGATCGCCGGCAGCACGCGAATATTCGCATCGGGCACGTCGAAGTGAATCAGTATCTGGCGGCTGTAACTTTCTTCGCCGGTGTACTGGATGCCCATTTCCGAGAGATCGGCCGCCGGTGATTCCGGGCGCGTGATCCAAACCTCGTGGGCGTATCCCCGGACATAAATGCGGGCGGCTTCGTCCGCGCGTACCGGCAGTCCACCGCTCAGCACTACGATCGCGTCCGCCGGCCCGAGCGTATCCTCACGGACCAGCCAGCGGCCGGCTCCGCCGAACGCGAACACTCCCGCCGCGCACACCACTACCACGACGATCAGCGCAATGTTTCGGACGGAATGCTTTCGCGCCATGGAAGTTTTCATGGAACTCAGCCAGGCGGGCGACTAATCTGCCGCGTCCGGCGCGAAGCGAGGCTCATCGACTGACCGGTTGCGCGTCAGCAGGCCGCGCAGGCCGAGGAGCACAAGGCGCGGCTGGCGCAGGCAAACCCGCCAGAGCATTTTCCACGCTTCATCGCGGGAATATTCGCCCAGGGACTCCTTCGCGGGATCGTTCAACAGGTCCACCAAGTGGCTGTAGTCCGACTGCTGGAAGTGGTGCAGCGACCGGCGCAGCAGAAGATGAAAATCGAGCTCGCGGCGAAGAGTTCGCAGTTCACGGCTCGCCCCACCGTTCAGAATCGCCTCAGCGACACCCAGCGCGCCGCGAAATCCGGTGACGATTCCACCCACGGTGGATACCTTCACTTGGGCTGCCGCGTCTCCCACCAGATAGACGGATCCGTTGCCGATCTTTCGCTGCACCGGAATCCAGCGCTTGTAGACAGGAATGCGCGCTCCCTGAAATTCGATCGGGTCGAACTTCCGCTTTTCGAGGAATTGTTCCAGGCAGCGCTTTGTCTCGGGGCCGGATTCGCCGATCACGCCGAGCGCGCCCTGCGTGGGCGATTCGGGGATCAGCCAATAGAAGTAGGGCGTGTCCTGCGGGACGAACCAGACGCGCACCGTATCGGGCGCCATGTCTTTCGGCAGCGGCACAATCGCCTGCAATAGAGGCACGGTTTCCAGCGGCGCCCATCCTGCGGCCCGAGCCACGCGGCTCGCCGAGCCGTCGCCGCCCACCACCGCATCCGCATGAATTTCCTCGCGGCTGCCGTCGGCACAGCGCTCGATTTCGACTCGCAGGCCCTTGCCATTGGATTCCAGCGCGTGAAAACGCCGTCCCATTTCGATTTTGGCGCCGGCGCGCTGCGCCTCTTCGGCCAGATTTTGAATCAGCGTGCGGCGCTCGACGATCAGGTCGGGACGTTTCAGAGAGATGGTCGCAGCGCGGCCGTCGGTGAAGAGTTCGAACCGGCGAATTTCGTTGACGATACTGCCGTTGGCAGCATCGCCCAGAAGCGCGCGCATGCGATCGGTGACGATCAGCGTCCGCGCCTCAGGCTCGAGCGTCTCGATGCGCTCGAGCACGCGCACGTCCACGCCTCGCCGCGCAAGGAGCGACGCCGTGAATAATCCGGCTGCCGATCCGCCGATCACCGCAACACTTCGCCTATCTGCGCGAGCAGACGAACCGAGAGAGGTAGCGCCTGAGCGCTCTTGTTGCACCGCTGTCGTCTTTGACAATTGACCCCGCGCCTAAATTTGCACTGAAGACCGTCCGCACGCTGCGAGCTGAAACAGAGGAGCTCCGCACCGTGTTTGAGATTGGTCAGTATAGCCTACGTGCGGTATCCCGCCAAAGCTGCAGGTCGCTTCCATAAGTGTCAAAACGAGCGCTGTCGGCGTGTGGTCGAACGAGCGCGGGCGGAGAGGACGACGAGCGATCTTCAACTGGCCGCTTGCGAATGTTATACTTGCGCAGTACAACAGGGTGGAAGTTCGGGGGGATTTATGGCCAAGTTCACGATTGCGCCGCACATGCGGCTGCACGAATGGGTTGCGGAGGAGAAGGGCTATTTCGCGGCCGAAGGGCTCGATTACGAGTTCCATGAGGCGCTCGGCTCGACCGAAGGCAAGAGCCACCAACTGGGCGAGAAGGTCGGCGCCTTCCAGACATTCGAAAAGGGCCGCGGCTCGGACATCGGCTGCGCCTGCCACTGGACGGTAAATGTCTCGGCATCCGTGGGCCACGGCAAACTCTACGCCGACGCATATTCAGTAGCGCCCGCAGGAATATTCGTGGCGCCGGAATCGCCCATTCACGGCCCCGCCGAACTCGCGGGCGTGCCCATTTCCGTGGGATATCAGTCCGGCAGCCACTACTCGGCCATCCAGGCGCTGGAACAATATCTCAAGCCCGAGGACATCAAGCTCTCGTTCTCCGATGGAATGCTTTTCAGCCGCATGGAGCTGCTGATTGACCGCAAGGTGCCGGCAGCGTCGCTATTCAGTGGCCCATATTATTTTCTCGAGCAGCTCGGCTTCCGCAAAATCATTGATACGACTTTCATGATGGCTTCGCTGATCACGCGCGAGCCCGACATGGAAGACGTGAAGAAATATTTCCGCGCGCTGCGAAACGCCCAGCGCGATATTGATCTCCGTCCCGATCTTTACACCCATTACTACAAGAAGGAATTTCCCGTCCGCTTTCACGACGTGATGGACACGCGTCGCTGGGGCCCCGGGGAACGCTTGGTCTTCGAGCCGTACACAAAAGACGTGTTCGACAAATCCTTCGAGTGGATTTCCGAGCATGGCATCTTCCCCGAAGGCGGGATGGGCTCGGGCAAGTACGAAGATTCCTGCGTGTCGCTCGCGTC
Organism: uncultured Acidobacteriota bacterium; assembly: GCA_963818605.1. Taxonomy (GTDB): domain Bacteria; phylum Acidobacteriota; class Terriglobia; order Acidiferrales; family UBA7541; genus Palsa-295. Next base: position 587,148 of record CAWFSW010000004.1, read on the forward strand.
GAAGTAGGCGCTGTAGCTGCTCCTGGCATTCTCACGAGTTGCTGCTTCTACCAGTGCGTCTGCGGTGAAACTCTCCGGTTCTGCTAAGATTCTGGCGTGGCCATCGAGCGCGAAAAACTCGAAGCGGACGTCCTGATCATCGGCGCGGGGCCGGCTGGACTATCCTGCGCGCTGCATCTTTCCAACCTGATCGAGCAGCATACCGCCGCGAAGAAGTCTCCCGCGCTTTCTGCCGAAAATATTTACGTGCTGGAGAAGGCGCGCGAGATAGGCGCCCATCAACTTTCGGGCGCGATCATGGACCCGCGCGCGCTGCGCGAGCTCGTTCCCGATTTTGAGAAGACAGCGCCACTTGATACGCCGGTGACGGGCGACGCCGCATATTACTTCACGGAAAAAAGCGCGTTCAAGCTGCCGATTACGCCTCCTCCGCTGCAGAATCACGGGAACTACGTCATCTCGCTGAACAAGCTTGTGAAATGGCTCGGCGGGCTGGTCGAGAAAAAAGGCGTGAATCTATTCACGCAGTTCGCGGGCAGGGAACTGCTCTACGAGAAAAACGGAATCGCCGGCGTCGTAACCGATGACAAGGGCGTGGACAAGAACGGCAAGCCGAAAGACAACTTCACGCCAGGATACGAACTGCGCGCGAAAGTCACGGTGCTGGCTGAAGGGCCGCGCGGCTCGTTGACGAAAGAGCATGGTCAACCGCTTGAAACTCGACGGCCTGAATCCGCAGGTGTACGGCATCGGCATCAAGGAATTGTGGGACGTGCAGCCGGGCCGAATCGAGACTGGCTATGTGGCGCACATGCTTGGGTGGCCGCTGACCTCGGATCTCTACGGCGGCGGGTGGATTTACGGGCTGCGCGACAATCGGGTGTCGGTCGGCCTAGTGGTCGGCCTGGAATACAAGAATCCGCTGTTCGATCCGCACGAGGCGTTTCAGAAGCTGAAGACGCATCCCTTCATCAGCAAGATTCTGGAGGGCGGCAAGCTCGTTCGCTATGGCGCGAAGACGGTCCCTTACGGCGGCTGGTATTCGATGCCGCGCAATTACGTGGATGGCGGGCTGATCGTCGGCGATTCGGCGAGCCTGCTGAATTCGCAGCGGCTGAAGGGAATTCACACGGCGATCAAGAGCGGGATGCTGGCCGCCGAAGCGATTTACGACGCGCTGTGTGCAGGGGATACGTCGGCCGCCAAACTTTCCGCGTATCAGCAGAAAATTGACGCAAGCTGGTTGAAGAAGGAATTGTGGGGAGTACGGAATTTTCATCAGGGATTTCACGGCGGTTTGTGGAAGGGGCTATTCAACGCGGGATTGCAGTTCGTCACTGGCGGGCGCGGGCTGGTGGATCCGATGCGCGCCGAAGCGGGTTACAAGGAGTACGAAAATCTACATCGCGACCGCACTCTGGTGGATCAGTCAACGCGCTATAAAGGCGACGGAAAACTCACGTTCGACCGGCTGACTGACGTCTATCATTCCGGCACGCGCCACGACGAAGATCAGCCGTGCCATCTGATCGTGCTTGACCCGAATATTTGCGGCGATCGTTGCGTGCGTGAATTCGGCAACCCGTGCCAATATTTTTGTCCCGCGGCGGTCTATGAGATGGTCACGGACAAGGGCGCGCCGAAGTTGAAAATCAATGCCGCAAACTGCGTCCACTGCAAAACCTGCGACATTGCCGATCCCTACCAGATTATCCAGTGGGTACCGCCTGAAGGCGGCGGGGGGCCGAACTACGAAGGAATGTGACAATCCGGCACGGATTGTCACACTGAGGAGGGCGTTTTGGTGTTTTGCCCTCCGAACGTGTGTTTCCCCGATCGGATCCGAGACTATGCGCGGCGATGTCGCGCGTCGCAGGAACTTCCGTCTAATTCTCCGCACTTCCTCCGCCGAATGCCCTCTTCAGCGAGGCCCAGAAGCCGCCTTTCTTTCTTGCAGGGCTGGCCGCGGGTGGATTATCCGATGATGGTTGGGTTTGCGGCGCGGTGGGCTTTTCTCCCAGCGCATGTTGCATCGCCTGCGCGAATTCCGGCGCGACTACGTGGCCCGAGAATTCCCAATCCGGCGAGACTTGCGCCTCGCGAACGAGCAGGACCATGTCCTCCGCGGGATCGGGCGGCCGAGTCGGTGAACCGGCAGTGAAACTGAGCGGCGGCAGAACGGCCGTGTACACCGGATTTGGGGCGGGCGGCGCGGCGGGCGCTGCGTTTTTCGCGGGGGGAACAACCGGGTGAGTTTCGTTCGCCTGCGCCAGCATGCTGTATTCGATGATCGGTTTTGTCACCGGCTCGGGAGCAGGTTCGACCGCAACAGGAGCGGGCTCGGGCGCAGGTTGGGGCGGCGGCCGCGGCGTCACGGTTGTGGCGTAGTCCGGCGATGGAAGGTTCGGCGGTGGCGTCGGACCCGGCACGGCCGAAATGCATTGGCAGCTTCCCGGTTTCCCGGCGACGGGCAGGAGCCTGCCCGCACTCAAGAAAAATTCTCCGGCCTGCGGGACAATTAGCTTTTCGCCGGTGAATTGATGTTCAAGCTGAATGGCGCCGCTGGTCGCGGTTACGCAGAGCGAGTCGTCGAGGCTCAGGCCCACTGTCACGTCGCGCGAACCGCCTGCGATATCGAGCGGCGTTCCGATGATCGTTGGCGTAAAAATGCGCAACTGCGTGTTCGCGGGCAATTCAGCGCGCACACGGCCAAAATTAAGCGCGAGCGTGATCGCATCACCTGACAATAAAACCGTTATCTTCGCCGGGCCGCAGATGCTTACCTCGCCGCCTGCGAAGAGCGTCAGAAGCGCCTGGCCAGAATGCACGGTGATCACGGTGCCGTTCGACACGTAGAGACTTGTGCCGACCATTGACGTTCCGCCGCTCACCGGCGTTCCGTTCTCGCAGGAAATGTCCCGGCCCTCCACTCGTCCGATCGCGCCGAAGGGCGAGTCCTGCGCGCGCGCTACAAGCGGACAAAGCAGAAAGATTAGGGCGAGCAAACCAAGAAGCCCGCATCGCGCGGACCTGGAGACACGTCGGGCGCTCGGCACGAATTGGAACTGGGGGAACATCGAGACCACCTATACTATACCGCAGTGAACGACGCCTCGAAATCCGCAGCCCCTGCCACCGCCGCAAAGGCCGGAGGCATCCCGATGCCGCAGCTTTCGCGCTGGCGGAGGATGCAAATCCCGGTGATCGCGTGGGCGGCGTACTGGCTGATTCGCCTGCTTGGGCCGACGCTGCGCGTGGAAGTGGTCGGCGTCCACAATGCGATGCAGATTCGGAGCGAGGGCGAGCCCGGAATCGGCGCGTTCTGGCATCGCTGCATTCTTTCGGCAGCGTGGATCTGGCGCGACCGCGGAATCGTAGTCCTGAACACAGTCAATTTCGATGGACAGTGGACGCGGCGCGTGATCGAACGCCTCGGGTTCGGCACGGCGCAAGGCAGTTCGTCGCGCGGCGCGGTGGAGGGGCTGGCCGCGATGGCGCAGAGCCTGGAAGCGGGCCACCACGTCGCATTTACCATTGACGGCCCACGCGGACCACGCTACGTCGCGAAGCCGGGGCCGGTGATCCTGGCGCGCCGCACGGGACGGCCGATTTCGGTGTTTCACATCGGCGTTGATATGGCGCATACGTTCCAGAAATCGTGGGACCTGTTTCAGATTCCGCATCCGTTCTCGCGAGTGGTGATGTTCGTGGCGCCGCCCATTTGGGTTCCCACCGATGCGGATGGCGACATGATGAAATCAAAGCGGGATGAAATGCAGGCCGCACTCGAGCGCGTCCGCGACGTCGCTGAATCGTGGTTCGAAATGACCGAAGAGGAACGCGACCGCGTGCGGGACGAGATGGCGCGAAAAACGCTCGCTTAGCCGTCGCCGAGCTTTACGGGTATATCCATTTTCTTGCCGTCGCGAACAATCGTCAGCGTGATGGTGTCACCAGGCCACGCGCGATTCAGCAGAAGATTCAAATCCATCTGGCTCGCAGCTCTTTTCCGTTGACCGCGACAAGCACGTCGCCGCCGACCCGCAATTCCTGCAAGCCGGCGAGCACCGAACGCGTGCCGCCGCGAATACCCGCCTGGGCTGCGGGGCCACCGGGAACCACGCGCTCGATCAAAATTCCCTGGTCGACGCCAAGGTGCAATGCGTCGGCGAGATTGGGCCAAATTGCGCGACCTTCGGCGCCGAGCGTCGCGTGGCGCACGTGGCCTGTCGAGATCAAATCCTCGGCAGCGCGGCGCGCCGTGTTAATCGGAATCGCAAATCCGATTCCGGCAGTCGTTCCCGTGGGCGCGTAAATGGCGCTGTTGATTCCGATCACTTCCCCGCGGCTGTTCAGCAACGGGCCGCCGGAGTTTCCGCGATTGATAGCGGCATCGGTTTGGATTGCTTCGTCTATGAACGTGTTTTCGCTGGTTTGCACAGTACGGCCGAGTGAGCTAACGACTCCGGTCGTGAGTGTGCTTTGGAATCCGAAGGGATTGCCGATGGCGAGCACGCGCTGGCCCACTAACAAGTTGCGAGAGTCGCCCAGCGGCAGCGTGGCGATTTTCCGCCCTTTCGGATCAATCTTGAGGAGGGCGATATCATTGCGCGTATCCGCGCCGATGTATTTGGCTTTGTAGCGCGATTGATCGCCGAGCGTGACCTCAATGGTTTCCGCGCCCTGGACGACGTGATAGTTCGTGAGTATGTGGCCGTCGGTATCAATCACGAAGCCGGAGCCGGCGCCTTCGACCGGCACAGCATCGAAAAAGAAATCGTACTGGACCGCGCGGGTCACTATATTCGCGATCGCGGGCGAAGCCTGTTTGTAAATGCGGACATTCTGCGCCTCGGTAGGATCGAGGGTAGTGGGACCTTCGTCCGCCGGAAGGGCGGCGGGCAGGGCGTGAACGGACGAGGGACTATGCTGCCCATAGCGGGAGCCTGCCAGCCATGCGCCGAGACCAATGATCAATCCGAGCGCCAGGAGCCGGATGGAGCGTCTGTGATTTCCCGATTTCGGCATCGTCGTATTTCCTTCTGCCGCTAGATACGCAACCGCGTCAGGTAATGTTTCTTCCGGGAGCGACCACCTGCTTCAATTTTTCCAGAACTACCTTTAATTGCCGGTGCGTTTCGTCAATGGTGCGGGAGCAGTCAATGACTTCGTCGGCCAGCCGTCGCTTCTCGTCCATGGGCATCTGCGCGGCGATGCGCAGCCTGGCGTCTTCCACCGAAAGCCCACGCTGCTGCAAGCGCTCAAGCTGCTGTTCGGGAAGGCACCAGCAAACCACCACGCGGTCGAGATTCTTTTTTGCGCCAGCCTCGAGAATCAGCGCCGCGTCTTCGAACGCCATATCCGGACCGCCTGGGCGCTGGAGCGCGGCGAACCACTTGCCAACGACATCCTGGATGCGGGGGTGAAGGATTTGGTTGAGCCGAGCACGCTTCTGCGCGTCGAAAAAAACAATTGCTCCAAGTTTCGGGCGATCCACCGCTCCGCCCTTGTTGAGAACAGCGTCACCGAACTCGCGGACGACTTCGTTGTAAGCGTCCTGCCCGGGTTCGAGCAACTCGCGCGCGATCGAATCGGCATCGAGCACGGGATATTCGGAATCGCGCAGAAACCCAGCTACGGTGGATTTTCCGGAAGCGATGCCGCCAGTGAGGCCGACGCGCAGCATCAGGGATGCGAGGACGCGGCCACAGGGGCGCGCGCGCCGCGTCGCATGCGCGCGGCTTTGACAGTGTTGCTCATCAACATGGCGATGGTGAGCGGTCCGACGCCTCCGGGAACCGGCGTGTAGGCGCCAGCGACCTCCATGACGTCGGGATGAACGTCACCGGCAAGGATCGAGCCCTTGGTGCGGAAGGATTCGAGCTTCGCGGGAAAGTTCGCGAAGATGCGCTGCGCTTCGGCGGGATCCTTCACGACGATTTGACCGACGTCAATTACCGTGGCGCCAGGGCGAACGAAATCCGTAGTGACCATCGCTGCTTTACCGATGGCTGCGACGATGATGTCCGCGCGGCGCGCGATGCCGGCCAGGTCTTTACTCTTGGAATGGCAAATCGTGACGGTAGCGTTTGCATGGAGAAGCAGCAGCGCCTGCGGCTTGCCCACGATGTCGCTACGGCCGATGACGACGGCGTTCGCGCCTTCGATCGGAATGTTGCTGCGGCGCAGAATTTCCATCACGCCGGCGGGCGTGCAGAGCGACCAGCGCGGGGCGCCCGGCAACGAGATGGCCGACATTGACGGGATGAAAGCCGTCCACGTCCTTTGCGGGGATGACGGCGTCGAGAATCTTCTTGGAGTCAATCTGCTTGGGCAGCGGCATTTGCACCAGAATTGCGTCCACGTCATCGCGGCTGTTCAGGTCGTTGACGATAGCGAGCAATTCGTCGGTGGTGGTCGTGGCGGGCGGGGTGATGTGGAAGCTGCCGAGGCCCAGTTTTTCGCATGCCGCGATTTTGCTATTCACGTAGAGCTTTGAAGCCGGATCGTCCCCCACGCGCACGGCCGCCAGGCCGGGGCGAATGCCCGCGCTCGCGAGCTCGGCGATTTCCGCCTGCAGCTCGGCATAGATTTGATCTCGAATTGCGTTGCCATTGAGGATGCGCGCGGCCAAAGGATGCTCCTTGTGTGAGGTTGTGATGTTTTTGAAACCGCAATAATAGCACACGCGATTCCGGGACTCGCCGGTTTAGGTTTGCATGTAGCGCCGCAGTCTTCAGCGCGGCACTTCGCGCTCACCTCTGAACGTCCGCAACGACTCCGGTTCTGCGATAAAATAAAACGATGATCTTCGGTGAAGGTTCGGAACGCAAACAGCTCGAGCGCGCGATGCGCGACGCTGGGCGGCTGCCTCCCGGGCAATCCGCGACGCTGAAATGGCCGGTGCTGCACGAGGGCACGGTGCCACGATTCGATCCGCGGACCTGGGATTTCCGGATTGCGGGGCTGGTCGAGCAGCCGGTGCGACTGACGTGGAGCGAATTTACGAGTCTGCCGATGAAGGAAGTGACGGCCGACATGCACTGCGTGACGCGCTGGAGCCGGTTCGACGTGCGGTGGGAAGGCGTGCCGTTTGCCGAAGTGATGAAACTGGCGGGCGCGAAGCCGGAAGCGAAATATGTGACGGTGGTCGCCGAGCAGGGTTACACGTCGAACGTGCCGCTCGAGGATTTGATGCGCCCGGCGACGCTTTTTGCGTTGAAGCACAACGGCGAGCCGCTGCCCGCCGAACATGGCTACCCGGTGCGGCTCGTCGTACCGCATCTCTACGCGTGGAAAAGCGTGAAGTGGGTGCGCGGTCTCGAATTCATGGCGCAGGACGCACCTGGATTCTGGGAAGAAAACGGATACAACATGTACGGCGACCCGTTCAAAGAGCAGCGCTTCAGCAGCTGACTTCTGTGTCGATTAGAACTGGTCCCGGTCGATTGTTTTCACGGAGTTAGGGCATTTCTAATCGCGAGTGTGTCGATTAGAAAAGCCTGACTTGTGAGTTGTAACTGGCGACTCGTGACGACCAAGTTGCGATCCGGCCCCTCGTAATCGTGTGTCACTTTGTGGGTACCGCTTTTCTTTGTTTTCAAGCGCTTACGCGAGAAATTACTTTGCACGTGTGTCACTTAAAGGCGTGAGTGGTGAGTAGTGATTGGTGGCCGAAATCGTGACTCGTGACTACTGACTGGTGATTCGTGGAACGCGATGCCGACGAGGATTCGTCCGTGCGCGCGGTCGGCCATTGCGAAGGCGTGGTCGCAAGAGCACAGACAGGAGTGTCTGTGCCACCAAGACTCAACACTCGTATTCAGTTTTCAAAGAGCGTTCGGCTCTCGTCGAGAGAGCGGCGACGACCGGCGTCGCGCAATGCAGTCGCTTTCACATTTGCGATTTCATTGGCATGCTAGCACGCGGAGTTTTCGTGCGCGCCTGTACGAAGGGGCAATAAAAGTACGAGAACCAGTACCCTGTATTTCTTGGGGATTCTGCGGCAAGGAAAGTAAATCAGAACGCAAAAGCCCCACGCTCGAGAACCGAGCATGGGGCACCCTTAAAACCTGATAGCTCGAAGTTGGGCCACCCGCCACTGCCGAAACCCCCGGATGGACTCTTCGTTGTTGGTGGCATAGGCTGACTGCGTTGCGGAGGTGTGTTAGTGCAACGGCAATGAACATTATCGTGTCGCTAGCCGCGGTAGTCGCCATCCTGGACTATTTTGGACTGAAGCCCGGGCGATCACCGTCATGGTCTACTATGCCGCTTAATAGGAAATGGAAGCTCGCAGTTATGCTCGTCTTGGTGGTCGCGGCTGTGGGGATGTCCGGCTATGGCTTCTATCGCTCATCGCGTCCCAAGATTGTGGAGAGAATTATCGACAAGCCCGTTTCCGTTCCTTGTCCTGAATCGTCCAAGGAATTGGAGCCAGAAAAACCAAGGACAGCACCCAGGCCTAAGTTACAAACCAGCCAACAGCAGGTCGGTGGAAAAGATAACGTGCAGCAAGCTGGTGCAATTTCTCAAGGGCCGGGTAGCATTGCGCAGGTCGGAAGCAATAACCAAGCCTCGATAGTTTCGGGACCGCCAGATAGAACTCTCACTGCTTCGCAAGAGGGCGCGATAGCTGAGGTGGCAAAGGGCATACCAGCGCAGATCAGGATCGTAGTAGAGCATCCAACGGACTACGAATCCTCGGAGTACGGGAAAGTAATTCACGATGCCCTTGCAGAATTTCGTTCGGCAGACCTAGGCACGGCGCTTAGCTATGGCGGCCAGCCACCACCAGTCGGGCTATATGTGTTGGCGCATACTGACGACAGTAATGTTATGCCGTATGCAAACCAGCTTTACGATGCCATGAAGAAAGTTGGTATTCCATGTGAGGCCTACCAGGTTGACTTTGTTCCAGCTGGCACTCTGAGAATCAGTGTCGGGGTTAAGCCACCCCTGAAGCCGTGAGCTTTTGTATTCGAGGTTCTCGGAGTGAATTGAAGGGTGTGGATTTAAAGCTGATTCCAGTTTGGTGCCCCCCAGATTCTAGTTTCCAGTATCCCGCCTCTAATAAATATCGTACTGCTCCCAGTGCAGGGTGGGGTCGGCCTGGATGATCACGGTTTTCTTCGTCCATTGCTCGAGCTCGTCAATGAGCGAAGACTCGCGGGTCTTGAGGGCTTTGCCGATTTCGGGATGGACGCGCAGGGTGATGCTGCCGGAACTCAACTCCGGGGCCATTTTGTGCGCCTCGGTTTGAATCTCGTAGCACAGCGTGGGGATGGATTTCACCATTCCCGAGCCGGTGCAATACGGGCACGGCTGGGAAAGCATGCGCTCGAGCGCCTGCTTGGTGCGCTTGCGGGTGATGGCGACGAGGCCGAATTCGTTGAAGCGGAGAACCTTTGACGGAGCGCGGTCGCCGCGAAGAGCGTCTTCGAGCGCGGCCATGACTTTGTCGCGATTGCGGCGCTCCTCCATATCAATGAAGTCAATCACGATGATGCCGCCCAGATCGCGCAAGCGCATCTGACGGACGATTTCCTTCGCGGCTTCGGCGTTCGTGCGGACGATCGTATCTTCCAAGCGGTTCGAACCCTTGCCGACGAATTTTCCCGTGTTGACGTCAATGGCGACGAGCGCTTCGGTGTGGTTGATGACGATGTAGCCGCCGGACTTCAGCCAGACTTTCGGCCGTAGCCCCTTGTCAATTTCCTGCTGGATGCCGAATTCCTCGAAGACCGGATTTTCCTTGGTGTAGAGCTTCACGCGGCTTACGAGGGCCGGCTGGAAGCGGCTCATGAAGTCCACGACTTTCGTGTACTCGTCCTCCGAATCAACCCAGATGGCGGTGTAGTCGGAACTCATGTGGTCGCGGAGCAATCGCTGAACGAGATTGAGATCGCGGTGCAGCAGCGACGGAGCCTTTTTCTGTTCCGAGCGTGATTTGATTTCAGACCACGTGCGCGTGAGGAATTCGACGTCGGCGCGAACTTCTTCCGGCGCAGCGGCTCCAGCGGCGGTGCGGACGATGAAGCCTCCGCCCGCACTGCCCTTCGCATCGTTGACCAAATGACGCAGACGCGCACGCTCCTCGGCGGAAGCGATCTTGCGCGAGACGCCGGTATGGTCGAGCGTGGGCATATAGACGAGGAATCGTCCCGGGAGAGCGACGTGGCTGGTGATGCGCGCGCCCTTCTTGCCCAGCGGTTCCTTGGCGATCTGGACGATGATTTCCTGGCCCTGCTTCAGCATGTCCGCGATGAGCTGCGGACGGCGCGGCGCCGAACTATGATGACCGTGGCTGTGGCCACCGGTACGCCCGTGCTGCGGGCGGCGTCCGCGGTCACGGCCGCGATCGCGGTCACGTCCTCCGCGGCGTGCGGGATTCTGCATCCGCGCGCGGAAATCGTCGCGGACTTGCGCTTTCCACGGCTGCTGCTCTTGCGGAGGAGCATTCTCTCCGGGGACTTGCGATTCGCCTTCGGCTGAAATTGTTTCCGAGTCGTGCTCGTGTTCGTGATCGAGCTCGGAGGGCGGCGCAATCATGCCTTCCGTTTCGGCGTCGGCTTCTTCTTCCTCGAGTTCGTGCTCGTCCGCCTCGGCGTCCGCAGCGTCCGCTTCTGCTTCGGTGGCCGCGGAAATTGCGTCGCGGTGGTCTTCGCCTTCGACGGCGTCGTGTACGGCTCCTGCGGCTTCATCGGCGGCAGCAAAGCTTCTTTCTTCCGCGTTGCGTTCGGCTTCTTCTTCCTGGGCCTCAGCGACGTGTTCCGCCAGTGCCGCAGCTTCGTCCGGGCTCAGGTCCGGAGGAGCATGTTCTTCGTGCGTGATTTGCGCGGCGTGAATTTCGGGTTCGTGGTGCTCGACCGGAAGCTCATGCTCATGCGCTTGATGTGGCACGGACTGGAGCCGCTGCTTCGACGTGCTGGTCGACGGGAGTATCGCGATGCTTCCATTTCGAAAGCGTTTCACCGGGCAAAGGTTCGAGGCCGGTCGAAAACGATCGAGGCGCCTCCGTGCGAGGTTCCGGGTGAAATTCGCGCCGAGGTTCAAATGCGCGCGGCGCCGGCGACTCGTGCACCTGCTCGGACTGTTCGACGACGGGAGCCGCAGTCGGCGTGCTCGCTACGAAGTCAGTTGGTTCGTTAGGGGCGGAGATTTGCGTCGCGTCGTCGGAAGGAGCCGGAATTGATTCGCCGGCAGGCTTCTCGCGATATTTCGCGAGAGACTCCCCGGGCAGAATTATCGAGACGTGCCCTTCCGGCGCTCCCGGTTCGCTCGGCGCACTTTCAAACGTGCCGGGCGAAGCGTACTTGGATGAGGGGAGCTCGCGGCCAAAGCGCCGGTCGCCTCCGCGTCCGCCACTTCCGCCGCCACTGCCACCGCGCCGGCCAAAACGTCCGCCGCGTCCAGGCCTTCCACCACCGCTACCACCACGGCGGCCGAAGTCGCGACCCGGCCTGCTGTTGCGATTGTCGAAGCGAGGTCGGTCGTGCGGAGCCGAGGGGCTCGCGGGCGACGTATTCATCGGGGCGGACGCAGCAGGAGCTATCGCGGCGTTTCCAGGCTCGATGATGGACGATTCGTGCTCCGCGCCTGAAGATTCCGCGGCGGGTTCAGCGTTTCCGAAATCGACGGCGGGTAACACGGCGCTGGGCGTAAATGTTTGCGCGGCGTGGTCCGGCGTGGCGGAACTCTTGACGTCAGTAGCGATGTGCTCGTCGAGCTCCTCGATACCTTCGAGGAAATCGGTGACGTAAAGGAAGGCGTCACTATCGAGGCCGATTTCAACAAAGGACGACTGCATGCCTGGCAGCACGCGTGTGACACGTCCTTTGTAAATGCTTCCGACTAGCGCAAACTCTTTTTCCCTCTCAACGTAATACTCACAGAGCAGACCTTCTTCCATAATGGCGACCCGAGTCTCGTGGGGGTTCGCCGATATAACCATTTCCTTCGACATTGGTACTCCTCATGGCGCATCGGAGGGCACCGGCGCACGTATGCGCGCGGAGCGCCCGGCGGGCGTGGGGGAAGGCTGTGCCTTGTGCCTGCCACGGCGGGCCGTCCAGGAAAGAACGATCGCGTTCTTGGATCGAATTCCTCACCCGATGCATTCCTCAATTCAAAATTTGAAATTCCGGTCCCGAACGAGCGGGGCGCGGGCACTGCTGAAATTTTTGTTGGCTCTAACAGCCGGGGTTCAGTTAACGAAACGCCGCATGCGGACGTTCATCACGAGTCCCAAAGCCAAAAACACGAAGGCCGTCGCCGACCCTCCATAGCTCATCAGCGGCAGTGGAATGCCGGTGACCGGCATATATCCGATCACCATCGAAGCGTTGACCAGAACGTGGAAGCCCAGGATCGCGGTAACACCCATCACGACGTACATCCCGGCACGATCTTTCGCTTTCTGCGCGTTGTCCACCAGCCGCAGAATCAGGCCTAAGTACAACAGCAAAACGACACAAACGCCAATGAAACCTTGTTCCTCAGCCAGCGCCGCCAAAATGAAGTCCGAATACCGGACGGGCACAAAGCCCAATTGGTTCTGGCTGCCTTTGCCGAAACCTTTTCCCCAGAATCCTCCGGAACCGACGGCGATCTCGGATTGCAGAATCTGGTAGCCCGCGCCGCGCTGGTCTTCCTCCGGATGCAGAAACGTCTGAATGCGCTGCTGCTGGTACGGCTTCAGGTGCCTGCGCATATTCCAGCCGAGCGGCACAAGCAGCGCGATGATGACCAGGCCAATCGCCGCGTGCTTCCATTGAATGCCGGCGAAAAAGGCTCCGACCACTGCAACGGGAACCAGCACCATCGCGGTTCCCAAATCGGGCTGCTTCAAGATCAAGCCTACGGGAATTAGAGTCAAAATGCCAATCTTGAGCAGATCGGTCAGCGTCAAGCGATCCGTGCGCACTTCCGCGAAGTAGCGCGCGAGCACGATGATTATAATCAACTTCATTAGTTCCGACACTTGCAAATTCATCAGACCGCCGAGCGAGATCCAGCGCTTGGCTCCCAGGCGGGAAAATCCAATCAGAAGAACGACGAGAAGGCCTGCTACGCCGACGAGATATAGCGCGGGCGCCTGGTCCATCAGAGTGTGATAGTCAATGCGCGAGATCACGAACATGCCCGCGAGGCCGATCCCGATCCACATGAGCTGCTTCCATTGCATCCCGGCCATCGCGCTCGCATGCGTGGAAGAATAAATTTCAAGCACACCCAGCGCGCTGATGGTGCCGGCGATGGCGAGAAGGGGCCAATCGAAATCCTGAACGCGCGGACGATCTTTCATTGCTGCTCGCGCTCCAGCGTTCAATCCTACTGGATGCACTGGCGGAGGACGGCGGCAGATTGTCGGCGGTGGAAGGCTGCGGCAGGTGGCCGTTCCTTCTTATCGTAGTAGGCTTTCACGACGTCGCGCACAATCGGCGCGGCCGAGGTGCTGCCCCAACCTCCGGACTGGACGAGAGCTGCCACAACAATATCCGGATTTCGGCGGGGAGCGTAGCCGACGAACCAGCCATTTTCTTTCAACTTCTTGCCAAGTTTGGCTTGCAGCTCGAAGCCTTCGGTTTGCGCCGTGCCGGTCTTACCGGAGAAGTCCACGTTCTGCAGTTTAACTTGGCCGGACGTGGTGCCATCCGGCTCGTTAACGACACCCCACATACCGTCGGTTACCTGCTGGACTGTGTCATCCGACAGAGGGAAAGATTCAGGCTTCAGGCCCGTGGCATCCTTCAGAAGATGTGGCGGGATCAAGCTTCCACCGTTGGCAACCGCCGCGATCATGCGCGCGAGTTGAATCGGAGTGACCATTACGGCGCCCTGCCCGATGGACACGGAGATCGTGGAACCCGGATACCATTTGTGATGGTCCACTCGCTCGACCCAGGCTTCCGACGGCATTAGTCCGGGCTCCTCGCTTGGCAAATCAATTCCGGTGCGGCGGCCGAGGCCGAGGCCGGTGGCGTACTGATCGATACGGTCAATTCCGAGGAGTTTGCCGACATTGTAAAAGTAGACGTCGCAGGAAGCGACGATGCCCTTGTGAAGATCCACGGAGCCGTGGGCGTGATCGCAGTGGAATACGCGGCCGTAAAAAGACGCGTAACCGGGGCAGTTGACGGTGTAGTTTGCGGGTATGGCTTTGGACTCAAGCATTGCCGTCGCCATTACGATTTTGAAAACGGATCCAGGAGCAAGCTGCGCCTGAATCGCGCGATTCAGTAACGGAGTTTTCGGGTCGGTATTGAGCTGGGCCCATTCCTGATTGGGAATGCGGACGGCAAAGTCGTTGGGGTTGAAGGTCGGCCGGCTCACCATCGCCAAGACCTCACCCGTGCGCGCATCCATGGCGATGAGGGCGCCTTCTTTGTTCGCGAAATCTGCTTCAGCAATCTCCTGCAGGTCCTCGTCAATTGTGAGCTGGATCGGTTTTCCCGGAATGGCCTCGACGTTGTCGAGCGTGCGCATCACTTTGCCGACGCTGTTGACGACGACGCGCCGCATGCCGTCGGTGCCCACGATCTGATCGTTGTATTCCTTTTCGAGGCCTGCCTTGCCGACGATGTCTCCAGGGCGGTAGCGGTCGGGACTCTTTTCCATGTCTTGCACGGAAACTTCACCGACGTAGCCGATAGTATTCGCGAGCATCTCGGCGTGCGGGTAGCGGCGGCGCTGGACCATCATCAGATCGAGGACGGGAAGATCGGCGCGGTGCGAGTCCACGAAGGCGATGTCCGCCTGGCTCGCCTCAGGCTTGATGATGAGGGGGAGGAATTTCGGCTCGGCTTTTGCGGCCTCCAACTGCTGGTCCAAGTCCTCTTTCGCGATCCCGAGGCCATCTTCGATTTGCGGCAGGTTTTTCTCGAGCAATTTCGGATTGTCGCGCAGCAGCAGAATGCTGAAGGAAGGATAGCTATCCACTAATACGCGGCCGTCGCGATCGAGCATGGCTCCGCGGGGAGCGATGATAGCAATGGATCGGATTCCGTTTTTTTCGGCCAGATCGGAAAAATGCTCGGACTGCATGACCTGCAATTTCCAGAACCCGACCAGCAAAAATACGATCATGGTCGCGGAGAGGTAGGAAAACAGGGCCAGGCGTCCCTGCGGAATCCTCTGGTCGTTAACGTTCCACGATGGCAACTAAACTCCTGCGCGGCGGGCCATTCCCGGCCCGAATGTACTGGTCCCTATCCCCAATCGGATCGAATCTGAGGCGAATCCCAGCCAAACCCGAATGGGACCCGGACTGTCCACGCTAACACCCGCGTGTGCGGGCCGCAAGCCGCTCATGTCCTTTCCGTCAATGTAGTGTTCCAAGTTCGATGATGGAGCTTCGATTTCTGGACGCCCTCCCAAGCGGATGGGCGGACAACATCCCGCGCCTAGCGCATAGCGGAATGGCAAGGGTGTGCCAAGCATCCGGGCCGGGTACGATCTCGCAGCGTCGAGATCGTGCCCCTGCGGGAAAAGTCAAAAACGCCAGTACTGCGAATGGGTCGGCCCGCATGAGTGCAGGAATTCTTAACCCTGCCGTCACACGCCGTATACATGGACCCGTTACCGTCGCGCCCTTCAGCCCCCGAAACCTGAGTCCCAGCAGGGCGCGTTTCAAAGCGAGCTGCAGAACCTGCCCGGCGCCGGACCGGCGGAGAGGCTATCGCTGCACTACTTGCGCACCAGGGAGAGAAGAACAATGGCGACGGGAACCTCCGTACTAGACTCAAAAACGACCACGCGGCCCGGCAAGATCGGCGTCCTGATCTTCGGGATCGCGATGATCATCGGGTTCATCTATGCGGGAAGCCACCTGATCGGCGACCTACAAGACTTCCATCCAACGGGGGCGTTGCCATTCATCCTGCTGGGAGTGGCGCTGCTGACCGCGCTGGGATTCGAATTTGTGAACGGATTCCACGATACGGCAAACGCCGTAGCCACGGTGATTTACACGCACTCTATGGAGCCGCACGTGGCTGTGGTCTGGTCCGGCGCCTGGAATTTCATCGGTGTTTTGGTTTCGAGCGGCGCCGTGGCTTTCGCGATCGTGTCGCTGCTTCCCGTTGAATTGATCCTGCAAGTGGGCAGCAACGCAGGATTCGCGATGGTGTTTGCACTACTGATCGCGGCCATTATCTGGAATCTGGGAACGTGGTACTTCGGGCTGCCCGCATCGAGTTCGCACACGCTGGTAGGGTCCATCATCGGCGTGGGAATCGCCAATCAGTTGATGTCGGGAAAAACCGGCACCAGTGGCGTGGATTGGGGCCAGGCGACGAATATCGGGAAGTCTCTTCTGCTGTCGCCGGTGGTGGGATTCGTCGGGGCGGCGCTCCTGCTGCTTCTGGCCAAGAAGCTAATCCCCAACAAGCAACTCTACGAAGCCCCCAAGGGGAAAGAACCACCTCCGTTCTGGATCCGCGCGCTGCTGGTGCTGACGTGCACCGGCGTGAGTTTCGCGCACGGCTCGAACGACGGCCAAAAGGGAATGGGGCTGATCATGCTGATTCTGATCGGCACGGTGCCCACCGCATACGCTGTAAATCACGCAGTGAGTCCGGCGCAGACGGCGGACTTCGCCGCAGTTTCCACGCAGACCGCCGAGATGCTCGGTCATTACGTATCGGCTGCAGCCGTGGTCGGAGATTCACGCGATGAAGTGACGGATTACATTCGCACGAAGCAGTTCACGCCGAATACGATGCTAGCGCTGCGGGAACTGATCAATGGTATTGGCACGGAAATGTCGCTCTACAAGGAATTGAAGGCGGTACCGCAGGACAAGGTTCGCAACTTCCGGAACGACATGTACGTGGTCAGCGAAGCGTTGCGATTGATGCAGAAGACTCACAACCCGGAGTTTTCGACTGCGGACGCGGCGGTGCTGAAGAACTACAAGGGCCATATAGATAATGCGACCAAATTCATCCCGAGCTGGGTGAAAGTGGCCGTGGCGCTGGCACTGGGCATGGGCACGATGATCGGCTGGAAGCGGATTGTCGTAACCGTGGGTGAGAAAATCGGCAAGGATCATCTGACGTATGGGCAGGGAGCGGCGGCGGAAATCACGGCGATGTTCACGATCGGCGCGGCCGATTGGTTCGGGCTGCCGGTGAGTACGACGCACGTGCTGTCTTCGGGCGTGGCCGGCACGATGGCGGCCAACAAATCCGGCTTGCAATGGTCCACGGTACGGAGCCTCGCAATGGCGTGGGTACTCACGCTTCCGGTGTCCATGTGTCTCTCGGGAGGACTGTTCTGGGCGTTCCGAACGCTGGGGAAGTAATTCAACCAGGTAAATTGCGGCGGGATCGAAAGCGCAGGCTTTCGCTATGACCTGCGGAGGCGATCGAGAAGGGCGAAGAGAACGACGCCGAAGACCGCAGTGACCACCGAATTCAGCAGCAGGCGCAGCGTAAAGAACGGCTCGGGATGATTCAACAGAACGCGCTGCGTGATGGCGAAGATGAATTGATGGAAGTGAAAGAAAATAAATATGAGGAGCAGGCGGCTGACGGGATGTTGCGTATCAATTCTCGCGCCAACGGTTGACGCGAGGTAGCCTACGATTGTCTTCGCGATGCCGTAGAGACCGATGGGATTGTCGTGGCTCAGCGCGTCCTGCAGGATTCCAATCGCCCCGCCGAGAAACATACCCGTGACCGGATTTCGCCGGCTCACGCCGAAGTAGATCGTCACCAGCAGCGGCAGGTCCACCAGCTCCGACCAGCGGCCATACTTGTGCAGAAATGCCTGCAGGACCAGCGCCAAAAACGCCGTAACGAGTACCGTGCCACCGTAATATTTGTGGACTTCGATATTCGATTCGGACTGCGCCCCGGGATTGAGCATGTAGGACATTTTTCAGTCTTGTTGAGCGGGTGGCGCGGAGGCCGGAGCTTGC
This sequence comes from uncultured Acidobacteriota bacterium, assembly GCA_963818605.1. Taxonomy (GTDB): domain Bacteria; phylum Acidobacteriota; class Terriglobia; order Acidiferrales; family UBA7541; genus Palsa-295. The sequence continues at coordinate 605,071 of CAWFSW010000004.1, forward strand.
GTCGCGGGGGATGCAGCGGCCGGCGCAGCGGCACCGACAGGTGCGTGGGCGCGGTTTGGTGTCGAAATATTTCCGGCGGCGGGCGCTGGACTGCTCGGCGGCCCTTCCCTTTGCACGATTCCCGGCGTGCTCGACGCGTCGGCCGACTCGTTGGGCCTCTTCAGCTCCTGCGGCGTCAGTAGGATCAGCACATCTTCCAGCCGGTCGAGACGCGCGGCGGGCCGAACGTGAATCACTTGAAACGGATTTCCCTGATTCGCCATTGAAACGGTGCCGATCAGAAGGTCCTTGGGAAAGATGCGGTCCTCGCCGGAAGTAAGAATCATTTCGCCTGCGTGGACCGGCTCATCGTTCACCACGTAGTCGAGCCGCGGGTCAGGATCGCCGCTGCCCTTGACGACGCCGTGCGTTCGCGTGTCGGCCAGCAAGGCGCCCGCGCCGCTGTCTTTGTCATTAATAAGAAGCACCTGCGAGGTGGCCGGGAAAACCTCGACGATTTTGCCCACGATGCCATCGGGGGTGATGACGGCTTGATTGCGGCGAACGTGGTCGCGGTCACCGCGATTCAGGAACAGCGTGTGCGAGGCTGGGTCCGCGCTGGCGCCGATTACTTGAGCAGCGAGCATCGGAGTATCCTGGTGAGCTTCGTGGAAATTCAGCAGCAGGCTGAGGCGCTGAGCTTCGCCCGCCTGGCCCTCGAGTTCGCGATTGCGCAGACGCAATTGATCGAGTTCGCCGCGCAGTTTTTCGTTTTCGGCGCGTGTGCCGCGCAGACTGATGTAATCGGACCAAATTCCGCTGGTGTGCGAAATGGCGTCAGTGCCGCCACGTTCGAAGGGCATCACCACCGCCGCGGCCCAGTAACGGATCAGGCGCACGTCATGGTCGCGTTTGATCTGGAAAGCAAGCAGCAGAACTTGCGCCAGCACGAGGGCGGCTAGCAGAGCCAGAGGGCGTTGACGGAGAGGTGTGTCGAGCATTCTTGAGACCCGATGTTAGAAACCCATGATTCCCGGGGCTAAAGCCCCCGGAGGGGAGCGCGACTTTTCGTGGAGCTAAAGCCCCACGCTTCCACCGTTCTCGCTAATCAATCGAAACAAGGCGCAGCAGCCGGAAATCGCTGAGCATTTTCCCGGTGCCGAGCACGACCGAAGCCAGCGGATCGTCGGCGATCGAAACAGGCAAACCAGTCTCCTCGCGGATGCGCTTGTCGAGATTCTTGATCAGCGCGCCGCCGCCGGTGAGCACAATGCCGCGATCGCTGATGTCCGCCGATAGTTCGGGAGGCGTGCGCTCCAGTGCCACGCGGATGGCGTTGACGATCGTTGAAATATTTTCGGAGAGCGCTTCGCGAATTTCGCTGTCGTCAATCGTGACCGTTCGGGGAACGCCTTCGATCAGGTTGCGTCCTTTGACTTCGAGGGTCATCGGCTTTTCGAGCGGATACGCCGAACCTATTTCGATCTTGATCTGTTCGGCGGTGCGTTCGCCGACGAGCAGGTTGTACTTGCGCTTCAGGTAATGCATCACGGACTCGTCCATTTCATTTCCGGCCACGCGCACGGAGCGCGAGTAGACGATTCCGCTCATGGAAATAACAGCGATGTCCGTGGTGCCGCCGCCGATATCCACCACCATGTTCCCGGAAGGCTCCTCGATCGGGAGGCCGGCGCCAATGGCCGCGGCCATAGCTTGCTCGACGAGATAGACTTCGCTCGCGCGCGCGCGGTAGGCGGAATCCTGCACGGCCCGCTTTTCAACCGGAGTGATCTCGCTGGGAACTCCGATCACGATTCTGGGATGAACGAGGACGCGGCGGTTGTGCGCCTTCTGGATGAAGTAGGTGAGCATTTTTTCGGTCACCTTGAAATCGGCGATCACGCCGTCCTTCATCGGCTTGATGGCGACCACGTTGCCGGGCGTCCGGCCGAGCATTTCCTTGGCCTCGCGGCCGACTGCGACGACTTCACCCGTGTTCTTGTTGATGGCGACGATCGAGGGTTCGTTGACAACGATGCCTTTGCCACGCGCAAAGACCAGCGTGTTGGCGGTTCCCAAGTCAATGGCCAGGTCGGAAGAGAACAGGCTGAAGACCGACCGCATGCTGTAGCCGTTTTTATTCACGAAGTGCTTTCCTCTCAGGGTATTCGCGAGCGCCGCCAGGGCCGCGCCAGTCGGATTTCTACGACTCTATGGAATCACAACATCAACGCGCTTGATCGCCGTTCCGCCACGCCGGTTCTGACCGGTAATGACGATCGTATGGCTGCCCCGCGTCATGGGGTCGGTAAAATACCGGAAATGGCCGTCCGATTTGATGTCGGCCACTGCCGCACCATTGATAATCAAAGCCGCGCCGGGTTCGGTGCGTCCAATGACTTCAACAACGCTGCCTTGCAACTCGGTGTTGTCCACTTCAAGGAGCATCTCCTGCTCCTTGCCTTGAGCCACCAGGGTGAACTTATAGGATTCGCTCTCGTCGCTTACGTTGTCCTTATCGTCTATCGCGCGAACTCGCCAAAAATAGTCGCCCGGGTCGAGCCCCGAAACATCCACGCTCGTTGCCGCCGTCTTCTTTTCCATGACGATATGGCTGAAAGCCGTCGTCGTGCTGGTCTGGAAATCGTACATCTTTGCGGTCGCCGCCGCTTTCCACGAAAAGCGAATCGGGTCATGTTTCGGATCGGCGACGATGATTGGTTGCAAATTGAGCGGCTCGACCAGCTGGGGCGGGGCAAGGACCTGAGATTTCGTAATCGCACCGCCGCCCGTGGGGACCGTGGCGCGTTCGTACTGGCCGATGTCCACGTGCTCGGCGCCGCGGTTCAGTTCCGCACTGCCGGCGTCCACGGTGACCTGTTGTTCCTTGGTATCCGGATCGCTGGTGACAGCCATGCGGCTGTTGGCGCGCGCGGAAGCCACGGCGTTCTCGAAGGAAACTTCCGCCTTCGATCCGGCCACCGGCCAAGCCCCGGTTTGCAAGTCCACCTGGCCCGAAGTGATGTGCACGCCGACTTGCGTGGCGCGATCCTGCTCGATGATATTTTCTTCGACGGTCACAAGCGTATCGCCCTTCACGGTATAGGTGGTACCGTCGGCGAACGCGATGCGCGCGACTCCTTCGGAGGCCGTTTGGATGAGGTCGCCTTTATCCAGCGTGACTTGATAGTCGGCGTTGACCCACTGGACCGAATTGACCTTTTTCACCTGCACCTTGCCATCGAGGTTGACGAAACGCGCTTGCCGCGACGAAGGGTTTGCGACGCCGTTGTCTGGCGTCACGGAAGAATCCGAGATCTTCCGCAAGACACCGTTCGAGAAATCCGGAAAAACGAGGTAAACGACTGATAGCACGATGGCCGTTATGACCACGGCGTAAAGCACAACCGTGCGGTATTTCACGGTGTGCCAATACACCTCGACGCGCGTGACTTTCGGTTTTGCAGCCGCGCTAGTTTTTGCGTCCATCGTCATTATGAGGGGTCAATTTAAAAATCTAGCATAGGGGTATGGGCCTTTCAACACGGCGAAAAAACAGTTGCGAAGCCCGCAACAGCGGCCGATAGGGAATTTACGGTTCTTGGCCGGGCAAGATACTGATTCCATGGATGCTTTCGAACATTTCATCTCGCGCGGCCATTTTGGAGGTTGACCGGGACGGTCGGATTTAGGGAGACTAGGAGGCAGAGTGAACGGACGAATCCGTTCAGTGGCCGCCCGGCGCAGGTCGCTTTAGATGGTTTTGCGAAGGCGGGGCGAAAGTTTTGGGCTGCGAGGGAAAGCAATGATAGATCGTGGAAAAGAATTGATTGGCGAGCTTTTGCCGCCCGAGCGTTTGATGCTGACGCCGGGCCCATCTTGCGTGGACCCGCGCGTGTATCGCGCGATGGCGGCACCGATCGTGGGCCACATGGATCCGTGGTTCACGCAAATGATGGACGATGTGCAGGAACTGCTGCGCCGCGTGTTCCAAACGCAGAATCGCATCACGTTTCCCATCTCCGCGTCCGGTTCCGGAGGAATTGAAGCGGCGGTGATGAACGCGCTCGACGCGGGCGATGAGTGCATCGTCTGCATCAACGGCGCATTTTCCGAGCGCATGGCGATTATTGCGGAGCGCATCCCGGCAAAAGTGATCCGCGTCGAGGCCCCGTACGGCCGCACGGTTGACCCGCAAGATGTGTTGCGCGCGGGTAAGGGCAAGAAAATCAAATTCGTCGGACTGGCGCATGGCGAGACTTCTTCCGGTGTGGTCCATCGCATCGAGGACTATCGCAAAGTTGCCGATGAATTGGGCGCGCTGCTGGTGGTGGATACGGTGGCGACGTTGGCGGGAGTTCCGCTGAACGTGGCCAAGCAGGGAATTGATATTTGCTTCAGCGGCTCACAGAAAGCGATCAGCGCGCCGCCTGGCATGGCGCCGATTACGGTGAATACGCGCGTGGAAGAAGTGATGCATGCGCGCAAAGAGCCGGTGCGCAGCTGGTATTTCGATTTGACCTCCGCAATGAACTATTGGGGCAAGGAGCGCCTGTACCATCACACACCGCCGATCACATTGATTTACGCGATGCGCGAAGCGCTGCGGGCGGTCCTGGAAGAAGGTCTCGAAGCGCGCTGGGAACGCCACGCTCGCAACCAGCAGGCCCTGATCGCGGGAGTCGAAGCGATGGGCCTCGAGCTATTCGTTTCGGATGCAGCCGATCGCCTGGTAACCGTGACGGCAATCAACATCCCTGCTGGAATCGAAGACGCGAATGTTCGCAGGCAATTGCTCGACGAATTTAGTATCGAAATCGCCGGCGGCCTCGGCCCGATCAAAGGCAAAATCTGGCGCGTCGGCCTGATGGGATACTCCTGCCAGGAAACGAATATTCTTCTTTTCCTCGCGGCGTTCGAAAAGACTCTGCTCGATCAGGGCTTCCGGCTTCCGGCGGGCGCTGGCGTGGCCGCAGCCGTCAAAAGTTATCAGCACAGCTCGCAGCCCGCTATGGTGGGCGCAAGGAAGTAGGAAAATTCATGGCGAAAACAGCAATTCCCACGAGGATTCCGAACGTCGGCGCGATGAGCGAATTTATCGGAGCGTTCGACGTTCCGTCGAAAGTGACCGACTACGTCTATCGCTGCCGTTTCTCGCATTGCTGGAATGGCATTGCCACGCGCCACAGCGACACGATGGATTGCAAATTCGTCGTTGACGGCAAGGGAGTCGTGCTGGGCCTGGCGCATCCGGGATTCGTCAAGTTCCGGGAACGCAGCGGCCGCAATCTATCGGACCGCGAGGCCAGCTACATCGGCGCCGAATATCTTCGCGGGCGGCTTGAACAGGAAGACGAACACGCGCTCTACGATGTTTCCGCCGCGGACGTGCTGCGGGCAATCGAAAAACTCGGTATCCACTAATGATTCAATTTCTTGTTTCGCGTTGACGAACCCATTTTTTCAGGTGGGACGGCGCCAGCGCGCATACCAGCCGTGTTCCTGAAGGCCTTCGTCTTCGACTTGTCGCGTCCACGCGCTCAGGATGTTTGAGCGATCGAAATAGCCCACCATCTTCAGAGGATCCTCGCGACTGACCACAGGGAGCCGGCCGACGTTGTGCCTGACCATGCGATGAAGCGCGTCGAGAACGTGTTCGTCCGGATACGCCACTATGGGCGGCTGAGAACCCGCCTCGAGAACCGTTGCACTCCCACCAGGATTCTTTTCGAGCGCGCGGAGGAGATCGCCTTGCGTAACCACGCCGACGAGGTGGCCGTCCTTCGAGACGATCGGCAATCCCTGCGATAAATTGAATCCTTGCTCGCCTTTGCTAATGCGCGCGGCGAGAATCGATATGGTCATGGCAGCCGGAATCGGCTGCACGTCGGTATTCATCACTTCGCTGATGCGAACCATGTGGAGCACGTTTGCTTCGTATTCACCGGGGACATGCAGTCCGCGGCGCGCGAGCTTCTCGGTCATGATCGAAGTGGGCAAATAGCGTAACGCGATCAAATCCGCGATGACGCAGCAGAGCATCAACGGGAGGACGGCGTTGTAATCGTGCGTGATTTCGAATGCGAAAACGATGAATGTAAATGTGGCGCGCGAAGCCGCTCCGAAAACCGCCGCCATCGCGACCAGGGCATACGCACCGGGCGAGAGATGGGCAGCGGGGAAAATGGCATTGACGACCATGGCAAACACACCGCCCATTGCGGCGCTCGACATGAACATCGGCGCGAGAAGCCCGCCGGAAGTGCCCGAGCCGAGCGATATCACCAACGCCAGCGATTTGAAAACCATGATCAGAATCAAAAGCTCCAGAGTGAGATTGTTGTTGAGGATGTCGGAGATCGTGTCGTAACCGACGCCGAGAACGCGAGGGACGAAGAATCCGATCAGGCCCAGGCCGAGCGCGCCGATCGCCGGATGCCACAGTTCATCGATCGGCAGGCGATCGAATTGGTCCTCGACCCAGTAGAGCAGCTTCGTGAATCCGATCGCGGCGCCGCCGCAGATCACGCCCAGCAGCAAATAGAAGGGCAAACCGCGCGGAACGTTGAAATCCACATTCCCCATCGAGAACATCGAGTGCTGGCCAAAGAGAACGGCGCGGACACTCGTGGCGAGCGTGCAGGCGATGACCAGAGGGATAAACGAGCGCGCGCGAAATTCAAAGAGCAGGAGCTCGATCGCGATGATCACCCCCGCAATCGGGGTGTTGAACGTCGCGGCCATACCGGCGCCGGCTCCGCACGCGAGCAGCACTTTGCGCTCGGTTGCAGTTGTAGAAATCAGTTGGCCCACCAGAGAACCGAATGCGCCACCTGTTTGAATGATCGGGCCCTCGGCACCGAACGGGCCACCGGTGCCGATAGCGATGGCGGCCGAAAGCGGTTTCAGAATTGCGACCTTGGCCTCGATGCGGCTGCGGGAGGTCAACACCGCTTCCATCGCTTCCGGGATGCCATGACCTTTGATTTTCGAAGTGCCGTACTTGGCCATGAACCCGACAATGATGCCGCCGATCACCGGCATCAAAATGATCCAAGGACCAATAGTCGTGTTTTCCGGGCTGCGGAAATGCACCGAAACGACGTGGTAGAAAACCAGATTGGTGAAGAGCGCAATCAGGTCGTACAAAACGTACGCGATCAGCCCGGCGAGGATGCCCACCAAAGCAGCCAGCAGCGACATCCAGCCGATTCGATAGCTCCCGGCGGGCACAGGCGGAGCGTCTCTTTTCATACCTGCAGATGATGACAAGAAAAAACTCCTCTCGAATTATCTTTTTCGAAGGTGTATCGCCGGAGGCATCAAATTCGGCGCCGCGGGTGTTTTCTTCGCGCGACTGCCATTTGGAGTGCCTCGATCAATCGTGGCTCGGCGGTGCGCAGTTCGTTCCGGTGCGACATCGAGAGCCTCTCGAGTATCCTCTCGCCGCGAGGCGTAACAACGAGTTGCACCTCGCGCCGATCGGCGCCATCGCGCGATCGCCTGATCCAGCCGTGCGCTTCGAGACGGCGGCTCAGCTCCACCGCGCTGTGGTGCCGAATCTGGAGCCGCTCGGCCAGAAGGCCGACCGTTGTCTGCGATCCGAGCGGCCGACCTTTGATTGCCAGCAGAGCCTGATGCTGCTGCGGTTCAATCCCAGCGGCGCGCGCAACGATCTCGCTAAAGTTCAGGAACCGGCGAATTTCATGCCGGAAGTCCGCGAGGGCCGTGTAATCAATTTGTCGTCGCACGCGCCGTCTCATCCCACCCACTATATCGTATTACGATATAACTGCTCAGGTGAAGCGGAAAGTTTGCAAACAGCAAAGCGAAATGCCGCGAGGGTTACGGGCGGATATCGACGGAAAAGTCGCAGCGGCCGGCGTGAGTGTCAGCCGCTGCGCGGAGAAAACTATGGCAGCGAGTACACGTACAGGTTGTCGGAGGCGACGATGGCCACATACTGTTTGCCATTCTTGCCCTCGAACGTCATGGGGTCTGCGTTTCCGTCTTTTTCGAGCTTGGTGACCCAGAGCTCTTTGCCCGTCTTCGAATCGAAGGCGCGGAAGCGGTGGTCCGAAGTAGCGCCGATGAAAACCAGCCCTCCGGCGGTCGTAATCGGGCCTGCGCTACCGCCGTTTCCGGTGTTTTGCTTGCCTTCGGGGAGGGATTCGGTGATGCCGAGAGTGGTAGTCCACGCGACGTCACCGGTATTTCCATTGACGGCGGTTAGGCGTCCCCACGGCGGTTTCTGGCACGGCCAATTGCCGACCACTTTGCCGCTGGCGTCCTTACCCGGAGCGCTGAATCCGGAATACGGGCCCGGACCGATGATGCTGGCGCGGTCATATTCCTGCGTCGAGCCTTCTGTCCCACGGCCGTAGTTCTGTCCAGATTTTTTCTTTTCAATCCAGCCGATCAGCGACATATCGTGCGTCTGGACGAAAATGTATCCGGATTTCGGGTCGATGGAGGTGCCGCCCCAATTGGAGCCGCCGGTTCCGCCCGGGAATTGAATGGTGCTCTTGGGAGGCGCGCCGTCCTCGTGGTAAAGCCAGGGCGTGAAAGGCCCCTGATTTGCGAAGCCGCCGCTGCGTTCGGCAAGATCGTGGCAGGCCTTCGCGTGGTCGGCGTTGGTATCTTCCGCCGTGACGATGTCATCCGCTTTATAGGTGGTTCGCGCGAGAGCGGGCGGCTTCAGCGGAAAAGGTTGGGTGGGCGAATACCATTCGCCGGGTACGTCGCCCTTGGGAACGGGGCGTTCCTCGACGCCGAATACGGGTTTGCCAGTGTCGCGGTTGAGAATAAACATCCAACCTGCTTTTCCGATGATTTCGAGCGCGGGAACTTTCTTACCTTTGACCTTCAGGTCGAGCAGGCTGGGTCCGGGCGGCAGGTCCGAATCCCAGAGGTCGTGATGAATCGTCTGGAAATACCATTTGAGTTTGCCCGTGGTTGCGTCCACGGCGACAACGGAATTCGCGAACAAGTTGGCTCCGGGCCGATCTCCGCCGTAATAGTTCGGTGAAGGTCCGCCGATGGGCATGTAGATCGTGTTGGTTTTCTCGTCGCCACTCATGTACCAGCCCCAGACGTTCGTGCCGGAGCGGCCTTCCCAACCATTGTCGAGCCACGTTTCGTGGCCGGTTTCACTGGGTCGCGCGACGGTGTGAAATGTCCAAACCAGCTTGCCCGTAATCGCGTCGTAGGCGCGCGTGTCGCCCGGAGGACCCTTGGGCAACTCTCCAACGCTCGCGCCGAGCAGAGCAATGTTCTTGAAGATCGTGGGAACTCCGTTGTATCCGACAGTCAGCTCCGCAACTCCGCCGTTTGCAAAGGTGGGCACGAGTTTTCCGGTGGCAGCGTCGAGCGCGATCAATTTGCGATCGAGAGTGGTGAAGAGGATGCGCGGCGCGTTGGTGCCGTCTCCCGGCCAATATGCGACGCCTCGAGTGGACGCCTGGCTGGTCGGCAATTCGTAGTGCCAGACTTCCTTGCCGGTTTCAGGATCTACCGCCAGCACTTTATTGCCGCCGGTGAGGTACATGATTCCGTTGACGGCGATCGGTGTGACTTCCAAGCCGCCGCGGTCATTTAAGCGCATCGTCCAGGCCTGGGTCAGCGTGGTGACATTCTTCGTGTTGATCTGCCTAAGCGCGGAATATCCGGTGCTCGCGGGGTCGTGGCGATACATCGGCCAATCACCGGCGCCTTTTTGCGCCCGGGCCGCTGTCGCGAAAGACGCGGCGAGAAGCGCAGCAACAAACGCCATTCCAGCCATTCTCAAAACGCAATTGGAGCGCATGAATCGAATCCCCCTCTTGAAACTCGCGGTGAATATTATCAGCAATTCCTGTGGGACGCGCGGATTCCTGCTTAGGTTACGTGGACCTATGTCCATAAGCGGGGCACGAACGCGGGCACGCGTCGCGCGTAGTCATCAAATGTCGCGCCGAAAGTTTCGCGCAGCAGTTTTTCTTCCGCGCGAATGCGAATCGCGGTGCCGACCGCGAACACGATGGCTGCGCCAACGAGCGCCTGCCAGCGGCTGACGGCGAGCCCGGTCGCGATCAGCATCCCGAGCATCGCGAGATAAATCGGATTGCGCACCACGGAATAGGGGCCCTGGCTGATCAATTGATGGCCTTCGATTACACGCGCCATCAGCGCCCACTGCTTGCCGAGCGCCCGCGCGGCCGCAAAGCAAAACCATACGGACGCGATGGTGAACGCAATGTCCACTACAGCCACGATCTCCTCGTGCGGCCCCGACATCGGACGCAACGGCGAGAAATACGAGCGGGGAAACAGAAAACAAATTCCGTAGGCGGCGCACTGAAGGAGAAAGCCAAGGCTCGATTTTACGTCGCGCTTGGCATCGCCACGAGCAGCACCGCGTTTGCCAATCGCGAGAATCGCGCCATAACCCACCCAGCCCGCCGCCATCACGAAGGCTGCGATTTCGGTGGCCTGGCCCGCACGCAAGTTCAATTGCATTCGGGGCGCATCCTCACGAGAGAGCTTTCTTCAGCATGACGATTTGTCCCGCATGGTAAAGGTCGTGCTGCACCACGCCATGGAGCACGACGTAGCAGGTATAGTCAGGGCCCGCGGCTTTTCGCTGCAGTTGCTCGTCGGTGAATCCCTTTATCGAGTCACGCATGCGAGCGCGGCCTTCGACGAGATTTTCGAGCGCGCGCTTCCACGCCGTCTCACTGACTTCCCAAACAGGGGGCCAGTCTCGCTCGGGCGTGATTTCCATGGATTCACCCGCGAGCCGGTGTTGCGTAATCGTGCTCCACGCGCCTATGTGATGAACCAGTTCCCAGATCGAATGCGCTCCGCGGATCGGATGTTTCGACGCGTCCTCGGCCGAGATGCCGTCGAGCACGCTCATCAGGCTGGGACCGTGCCACGCGTCGCCGGAAAATGCGCGGTCCATTTGATCGACGATTCTATTAATTTCGCTCATTGGTGCGCTCCGGGGAAAAGCGTAGGCCAACCATCAGGACATGGCAAGTGGCGCGCTGCTCAAAACACTTTGTCGGAATCGAGCAGGATTGTGACCGGGCCGTCGTTCACTAGTTCGAGCGACATATGCGCCTGAAACACGCCCGTTTCGACGCGAACATTCAGCGCCTGTAGCGCGCGCACAAATTCCTCGTAGCCGGCCTTGCCCTGATCGGGAGGAGCCGCCTGCAGAAAACTTGGACGTCGCTGGCCGCGCGCATCGCCATACAGCGTGAATTGCGAGACGGCCAATACAGCGCCGCCCGTATCGAAAAGCGAAAGGTTCATCTTTCCCTGGGCGTCGTCGAAGATTCGCAGCTGTACGATTTTCTTGGCCATCGAGGCTGCAGTTTCGGGAAGGTCGTCGCGTCCCACGGCAACCAGCACGACGAGGCCCGCATCAATTTCGCCGGTCACGCGGCCATCCACCACGACCCGCGCGTGCGTCACTCGTTGAATTACAGCTCGCATCGGCACGATTCTACCTTGAGTGAGAGTCGGACGTGACAGCGAGATGGCGGAGCGGCCGCGCGCCAAGGATTTGTGCCGGGCACGGCATGCCGTGCCCCTACGAAGACAGAACGCATCGCCAGGTACGACGCGGTTTCCGCGGTGTTGACCGGAATATGCCGATGCGATAAGACTGCTGGCTCATCACTATGAGCGCATCTGTCTCGCCACCTCCGTCGTCAAAACACTGGCTCACGCGTGGCGTGGTCGGCATCGGTTTGGCGAGCCTTTTTTCTGATTGGGGCCACGAGGCCGCGACCGCAATTCTTCCTGCATTTCTCGCGAGCCTGGGCGCGCCGGCTTTTGCGCTGGGCGTGATCGAAGGTGTTTCCGACGGCCTGTCGAGTTTTGCGAAATTGGCGGGTGGCTTCATCGCGGACCGCCCTCGATGGAGAAGGCCCACCGGCATCGTTGGTTATTTCGCGACGGCGATCACAACATTCGGTTATGCGTTCGCGCAAAACTGGCCCGCGGTGCTGGTGCTGCGTGCGTTTGGATGGATGGGGCGCGGCAGCCGCGGACCGTCCCGGGACACACTGCTGGCGGAGTGCGTCGCGCCGGAGCAGATAGGTCGCGCGTTCGGATTCGAGCGCGCGATGGACACGCTGGGAGCCGTGCTTGGGCCGCTGTGCGCGACAGCTTTGCTGGGAGTGCTGGGCTTGCGCGGCGTCCTTCGCTGGACGCTTTTGCCCGGCTTAACCGCCGCGCTGGCATTTGCCGTACTCGCGCCGCGCGCCAGGAAGATCGAAGGCCATCACGCATCGGAAGCTTGGGCAACGATCGCGTCGAGGTTTGCGCAGCTCCCCAGAAATTACTGGCGCTACCTCGCCGGCGTATTCGCGCACGGCATCGGGGATTTTGCGCCTACTTTGTTGATCTTGCGCGCGAGCCAGATTCTTGCTCCGCGATTGGGCATGGGCCGAGCGGCGGCGATTTCGGTGGGGCTATATACGTTTCACAATTTTATCGACGCGGCAGCGTCATATCCTGCCGGGGCGCTCGGCGACCGTATCGGAAAGCGAGGACTACTCGCGATTGGATACCTGGTTGGCGTCATTAGCTATGCTGGATTCATATTCGCGCAGCCCACAATTCCAGTTCTGGTGGTTCTCTTCGGGCTTGCGGGAATCCACGACGCCTTTCAGCAATCGCTTGAAAAATCACTCGCGGCTGACTTGCTCAAGGGCAGCGTCCGCGGCACGGGCTTCGGCGTCCTCGCGACCGCGAACGGAATCGGAGATTTTGTGTCCAGCATTGTGGTTGGGGCGCTTTGGTCGCTGGTGAGCCCTGCGGCGGGATTTCTATACGCGGGACTTTTTGCTGGTCTGGGGGCGTTGCTAGTTTATTCGTCCAACGTGCCCCGCGACGAATCGGTCTTATAGAGGAAATTGCAGCGGCGTGCCGCGCTCTTCGTTTACTCGCACCGTCGCGTCGGAATTTAGATCGGCGATGGCTATCGTGCGGCGGCTGCCATCGGCAGTGATGTAGACGATGCGGTCGTTCATGCGCGTAAAGGCCACGGCCTGGAGTTGCGTCCCATTCTGCAGAACCAGAGTGAACTGACCCACGTCCGGGAGCGGCGCCAAGTCTTCGGGGCTGGGCTCGTCAGCATTCTGTTGAGAAGGCGGCGCCTGCACCACGATGACCTGAGGCTGTTGCGCGGGCTGATCGGTTGCGGTGGAATCGTCCGGAGCGGAATCAGCGGGAACCGCGTATGCGCCCCCGCCATCCAGCAGGTAGAATCCGGCGCCGCCGAAGCGCGATCGGTCTCGCAACACGCGCTCAGCGATGGCCAATTTCCATTCAGTCACTGGATCAATCACGGCTTTGATGCCGAGATCCTGATTGATTGCAGAGAGGTGTTGAAAGCTGAATCCCGGATCGGGAAATGGGTTGAGTAATTCCTGCAGCGATACCGGTGAACCGTCGCTCGCTTCGAAAGAGTTCGAAGCGACATTGAAATGGACTCCGTTTCGCGCGACTGCCGGAGCGGTTCGGTTGCCTGCCGTGGCGTGTAGGGGTGCCAAATGCATGGCGGCCGGCCGCGGGTGAACGGAAGATCGGGGACCTGCGCCTGGCGTCGTCCGCTGTGCTTCTGTTGGTAACGCGCCAAAAATGGAAACGACGAACAGGATCGCTGCGGCTAGAACTACTTCGCTCTTGCCTCTCATGATCGCCTCACTTCTATAGTGTGAGACGCTACACCTCTTCCGTCGGTTGCATCAATGGTACTCGCATCGGACACCGGCGTTATTCTGAATCATCGCGGCAGGCGGGGAAGCAGGCGGCCTTTGCTTTGCCAGGTTGACCGGATGTGCTATAAACATCGGGCCGAGAAACCCGGGATGGCCCAGCCAGAGTTGGTGTTCGGATCATCGGATAAAGCCGCTAGCTTGCCCGTGCAGTCGGATCAGGCGGCTCGCGCTGCACGCGAACAGCCGGAGCTGGCTATGAGCTACTGTCCGAGTTGCTCGACGCGTTTGACGGCGCGAAGTTGCAAGTTGATCTGTCCCGGTTGCGGCTATTATATGTCCTGCTCGGATTTTTATTGAGACGAGAGCACGACCGGCCAAGACGCGGGAAGAGATTTTTTCAAGGCATAAATACCACATCGAACTGGAAGCTTTTCAGGAGGCGCGAACGTGGCACTGCGAATGACGGATCGGGAAGTGGGTGGAGTAAGCGTGCTGGATATCGAAGGGCGCATCGTGCTGGGCGAGGAGAGCAACGCGTTCCGCGAGAAAGTGAAAGCCCTGCTGGCGGCGGGCAAGAAGAAGATCATTCTGAACCTCGCGCAGGTCGGTTACATTGACAGCGCCGGTCTGGGAACGCTCGTGGCCACCTTTCACAGCGCGCGATCGCAGGGCGCCACGCTGAAGCTGACGAACCTCGGCTCGAAATTCAAGGAAGTGCTGCAGGTCACGAAGCTGATGACCGTTTTCGATACGTACGACACCGAAGCGGCGGCAATCGCAAGCTTTCCGAAGTAAGGCTGGGTTGTAAAGCTAGGCCATCCCTGGCGGCACGCGCTGCGGATGGTGAGCCGAAATTATTCAATGCGCGGCTCGAGCGAGGCTCGCAGCCGCGCATTGTTGTCCTCAGGGGCTAAAGCCCTATTCTTTTGCAGACTGTTATGTCGGAGCTAAAGCTCCTACCCCCTAAGAACCACCTCAGGGAGGTTCTTGCTTTCGGTCTGCCCCCTAAGAACCACCTGAGACAGGTTCTACCCTTCGATCCGCCCCTCGACCCTAAAGATTGCGACTCCGCTGAGCAGCTTGGGGTAGAAGTCCGTGGATTTTTGCGGCATCACGTCGCCGCCGAGCGCAATTTTGGTGACCTGCTCGACGTGAACCGGATTCAGCAGCAGCGCAAGCTGCGCTTCGCCGCGATCCACGGCCGCCAGCGCCGTATCCATCTCGCGCTCGTAGCTGAGGTTCTTTTCGCCCGCCACGGCCTCGACCGTAATTCCCAAGCCCTTCTCGAGAATCAAGCGATGCAGCAGGACGACGTCCAGACCGTGCTGCGCCTCGGAAACATCCGGCAGTAAAGCTTCAAGATCGGCTTCTCGACGTAGCGTGAAGAGATAGAACGCGCCCGCACCGGATTTTGTGGCGCCAGGATACGCGCCAATCGCGCGACGACCGTGATTTGGGCGCTCGAGGTCCCTGCGGAACTCGGTGTAGGCCGTGGTTCGCTCCTCGGCATTCGCGAAGGGATAGGAATACCAATCGAAATTTCGCGTAAGGTTGTTGCGGAATTTGTCGAAATCGAAATTCGCGATGCGGGAGACGAGCCGGTGCGTCGGCAAAATCGTCAGGCCCCTCGAATGCGTGTTTATGAATGTCGCCATCGCGAACTCAGAGGTAGCCATCGGGTCGGTCTTGCCCGCACGCGCGCGGCATTCGTTTCGATAGTTCAGCGCCGTTTCGTAGCGATGATGGCCGTCGGCGATCACGAGCTTTTTGTCCGCCATCGCTTTTTGAACGCGCGCGACGAAAGCAGGATCGGAGACGGGCCAAAGGCGATGCGTGACGCCGAATTCGTCGCTTAGCTCATTCGGCGCGCTCGTGCGGGCGATCTGTTCGAGCCATGTGTCAATTTGCCGCACGCGGTCGTCGTACAGGAGAAAGAGCTGGCCGGTCTGCGCGCGGGTGCGGCGAAGCAGCTCGATGCGGTCAGCCTTCGGTCCCGATAGCGTGTGCTCGTGGCGGAAGACGACCTGCGCGTCGTAATCCTCGATTCGCGTGAGCGCAATGAAGCCGATGCGCACCCGGCGCGCTTGAGTGTCCGGGACCAAGAACTCCTGGGAATAGACGTAGATGGCCGGCGCGGCATCCTGGACCAGAATTTTCGCGGCGATCCATTCGTCCACCTTACTTGCGGCGCGGGTGTAGACGTTGTTCTCGGGAGTGTCGTCTGGCAGCGTTCGGCCCTTTTCGATCGCGATCAGGTTGTAAGGACTCGCGGCGTAGTAGGTGTCTTGCATCGCAGCAGTGATTTTGTCGTATGGCTGCGTGAGCACGTCCTTCAGCGCGATACGGTTCGTATCGTAACGGTATGCACGGAACGGTTGGATTTCAGCCATGCGGGCCTCGGGATGAATTTGTGCGCTGTGTGAAACTCGACATTGTAGCAGCGGCGCGCGTCCGCACCAAAGCTGAGGAGGAACCAAGAGGCGCTACTTCAGTGATTTGAGGAAGCCGGCCGCGATTAGCGCGACGACAAAGCCCGTCGGGACGAGCCGCAACGCGAGGCCAAGCAACGCCTTGTTTGACTCGCCAAAACTGGTTCCCGGGTATCCGGCGGCTTCTGCATCGAATACTCGTCGCGCAGGAGGAAGCAGCCAGGAGACGCAATTCGCAATTACCAGTCCAAGACAGAGCGCCCCTGGTGCTGGCCCAAAGAACATGAGGAAGCTAAGGGCGAAGCTCGAAAAGCTGATTCCCTCCTTCCAGAAGTTAGAAAACAGATGATCGGGATAGAGCCATACATTGAAGGCCCAGACCGGTCGAAAGAGTCCATACCAGCTTCCAAGCCAACCAGCAAGACTGAGAGGAATGAGAATTAGATTCCACGGACTGCGCCGCCAGCGCGCCCGAAGGCGCGCTGCCGAGTAATATTCCGAGAACTGAGACGCAAATCCCTTCGCCATTCAAGTTCACCGCCGGCAACTACGCGGGGCGCCAAAACTGCGGAGTGGGAGCGACGAACTCGATGCCGACACGAGCTTTGCCGTGGACGCGCCTGCCGACGTGGATGACTCGGCATTCCTGTTCGGCTTGATTGCGCATGTTGGTTAGAAACAAGCGCTGACCGCGCGCGACAACTGTCTCAAGCGTGAGCGAACAGCCGTTCTCGTGAGCGTCAATGGTTTCGGCTTCTTCGTGGAACGGCTGCTTGTCCGCGTCCGAGCCGTAGATGAGCAGGGACACACTGTGCGCGTGGCGCAGGCCTCCGCGACGGTCGGCATCCGCTTGCGCAGAATCGCTCGCGCTCGTTCGATCTGCGGCAGCGGCGCGATCTTCCGAGCGGGACCGCTGACGTTCAGCCTGCCTCAACGCTTCCCAAATGCGACTCAACGCAGTCTCCCAAGAAACCGCAAGGTTTTCACCCGATGGCCAACAATAGCGTTGGCAGCGCGGCCCGAGTGAAATTGCCGCGCGCGAGTTTCCTTTCGGTTACGGGTACACCTGCTGAGAAATTGCCGTGCATCGTGACATCAGCGACAGCGCCGCTTACAATTAAGAAAATGCGCACGAGATGCGAACAGAGTGAGCGACAACTTGGACCAACATAACGGCAAATTTGCGGGCGTGCGAGCCCTGGTCTTCGATCTCGATGGAACGCTCATTGATTCGAAGCTGGACTTGGCGCTTTCAATTGACGCGACCCTCAAGCACATGGGCCGCACGTCGCTGCCGCACGAAACGATCTACAGTTATGTAGGCAACGGCGCGGCGGTGCTGGTGCGTCGCGCGCTCGGCGACAGCGTGACGGACGTAGAAGCAGAAGAGGGGCACCGCTACTTCCTTTCGTACTATCGCGAGCACATGCTCGACAACACCGTCACGTATCCCGGCGTACGCGAGGCGCTTGATCTGCTGGAAAAACATCCCATGGCGGTGCTTACGAACAAACCCGTGCGGTTCAGCGAACGCATCCTCGAAGGCCTCGGCATTTCGCGCTACTTCAGATACGTATACGGCGGGAACAGTTTTGAAACGAAGAAGCCGGACCCTGAGGGCATGAACATTCTATTGCGTGCTTTCGCGACCGCGCCGCGCGAAGCAATGATCGTCGGCGATTCCGACGTGGACGTGCGAACGGCGCGGAATTCCGGCACGTGGGCGTGCGGCGTCAGCTACGGCCTGGGACTCGAAGGGCTACGCGCACATCCGCCGGACCTGATGCTCGACAATCTCGCGGACCTTCCCGCACACCTAAATGGCCGCGGCGACTGAACTAGCGTCGCGGCGCGATTTCAGGCAGCAGTCGATCAAAAAACTGTGAACGATTGAAGCCTTGCGTACATATTCACATGTGAGGGAGTACGTTTGTGCACCCAGGCTCCGCGAGATTGCGTCCATGACTTAGAGAGGGCAGTGTAGAATTCTTGATGGTCCTGGATGGGCAGGACTTGAGGAGCGAAGAATGAAAATCATTCGAATGTTGGCCGTGCTGGCATTGCTAGCGGGAACGCTGGCAAGCGTTCGCGCGGAGGAGAACCAAATTTGGACGGGGGCGCTCGTGGACGCCAGTTGCTATCTGACGGACAACTCGCAATCCGGCAACGAGCACATGGGCATGAAGGAATGCGGCATGGCCTGCCTGAAAATGGGCCGTCCGGCCGGAATTCTGACAGCCGACAAGAAGTTTCTTGTACTGGTAGCGCCGTCGCCCGATATCGCCGAATACGTTGGGCAGCCGATTCGTATCACCGGAAAGTTGAGGAACGGCTCGATTCTGGTGGACAAGTTCGAGGTAAAGAAGCCGAGCGGTTGGGTGGCTATAAAACTCAGCGCGATGATGTAATTCACTGGCTGCAAATCACCGTGCGATGAAGAAGGGCCGGGGGTGGGAATGAGCTTGCGGAGGAATTTCTTCTGGACGTTTGCGGTGTTCGTGGTGGTGATTGCCTGCCTTTTGGTATACGTCCGTTTCGTCAGGGTTCCGAAGAACGTTGCCTATGTGAGCGAAGAAGAGGGCGGCATCGTCGTCATCAACCTGAACACTCTGAAAGTTGTGAAGCGAATCCAGCCGAAGGACACAGCGCCGCGGGGAATCGGCATCACGTTTGACGGAAAATACGTGGTGACCGCCAACAAGGACACCGCCGACGCCAGCGTATTCGATACTCGCGGCGGTCTCCGCTTCGTCCGGCGAATCCCCGTGGGAGACAATCCCGAGTTTGTGAAGCTGAATCCCAGCGGCACTTCGGCATTCATATCGTACGAACCTGGCTCTACCGCCGGTCCACCGCAAGAAGGAGCGTCGGGCGAGGAGGATGACGATGACGCGAACGAGCCTCCGGCGCAAATCATGCAGTTCAACGTCAGCGATTGGTCGCGCGTGCAGAGTTTCGTCGCGGGGAAAGAAACCGAGGGGCTGGAGTTTACGCCCGACGGGAAGTCGTTAATCGTTGCCAACGAAGCGGCGGATTCATTGGGCCTATACGATGTCGCGGCGGGCAAGCTGACGCGCACGATTAACCTCGCGTCGTATGGCAAGCGCCCTCGCGGAGTGAAAGTGTCGCCGCGAGGGAATTCGTACGCCGTGACGATGGAGGGATCGGGCACGCTGCTCTCGCTCGACCAAAATCTGAATGTGATTCGCTCGGTGGCCACGGCCGCCAAGCCATACGGGGTTGCGTTTGACCGGCAGGGAAGCCGGATTTTCGTGAACGCAGCTGCGGCGCGAAAGATGCAGGTCTACTCGGCGGATTCGCTGCAACTGCTCGGTGAAACTCCCATCGGCCAGCGATGTTGGCACTTTACTTTCACTCCAGATGACTCGAAGCTTCTGCTCGCCTGCGGGCGGTCGAACAACATCTATGTGATCGACGCGAAGACGTATCAGCAGATTCGCGTCCTCGACGGATTTCATTTGCCGTGGGGTATCGTCACCTATCCGCGCGCGTTCGGCAGTCTCGGCTTGCCCTAAATTCATTCCAACGAACCCTCCAGCGCTTGACACTCCCAATTTCGGTGTAATAATTCGCATCGAATAGGAGTAGCTCCTCCTGGGGAGAGCGCAAATGAAGGTGATTCGCCCGCTGTGTCTCGCCGCGCTCGGATTTTTTGCATGTGTTCCGGCTGCACTGTCGCAAGTTCCGCGCGATCCAACTCCAGTGGTCTCCAAGAACTCGCCCGAGGACGTTGCTATCGGGAAAAAACTCTACGAAGCAACGTGCTCGAAATGCCACGGACTCGACGGCGGCGGCAGCGACGGCCCGAGTCTGCAGGGAGCGCCCGAGCGGCTCGGTGACGACGCGATGGGCTCCGCCATTCGCGGAGGGATTCCAGGCACGGGCATGAACGGCTTCGGCTCGCTCAACGCCGAGGAGACCGGGCAAGTGATCGGCTACCTGCGCACGCTGGGTCACACGGCGGATGCCGAGATTGCAAGAGGCGACATCGGAAAAGGGAGGACGGTTTATGACGCGAGCGGCTGCGCGGGCTGCCACATTATTAGCGGAGAGGGCGGAGGCGTTGGCCCGGAGCTGACGCGCGTCGGCGCAATGCGCGGGCCCACGTACCTGCGCACGGCGTTGCTGGCTCCCGGAACGAATCTTCCGCAGGAAGCGGGCGCGATGGAGCGCGGACGCTTCACGCAGTTCTTGTTCGTGCACGTGGTCACCAAGGACGGCCATTTCGTGGACGGCACGCGCGTGAGCGAGGATTCGTTCACCATCGTGATCAAGGACGCCACCGGCCACTTTCACGCTTTCAGGAAGCTCGACGTGCAGAAGGTCGAAAAAATTCCCGGGAAAAGCGTGATGCCCAGCTTCAAGGACACCCTTTCCGCGTCGCAACTGGACGATCTGGTCGCGTATCTGGCCAGCCTGAAAGGCGCCCAATGAGAATCACTAAGTGCGCGCTCATTTTTTTCACCCTGGCTGCCGCGCTTCCCGCGGTCGGGCAGGTGCCTTATCAGCGCGTCGTGAAATCCGATAGCGAACCTGCGAACTGGCTCACGTACGGCGGCAATTATTACGATCAGCGCTTCTCGGGCCTCAAGCAGCTCACTCCGCAAAATGTGGCCGGGCTAAAATTGGCCTGGGCGTATCAGCCGACTCGTCCGGCAGGAAACGTGGAAACTTCGCCGATCGTGGTGGACGGAATCATGTACGTCACCGACCCGCCGAGCACGGTGACGGCTCTCGACGCGCATACGGGCGACAAACTCTGGACGTGGTCTCCCATTTTGAAGAACGTAGTCTCCATCGGCCTGTTTCAGACCAATCGCGGCGTCGCGGTGCTGGATCATCGCGTATTCGTGGCCACAATTGATGCGCACTTGGTCGCACTCGACGCCACTACCGGCGCCGTGATTTGGAACACAGTGGTCGCCGACAACAAAATGGGCTACGCCATCACCGCGGCGCCTCTCGCGATTGACGGCAAAATCCTGATCGGCACCGGTGGCAGCGAAGCCGCCGTGCGCGGCTTCCTGGATTGCTATGACGCGAAAACGGGCAAGCGGGTGTGGCGCATCTGGACCGTTCCCGCGCCCGGCGAGCCCGAAGCGCAAACCTGGGGCGATTCCGTACCCGCCGGCGGCACCACATGGAATGCAGGAGCATATGACCCCGAGCTGAACCTGATCTATTGGGGCACGGGAAATCCCGCGCCGGACTGGAACGGTGACGGCAGGCCGGGCGACAACCTTTACACCTGCGCACTGCTCGCGATCGATCCTGACGCCGGCAAAATAAAATGGTTCTTCCAATTCTCGCCGCACGAAACGCACGATTGGGACTCGTCGGAACCGCCGGTTCTATTTGATGATGTCGTGCAAGGCAAGCCGCGAAAGCTTCTCGGCTTTGCGAATCGCAATGGCTTTTATTACGTGCTCGATCGCGCGACGGGCGAATTTATCGCCGGCACTCCTTACGTGAAGGAAACCTGGGCAAAAGGACTCGACGCGAAGGGGCGGCCGATCCCGCTGCCAAATTCGGATCCCAGCCCCGAGGGCACGCTGGTTTATCCAAGCATTACGGGTGCAATCAATTGGACCAGCAACTCGTACAGCCCGATCACGAAACTGTTTTATGTGGACGCGCGCGAGATGGGCTCGTATTTCGTGAAGGGAACGACGACCAAGTGGGAGATGGGAAAATTTCCCATGGGCGCGGGAGGAGAGCGCGCGCTCAGCGGTGATGATGCCTATGGCGCGATTCGCGCACTCGAGGCCACCACCGGAAACATGAAATGGGAGTTTCGCCTGCACTCGCCGTCATGGGTGGGCACTCTTGCGACGGCAGGCGGTCTCGTCTTTTCCGGAACCGATGAGGGGAATTTCTTTGCGCTCGACGCGGTCACCGGGAAACCCCTGTGGGAAATTAATCTCGGCTCGTCGCTCCGGTCCAATCCCGTGACGTTTTCAGCGGGTGGCAAGCAATATGTATTCGTGACGGCTGGGACTACGTACTTCGTTTTCGCGTTACCATAGACTTGGAATCGAGAGGACGTACCCGGATTCGCGCGCCAGGCGTCGAACTGCCACAGGAAGCCAAATTGTTTCGTCGAGTATTCATCGAACTTCAAACAGGAGGCCGCACATGCAGATGAAATCCCTGAGGTCCATGATTCTTGGCGCGATGGCCATGCTGATTGGCGGAATGATCGCCGCGCAACCCAGTCGCGCGGCAATTGCAGAGCCAAAGCCGCCAACGGCCGCCGCCGCGGCGCAATGCGACCGTACCTGCCTGGAAGGCGTCGTCAATCAGTACCTCGCGGCGCTTGCGGCTCGCGACCCTTCGAAACTTTCATTCGCGAGCGACGTGAAATTCACGGAGAACACGGCGAAGCTGAAAGTTGGTGAAGGATTTTGGGCCACCGCGAATGGTGAGGGTACGTTCAAACTCTACTTTGCGGAGCCTGGGGCGGGGCAAGTTGGATTCATCGGCACGATGAAGGAATGGGACAACCCGGTGATCTTCTGCCTCCGACTGAAAGTGGCCGGCGGCAAAATCGCGGAAGTCGAGGATTTTGTCGTCCGCGATGCCGATGCGGCGAAAAAGCTGGACGCCATGGCGCCGAATCCGCTTTTTCTCCAAGCGGTTCCTGCCGCGGAGCGCGAATCCCGCGAGGAACTGATGAAGGCGGCGAACATGTATTTCTCCGGCTTGCAGAATAATGACGGCAAGGGCGTCTATCCGTTTGCCGACGATTGCAATCGCGTCGAGAATGGCACGCAGACGACCAACAATCCGGACCTCGCTAAAACGCAGCCTCCCAGCACCGCCTCTTCGATCATGAGCCTCGGATGCGAGGCGCAATTCAAGACCGGCTTCTTCAAGATCGTCACGCACATTCGCGAACGCCGATGGGTGATTGTGGATCGCGAGCGTGGTCTCGCTTTTGCGTTCGCATTTTTCGATCACGCCGGCACGGTAAAGACGATCACGCTGACCGACGGCACGACCTTCCCCTCGACGCTGCGCCACCCGCTGACGTGGGAAATCGGCGAGCTTTTCAAAATCGAGAAGGGAAAAATTCACGCGATTCAAGCTGTGCTCACGCAGGAGCCATATGGAATCACGTCGGGATGGGGACCGGCAATGCCGCATCCCGCCGCTGCTCCCGCGAAGGCGAGTGAATTCGCTGCAGCGAATTGCGATCGCAAATGCCTCAACGATCTGGTGGATGCGTACCGCGCGGCGCTAATCGATCACGATACGTCGCACCTTCCTCTCGCAACGGATGCGCGCTACACGGAAAATGCACAGGACTTGAAAATCGGCGATGGCCTCTGGGGCACGCTGACGGGCTGGGGAAGCTACAAACTGTATATTGATGATCCGGAGGATGGCGCCGTAGCGTACGTCGGCGTCACGGATGAAGCGGGAATGTCCGGGCTGCTCGTCACGCGGCTGCGCGTCGTGAATCGCAAGATCACCGAAATCGAAACGCTCATCACGCGTAAGGAAACCACTGTAAGCTTTACGCGTCCCGACGGATTCATCGATCCGAAGGTCGCGCCGAGAATCGCGGGATTTTTCGAGGACGTTCCCGAATCCGAGCGCGAGTCGCAAAAGGATTTGATCGCGCAGACGGATCTTTATTTCGATGGCATCGAGAAGAGCAGCGGCAGCATCGTTCCGTTCGCGCCGGACGTGATTCGCGTCGAAAACGGGACGCAGACGTGCCCGTCAACTTTCGGAGCGCTTTCGCACAATGGTCAACCCATGGGCTGCGCCGCCGGCCTCGATTCGCATCTATTTGAATACATCTATCCGATCCACCCTCGCGTGTACAACGTCGTGGACCGCCAGCGAGGGATCGTCATGGGCTCGTTCATGTTTAATACCTCGGGAAAGGTGAAGACCGTGGACGTGCCGGGCGTCGGCAAAGTGGAGGAATCGCCAGCTGCGCTCCGCCCCTTCAGCGAGGAAGTGGACGAAATTTTCAAGATCAGGGATGGCAAAATAGATTCGATCATCGCCGTGATGACCGGCTTGCCCTTCGGCGATACATCCGGCTGGTCCGATACGCTGCAGAAGCCGTGAAAAGCTAGCTGCCGTAACCCGGCGGTGGCACGAACCCGCCGATTTCCTTCGCCAGCAAGTCAGCGAATGCGATCGGCGTGGCGTCTTCCCAGTACGGTCCCATGATTTGAATTCCTACCGGCAATCCGGCATCGGTCCGACCGGCTGGAGCGACTGTTGCCGGACATCCTGTCAGTGAAGTAGTTCCTGCCCAAGGCAACAAATCCATGTATTTTCGCGGTCCGTCGGCCGTAGCGATCAAGCGCGCTTCCTGGGGCTCGCTCTGGTCCTGGAGAAAGGCTGCCGCAAACGAGACAGGCGAAAGGAATACGTCAACCTCATTGAAGTGGGCTTGCCACTGCGCACGAAAACTCAGTCGCCGAAAGTTCTCCCTTTGCCAGTCTGCGAACGAAGCAAGAGCTCCCGTCGTCATCGGTCCTGACGTGTTTGCAAATCGCTGCCGCTGCGCTTGTTGTTGAGCCGGAGGCGCCATGCTGAAACTGAAGGCGGACAACATGAAGAAGAAGTTGTCCAGCAGGGTGGTCGGCTGAAATCCCGCGGGCCACCCAGGTTTCAAACTAGCTCCTGCCCGACCCAGGCTCTCGATTACTTTTTCAAGAACTCGCCGAACTTCCGGCGTGGCCGGAGCGATGGGATCATCGAAAACGTAGCCGACGCGAAATTCTTTCAAGTTCTTGGCGCGCGCGGGCGGAAGCTCCCATTTCCACGCCTTGGCTTCATATCCTTCCGGGCCCCCCAATACCTTCAGCGCTGCCAGCAGATCGTTCGCACTTCGTGCCATCGGCCCCACAACCCCCAGCAACGTAGAGAAACCTAACGCGGTTGGCGTGCCACCTGGCTGGTGCCCTCCCATACTCACCAGATCGAGCGTGGGTTTGTGCCCGTAGATTCCGCAGAAGTGCGACGGAATGCGAATCGAGCCGCCGAGGTCGCTCCCCAGACTGAGATAGCCGAGGCCCGCCGCCAGTGCGGCTGCGGATCCTCCCGAAGACCCTCCCGGCGTTTTTTTCAAATCCCACGGGTTGTTCGTGGTTCCGTACATCGGGTTGTACGACTGCAAATCGCGAAGACCTACGGGCACATTCGTCGCGCCGATCAGAACAGCCCCTGCACCCAATATTCGGTCCACGGCTGCCGCATTCTGCGGTGCCTTCGAATCCTTGAGTGCCGTAATTCCCCATGTGCATGGATGTCCCGCTACGCCCAGGCTCTCCTTCACGTGGACGGGGACTCCATGAAACGCCCCGAGCGATTCCCG
The DNA here is from genome assembly GCA_963818605.1 of uncultured Acidobacteriota bacterium. Lineage (GTDB taxonomy): Bacteria > Acidobacteriota > Terriglobia > Acidiferrales > UBA7541 > Palsa-295. The sequence continues at coordinate 630,558 of CAWFSW010000004.1, forward strand.
CCGCGCGAGCGCCTCGTCAGCCTTCTTGGCTTGCGCGAGTGCGTCTTCTCTCAGCTGATAAGCGAAAGCGTTGAGTGCGGGATTGTAGCGGTCGATGCGCTCGAAAACGTGCCGCGTCAGCTCGACCGACGAAATCTGCTTCTTGCGAATGGCTTCGGCTGCCTGCAACGCTGAAGCAAAGTCCAGTTCGTGCGAAGGTGCACCGGATGTGGATGCCGCTGTGGCTGAATCCATAAAACACCTCTTGGCCGTGACTTGCGAATCAGAACTCTGGGTTGCAAATCGTACCCCCAGCAAGCTCGACATACAACGAATTTGCCGCCGATGGAGATTCGAGCACGATCAGCGATCAGTCGTGCAATCAAATTGACATTCGATCATTCGGTGTCTATCTTCAGGCAGGTTTCGGTGGAGGCGCGTTGATGAAAAAACATTCGAATTGGTTGCTGGCTGCGGCGCTCGTTTGCGCCGGCGTGTTGCTTGCCGGGACTGCCGGCGCGCAGGTGACGCTCGAAGTGATGAATCCGCGGGGCGAGATTCCTCCTCCTCCCACAAGAGGAATCAATCCGCGCGTGTCGAGTCTGGCTGGCAAGAAAATCGTGCTGGTGGACAACGGCAAATTCGGCGCCGACAACTTCCTCAATGTAGTCGCGCAACTCCTGAAGCAGAAATACCCCGACGCGACAATCGTGATGGACCCAAAGCCTTCCGCGCAGACGATCACCGACCTTCCCAAGTGGTACCCCACGGTGAAACAGCAGGGCGACCTCTTCATCTTCGGTGTGGGTGATTGAGGAAGCTGCACGTGGTGGGGTTCCCACGACACGATTGAAATCGAAAAGAGTGGAATGCCGGGCGTTTACTTCACCACAACCGAATTTCTAGACGATGCGAAATCCGCGGCGAAAGACCGCGGCATGCCGGGAATTCGTATGATCGCTCTTCCGGCGGACACGTATTACCGTTCTCGCTCGACCCAGGCGGAGTTGCAGCCCATCGCCGCAAAAGTGTTCGATCAAATGGTGGACGATCTGGTCCGTCCACTGACTGCCGAAGAGGCCAAGCCGTCGCAGATTCAGAAGCAGCACGAAAACACGAACATAAAAGTCACCGGCAAGGACTATCAGGAAGCCTACCAGAATGTAAACGACCTGTTCCTCGATAGCCGCTGGGGCGACGGCTTGCCGATCGTACCGCCAACACCTGAATTGGTGAAGGCCATGCTTGCCGCGACCACACGCTCGCCGGATGAAGTGGTCGGTCAGGTCGCGCCGAAGAATGGCACGGGTACGGTGGAAAAAATCGCCGTGAATTCCGTGATGGCTGGCGCGAAGCCGGAATATTTTCCGGTGATTCTCGCGGCCATGGACGGATTCGTGGACAAGCACTTCGACCTCACGCACGTACAGGCGTCCACGGGATCGTTCACCCCGGTCGTGATCGTGAATGGCCCCATCGCCAAGGAATTGAATTTCAATTCCGGAATCGGCATGTTGGGGCACGGATGGAGAGCGAACAGCACTGTCGGGCGCGCGCTCCGGCTCTCGCTGCTGAACATCGGCCAGACGTGGCCGGCTGTAAACGACATGGCGTTGACCGGCCGGCTCGAGGCGTACACATTCTTTACGTTTGCGGAGGACGAAGCCAAAAGCCCGTGGGAGCCCTATCACGTGAGCCTTGGCTACAAGCCGGAGGACAGCACGGTGACCGTGGCGACATCCGGCAATCCGCTCGTTCTCGGCGGCGGCGCCGTCGCGCCGTGGACTGCGCAGGGAATTCTCGACACGGTCGTCGCCCGAAGCGTCAGCCCGTTCCTCTGGGTTCACTCGCAGACATATATATTGGTGCTTCACCCAGACTGCGCTTACGAACTGGGTAAGTTGGGCTACACGCGCAAGAGCTTGCAGGAATGGCTGTACGAGCACACGAAGGTTCCGTACGAGAAGATGACTTCAGCGACTACTGGTTTTGGCCACGACAGCGCCATCAAAGAAATTCAGGCGTCGATCGATGATGGCCGCATTCGTCCCGATCGCGCCCAGATTTTCAGGGATGCGCTGAAACCGGGCGGGAGAGTCCCCATCGTTCAAAGCCCGGATGATTTTCACATCGTGGTCGCTGGGGGTTCGCCGGGATACAGTTTGCTGTTCAGCTATCCGGGCCCGAACTGGGCGAATGAGACCAAGAAAATTACGGGCGCGACATTGACGAAAGCCGGGCACTAGAAATTTTCTGCAACTGGTGTATCGTCATTGCCGTCCATCTAGCTGACTGAACCAGGGGGATCCAGTTGAAGAAGCCTGCTCTCATCGTGTTCGCAATTCTCGCGGTGGTCGGGTCGCTTGCGGCTCAAGCGCCTCGTCCGGCGGCGCCGAATCCTGCTGAAGTCGCAGCGCAAGCCGCTGCGGCGGAGCGCGGTCGCGTGATCTTCAAGGAGAATTGCTCGGCGTGCCACGCGGAAGACGCCACCGGCGGCCGTGGCCCCGACCTGATTCGCTCCTCGCTCGTCCGCCACGATAAAGGCGGAGATCTCATCGGAGTTGTGGTCACCGGCGGCCGCGCGGATAAAGGCATGCCGCCATTCCCGATGACCCAGGCGCAAATTTCCGACATCGTCGCGTTTCTCAACGCACAGATTTCGCTTTTCGATTTGCACACACGCTACGGTCCGTATCCCAACGACATTCCCGCCGAGCGTCTCGCGACCGGAACGGTGGAGGCGGGAAAGGCGTATTTCAACGGCCCTGGCAAATGCAACACGTGCCATTCGCCGACGGGCGATCTTGCGGGCGTCGCCAAGAAATATAATCCTCCCGATCTCGAAGTTCGTTTTCTCTATCCCTCAGGCACGCCTTCTACTGCCGTGGTGACGCTGCCTTCCGGTAAGAAATTTGAAGGCACGGTTCTGCTCAACGACGGATTCAACGTGGCCATCATGGGCAAAGACGGCTGGTATCACTCCTGGCCATCAAACACCGTCAAAATCGAAGTGCACGATCCCCTCGCTGTGCATGCCGAGCTGCTGCAGAAATACACCAACGACGACATGCATAATCTGTTCACGTATCTGGAGACCTTGAAGTGAAGAAGTGGCTGTCCCTAATTTCGCTCGTTCCGCTGTTGATGTCGTCGCACCTGTCAGCGCAGGAGCTGGACCCGGGGAAGATGTTGAAGTCTCCCACGGATACCTGGCCCACGTTCAATGGCGACTACACCGGCCGTCGCTTCAGTCCCCTCACGCAGATTAATAAAACGAACGTCGGTTCGCTGACGCTTGCGTGGGCATTTCAGACGCATACGCAGGGACTTCAGTCCATGCCCCTCGAAGTGAACGGCATCCTTTATATCGCCGGCGGCAATCAAGCATGGGCCGTGGACGCTCGCACCGGGCGGCAAGTCTGGCATTTCGCGCGGCCAGGAGAAGCGCTCAGCGGCGGCAACAAAGGCCTCGCCATGTGGAAGGATCGCCTTTTCCTGACCACATTCGACGCGCAGCTTCTTTGCCTCGACGCCCACAACGGAAAAATGATCTGGCAGATTCAGATCGACGATCCCGCGCTAAAGGCATTCGGCACCATGGCGCCGCTCGTGATTCGCGATCACATCATCGTGGGCACCTCCGGCGATACCGCCGATCTTCCCGGCTTTCTTCAATCCATTGACCCGATGACGGGAAAAGTGGAATGGCGCTGGGACTCCATGCCCAAGCCTAACGATCCTGCATGGAACACCTGGCCGCACGACACGAACGTCGTGACCCGCGGCGGCGGAATGACGTGGCTCACCGGCACGTACGATCCGCAGTTGAACTTGCTGTACTGGGGCACGGGCAATCCGCATCCTGTGGAAAATGGCGATACGCGCACGGGCGCAAACCTTTATACGTGCACGATCGTGGCGTTGAATCCCGACACCGGCAAGCTCGTCTGGTATTTCCAGACTTCGCCGCACGACACGCACGATTGGGACATGGTCATGACGCCCGTCCTCTTCGATGGCACGTTTCAAGGCAAGCCGCGAAAGATGCTAGCGCAGGCCGGAAAGAACGGCCTGTTCTTCGTGCTCGATCGCACGAATGGCAAGGCGCTGATATCCGAACCGTTTGTTCCCGCGAATTGGTTCTCCGGCTTCGACGAACGCGGCCAGCCGATTCCGCGCCGCGACAAAGAGCCGCAGCCCGATGGCGTGCTCGTCACCGGAGGCGTTGGCACAAACTGGCAGGCGCCAAGCTACGATCCGGAGACGGGTCTTTTCTACGTGAATTCACGCGAAGCGATGGGCGTCTTCTATTTGACGATGCCGGGAAAAATGGCGGAGGGCTGGGCCGGGCGAGATTTCTTCCTCTCGTCGAAATCCATGCTCAAAGCAATTGACGTTCAGACCGGGAAAATTCGCTGGACGGCCGATACCCAAGGCCGTGGCGGATCGGCAGGCATCCTGTCCACGGCCGGCCACTTGGTTTTCACCGCGGATAGTTCGTCGTCCCTGGTGGCGCTCGATGCTGCTACGGGAAAGGTCCTTTGGCACATGTATCCCGGCGGCCCGTTGGGCACCGGCGCGATGACCTACGAATTAGACGGCCGCCAATATGTTGTGTATCCGGTCGATGGCGTGATCTACGGTTTTGCCCTACCCGCGCCCTGAGTAGGATTCTTGAAACCAGCTGCGCCATTTCGCGTCTAACTATGTGAGGGGCAGAAATGCCCCGGTTGTTTCGGAATGGTTTATGGCCTGCAAGTACTCATCCTTGACACAGTTAGAGGCCATGGTTAACATCCGAATTTAGAAGCTGGATATCCTTACGCCCGGGCCGCGAATCTAATAGGTAGCAGGCAAGAGATTGACAGGCCGAGCAGATGCGAGGGAGGTCGTTATGAGGACATTAACGAAGTGGGTTGCTCTCGGGTACTTTGCGCTCGCAGTATTTTCGGTTTCGGCCAGGACGGCCGCCGCGCAAGGTGATTCCGGACAGGTGTTTGACGACCCTGACGCAATGGCCGCTCCTCCGGCTCAGTTTATCACTCCGGCCGAAGTAAAAAAGATGATGGACAATAAGGACACGAGTTTCGTACTCGTGGATACTCAGCCTGAGGAAGCCTTCGCCGAGGGCCATGCGCCCGGCGCCATTAACTATCCCTGGGTCCCGCAGGTGAAGCCCCCGATTTCGCTTCCCCGCAACAAAATGCTCATTCTTTATTGCCCATGCACGCACGACGAAGACTCGCTCGATATGTACAAGAAGCTCGCGGAGTTCGGCTATCTGAATACCAAGATTCTAGAGGGCGGCTGGTACAAGTGGGTCGCCCTTAAGTACCCCGTTGAGGGAACTGACGCGGCCAATGCCGTCAAGATGGCGGACGCAGCCGCGGCGAACGGCGGCTCGAGCGCGGCCGCCAGTGCCAGCGGCGCGGCTCCCGCTTCTGCCGCGACGGCAGCACAGCCCGCGGTGGCTTCCGGCCCGCTCGTTTCCGGCCGCCAGGTTGGAGCTGTCACGCCTTCGTTCCGCGTGATTGACGTCACCGGAAAATACAAGGGGCAGGACACATGTTACGTCTGCGAATATGGCGAAGCTCCGACGGTGATCGGCTTCTTCCAGAAGCCGACTGACGAAGCAGCCGCGCTGATCGTCAAGCTCAATAGTCTCGTTACTTCGAAGAAGGATCTGAAAGGGTTCGTGGTGATGGTTGAAGGTCCGGACACAAAGGATTGGCTCGAAAAGCTTGCGGCGGACAAGGGCATCACGATTCCGATGGTATATCTCGCCAAGGGCCCGCAGGATCTGGGCGTTCGCGTCTACAAGATCAACACGCAGGTGAAGAATACGATTCTGGTCAACGACAAGCGGCAGGTTGACGCCAATTTCGTGAACGTGACCGGCGAGACTTTCCAGCAGGTTGCCGACTCCACCAATAAAATGCTGGGCGGCGACTAAAGGGTCCCATGACAATTTCAATGGTTCCGAGCGGCGTCCGGACCGCGAAGCTTTCGTTCGCAGTCTTGGCCGCGTTCATGCTCTTTCTTATTGGCAGCCCTGCAGTCCGAGCGCAGTCCACCGGCAACATTGATTTGAAGTCGGTCGAGCCGAAGGACATCAAGGATCTTGTCGCGCAGAATAAGGGCAAGGTCGTCGTGCTCAACTTTTTCGCGACTTGGTGCGTGCCGTGTCATAAGGAATTTCCCGACATCGTCAAGCTCCAGGAAAAATACAAATCGCAGGGTCTGCAGGTTATCGAAGTCTCGATGAACGATGTCACTGAAAAAGATGACATGCAGAAGTTTCTCAACGAAACGAAACCGCCTTTTGCCGTTTATCTCGCCGCCAATACCGAAGACCAGTTCTACAAGGACGTGGACGCGCGCTGGGATACAGCGCTGCCGATGACCATGATTTTCGACCGTGACGGCAAGAACGTCTATTTCTACAAGGAAGCCAGGACGTACGACCAGTTTGAGAAGGACATCACTCCGCTCCTCGCGGCGAAATAAGATTTCGGCGAATGTCCGCGGATAAATCCACGCAAAGTTTCACCGAGCGGCGCCCTTACAGGCGCCGCGATTTGTTTCAGCATCCTTATCGCGCTGGTTTCTCCGGCAGCAGCGCGCGCGCAATCGGATTGGCCCTATGCCGGTCACGATCCCGGCGCGCAGCGGTTCTCCCCTCTGAAGCAGATCAACACGAAAAACGTGGCGAAGCTCCAGCGCGCCTGGACGTTTCACACCGGAGACGCCGCGGACGACGCCAACTCCGAAGGCGCTCCGCTGGTGATTGACGGCGTCCTGTACTTCGACGCAGGCAAAGACGTGTACGCGCTCGACCCCATCACCGGCCTGCGAATCTGGAAATTCGAGACGAAGGGCACGCGCCCGCGCGGTCTTTCCTACTGGCCTGGTGACGCGAACACCCCGTCGCGCATTTTTCTCGGCGTGTCGGGCAGCCAGATGCTCGCGCTCGACGTCAAAACGGGCAAGCCTGCCGATGGATTTGGCGAGGGCGGGTTCGTCACTGGCGTCAGCCCCGCCGCGGCGCCCGTAGTTTATCGCGACCTGATCATCTCCGGTGAAAACAGAGTGCAGTCGGTGCGCGCCCTGGATGCTCGCACGGGCAAGCTCGTCTGGACGTTCTACACCAAGGCGCAGCCCGGCGAACCCGGCCACGAAACCTGGCTGGGCAATAGCTTTGACGCGAGAGGGGGCACGGACGTCTGGAGTTTCATGACGCTCGATGCGGAGCGCGGCCTCGTCTTTGTGCCGATCGCTCCCAGCGGTGGCACGGAATACTACGGCAGCCAGCGCCTCGGCAACGGACTTTACAACGACAGCCTCGTCGCGCTCGATGCTGCGACCGGAAAGCTCGTCTGGTACCGGCAGCTGGTGCATCACGACCTCTGGGATTACGACGTGCCGGCGCCGCCAACCCTCTTCGACGTCAAGCGCAATGGGAAGACGATTCCCGGCGTCGCCGAGTTCAGCAAGCAGGGCACGCTCTTCCTGTTCGATCGCACCAATGGCACGCCGCTCTTTGGTCTGGAGGAACGGCCCGTGGCGCAGTCCGACGTTCCCGGCGAAGTGACCTCGCCCACGCAGCCCTTTCCTCTGAAGCCTCCGCCGCTCGCTCCCATGGGCGTCACGAAGGACGACATCTACAATCTCACGCCGGAACATGCTGCGTTCTGCAAGGAACTCTGGGACAAGAACAATTTCTACAACAACGGACCGTTCACTCCCTTCGGCGACGATCCCAACAAGATGGCCATCGTTTCTCCGGGCAGGGAAGGCGCGGCCAATTGGAGCGGCGTCGCATTCGATCCCAAACTCGACTACATTTTCGGCACCACGGATTTCAATACGGCGCAGGTGGGCCGCCTGGTCAAGGGCGAGAAGGAAAATCCCACCGGCGGCCCGTACGAAAAGATCTATCCCGGCACCGGAATCCGCTACAACACGCGCTACTGGGATCCGAAAACGGGCTGGCCGTGCATCAATCCGCCTTGGGCGGAATTATTCGCCGTGAGCGCGAAGACGGGCGACATCGTCTGGCGCGTTCCCTTCGGCACGGTGGACGCGCTCGCCGAAAAAGGATTTCCGCACACAGGAGCGCCTAACACCGGCTCGATGATCGTCACCGCGAGCGGTCTGATCTTCATCGGCGCCACCAACGATGGCCGCTTTCGCGCCTTCGACGCGCGCACAGGCAGGGAACTCTGGACCGAAAAAATTGACGCGAGTGCTCACACAATTCCCATCACGTATATGGGCAAGAACGGAAAGCAGTACGTAGTTGTCGAAGCCTTTGGTGGCCCCGGCATCGTTGCCGTTAAGGGCTATTTCAATGACGCCCCCGGCGATTCCGTCATCGCCTTCGCGCTTCCTTAGACCTTCCAGCCGGCCTGGTTGCATCTGAAGCGAGCAACTGTGTTTTCGTACTCGACATCAAGGTATGAGCGCGTCATACAGTGGGTTTCCATGTCGGATAGCCAGCCAACCGCATGCCGGGAACTTTTACTGAGAGAATGAGGAATAGTTCTAGAGCAACGATTGTGAATTCGACAAAAAAGACCTTAAATGGGAAGCCCGTGCGACGGAATGTTTGGCACGCAGCCCTCCGTACTGGGGCTCTAGTCTGGCTTGGCCTTGGCGTCTTGCTTTGGGCCACTCCCTCATTGGCGCAGTCTCAGCAGGCGACAGGTCAGCAATCGTCTGGAAGGATTATTGGAACGGTGCTCGATCAAACGGGCGCCGCCGTCGCCGGAGCTCGAGTGACGCTCGCGCGCGAGAATCAAACTCCAAACCAGGACGCGATTTCAGGCGACGATGGGCAATTCTCTTTTACCAACATTGCTCCCGGGCCTTTCCATCTCACGGTCGCGTCGCCGGGTTTCGCCACGCAGCTAGTTTCCGGAGTTTTGCATTCGGGCGAAGTATCGATCGTTCCGCAGATTACGCTCACCGTGGCTACGAATGTCACCGAGGTGCGAGTCGAGCCTTCGCAGACCGAAATCGCGGAAGAGCAGATCAAGGATGAAGAGAAGCAGCGCGTGTTCGGCGTGATTCCGAATTTCTACGTCAGCTACATTCCGGATGCGGCTCCTCTCAGCTCGAAGCAAAAATTCGAGCTTGCATGGAAGGACACGCTGGATCCGGTCACCTTCGGGATGACCGCGGCCGCAGCGGGAATCGAGCAGGCGGCAGATCAATATGGCGGATACGGGCAGGGCGCGGAAGGTTATGGAAAGCGCTACGGCGCCGCCTACGCCGACCTTGTTACCAGCAACTTCATCGGAGGAGCCATCTTGCCCTCGCTCCTGAAACAGGATCCGCGCTATTTCTACCGGGGAACGGGCAGCGCGCGAGCGCGCGTTCTTTATGCCATCGCCAGCGCCGTAATCTGCAAGGGAGACAATAAGCGCTGGCAGGCAAATTACTCGGGCATTCTCGGAAGCTTCGCCTCGGCAGGCATCTCGAATCTTTATTATCCCGGGAAAGATACGGGAGTCGGACTGACATTCGAAAACGCGTTGATTGATACTGGCGCGGCCGCTGCCGGCAATATCTTTCAAGAATTTCTCGTCCGCAAATTGACACCGAATCTTCCCAACCACGGTCCGTCCAAACACTGAACAACCGACGCTGCACGTGCCGTTTGAGCCGACGCTTTCGTTTATTTATCAATCGCTGCCATCGCGCATCGTGTTGGGCGAGGGAAGCCTTGCGAAAGGACCGGAGGAGATTGGAAGACGCCTTCGACGGGCGCGCGCCGCGGACCTGGCCCGTCGCGTAAGTGAAGCGTTCAGCGCAGTTCGGCGTGATTGGAATTTACGCCCAACATTTCCGGCGTTACGCCGAGCGTCAGGCGCACCCAGCGGTCTTGATGGCTCACCTTGACTTTGCTCGCGAGCGCTGCGAGGAAGGCCGCCTGCTCCGCGGTCATCTGGCGGCGCGTTTTCGGATCGGAGAGCGCTACGGTGCCGAACATGCGAAACGTGTCGAGCAGCGTGGAAATTTCGGTGGCGTGCGCCAGCGAATCGCATTCCGCATCGAGCGCGAGATCAATACGATCACCTTGCGGCTGGCCCGCGAGCGTCAGTCCCTTGACGCTGCGCGCCAGCGCCTCAAGCTGCGGCGAATTCTTAAACGCGTCGTAGAAGCTCTTGGGTAGCGCTTCCGTTTGCGCTACCGCGAAGATGGGCGCGCCCGCCACGCGATTGATGCGCGCCTGCGTCGCGTCTCTCTGCAAAGCGCTCGGCATCGGCGTCAGGACGCCCATGCCCTTATGGTTTACGAGCAACATGCGCGTTGCCGAAAGAAACCCGAATGAGACAGGCGGATCGCCGCGCACGATGTAGAACGATTGCGCCCCTTGCGGCACAGCCTCTCCGTAACGCAAGGCGTAGGCTTTGATTTTGTCATGATCGAAACGCCCGTCGGCGATGGCCATCGCCTGGTTTTCCCCGAAGCCTCCATTCGGCGTGGGAAGAGGCGTGGGCCAGATCGCGATTGCGACTTTATCGAGATCGCGCGTGTAGTCGAAGCCCGTGTCACGTACGAAGTTCTGGTAATCGCGATCTTCTTTAGGATCAGCGCCGGCGAGGCCCAGCATCGCAGCGAGCGGCGAGCCCTGCAACTTTCGCAGGGCTGCGACATCTATATAAGCAACCACCGGCGCGCCCGGCGGAAGTTGGCTCATGATGTCCGGCTCGGGCCCGGCGCTGGCTGCCGGAAGCGGGCGATGCAAGCGATGGAGATAGACTCCGGCCCCTGCTGCGGCTAGGACGATCAGCACAGCGACTGCAATCCACGCCCGCTTTGTGCTGGAGATAGGCATCAGGCGGTGATTCTCTCTTCTCGGATTCAGTGTAATGTTTTGATGCCGGATTGAGTATTGGAAATATGCTGCGGCAACCCGCGGCTCGCCGGCTGCGTCAAATAATGTAAGGGCGTAGGGCTGCGCGATTCGAGTCTTTACTCAGGAGTCCGGTCATCCGTAACAGCACTCACTCATGGCGGCAACGATTTTTCGTGTTCGCGTGCCTGGTCGTCGGATTCATCGCGACTTGGCACGATACCGCGCGCGCCCAGACATCCGATCAGGCCGTGGCTCCGGCCGGCGCGCAAGCCGCTGCGAAGCCGGCCACGGAAGCAGCGACGCCGACAGCCGATCAGATCCTCGATCGTTACGTGAAAGCCATCGGCGGGCGCGAGGCATGGCGGAAGTTCACGTCACGCGTGACGATGGGAACGATCGAAGTTCCGTCAATGAACCTTTCGGGAACCGTTTTGATTCACGAGAAGGCGCCGGACCGGCTGCTCGCCGCTGTCATAATTAACGGTGCGTCGTTCCGCCAAGGCTTCGACGGAACGCTCGGATGGACGGACGACCCGCAAGATGGTCTCCGCGAGCAGAGCGGAGCGGAACTTGCGGAAGCGCGGCGCGATGCCGATTTTTATCACCCTTTGGATTTGCGCCGGCTGTATACAAAATTCACGATAAGCGGCACGGAGAAAATCGGCGACCGCGATACGTACATTTTGGAAGCGACAGTTCCGGAAGGCAGCGAGCCGACCAAAATGTATTTCGACACGCAGACTGGCCTGCTGCTTCGAGCCGTCAGCCAGCATCACGGAACCGACGGCGTGACGCAGTTTCGCGAGGATTTTGAAGATTATCGCGACGTGGACGGAATCAAGGTGCCGTTCACCAGCCGCCAGACGAATGGCGACACGACGTACACGATGACGATCAGCGAAGTGCACCACAATGTGGAACTGGATGATTCCGAATTTGCGAAGCCGGCTGCACAATAGGGCATTCCGGAGGCGGAATCTGGTAACATAAGTGGCGTACTGGCAATGGTTTTGCGGGGACCAGGAAACTTGCTTGCAATTTGATTGCCGCTACGATATATTTGCGCGGTTTGCGCAGGGCTGGCGTAGCTCAGTTGGTAGAGCATCTGATTTGTAATCAGAGGGTCGGGGGTTCAACTCCCTCCGCCAGCTGAGTTTGAAGGGGACCAGGATTCGGCGGTCGGGTATAAGGACGGATTCCTCGCGAAAAAAGCGAACAGGGCTGGTGTGTCCACACACGAGCCCTTTCTGCATTTCGGAGTTACCCCGTACAGCAGTCCGGTACAGTTCTGGTTTGGTTTGCGGGAGACGACAGCTGTGTCCCGAGCACGTTTCGCCGGACGGGTGGGTGAGTGGCTAAAACCAGCAGACTGTAAATCTGCCGCTCCTTGCGGGCTACGGAGGTTCGAATCCTCCCCCGTCCACCAGCGTCTCATGCGGCTCCGAGTGGCTGGTCCCGAAGGCGTGAAGAAGTTCTCGGCGAGGGCCTCGCGAGAGAATTCGGAAGCAGGATGGATTCTGCTGAGTTTTCAGCGCGAACGCGGCGAGTGGGTAGAAGAACCGGTTCGGGCCTGGGTAGCTCAGTTGGTAGAGCGCGTCCTTGGTAAGGACGAGGTCACCGGTTCAATCCCGGTCCCAGGCTCCATGTTGTTGCGAGCGAGGCATGAGCGGGGGTAACTCAGTGGTAGAGTCTCTGCCTTCCAAGCAGATGGTCGCCGGTTCGAGCCCGGTCCCCCGCTCCAGCATTTGTTTGGCGGCGGCAAGCAGTCCGCAAGCGAAGTGAATAGCACGAGCGCGGCAGCGACCGCGCAGCCTTCATCCGAGAGGATAACGCGCGATGTCGAAGGAGAAATTCGAGCGCAGTAAGCCGCACCTGAACGTGGGGACGATCGGTCACATCGACCACGGGAAGACGACGTTGACGGCAGCGATCACGAAGGTGCTGTCGAAGAACAACCCGAAGGTATCGTTTCGGGCGTTCGATTCGATTGACAACGCGCCGGAAGAGCGGGAGCGCGGAATCACGATTGCGGTGTCGCACGTGGAGTACGAGACGGCGAACCGCCACTACGCGCATATCGATTGCCCGGGCCACGCGGATTACGTGAAGAACATGATCACGGGCGCGGCGCAGATGGACGGCGCAATCCTGGTGGTAGCGGCGACCGATGGACCGATGCCGCAAACGCGGGAGCACATTCTGCTGGCACGGCAAGTGGGCGTGCCATCGATTGTGGTGTTTCTGAACAAGTGCGACATGGTGGACGATCCCGAGCTGCTGGAGCTGGTCGAGCTTGAGGTGCGGGAACTGTTGAAGACGTATCAGTTTCCTGGCGACACGATACCGGTGGTGAAGGGCTCGGCGCTGAAGGCGCTGGAAGGCGACGAGAAGTGGGAGAAGTCGATCCTGGAGTTGATGGAAGCAGTGGACAAGCACATCCCGCTGCCGCCGCGGGAAGTGGACCGACCGTTCGCGATGCCGATTGAAGATATTTTCTCGATCTCGGGCCGCGGAACAGTGGTCACGGGCCGAATTGAACGCGGGCAAGGTGAAGGTTGGAGAGGAAATCGAGATAGTGGGCTTCCGTCCGACGATGAAGAAGACGGTGACGGGCGTGGAGATGTTCCGGAAGCTGTTGGATGAGGGAATGGCGGGAGACAACGTAGGCTTGCTGCTGCGCGGGACGGAGAAGGATGAAGTGGAGCGCGGGCAGGTGCTGGCAAAGCCGGGCTCGATCACGCCGCACACGAAGTTCAAGGCGGAAGCGTACGTGCTGACGAAGGAAGAGGGCGGGCGACACACGCCGTTCTTCACGGGATACCGGCCGCAGTTTTACTTCCGGACGACGGATGTGACGGGAGACGTGAAGTTGCCGGCGGGAGTGGAGATGGTGATGCCGGGAGACAACGTGAGTGCGGAGATCACGCTGATCACGCCGGTAGCGCTGGAAAAGGGATTGCGGTTCGCGATCCGCGAAGGCGGCCACACGGTTGGCGCAGGCGCCGTCGCCGAGATCATCGAGTAAACGACCATGCGAGAAATAATCACATTGCAGTGCAACGATTGCAAAAACCGGAACTATACGACCACGAAGAACCGGAAGAAGCATACGGACCGGTTAGAGACCCAGAAATTCTGCAATACGTGCCGGAAGCACACCGGGCATAAAGAAGTGAAGTGAATCCGGCATCGCCGGATTCGACCCTCGAGCCGACGGTGTCGGCTCGAAGGGTCAGGCGTCAGATGGTGGCAGCCGATCAGAGTTGGTTTTGTTACATGCTCGAGTGCAGCGATGGCTCGTTTTACATAGGCGCCGCGAAGGATCCGGCACAGCGAGTCAGACGGCATAACTGGGGAATTGGTTCGAGACACGCAGCTTTGCGGCGCCCGGTGAAGTTGGTTTGGCTCGAAGAGCATGCAACGGAAGCGCAGGCGCGGGGTCGTGAAGCAGAGCTGAAGGGCTGGCGGAGAGAGAAGAAGTTGGAGCTAATTGCCAAAACTCAAAGTCAAATTCACCCTTCGCCCTGAACTGCGGGCTCAGGGTGAATTTTCGAACCAAAGGTTCGAAAATTCAGGGGAGTAGGTTCAACGGTAGACCATCGGTCTCCAAAACCGAGAGTGGGGGTTCGAATCCCTCCTCCCCTGCCAGTTTCGGCGGCGGAGACGGCAGGCGGGATCAGGTAACAGAATGGCGGACGAGAAAAAGACCAATCGGGAAGAGCGAGAAAACGACCGGAACGTCAGCGGATTTTCGCTGATGGAGCCGGTGGGGAAGCTCGGCGGGTATTGGAAGCACGCGCGAAGTTTCCTGCACGACGTGCGCGTGGAGATGCGGCAGGTCAATTGGCCGTCGCGTTTCGACGTGTGGTCCACGACCATCGTCGTGACCGTGACCGTGGCTTTTTTTGGCGTGTATTTCTGGCTTACAGATTTCGTTTTCGGCCACCTCTACATCGTCGTGAACGGATATTTCAAGAAATTCTAAGATGAACGAGACCATGGCAAAGCAGTGGTACATCGTCCACACCTACTCGGGATTTGAGAAGAAGGTGAAGGAGAGTCTCGAAGGCCGCGTGCAGGCGTTCGGGCTCACCGACAAAATCGGCCAGGTGGTGATTCCCACCGAATCGGTGGTCGAGGTGCGGGGTGGCAAGAAAGTGGTTTCTCCGCGGATGTGTTATCCGGGCTACGTGCTGGTCGAAATGGACATGGACGACTATACGTGGCACGTGGTGCGCTCCACACCGAAGGTGACCGGCTTTGTTGGGTCGGGGCAGATGCCTTCGCCGCTGAGCGAAGAAGAAGTGCAGAACATTTTGAACCGGGCGACGACCACGGCGGAAAAGCCCAAGCCGAAGCTGTCGTTTGAGCGCGGCGAGAAGGTCCGCATCGGCGAAGGCCCATTCGCGAATTTCACGGGCGAGGTCGAAGAAGTGAACACCGACCGCAGCACGCTGAAGGTTTCGGTAACGATTTTCGGGCGCGCGACGCCGGTGGAACTCGATTTTGCGCAGGTAGAAAAAGTAGCCTAAGGATCCGAGATGGCAAAGAAAGTTCAATCGATGGTGAAGCTGCAGTTGCCGGCCACCAAGGCAACGCCGGCGCCGCCCGTGGGCACCGCGCTGGGTCCACACGGCGTGAACATCATGGATTTCTGCAAGCAGTTCAACGCGAAGACGTCCAAAGAGCCGGACGGAATGATCATTCCCGTCCTGGTGACGATCTACAGCGACCGGACGTTCACATTCATTTTGAAGACGCCTCCGGCCTCGGAGCTTTTGAAGCGCGCCGCGGGAATTGTGAAGGGATCGCCGGAGCCGAATCGCAACAAGGTGGCGAAGCTCTCGCACAAGCAGGTCGTGGAGATCGCCAAGCAGAAATTGCCCGACCTGAACACGACGAATCTCGATTCCGCGGTCCGGTCAATCATGGGCACGGCCCGCAACATGGGCATCGAAGTGACGGAGTAAGGGGACAAATTCATGGGCCGCAGCGCAAAAGTCGGCGGAAAAAATATCGATCGCGCACGGAAACTGGTCGAGGCGCGTCCGTACAAGCTGGAAGAGGCGGCGGAGTTGCTCCGCAAGGTGCACTTCGTGAAGTTCGACGAAACGGTCGAGCTCGTGCTTAACCTGGGCGTGGATTCGAAGCAATCCGACCAGATGGTTCGCGGCACGGTGGTGCTGCCGCACGGGCTGGGAAAATCGAAGCGCGTGCTGGTGATCGCCAGCGGCGAAAAAGTAAAAGAAGCGCAGGATGCCGGCGCGGATTTCGTGGGCGGCGATGACATGGTCCAGAAAATCACCGAAGGCTGGACGGACTACGATGCCGTGATCGCGACGCCGGACATGATGAAGTCCGCAGGGAGGCTGGGAAAAGTGCTCGGCCCGCGCGGCCTGATGCCGAATCCGAAGACCGGCACGGTGACATTTGAAGTCGCCAAGGCGATCAAGGAAATCAAGGCCGGTAAAGTGGAGTTTCGATTGGACAAGACCGGGCTGATTCATTCGCCCATCGGGAAGATCAGTTTTCCGGCAAAGAGTCTTGCGGACAACGCCCATGCGCTGCTCGAAGCGATTGTGAAAGCGAAGCCGTCAGCCGCGAAAGGCAAGTACATCAAGAAGATCACGCTGACCTCGACGATGGGTCCAGGGATTTTGATTGACCACACCGAGGCGGAAACGGCCACGGCGGTAGCGGCGTAGCGAGTTGGGGAAGCAAAAGCACGAGGGGAGCTCGGCATCATGAAGAAAAAGGCCGAAAAGAGGGCGCAGTCGGAAGAACTTCGCAAGCAGCTTGCGACTGTTTCGACCGTCATTCTTTCGACGTTTCAGGGAATCACGGTCGAGCAGGACACCAAGTTGCGGCGGTCGGTGGAAGCCGCCGGCGGCCACTATCAAGTGGTGAAGAACACGGTGGCCCAGCGCGCGGGTGAGGGCACGCCGGCCGAAGGCCTGCTGAAGGGCCTGAAGGGCACGAATTCGATTGCGTACACGAAGACGGACCCGGTTGCGCTCGCAAAAATCCTGACCAAGGTCGCGAAAGATGTTCCAGCGTTCCAGTTCCGCGCGGGTTGGGTGGAAGGGCGCGTCGTATCGATTCAGGAGATCAATCAACTTGCGCTGCTTCCGAGCAAGGAAGAACTGATCAGCAAGATCATGTTCATGCTGAACGCGCCGGCGCAACGTGTTGCAACGGTGCTCGCGGCGGTGCCACGCAATTTGGCGGTGGTGACGAGCGAAGCGGTGAAGGCAAACAAGTTTGCAGGGGGCGGCGCAGCACCGGAAAACGCGCCGGCGCCTGAAGCGGCTCAGTAAAATAGTTTCTTTGTCTTTTTTGGTTTTTCATCTTGAGGAGGATAGACACGGCAATGGCTAGCAAAGTGGAAACAATTCTGGAAGAAATCAAGGGTCTGACGCTGCTGGAGGCTTCCGACCTGGTCAAGAAAATGGAAGAGGCCTTCGGAGTCTCTGCGGCTGCTGCGGCCCCAGTAATGATGGCGGGCGGAGCGGCGGCGGGTGCAGCAGGCGGCGCGGCGGAGGAGAAGACGGAGTTCACCGTCGTCCTCACCGAAGTCGGCGCGAACAAAATCAACGTGATCAAGGCTGTCCGCGAAGTCACCAGCCTGGGCTTGAAGGAAGCCAAGGATTTGGTGGACGGTGCCCCGAAGACCGTGAAAGAGGGCATCAACAAGGACGAAGCGGCGACGATCAAGAAGAAGTTCGAAGACGCCGGAGCCAAGGTCGATATCAAGTAGTGGCAGCCTGCAAACGGCCATGTGCCGGGCTGCAAAGGAACTCGCGTACGCACGCGCTCCTTTTTATTTCAGAACCTCAAATGTTGTCCTTCCCGGACCGGCGGGGCGGGTGTCTATCCGCACTGCCGCATTCGGCGTAGTCCTGAAGGGGATGGTCCATGAGTCATCGTAACGGTAATCGCGTCATGCGGGAACGGGAACGCCTGGACTTCGCCAAAATCAAGACGACGGTCCAGATTCCGAACCTGATTGATGTCCAGAAGAAGTCCTACCAGCGCTTCCTGCAGATGGATCTGTTGCCAAGCGAGCGGGAAGACACGGGCTTGCAGTCCGTATTCTCGTCCGTTTTCCCGATCCAGGATTTTCGCGGACTGTCGCAGCTGGATTTCGTGGACTACGCGATCGGCAACTGGGAGTGCAAGTGCGGACATCTGCGCGGACTGCATCACCTGCGCGCAACCTGCCGGAATTGCGGCGCGTCCGTAGTCACAAACCCGTACAAGACGGGCGATGTGCTGTGCGCGAAGTGCGGCACGTTCAACAAGAACACGCCGACGTTCTGCAACAAGTGCGGCGATCCGGTCACGCTGCAGCTGAAGTACGACGTGAACGAATGCCAGGAGCGCGGCATGACCTATTCCGCGCCGCTGAAAGTCACCATCCGCCTCACTATTTACGACAAGGATCCTGATACCGGCGCGAAGTCCATCCGCGACATCAAGGAGCAGGAAGTATTCTTCGGCGATATTCCGCTGATGACGGAGAACGGCACGTTCATCATCAACGGTACCGAGCGCGTCATCGTCAGCCAGCTGCATCGCTCGCCCGGCGTTTTCTTCGAGACCGCGAACAACCGCAGTTATTTCCTCGGGAAGATCATTCCCTACCGCGGATCGTGGGTGGAATTCGAGTACGACACAAAGAATATTCTCTACGTCCGCATCGACCGCAAGCGCAAATTTCTGGGCTCGATTTTCCTGCGCGCGCTGGGCATCAAGTCGAATGAGGACGTGCTGCGCACGTTCTTCCAGGTCGAGCGGGTTTCTCTGCGCGACGGCGATCTCTACTGGAACGCGTCGGAGGGGCTGGTCGATCGCAAGCTTACGCGCGAGATCAAGCATCCGAAATCCGGTGAGACGCTGGTGGGCGCACACAAGCGCCTAACCGAGGCACTGTACAAGGAACTGGTGAAGGCGCGCGTGACGCAAGTCGAGGTCGGCGTCGCCGATCTCGAGGGCGCGGTCACGGTCGGCGAGCTGGTGAACCGTCAGACCGGCGAAGTGCTGCTGGAAGCGAACAAGCCGCTGACGCCCGAAATGTGGACGGCGATCGGCGAGGCGGGAATCACGGAAGTGGACGTCTGTTTCCCGGACCGCGACGATGTTGGCATCATCGTGTCGCGCACGCTGGAAAAGGACACGATCCACACGCCGAAGGAAGCGCTAATCGAAATCTATCGCAAGCTTCGTCCGGGCGATCCGCCGACGCTGGAAACGGCGACGGCGCTGTTCAATGGAATGTTTTTCGACGCCCGCAAGTACGATTTCAGCAAAGTGGGCCGGCTGAAATTCAACATCAAGCTGGGACTCGAGACTCCGCTTGAAAAGCGGACGCTCGACCCATCCGACTTCGTCGCTGCGATCAAGTATTTGCTGAAGCTGCGCAAGAACGTCGGATCGGTGGACGACATCGACCACCTTGGCAACCGGCGCGTACGCGCGGTGGGCGAGCTGCTCGAAAACCAGTTCCGCATCGGTCTGGTCCGTATGGAGCGCGCGATCAAGGAAAAGATGTCCGTGTATCAGGAAATGTCCACGGCCATGCCGCACGACCTGGTGAACGCGAAGCCCGTGATGGCGGCGATCCGCGAGTTTTTCGGGAGTTCACAGCTTTCGCAGTTCATGGATCAGACCAATCCGCTGAGCGAAATCACGCACAAACGCCGCCTCTCGGCTCTTGGACCGGGCGGACTTTCACGCGAGCGCGCGGGATTCGAAGTCCGCGACGTTCACCCGACGCACTATGGGCGCATCTGCCCGATTGAGACGCCGGAAGGTCCGAACATCGGATTGATCAGCTCACTTTCGTGCTATGCGCGGATCAATGAATTCGGCTTCATCGAATCGCCTTACCGCAAGGTAAAGGGTGGACGCGTAATTGACTTCGTGCAGGTGATCAATTCGGGCGACAGTGAGTTCAAGGCCGGCGAAATCGTCGAAAAAGACAAAGTCGAAGAGACGAACGAAGAGCTGAAGCGAAAGCGAATCGTTGTCGAGCCGCACTGCTTTTACCTCTCGGCGTGGGAAGAGGATCGATATGTGGTCGCGCAGGCCAACGCGTCGCTGGACGACAAGCTGCGAATCACGACGGACCTCGTCAACTGCCGCCAGGCCGGCAACTTCGTTTTGAAGAGCCGCGAGGAAGTGGATTACATCGACGTGTCGCCGAAGCAGCTTGTGTCGGTGGCGGCGAGCTTGATTCCGTTCCTGGAGAACGACGACGCGAACCGCGCGTTGATGGGCTCGAACATGCAGCGCCAGGCCGTGCCGCTGATCAAGGGCGAAGCACCGCTGGTGGGCACAGGAATGGAGCGAGTCACCGCGCGCGATTCCGGCGCCGTGATCGTCTGCCGTCGTGACGGCATTGTGGACCAGGTGGATTCCGAGCGCGTGATCGTGCGTGTGGAATCGGACCAGTCTGGCGTGCTGAGCCGCGAAGTCGGATCCGATATTTACCTGCTCACGAAGTTCAAGCGGTCGAACCAGAACACGTGCATCAGCCAGAAACCGCTCGTTCGCGCCGGAGATCGCGTGAAGCAGGGCCAGGTGCTGGCGGACGGTCCTTGCACCGACCGTGGCGAGCTGGCGCTGGGACGCAACGTCCTGGTCGCTTTCGTGCCGTGGCGCGGATACAACTTTGAGGACGCGATTCTGGTCAGCGAAAAGCTGGTCAAAGAGGATTACTACACCTCGATCCACATCGAAGAGTACGAAATCGAGGCGCGCGATACGAAGCTCGGACCCGAGGAAATCACGCGCGACATTCCCAACATCAACGAGAGCTTTCTCCGCAACCTGGACGAAAGCGGCGTGATTCGCATCGGGGCGACCGTCAAGCCGGGCGACATTCTGGTCGGCAAAGTGACGCCCAAGGGCGAAACCACGCTGACGCCCGAGGAAAAACTCCTCCGTGCGATTTTCGGCGAGAAGGCAGGCGATGTCCGCGACGCTTCGCTCTATTGCCCTCCGGGCATCGAGGGAACGATCGTGGACGTGAAAATCTTCTGCCGCAAGGGTGCGGAGAAGGACGAGCGCCACAAGGCCATTGAAGCAGCGCACGTTGCGAAACTGGAAAAGAACCTCGCCGATGAAATTCGCATTCTCACCGACGAGCGCCTCAAGCGCTTGAACGATTTGCTCGGCGGGCAGAAGCTGGTTGCCGACCTCCACGACGAGCGCACCAACAAGCGCCTGCTCACCAAGGGCACGGAGCTGACGCGCGATATCCTGGAAAAAATCTCGACGCGCAACTTGAAGCGCCTCCGCTTGAACGACAAGGATCCTCTGCTCATCGAGAAAATCGACGAGGTCGAGGAAATGACCTCGCGGCAGATTGACGTGCTGCGGAAAATCACCGACGAGCGCATCGCCAAGCTTAAGAAGGGCGATGAACTGCCACCAGGCGTGATCAAGCTGGTAAAGGCCTACATCGCGATGAAGCGCAAGCTCTCGGTCGGCGACAAAATGGCCGGCCGGCACGGGAACAAGGGCGTCATCGCGCGGATCGTTCCGCAGGAAGACATGCCCTACATGCCCGATGGCACCCCGGTTGAGATCGTTCTGAATCCGCTGGGCGTTCCATCGCGTATGAACGTCGGGCAGATTCTGGAAACGCACCTCGGCTGGGCTTCGAAGGAGCTGGGCGAGCACATCGGCAAGCTGCTGGACGACGAAGCGCGGGCGGAATCGGTGCGCAAATATTTCAAGGATGCGTTCGGACCCACCTCGGTCTGGAAGACGATTGTGGACCTCGACGACGAAGCGATCCTCGACCTGGCCCAGAGCTTCCGCGAGGGCGTTCCGTTCGCCACACCGGTTTTTGACGGCGCCCGCGAAGGGGACATTCGCCACCTGCTCGAATTCACGAAGCTGCCGCAGAGCGGCAAGATCACGCTCTTCGACGGCATGACCGGCGACGAATTCGCGCAGCAAGTGACCGTCGGCTACATCTACATGCTCAAGCTCTCTCACTTGGTTGACGACAAGATTCACGCGCGCTCCATCGGGCCGTATTCGCTGATCACGCAGCAGCCGCTCGGAGGAAAAGCGCAATTCGGAGGCCAGCGTTTCGGGGAAATGGAAGTCTGGGCGCTGGAAGCCTACGGAGCGGCGCACATCCTGCAGGAGCTGCTCACCGCGAAATCAGACGACGTGTATGGTCGCGCGAAGATTTACGAGGCCATCGTGAAGGGCGAGCCCGGAATCGAGCCGGGCGTGCCCGAATCGTTCAACGTGCTGGTGCGCGAGTTGCAGTCATTGTGCCTGGACGTGGAATTGATGAAGCGCCAGAAGCCGCAACTCGAGAAGGCGGAAGCAGCGGACTAATTGCGCGTCCCGGGTTTTTCCGGGATGCGTCTGATCATTTTGTTTGTTAATGGTTTTTGTTCCGGGTAAGCCGGGACGGGAGGATCATCCCTTGTATCGATCGAGCCCTTATGACCGAGCCAGTCAGATCGCGGATTTCGATTCTATTCGCATCAGCCTTGCGAGCCCGGAAAAAATCCGGTCGTGGTCGCACGGCGAAGTAACCAAGCCGGAGACGATCAACTACCGGACGTTCAAGCCGGAGCGCGACGGGTTGTTCTGCGCCAAGATTTTCGGTCCCGTGACGGACTGGGAGTGCCTCTGCGGCAAGTACAAGCGCATGAAGCACCGCGGAGTGATTTGCGACAAGTGCGGCGTGGAAGTGACGCTCAGCAAGGTTCGCCGCGAGCGTCTGGGACATATCGAGCTGGCGTCGCCCTGCTCGCACGTGTGGTTCTTCAAGGGGCTGCCGAGCCGCATCGGCTACCTGCTCGACATCACCATGCGCGATCTCGAACACATTCTTTACTTCGAGACATTCGTCTGCGTGGATCCGGGCGAAGTGCCGGGAATCAAGGAAAAAGAAATCCTACCTGAGGAAAAATTCCGCGAACTCCAGCGGGAGTTTCCGGGCAAGTGCGACGTGCGCATGGGCGCCGAAGCGATCAAAGAACTGCTGCGGCGCGTGGATGTGGACAAACTTTCGACCGAGCTCCGCGAAAAGATGAAAATCGATCCGAGCCTGCAGAAGCGGATCAAGTTCGCGAAGCGCCTCAAGGTCCTTGAAGCATTCCGCAAGAGCGGCAACAAACCGGAGTGGATGATTCTCGACGTGATTCCGGTACTGCCACCTGAGTTGCGCCCGTTGGTGCCTCTCGACGGCGGCCGGTTCGCCACGTCGGACCTGAACGACCTGTACCGGCGCGTGATCAACCGCAACAACCGCCTGAAGAAGCTGATGGAGCTGCACGCTCCCGACGTCATCGTCCGCAACGAAAAGCGCATGTTGCAGGAAGCAGTTGACGCGCTCTTTGACAACGGCCGCCGCGGCCGCGTGCTTCGCGGGACGAACAACCGCCCGCTCAAATCACTGTCCGATACGCTCAAGGGCAAGCAGGGCCGTTTCCGGCAGAACCTGCTCGGCAAGCGCGTGGACTACTCGGGCCGCTCCGTAATCGTCGTCGGACCGGAACTGAAGCTGCACCAGTGCGGTCTGCCGAAGAAAATGGCGCTCGAGCTATTCAAGCCGTTCATCTATCACCGGCTGGAAGCTGCGGGACACTGCACCACGATCAAGCAGGCGAAAGAACTGGTCGAGGCGCAGGAAGCAACGGTTTGGGACATTCTCGAGGACGTGATCCGCGAACATCCGGTGCTGCTGAACCGCGCTCCCACGCTTCACCGCCTTGGCATTCAGGCTTTCGAACCAGTGCTCGTTGAGGGCAAGGCGATCCGCATCCATCCGCTCGTTTGCACCGCGTTCAACGCGGACTTTGACGGCGACCAGATGGCGGTGCATATTCCGCTGTCACCCGAAGCGCAGGTGGAAGCCTCGGTGCTGATGCTCAGCTCGCACAATATCCTTTCGCCGGCCAACGGCTATCCTCTAGCCGTTCCGACGCAGGACATGGTGCTCGGCATTTATTACATGACCAAGGCGAAGCCGAAAGCCAAGGGCGAAGGCCGCGCGTTCGGATCGAGCGATGAAGTGGTGATGGCGCTCGAAGCCGGCGAAGTTGAATTACTCACGCCAATTCGCATGCGCTATACCGGCGAAGTGATCGACCTGACAAATGCGTATGACGATCAGGACGTGTCGCACACCGAGCCAGTCAATCTTTCGAAGCAGTTCCTGCAGACGACCGTCGGCCGCGTGATCTTCAACGATCACCTGCCTTCGGACATGCCCTTCATCAACGGATTGCTCAAGAAGAAGGGCGTGCAGGCCCTGGTTCTCTACGCCTATCTTCGCTTCGGTCTGGAAAAGACCGTGGTGATGCTCGACCGGCTAAAGGAGCTGGGTTTCCTCTACGCCACGAAGTCGGGCATTTCGATCGGCATCAGCGACATGGTCATCCCCAGCGTCAAATTCAAGCTGGTGGACGCAGCCGAACATGAGGTCGTGAAGGTCCAGCAGCAGTATCTGGACGGCGCGATCACCAACGGCGAGCGCTACAACAAGGTCATCGCCATCTGGAGTGACATCACGGAAAAAGTCGCCGACGAAATGTTCAAGGCGCTCGAGGAACAGGACAAACAGGGCATCATTAATCCTGTCTACGTGATGGCCGATTCCGGCGCGCGCGGTTCGAAGCAGCAGATCCGCCAGCTTTCCGGAATGCGCGGGCTGATGGCGAAGCCCTCGGGCGAAGTCATCGAAACGCCGATCACATCAAATTTCCGCGAAGGCCTCACCGTGCTGCAGTACTTCATCTCCACGCACGGCGCTCGCAAGGGCCTGGCGGATACGGCGCTCAAGACCGCCGATTCCGGCTATCTCACGCGGCGTCTGGTGGACGTGGCGCAGGACGTAATCATCAACGAATTTGATTGCGGCACGGCTGACGGAATTTACGTCGAACCGATTCTCGAAGCCGGCGTCGAAGTCGAACCGTTGCGCGATCGCGTGATCGGCCGCGTGTCCCTGGAGAAGATCAAGGACTACGAAGGCAACGTGATCGTCGAGATCAACCAGGAAATCACCGAGGAACTCGCGAACGCAATTCAAGCGGCGGGCATCGAGCGAGTGAACATTCGCTCTGTGCTCACGTGCGAATCCCGCCGCGGTGTTTGCGCGCGGTGCTATGGCCGCAACCTGGCTACCGGGCGCTTCGTGGAAATGGGCGAAGCAGTCGGCGTGATTGCCGCGCAGTCTATCGGCGAGCCTGGTACGCAGCTCACCATGCGGACGTTCCACATCGGCGGCACGGCGACTCGCGTCACCGAGCAGTCCAAGGTCGAGGCCCGCAACAACGGCTTCGTCAAATACATTGACCTGAAGGTAGTCGAAGGCCGTGGCAAGACTTTGATCGCCATGAACCGCTCCGGCTTGATCGCGGTCGTGGACGAAAAGGGCCGTGAAAAAGAACGCCACCATGTCGTCTATGGCGCGCGCTTCAAGGTCGAAGACGGGCAGCCGGTCACGCTCGGCCAGACGATGGTCGAATGGGACCCGTACACGTTCTCGATCCTTACGGAAACAGGCGGCACGGTCGAGTTCAAGGATCTGCAGCCCGGAATCACGATCGAAGAGCAGGTGGACGAAGTCACCGGGCTTTCGCAGCTGGTTGTCACGCTTCCCCCGGGTGACGAAAAGCATCAGCCGACGATCCTGGTCCGCGATTCCGCCGGCCGGGCCAAGAAGAAATACTTGATGCCGTCACGCGCCCACTTGATGGTCGTGGATGGCGACGAGGTACAGCCTGGCGACGTGCTCGCGAAGATCCCTCGCGAGACCACGAAGACCAAGGACATCACCGGCGGTTTGCCGCGCGTCGTCGAACTCTTCGAAACGCGCAAACCCCGCGATCCCGCGGTCATCAGCGAAATCGATGGCGTGGTGAAATACGGAGAAATCGCCAAGGGACAGCGGAAGACATACGTCGAGAGCGAGGACGGCAAAACAGTAAAGGAATACTCCATCCCGCGCGGCGTGCACATCAACGTGCAGGAAGGCGAGCATGTGCGCGCCGGCGAGCCGCTCATTGACGGTCCGCTCAACCCGCACGACTTGCTGGCCGTCCTCGGCGAAAAGTATACGCAGGCTTACCTGGTCAATTCGGTCCAGGAAGTCTACCGGCTACAGGGCGTCAACATCAACGACAAGCACATCGAGACGATCGTTCGCCAGATGATGCGTTGGGTGAAGGTCGAGGACGTGGGCGATACCACATTCCTACTCGAGGAGCAGGTGGATAAGTTCCGCTTCCGCGAGGAAAATGATCGGATCATCAGCGACGGTGGGCGTCCCGCAACCGGGCGTCCGCTGCTCCTCGGTATCACGAAGGCTTCTCTCTCGACCGATTCATTTATCTCCGCGGCGAGCTTCCAGGAGACTACCCGCGTCCTCACCGAGGCGGCGATCTCCGGGAAGGTCGATTACCTGCGCGGCCTGAAGGAAAACGTGATCATGGGCCGCCTGATCCCGGCGGGCACGGGTCTTGAGCGCTATCGGAATATTCAGCTCCTCACCGAAATTCCGAAGGAGGAGCCGCAGGCGATGGAACCCGAGCTCACGCCGGAAGAAGCGGCGGCGCTCGACTTCCTGCGCAAGGACACCGACGCGATCGCGGAAAGCTAGCGCAGTGGGGCTTTTTCAAAGCTCCGGCGACAAACCAAGGCCGCTTCGCCGCAAGGCGGGGCGGCCTTTTTCTTGCGTGCACAAGTTGCCCGCAAAATGCCAATAGTGCTTAAATTCGCGAGTTGATTCGTATCTTCGACGGAGACTGGGAGAACCCATGCGCCGAAAACTGCTCTATTTTGCGACCACGCTTTTCCTGCTGGCTGGGCCCGTTCATGCCGCGAAGCGCGCATTTTCGATCGAAGATCTCTACCGGTACCGGCACGTTGACGACGTGCACTTGTCGCCCGATGGCCGGGCGATTGTACTGACGCTCGCGGCGTATGACCTCGGGAAGGCGAAGCGGACCAGTCACATCTGGCTGATGGACGCGGACGGGGGGAACGCGCGCCAGTTCACGTTCGGCGATGCGAATGACTCCTCGCCGATTTTTTCACCCGACGGCAAGTGGATCGCCTTCATCCGCGAGGGCGATGACGACGAACTCTATATCATTCCGATGAACGGCGGCGGTGCGCGGAAGCTGACGAACCTTTCCACGAGTGTTTCCGATCCGCTGTGGTCGCCCGACGGCAAGTCCATCGCGTTTTCAAGCGACGTATATCCGGAATGCGGCGCGGACGACGCCTGCAACAAGAAGATCAGCGACCGCTGGACAAAAGGACCGCTGCACGCGCACACGGCGAACGCTCTCCTCTATCGCCATTGGACCGAGTGGAAGGATGGCCAGCGAACGCACGTCCTGCTGGCGGATGTTCCGAGCGGCACGGTGCGCGACCTGACGCCCGGAGATTTCGATTCTCCGCGCTACCAGCTCGGCGGGCAGCTCCAATACGATTTTTCGCCGGACAGCAAGGAGCTGGTGGTTGATTCAGACCACGGGAAAAATCTGGAATCCTCCACCAACAGCGATTTGTGGATCGTGCCGGTGAACGGCTCACAGCCGCCGCGGGACGTGACGGCTTCCAATCCCGCGTTCGACGGCAATCCCAAGTATTCGCCTGACGGGAAATATATCGCCTACCTACTCCAGAAGCAGCCGGGCTACGAATCGGATCTTTTCCGGCTGGCGCTCTACGACCGTGCTTCGGGCACGTCGAGGGTACTTACGGAATCCTTTCGCAACTGGGTGCAGGATTTCGATTGGGCCTCGGATTCGAAGTCGCTCTATTTCGACGCGCCGGTGGAGGGTGACAATCCTATTTTTCAGGTGACGGTGGACTCGGGCACGATTCGGAAAATCCTGACGGACAAAACGATCGACTCGTTCGACATTTCGCGCGACAGCCGTCGAATGGTATATATCGAGAGGTCCGTGGGCGCGCCGCCAGAGATCTTTGCAGTCGACCTTGCAGATGGAAACGCGTCGGCGCCGCAGCGGCTTTCGCACTTCAACGACGACTTCATGAATGAGGTGGATGTCCGGCCGGCCGAAAGAATGTGGGTGACGGGAGCAGGCGGCGCGAAGATCGAGGTCTTCATCGTCAAGCCGCACGATTTCGATCCGTCCAAGAAATATCCGCTGATTCTCAACGTGCACGGCGGACCGCAGTCGCAGTGGGCGGACGCCTTCCGTGGGGATTGGCAAATCTATCCGGGCGCCGGTTACGTGGTCGCGTTCGCCAACCCGCACGGGTCCACGGGCTACGGGCAGGACTTTACTTCAGAAATCTCGGGCGATTGGGGCGGCGAGGTCTTCGACGACTTGATGAAAGTCACCGACGAGCTCGCGAAGCTGCCTTATGTGGATTCCGATCGGATGGGAGCAATGGGCTGGTCGTATGGCGGCTACATGATGGATTGGTTCGAGGGCCATACGAACCGCTTTAAGGCGATCGCTTCGATGATGGGCGTGTTTGATCTCCGTTCGATGTACGGCTCGACCGAGGAATTGTGGTTCCCGGAATGGGAGTTCAAGGGACAGCCCTGGAATTCGCCGGATTACGACAAGTGGTCGCCGTCGTCCTACGTGAAGAATTTCAAGATGCCGTGCATGGTGATTTCCGGCGAGCGGGATTACCGTGTGCCGTACACGCAATCGCTTGAGTTTTTCACGTCCCTGCAGAAAATGAATGTGCCGTCGAAGCTATTCATCTATTCACGCGCCGGTCATTGGCCTAGCTGGTACGAAATGGCCCTCTACTACACCGCGCATCTCGAATGGTTTCATGGATATCTGGGAGGGGATGCACCGCCATGGACTAGCGATCAGTTCCTGAGGAACGCCGTGTTTGATCCCGCCACCGGCCAGCGCATTCCGTAAACGGCCGCTCGGGCCGGCCTGTTGAGCATCTTGACATAGCCAACCGCTTTCTTTTCCCGCCGGAAGTCCCGCGTCTGTAGAATTTTATACGACAACACCAGACTGGCTCCGGCGGGAGCCTTTTCGAAGAGAGAGCAAGGGCGAACGCGTTCATGTCCACGGACCTATCGCATCGCGATCAGGCGCAGTCCGTCTCCACGTCTGTTTCGGACTCGCAAGTTGAGAAGCTGACGGAGGCGATTGTCCGCTCGCAGCATAACTATCGCGAGCTGATTGATCATCTCGACCAGGCGCTTTTTACGCTTTCTGTCGAGGGCGAAGTTCGAGTCGCCAACCTCCGTCTCTCTGAAATTCTAGGGATTTCCTTCCAGGAGTTAATCGGCCGCTCCCTCAGCGATTTCATCGAATCACCCACTTTGGAGGAGACCCAGCGCTGGCTGCCCGCGCTGCAGAAGGCCGGCACGTGGTCTGGAACGATCCCGGTCTGGCTCAAGAAGGATAAGACCCTTCACTACTTCGACTGCTGGCTTCAATCCGCGGTGGACGGGGAGGTTAGGTCCATCATCGGCTGGGCGCGCGACGTCACCAAGCAGCAGGAATCCGAAATTCGCTTCAGGGAACTCTTTGAAACGTTCAGCGAGGGAATCCTTTTTGTAACTCCCGGCGGGGAGTTGCTCGATGCGAATCCCGCTTTGGTCAGAATCCTCGGGTACAGCAGCAAGGAAGAGTTGCAGGCGGTCAATTTCAGGGATGTGTATGTCGATCCTTCCGCTCGGGACGCAATCATCCGAGAGCTTGAGGCCAAAGGAGCCATAAACGAGCGCGAAATCGTAATGCGCCGCAAGGATGGAAGGCAAATCCATTGTCTCACTTCAGGATTCGCGATGCGCGATGCATCCGGACGTCCGGTCCGTTTGCAGGGGACGCTGATTGACATCACCGAACGCCGGGAGATGGAAAAGCGCCTTCAGCAGGAACAGAGTTTTACTCGCCGCATGGTGGCGAGTTTTCCTGACCTGATTGCGGTTCTCGATCGCGACGGGCGGTTCATCTATATCAGCGATCACGTGGAAAAGGTCCTGGGTTGGCAGCCGACTCAATATGTGGGGCGCATTTTTGGCACGCGGGCGAATCCGGAAGACAAAGCGAAGCTGCACGCCATGTTCCAGCGGGTCGTGCGGGGCGAGGAAAGCCAGGGGCAAGTCGAGTTTCGATCGCCGCACGCCGACGGTTCCTTTCGGGATCTGCTGCTAACCGCGAGGCCGTTTTTCGACGAGGACGGAAAAGTCGGCGGTCTGGTGACGTCGGCACGCGATATCACCGAGCGCAAGAAGATGGAGGAGGCTCTGCGGGAGAGCGAAGAGCGAGTCCGCCTAATGGTGGAGGGAGTGTCGGACTATGCGATTTTCATGTTGGATCCCGACGGACACGTGGCCAGTTGGAACCGGGGGGCTGAACGCATTAAGGGTTATCCGGCGAACGAAATTATCGGGAAGCACTTTTCAGTCTTTTATCCCCCGGAGGATATCGCCAACGGTAAGACCGACCGAGAGTTGAAAGAAGCGGTGGCGAAAGGCCAGTGCGAGGTCGAGGGCTGGCGGTTGCGTAAGGATGGATCCCGCTTCCTGGCAAATGTGGTGATTACGGCCCTGCGCGATCAGGAAGGGAAACTGCGAGGGTTCTCGAAAATTGCGCGTGACGTCACCCAGCGCTACGAGATGGAAAGAAAACTTCACCAGGAACAGGAGTTTGTCCGCAGCCTGGTTGAATGCTTCCCCGACTTGATCGTAGTGCTCGATATTGAGGGCCGATTCAAGTTTGTGAGCGATCGCGTGAACGACATTCTCGGCGTGACGCCTGAGGAGTACGTCGGTAAGCCCATCGGACAGCGAATCGGCCCGGAAGACCGGTCGAAGCTCATGCAGATGTTCAAGAACGCCGTTTCGGGCCACAAAGGTCAGGAACAGATCGAAATTCGCGCCCAGCACGCCAATGGCAACTGGAAAACCCTGCGAGTGATCGCGAATCCCCTATTTGACGATAAGGGGAAGATCGTCGGCATGGTTTCATCCGGCCGGGACGTGACCGAATCCAAGCAACTCGAGCAGCAACTCGCCGACAAGGAAAAATTCGCGGCCATGGGGCAGATGATGGCCGGTGCAGCCCACGAATTGAACAACCCGCTCACCGCCATCCTAGGGGTCAGCGACCTCCTCCGAGAGCGCGCCGTGGAAGATGCCACGCGCCGCCAGGTGGATCTGGTACTACAACAGGCACGTCGCGCTGCAGCCATTGTCCAAAATCTTCTCGCCTTTTCGCGGCCGCTGGCCCAGGGCCGGACGACGCTGCGACTCGCCGAAATTCTGAATGAAGCTTTAGAACTTGAGCGGGCAAATCTTGAAAAGAAAAATATACGCGTAAAATTCACCACGCCGGACGATCTGCCTACTGTGGACGGCGACCGGAAACTGCTACTGCAAGTGTTCCTGAATATTCTGGCCAACGCGGAACAATCCATCTCGCCAGCCCACGAACAGGGGCAGCTGGATATTTCCGTGGCCCGCGCCGCAGATAAAATACGCGTGACGTTTGCCGATGACGGGCCAGGTATTCCCGCCGACATTGTGGGCAAGGTGTTTGACCCCTTCTTCACGACGAAACGCCCGGGAGGCGGAAGCGGATTGGGCCTTACGATATCGCTGGCGGTGATCAAGGAACACGGCGGGAATATCGAGATTGAATCCAATCCCGGCGCAGGCGCGGCAATCCATGTCGTGCTACCTGTCGGCGCCGAGGTTCGGCCTTCGCTGGCGTCGCCAGCAGCGCCCGCAAAGTCCGCTCCGACTTTGCCTGGTGCCGCAGTGCTGCGTGACCATTCGGTTTTGATCGTGGACGACGAGGAAGGCATTCGCGAAATCGTGCAGGAGGGGCTTTCGGCGCGCGGGATGAAGGTGCAGGCAGTGGGAACTTCCGAAGCGGCGCTAGACTTTCTTGCGAAGAACACCTGTGAAATCATCGTCTGCGATTTCAATCTTCCGGGGATGAGCGGAGACAAAATGTTCGAGGAGTTGCGCGCCCGGTTAGGCAGTTCGCTGCCGCGCTTTGTGTTTATGACCGGCGAGCTCGTGTCTCCCACAGTTGCGGCACGCTATCGCGAGAAGGGGGCGCGGGTCCTGCAGAAGCCCTTCCAAATCTCCGCTCTGGCAGCTCTCCTGACGGAGCTTCTGCAACCCCAGACAGCTCCGGCGAAGTAGAGTCGCCACTGCTGATTCTTACCTCTGCTTCGATGCGGACGGTGATTCATTTCGGTCAACGCCAAAATCCCAGACGTACAGGCTGTCCCCTCCGTCTTTGACCATTTCAGCGATCGCGTATTCTCCTGAAGCGAGCTCCTGACCCAACGTAAATCTGTAAACGCCGAGCGCGATGTCCCAGCTTTGCATCGGTACGGCGTCTCGCTTCTCGCTTTCTTGGCCGAAGATCTGATCCAAATTCTCGACGTGGCGGCTGTCCCCGTGAGCCTTCGCGCGAATCAGCACCAGCTCCGGCTGGGTGCCCTTGGGGACACGAATATAGAATTCCGGCCGGCCATCCGTAAGGCGAAGCTTGGCATGCGTTCCCGCGATCGAAATGGAATGCCGCGTCGGAATGATTGGAATCGGCACCATCACCTGTTCGATGAAATGGCCTTTCGAAAGCTTGGAGTCGGTTTCCGCTTGAGGAAGGGGCACGACCGTCTTGCCGTCGTAAGCATAGAGCAAATCTCCCGGAGGCAGAAAGATACCGGGAGCCACTTCCAGGCTCGCGTCAATATCCAGCGGCACGGCCAGCCGCGCTGCCTCCTGTTTATGCACTTTGGCTACGAGTGCGGCGTCTGTCTTAGCCTCGTCGGCCTCCACTTTCTTGGTGGCCTCCCAGTCCACCATGGCCGCGGGAATCTGCTCCCATTGCGAACTGTCAACGCTGTAGTACCTGACCCGGTCGCCCTCGATCTTGTATTCACGTACCAGCTGGAAGGTCCCGTCCGTTAGCATGAGTTTCTTACCGCGGGGTAGCACGGGATGATCAGTGGCGGGTGCCGTTTGGCCGCTTGAGGATGATGGAGTCTGAGAACTCGCTAAGTCTTGTGCGCGGAGCACGGGGATGGACGACGCGCAGGCGACAAGCAGGGCGATCAGTACGAGCACGCCCGGCGATACAGGCACAATCGGGCGAATCGAACGTCGGTTCCCGGCCATGCTCCTGGCGTCCCCCTTTGAAACCATAGGATGCGTGATCACACGATTTCGTTGAATTAAATTCAGTCTGGCTAAGGCGAGAATACGCCGGGAGGGCGTTTACTCACAACAGGCTTTGGGGGAACTCTAACGGGGGGAATTCTAATGCTCGCAGCGGGGATGGAGCACGGTCACAATCATTAAGTCGGAGTTGCTGAAGAGCCATTTCTCAGCTCCTGCGGCAGCTTCGGCGACACCGGCCAGCGTTCCGAGATGCTTGTTCCGCGCCAGACCCCGCAGGTGTTCGCGGCAAATGCCCGTCAGGCTCGCGACTTCGTCCTCGGTGAAAATCTTCTGGCTCGACTTGATTCGGACCATCGCCCTAGCCTCCGATTCCTTCGATGCTTCCAGTAGAATAATTGCTGCCGTATTCCTGAGCAATAGTCGTTCCGTACTACCGGACTAGAACTTCCTGGTCAGAATCACAACAAAAGCCGTTGCATTCGGACATTTAGATGCAGAAGTGGTGATTGCGTTTCGATGAAGCACACCATTTTTTGCTCCTAAAATGGAAATCCGAGTCCAACTTTGGAATGTTTCTACGATATTTCGTATTTGTTTCGCATGGCGTGGCTGTGAAAGGTCGAAAACCGGAAACCGCTCAGATCGTGGAACCGCCAGCCCGTTCGAATGCCTGGGCAATCTGCAGAACACACCCCTCTTTGAAATGGGGACCGAAGACCTGCATGCCGACGGGCAGCCCGGCCTTGGTCTTACCGCAGGGCACGGAAATGCCGGGCACACCGGCAAGCGAGCCGGTGACGGTATAGATGTCCGCGAGATACATTTGGAGGGGGTCGCTCTTTTCGCCCAGGCGAAAGGCGGTGGTTGGCGCTGTGGGAGTGACGATCGCATCCACTTTCTGAAACGCCTCTGCAAAATCCCGGGCGATTAGTGTGCGGGCGCTCTGCGCGCGCAGGTAATACGCGTCGTAATAACCGGCGGAAAGTGCGTAGGTTCCAAGCATGATCCGGCGCTTGACCTCGGGGCCGAAGCCGCGCTCACGCGTCTGGCGATACATCTCCGTGAGAGTCGCGCCGGAGGCGCGCAGGCCATAGCGAACGCCATCGTATCGGGCAAGGTTGGAGCTGGCTTCCGCGGTGGACAGGATGTAATAGGCGGCGATTGCGTAGTCCGTGTGAGGCATTCGCAGGGGGACTCGCTGGCAGCCCAGGCGCTCAAGGAGTGCGATCCCCGATTGGACCTTTTCTTTGACTTCCGGGTCGAGCCCGGCGCCGAAGTAGTCTTCCGGCACGCCGATACGCAAGCCTTGCACCGGCTTCCGGATTTCCGCCGCGTAATCAGGGACCGGTACCGCTGCTGAAGTCGAGTCGTTTTCGTCATGCCCTGCAATCACGGACATTACAGCGGCGGCGTCGGCGACATTCCCGGCGAACGGGCCAATTTTGTCGAGCGACGATGCAAATGCGATCAAACCGTAGCGGGAGACACGGCCGTACGTCGGCATAAATCCGGGAATGCCGCAGAACGAGCCGGGTTGGCGAATCGAGCCGCCGGTATCGGTTCCAAGACTTGCCACGGCCAGACCCGCCGCTACAGCCGCCGCCGATCCGCCGCTGGAGCCCCCAGTAACGCGATCGGGAGCGACGGGGTTGCGCACCGGTCCGTAGGCGGAGTTTTCATTCGAGCCGCCCATCGCGAATTCGTCGCAGTTGGTCTTGCCAAGGAAAACGGCGCCCGCCTTTTCCAGCCGCTCGACCGCTGTCGCGTCGTAGGGAGGCACATAGTTTTCAAGAATCTTTGACGCGCAGGTGGTGCGGATTCCGCGGGTGCTGATGACATCCTTGATGGCGATGGGAACACCCGCCAGCGGCGGCAATTTATCGCCTCGAGCGATGGCGGCGTCCACACGATCTGCTTGCTCGTAGGCGCGCTCGGGCGAGAGCGTAAGATAAGCGTTCAGCTCGGTGTTGCGGCGGTCAATCCTGGCATAGAACTCACCGGCAAGCTCTCGGGCCGATATCTTCTTGGCCTGAAGCGCCGCGCGTATTCCCTCAATTGTCCATATGGGCGTTGTGCTCACCCGCGATTCCTCGGCAACTTCATCGGTCAATTACCTTGGGGACGCGAAAGAAGGGCTTGGCTGCATCGGGAGCGTTCGCAAGGATGGGCACGGAGACGTCGCAAGGCCGCACGACGTCTTCGCGCAGCTCCGGGTGACTCGCGCCAGCGCCGGGCGTAATGGGCGCGACAATCACCTGCGACATCAGCTCGACATTGGCGATATCCAGCTCGTTCAGCTTGTCTATATACGAGAGGATGCCGTCGAGTTGTTCGCGGTAGGTCTCGATTTCCTCGGGAGACAATCCGAGGTGCGCCAGTTCGGCTACCCTTATCACTTCTTCGCGGCTAATTTTCATGGTTGCGCATTTAATCTTAGTAGAAACGAAACGCAATGCAAGTGC
Source organism: uncultured Acidobacteriota bacterium (assembly GCA_963818605.1). GTDB lineage: Bacteria > Acidobacteriota > Terriglobia > Acidiferrales > UBA7541 > Palsa-295. Next base: position 666,007 of record CAWFSW010000004.1, read on the forward strand.
GTACGGCCGTGGAAAAAAGGGAAGTGACGCTACGCGCGACGACGGCGAATGAAGGGCGTGTGCGCGTTATCAGCCTCGTGGGAAACGAACCTCGGGCCCGGTTTCGCGGCCACAAACGTAACCTCGCGGACCAGATTGCCTCCCCAGGCTTGATTAATTCGGTCGCGCAGCTCTCGCTTCATGCCCTCGATCTGCCGCTGCCATGCCTTCGCGTCTGCCGCTACTTCGAGGAAGGCGCCGTCACATCGCACGGGCCGCGTATGCGCCGCCAGGGTTTTCCCGGCGATGGACGGCCACGCGCCCGCGAGCCAGGCAATCGTCGCTTCCGGCCGGTCGAACCGGCGCACTACTTTTCCTAGAAAATCTCCTGCTTTGTCCATGGGAGCCGGGATTCTAGCACAAACGAGCGCGCGGTTTTGGCGCGCTTGCACCGGCGATTTAAGCATGCGAAAATTGCGAATACGCGTTGAGATTGTCTTCTGGTGATTCGCCGTGTACTTCAAGCTGAACGGGGAAGCATTGGGCGACTGCGGGAACGCGCGAGCGACGGCGATATCGTCTAAGGGTTAGGACGGAGCCCTCTCAAGGCTCAAATCCGGGTTCGATTCCCGGTATCGCTACCAACATTTTGATAACTTACAGCGAGATCCATCCTGATTCCCGTTCGTTTTTCCATTTTCCAAAGCACCTTGCTCACCTGCTGCTAACACACTTTGAAGCGCTTCGACGAGGCGGGCGCTGGGCCTTTTTATGTATATTCCTTGACAGGTATATACGCGATGGAGTATATCAAGAGGATGGAATCCGTATTCGAAATCATTGCGGAGCCGAACCGCCGAGCGATATTGAGCCTCCTGGTCTCGTCACAACAGTCGGTGGGAGAGATCGAGCGTCAACTTCGCATGTCGCAGCCGACCGTGTCAAAGCATCTGCGCGTGCTGCGCGAGGCCGGTTTCGTGGAATCCACGGTGGACGCACAGCGCCGTCTCTACCGGCTGAAACCTGAACCACTTCAGAAGGTGGAGGCCTGGCTGGCTCCGTTCCGTCGGTTCTGGTCCGCTCACCTGGATGCTCTCGAGCGCCACCTCGACCGCATGGAACAGTTAACACCAACGAAAAGGAAGACAAGGGGAAGACGGCGCGGCCCAAACAGCGTCCGTGGCAAAGGAGAAGCGAAATGAAAATCAAAGTGACCAGCGTTTACGTGGACGACCAGGACAAGGCCCTGCGCTTCTATACGGAGGTGCTGGGCTTTGCCAAGAAGACCGATTTCAGTCAGGGCCCATATCGCTGGCTGACCGTGGCCTCGCCCGAGGAGCCGGACGGCACGGAGCTGCAGCTGGCGCTGAACAACAACCCCGCGGCGAAAGCGTATCAGCAGGCCATGTTTCAACAGGGCCAGCCCGGAGCCATGTTCTTCACCGACGACGTCAAGGGCGACTACGAACGGATCAAGGGCCGCGGCGCCGAGTTCACGATGCCGCCTACCGACGTGACCGGCTCGACCATCGCGATGCTGAACGACACCTGCGGCAACATCATTCAACTCACCCAACTGGCACGCCATTCGCGCTAAGGATAAGAAGGTGACCGATCGCGAGCACTACACACCAGGTCCGGCCAGCGGAGCGTACATACAGAAGGACGGCGAGAAGTGGACGCTCGTTCTCATCAGAGAACTGCGCCACTCGCCGGAAAAAGTCTGGCAGGCGCTTACCGACCCGGCGCATCTGCGCGAGTGGGCTCCTTTTGAAGCCGATGGAAGCCTGGGTACGGCTGGAGCCACGGTGAAGCTCACTACGGTAGCAGCACCCACACCGAACGTTTCCGAAACAAGAGTGACACGAGCCGACACTCCCAAGGTGCTTGAATACAACTGGGGTGACCACGATATGCGGTGGGAACTCGAGACCTTTGGTGGCGGCACGCGCCTGACGCTATGGACCAACATCGGTCGCCGCTTCATTTCAATGGGCGCCGCCGGATGGCACATCTGTTTCGACGTTCTGGATCACCTTCTCAGCGGAACGCCCATCGGCCGCATCGCTGGTGGTGAGGCGATGAAGTTCGGCTGGCAGCGGTTGAATGCGAAGTACGCGGAGCAGTTCGGTATCGAAGCTCCAAGCTGGCCACCCAAAGTCGCAGGATCCTGAGCTGGGGAAAGCTCTATTGACTAGCGCCGACGCGATTTTCCAGACGAGGAAACGTCCACCTTCAGGATTTCGCCGAGTTCGCTGACGATCCGATGGGGGCGGCGACCGCGAGGTTGCGCGGCCCAGTCCTTCGCGGTTGTGAAGCCGGTAGTCACGCCGAAGCCCATTGCTCCGCCGCGCCGCGCCATGATCATTTCCACGAGCGGATCATCTCCGATCACGCCAACCCTGCGCATGGGAATGCCGAGTCTTTTCGCAACCAGCTTCAATGCGTGCAACGAAGGCTTGCCGGTAAGGATCATGGGAGCGTGCGTGATTTTGCGCACGGCGGCGGTAATGGCGTACGAATAGCCCATCGTCTTGCCGTCTGCCGTCGCGAAGAAAGGCACGTCCGAGGCAACGTACAGCTCGGCGCCATTCCAGATCGCTTTGCAGGCCGCTTCGATGTCCTTCATGACGCAGCCAGGATGCCAGCCGATATAAACCGCCTGGACGTCATGGGCGCGATCCTGTCCGGGGAAGACCGTCTTGATCCCAGCCTCGGCCAGTGGCTGGGCGACTCCGGGCAAACCCAGCACAAGAGCGCGCTTCACTCCACGCTTAGGCATCAGGTCCGCTGTTACGGTATTGGGAGTCAGCAAAGCCTCGTCGGAAATGGGCAAGCCCAGCGCGCGGAGTTTCGGCGCCTGTTCGGCCACCGGGTACGCGGTGCCGTTTGTGAGCACGACGAAAGGAATGCCGCGCGTTTGCAACTCACACAGAGTCTCGACGGCTCCGGGAAGCAAGCGGTAGCCGCCGAGCGAACGGTCGCTGAGTAATAGTGTGCCATCGAGATCGAACATGAAGCCTTCGATCGGCCCCAACCGCTCATTCCAACCTTTGCCACGAGAACCCACGCTCACGCCTCCACCGGACCAGTCTGACCACGCAGCTCAAGTTTGAAGCTACCCTTCTCAATCGACAGATAAGCGATGTCACGAATGGCGGTCAATTGACGAAGCAGGCTCATCACGGGAGCCATGTCAGGATCGTAGGTTTGTTGCGCCGGACCGGCCGCCTTCATCGCGTCAACCTGACCAGCGGGCATCGTGGCTCGAAGGAGAAATTCCTCATCGCTGAGTTCGGGACCGATGCGCCGGCGCAGTTCCGGCAGAGGCGCCATGCCCGGCTGTTGGCGCAACTCGCGCGTGCGAGGCAGAGATTCAATGCGATCCATCACCTCCGGCGCGATCGGAATGTTGGGCCGGCCGAATTTTCCCAGCGCGTAACGAATGATTTCGTCGGGAATGGTGGCATAGCGCTGCTTTCCGGTGACGTTCAGAACCGCCTGCGTGATCAACATCTGCGCGAAAGGAGTCATTACGATCGGCCAGCCAAGCTCCTGGCGCACGCGGTCCAACTCCTCGATGACCGCGCCTTCCAAATGGGAGACCCTGCCTTCGGCAAGGTGGCGGCGCATGGTGCCGATCGTTCCGCCCGGCAATTGGTGGTGGAGATAGCCGGCGTCGAACGCCTGCGGACGGCCCACGGGAAGTCCTTCCGCTTCGGCCAGGCGAGTGAAGTAGCGGCCGACTTCGGCAAGCGCTTCATCATCCACGTCCACTTGATGCCCCAGCATCCGAAGATTAGAAACCACGCGCTCGGCATGCGGATTGGAAATGCCGTCTGAGGCGGCGCCCGAGGCGCATTGAACTGCGCTGACACCCCAGTCTGGTGCATCCATATAAACCAACTCGCCGATGCCGATCGTGCAGTGCGAATGCAGCTCGAGTGGTTTGTTGCCAATGGCGGCTTTTACGCCAGGAATAAGAGTGCGAGCGCGCAGCGGCGTCAACAGTCCACCCGGGTCCTTGATGTATATCGCATCCACGTCAGGGCTTGCGGCAAGCGTACGGGCGCGGGCGAAGTAGTGAGCGTCGTCATGAATGGGACTGAGCGTAAACACCAGGGCGCCGATGACGTATTCGCCCCCGGCTGCTTTGATCATGCGCGCGCAGGCGACGTTCGCATCGGCGTCGTTCATGGGATCGGCCAATGCGAAGCGGCGCATTCCGTTATCAATGAGAGTTTTGAATACCAGCGCCATGAACTCGGGGCTGGCCGTTTCCCAGGAAATAAAGCGAAAGCCGGTGGAGAGGAACTGCAGCGGGCGTCTTCGGCATGGCTTGCGCCATGAGGCGAATGCGTTCCCACGGATCTTCCTTTTTGTAGCGGACGGCAATGCCCATGTGGGTCGAGGTGGTGAAGTCTATGGCCTTGAAACCCACGCGGTCCATTACGGGCGCGATGGTCAGGCTCCTGGCTGTGTCAACGCCCAGCGCAGACCACAGCGATTGGTTGCCGTCGCGCAGAGAGGTCTCGACGAGTTGAACGTTAGCCATGCGCTCGAACCTCCTGCGCAGCGCGCTGCCTTTCGAGGAAGCGCGGCAGATAGGATGTGTCCACACCGCCGGCATTAAATTCCGGATCGGCGAGGACGTCGGCATGGAACGCGAGATTCGTGGCGACGCCTTCGATGCGAGTCGCCGCAAGTGCGTGGCGCATGCGTTCGAGCGCCGCGGGACGATCGGCAGCATGAACAATAATCTTTGCCATCAGCGAATCATAATAAGGCGGGATGCGCGAGCCAGAAACAATATGCGTATCAACGCGCACGCCCTCGCCTGAGGGCCAGACGGCTGCAAGAACCGTGCCGGGGCTGGGTTGAAAGTCGCGCGCCGGATCTTCGGCGTTGATCCGGCACTCGATTGCACAACCGGTGCTTCTCACATCATCTTGCTTCAGCCGTAGGCCGCGGCCGTCGGCGATGGCGATCTGCTCGGCCACCAGGTCAATGCCGGTTACCGCTTCCGTGACCGGGTGCTCCACTTGAATTCGCGCGTTCATTTCCAGGAAGTAGAAAGCGTCACGCTCGAGATCAACGAGGAATTCGACCGTGCCCGCGCTGCGGTAACAGAGCCGCTCGGCAAACTGAACGGCGGCCGCATGGATGCGCGCACGAAAGTCCGCGGAAAGGCCCGGAGCCGGTGTTTCCTCGATCAGCTTTTGATAACGGCGCTGGACGGAACAGTCCCGTTCGCCGAGATGAATCACGCGGCCGTTCCCGTCACCGAGGATCTGGACTTCCACGTGGCGGCCACGCCCCACAAATCGCTCGATGTAAACTCGCGCATCGCCGAACGCAGCTCCCGCTTCCGCTCCGGCAAGCTCCATGGCCGAGGGTAAGTCCTCCAGGCGATCGACTCGCTTCATGCCGCGACCACCGCCGCCGCCAACTGCTTTGATCAGTAGCGGCGCGCCGATTTTCCGTGCGAGCACCATGGCGTCTCGCAGGTTTTCGACGGGACCGCCGGGCACGGTCGGTACGCCGGCGGACTCAGCTTCGGCGCGGGCGCGCAACTTATCGCCGACGGCTTCGATCTGAGCGGCTGTCGGGCCGATGAAAATCACGCCTTCCTGCTCGCAGAGCCTGCGCGAGAACCGTGCGCTCGGAAAGAAATCCGTAGCCCGGGTGAATGGCGTCCGCCTTCACGCCCAGCGCTGCCTGCACGATGGTGTCTGCGCGCAAGTAGCTATCAGCAGGCCGGGCCGGGCCGATGCAAAGGGTACGGTCCGCGAGCCGAGCGGGCAGGGAATCCAAATCGACTTCGGACGCGGCAAGCACGGTTTCGATGGCGAGCGCCTTGCAAGTGCGAATGACGCGGAGGGCGATTTCGCCGCGATTGGCGATGAGTATGCGGCGGATCGCCATCGCTAGGTTCCGGGGCGCAGGCGCAGTAAAATCTCGTCGTACTCGACCAGCGCCGCGTTTTCCGCCAATATCTCGACCACTTCGCCTTTTACTCCGGCGCGCACGGAGTTCATCAGCTTCATCACTTCGATGATGCCGATGACCGTGTCCTCTTCGACTTTTGAGCCCACTTCGACGAAGGGCGGCTCGCCGGGCTTGGGCGCGCGATAAAAAATTCCGAGCAAAGGAGAGGCGACTTCCGCGAGCCCCGGCTCGGACGGCGGCTTGACCTTTGGCGAAGCTGGCTTCGCCTGTTGCGGCTGCGACTCGGCTGAGGACGCGGGAGCTGCGGGCTGCCGGACAGGAGCGGCCGAGCCTCGTTGCAGGTTCAGCTTCACGCCATCGATTTCGAGCGAGAGATTATCGAAGCTCGATTGTTCGAGCAGCCGCATGATCTCCGCCACGTCCTTGGCTGTGAGAGTCATCGGCGGCCTCCGAAGATTTTCATGACGTGATCGAGCGGGTTCTCCGCGGGTTTTGCGACGGGCGCGCGGTCCTTCGAGGACCAAACCGTTTCTGGCCGACTCTGCAACAAGAGGATGTCGCCGGATTGATCGATGGCCCACTCGATGTCCTGTGGGCGGCCATAGTGGCGCTCGACCCGGCGGGCGATGTCTCTCAACGCCAAAATTTCCGCGTCGCTAAGGCAAGGCGTTCGCCGGATATCCTCCGGAGTTTCGACCTCGATGACCCCGCCATTCGGCGCGGGCAAATGTCGAATGTGCTTATCGGAAATATCGCGCACGGAAATCTCGCCGGTGATCTTGGCGATCACGAAGCGGTCCGGCGTGACCTCTCCGCTCACGACGGCGGAGCCGAGGCCCCATGCGCCTTCGATAGTGATCACGGAACGGTCGCCCGTCATCGGGCTCCGAGTGAACATCACGCCCGCTGTTCGTGCATTGACCATCCGCTGAATCACGACGGCCATCGCCACGCCGCTTTCCGGCAGACCGTGCTTGCGGCGGTACGCGATCGAGGGAACGGAATAGAGACTCGCCCAGCAGGAGCGCACGTATTTCAATGTTGACTGCGCGTCCTTCACCCACAAGTACGTGTCCTGTAGGCCTGCAAAACTGGCGTCTTCCGCGTCCTCGGTGGTGGCCGAAGAACGCACGGCCACCGGAAAATCGGGAGTTGTGCCGCAAAGTTCCGCGTGCGCCGCGCTGAGTTCCGAATTGATGTCATCCGGCAGAGGCACACTTTCCAAACGCGCGCGCAGATATTTCGAAAGCGCGGTGATCTGGTCGAGTTGCTCGCTTCCCAGAGCTTCCACTTTCGGGCGGATTTGTTCTTCCTTCTCGAGCGCGCCGAGAAAGCGTTCAAACGCGGCCGTTCGTACGACGAAGCCGGGCGGCACCGGAATGCTTGCCCGCGTCAATTCGCCGAGCGATCCGCCTTTGCCCCCGACAGTCGGGCGGTCGGAGAGACCGATGTCGGCAAACCAGCCGATGATTTCTGAAGAGTGCACGGAATCTATTCTACTAGAGAAGGGTTACTACGCCGCGGCCGCCGTCCACACGGATACGCTGGCCGTCCTTAATTTTCTGAGTGCCGGTGCCCGTGCCCACGACGGCCGGCAGGCCATACTCTCGTGCCACGATCGCCGCGTGGCTCATCGAGCCGCCTATGTCAGACACCGCTGCGGAGATCTTCTGGAACACCGGAGCCCAGCTCGGATTGGTGACCTGGCAGACCAGGATGTCGCCCTTGCGCAAGCGGCCAATCTCCTCTGCGGACTTCACTACGCGGGCGATACCCTCAACCACACCATTCGAGGCGGCGAAGCCCTTGATCTCGTTGGAATCCGGCTCTTCGCCTGCCCGTCAGCCACGCATCGAGATTCTCGCGGGTGATGCCCCACAACATGACGATGGCGGGATCATCAATGATGTCGGGAACGGGTCCGAGCGCCGGCGCGGTTTCGTGCTTGGCCCATTCCTTGATGGCTGCCTTGCGTTCTCGAACGATGGCAGGCCAGTGCGCAGTACCGCGCGGAGGCGAACCGTTCGACCAGGAAGTCATAAGGTCCACGAGCGCCGCTTCCAGTTCGTAATGGCTCAAGTGAAATACGTCTTCGACATCGGGGAAAAAGCCGCGTTCAGCGAGCAGGGCGCCGAATTCCCGAATCTTGTTGAAGAACAGGTTCGTGTACCAGTGTTCGCAATAAAACTTATGCCCCTCGACATACGGGAAGACGCGGTGCGCCAGCTCGATCATCTGATCGTAGGCGGCGCGATCGTCGTCGGTCTCCAAGAGCTCGCGGTAGTCGGCGATCAGCTGCTGTGCGCTCGGCGATGAGCTTGTCCGTTTGCCGCTCAAGGCGCTCGCCCTTCTTCGCATTTGCGATGTAGCTCGGCAGCGCGGCGAAAGGCATGGACAAATCGTCGTTCCAGGAGCGGTGGTAATGATAGAAGCCATCGCCCACGTTGATGTTGAACCAGGGATCGCGCGAAACAGCAAGCTCCTTGAGCCATGCCGCGCCCGGCTTGCCGAGTTGCTCCAGCGACTTCAGAATCTGGTCCGGCGGCACACCTTCGCGGAACTGGCCATCCACGCCCAGTTCAATGGCGCATTTGGCTAGGCGTCTAAGCTCGTCATCCGGACGAAAAATTTCCGCCTCGATGCCTGCCACCATGCGCGCTACCGTCTGATCGCTGATTTCCGGGAACGCCTTCTTGCAGAAATCGAAGAAAGTCAGGTAAGCGCCGTATCCGAGCAGGAGAAACTCGAAGTGGTGTTGCCACATCCGAAAATAGCCTTCGAGAGTCTGCTGAAATGTCTTGAGGATGTAATGGTTGGAGGCGATGCCGCGGCCGGCATGAACGTGTTCCAGAGGCTCGAATTCCGGAAGCTCCAGCTTCGGTAGCGCCTGGGCTTCCCGAATAAGAGCCATCATCTTGTCTTTCCACTGATCGAAGAGCCGCTCCCAGTTTGCGTAGTAGTAGAAAGCGCGACGCTGAAACTCTGCCGTGCGCTTTGCAATCTCCGCGGGATCGGTCACGGCGTTGCCGCCGATATATACGCGGCCGTTGATGATCCTGCTGTCGATGCCGAGCGTGGTCGGCAGAGAATGAACCCGCGTATTGGCCGAGCCCAATGCGCAATAAGCAGCCTCGGCCGTGATCATGTCGAAGACGCACATCGGCTCCGGAAAGTGCATGGAGTTGTAGAACCAGAACCGTTCGTCGTCTTCCTTGGTGAACTGCGTGTAGTAGGGATACGCGGCTTGCGCGGATTCAGTGCCCGCGATCACCTTCAACGAACTGGGAAGCGGAAAGCCCTTTTTTTTCGCGGTTGCGTCCATGTCAGTTATTCCCACGCCAGCAGAGCCCGGCGGAGGTCAATGTCGCTCCAGAAATTCATTTCGTGTGATTCGCCCAGTTCGTTCCGGGCCAGTTGAACGGTAGATCGTATCCGAGCGAGCCGCCAACTGCAACGATGGACGGTTCAGCGAATGGGGACGCGGCAGTCCACAGGCGTCCCTTGACAATTCCAAATTTCTTCCGTGCTAGCCTGAATCAGGCCGCCGCATAAGGCCCGCATCACGAAGTTGCCTTCCAGCAGGCCGGGGGCGGACTGATCCCCCAGGCTCGACTAGCCGTCGACCTAGGGGCCCCTCCTGCGCCGCAGACTTCGTGGTCACCGACTCGCCCGAAGCGGCGTCCGAGCAGGGCGACATCGAAAAACTTGCCGAAGCCATTCGCCGCAATCCGGGCCAGTTGACGAAATCCGTTATTGCAGCCTCGGGCTTGTCTCAGCGCCGCGGGCGCGTCCTGCTGGAACGCTTCGAGGGACAACACTGGTATTCCAAGCCCGGCGAGCGCAATGCCAGACTTTACTTTACAGCCGCCGACTCGGCGACGGACCCAAACCTTCCATAGCCAGCGCTCAATTCAAAAGTGCCAAAACGCCAAACCCTAGGATTGGCGTTTTGGCATTTTTGACGCACTGGCGTGGTGGCGACTGGCCGAAGCCGGTTGTAGTCAGATGACCAGGCATCTTGGTTCCAGTACGAGCTTTTCCGGTTAGCGCGGTGGTCTCAATAGGTCGATGCAACACCAGCTCGAAGTCTATCTCGCGGAGTTTAAAGGCCAAATACGATTGCGAACGTCGATTCAAAACAAGCCCCGCCCTGATTAGGTCTAATCGAGGGCAGCCCAGTAGATCGGTCTTCTATGAAACGTATTATCGGAGCTACTGTTTAGCGAGTTGCGTCGACCGACTGAGCTGGCAGCGTTAATCAGGAGTTAGACGCTTGCCGCGCGGAATACCTACTGATATTGGGTAGCACTGCGGATTGGCTGGCAGCCGCGAAAGGCCTAAAGAGGGGGTGTTCCGAACGCAATTGCGGTCGTGTGCGTCCGCGATCCGTACCGAGTTACGCTCCGGTTATCTGGGGCCGAAATCGCCTAGGCTCGGCCTCAGTTTCTTGCTCCTAACTCTTGCAATGCAACAGATCGTCGGACGATGAACCGGATTCCAACGAAGTCAGTCCTTCGAGACGTTCATCGCTGCGATGAGCGTCTTGGTCGGTAAGTGCATCATGCGCACTTCGTTCTGGGTTCACTCGGCCAGTGCCTGTAATTTGCGGATGCCATCGGCGTGACCGTTACCCGTGTTTCTCCAAATCAGACTCCCATCTTCCAAGACTTCGAAGAGATCGTATTCACGGTCCAGAAGGCACACTCCTTCGCGCCCAAGCGCGTTCAGAATTCCCCTAGTCGGCAGATTTAGGTGAAATAACCGTAGCACCATGCCGCCATGCGTCCAAATTTTTCGGTGTTCGTAGGGCAGCAAACAGGCGGTCTAAACGACGAGAGAGAACCACTGAGGTTCTGAAATGTTCAGCACCTGCGCGAGCGCTTGTGCTTCCCGAAGTATGGCTTGGCGACGTTCCTTCAGTCGCTGGAGGTCAGCGAGGTCCAAGGGATTAGAGAGAAAATTTGTATTCTCTTCGTACTCGCGGTACAGCGTTCTAAGCCGCTCCATAACGACGCGAGTATGAGCGCAACTCAAAATCGCTGTCTGGTCGATATTGCTCACTCTGCGCGGTAGCGCAGAATTATCGTGCTAGATGCATGAACTACTTCCGTGTGCGCCGTTTCTTTTCCACGGCGTCGGCAGCGGAGAGCCTCCGGTCTATGTGCGGTTCGAACCGCAGACCGCCTGAATAAAGAATGCAGCGTTGCCCGACACCAACACCGCATTTCGGGCAAGGGACGGAGGACCACTGTTTCTTGGTCACCTCGGTCGTTCTCATCCTTAAATCGTAGGACAGCCAACTAATTTAGGTCTGGTCAATTTGGAACACTCCCGACGAAGTGTTGCTTCACTTGTCCGGCTAGCGCGTTAATCAGGAGTTGGCGAGCTAGGTGAGCTTATTCTCAGGCAAGAGGGAAAAAGATCACTTCCCGGAGCCCCGTTTCTGGCCAGCTTCCGATTTGCCGACTAACCTGAGTAAACTACTTACTTTCAAATGGTTCGACGATGGTTGGGCAAGACACACACGGAGATGCGACGACATGGAAGTTCCGCTGATCTTCTCTTTCTGGTTTATGGTTGCGGCGTATGTGGTCCACGTGCTGGATGAGTCCTTGCTCGGCGGCAGCTTCGTCGAGAAGGTTCAGCAACATTGGTGGCCGGAATACTCTTGGACAAAGTTCTTCTGGTTCAATGCAGGCTACTTCGCCATCATGATTGCGAGTGTGGTCGTGTATGACCTGCATGGCGGCCAGTGGCTCTTTCTTCCGCTTGCGTGGGCGATAGAACGGCTATGCAATGGTTTTTGGCACGTCTGGTGGTCCATCCGCTTCCGCGAATACTCTCCGGGATTGCTGAGCAGTATCATGATCTGGATGGATTCCTATTTCATCGTGCGATACCGTTCAGCCGCGGAACCGATCACGCCCCACACATGGTCGCTCGCGTTGGCAATCGGACTGCTTGCCGCCGCGTTCTTGGCTTTCTATATTCCTCTGGTAAAAGGCAAAGAGATGCGCAAGAAAGTTGGGGCGTAAATACCGCTCGCTGACGTTTCAAACGAGGCTGCGAATTTCCCCCGTGTACTGCTTTGTGCCTGATAAGTCGGGTGGATTCGATAGGTCGATGCAACACCATCTAAGAGATCTGCAGTTTAAGGATGGTGTTTATGACCCAGAGGAAACGATCGAGGCTTTCTCCCAGGCAAGAAATCGATGTATGGAAGCGGTGGAAGGCCGGGCAGTCGTTGCATGCGATCGGTCGCGTATTTGGCAAGCCGCATACTTCCATTCGCCATTTATTGTTGCCTCGGGGAGGGATTGCTCCGGCAGCTCGCCGGCGATCTCGTCTAGCCCTGACGCGGTTTGAGCGAGAGGACATCTCGCGCGGGATCGCATCCGGTTCATCGATTCGTGAGATAGCTAGACATCTGGATCGAGCAGCTTCGACGGTGGGCCGGGAAGTCACACGCCATGGTGGCCGTCTCGCCTATCGAGCGCATGAAGCCGATGACCAAGCCTGGGAGTCGGCCTTGCGGCCCAAGAGGTGCCTTCTTGCCCTGCACCGGAGGTTGCGAGAGGTCGTTGCGAGTAAACTGGTCCTGGAATGGTCGCCTGAGCAGATTTCCGGGTGGCTGAAGACCGAGTATCCCGAGGACGAGAGGATGCGCGTGTCCCACGAGACCATTTACCGCAGCCTGTTCATCCAAGCGCGTGGAGTGCTGAAGAAAGAGCTGCTGGAGCACCTGCGAACCAAGCGGCGCATGCGCCGCTCGCGGCACTCTCGTATCTTCAAAGATTCGCGCGGTCAAATCGCAGATGCCATCTCGATTAGGGAAAGACCTGCCGAAGTTGAGGACCGCGCTGTCCCTGGTCATTGGGAGGGCGATCTCCTGAGCGGCTCAAAGAACAGTCACATGGTGACCTTGGTGGAACGGCATTCACGCTTTGCCATGCTGATCAAAGTGCCCAGCAAGGACACCGCAGTGGTGGTGACGGCATTGAGTCGGCACATTCGTAGACTCCCCGCTGCCCTGCGGCGCTCGCTGACATGGGATCGCGGACTGGAGATGGCGAAACACAAGGACTTTACGGTAGCTACGCATGTGCAAGTCTACTTTTGCGATCCGCAAAGTCCCTGGCAGCGTGGCACGAATGAAAACACCAACCTACTCTTGCGGCAATACTTCCCGCGAGGAACCGACCTGTCGGGATATTCCCAAGCGCAACTCAACCAGGTCGCGCTGCGCCTAAATCAACGCCCGAGAAAAACGCTAGGCTTCCAGACTCCCGCGAGTAAACTGCACGCCAGTGTTGCATCGACCGATTGAGCTGGCAGCGTTAGTCAGGCACTACGAGAGATAGACAAACGTCACGTCGCTAAGTTCACTCAGACCATGCTAAGGCCGCGGTTAAGGTCCGTGGATCTCCGTGGCGTTCTTGATGTCGGGGGCAGGCGTGGTTCAACGCTTCTCGTACGGGTGGAAGATGTAGTCCTTCGCCTTCACGGCCGTATGGCACGAGTTTCCGCAGTCTACGGGGCTGGGATCGGCCGTGAACTTGTCCGATGCCGCGTCGTAATTGAACAGCGCGTATCCCCATCCGCCCGTTTTCGGAAATCTCTTGCTGTCCTTTTCCATGACGAAAGCCTGGGCAAAGACGTCTGGCACTTCCACGACGAAAGGGGCCTCCGTGCTCTTCTTCGGTTTCCACTGGAGCTTCACAATCATGGAGCCATCCGGGAAAGCCTGGCCGTTGCCCGGAACGCCGGCTTTGTACGCATGGATCATGGTCGGATTGGCGACGATCACCTTGAGCACTTCGGTGGTCCGGGCGGAGGAGGCCACCGCCCAGTCCTCGTATCCCCTGAAGTCGGAGAACGCGATTCCGCCCGGCGATTTCAGCGAGTACTTGTCCTGCGCGTAAACGGCTGCGGCGCCGAGGACGGCGAGCGCTGCCGTAGCTATCGCAATCGTGAGCTTGCCTTTGCACACCATGGCTGACCCCTTCCTAACCAGGATATCCATTTTCACTTCTAGATTGGGCACAGCATATCACACCCCCCAATCTTTACTTCGTTGCCGCGGACGCTGTCCAACCCCGGTTAGCGGCGCCTCGAGATTATGTGTCCATCCGTTCGACCCATTGAGCGCGGAATGCGGGAGCCACGAATGGATCCGCAAAGTACTGCGTTTCCCGCGCAACCTTGTCGCCCCTGAACTCCATGATGCTCACGGTGTAGGACGGCTTGCCGTCATACGTCAGGATGAATTCGGTGACCCATAGGTCACCGCTGCCAATGATTCGCCGGATCGAAAACCGCTTGATGCTCGGCTGACTGGCGCGCTGGTTCTGAATGTTGCTTCGACCGCGGGTTCGCTCGCCCGACTGCGGGTATTCCAGCACCGCATCCTCGTGATAGATGCGGTGCTCCGTTTCAAAATCGTTGGCATCGGAGGCCGCCCAATGCTGATCCAGTGCCGCACGGATCTCTTGATCTCGCACTCCAGAATACTGCTCCTTTTTTTGTCCATCGTTCATATCGAGCCTTCAATTCGACAAGAAGCTTAATGCTTTAGCGGAATCGGAGTGTGCGACTCGTCAAGTCGCGCTGTTTCTTCGATCACCAGCCGAAGTGCCCCGCCTTGCATTCCCCGAAGAACCGACAGAGTTCCGCACCAACGCGGCGATCTCATCGGCAGCCGTGTCCAGCGCGAAATGGCCGCCGTCCACAATATGAATTTCAGCGTTGGGGACATCCCGGCGATAGGCTTCCGGCTCGGAGGGGTCGAACGAACTCTCATACTTACCCCAGATCACCAGTAGGGGCGGCTGTTTCTCGCGCATCCACGCCTGCCATTTGGGGTAGGCGTCGACGTTAGTTCGGTAGTCGTAGAAGAGGTCGCTTTGAATATCGGCCTGGCCCGGCTGGTTGAGGAAATAAAATTCATCCATCCAGAGATCCGGGTCGTGGCGTTCCACGTTGGGATCGTTGCCCGCATGGCGCGCCTTGGTGGTTTCAAGCGACAGGAGATTTCTGCGAAGGGCGCTCTCATTGGCAGTGCGATCCGCCCAAAAGGCGCGACGCGTTTTCCAATTCTCGCCGAGCCCTGTGTTGTGCGCGACCGCGTCCTGGACGATGAGAGCCTTCGCCCGTTCTGGGTGTGCCAATACCATGCGAAAGCCGACCGGGCCGCCGTAGTCCTGCATATAAAGCGTGTATTGCGACACCCCGAGCGCTTCGGTGAAGTGATCCATAATCTCGGCGATGTGATCGAAGGTATACGCGAATTTTTTCGGGTCCGGCCAGTCGCTGTGTCCAAAGCCTGGGTAATCGGGCGCGATAAGGTGATAGCTATCAGAAAGCCGGGCGAAGAGAGGCTCGAACATCCGCGAAGAAGAAGGGAGCCCGTGCAGGAGGAGAATCGCCGGCGCATCTTTCGAGCCGGCCTCCCTGTAGAAAATGGAAAGCCCATCAACCTGGATATTGCGACAAAAAGTCGGGTGTTCCACGGAACGTTCCTTTCCTCACGTCTGGGCGAATGACTCAAATGAAGTAGGTTATGGCTGCGTTAGTGGCGAAGACTCGATCCACCGGAGGACGCGCCAGCCCCCACACTTCTGCTCCCGTTGAGTGCCGGTAGAAGAAGTTTCAGAAGCGCTTCGTCCGAGAACGGGTTCTGACCTGAGATCAATTCGCGATCTTGAAGGACGTAGCTCTTCCATGGAGCGACCACACTTACGTCACCGCCCGCGGTACGCAGGGCGAAGTCCGGGTAGAAGAGAACCTTACCACCAATCTCAAGCGGCTCCCGCTGCTGCTCTTCCGCGGTCGAAAAGATAGTCATCTTATATCCAGAATAGATCCAGCCTTGAGCCTTTGCATGTGCTCCAGCGGCATCGCCGACCGACAGCGCGGCGACCACCTCCGTCGAATTCGGAAGCGCCGCGAGAAGTGAAATCGGGCCATGGCAGAGAACTGCCGTAGGCTTGGATGTTTTATGAAAGTGTCTCATCACCGTGCCAGCGTCGGGATCATCGAGAAGATCCATCATCGGGCCGTGGCCGCCGGGGACGAAAACAGCGTCATATTGATCTAGGCCCGATGCGATGACATCCGAGATGCGAGTTGGATTTTTGAGCCCAGTCAGGCTGTCGCGGAATTTTAGATAGTCCTGAAGCCTGGCCTCGTCCCCGCCGAAGAAACCGGCGACAGCTGAATTGACATCCAATTGCGGCGTGTTGCCTTTGGGGTTGGCGAAAGTGATTTCGTAGCCTTCCTTCATCAAGGCGCGAACCGGAACCGTCAGTTCGTTGAGATAGTAGCCAGCGCCGGCATATACCTTGCTATCTTTCAAGGGCAAACCGTGGCCGCTCGAGACTAGCACTAAGACTTTTCCTTTAGTCGTCATTGTTGTTCTCTTTCTTGAAATCGAATTCTGTTCTCCTGAATATGAGCTAGCTCATCGTCCGCGGCTTCCTCCAAAGTGCGCAAAGACCAGCTACCGGGGTTGATGTGAGTTATGCCCCTGGGAATCCGAACAACAACCACGACTGATTGGCTACCCATTGCGGGTATAGCTCCGTCATCTGATCGAACAGCTCCTGGTCGGACGTCGCGGTTTTCTGCAGCCGATCGAAGTCCTGCAGGTAACGCTTGGTGTCCTGGATCGCCGAGGGAGAGTCGGGCGCACCAGGTTTCTTGTGACCGGCAACAACAATCGCCGGGTTCAGCGCCGCCAACCGGTCTAGCGCCGCGATCCAATTCTTTCGGCTCTCGGGGGTGGTGTCGCCGACGTACATATGGCACTGGTTGTACACCACGTCGCCAGCGACGATGAGGCCGATCGATGGAACGTGCAGAGACGTCGAATCCGGACAATCGGTGCGGCCCTGCTCGAGGATGCGCAATTCGTGACCCTCGAGAGTGAACGTGTCGTGCTCATAGGGCTCAGGTGGAACCAACTTAGTGGCGACTTGCCCGGGAAAGAGCCGGCGGGCTAACCGCTCCACTGAGGGAGTGAGAGACATCTGCATGGCGTTCAGCGTCTTGGGCGTTGCTATGGCCCGAGCGCCCGGGAAACGGTCGAGCAGAATGCTCAGACCGTAGAAGTGGTCGAAATGGGCGTGCGTTATATAGATGGTCTCCAAGTTGCGGTTGTGCAGAGCAACCCAATCCGCGAGAGCCTCGGCCTCAGCCACCGTCGTCATTGCATCTACCAGCACCGCGTCGTGCTCGCCGAAGATTAAAGTCGACGTGATCGGGTCAAAACCGAGCGGTTCGCCGAAGGGCTTTGGCCGCTCGCCGACCATTGCCTTTCCCGGTGCGGTAAAGACGTTGACACCAAGCGTGTTCGACGTGATGGGGGCGGTCATATGCGTGGTCCCCCTAAGTTCATATGGTGCTCGTTTCTATGCCTGAACATAGGGCGCCTGCCGATTCAGGGCCTTGTGCCGCTGAGCGGCGTCGTATCGCACGCTCCAATGGGCTAGCACTCAGCGGACATCGGTAAGAGTTTAAATCCGCATCCCGTCCGGGCCGAGCGTTAACCGTACTTGAGGGCGGTGCTTTGCCCGACCTCGATAATATAACCGTCAGGATCGCGGATGTAGCAGCGGATCTCGCCATACTTGGCAATCGGTTCCGTGAGAAACTCGGCTCCCCGACTTTTCCACAATTCGTAGCACGCTTGAATATCCGCAACACGGAAATTCATGAAGCTGTTGATGTGGTTCGGGTCGGGGACGCTGAGCGTTACCGTCGGCTTATCCGGGGTCGGCCCGCCCCCCACGTTCAGAATCATCCAGATATTCGCAAGGAGAAGGTACGCAGGCGCATTGCCGTCGCCTAAGGTCAGAATCCGAGCGCCGAAGACCTTTTCGTAGTACCGAGCCGATCGCTCAATGTCGGCGACCGTGAGAAATTGCGCGATGCTGATCCCTTCTCGCGGGGGCATCTCGTAGCTCTTCTGTTCGATTTGTACTGCGTTCATTGACGACTCCAATTCCGATTCGGTGTCTTTTTTCATTTCCGTTTTCCCTTTCGTGTCTCTGTTCGCAAAATAACGTCAGGTCACCAGCAAGATTTTCCCGACGCCACCCTTCTCTGCCGTTGTTTGAGCCTCGGCCGCTTCACTGAGTGGCAGTTTCAGGCTAATCGGTATGACCAGCTTTCCATCTCGTACCGCTTCAGCCATGAACTCGAGGGTTTTCCTGTCGAATTTCGAGAATACTGTCACTACCTTTACCGATGAATACTTCGAAGCGTTTTGCGGTGCCCCGACAACCGATGAATAGACTCCTCCTGACTTGACCTTGGCGATCAGCTTCTCGGCGGTTCTTCCGCCGACCGTATCAGCCACCGCGTCAAGGAGTGGAAGATTCGCAATCGAGGTGTCGTCGTCGGTTGCGACGACCTGGTCCGCGCCAACAGTCTTCGCTTCATCGATCTGCCTCTTCAAAACTCCCGCGATCACAGTCGCCCCGCGTGCCTTCGCAGTGAATGCCGCCGAACGCCCAACATTTCCAGCAGCACCCACGACGAGAACCGTCTGGCCCGCTTTGACTCCCGTGGCTACAAGCAACTGGTTGCCGGTAACCGTCACCAGCGGCAAGGCCGCCGACTGGATCAAATCGAGGCCCTTGGGAACTTTCGCCAGAGCCGCGGCGTTCACGACACAAAGCTCGGCGTACGTATTGTCCGCCATGGCGAACACCTGGTCGCCGACGGAAAAGCCCTCTACACCCGGTCCAATCTTAACGGCAGTGCCCGCCATATCGACTCCAATGAGCCCCGGGAACTTGAGGGGGTAAAAATCTTTCGTCAATCCAGCACGCCGCTTGCGGTCGATCGGATTCACGCTCGCGGCAGCGACCCGCACCAGAACCTCGCCCTGACCCGGTTCCGGGTCAGGGTATTCTTCGAACTTGAGTACTTCAGGACCGCCATATTGGTGGACAACAATAGCTTTCACCTTTGATCTCCTTGCCTCGCAATGTGTTCTCTTTCTATCCGGCTCGAAAATAAAGCGTCGCGCAGGAGTGTCCCTTGCGAGTGCGCTCAATGTCCGGTCCGGTTCAACGCTTCTGGTACGGGTGGAAGATGTAGTCTTTCGCCTTCACGGCCACATGACACGAGTTTCCGCAGTCTTCGCGCGCCGTGGGATCGGCGGTGAATTTGCCCGATGCGGCGTCGTAGTTGAACGCCGCGTTTCCCCAGCCGCCGGTTTTCGGAAATCTTTTGCTGTCCTTCTTCATCACGAATACCTACTTAAAAACATCGGGCACATCCCATCCTACGAGTTGTTGTTTCGCGGATCGTCTTTAGCGCTGAGGTATTCCAGCCCAAGAGGCCCCATCGCGGTTACTTGCGTGACGTACTCACCGGATTTCGCCCAGTGGAAATGGGGCGTGTTGCCAGGGAGAATGATCACGGCGCCAGGCGGATAGGCTTCCAACTTACTGGCGTCGAATTCATCACCCAGTCCGATATAAAAGACGCCGGAAATCACGGTATAGACTCGGTCCTCAGGGTGCCTGTGAGGCATCAGCTTCTCGCCGTGGGGCGCTTTGACCCTGATTGTGTAAGGGCCACGCTCCGAGGGCTGCCCCACGACGACGGCGAGCCGGACCGCAGGTGGGAATGCCGGGAACGGTTTCCAATCGACATCTTCGGACAAGATGGTTTTGAAAACCTCCTGCCCGAGTTGGTGAGGCCGGACTTCGCTCTGCTGAGCTTGCTTTGCGGCGCCGGCTTTCTGAGACATACGAACCTCCTGCGATGACCTAAACATGTAGAAACATCCCCACAGATGCCCAAAACTTGCCCGCCACGCGTGCTTTCGAACGCGTCGCAACCTCAACAGCCCGGGGCGGGAACCGCATCGACCGCTGGCTCAGTGCTCGATTTGGCCGAGGTAGTATCCGAGCCGATTCTCGACGTCCCCCGGCTTGTGGAACCCGCGCTCCATCAGCGCTTTGATTCCATCCTGGGCGGCAGATCGCCCGAGCGAAGCGATGCACGCATCCCACCCGGCACCGAGCTCGACGTCCGGCGGCAGGCCGGTGTTGACGAGGCGCTTGGTGTTGGCGATCGCCCATTTGTCGAACTTGGCGATCCGGGTCGCGAGGGCGTCTACAAACGCGTCTAGCTCGGCGTCGGGCAGGGCGCGATTAACGTAGCCGTAGGCCTCGGCCTGGTCTGCTCTGATGTCTTCCGAGCTTAGGAGGACCTCGAGGGCGCGGTTTCGGCCGATGAGTTGGGGAAGCCGAGCCATGGGGCCGCCGCCGGCGACCATTCCCACGCCTACCTCCCATTGCGAGAGGATGGCCTTCTCGCGGCTGGCGAAACTCATGTCGCAGGCCAGCGTGATCTCGCTGCCGTTGCCGGTCGCACGTCCGCGGATGAGGGCGATGGAAGCGACTGGCAAACGGGTCAGACGCGCGAGAAAGTCCGGCCAAGGCGGCAAGCCTGTGGGACCCGCCGGCATTGAGGTCAGGTCCTCGAGCTTTGCGAGGAAATCGGAGTGATTCAGGAAGTAGCCGTCAACCGCGCTATCGAAGACCACGACTCTGACATGCTCGTCGGACTCGAGAGCGCCGATGACTTCCTGAAACTGCTTGACCATCTCCGGGCCCATCACGTTGATCGGCGGGTTGTCGATCGTGACGCGCCAATACTTGGACGACCGCCGGGCCACGCGAATCTGTGCGGGCTTCGCAAGTACGCTTGCAGTTGTCATGGCATTCTCCTGTCCATTTGTTTATCTCGGAAACCGGTTGATTGCCGCCAACGCTTTCTCGAGATTTGGATCATTGGTTCGCTGTCGGCAGTGGGTCGATAAGTGCCGCGCCTGCTTTGCTGACGATCTCGTCCTGGGAATCCGTTCCTCCCGAACTACCGATTGCACCGATAATCGCACCCTGCTCGATCAATGGGATGCCGCCTCGAGAGGCAATGATTCCATCGAACGCGAGCAGATAGTTGAGATGCATGAGGTTGATGCCGTCCTCGAACTGCTTCGTTTCGCGCCGGAAGGTCGCGGCTGCTCGTGCCTTGTGCTCGGCAATCTGAATGGAAGCAAGCATCGCGCCGTCCATTCGTTGAAAGGCGACGAGGTTGCCGCCGGAATCGACCACCGCTACGTTCATCTTCCAATTCCGTTTCTTCGCCTCTGCCACCGCCGCGTGAATCACCGCCTCGGCTCGGTCGAGTGATATCGGTGGGCCATACGGAGTGTCGAAAGGAATTTTGTCGGGCACAAAATCGAGAGGATTTGTTTCCGTGGGCTGCGGCGCTCGACTCGCACCAACGGCGCTTCCTGTTTTCTCATTTGACATGCGTCCTCCTTCAATGGTCGAGGTATAGATCGCTCGATCAACAACGGATCGCAACTCGCTGTGGCTGTCCCGCTCCACGTCGTGTTGGACCTTCGCAGGCAAGGCGATTTCGCCGCCTTGGCCGCCGTCTCCGACAACAACGACGAACCGATCTGATCGTCAACTCAAGCAGAAGCGTGAGCGGCTCTCTCCCCGAGTAGCTTCATGAGCGCTTGAGCCGCGGACGTGGATGACGCGGGGTTCTGGCCAGTGACGAGGCGGTCATCAATGACGAAGAAAGGCTGCCAGTCCGCCATCTTCTCGAATATGGCGCCGAGTCGCAGCAGTTCGTCTTCGACGAGGAACGGCACAACCTTCGTGAGTTGCATTTCCTCTTCCTCGCCGTTCGTGAAGCCGGTGACGTGTTTTCCTTTCACCAGCGGAGCGCCCTCGTAGGTAACGTGGCGAAGCACCCCAGGCGAATGGCACACCAATGCGATTGGCTTGCCGGAATTATAGAAGGACTCGAGCAAAGCGATCGAAACGGGACTTTCGGCCAGGTCCCACATGGGACCGTGCCCGCCCGGGTAGAATACCGTGTCGTAATCTTGTGATTTTATGGTGTCGAGCTTGACCGTCTGAGCGAGCTCTTTCTGTGCTCTCTCGTCCTTCTTGAACCGGGCCATCGCAGGAGTTTGGTTTTCCGGCAAATCGCTCTTCGGATCGAGCGGAGGCTGCCCGCCCTTCGGGGAGGCGAGAGTCAGCTCGACGCCAGCGTCCCTGAGCACGAAATAGGGGGCCGCGAATTCTTCAAGCCAGAAACCAGTTGGGCGTCCCGTGTTTCCGATTTGATCGTGCGAAGTCAATACCATCACGATTTTCATGCTCTTGCTCCTTTTGTCTGACTGAATGAAAAGTCTCGCCGACGCGATCGACGAGAATTACAGTAGAGATCGATGTGAAGGGATGCCAACGTACAGCACGTGGCTACATTCGTTTCGGTTTGCTAGAAAGTGGTAGTGAGTTCCGTGATTGCAGTGAGGCTAGAGTTGCCTTTGTCCTAACGGAATTGCTCGTTGCGACGACGCCGGGATTCTACTCAGGAACGATCGTAGAAGTCCAGTTCAGACTGAGGGGCTTTACGCGCAGGCGTTCCGCTGCATCCATTCCGATCAACCTCTCACGCGTAAACCAAATGCTCTCAATAGCAATTCCTTCCGAGAAAAGAGGTTCCTGTGGCGCGAACTGCGGCATGGGCTGCTCCAGCTGCGGTTTCGCTTCCATGTTCATCTCCCTTGCTTATCTTTCTTTCGGAATGAAACCTGGAACGCCGGTTTTCACCACTTGATTCAGCCTCTGTCTGGTCTGAATGCGATTGATTTCGTCAAACGCGTCTGCCGGAAGAGCGGAGATATCGAAATTCTCCATCGCGCGAGCTGCAGTCCTGGGCGTGGTGAGCACAGCCGTGCCGCGCTGCACCGCCCAAGCCAGCAGCACCTGCGCCGGCGTCTTTCCAACTCGCGCGGCGATAGCCAAAATGACTGGGTCTTCGAGCAGTCCCGGCCTCATCCCGTGGCCTAATGGTGCAAAAGCCAAAAACACCACGCCCTTCTCGTTACAGAATTCCAGTAGCTCCGTTTCCGGCAGATACGGATGTGATTCTACCTGGACCACGGCCGGCTTGATTCTCGCTGATTCATAGATGAGCCTCAGTTCGTTTAAACCGATGTCAGAAAGTCCGATGGCCCGACACTTGCCATGATCCACCAGAGTTTCCATCGCTTTCCAGGTCTCGAGCAAACTCACGTCGCGGTCGTAAATGACATTGCCATTTTCATCCCGCGGATCCTGCTCGTCTCCAGGCCGAAATGCAAAAGGTGTGTGGATGAGATAGAGGTCCAGATACTTGATCCTCAGTCTTTCCAGACTCGCCTCGAAAGCTGGTTCGACGCGCTCGGGCCGGTGATTGGAGTTCCACAGCTTTGTGGTGACGAAAATATCTTCGCGAGCGATCCCTCCCGCGGCAAGTCCTGCCTGCAACGCCCCGCCTACTTCGCGCTCGTTCCCGTATCGTTCCGCGCAGTCGAAGTGTCGAAATCCGGCTTCCAGTGCGTCTCTGGTCGCAGTCATCGTCACGGCTGCGTCGGGAATTAAGGTGCCAAAGCCGAGTGCGGGTATACGGCCGGCTCCGTGGCTGAGTGGAATTCTCGTCATCCGCAGATCAGCGGGCTCAACCACGGTTACACCTCCAAATCGGCGAGACTAAACTTCGTCGGACACTGCAGCGAGTGCCGGTCCGACAGCCAGTGAAGTCAGGTAGTTTACAGCCAAATCAGAGGGCCAAGTCCTGATTCGTCGGATAACCCGACAACGTCGTGCAGGAATCCACTTGGTTGCTTCGCGCGCTAGTCAGGCGCTGTTGTCTCATTCATGGATCGATTGACTCTTCACGGACGGCTTCACTTAGATGCGTCCGCAGTTCGATCTTCGATTCCACATTTCAAACACAGGCGGCCACGTCAAAGGGAGTTCGCGATGGCGGCACAAAGTTACGACATTATTACGGTAGGGGGCGGAATCGCCGCCTCCTCATTGGCCAAGGCGATGGCCGAGCGAGGAGCCAGAGTTCTGGTGTTGGAGCGGGAAAAGAAATTTAAGGACCGTGTGCGCGGGGAGGCGGTTGTGTCCTGGGGTGTGGCCGAAGCGAATGAACTCGGAATTTGCCGCCTGCTCAAGGAAAAGTGCGCCCATGATGTGCCTTACGTTGAGGGTGGTTCGGGGTTACGAGACCTCAGAGCGACGACGCTGCAGCAGCTACCCCTGCTTTCCTTTCCGCACCAGGTGACGCAGGAAACACTGCTTGCGGCTGCTGAAAATGCCGGCGCGGAAGTGCGCCGCGGAATTAGCGTTGAGCAAATCGAGTGCGGGGCCGAGCCTGCCGTGATTGTGAATGGGCACGGCCACGAACGGATCTCAGCCCGTCTCGTGGTTGCCGCTGATGGTCGCGGCTCTGCCGCGCGAAAATGGACTGGTTTTCCGATTTGCGAACAAAGCAACGACTACTACATGGCCGGTGTGCTGCTAACAAACGTACGCATGTCCGCCGAGATCTTTTGTGCTGTATTCAACCCTGAGCTTGGTGCATGGACCGGTCTGATTCCCCAGGCGGGTGGCCAATTCCGAGCCTACCTCGTATATCCCAAGACGATGGGCTACCGTTTGCAGGGTGAATCCATGCTCAGTCTATTCATTGGTGAGTCCGCGAAAGCCTACGCTCCGATAGCCGATTACTGCGCCGACGCGAAAAGTATCGGTCCATTGGCGAGTTTTGATGTGAGCGACAACTGGGTAGAACACCCTTATCGCGATGGTGTGGCGCTTATGGGCGATGCTGCGGCCACGAGCGACCCCACCTTCGGCCAGGGGCTTTCTTTCGCTTTGCGTGGTGCGCGAGTGCTTCGCGACGAGCTTACGAACAATTCCGATTGGGAAGCCGCAGGACACCGCTACGCTGAACAACTTCAGCGGAGTTTTCATGCATGCCACGTGGTGGAGAGATGGTTGCGCACTCTCTTTCAGGATCCCTCACCGGAAGCAGCGGCATTGCGGGCGAAAGCCATGCCACTGATTGCCGAGGATCCCACACGCGTTCCCGATCACATTTTTAGCGGCCCCGACTTGCCATTAAACGAAGAAGTGCGTGCGCGGCTTTTTGGCGAATGCTGATTCGATCTCCCCTCCTGCATCGATCGAAAATGCCGGGTTGGGTCAGCTCCCAATGAGTCGGCTTCTCAGAAGCTATCACCGGACGAGGCGGCCAAGTCCTGGAAAGCCGGATTACCGGAAAAGTTCTTCCCAGTACCAACTCGGCCGTTTGGCGCGGTAATCAGGCAGGGCTGAACCTGGGAACTGATTCAGCGTGCAAAGCGCGAGGATTCCTTTAGTTGCCTCCGGGATTGAAAACTGCGCCCGATCGCACGGGAGAGTCGAGACTTCTGATGTAAAATGCTCGCCACTGTATGGCGTTATCAATCGGCTCACGGCTCGGTGCCTATGAAATCTCCGCTGCCATTGGTGCGGGTGGGATGGGTGAAGTGTATCGCGCCCGCGATACGAAGCTTGGGCGCGATGTCGCAATCAAAGTTTTGCCATCCATTCTCTCCGCCGATTCCGACCGCCTGCGGCGTTTCGAGCAGGAAGCGCGCGCCGCGGCTGCGCTGAATCATCCCAATATCATGGTGGTCTTTCAGTTGGGAACGCACGACGGCGCTCCCTATCTGGTTTCGGAGCTGCTCGAAGGAGGCACGCTACGGGAGCTCATGCAGCGCGGAGCTCTCCCGATTCGCAAAGCGATTGATTGCGGGGTGCAAATCGCTCGCGGCCTGGCTGCGGCACATGAAAAAGGGATCGTGCACCGCGATTTGAAGCCGGAAAACGTGTTCGTGACGAAGGACGGGCGAGTGAAGATACTCGACTTCGGCCTGGCCAGGCTCCTGCCACAGCGCGGCGAAGTCGAAGTCAACGCGCCCACTTTGAGCGATCTGACCGATCCGGGCACGGTGATGGGCACGGTCGGTTACATGTCACCCGAGCAAGTGAGGGGGAAACCGGCCGATCATCGCGCGGACATTTTTGCTTTCGGCGCGATGCTCTACGAAATGCTCGCGGGAAAGCGCGCGTTTCAGAAACCGACCTCCGCGGAAACGATGACCGCCATCCTGAACGAGGAACCTCCGGGTGTTTCGCAACTCGTGCCGCTGGCGCCGCCCGGGCTGCAGAGAGTTGTCCACCGTTGTCTCGAAAAGAATCCGGAGCAACGCTTCCAATCGGCTTCCGACCTGGCATTCGCGCTCGAAGCGCTATCGGATTCCGGCTCCGTCACAGCGGCACCTCTGGGTTCGCCCGATCGAGGGAGGCGATCGAAACTGGTCGCCGCAGTTGTGGGAATCATCGTCGTGGCGTTGCTGGCGGGCGCCGCGCTGATTCTCTTTCGCGCCAGGAAGTCTCCCGGGCCTGCGACCAGCGAGTACGTCCAGCTGACCAACTTCGCCGATTCGGCCGTGGCCCCGGCGCTTTCGCCGGACGGCCGCATGTTGGCGTTCATCCGCGGAGACTCCACGTTCGTCGGACACGGCGAGGTTTACGTCAAACTGCTTCCCGATGGCGAGCCCGTGCAGCTTACGCACGACGGCCTCTCGAAAATGGGGCCCGCTTGCCTTTTCTCCGGACGGCTCGCGCATCGCCTACACGGTGGGCATAGCAGACTCCTGGACCGTGCCGGTCCTGGGCGGAGGTCCGAGCCACTGGCTCACGGTGGGCACCCCAAGCTGGATAGCCGCTTCCGGAGGCCAGCCGCGAATCATTTTTTCGGTTGGGACGGGAGAAGGCCTACATATGGGTATCTTCACCGCCACGGAGAGCCGTGCGGACCAGCGCCAGGTATATCTCCCCAAGGATGTGAACGGCATGGCGCATCGCTCGTATCTGTCGCCGGACGGGCATTCTGTCTTGGCGGTAGAAATGGACATCAGCAGCTGGCTGCCGTGCCGGCTCGTGCCTTTCGACGGCAGCGGGCCCGGGAAGCAAGTCGGTCCGCAGCCGTCCCAGTGCACGGACGCTGCCTGGTCGCCGGACGGCAAGTGGATGTATTTCTCTGCCGACACCGGGGAGGGGTTTCACATCTGGCGTCAAACCTATCCGGATGGTTCGCCAGAGCAGGTCACCTTCGGCGCGACCGAGGAGCAGGGAATTTCATTCGCACCCGACGGCCGTTCTTTCGTCACCTCGATCGGTGAGAAGCAGAGTACGCTCTGGCTTCACAACTCGCTCGGTGATCGCCAGATTACCTCGCAAGGGTACGCCTACCTGCCCATCGTTCTCTCCTGACGGCAAGCGCTTGTATTACCTCCAGCGCTCTCGAGCAAACCGAAGATTCGTCAGCGGTGAACTCTGGGCCGTTGACCTCGAGAGTGGCGCTCGCGAGCGCCTGTTACCTGAGTTCCTCATGGAGCATTACAGCCTCGCGCCAGACGGCAAGAGCATCGTCTTCATCGCACTGGATGATGCGGGGCATTCACCGGTTTGGATTGCGCCGCTCGACGGCAGCTCGCCGCCCCGCAAGTTAACGTCGCTGGACTGTGTGCGCGCGTCTCTTCGGCGCAGAAAACGATGTGTACTTCGTCGGTGGAGAGACGACCGCCATGCCCTTCCTCTATCACGTCAACACGGACGGCAGCGCGCTGCGGCGCGTCGTACCGAATCAAGTCTTGTTTCTCTACGACGTTTCGCCGGATGGGAAGTGGCTGGCAGTTTGGGAACGGAGCGCGATCGTCCTGTATTCGAGTGATGGCGCGACGCGCAAAATGATCTGCGAAAACTGCGCATCGGCCGGGGCAGAAGATCGCGGGGTGACCCCGCCGGCGGTAAAGTGGTCGAGAGACGGGAAGCGTCTGTACCTTCACGGGAACGCCACCCGTCACGGGATCGAACTGCCCAACACGACGTACGTGATTCCGCTTCAGCCCGGATGGATGGCGGCACTGCCAGCTTCCGGTTTTCCGTCAATCGATGCTGCCGCAGCGGCTCTTGGAAAGCGTTTTGCCTTGGGAGATAGAGTCTTCCCAAGTGCGGATCCGGCCGTCTATGCGTTCCCACGCCTCTCCTCACATCGCAACATTTTCCGAATTCAAGTCCAGTGATTCGGTTTCAAACTGAAGCCTCCCGCGCAAATTTCAGCCTGAGTGCTGAGTCTTTGGATTCTCGGGCCGACGATCCTAATTAGTCGGATGAACGAGGATGCTGCTTCCAGTACTGACCTTGTCGGTTACCGCATTAATTAGGCATCAGCCCGAGCTATTATTCTGAAATGGGCAGTATGCCGAACACAGACACCAGTGCCTCGCCTCGGGCGGGCTTTCTTCAATCCTTTATTCGATGGCTTGTCATCGGCGTGGTGCTTCTCTGGTCGCTGGCCTCGCTGATCCTTGTGGCCGCCCGGTGGATCGACCCACCGACAACCGCAGTGCACATCCAACGCCGCTTGCAGGCCTGGATTCACCACACGCCATATCGCGAACGCTACAAATTCATTCCGCTCAGCGAAATCTCGGCCGATCTCCAGCACGCGGTAATCGCCGCAGAGGACGCGAACTTCTACCACCACCATGGATTCGATTGGCACCAGATTCAAATCGCCGCCGACGAAGATTTGGAAGGCGAGCGCACTCGCGGAGCTTCCACCATTACGCAGCAACTCGCAAAAAATCTCTTCTTCGGAACGGGCCGCTCGATCCTGCGCAAGGGCGCAGAGGCCACACTGGTGCCGGTGGCCGAATTCGTTCTCGGCAAAAAACGCATTCTGGAGATTTACCTCAACGTTGTCGAATGGGGCCCTGGTATTTATGGTGCAGAGTCGGCGTGCCGTTACTACGACGAAATCGCAGCCCGGGATATCGGCCGGCAGCAGGCGGCCCGGCTCGCTGCAATTCTGCCGGCCCCGCTGAAGCGACGACCCGAGCGCATGAATAATTACAGCGCGATTATCCTTAAGCGGATGGACCAAATGGGTTGGTAATCGCGGCTAACATTTTGCCAATGCGGCCGCTGCCGCACTCTTCCGATTTTGTAGGGGCACGGCATGCCGTGCCCGGCGCAGATGCTTGGCGAACCCGTCGCCAAACCAGCGAAGACGCCCGGCGAGTCGAATGGGCAACATCGAGCCAAGAAGGATTGCCGGGCACGGCATGCCGTGCCCCTACGAAGCAAAGACCGTCTCGCCAACGAACAAAGACATGCCATCGTAAAGCGCGGCACAAAGTCGCGCGACCCGCCCGTTCGATTCTTATGCGCGTATTAAGGTGCGTAGCGGGTGAAAACAAAGTCGCGAGAAGCCTTCGCGTGGCAGGGGAAGCAAGTCTTGAGTTGTGCTTCGGTGCCAGAAGACCCGTCTTTATTGAAGTGACCGAACCCCCAGCCTCCGGTCGAGGCATACTTTTTTGAGTCCTTGACCATAAACTGAACGTTCGTGGCCGGCCCGGGAACGAAAGATTGGGGATCGCCAAAGACTTTGTCGTTTTCCTCCGACGCGACGTGACCGTAGTGTAGGGCGGCAATGATTGTGCCGTCCGGATACGGAAGCTTTCCGTCGCGGTAGGCCTTGATTGCTACATCGTTGCCCAACATGGCAGCGAAACTGTGGAGATTGCCTTCTTCGTGGGCCACGGAGATCAATCTCCAGTCGCGGAATCCGGGCGGAATCTTAGTAACGTAGACCGGGGTGACGTTATCATCGGCGTGTCCAGTTACAGAGGCCCTGAAGGCGACAGCGCCAGCCAGCACTGCTCCTGCGACCAACAAGAAGGCAATCCGTCTCAATGCGGGATTCATCGTTGTGCTCCTTTGCGTTTTTTCTGCCGACTTAATTTGTTCTCCAACAGTGCGCGAGTTGTTGCATCGCATGCTTCGCTGATACACCCCAGAAACTCGGAAACACTAGCACAGTCGGCGGGGCCAGCGCATTAACGTCTGGTGAGTCGGATCACGGGACAAGTCCCGTCTAGTACACGGCATCTATACGGAGACCGAGGGTGGGTGTTTTGGGCCGGGCCACGGGGAAAGGCTCATCGACGTATGTCTCGCGAATTGCTTCGATGCGAGTAAAGGAGAGCCATTCGCCGCACCGCGCTCTTTCGCGTCCACTTCGCAGTGTGGCAACGGCCCGCGCGGCGCGTGTATCCGCGAAACGGCTTACTGGCCGCTACCCGTGAGGGCGATGATCTGAGGGTTGAAGAGGGCGTTATCGTTCACGATGATGCTGCCTCTGTTCAGGCTCTTCGACTTCGGCATAAAGGTGACCTTCAGGACGCAGGTTGCTGACGGATTCACCATGCCGCCATTCGCGCACGTCGTTCCGGTCGCGGACGCGAAGTTGCCGCTGAACGCGATGCTCGTAATGTTCAGCGGCGTGGTGCCGGTGTTCTTCAACGTAACCGTCATGGCCGCGCTGGTTGTATTTACTTTCTCCGTGCCGAAATTCAGAAGATTCGTGCTGAATGTTGCCTGCGGATTGATAGGTATTCCCGTCATCGTCACGGACTGCGGGCTTCCGGCTGCCGAATCCGTGATGACGAGCATAGCCGTCTGAGGCGTGGTCTGCCCGATGCTTGGAATGAATGTGACGATGACGAAGCAGCTCCTGCCAGCCCCCAACGAGGATGGGCACAGCAAGCTGAGGTCGAAGAACTCACGGGAATTTCCGCTGCCGGCTGAAGCAATCGTGACTTTGCCGAGCGTGATGGGCGTGGTTCCGGTGTTAGTCAGCGTCACGATCTGGGCGCCGAGGGTGCCGACGTAGACGTTGCCGAAGTTCACGCTGGAAGGCGAGATCTTCAAGGTGCTCGCGGTTGCCGCGTTCACGGTCTGCGAGACGCTTGTCGAAGTGCTTCCACTGAAATTGCTGTCGCCCGAATAGACTGCGGTGAGCGTTCTGGGTCCTGTGGTCGTGAATGTGATCGAGCAAGTTCCTGCGCCAGAGCTGAGCGTTGCCATGCAGCTCTCGCCGGTGCTGGCGGTCACTTGAACGCTGCCGGTGGCTGTACCTGCGACTGCGCTGGTGACTTTCACGCCGATCGCGACTGCCTGTCCGCTGTTCGATGGATTCGGCGTGTTCGAAGTGATGGCCGTAGTGCTACCGGCCTTCTGTGCGGTGGTCGAGGACGTGGCTTGGGGCGCGGCATTGAAGTTGGTGTTGCCCGCCTGGTTAGCGGCGAGCGAGCAAGTTCCGGTGCCGCTCGTCATCATTACGGAATTGCCTGAAATCGTGCACGCGCCAGAAGCGGTGATCGTGACCGGCAATCCCGAAGTGGCTGTCGCCGAAACGCTGAACATGCTGTTGTAGGCGGCCATCGCCGGAGCGCCGGTGAAATTGATGGTCTGGTTCGCCTTGTTGACCGTCAGCAGAGTGGTGGCATTGGTCGCGGGGGAGAAATTGGTGTCTCCCGCATAACTATATGTGATCGTGTACGGCGTCGTCGAAGCGGCGATCGTGGGAGTGGGGAATACGATCGTGAACGCTCCGTTGCTTCCAATCGCCGCGCTTTGCGTTGCGCCGTTGATCGTTGCGGAAACCGATTCGGTAGTGGGCGGATAGAGCGGGCCGGGGGCCGAAATGATTCCGGAAAGATTGATCGAAGTGGTGCCGAATGCGATTGTCTGCGACGCACTCAATCCGCTAAACGACGTCACGAAGCCTTGAATCGTGGCGGAGCTGATGCTCAGCACCTGCTGATTGGATGCCGTAATCGTCGCCGCGTTCGTGTACGAACCCGCGTTCGCAGTCGGGTTCGTCACTCCGATGCTGAAGTTTGTTCCTGCCGCCAGGTTTCCGAACGCGCAGCTCAATACCTGGCTGCCTGCCGCGCCCGCGATCGAGCACGTGCCCGGTCCGCTGTACGCCGGATTAATCGTCCAGGTGGCGCTCGACACGTTTGGCAAAGGATCATTCAGAGCGACACCGGTTTCGGTTCCGGGCCCGTTGTTGCTCACGGTAATCGCGAAGCTGATCGGGTTGCCGGGAGTCGTCGCGCTCGCGGTGCTGGTGCTCGCCAGCTGTCCAGAATTGGCCGTCGGCGGGAATGCGACGACCACGTCGTTCAACTGCTTGGTGGTGCCGCCGATGCCCGCGTCCACCGGGGCCGTCGGATTAAAGAACGTGGTGATATCGAACTCAAACTGGCAGGAATAGGTTTGCGCCACGCCGTTGATTGTCATCGGCTGCGTGCACACAGAACCCACGGCTGACGTCGGAGTCGCGGCGTAATCCGGATCGTCGTATAAGCGCGGCGTGCTGCCCGCATAAGGCGCTGGCGGCACAAACGAGTCGTTGTTCCAGGTAATCTGCCAGCTCACCGGGCCTGTGTAGAAGCTCGGGTTCGGCTCGGTCCCCGGCGTTCCGGAAAAGACGGCGTAGTGAACGCAGTTGCCGTTCGCGTAGGTGTAGCAGAGCGGGACGATGGTATTGCCATTGGCATCGGTGCCGTTGCTGAAGAAGGTGACGAATCGGCAATCGAAGTCATTCAACACGGTATGGCCGACTTCGCAGAGACCGTCCGCTTGATTCGGCGGAATTTCAGTGGCTGTCACAGTTAGGGTGAACGGCGTATTGACCTGCGGCAGTTGCAACTGCAGCGTATGGGCGTTGGGATCAGTGCAGGGATTCGAAGGTGTCGGATTCGGATTCGACGGGCAGTCGAATACTCCTTGCTGCATCACGGTGGTGCCGGGATTAAATGTAAAATTGACTGTCGCAGGTGCAGGCACGAAGTTCGCGGACAGGCTTAATGCCGAGCTTACGGTTAGTCCGCAGGTGGTGGCCGTTCCGTCGGTAGAGCACGCGCCGCCCCAGCCGCCAAATGTGGTTGGAGAAGTAGCCAGTTCCGTCAACGTAACAGGCGTGCCGCTTGTATAACTCGCCGAGCAAGTCCCGGAGACGACGCCATTTGCTTCGCTGCAAATAATCGCGCCCGTATTGTCGGTCACCTTTCCGATGCCAGTTCCCATCTCCGACACCGTCAGCGTAAACATATTTACGACTGGGTTGACCGTCAGCGCCGTGCTGGTATTGATGGCGGACGTGAGATTGCTGTCCCCGGCGTAGCTATAGGTGATCGTGTATGGCGTGGCCGAAGCTGGAATCGACGCCGTGGGGAACGTCAGTGTGAACAAGCCGTTGCTCCCAATCGTGGCTGGCAAGGTTGTGCCATTGATGGTGACCGAAACGGTTTCGCCGCTTGCCGGAAACACCGGCCCGGTCGCGGAAATCGTTCCGGAGAGCGCGACCGAAGTGGTCCCGAACGTGATCGCCTGCGAAGGAGTCAAGCCAGTGAATGCGGGCGTAGCCACCTGAACCGTGATTGTGCCGATAGCGAGCAATTGCTCGTTGGTTGCGGTCACTGTCGCCGCATTCGTGTAAGTTCCGACGCTCGCTGATGCACTGCTCACATGCAAGCTGGCGCTGGCGCCCGATTCCAAGGTACCGAACGAGCAGCTCAGCACCTGGCTGCCCGTTGCTCCCGCGATTGAGCAGGTCCCCGGCCCGCTGTACGCTGGATTGATACTCCAGTTCACTCCCGTTCCCGCTGGCAGCGGATCATTCAACGCTACGTTGGTTTCCGTTCCCGGACCGGCATTGCTGACCGTGAGCGTGAAGCCGATCGGGTTGCCGGCGCTGGTCGTGGCTGCGTCGGGCGTGCTGGTTACGCTCAGTTGTCCAGCTGTGTTGGGCGGGAACGCAACGACGACGTCGTTCAGCTGTTTTGTGTGGCCGCCGATGCCCGCATCCACCGGTGCGACTGGATCGAAAAACGTGGTGATATCGAATTCAAACTGGCAGGAATAGTTTTGCGCCACGCCGTTGATGGTCATCGGCTGCGTGCAGACTGTACCGACGGCGGATGTGGGAGTTGCCGCATAGTCTGGGTCGTCGTACAGGCGCGGCGTGCTGCCCGTGTACGGCGCCGGAGGCACAAACGAATCGTTGTTCCACGTGATCTGCCAGCTTACCGGGCCGGTGTAGAAGTTGGGATTCGGCTCGGTACCGGGTGTCCCAGAAAAGACGGCGTAGTGAACGCAATTGCCGTTCGCGTAGGTGTAGCAGAGCGGGACGATGGTGTTGCCGTTAGCATCGGTGCCGTTGCTGAAGAAGGTGACGAATCGACAATCGAAGTCGTTCAGCACGGTATGGCCGACCTCGCAGAGGCCGTCGGCCTGCGTCGGGGGAATTTCCGTGGCCATGACGGTAACGGTGAACTCGGTATTCACCGCTGGAATCGCGAGTTGCAAGCTGTGCGCGTTGGGGTCAGTGCAGGGAGCTGCAGGCGTGGGATTCGGATTGGATGGGCAATCGAAGGCGGCCTGTTGAATGACGGTGGCGCCGGGAGCAAAGGTCAAGTTGATCGAAGTGGGAGGCGGCACGAAATTGGCGGACACGCTCAACGCGGAGCTCACGGTCAGCCCGCAAGTAGTCGCTGTTCCGTCGGTGGAGCAAGCGCCGCCCCAACCGCCGAATGTCGTTGGCGAAGTCGCGTTTGCGGTCAAGATAACTTGCGTCCCGGCCGGATAAGTCGCCGAGCAGGTTCCAGTCGAAACTCCGTTGGCTTCGCTGCAATCAATCTCGCCTGTATTGTCCGTCACCGAACCAGTCCCGGTTCCCATCTCCGATACGGCAAGCGTAAAGACATTTGCGGACGAATTGACGACCGTCAAAGTAGTGCTGGTGTCAGTGGCGGCATCGAGACTGGCGTCGCCGGCATAGTGATAGATGATCGTGTACGGATTCGCCGAAACTGGAATCGACGTCGTCGGGAACGTCAACGCAAAAGCGCCATTGCTCCCAATGGTAGCCGAGAGCTTCGTATCGTTGATGGTGACCGAAACCGTTTCGCCGCTTGCGGGAAACACCGGCCCAGCTGCGGAGACGGTTCCGGAGAGCGCGACCGAGGCGGTCCCGAACGCGATTTCCTGCGAAGCAGTCAGAGCGCTGAATTCAGGTGCCGTTGGCTGGACGGTGATTGTACCGACGGCGAGTAGCTGTTGATTGGTCGCCGTTACGGTCACCGCATTCGTGTAGGTCCCGGCGCTTGCGGATGCGCTGATCACATGCAAGGTGGTGCTGGTGCCCGGTTCCGCCGTGCCGAATGAGCAGCTCAACACCTGGCTGCCGATTGCTCCCGCGATGGAGCAAGTCCCCGGCCCGCTGTACGCTGGACTGATGCTCCAGTTTACTCCGGTTCCCGCTGGCAGCGGATCATTCAATGTGACGTTAGCTTCGGCTCCCGGTCCGGCATTGTTACCAGCGATGGTGAAGCCGATCGGGTTGCCAGCGCTGGTCGTGGCTGCGTCGGGCGTGCTCGTTACGCTCAGTTGTCCAGCGGTGTTGGGCGGGAACGCAACGACGACGTCGTTCAGCTGTTTTGTTGGCCGCCGATGCCCGCGTCAACCGGTGCGACTGGATCGAAGAACGTGGTGATATCGAATTCAAACTGGCAGGAATAGTTCTGCGCCACGCCGTTGATCGTCATCGGTTGCGTGCAGACTGTTCCGACGGCGGATGTGGGAGTTGCCGCGTAGTCTGGGTCGTCGTACAAGCGCGGCGTGCTTCCCGTGTACGGCGCCGGAGGCACGAACGTGTCGTTGTTCCAGGTGATCTTCCAATTCACCGGGCCGGTATAGAAGTTGGGATTCGGCTCGGTTCCCGGCGTTCCGGAGAACACCGCGTAGTGGACGCAATTGCCGTTCGCGTAGGTGTAGCAGAGCGGGACGATCGTATTGCCGTTGGCATCGGTGCCGTTGCTGAAGAAGGTGACGAACCGGCAATCGAAGTCGTTCAGCACGGTGTGGCCGACTTCGCACAAGCCGTCAGCCTGGGTCGGGTGGAATTTCAGTGGCCGTCACGGTGACGGTGAAGGCGGTATTGACGGCTGGAATCGCGAGTTGCAGGCTATGCGCGTTGGGGTCAGTGCAGGGAGCTGCAGGCGTGGGATTCGGATTGGACGGGCAATCGAAAGCGGCCTGCTGGGTCACGGCGGCGCCGGGAGCAAAAGTCAAATTGATTGAAGTCGGAGGCGGCACGAAGTTGGCGGACACGCTTAATGCCGAGCTTACGGTCAGCCCGCAGGTAGTGGCTGTTCCGTCGGCGGAGCAAGCGCCGCCCCATCCGCCGAATGTGGTTAGCCCGGTAGCATTTTCCGTCAGCGTAACAGGCGTACCGCTGGCATAAGTTGCCGAGCAAGTTCCAGAGACGATGCCATTGGCTTCGCTGCAATTTATCGCGCCCGTATTGTCGGTCACCGATCCAGTCCCGGTTCCCATCTCGGAGACGGCCACGCTAAACGTTGGAACGATCGGAGCGAAAACGGCCTGCTCGGTTTGATTGCCGGTCATGGTGATCACGCACGGTGCGGTGCCGCTGCACGTGCTCCAATTATTGAAAGTGTTGCCCGTGCTTGGAGTCGCCGTAAGCGTCACAACGGCGCCACTTTGGTAGCTGCCCGAACATGTGCCGGTCGCAACGCCACCCGTATCAACGCAATTGATTTCTCCGAGGTTATCGGTGACGCTGCCTGTGCCCGTTCCCGGTTCCGACACCGTCAAAGTGAATGAGTTGGAACTGCCAGTTCCCAACGACAGCACGACCGACGTAGCGTTGTAGGTGACGTTCCAGGCGAGATTTGCGGGCAGAGTGGGCGAATTGATCGTGGCGAACTGGCCCGTTCGCGATGCCGCCGTCATGATCGTGCATTGGTCGCCTGAAGAAGGCGTAAAGCCGTTCACGAATCGAATATTCAGCGCACCGGCCAGGCTGGCCGATCCAGAAACGTTGAGTTCCGGAACACTGCGCTGCACCAGCCGGGAGGCGGTCGATTGCCACTTCATAGGCGCCCGCCGCACCCTGCGTATAAGTATGCGAATTGCTGATCGCGAGTGGGCCGGTCGCCGTAATGTCGCCTGCTTCCGTTATGCCAGCATTGGCGACATTGGATGAAATCGTGCCGATGCCAAAAATCACACCTGTTCCGGACGAGCTGACGCCGCCCGAAGCAGTCAGGCTGCCGTCCACCTGTGCATTGCCGCCGTTTATTGCGAAGGTTGTAACCGAATCGGACACGCCCGAAGGAATTTGAATCAGGCCCGCCGTCTGCGTGAAAGCGGGAACCGAAAATAGGCCGGGCCCCTGGATCGTATTCCCTGAATTGGTGAGCGACGAGCCTCCGACGTCCTGGCGGATCCCGGCGTTGCCGTTGGACATCGTGACGGTACCGCCGCCGGTGAGCGTCACTGCGTTGACCATACTGAGATCCGTTCCGTTCGCGGCCGCGCTCACGGTGATTGAGCCGATGTTGTTGATCGTTCCCGTCAGCTCCATGTCCAGATTATTGTTGATCGTATAATTGGCGGCGTTGGTCAGCACGCCGTGGGTGATTCCGTCCAATACGACCTGGCTCTGCGTGCTGCCAAAGAAGCTCGCTTGGGGGTCGCTGGTTAGCGTGCCACCTTGAATGTCCGCGGCGCTCTGGAACTGTACGGACGAGCCACTGGCGGCGTTGATCGATCCGCCCTGGTTGTTCAGCGTTGCACCCACTTGTAATGTGCCGCCGCCCGTTGCCTCGATGATTCCCTGGTTTACGGCCCCGGCCGCATTGACCAGCATCGCGCCGGAATTATTCGCATTGAGGAGACC
This sequence comes from uncultured Acidobacteriota bacterium, assembly GCA_963818605.1. GTDB lineage: Bacteria > Acidobacteriota > Terriglobia > Acidiferrales > UBA7541 > Palsa-295. The sequence continues at coordinate 703,483 of CAWFSW010000004.1, forward strand.
CGCAGGCTGGTTGATGAACACGAGCCCGTTGTTTCCAATCTGGCCGGCTCCGACAATCTTGTTATTCACATTGGTGAGCGAAGAGCCACCAGTATCCTGGCGGATCAAGGCGTTGCCATTCGTTATGGTCACGGTGCCGCCGCCGGTGAGGATCACGGGGCCGACCATGCTGAGGGCCGTGCCGTTCGCGGCAGCATTCACGGTGATCGAGCCCGTGTTGTTGATCGTTCCCATAAGTTCGGCGTCCAGGTTGTTGTTGATCATGTAGGCGGCCGCATTGGTAAGCGGGCCCTGGGTGGTCCCGTCCAGCACGACCTGGCTCTGGGTGGATCCGAAGAAGCCCGCTCCACTGACAGCACTCAGGGTGCCACCTTCGATGCGCGCGCCAGTCAGGAACTGCACCTGCGAGCCAGCGCTATTGGCGGCGATCACGGAATTGGACATTGTTCACGGTGACGTTCACTTGGAGGATGCCGCCGCCCGTGGCCTCGAATAAGTTCTGATTGATCACGCCGGTGGCGTTCAGCAGCAGAGCGTTCCCAGGGCTGTTTGCATTAACGAGACCCGCGGCCTGGTTGATGAACGTCAGCCCGTTGTTTCCAACCTGGCCCGCTCCGACGATCTTGTTGTTCACGTTGGTGAGCGAAGAGCCACCGGATATCCTGGCGGATTAAAGCGTTGCCATTCGTGATGGTCACGGTGCCGCCGCCGGTCAGGGTCACGGCGCCGACCATGCTGAGGGCCGTGCCGTTCGCGGCTGCATTCACGGTGATCGAGCCGGCGTTGTTGATCGTTCCCACCAATTGCGTGTCCAGGTCGTTGTTGATCATGTAGGCGGCCGCATTAGTGAGCGGACCCTGGGTGGTCCCGTCCAGAACGACCGTGCTCTGCGTGGATCCGAAGAACAGCGCGCTGTTGATTTCGTTCAGCGTGCCGCCCTCGATGCGCGCGCCGCTCTCGAATTGCACTTGCGAGCCGCTGCCGCTGGCGGTGATGTTGGCATTGGCGTTGTTTACGGGTACGTTCACCTGCAGGATGCCGCCATTCGTGGCCTCGAATAAGCCCTGATTGACCACGCCGATAGCGTTCACCAGCAGTGCGTTACCCGTGGCGTTGACCACACCGGCAGGCTGGTTGATGAACGTCAGATTGTTATTTCCGATCTGCCCCGCCCCTACGATGGTGTTATTTACGTTGGTGAGTGAGCCCACTCCGTCCTGGCGGATCAAGGCGTTGCCATTCGTTATGGTCACGGTGCCGCCGCCGGTCAGGGTCACGGCGCCAACCATGCTGAGCGCCGTGCCATTGGCGGCCGCGTTCACGGTGATCGAGCCTGTGTTGTTGATGGTTCCAGTCAGTTGAGTGTCCAGGTCGTTGTTGATCATGTAGGCGGCCGTATTGGTGAGCGGGCCCTGGGTGCTCCCGTCCAGAATGACCGTGCTCTGCGTGGATCCGAAGAACAGTGCGCTGTTAATCTCGTTCAGCGTGCCGCCCTCGATGCGCGCACCGCTCTGGAATTGCACCTGGGAGCCGCTGCCGCTGGCGGTGATGTTGGCGTTGGCATTGTTCACTGGTACGTTCACTTGCAGGATGCCGCCGTTCGTGGCCTCGAATAGGTTCTGATTGATCACGCCGTTCGCGTTCACCAGCAGGGCATTCCCAGTGTTATTCGCATTGACGATCCCTGCGACCTGATTGATGAACGTAAGCCCGTTGTTTCCAATTTGTCCCGCACCAACGATCTTGTTGTTTACGTTGGTGAGCGAGGAACCCGCAACATCCTCGCGGATCGCGGCGTTTCCATTTGTTAACGTCACCGTTCCGCCGCCGGTGAGCGTCACTGCATTGACCATACTGAGGTCTGTTCCGTTCGCGGCTGCACTTACGGTGATCGAAGCAGTGTTGTTGATCGTTCCCACCATCTGGGTGTCCAGATTGTTGCCGATGGTGTAAGTCGCTGCGTTGGTCAAAGGACCATGGGTGATTCCATCCAAAATAACGGTGCTTCCCGTCGATCCAAACAAGCCGGCTCCGCTCGCAGTGTTCAGCGTGCCGCCTTGGATATCCGCCCCGCCCTGAAATTGCACGACTGCGCCACTTCCGCCGGTGATAGTTCCTCCGGCGTTGTTCAGCGTAACGTCCACTTGCAACGTGCCGCTGCCGGTTGCCTCAAAAGTTCCTTGATTCACAGCTCCTGATGCATTGACCTGCAGAGCGCCACTGGAATTTGCATTGACGGTACCGGCCGCTTGATTGATGAATGTCAATCCGTTGTTTCCGATTTGCCCCGCGCCCGCGATCGTGTTGTTGACGTTGGTCAACGATCCGGTTCCGTCCTGGCGGACCAACGCATTGCCATTTGTTAACGTAATCGTTCCGCCGCCGTTCAGCGTCACCGCGCCGGTCATACTGAGGGCTGTGCCGTTCGCGGCTGCGTTCACGATGATCTGGCCTGCGTTAAAAATACTTCCGGTTACCTGAAAATCAAGATTGTTACCGATGGTCAAGCTGCTGCCGGAATCGATTACGAGATTGCCGACCGTGACACCGCTGTTGAGATTGACCTGCGCGGCAGGGGTATGGCCGTCGTTGATGCACACGTTGACGGTCGAGCTGTTTGGGACGACACCCGTGCTCCAATTTGAAGCGGTGTTCCAATTGGTTGACGTGACGCCAGTCCAAATCGCGGCGTTTGCCGCGCTGCAGGCGGTGGCCGCAGTCAAGCTGAAGTTGGCGGTAACCGTTTTGCTGGCGTTCATTGTGACGATGCACGTGCCGGTTCCCGTACACGCGCCGGCCCATCCGATAAACGTGGATCCTGCGAGCGGGGAAGCTGTCAACGTTACGATCGTTCCCTGATTGAAATTAGCGGAACAGTTCGGCTGGCAACTGATTCCCGTGGGGCTGCTCGTCACGGTGCCGAGTCCCGATCCGGCTTCCCCGACGGAGAGCGTAAATGTGGGGACGGCGGAGCCCGTGCCGGCGAGACTAACGTTTTGCGTGCTGCCTGCGACGCCGTTCGAATTATCGGTGAAAGTCAGAGCGGCAGTTTCTCCGCTGTTTGTGGACGGAGTGAAAATGACCGAAACCGTACACGACGCATTGGGAGCCAGTTGACCGCCGGCCGCGCTGCACGTGTCGCCTACACCTTCAGAGAAATCGCCGGAGTTCGAGCTAGTGAACGCGTAGCTGAAGGTTAGCGTCGTACCGCCGGTATTGCCGAGTCTCACAAGCTGTGCGGAACTTGGCGATCCGGTTTGTTGGCTCGCAAAAGTCAGATTCGCGGGAGAAGGATCCGCGACCGGTGGCGCAACTAGAAATCCGTAGGCGGTGATCGTTCCGATCAGAGGACTGCTTTGCGTGCCGGTGACGGTTGACGTACCCTCTTCCCCATCCGAGGCGTACGTGTAAATCGTGTGAAAGCCTGGCGCCAGCGTTGCCGTGGTTCCTGTAAAGATTCCCGGCGTGGAAGGAGTAGTCGTCGCTGCAGCCCAGGGCCCGGCCCAGCTATCCACCTCAAACACCAGATCGTCAATCGCTCCGCCTGGAAAACCGTTGCTCGCGCCGAAGGTGAACGTCGAACCTTCGCTCGAAGTCTCATTATTCGGGTTGCCGGTGAGCGCCGTAATCGTCGAGCTGATTGCGTTGGCTTGAACGGATTGCGGCGTCAAACTCGTCACATTCGCGCTCAGGTTATCCGCCACATAGACCTGATTTGTGACCATGTTGGCCGCCAACGCGTACGGACCGATCGCATTCGGATCGGCAAGGGTTGTGGCCGAATTGCTCGCGCCATCAATCGCTGTAATACTCCCCGGGTCCGAACCACCATTGCCGTTGTTGGCTACGTAAATCTGATTCGTGGTGGGATTGACGGTAATGGCGTGAGGTGATGTTCCCGCAGGAACCGCGGATACGACCGTCAGCGTGGCTCCGTTGATTACTGTGACGTTATCCGTGCCCGAATTCGCCACGTAAATCATGTTCGTGGCGGCGTTTACTCCTACCGCAATTGGGCTGATGTCGGTGTCAATGGTCGTGACGACGGAATTCGTCGCACCGGAGATTACTGTCAAGTTGTCGCTGGCGGAATTGCCGACATAAACTTCATTGGTGACCGGGTTGACCGCGATCGCGATCGGCTGGCCCGCGGCCGGATCGGAGATGGTCTGGACCGTCGAATCCAGCGAGTCGAAAACCGATACGTTATTGCTTCCGCTGTTCGCGACATAAACTTTGCCCGTCGCCGGGTCCAGCGCTATGGCAACTGGACCTAACGCGTTAGGGTCGCTCATCGTTGAGACGTGGTTCGCGGCGCCATCAACGACCGTGATGTTGTTGCTCACGAAGTTCACCACATAAATCTTGTTCGTCACGGGATTTACTGCCACGGCGATGGGGCTGTTGGCATTCGGATCCGTCACGGTTACGGTCGAATTGTTCGTGCCGTCGATCACCGTGACGTTGTTGCTGTTCGCATTCGCGACGTAAATCTTGTTCGTAAACGGATTCACCGCTAGCGCCACGGGATGATTGGCGTTGTTGTCCGTCACGGTTTGCGTGATGCCGTTTACGCCAGAGATTACCGAAACATTGTTGCTGTTCGCGTTGGCCACGTAGATAACGTTCGTCACAGAATTGACGCCGACCGCAGCGGGATGATTGGCGTTCGAGTCCTTCACGGTGACCGTGCCGTTCGTGAAGCCGCCGATCACTGAAACCGTGTTGGTGCCTGTGTTCGCCGCGTAAATCTGATTCGTGACCGGGTTCACTGCGATGGCAGCCGGCAAAGTTGCGTTCGGGTCTTTTATTGTGGTCGTGGCATTTGTCGCACCGGCGATTGCGGTCACATTGTTGCTGCCGTTGTTCGCAACATAGACGCGATTCGTCAGCGAATTCACGGCTACGGCTGCGGGACCGCTCGCGTTCGGGTCCGTCACCGTGGTTGTCGCATTCGTTCCACCCGCGATCGCCGTCACGTTGTTGCTGCCATGGTTGGCGACGTAGATCATGTTCGTTACCGGATTCACGGCCACGGCAATAGGTCCGGTTGCATTCGGGTCTGCTACAGGCACAGAAGTGCTTGCCCCGCCGGCAAATACCGAGACGTTGTTACTGCCATTATTCGCAACGTAAATCGTGTTCGTTGCGGAGTTAACAGCGATAGAGACAGGATTGGTGCCGACCCCAATCGTCGCGGTGGCCTGGTTCAAAGAGCCGTTAATTACCGTGACCGTGCCGTCGGTTTTATTGGCGACATAAATCGTGTTGGTCGCAGGATTCAGGGCCACAGCTACGGGATTGCCGCCCACAGAAACCGTCGCTGCCACTTGATTCGAGGAGCCGTTAATCACCGTGACGTTGTTGCTGCCGGTGCCGCTGCTCGCTACGAAAATCGTGTTCGTCACAGGATTGACGGCGATAGACGTCGGATTTGTGCCCACGGTGACCGTCGCCGCGACGGTGTCGGTCGCGCCGTTGATCACAGTGACGCTGGCGCTGCTGCCGCCGCTGGCAACGTAAATTGTGTTCGTAACGGGGTTGATGGCAATCCCTACGGGATTTGCTCCCACGGGAACCGTCGCGGTGATGGTGTCAGTGGCCGCATTGATTACAGTGACGCTTGTGCCGCCGCTATCGGCGACGTACACCTTGTTGGTGACGGGATTTACCGCGACAGCCGCGGGAGCAGCTCCCACGGGCACTGCCGTCGCAAACGATTGCGCGCGAGCGACCGTGTTGGATTGAATGATTGCAGCCGCAAGAATAAACCAAACGCTGGCGCGAAAAAACTTGCGGAACAATACGAAGTTCGAAGGCTTGGTCGACGTGGACCTATCGAGGCTATTCGGCCTCATTCCCACCTCCGGAAAATCTGCACGCAATCATTTTTAGGGGTTACTTGCCGCTCAAATCAGGGGCCGAATTGCCAGTACCGCTTCTAGAGCGATCTGCACGTCCTGGGCCAGACGGGCAATATCGCATACGTCCGCTTTTGTGCCATCGAGCCACCCGGTGGGGAGGTTCAGGATGGGAATGAGCGAGAAATATCGGCGCTCGGCGGCAATATTTGGACGCTAGATAGCTTGTTTGTAATCGCGGGAGATTAGTCCTGGCGGTTCGGGATGTCAAGGACGGACATCATCAAACGCAAGGTTAGGATCAAGTTTCGGTAGTCCTAGAGGTCCTATAACCCGCGAGTTTGGTTCTGATCGGCAGTTTTTTGCCTACTGAAGGCGCCGATTTGATCCCGTGGACGAGCGGCGAAGACAGAGCGCATTCGAACCGTTCGGCGTCCGTCGCATTGAGGCAGACTGATCGGATCGCGCCCGTGCCAATCCTTTACGCACTTGATTTCTCAATATGAAAGACTTACTTTCACCTCTCTGTGTCCACATACTCCTCGATACGAACATGATGGAATGCCCGCACTGCCATTCGAGTAACCCACCCACGGCTCTCCGTTGCGGCAAGTGCGATACTCCGTTCGATCTTGATGGGGCCACGATGGCCGTCACCGCCGCCGCGGTGATGACGCCTCCGGGTGCCACTGAAGCAGCGTTTGCCAAGGGATGGTCACTGCCGGCGCCGCCCGCCGCGGGAGTTACCGGTTCGTCGCTTGCATCCGGCGCACGTACTAGGCACGCGCTACGAAATCATGCAACTGCTCGGGCAAGGAGGCATGGGCGCGGTTTACAAGGCGAAGGACCTGGAATTGGACCGAGTAGTCGCAGTGAAAGTGATTCGCCCGGAGCTCGCAATTCATCCCGATGTTCTCCAACGATTCAAACAGGAATTAATCCTCGCGCGGCAGATTACGCACCGCAACGTCATCCGAATTTTCGATCTCAGTGAGGCGCAGGGAATCAAATTCATCACGATGGAGTTTATCGAGGGCCAGGATCTGAAGGCCCTCATCACCGAGAAAGGCCGCTTGAGTTTTGAGGAGTCGGTGCGAATCATCGAACAGGTTTGCCTGGCGCTTGAGGCGGCGCACAGCGAAGGCGTGGTGCACCGTGATCTGAAACCGCAAAACATCATGCTGGACAACCACGGCCGCGCTGCGGTGATGGATTTCGGAATCGCGCGCTCGATCGAATCCGGCGGGATGACCCAAACGGGAATGCTCGTGGGTACGCCCGAATACATGTCTCCCGAGCAGGTCATGGGCGAACACGTGGACGTTCGTTCCGATCTCTTTACGCTCGGCGTGATTCTCTACGAATTGCTGACGGGCTCAACGCCATACAAGTCGGACACGGCTCAGTCTGCGATGTTCAAGCGCACGCGTGATCTTCCAAAACCGCCAATCGAAGTTGATTCGACAATTCCCAAGTTGTTGAGCGATATCACCGTCAAATGCCTGCAAATCGATCCTGCGCTGCGCTATCAATCCGCCCGTGAAATACTCGCGGATCTGGAAGCATGGCGAGGTGGCGCCACGCGAAGCGACGCCAGCGTCGTAGCGCGCAAGCCGCAGCAAGTTTCTCCAGCGCTCAAAAAGTGGATCCCTGTGGGAGCTGCCGCCCTGTTGGTTTTGCTCGCGGCTGGCTGGGTCCTGCGGGGGCGACTCTTTTCGCCTTCATCTTCGCAGCAAGTTTCACCGAGCGCCGCCGTCTCGCTTGCGGTTCTGCCTTTTCGCAACGCATCGGGAGATCAAGCGCTTGACTGGCTGGGCTCGAGCGTCGCGGAGACGCTCAGCACCGACGTCGGGCAGTCGTCCCATCTGCGCGTCGTTTCATCCGAACGCGTCAGCCAGATCATTGGAGACTTGCGGCTAACGGCCGATACCGCATTCGATCCACCCACGATCCAGCGGCTGGCCGACCTAAGCAATGCTGACAATCTGGTTTGGGGGCATTACGCGCGATTTGGTGATCAGATTCGGATTGATGCGACGATCCAGGATCTCAAGCATGATCGCACGGCGTCTCTTACCGAGTCGGCGACGGAAAGCAACATCCTCAACGCTATCGATCATCTGGCAGGTGATATACGCGCGAATCTCGCGCTCTCGAAGAGTTTCGTCAAGGAACTCCAAGGACAATCGTTCAAGCCTTCGACCAGCTCGGTACCGGCTTTACGCGATTACGATCAAGGTTTGCAGCTTGAGCGCCGCGGAAACTATCTCGACGCAATCAAGCAATTCAAGGCGTCCACGCAAGAAGATTCGAATTTTGCGCTGGCCTACTCGGAACTTGGCCGAACGTATGCGGTTCTGGGACAGGATAGCGACGCGGAACAAGCCTCCCGGAAAGCCGTGGAGATTGGCGATCAACTTCCCACTCAGGAGAAATATCTAATCCAGGCGAGCCATTTCCAGATATTGCGCGACTACCCGAAGGCCATTGATGCGTATGAAAACCTGGCTAAGGTTGCTCCCGACGATACCGATGTTCTCTTCAGTCTCGGCATGCTGTACGAGAATTCCAGCGCCTACGACAGCGCTCGCGCCGAATTCTCCAAAGTGCTCACGCTCGATCCGAAGCGCGTGGCCGGCCTGCTCGAGATCGGCAAAGTCGAGATAGAAAGCGGGAACGCGCAAAAAGGCCTCGAGTATCTGGCCCGCGCGCAGGCCATGGCGATTGAATCAGGAAACGACGAAGAAAGGTCCGAGATTCTGCAGGCCATGGGCGGGGCTTATGCCGCGTTAAACAAGCAAGAAGATGCCATCCGCAACTATCAAGATTCGCTCGCAATCAAGACCAAACTTGGACTCAAGAAGGGAATTGCCGACAGCATGGAAGCCATCGCGACGTCCCAAGCAGCACTGGGCCGGCCGGAGCTGGCTCTGAAAAATTACAATTCGGCGCTCGATCTCCGGCGTGAGATCGGCGATAAGGCCGGCACCGGCGACGCTCTAAACGATCTAGCGCAGGCTTACGATGATCGCGGCCAGTTCGATAAGGCCCTGGAGTTGTTGAAGGAGTCTTTGCAGATCGAAATTGATGTTGGAAATGAGGGTAACCAGGGACTGGTCCTGAACAACATCGGCAACACATATCTTTCCAAAGCCGATTACCAAAACGCGCGCACCTATTTCGAACAAGCTCTGGAGGTACGGGAAAAGCTAAAGGTTTCCAGCGATATCGCCGATACGCAGCACAATCTGGCTGAGACCCTGAGCAACATGGCGCAATACGATCAGGCACTGCAATACTACGAGCGCGCTCTCGACCTGCGGCGCAGCGCCGGCGATAAGCTTGCTGCCGCGATCGAATCGTCCAGCATGGGAACGCTGTTTGGTCACCAGGGGCGCTTCGGCGCGGCGCTCAGTTCAGAGGAAGACGCGGTGAAAACCGTGCGCGACAGCCAGGAGCACGGCTTTTGGCTAGCGGAGATCCTCGGAGCCTACGGTCACGCGCTCGCGGAAGTAGGACGAAGCGACGACGCCCAGAAAAGCCTGGAGGAAGCGATGTCGGTCGCTCGCGAACAAAAGAATGAAGGCCAGATTGCAGAAGTGCTGGGCTTCGAGGGAGACAACGCCTTTTATCGCGGCGATTACAAATCAGCCGGCGCTCTTTACGATCAGGCTCTCGAATCGGCTTCCCACACAACCGATGCCCATTTGATCCTGATGTCGAAAGTGAATGCCGCCAAGGTCGCAGTGATGCAAGCCCGCTTTCCAGCGGCCTCCGCCTCGCTACGGTCTCTTTCACAACAAGCGGATAATATGGGGCTGAAATATGTATCAGTCGAATGCTCGATTTACCTCGCTGACGCAGCGATCGGCATGAAAAACTATGGTCCGGCGAAGATCAGTTTGCAGGATGCGTTGAACAGCAGCGACAAACTCGGCTTGCAGAGCTTGCTGGCGCAAAGCCACTTCCTGCTGGCCCGTGCGCTGGAACTTTCGGGCAATACCGCCGAAGCGCAGGACCACTACAAACAGGCGCGCCAAATTGCCGACAGCATTCAAAAGGAAGCGCGCGCCGATACCATCACGAAACGCAGCGATCTGAGCCCGATCTACGCCCACGCTTCTTAACACACTGCAGCCGGAAACCTGGATGGCGACGAGTGCGTGGCCCGCGGAATCCCTTTATCGCAATTTGTGAATAGCTTCGATAAACGGGAAAAATCTGGTGAGGCTTGCGGTGGCGTGGTACGTTTATGGCTTCATTATAATTCGTCAATGACTCATTTATGTCCTTGCGCGCCTTGTTGGACTTGAAATCTGCTGCACGCACAGAAGGTAATGTTGTCGACTCCTAACGATTCTTCGTTCATGCAGACGGCGCGGCCCGTCGCCAAAGTTTTGGTCGCGACCACGGCGATGCTGGCGTTCATTTCGTACTGGCGCGCCGCAGCCATCGTTCTGAACGACCTCGCGTCCTCTGCATATTACGCCGGCGGTGAAGCGGAACAGTTCATCGGCAAAACCGCTCCATGGTTCATTCTCGCGACGATGCTGCTTTCCTACGCGGTCTCCCAAGTGTACGTGGAGAGCTGCAGCATGTTCGTGCGCGGAGGCGTCTATCGCGTGGTGAAGGAAGCGATGGGCGGGACGCTCGCGAAATTCTCCGTCTCCGCGCTGATGTTCGACTACGTTCTCACTGGCCCGATCAGCGGAGTGTCCGCGGGACAATATCTCGCCGGATTGCTCAATGAACTGCTCGCGTACGCACACATCAATTTGGTGCTGAACGGTGGCGCCACGGCGGCAGCATTCGCGATTCTGGTGACGGTTTATTTCTGGTGGCAAAACATCAAGGGCATTACGGAATCGAGCGAGAAGGCGCTGTGGATTATGCAGCTCACGACCGTGATGGTGGTCGCGCTGATCGCGTGGTGCGGCTACACGCTGTTTGTGCGCGGCTTCCATCTGCCTCCGGTGCCGATCACGCACAACATCATCTTGGACAAGCATTCGCTCGGGTGGCTTTCCGGGAGGCAATGGGCACGCACGATAACGCTCGTTGCCGTGTTTGTGGGGTTGGGCCATTCCGTGCTGGCGATGAGCGGAGAAGAATCGCTCGCGCAGGTGTACCGCGAAATCGAACATCCCAAACTGCCCAATTTGAAGAAGGCGGCATTCGTAATTTTCATTTACAGCATGGTCTTCACGTCGCTGGTTTCGTTCTTCGCAGTAATGATCATCCCCGATAAGACGCGGCCACAATTCTTCGAGAACTTGATCGGCGGCCTGGCGATGAGTTTGACGGGGCCATTTGTGGCGCGGCTAATATTCCATGTCTTCGTGGTCGTGGTTGGCACCCTGATCCTTTCGGGCGCGGTAAATACGGCGATAGTAGGGTCAAACGGTGTGCTGAACCGTGTCTCGGAAGACGGCGTGCTCAGCGATTGGTTCCGGCAGCCGCACCCCAAATTCGGAACTTCGCACCGAATCATCAACATGGTCGTGGTGCTGCAAATCGTTACGATTATTATCAGCCGCGGCGACGTGACGTTTTTGGCGAACCTTTATGCGTTTGGCGTGATTTGGAGTTTTGCACTGAAGGGAATCGCGGTGCTGGTGCTGCGCTATACGCACCCGCAGGATCGCGAATTCCGGGTGCCTCTGAATTTTCATATCGCTGGAGTAGAAATACCGCTTGGGCTGGGATTGATCACGCTGACGCTGCTCGGGATTGCGGTTGTTAACCTCTTCACGAAGCCGGCCGCGACCGTATCGGGGATTATTTTTTCTGGTCTGCTCTTCGCGACGTTTGAGATTTCTGAAAAACGGATTCAGAAAGCGCAGCGACTGCGCGGGCAGGGGCGCGTCGAACTCGATCAGTTTAATTTGGCGCAAGAAGCCGACTTGACGCCGGCAAACGTGGACGTACAGCCGGGGAATATCCTCGTGCCGGTGAGCACGCAGTATGCGCTCTACGGCCTGGAAGCCGCGCTGCGGCGCGCAAAGCGACGAGAAGCAGAAATCGTGGTTCTGCACGTTCGCATGCTGCGACGTGCGGCTTCGGGAGAATACGACCTGGCGCCGGATCAGCTCTTCAGCACGATCGAGCAACTTTTGTTCACGAAGGTGCTGTCCATTGCGGAAAAGGAAGGCAAGCCGGTGCGACTTGCGGTGGCCGCCGCGAATGACCTGTGGGAGGGCGTGCTGCGGACAGCGGAAAATCTGAAGTCGAGCGCGGTCGTCGCCGGGAGTTCGTCAAAAACAAATATCACCGAGCAGGCGCATGAAATCGGGCTGGCATGGGAGCGAATGCCCGAGCCGCGACCGCGCGTTACGCTGGAGCTGTTTGCTCCGACGGGGCAGGAACAGATTTTTTATCTCGGGCCGCACGCTCCGCGAATGACTCCTAAGGAGATTGACCTGCTGCATAAGATTTGGCTTCAACTGGGCGAAAGGTTGCCGGGGAAGGAAATTCACCATCACGACATCGTTCATTTCGCGCTGACAGAAGTGGAACGGGAACTGACTAACGGAGAAAACGACGACGTTCTCGCTCGGTTGCGCGAACACATCATGGACATCGAGGACCGCCGCCAGAACCCGTGAGGACGAAGCGGATGGCCGTGCGGAGACATCCTCGAACTTTGCGGGCCGGCAGACCAGTTCCGCACGAATAACCAGCCTCTGAAGTTGACGTAAGTTAACCCTGGCTCGCGACACTTTAGGAATTTCGTTTTGCACGGCTCCGCGACAGCGTTGCATAACACGGAATCGAGCGACATCACACCGAGACCTAGCACGGCTAACGCTTCATTCCAACTAGCGCAACAAATGATGGTCCCGGGAGACGGGAATCTCTTAGAATCAATCAGGCGCCCGTAGCTCAGTTGGAAAGAGCGTCTGCCTTCTAAGCAGAGGGTCGGGGGTTCGAATCCCTCCGGGCGCGCCACTTACTCCTTCCTCCTCATTTATATCCAGTTGCGTAGCTGCCGTTTCACTCGGATCGCAACTCATCTGAAGTGAACCCCTATCTGAGACACTCGCCAAAGTTACACTTTGCAGGGGAATGGAGGTCCCTACAAATGGCAAACGGGCGAGGGTGGCGGTACCCCGAAAACTTCCGTCGGGCGGCAGTCGAGCGGTTCAAATGCTGCGAGAACATTGAGTGGCTGGCGAAGGAACTTGGTGTCCCGCGACAGACCTTATGATGGTATGACGAGAGCGAGCGAGTAGGGGTTGACGAGGAACAACCGACGGAAAAGTCGCGTGAATCGAGGCTTCGGAGAGAGATTAGTGATTTGAAGCGTTTAGTTGCCGAGAAGACATTGGAGGTGGATTTTTTCAAAGGCGCCTTGCAGAAAGTCGAGGCTCGACACCGCTTGAACAGCGGGTCTGGCGAGCAGGCATCTACGACCACATCCGGGACGTAATGTCGCTGCAAGGCGGTTTAAGTATCGAGCGGATGTGCCTACTTGTCGGAGTGAGTAGGGCAGGGTTTTACCGGTACTTACGCGCCCAAGACCCCTGGGATGAAGAGATGGGCGTGCGATCCGAGATTCAGAGGATTGCTCTGGAGCACCAGGGGCGTTATGGCTACCGGCGCGTGACAGCGGAGTTGCGGCGTCGCGGAATGCTGGCTAACCACAAAAGAGTAGCGCGGCTCATGCGCGAGGACAGTCTCATTACCACAAAGCTGCAATCGTCCGGCGTTTCAACGGAGGAACAAGGGCACAGCGAGATCTATATCAATCTTGCGAATCGAATGAAGCTTACTGGAACGAATCAGCTATGGGTAGCAGATATCACCTTCGTTCGGTTGAAGCGGGAGTTCGTTTACCTGGCGGTCGTCTTAGACAGGTTCTCCCGAAAAGTAGTGGGCTGGAACCTGGACAGGACGCTAACGGCACGGTTACCGCTTGTGGCGCTCGAGAAGGCTCTTGAGGAGCGGAGGCCGAAACCCGGCCTGGTGCATCACTCAGATCGCGGCGCGCAATACGCGCACGCCGGATATCTGCGGATGCTGCAAATGTACGGCCTAGTCCCAAGCGTCAGCCGACCGGGCAGCCCTCGCGACAATGCTAACTGCGAAAGCTTCTTTAGGACGCTCAAGCGGGAAGAGGTTGACGCGAAGGAATATAGGGACCTTGAGGACGTCCGGCTAAACATCGCAGCGTTCATCGAGTGCTATTACAATCGAATAAGACTGCATTCGGCACTCGGTTATCGGCCTCCGGCAGAATTCGAAAGGGTGACCGTTTCTTCCAGCGCCGCGAGCGTTTCGAGCGCCTCGAAACTAGATCTGGTCAGGCGGGCACCAGAATGTTCGCTCGAATAGTAATGTATGCCCGACTGTCACGTAACAGATTGTCTCAACGAGGGGTTCACCGGGCCGATCCAGCGCTGCACTCGATCGCCAAATCAGAGTGTAACAATGTCCGTCATTCGGCAACGAGCTAGGGAAGTCCCGAGAGGATGGCCTTGCACTGCAGTGAGGGGCCCGCTCACGCGTGACCCTCTGCCAACGAAGCAGGAGGTCGCAAATCGGAATGCCGGAGACTAGTTCTTTGCGGTGCCTAAGTAAGACGCGACTGATTGTCCATAAATATGAGCAATGTTTTCCGTCCCGATCTTGCGCCTGAGATCACTCGGAAGCTGATTGAAAAGCAGCACCAGTTCCTGCCAGCGCTGCTCCGGATCTTTGGGTTCCGGATAGTGCTGGTCGCTGCCCATGATGAATCGGTCCGGAAAATCGGTGAACAGGCTGAGCCATTCCGGTTTGATCTTGCCGTTCGCGAGTGGGTAATTCATTCCATGGACCAGAGGATCAGTCTTGATTTCCATGTACAGGTTCGAGTGGGCCTGAAGCAGACGGCGGCAAAGATCGGGTGTTCGGTAGCCTGTTCCGTCGGCTCCCGCATGAGCCCAAATTATCTTGGCGCGCGGATTGTGCGCCAGCAGCCGTTCGAACGCCGCGATATTCGCATGAAGCATCGGCGCATTGGGCGGCGATTTCAGTCCGGCTGGCAGCGGCATATCCCGCGGGACAGCTTCCATGTGGAGATCGATCGGCACGCCGTGCTCGGCGGCGATATCCGCAAGCAACAGATATAGTGGATGGTCCGGCGGAGCGTACTGATACGGTGTCACCCCGTCAAAGTGCTCAGCGGCCATTTCGCCGAATCCGATAATGCCCTCGCGAAGCAGCTCTTCCGCTCGCTCCTTGAACCGTTTTTGTACGGCGGAACCCGCATCTCCGGTCGCGACCGATTGGATAATCATCGCATTCAGCGTCCCGCCGCCGCCGAGAACCGCCAACTTTTCGGGATAGTTCTTCGCGGCCGGAAGCAAGACCTCTGCGTCAAAGCGCCCCGGATGATCGAACGTATCAGGCGGCATCTGAAAAAAGATCATTGCGGCATTCTGGCGGCCGAGTGCGGCGAGCGCGGAGCGCACCGTGCCACCGGTGTCCGTAGAATCAAAGTGAGTGTGCTCTTCGACGTAGGGCGTTAATGCCGGAACCGGTTTTGCCCCGATGGGCGGCTTCCCCGCGCCCGATTGCAGGTGGCCAGCGAACAAGAGGCGCGCGCCAAGTACGGCGACGATTGCGATTCCGGCAAACGCCGCGGGTGTCACAAGCTTGGCTGGCAATCGTCTCATCCTGTTATGTTCCAATTTCAATTTACTGCCGAACTATAAAACCATTTAGCTGCACTATGTTTTCCTAAGAAAATCGGACATCGCCGCTTTCACGCGCTCGGGAGTGAAAGGTACTTGGCGTATCCGTGCGCCGGTGGCATCGAAAATCGCGTTGCCTATTGCGGCAGCGGCCAATGTGATTGCCGTCTCTCCCGCTCCAGTCGCTTTCGCTGTTGGACGGTCAAGGAGAATAATCTCGATAACGGGCAGCTGCATTCCGACCGGCAGCGTCTTGTAACTTCGCCAATCTATGGAGGTCACTTTGCGGTCGTCCCAAGTGATCTCTTCCCCGAGTGCGCGACTCGTTCCTTGCAATACTCCGCCCTCGATCTGATTTCGCAAGCCGTCGGGATTGGAAATGGGTCCGCAATCGTGCGCGACAACAAATCGCTTCGGATACACGCGCCCGCTTCCCTGATCCACTTCCACTTCGGCGACTAGCGCAGCGTATCCGTTGTCGCCCTCATACGCGACGCAAGCGATTCCGCGGCCGGTCATCGGGCCTACTTGAGGGTTGCCGAGCTTAGGCGAAGGACGCGCAGACCAGTTAGCTGCTTGCGCCGCAGCTTTCACCACGTCCACCATTCGCGTCTCGCGAAGGTGTTGCAAGCGATACGCGACTGGATCGGCCTTTACGTATGCGCTAAGTTCGTCCATGAAGCTTTCGTGCGCGAATGTGTTTTGCAGGCGCAAGGGCGACCGCAGCGGTCCGGTGAAGAAGGGTGAGCTCACCACGTGCGTCAGCACTCGCTCACTGCGAATCGATCCTGCTCCGCTACACTTCCCGTCAATGCATCCGACCACGTATGATGGAACGGCATTGTTGCCGTTTCGCAGATCCCCGGTGGGCTCGACAGCTGCCCGCGGAGCAATGGTTTCAGGATCGAAGCCGGCCAGCATGCCCGTGATTACGTTTCCAGGCCTGTCGTATCCCGGTCTTCCGCCGAACGATACGGACCACGTCGCACAGTCCCACGCTAAGATCGCGCCGTTGGTATCAATTCCGGCCTGCTGCTCGATCACGCAAGCGGAGCCATAATTCTCCGATATGAACTCGTCTTGTCGCGTGAGCTGCACGCGAACAGGCTTGTGCACGGCCTTTGAGAGCAGAGCCGCGTCGTACGAGACCGTGTCCGCAGCATTTAATCCATAACAACCCGAGCCGCGAACGAAAACTACACGCACGTTGTCGAGCGGCAGGCCCGTGAGCATCGAAAGACCGTGCTGTGTCGGATATACCGACTGCGTGGCTGACCAGACGGTCGCATGGTCCGCCTGTACATCGGCCACCGCGCACGAGGAACCGATTGAACCGTGTGCCTGATACGGATGCGAATACGTGGATTTCAAAACTTGTGCTGCTGACTTCAACTTATCATCCACGTCCTTGGAGTCTACGAGCATTACGTCACGCGACGGCTGTTTCCGCAGGTGGTCGTAAAAATCCTTTTGGGCCGGCAACCCCACGCCAGGGTTCCAGCGGACCTTCAGATCCCTGGCGGCTTGCGCCGCCTGCCACTGCTTTTCCGCGACTACGCCAACGAAATTACTCCGCACGACCACCTTAATCAGCCCGGGAACGTGCTGCACGGAATTCTCGTCTACATTCGCAACGGTTGCTCCCACCTCCGGCGGACGCACCACTCGACCGTGCACCATTCCTGGCACGTGCACGTTGTGAACGAATTCGAACGTGCCGGTCATAAGTGCAACTCGGTCCATCGACGGAACAGGTTTCCCCAGCACCTTCCACTCGCTCGGTGACCTGCGTTTTGCCCCGGCGTTCACCGCGAGATTGAAGTGCTTGCCTCCAATCAACTCTCGGTAGCTGATTCGGCCTCCGCTCCTCGCGCTAACAACGCCCTCCGCAACCGACAACTGGTCGAGGGACGCTCCCAGCCGGTGCGCCGCCATCTCGACGAGAGCCTCGCGCGCCGTCGCCGCCGCCTGTGCCAGATTTCGCGTGTTGAAATTGGTGGGTGTGGACTGACTGCCCGAAGTCGTCCCCTGATCAGGTGTCACCGACGTATCGCACTGAATTAGCTTCACTCGATCAAGAGATACGCACAATTCTTCGGCAACCAATTGCGCCTGGACAGTCCACATGCCCTGTCCCAAATCGCATTTTCCCGTGTACGCGGTCACCGTGCCGTCGGATGCGACCGCGAGCCATGAATCCAGCTTGTCGGGATCTACATGTGAAGGATGCGTATCGAATGGTCCCTGTGCCGTGACAAAGGGCTCCGCTACCGATGCCGTGCTGAAGGTCACAATCAGCGCACCAGAAGTCTTGAGAAAGTTGCGTCGCGAAAGTTCGTTTTTCATGCGCGCCCCGCCTGGAAGCGCTTGATCGCGCGCATCATGCGCGTGTGGGCAAAGCACCGGCACAAGACGTTCGACATGGCCTCCCGGATCTGCTCATCCGTGGCAGTCGGATTCGCGTCGAGGAGCGCCTTCGCGGCCAGAATCACTCCGCTGAGGCAGAACCCGCATTGGGCCGCGCCCTCGTCGACAAAAGCCTGCTGAATCGCGTGCGGCTGCTCCGGAGTTCCGATCCCCTCCAGCGTCGTGATCTCGCGCTGGTTCACGGCAATGACGGGTGTCACGCACGATCGCACCGCTCGCCCGTCGATAATTACCGAGCAGGCTCCGCATTGCCCAATCCCGCAGCCGAATTTCGGTCCGCGCAGTTGCAGGTCGTCGCTTAGCACATAGAGCAGCGGCGTTCCCGGCTCAACATCCACGATGTGAACGCCACCGTTGATCTTCAGAGAAATGGAAGCCATCATCTCATCACTCCCGAGCGTCACACACGCTAGAGGTCTGCAACCGAATCGCGACAACTTCATCGCGCTTGCGTGCCAGAAAGAGCTCCAAGGTTAGCACTCATCGCTCCTAAGTGTTTCGGGGCTACAGGTACGATTGAGCGTCGCCCTATAGGCTACGCATCAAAGGACCCTCCTGACGATAGGCCGGTCGAGTATTCGGTGAACTTTCGAAGTCTACAGTGAAATCCCGCCGCCAAGTCCTGATTGGTCGTGCAGGCTCAACCGGTCGTTGCAACACTTTCCAGGAGCCAATTGATCTGACAATGCTAAAGTCTTTCGCGAGAGCTGATTGAGCAACAGATCTGTCCTGGCTAGTGCTCGATCAGCCCTAGCCAAGGCCGTCTTTTCTCAGGAATCAATTCTCGCGAACGACTTTAGCTGTTGAAACTGCTGCAAATGGACTCTCAGCTGGTGTTGTGTCGACCACTCTGAGTTGGCAGGGTTAATCAGGAGTTACCCGGTTATTTATCGTATTCGGGCTATCCCAGAAGTGCGGCGAATGCCGAAGGAATTCCAACCCGGCCAGCATCTGCCCCTCTCAGTTCGGACGAGTCGAGCCACCCGGCAAGCGAGGTCTTGATTGGTCTGCGCGTTCGTCAGGATTAGCGTCTGCGAACCAGTGAGATCCGCCAAGACTGTCACTAGTCCGCCATATTCGCACACGTCGATAGTCTCAGTATATTCATGGAAGGGTTCATCCCCGAGCCTGCCATAGAGCAGGACCGGTATCGCGGCTGAGACGCGTTTGGCTCGGCGCTGCTCGGGAAGGTGTTCTGCTCTCCGAGCACGTCTGGGCTGGTTCTGATGGCGAAAAAGGAAGTTAATCCAGCGCACGGTGTACCGTAGCACACTCCGGGGAGACACTTTGGGAGCTAATCGGACATATTCGACCGAAAGTAGGAATTGCGCAGTTGGGTTGACGTCTGCCAGCAAGCCATTAGGCGTGGCGTCTCAACATTCATATACGTGAACAACCACTATAGCGGCCACGCCCCGGAAATCGTTGCCGGATTCCTCAATCTGTGGGATGAAAGAGAGTAGTTGTGCAATGCTACAGTCGCATTCCGCCGAACAAGAACACAAACACGGCGATGAATACGACCGTCTCGACGGTCCCAAGTCCGCCGCCTGTTCCCCAGCGTGAATAGTTGTAGTGCCCGCCACCATCGCCGAACAGAAGCAATCGGATGATAATCGGCAATAAAATTTTGTTCCGCATTTCCATCAAGGCTCGCCCGTAATTCCTGAATCCGACGACTGATTGCCATTTCGGCTTCTTTCACACATTTGGAAAGTGCGGATGAACTTGGCGGTTCGAGCAACGCCTGAAGGAAAACAGCGTGCCAGTCGTGAAACTTGGTTTCAGCCATATCTCCGTTTTCCGCGAGTTCGCGGTGAGCTTTCCGTTCGCAATTCCTCCTTCAATCTGTCGCAGCAACGTAACGATCTGTTCCGCTTTATACTCTTGATTGGCATATCCAGCCGTCCTACTTCGTGAATTCTCTCTCACGTCGGCTGGTACAAAAAGGCCCGGTCATGTCAGAGTCGTAGCATTCTGTGTTGATGAGACGGCCCGCTGTTCAGAATTTACTCGTAAACAGAGTGCTTCGACCAGCGCCTCCGTCGTAAACCCTACATTAAATCTAGCAGGACTATCGGCCGCACTTTCACCCTCTCAACATAAAAGGAGAGCAGTGGTAAATTAGAAGCTATGTTGGTTCGGTGTCCACAATGTGGCTCGATAATTCATTTTGAGACAGCGCCATCGTCGTCAGTCACTTGCTGGATGTGCTACTCAACCATTGAACACGGTTCCATCCCTTCTGATCCAGGGCCGCCAACGATCACGGTACCTTCATCCCTGCCGCGAGAAAAGCCAAGCCCGATTGGGTTGTCGGAAAGCCCATTTCCGGCAGCCGCGAATCCCGAACTCACGGACGGCGAGCATATTAGACTCTGTGTCGTGGAGGGACCATCGCAGGGAAGAGAATTTGAACTTATGAGGTCAATCACAACGATCGGACGAATGAGAGGAGGTGCGGATATTGAAATTGATGATCCAGAAGTTTCCCGTTCACATTGCGCGATTGAGGTCAGGCGCGACGGAATCCTCTTATACGATCTGCGGTCTACGAATGGAACCTATCTTCGCAATTCTCAGGTTTCGGTCGTGCGGTTGGAGCCCATGTCGATTTTTCGAATCGGCACGTCGCACCTGCAACTGAAAACTACCTGACGATGTGTGATTTGATGCCCTGCTCTGTCAATTGCTCTTGAGCGTGATCGACTTGGTCTGACGTCACATAGGGACCGATTTGAACGTGATAGGACTGCATCCACAAAACGGTCTTGTGAACGCAGATAGCGTGGAATCCCAGTTGAGAGAGACGTTCAACCGCATCGTCCGCCCACTCTGTATCCTTGAAAGATCCTACTTCAAGATAGGTTTCGGCGATCGAGTCTGGTTTGTCTGCGCTGGGTTTTGTTGGGTTGGCGCTTTCTGCGGCGGGTGCCGTGGACGGTGGCGCAGGCAAGCTAGCGCGAACGATCGCCCCGCTGGCGATACCGGATGTCTCATCCCCCGGAACCGGGCGAGACGTTCCCTCGGGAACACTGGGTCTAATGGTCGCGGCATTCGGTGTATTTTTCAGGGGCAACAGAGCCGAAATCGTTCGCGGCTTTATCCGCTTCTTCACCGGGTTTGCAATCGGCGTGTCGAACGGCGGAATGGTGTCGGACGACGGCGCGCGCGGTGAAGCGGCATCGGTCGATGGATCGGCAGATCTTTGATCGACAACGAGATTGAGGTCAGTATTCTGCTGGCTCGCATCTACCATCGGTTCGACTGAGGTGACCGGCGCGGCGGGAGGGGCCGACGGCATCTGTACCGAAACGGCTGTTTCGGTGTTTTGAAGAGATGACGCGATCGTCGCCGCGGACGTCGTTGGCTCGCGGTCGCTATGCTTGCTGGCTAGCAAAGCGAACAGAAATATAGCTAGAAACGTCCCTGCCACGATGGCTGCTAGCTGAATCAGGCGATTTTTTCTTCGGCCTGGAGCGCCACGGTTAACTGTCCAAAGTGCAAGCCTCCTGGACTCGTTGAGCACGATCTGACTCAGGCGGTGCGTTGCGCGGCAAAGCCCGAGGCCGAGATGCGTTAGCTGGGGAAGAAGAACCCGCCATCTGCCGGATGCGTACTCCACAACAACTATTCCGAATCGGGTAACGATCGGGTTAGGAGCAGCGTTCGAGGCTGCCTTACAAAGCGCTGAATCAAGTTGGTCGATTGACTGAAAACGGCTGTCGCAATTCTTGCGCAGACATTTCAGAATGACCGCGTCAAGAGCGGGCGAAAGCGTCGATACGATCTCGGATGGACGTTTAGGTGATTCGCGGATCTGCTTGAGAGCGACCGCAATTGCAGAATCGCCTCTAAATGCCTGCGAACCGGTGATCATTTCGTACAGCAACAGACCCAAGGAATAGATATCGGTCCGAGGTCCCACGGCGTTAAGTTCTAGTTGCTCCGGAGCCATGTACTCGGGCGTCCCAACTATTGTCCTCGTCACCTGGCCATTTTCCTGAGAGAGGTGAGCGATTCCGAAGTCCATGATCTTTACGACGCCAGCCTGGTCGATCATGATGTTTGCAGGCTTCAGGTCTCGATGTACGATCCCATGAGCATGGGCCTCGCGCAAACCCGCGCATATTTGGCGAGTGATTTCGATCGAGTCGCGTACCGGAAGAGCACCGACGCGACGCAATCTGGACAGCAGGGTCTCGCCGCCGACGAACTCCATGGAGATACACGAAGCGACATTCGAGCGGAAGAATTCGTGAATCCGACAGACGTTCTTGTGCGTGACCTTCCTAGCGAGGCAGACTTCCTTTCGGAGTTCCTCTCGCATCCGCGGATCCGAGGCAACTTCCGGCTTTAACAGCTTCAGCGCGACGATTTCACCTGTTTCAAGGTCGCGAACTTTGTAAACGATCCCCATGCCCCCACTGCCGATTTGAGACAAGATCTTGAAACGTCCGGGGATACCTAGAAATTCTGCGCCGCTCTCGGATATGGCGAGACCATGCTGGTCTACACCGACATCAACCGCCGCCGCGTCGGAGAGGCAGGTCTCACTTCGGCGTGTCAAAGAGGCATCAATAGTGGTCATTGGGTTAAACCCATGGTTTCTGCGAGCTTCCAGACTAAATCCTGCAGTGGCGTACACCAATGGCCTGTTCGTAGCCCAGCCCTAGTACCGACGTTCCAACAGGCACAGATTTCCTTAAAAGGGTGTTTCCCGTACCGGTACCAAGGAAATAGACCGCCCGTCCCATAGGTCAGGCCATCGATAACCGCGATAATTCTTCACGGTGAACAAGTGAATCTACTTTGGGACATGTCGGGATTCAATCACGGCCAACTTTGAGATTGTCAGCATCACTCTCAAACGAGCTTAGCAACACGAGGGAGAGCAGGTCGTAATGGACACCATCCACGTGGATGTACCGGAGCGAAGCGACCACGAAATATTCCAAGAGAGCATCGCGGAATTGGACCGCATTGTAAGGACCAGTTTCCGAACCACGATCACGCAGATCGCGGCAGTACTGGCTGCAATATCAGCGTTTTTTTTTATGGGCAGCTTCGCTTCAAGACATCATTTCGGAGTCGAAGTTGTCGTGATTGGGATATTTCTGCTGGTGCTCACGCTACAGGCGTACGACCTCGCCAGGCACAGCCGTACGAAGTCGGTCCGCGATCGGCTCGCAAAACAACTGAAGGTCGCGGTCAAGCAGCGCATACGAGCCGATAAATTATACGATCTTTCGATTCTTGACCCGTTGACCGGGCTTCACAATCGCCGCTTCGGCGAACAGCGTCTTGCAGAGGAAGTCGCGCGATCCGGGCGAAATGGCGATCCCCTTGCCGTGCTGCTCTTCGATCTTGATTATTTCAAGGAGATTAACGATCAATTTGGGCACGCGGCCGGTGATGCGGCCCTGAAAGAATTCTCTCGAAAGTTGAAGAGAGCAATTCGTGCATGTGATGTTCCCGTCCGAATTGGAGGTGACGAGTTCCTGGTCATTCTTCCCGAGTGCCCAAGAGAAAAGGTCAACGTGATCCTAGACCGTATCGGAGCTTCTGAAGTTCGGTTCAATGATCAGGTCATTTCGATTCGATATTCGGTAGGTAGGGCTCACTATCAGATTTGTGATACGAGCCAAACTATGCTGGAGAGAGCAGATCAGGTGTTGTATGGAGAAAAGGCTTCGCGGCCAAACAACAATGGGGACAGAGAGACGATATCCGGCTTTAGTCCGGATCAACGATCGGCATACCAGACGCCGTGGTCGCCCGAACTTAAGCGATCCCCCAGATAACATTCGAAGGACATATCCGAAGGCCAACACGGCAGAATCAATTTCGCGATACTGTGCGTCTAAGCTAACTCCTGACTAACGCGCTAGCGGGATAAGTGGAGTAATGGGGGGGAATCTCCGGTCAACTTGCTTTGGAGGTCCAATGTTTCAGGAACTGCGCGACGGTCGCCGGTCCATGGCCGGCGTAGTGGTTGTTGGCACGGGCGAAGATCGTGACGCAGCCCTGGCCTCACGATTCGACAAGAAGCCAGCTGGTGGTAGACTGTCGCTATGACGGCGCGGAAACCCACTCGTCCGGCGCGAATCTGACTCCGCCGTAAAACCGGCATACGCTTATCCGCGAGGATAGTAATGGCCGTACCTGCACTGAAGTTCTTGCTTGCCGACGATCACGAGATCACCCGCCACGGGCTGCGTTCGTTGTTAGAGGCCGAACTCGGTTGCGAAGTCGTCGGTGAGGCAGCAGACGGTCGTCAGGCCGTTGAGCTGACTATGAAGCTAAAGCCTGACGTCGTAATCCTCGATATCGGCATGCCCGAGCTTAATGGCCTCGAAGCTATGCGGCAGATTCTGAACATCCGTCCGCAGACAAAGATTCTGATCCTGACGATGTATGACTCCGATTACCTGATTCGACAGGTTCTCGACGCCGGGGCCCGCGGTTTCGTCCAGAAGTCCGACGCCCGTCGGGATCTTGTCGCTGCCGTGGATTCGTTGCGTCGAAACAAGACGTTCTTCACGCAACGGATTTCGCAGATGATTTTGGATGGCTTTTTGAAAGGCGGCTCGCGTCCTGCAATCTCCGAGGTGGGTGCTGTCCGCCTAACCCCCAGGGAGCGCGAAATTGTCCAGCTGCTCGCCGAAGGGAAGAGCAGCAAGGAAGTGGCAATTACGCTCAGTTTGAGCGTAAAGACTGCCGACACTCACCGTGTCAACATCATGCGGAAACTCCACTGCCATTCGGTGAGTGAGGTCGTCCGCTACGCGATCCGCAACCAAATCATCGAGGCCTAGCCACGGTCTCTATGATCAGGTATTTAGTGTAGGGCTCCCGACAGAAGCACTAACCGGATAGGTCCGGTAGCCCGACGACACGTCTAAGCGATATCACCAGCGTGGTTGTTCGGGCTACGTGCCCACAATACTTTCTATTAGGCGGCTATACGCCCGGAATCGTGTAAGGTCACATTTCCACAAGGGTCGAAGTGTTAGACTTATTCGAATCCGTGACCATCCTTCTCGACACCGGTTCGGCTGAGGTGCTCCGAATCGCCGAAGCCTCTCTCGAAGAGCTTAAATTCCCACCGTTGGTTCGTCCCAACGTACCGTTTGGCTCGGCTCCGACTAAAGACCTGGTCGATTGGACAATTCAGCTTTATTCGTTTTCATTCTTGAGTCAGTTCCGAGCCCTGCTTCGAGGTCTCATTCCGTTGATTGAAGCGCGCAACATCCCTGCTCTCCGCATAATCGTGAGAGCCTTATTCGAATTGGGAGCTCACTCTTACTACGTCAAACAGCACGTGAAGAAACACCTGCAAGAGAAGAATCTGGACGCGACGTGGGAATTCTTGATTCCAGTGGGAACCAGCAGCCTTTACGCGATCTCTCCATATCCGCAAGAGAGCCAACTGTTTCCCTCGCCTGCACACCTCGGGGAGGTGATCAATTGTTTCAACGAGATCATGGAGGGCGACGCGGCGACCATCTACGGCCTCCTAAGCGAGTTCTGCTATCCCGACATGGCGGCTCTGAAACAGCACTTTCAGTGGGACGGAACCCAATCGGTCACATTCGATGCGCCAGAAGGGAACACAGCCCTGCCAGTGGGAGCCTCGGCGACGCTGGCTGCCCTTGGCGCCGTCAGCGAACTGCTTGAGTTGTCCAATGAAACAGAGATCCGCGCGAAGGTGGTTCAGCTGTTACGGGAGTTAGTATCCTCTCGTCGATCTAAGTAACAGGCGAACGGCGCTTCATGTAGTGCGCGTCTTGGGTCCAAGTGCCCAAAATTCCTACTGGACTGCTCGGTCCAATGTCCATGCGCTAGCGGGACAAGCGGAATAGTGGGAGCGGACGTGGCGGCTGAGACGGCTTATCAGTCGTGCAAGACAACGCTGAGCAGGGAGTCGTTTACGTGGAGCCCGCCGTTGTATTTGATGAATCCCAGCTTCTTGAATTTGTTCATGAAAAAATTGACGCGTGAGCGCGTGGTTCCGATCATTTCCGCCAGCGTCTCTTGCGATACTTTGGGAACATCCCATTGAGGCTTTTCCTCTTTGCCGTACCGGGCAAGCAGTAGGAGAGTTCGCGCCAGCCGTTTCTCGCTGGAATTGAAAAGCTGATCGACCAAATCCTCTTCGATCCTGATGTTGCGCTCCAGCATGTATGTGATGAATCGATCCGAGAGAGCATGTTCCGCGTGGAGTACCCGAATCATTTCCTTCAGGCCGATCACGAGCAGCGTGGTAGGCGAAGCCGCGGTGGCGGTTGCAATACGCAGCGGCTGGCCTGCCAGGCCGCCTTCACCGACGAAGTCACCGGGCTTCAATATCGCTACGACGGCCTCCTTGCCGTTCTTTGAAACGACGGAGAGCTTGACCTGGCCTTTTTGAATGTACATCACCTCCTTGCAGATATCGCCCTGAGAGAATATGGTGTCCTTCCGTTTGTATTCGACGATTGTTCTTGCCACGCCCGCGGAATCGAGGAAGTCTTGCGCGTTGAAAGCGCCCTTTTTCTTTGTTTTCTTCACGATGTGGGTCCTCCTATCGCCGTACGCTATCTGAGCACAGTCATGGGATCAGGGATTGGTGGATGTTCGATGGGTTGGAGCCTGGTCGGTACCCAGCAACGATTTGAAAGTTCAACTACGGTGCAGAAAATTCGGCCTTTAATGCCTGAAGCACAAGCACTGCATCCTGAATTTCGTTGTGTTCGGTATCGTCAACGGTGGAACTAGAATCGAGCCGCACCTCAATCATTCTGAGTGCCCCGGCAATTCGGGACCCCGGCGAGCCGGGGCCTGCACCCAAAACGGCAGCTTCGTAAGCTGCATACCATTTATATGCTACAGGATCAGCCATTGGCATCCTCCCGAACGAACGTCCCCACTATATTACGTCGCAAACTTAGGATATCAAGCCGCCAATATTGCCGTGACCACTCCGCTCAGTCGTATGTTGTGCAGCCTACAAAGACGGGCCGGTGTTTGGTGTAGAGTGGCCTTCGTACAGGCGAACAACCGGAGTCATCGCGTAACTCGTCAACGGAGGTTGTATGGGCGAGAAGAAACAGATTGTTTTTTACTACGATGGGGAAGTTCGAGACGAAGACACCCTGGTTGATCCGAACGGAGAAACTCCCGTGCCGGAAAAAGATCAGATCATCAAAAAGCATGGGCAGCAATGGAGAGTAACTTTCGTGATGCGCCAGAGCGGCGGCGGAACGGACGAGTATCCTGTCCACAAGGTTTACTTGGCGCGAGCGTAGTTCAGTTTGGCAATGCCTAGGCATGTTACACTCGGCGTGCGTTTGTTGCTCTTGTGACACCTTTAGATTCGATTGAAGGGGCTGCAAGTTTACACTTGCGGCCTTTTTTGTTGTACGGCTGGAGGCGGTCGAGAAGCACAAATAGCTTGGACCAAAAGTGAGTACATCAGTGAGAGAACAAGGAACAGTAAAGTGGTTCAATGCCAGCAAGGGATTCGGGTTCATCCAGCGCCAGTCGGGCGAGGACGTTTTCGTGCATTTCTCCGCTATTCAAGGAGACGGGTACAAATCTTTGAATGAAGGTCAGGCCGTTGAATTTGAGGTAACAAAAGGTCCCAAGGGCTTACAGGCGGCGAACGTCTCCGCCCTATAGTCATGGAACGTGGGTCTCTCGCCGTGGGCGGGAGGCTCACGCTTGGAAAAGGTAGGGACTCCCTGCGGACCAGCAGTAACCCCCGATTAACGCGGTTAAACGATCTCAAAACTCAAAGAACATCCGAAGCTAATCTCAACATGAGCGCCCTTTTTGAGCTTCACTCACCCCATTTTCCTCAGAAGACTGAGCTGAAACGATGCGGTTCCTAGCTGTTAGAACGGATCGTCCGCGGCTGTCGGAATTTAGGAATGATCTTTCGCCTGAGACGGCGGCTCAAGCAGCCTTCGCCGAAGAAGCTGTTCCCTCGAACTGCGAGATAGCGTAAAAGCGGGTATCGCACTTGATGCAGCGGTACGGTCGCATGCGAAAAGAAGGCAGCACCCATCGCTCAATAAAGCCGCGGCGATGCGAGCGGAAAGTCTCCTGACTTGTGCAACGGGGGCAGCGTTTTAGTGAGCCGTTCATTTTTATTCCATCCTCTGGGGCGTCCGGCACCAAGCCGAGAGGAGAAACGTTATCGCCAACCGTTTCGGTCTGCAATACGGGGTTTGCTGTACGAGACCGCTGAAACCGAAGGGCCGCCAGACTATTTGTTTGCGACGAGCCCGAGAATTTGCGAATGCGGCGCCCGTACCAGACACCCATTCTAAAATGTCATTTCGGCGGAGTCTAAATTCTCGTTGCACGTGTACGAGCGGAACTGATAAGTTCAACTCAACAAGAGACAGCCGGGAGACGACACCCCAGTAACTCCAAACGTCTCTCGGTTTTTTTAATTTCTGCGCTGATCATCCGGTATCTCTGCCGTGGTTTCTGATTTCATGGTGCAGGAACGGCGGACTGGTGAGCCACATCCGTTTGTAGGCAACCCTCTCCGAAGCGACCGATAGCCAAACCGTTTACGCTGTTTTCATCGAATGGTCAACCTGTGCCGCCGAGCCGTGGAATGGCAAACCGATTTCTTCTCCGTAACGCGTGGGAATTTTGAGAATCTCCAAAATCGAATCGCTAGGAATTGACCGTGGCGCTGTGGAGGGTTACAGGTCCGGTCAGCGCGGGGAAAATGCTAATCGAGAACGAAGTCCAGTCACCGGCTCGATTGGGAGTCTTTGGCTGTTACGGTGACGTCGACGCGACTTCCCTTTGTGAGCTTCGCGTCATCGCCATTTTCATCAGTCAACGTGTTTTCAATGCGGATCTTTCGATACCGGTGGTCGGCCTCATCGACAGTAACCTGCCCCTTTTCGCGTTCGCTGGGTCGCGGAGAAGCGATGATTTTGTCAACTGTGCCCGGCATGGTAACGCTTGGCTGTTCTGGAATTCGCGTGGGGTCCAGACTCCGCTCGGCTATTCTCGCAGACCTGGCCATGCGTGGCCATCTCCTTCCTGACCCTGGAACGGGTCGCCTTACCCAATTGTCGATTCGCTTTTTTGCGCGGCACATGGCGACTATGCCATTGATCTAGGAACCGTGCAGTCTCATTTTGCACAGTCGCGAAATCGGGCGACCGTCGAGGAACTGCGCGGCTTTCGCGGGACCGTGCCAGCATGCGATCGTCCGTGTAGGCAAAGACGGCGGTGCCGCGATGGTTGTTACGCGAGAGACGGTGCTAGAATCCCGCCATGGCACTGAAGCCGCAGCTCATGCCCGAGCAAGCCGAGTTGGTCGGCCAGTTCGATGATGCTTCGTACGAATACTCTAGCTTAGAGTTCGAAGCCGTCGCCGCGAAAGTTGGAGCGCGATTCTTCGACACTCCCCAAGGGAGGCTTTTCAAACGCGAATGCAACGCGATCTTCGACCGCGAACGCCAGAAATGAAACATGCAACCGTACGTTGATCTCTCGCATCTTTCGCGCCCGTCGTTTATAGAAGTGGAGGAGATCCGCGCGCGTCTCGCCAAAATGTCAGACACGGAGTTGATTACTTTCGCCCGGCAAATGCGCGGGCTGGTCTGTCCGCGAACCTACGACTACCGTGGCGAGCCGACTGTTAGTGCATTCTCAATCCAGCTAGACGAAGCCCGCGCCGAATGGCGACGAAGATACCCACGCGGGCGCTCGGAAAACACATGAAGCTCTTCACGGAAAAGGTCGAACTCACCGGAGTCGCAGAGCTGATAGAGCGTCTTCTAGTCGGCCGGAAACGGCTGTCGGTGGGTTAAGGCGTTTGATGCTCTGGTGCGCTTCGGTCCAACCACTGTCCGGTTGGCAAGTAGTTTGGCTCTAAGCCGCTTTTCCGAACTTCGTCGCCAAGTGTGGGAACAAACTCTCGAAGGAAAGATAGGCTCTCATCGTCCCGCTGGTATTCCTCAAGGAGACGTGAATATACATTAAGAGTTGTTCCGTTATCATCCCTGACGTAACCCACCAATCCGTAAGGTATACCGCCGCGAGTGACGATGTCGTTGAGTTTCTCTAACTTGTCTGCTGCGGAGTGTTCGACTTGTTCGGTCTGTTTTCCGAACCGGCACAGTAGGAACAGAGCGCTGAACTTTTCCCCCTCTATTTCCAACTCATCCATAATTTGATTCGTTGATCTTGTCACTGTCGCTCCGCATTCTTCGGCACACCTCGATCTTACCCCCTACTGGGCCTGAGCGTTCTTTCGCTGAGTTTCTGGTCCGCACTGCTGCCCAATGGGATTTCGTGTCCTCGAAGGGCGGCGTCGCCCTTTTTCGATGCTGAGCGCCAGGTCGCTAACAATCCAGAGTGGCACGAATGCTCGACCCCACGGGAACTTGCTGGAATCTGACACCGCGTGTAGAGTGTGCGAATGCAAACCATCAAACGCCGCGCGATTTTGTCCGCCCTCGGAGCGACCGCCCTCACGCCGCTCGGAAGCGTAATAAGTCGAGCGGAGGACCCGAAACCGTCGCTTGCGCCTGCTCTTGTTCCCCCGGGCGGTAATCGCTACGCCTACGCGGTCGATCTCGCCGCGAAGTCAGCTCCCTGCAAGGTGACGAGCGAAGATAGCGGCGGTGCCTTCTCGGCTTTCGAGAATGTGACGCCCCCGAAGGAAGGTCCCCCGCTACACAGACATCATCGCGAGGACGAGTGGTTTTACGTCGTAAGCAGTAAATTTGTTTTTGAAATCGACGGCAAGCGGACCGAATTCGGCCCGGGTGGCAGCGTGTTCGGACCTCGGGGAATTCCTCATCGGTGGGCCAATACCGGCCCTGAAACCGGCGTGCTGATTGTGATGCTGGCCCCTGGCGGATTTGAAACATTCTTCAACGATGTCACGCAGGCGATCGTGAAAATGGGGCACGTTCCGCATGATGATCTCAAGGCGATTTACGCGAGCCACGGTGTGGATCTACTGGGGCCGAAGATTTTCGAATAGCGAATCACCCGTGTAATTCTCGCCCACAATCAACTTGATCCTAAACTGTCCGTCCACGGCAAACGCCTGATACGTCGGATAACCGGAGATGTTCGTTTCTGTACCCCCGGGACTGGCGTCGTCGGTATATTCACCTGGCTATGCGTCGAGAACATCGCACCGGCAAGGTAGCCGTTGGGAAGCGCCCCCAATCGCCGACAGGCTTCAGCTCAGGCGCTAGTGGTGAGGCGCAAGTGCGATGTCCCGATGCGAAAAATAGACATCGGCGGCAATCGGACTACTGTAACGGGAGAACCGCGCAGATAGGTTCCGTTTGTAGACCTCAAATCGTGCAAAAGAATTCCCTCGTGTCTGACCTCAATAGCGCAATGTAATCGAGAAACTTCCGGATCGTCAATTTGGATGTCGGCGCCTCCACCTTTACGCCCGAGCGTCGTGAGCGACCTCGTAATCTCGAATTCTGTTCCCTGCCCGAGCCCGGACACGACATCCAGCCACACGCGTTCGGCGCTCGGCAGTTCCGTGTTCGCGGCTTCCGCACTTGAATTTATGCGAAGGCCGATGGGACCGGGATTTTCGCGGGAATCGGAGGAAGGTGCCCTAATCGTCTTCGGCCCGGGGTCGGGAGGCAGCGAGTCAATCGTAGAGTTGCACATCCAGCATTTGACGACTTGCGGGGCATCTTGTGGATCTTCAAGGTAAATCGTGGCGTTACACTGCGGGCACTGGAGGCGCATAGAGGGTCTTTATGTATATTCAGCAGGGCTGAATAGTCTGTCGGGTACCCTACCGACCGCTGAGAGTGCCCGCGATAACAATCGCGCTGTCACTCGTCGGAACGTGAATAACAGGATATCTGACCTATCCCCGGATCGACTCTATGCCCATCACGGTTTTGCTCACTGACGATCATGAACGTATTCGGATGCAATCGGACGCCACCTTGGTTCCGACCCTGATTCAGAAATCGTGGCTATTGCTCACGAATTCAGCAAAGCTCTTGAGCTCTGCTCTCAGCTCTGGCCCGACATCGTACTTCTCGACCTGCATATGCCAGATGAAAAGTCCGTTTCCCCTGAACAGGTCAAAACAGTTTTCTCGCAATCCCGCATCATTGCAATGTCGCTATGGATTGACGACGAGACGAAACAACTGGCTGATTCGTTCGGAGCGCTCGTATTGTTAGACAAAACGACGCCCGGCCCCGCGTGGTGGTGTCAGCACGGGTTGAGAAAATGCCGAGCAGGTATGAGAAGGCCAACTAGGTTAGTTCCCCTGTGTATTTAGCATCTTACAGTCGCCGCAGAGTCTGTAGATGCTGCTATCCTCTCGTCGGTCGATGGCAGCAATCTCACGGCCCGGCGCACAAGCTTCATTGTTGTGGTAAACGCGATCTACCATAGGCTTCAAGAGTTCACTGATCGAGTGAAAGTCGGGTACTTTGGGCATTTCGTCTCCCTACGGGAATCGAAAACAGCAACATACCGGCAGCCGTGTCGTCCAGGTCGCCGTCGAAAGCTAACTCGCGAGACTTCGAACAGCATCCGCTTCGGTCTTGTAAGTGTCGAAGACAGTCAGCAGCTTGGTGATCTGCATGACTCCCTCGAAGTGTGAGCCTAAGTGGCAGAGCGCCAGTGACGCCCCGTGTGATTTTGCGGCGTGATACATAGCGACGAGTATACCGAGGCCCGAGCTGTCGATATATCCGACGCTGTCCACGTTTAGAATGATTTTCTTGTTGCCGCTGACGAGCAAGCCGTTCACGTTCTCGCGCAGCGTACTACTCTCTTTACCGAGCACGATACGGGCCGCGGAGCGCCAAGACAGTCATGCCATTCACTTCGCGGTTCTCTATATGTAAAGCCAAGTTTGTAGGCTCCTTATCGAAAGATCTTCGCTTGCGGTAATCCGACTACTCATCGCTGGCACGTTGGGGCACTAGACGTGAATCAGATACTCGTCGGTCAAGAGAATAGTCCCTGAGATCTTTTGTCATCCGGCTACTGAGCAACGAATCAAGGTTTTCAACTGGACGCCTGCCGCGACAGGGAATTTCGTGGTTTTTTAGTTGGTCTGGCGTGACGAAATTTCTACTGCACTTTCCACACTGGTACATAAAAGACAGGTCGGTCACGGGGCAACTCCTGGACCGAAAGATTGTCGGTTGGCACAGGAACCGTCGCTAAGGGATAGCGCGGCGGAAGGTGTGAAGGGACGCCACGACGGTACATCACGCGGACGCGATAAACAAGAAAACTGGGCTTTCCGACGGCTAAGTCCTGATAAGTCGGGTGGATTCGATAGGTCGATGCAACACCATCTAAGAGATCTGCAGTTTAAGGATGGTGTTTATGACCCAGAGGAAACGATCGAGGCTTTCTCCCAGGCAAGAAATCGATGTATGGAAGCGGTGGAAGGCCGGGCAGTCGTTGCATGCGATCGGTCGCGTATTTGGCAAGCCGCATACTTCCATTCGCCATTTATTGTTGCCTCGGGGAGGGATTGCTCCGGCAGCTCGCCGGCGATCTCGTCTAGCCCTGACGCGGTTTGAGCGAGAGGACATCTCGCGCGGGATCGCATCCGGTTCATCGATTCGTGAGATAGCTAGACATCTGGATCGAGCAGCTTCGACGGTGGGCCGGGAAGTCACACGCCATGGTGGCCGTCTCGCCTATCGAGCGCATGAAGCCGATGACCAAGCCTGGGAGTCGGCCTTGCGGCCCAAGAGGTGCCTTCTTGCCCTGCACCGGAGGTTGCGAGAGGTCGTTGCGAGTAAACTGGTCCTGGAATGGTCGCCTGAGCAGATTTCCGGGTGGCTGAAGACCGAGTATCCCGAGGACGAGAGGATGCGCGTGTCCCACGAGACCATTTACCGCAGCCTGTTCATCCAAGCGCGTGGAGTGCTGAAGAAAGAGCTGCTGGAGCACCTGCGAACCAAGCGGCGCATGCGCCGCTCGCGGCACTCTCGTATCTTCAAAGATTCGCGCGGTCAAATCGCAGATGCCATCTCGATTAGGGAAAGACCTGCCGAAGTTGAGGACCGCGCTGTCCCTGGTCATTGGGAGGGCGATCTCCTGAGCGGCTCAAAGAACAGTCACATGGTGACCTTGGTGGAACGGCATTCACGCTTTGCCATGCTGATCAAAGTGCCCAGCAAGGACACCGCAGTGGTGGTGACGGCATTGAGTCGGCACATTCGTAGACTCCCCGCTGCCCTGCGGCGCTCGCTGACATGGGATCGCGGACTGGAGATGGCGAAACACAAGGACTTTACGGTAGCTACGCATGTGCAAGTCTACTTTTGCGATCCGCAAAGTCCCTGGCAGCGTGGCACGAATGAAAACACCAACCTACTCTTGCGGCAATACTTCCCGCGAGGAACCGACATGCTAGGCCGTACTCAATCAGAACTATACAAGTTAGTGTTTTGTTTGAATTAACACTCGCGAACATTTGTGGCCTTTGAGACTTCTGCATTTAGACTTCGAACTAGTGTTGCGTCGACCCATTGCGACCACCGCGTTAATCAGGCGCTAGCCCTTGGCCATGCCTCGCGCACGATTCGGGGCTGCTCCGCTATTTGCTGGTTGCCTATATCAAAACGGGCGCTGCGTGCCCTTGATGTATATGTTTCCAACACTGAGGTGGACTACGGACACTCCCTTAAAACCCCGGTTCCCGACCCTATGGTTCAACGGATCGCGGGTCACTTGAGGGCCGCACAAGTTGGGCTCCTGACAGCGGCAGACAGTCAGGCCAATAACGCAACACTGCTCGAAGCGCAAGCATTTGTGCTGCAAGCGCTTACCGTGTTGTCGAGAGTAGCCGCCGCAGACAGTGGGTCGGGTAAGAAGGTTGAAGCGACCCGTGCGACGACGCAAGGCGCGCGGCTCCTGTAGGGTCGCC
The DNA here is from genome assembly GCA_963818605.1 of uncultured Acidobacteriota bacterium. Lineage (GTDB taxonomy): Bacteria > Acidobacteriota > Terriglobia > Acidiferrales > UBA7541 > Palsa-295. The sequence continues at coordinate 738,360 of CAWFSW010000004.1, forward strand.
TCAATATAAGGCATAGGCATTTGTCCGGTTACCGCGTTGATCAGGCTTGTGAGCTAATTGCGGGTACGCCATCACTCGGGCGTGGTCGCTGTGTGTCACGAGCATACGTCGTCCGTTGTAAACGGTTGCCGGGACGTTCGCCGGTGATAGACTCCGCGTATGGTCAGAATGAAGCCTGACAAGCGGAAGTCCGCTGGCGCGAAAAAAGCAAAACGCAGGAAGAAACCAGTTCAGCATAAGAAGCCAAAGCACTCAAAGCGGCCGAGCGGGGACCTATCTGCACAAATACATCAAGGCGTTGGCTTTGAGACCTCCAGCCCAACGAAAAATGAGCCAGAGATTCCCCAGGGCGCAGCCGACGACCGCGGAGAATCTTAATTATCAAGAAGTTCATCGAATCTCCGAATTTGTGAGGATTCGAAAGGCCAGAATGGCGAGGAATAGCATGCTCACGCGAGCTGTGATCGGGAATCAAGAAAACATGGGCCAAACACCTCATGGAACACCAATTTAACTGCCCATATTGCGGTGAAGAAATTTCGATGGTGCTCGACACGTCCGTCGGTCGTCAAACCTACATCGAGGACTGCGAGGTATGCTGCAAACCAATTGAGATCAGCTTTACTGTGGAAGATGACGACGTCGCTAGCTTCTACACCAAAACCCTCGGTTAGATACACTGTCGATGGGCGAAGAATTTCAGTGCCGTCCGGGACGCCAGGTTTCCACTTCTCCAGTTAGCGCGGTGGTCTCAATGGGTCGGTGCAACACCAGCTCGAAGTCTATCTCGCGGAGTTTAAAGGCCAAATACGATTGCAAACGTCGATTCAAAGCAAACCCCCGTCCTGATTAGGTCTGATCGAGGGCAGCCCAGCAGATCGGTCTTCTATGAAACGTATTATCGGAACTACTGTTTAGAGGGTGTTGCGTCGACCGTCTAGCCGGCACGGATTACCGGACAAATGAAGTGTTGGTTCACCTGATTTCATAACAATGTCGGCTCCTTGGACCCGGGTAGACTTTGGTTTGTCGAAGACCAAAGGCTCGGGAGAAAGGAGCCGAACATGGTGATTATAGGCGTGGATTATCACCCGAGCGATCAGTACATCGCGTTTGTAGATACCGAGACTGGTGAGAGCGGCGAACGGCGATTGAACCACAGTGATGGAGAAGCCGAGAGGTTCTACCGGGAGCTGAGACAGCGAGGAGTCGGCGTGCGCATGGGGATGGAGGCCACCGGATATTCACGTTGGTTCGAGCGGTTACTGGCAGAGCTGGGTATCGAGGTCTGGATCGGCGATGCGGCCGAGATCAAAACCAAACGAGTCCGCAAGCAGAAAACCGATCGCAACGATGCCGGGCTTCTGTTGAAGCTGCTTCTGGAAAATAACTTCCCTCGCATCTGGGTACCGAGTCCGGAGAATCGTGATCTGCGGCAACTGCTGTGGCACCGGCATCGGCTGGTGCAGATGCGGACGCGGATCATGAACCAGCTTCAGGCCCTGGCGATGAACCAAGGGCAGCGCCAGAAGAAGAAGCTGTGGAGCGAGCAAGGGCGAGCACAGCTGGAAAAGCTTCCGTTGGCTACCTGGGCGTCACGGCGTCGGCAAGATCTGCTGGATCTGCTGGACCGCATGAACCCAACCATCGAGGCGCTCACTGCAGCGGTCGAGCAGGAAGCCAAGAAGCGGCCCGAAGTGCTGCGATTAATGACGCACCCCGGCGTAGGGCCACTGACGGCGCTTGCCTTCGTGCTGATCATCGGAACCCCGGAACGATTCAAGTGCGGCAAGCAGATCGGCAGCTATGTGGGGCTGATTCCTTCGGAAGACTCCAGTGCCGGCCACCAACGGCTGGGACACATCACCAAGCAAGGCAGCTCTTTGCTGCGTTTCTTGCTGGGAGAAGCGGCACAAGCCGCAGCGCGATGTGATTCGGATTGGAGACGTCGGTACGTTCATCTGGCGATGCGTCGGCAGAGGAACATCGCCAAGGTGGCCATGGCTCGAAGGCTGGCAGTTCGGTTGTACTGGATGTGGCGGAACGGTTGGGAGTATGCGCAGTCGGTAAAGTTCGGTTCGCACGCGGGACAGCTCGTAACCGGACATGGCGTGAACTAGAACGCCGTCCACTTGAATGGGCATCCCGCTCCCTCGCAAGAGGGAGTTTGAAGTGGTAATCATGGTCGACGTTCAGATCGAAGAGATGTTTGGGTCGGACCGAAGCCGACCGCTAGATTACAGGCGAGCCGTGGTCATCGACGCTGGGCCAACGAATGCCACCAACAAGCACACTCTTCAGAGTGAATGCCGACGTACGCGCAGAAACGATTTGACAGGGCCGACATTGTTATAGATGTCCGG
>CAWFSW010000005.1:0-477984 GCA_963818605.1 uncultured Acidobacteriota bacterium
TTAGCGCTGCCAGCTCAGCCGGTCGATGCAACACCCTCTAAACAGTAGTTCCGATAATACGTTTCATAGAAGACCAATCTACTGGGCTGCCCTCGATTAGACCTAATCAGGACGGGGTTTGCTTTAAATCGACGTTTGCAATCGTATTTGGCCTTTAAACTCCGCGAGATAGACTTCGAGCTGGTGTTGCATCGACCTATTGAGACCACCGCGTTAATCAGGAGTTGGCATGGATTCAGACTGGAGGAAGCCCTAGCCGATGCTCGCGATCACGTTTTCGCGTCACCCCGCCGAACTGTACGCGGGATGGGTTCCACGACTACGCACGCAAGCTCGACCGCGATCCTCTAGAGAGTGACGACACTCGAGTGACCGCGCCGGACTTGTGGAAAACCCAAGAAGTACGCCCCGCCGAGTTGCGGCTGGCACCCAATCGGCGGAGTTCCAAACTTCGAGCTCCAGGGTGTTATCAGGGAAGCACATTATCTGGCAATCGATCGTCAGTACTATTTGCCGTGGCGACACCCGCCTTCAGAATTCGGGTCTAGGGGTTACAAGTCCGCTCGTTGAACTGGCCAAGAATTCATTCAGCCGATCGCCCCTGTGGATGGGGTTCGCAATATTGCGGAGCAGGGCGGTCCCCTGGAAGCTGGCGTTTTGCCCGTTCCCGGGAATGGCGACGTTGGGCTTCTTATGGGCGTGGCGTTCTTATGGGCGTGGAGTTCTTATGGGCGTGGAGTTCTTTTGAGCCTTTGCTCCGGCAGGGTGATGTTCGGGTATAGGTGCAGGTTCTTTGGGGAAGGCTGCGACCCGGAGGCACTGCCGCGAGGAGTAGTCCAAGTATATGAAGAGCAGAGTTTTCTTACTGATGGGGAGTATCGTTTGCCTGGCCGTTACGCTGGGCATGCCGAGCCCAACCAAGGCGCAGGGAGAGGCCGCCGAAGCCGCCCGGATGTACAAAGCCTGCACCGATTCTGGGGGCACGGCTGCGTCCAACTATAACGCGTGGGTTGCGCAGAACGGATGCATATGTCCAGGGAGCACTGTCGGCTCGGGGCAGGTGACCTGCAGTGGCGGATCCGGCTCCGTCACGACGGGTGCGGTGTCGCCCAATCTCGGGCTTACACCTCAGCAACAGCTTGGGATGCAAATCGGAATGCTCGGCGCCAACATGATTGGTCAGGGCCTTCATCAGTTACTGTTCGGGGCTCCCCCAAGCCCACCGAACCCTGCCGAGCAGCAGCGGCAACTGGCCGCACGACAACTCAACAATAGCGGTATCTACCTGTTCAGGCAGAAAAATTATGCCGGAGCGATCAACGAGTTTCAAAAAGCTCTCGCCATTACTCCCAACGACGCAAACATTCAACACAATCTCGCCTTGGCAAGGCAAAGATTGAAAGACGTTGCCGTGGCAGGGCAGACGAGCGGCGCCTTAGGCCAATTATTGGACAGTGCTCCGGCCAGCGCGGGAACTCTCAATTCCGATCCAATGGCCCATTCAGGCGCCACCGGCGCGAATGGATCCGCCCTGAATTTAGTGAACCTGGATTCCGATCCCAGTGCGGTGGACCTACGCGGCACGAAGAAAACTTATGTTGATCCGGCAAGTACCCAAGAAACCCTGCGATCGCTGGATCACGTTCTTGGTAACGCACCGGACGCGGAAGTGAAGCGCCAGTTGGACGATTTCGCTAACACCAACCTTTCCCAAAACCCCGAATCGAACAACGGGCAGCCTGCGCGTGATGCACAGCCTGAAATTCAAACTGCGAAGTCGAACGCGGAACAGAATACGAAGGAGATCGACCAGGCGATCGGACAAAATCAAAGCGTGGATACGCAGCAGCCGACCGCTCCGGTTGAGTCGGGAAACAGACCTGTCACTGGATCCGCGAATTCAACAGCCCAACAACCCAATTCGCACTTATTGGACGGCGTTGGAAATCCCGACTTTGATGGCACTGCGAATGGCAACGCCCCCATCGGCAAAGGCAATCCGAATCCCGACAGTGTAGCCTCCAACGCCGTTGACCTGCGGCACACCAGCACAACGGTCGTGGACCCGGCGCGGGTTGATGGGTCTTCGCCCGCCCTTCAGACAACGAATTCGTCGGATGCTGACAAGGCGCTGATGAAACATCAGTGGGAAATGTCCATTGACTCGCGCTACAAAAACGACCCTGAGGTACAGCAGAGTATCCGAGACCTGTGGACCGCGGCTCATTCAGGCGACGACAACGCCAACGAAAAGCTGAAAGGAATTTTGTCGGACCAATTGAAGGCAGCGGGCCAGACGCCGGAACAACGCGCCGATTTCTTCGCGAACTTCAACGCAATCGCAAGCGGTGAAGGGCCAACCCCGAAAGAATGGAGCAAGGTGTCGCAGCTTGCCAGTGAAATGGATACGGCGGGTGGTTCTCTGCCGCCGACTGGTGCCGCTTCAGCGGAACTGCCGCCGTACTATGGCCAGTTGATGAAAGATATCGGCAAGGCAGAATCCGTCACGGCCAGTGCTTCTTACATGGGGACTGGCCGGCAAACTCAGGATGATTGCGTTCTGTATGCGATTGCGAATGGTGCGCACGTGCCAGAGAAACAAGTGAACGCTGAATTCTCGAACATCGTCAGTCATCTGGGGATGGATCCGATTGCCGAGCGCACAAACCCTGACACCGTGGTCATGGAACCGCAAAACGGGGGTCGCGGCGGAGTGAATGCCGCTGAGGAATTATTGGTAGCGGATAAATTCGGCAAGGTCGTCCCGGTTCCCACTGACAGCTATGCCCGGGCAATTGCGAGCACGAAGCAGCCGGTCATTACCACGGTCGAACTTGACAAGAGCGGAGTCCAGCACAAGGTTGTAGTCACGGGTGTGTATCGGACAGCAGATGGGAAAATCTACTATTCGGTAATGGATTCGAATCTTGGGCCTGGCTACCAAAATTCCACGGCGTATGTGGAGAAATCCAATTTCGAAGAACATTTGGCGAGCGGCGGCTTTGTGGTAATGCCGGCCACTAATTAGCCAATGCTTTTGACTACAAAGCCCGCGACTGTATTCGCGCGCACGATTGATTGGAGAAAAACGATGGGGAAGCTGTCAACGTCTCTCATTTTCGGATTTGTCCTAGTGCTGGTGGTTGGTCCGTCGGTCCAGGCGCAGACGGCGCCCCACGCGCCCACTAATGCGCCAGCAGCCGATCCGGCGCCGACCGGGCAAGCACCGAGTGAGGTATTGAAGAAGCTCTCCGATTTGATCCACTCCGGTAAATACTTGGACGCGCAGCAGCTCGCGGCAGGTTTGTTGCTGGCGTATCCGGACGATCAGCGCCTGATCAAGGCGAAGGCGCTTCTGGATAGAGCCGTCTCGTCCCCGCAGCCGGCAGACACCGGAACAGGCGCCAATCAGCCAACAAGCAGCGTCGCCCCACCCGCGCCGCGCAACAATGCCGCGCCTCTCACCGGGATGGATAAGGTCGAATACAATTCTCTGATCGAACTGGCACGGCAAGCGCAGCAGACGACTGATTTAGGACAACAGAAGATGTTGCTGCAAAAGTTTATGACCGAGAGCCGTCCGTTTGCCGAGCAACATCAGGATGACATGCTGATCTGGCAGTTGCGCGCGGCAGCGGCGTTGAGCCTGAACGAACCGATCGAAGGATACGAGGCGGGACAAGAACTTCTGTCAGCAGGTGCAGCAGACAGCAACGACCCGAATCTCCAACATTTGATGGCACAGCTAAATTTGCAAGGTTGGTTGGATCACAAGAAGGCAGAGTTCAGGGAACAAGAGAAAGGATTCGAATGGCTTCTGGGGACATGGACTTCGACATGGGATTGGTGGTGGGGCGAGGTACATGGCCGAGATCAAGAACAATTTGTAGTAACCGACTCGGGTATCGAAGGGTATTTAGTAGGCGGCGACGGAGTAAGGAATCCGGAGCCTGATTTCAGGGGTAAGATGCTCGATTCGGGGGAAATTCAGTGGGACTGCTACATGCCTCCAGCGGATACCGGCGGGATGTTTGTATTTCGCCGCGTCGGTGGGAATCTTCTCACCAAAGTGACGATCGGCCGGCGATCGGATCCGCAGGGCTATTATGCCGGAAATCCTCATCACTTCGGTTATGACCCTCATTCAACCGACACCGGCGAAAAAGCGTTTTATCCGTCCGGATGGCAGCCCGTGGCATCGTATAAGCTCTCCGGCGACAAACGCACGATGACGATCATTATCCAGCCGCAGGACGCCGAGCCCGACAGCAAGTTTGCCCGCAGGTTCCCGGTTACCTTAGTTTTCAAGAAAGCTGGCGGAGCGCAAGACGGGCAACTCCAGTCGCAACAGTTGTCTCAGTGAAATCATCAACGACGCAGATTTCGGATTGTCAATAGGGAACGGGGATTGGTGCTGGCGATCGTCCTGTTGACCGTGTAGGGCGATCCTTCGGCTAACTCCTGATAAGTCGTGCCAGCGCTAACCGGACAAGTTCGTGCTAGGCCAAGGACGCCTGATGTCCTGATTAAGATCCATCGAGCACCTCGATCTGTCCTACGCCGCAGGTTTCAGTCCAACTCCGGTCCAATTCAAGAGCTAGATAAATGGCGCGCTTCCCTCGCAAGCGACACCAGAAGCGGCACTTAGAGTTTCGTGCTCCGCACCTTCTAAGCAGAGGGTCGGGGGTTCGAATCCCTCCGGGCGCGGCACTCTAATTCCTGCCCCACATTGGGTTTACGCTGCTTTCACAGAATCGCGTTCGACTTCATTTTGTAGCCCAAGTAGCCCAACTAAAGAGAAGCCCAGCCCTGCGCGCTAGCACCGTTCCTGCCTCCACGCCTCGTCTTTTTGCGATCCGATGGCGCAGAAATGGGTTACGGTTTGTTTCGACTGGCCAAGTCAGAGTTTCGTAAGATCCTCAGGAACGTGCGCCGGACACAATGTTTCCGTGCGGAATCGATGGAAAGCGTGGAGGCCAACTTACTAGCGAGTTGCGTGCAAAGCCCGAAGTATGTTTCGCTGTTGAAGTGGTCGACCGCTCGCTACGGCGAATGGATATACGAACTCACAGAAGTCGGTGAGCCATACCCAGACGTAGCCTGCGGTCTCGGCTTGAGCGTTGTAGGATTACGAGCTGATGCCGAACGGCAAGAATTTCGGCCGCTAGGGCGACTCGAGTTCGAAGAAATTGCCGAATCGAAGAGAGCAGCGAGAGAATGATTGCGAACATCGCATCCACAGACTATCTCGATGACCGCTCAAGTTCAACCGATTCAGTCAATAGGGAGTTCTTGGTAGGGACAGTGTGGCATCTACGTCGTTGGAGGCGAAATGAGACAGAAAACTGTGTTCGTGATTTTATCTTGGCTTTTCGCGCCGGCATTTTTTTTGGGGCAAGCGCAAGCGCAGGGAGGGGCCGCTTCGCAAACTCCGACGTGCAAGCCTACAGCGGAACAGGCGGCGCAGGTTTTTGGCGCGCGCGGTGTCGGGGGCTGCGGGACGGGGCCAGGAGAGCCTGAGTTCGGCGGCCCAACCGGCCCCGCGCAACTTGACCATAGCGGCGATTCCAGGAGTCGTCGCCGCGGGCGGGAAGTGGACGAAAGTATGGCAGGAAGCTGGCAACAGCGCTGACGGCATTATCCCCGACAAGGATGGAAGCGTGCTGGTGGCGCAGGAAGACTACGACACCGTCCTCAAGATCGATGCAAACGGCGAGTCGTCCGTAGCCGTGGCCGATGCGAAAGGCCTTGGCGCATTATCGATGGACCGGCAGGGCCGCCTCTACGGCGCGCACAGAACGGAGAGGCCCGGGTCAACCAAGCCGGACAAAGAGTCGATCGTGAACGCCATCACGATGCTGGCGCCCGAACGCATGACGATAGCCGACAAGTGGGACGATGGAACGACGCTAACGGTGCGGCCAAACGATCTTGCCGCAGACGGCCATGGCGGCGCGTATTTCACGACAGGCTGCCTCTATTATGCCAGTCCGAAAGGGGTCACCGTGGTGGCGGATAACATACGCACCAACGGGATCGCTTTCAGCCCGGACGACAAGATTCTCTACGTCACGAACGGCGGCGCGCTCGTCGCTTTCGATGTGGCAGCACCTGGCATGCTCACCAACCGTCGCGATTTCGCAATGCTCTCGGCAGGCAGCTATGGCGACGGCACTGCGGTCGATTCGGAGGGGCGGCTATATGTGAGTTCCGGTCCCGGGGTACAAGTGATTGATGAGACCGGCAAGAATTCGGCGTGATTCCGACGCCACGCGATGTCATCAGCGTCGCCTTTGCAGGCCCCGACAAGAGGACTCTTTACATCGTCGGTAGCGGCGCGGATGACGAGAATGGCCAGCCGATTCGTCAGGGTCCACAGCAGACGGCAGCGACGATCTACAAATTGCCGGTGATCGCGCAAGGCCTGAAAGGCCGCGCAAAATAGCGCCCACGCCATCGTCCCGTGGTACGAAGCTCACGAAAACCAGGAGTGTCAATTCAACTTCTCCGGCTGGACTGAATGATCCTGGAGCCTTTCATGCGCTTTGTCTCACGATGGAAAACGCAGGGGCCGAGATGAAGTCATCCAGCCATGCGGACCTCGCACATCCTGGGCTGATTTGAACGCAACGCGGAGGGTATTACCCAAAGCGGGAAACGACCTTCTTAGTAAGTTATCCCCTCTGATTCCGCGATTTCCCGAGCCCGTTTGTCGTTCGGGTACCAATAGTGGATATGACAACTCTCGCAGGCTTTATCGATGCCGTCCTCCGCTTGAAATAGGGCATCCTTGTTTTTTGCGTCGACTGCCTTCAACGCCACTGCGGCAGCGTCCTGAAGCCCCCGCGCGCGGCGGATGAAGGCAAGGCGGTTGCCGTCTATCGCCTGCTGAATTTGTGCTGGCTCAAGTTCGATTCCGGGATTCTGGGACGTAACGTCGGGAGGTGCGACCTTGCGACCCGGCATGACCAGGAGGTTCGGGGCCTCGAGCAGAATGACGACGTGCTCGCGGACCTCCTCCCATTCCGCATCCGTGTGCGGCGCTTTTTCGCGGATGCCGTGCTCGTCCGAGATCTTATAGACCGAATCGAACACGAACTCCCCGCTGGGATTCACCATGGAATCCATGATGTCCTTGATAAAGGCGGGTCTCAAAAGCTGCGGCGTCTGCTCAGACGACGGCGCTCTCTGGCACCCCGTCCCAACAACGGCCAAACCTGCCGCTAGAACCCAATAGTTTAGCTTCATGCCTTTCTTTCTCTCCTGCCGACGACTTCCATCTCAAGGTGTTTATTCAATCCTGCGAAAGTACTCTACTCTGCGATATCGCGTTGGCGTTTTGCTCTGCATGTCATGTAATGATGCAACATTTTCGTTTGGGGCTGACTAGGAATTCGGAGACTCCAGATGATTTGCTGCCACGTAGCGGAATGTGCTGGCGGATCTTCCGTTCCGAAAATCCGAATTTTTCCACAACTCGTGCCACAGAATCGCATTTTGCACGCGCCGATTTTCATTAATTTTCTGTAATTAATTTCCGATTGACATTGCTTTTTGAGGAGCGTATCCCCGTTACGGTGAGCGATATCAATATGCATTTCGTACGTAAAGTAGGCCCGGACAACGACAAGTTTAAGTCCTCGCCGGGTTTCGATAACCAACTATATGATCCCGCGCGTCGAATGAAAGTAGGGCATTGCGGAGGGGGGAGCCGTAATGAAGAGTAGAGTGCGTGTAGTTTTATTTGCATTCGCGGTCTTGAGCGCGTTCGCCTGGATGTCCCCGATTTCAACAGCACAGGACCAGCAGCGTGTACAGGCTAAGGAGCAAAGCCAGCAGGATCCACTGGCGCACCAATGCGCGGAAGTACAGCAGGGGCGGCAAGGACTGGGACTCCCTCGTAACGCCTTCTCCGGACCACATGGACCGTACACGAACGTCATCGGGCAACTCAGCATATGTACACCAACATTCAAGGGGCCCCCGGCAGGAATGACGGCTCTTCCAGTCGATCTGTTTACGTCGAAAAACTTCTATCTGGATAAGAAGTACTGGTCGGACCCGCGCTATTTCCGGTGCAATACGCCGCGCCAGCTAACTGACATGTGGACGGCCCGCCGCTTCTATTTCGATTCCGGAAAAGCGCCACAATCGGCTGCTTGGGGCGACTGCAAGTGGGATATTGCACGAGATCAGCTTGTCAGCCCTTACCCGTATAAGACCGCCAAGGAGCATTACGACGCTTTGCTGGCGGCGGCGAAGACAAAGGGTGGACCCACCGTCTACACAAAGGCGACGATTCCGGACTGGGATGGATGGTATACGCGCGACATGGCAGCAGATACTCAAGCCGAGTGGATTTGGGGGACCGTCACGCAGGTCCCGACGATTCTGTCTCTGCTCACGCCTGAGTATGAAGCGCGCATGGTTCAAGACAACTATCACGAGGTCGTAGACAATGCGCCGCAATGGGAAGCCGCTTTTTGCTGGCCGGAAGGATTCATGCGCTGGTGGGCTCAGGCTTCGCAAGGCGGAGATTTTCAACTCACGATGGGCCCTTGGAATGTCCAGTTCCTATCTGGCATTGCGGCTAATTTCCTACGCCAGGTTTGGATCGGAAGGGAGCCTGTGCAACAAGTCCCGCAGTGGTACGGAGAGACCGTCGGATTCTGGGACGGAACCACGCTGATTACGTGGACTTCGCATGTTCAAGCCTGGAACCTGTCGCACTCCATGTTTGAGAATAGCGGCAAGATGGAGACGATCGAAACGTGGAAGCCGGTACTCGACGATAGCGGCAAGTACGTGGGACTCGATCACGAAACCATATTTTATGATCCCGAAGCTTTTGTTCAGCCGCTGCGTGCCACCTATCGCTATCGTCGGATAGGAACCTTGGACTCTCCGACCATGCGATTCACTTACGTCGAGTGCCTGAGCAACATCAAAGACGTAAATGGAAGGGCGACTCAGCTTACTCCCGCAGACCCTGACTTTGTGGATTACTACGGTCGACCGTGGGCTCAGGACTGGGTGAAGTATTTCGAAAAGGGCTGGAAGGACAAGCCGAGCGATAACCCTGTACCTACAGACATACTCGATTTGTTAAATGGCAATAAGAAGTAAGGACGGAAGCAGTCGAACAGGCACGCTCCAGAACTTGTGGCCACCAACGATAAAGAGAGCACAAAGATGAAGAATCCATTTACCGCAGGCTGGGTTATTCCCGTATGCGCTGCACTAGTTGCGGCGGTTATCTGCGTCAACCCGGCGTTCGCACATCACTCGTTCGCCATGTACGATCAAACCAAGACGCTGGTACTCACCGGCGTGGCCCACCAGTTCGTCGCTCAGGCGAACCACGCCGAGCTGCACTTCTACGTGATCGGGCCTGACGGCAAGCTTGAGAAGGATCATAACGGGCAGCTGATTGACTGGGGCGTGGAGATGGCGGGCGCTGCAGCTGTGGCGAGGCAGGGCATTACGGCGGAGTCGTTCGTCGCGGGCACGATATTCACCGTACACATGAATCCGCTCCGAAGTGGCGGCGATTTTGGATCCCGGGTCGGCCCTATCTACAAATGCCCTTGGCGAACGCCTCCCACCCCAGGTAAGACCTGCGACACTGTTCAGGGCATGACGACGATCGGTGGAAACTTCTAAACACGATATGGATCAATGGTCGGCGGCGCGGCGGCTGTCGTGTTGCCGGGTGGTCCCATGCCTAAGCAAGTAGCTCTGTAGAGACGAACCAAGGAAGGCTAATTTGAATCGATTTGCTGAGTGGCTGACCCAAACATCTCCGAGCCACGCGTTCCGAGTCCACGAAAGTTGGCTTATCCCAGGCGTTCAATCCATCCACATTCTTGGCATTGCAGTCCTAATCGGATCCTTATTGATGATCGTTCTTCGAATTCTGGGATGGGCTGGGACGGATCAAACATTACGCCAGACCGCGGGTCGGTTCGGCCCGTGGATGATAGGCGCGCTGTGCCTGCAACTGGTAACCGGAATCGTGATGATAGTCGCGGAGCCCGTGCGTGAGCTAGTGAACTTCTCGTTTTGGACGAAAATGCTTTTCCTAGTCGTGGGTACAGTGCTTTCCGGGATTTTCCTACTCGCGCTTCCGAACCACGAAAAACGTTTGGAAGCGCTCGTCAACCGCAGATCCATAAAGTCATTGGCGATCCTGACGTTCTTGATTTTTCTGTCCATTATTGTGCTGGGACGCCTAATCGCTTACGACCATATCTGGGGTTCTTGGTCGCCGGCAACGCAGGAGTATTAATGATTCTGGAACAGGGCCCCGATGCAAATTGACGCGTTTCTCAAGTTGCTCGAGGCATCTCGCTTCGCGACCACACTTCGCGATTCGATCTGGATGTTTCCCATAATCGAATCGATTCACGTCATCGGCCTCACCCTGGTGGTTGGCACAATTGCGATCGTCGATCTTCGGTTGTTGGGACTTGCTTCGACCCAGCGGTCCTTTCAGCGAATAGCTTCGGACATCATGAAGTGGACATGGGCCGCTTTTGCCTTGACCGTGGCAACCGGGCTAATGATGTTCACCACTAATGCGGGAATCTATTATCACAATCCCTTTTTCAGAACAAAAATGCTGTTGCTATTGCTCGCGGGTGTGAACGTGGCCGCCTTTGAGTTGACGGCGGGCCGGACGATTCATCAATGGAATAGTGCTCGTTCGGCACCCGGTGCGGGCAAGGCAGCGGCAGTGCTGTCGCTCACTATATGGATCGGTGTCATTTTCATGGGTCGGATGATTGGCTTCACAACTCATCCGGGCAAAGTGCTGCCACCACCACCCGGGGTCGATTTCGACAACTTTCTCCAGGCACCACCGGGTGGCAATAGTAGCGGAACCTCAAACGCGCCCCCATCAAGTCCAGTTAAGAAGTGAACTTATGCGGACTCATAAACCGAAATGACGGCACCCTACGTTTCGAACGGCTAATGTGGAGGGTATGACGATGGATCGAAGATCTTTTCTCAATTACAGCACGATGGCGACAGCGAGTCTTCTTATGCGCGGGGCATTCGAGCCAGCATGGACGCAGGACCTGGGGTGCTCATCGCCGAGCGCCATCGTCCGCACGAATGCGGGACGAGTCCGGGGTATAACCAAGGATAAAGTCAGCGCATTTTTTGGTATCCCCTACGGCGCGTCAACCGCCAATGCTCGGCGTTTTATGCCGCCCTCCAAACCGGAATCTTGGACAGGCGTCCGGGAGGCTGTGGAGTTCGGCCCCAGGTCGCCTCAAGGGCCATCGGGTTTGATTCCCGAGGTAGCCGCTGTGGACCGAAGAGAGCCCGCGAGCGAGGACTGCCTGCGTTTGAACGTGTGGACCGCCGGTGTAGGCGCGGGCCACAGGCCGGTCATGGTGTGGTTGCACGGTGGCGGGTACTCCCAAGGTTCCGGTGCTTTCATTGTTTATGACGGAGCGAACTTGGCGTGCCGGCACGATGTCGTCGTTGTCACGGTGAATCATCGGCTCAATGTGTTCGGCTATCTGTATCTCGCCGAACTCGGTGGAGAGAAGTATGCAAACTCCAGCAACGTTGGGATGCTGGATATCGTTGCTGCACTGGAATGGGTACGGGACAACATTGCTGCGTTTGGCGGAGATCCAAGCAACGTAACGATCTTTGGCCAGTCGGGCGGCGGCGGAAAAGTCAGTACGCTGATGGCTATGCCATCGGCGAAAGGGCTATTTCATAGGGCCGTTGTGGAAAGCGCCTCTGCGATCAGGGGTGTACCCAAAGATGAGGCAACGAATTCGGCCGAGGCGTATCTCGCGAAGCTGGGGCTGAAGCCCAATCAGATCGACGAGCTCCAGAAGCTTCCGGTGGAACAACTCGTCACAGCGATGGGCGACGGAGGTGGCGTTGGCGGGCCTGGTCTCCGTCTGGCGCCCGTGGTGGATGGCCATTCACTGCCACGGAACCCGTTCGACCCCGACGCACCAGAGATCTCCGCAACGGTTCCGCTGTTGATCGGATCAGTTGAAACCGAGGTCACGTTCATGCGTAGCACGCCACTGGATCCAATGGACGACGACGCCCTGCGCGCGCACGTCAAGCAAGTTCTGCGTGGCGCTGACGACGCCGCAGTGACTCGACTGATCGATGTTTATCGAAAGGGCCGTCCCAACATTAGGAATATAGATCTCTACTTAATCCTTGCATCGGATGCCACGTTCCGTGCGGGTGTGTTGACTGAGGCTGAGCGCAAAGCGAGCCAAGGAACGGCCTCTGTCTTTATGTATTACTTCACGTGGAAATCGCCGGTGCGGGATGGAAAGTTGAAGACGCTTCACACGCTCGAAATCCCGTTTGTCTTTGACAATGTCGATTTGGCGACCGCCATGACTGGCTCGGGTCAGGAACGGTATGCGCTCGCCGACAAGGTTAGCAGCGCCTGGGCCGCTTTTGCGCGCACCGGAAACCCAAGCCATAAGGGGCTGCCAAACTGGCCGGCTTTCGATACGAAACAGCGCGCGACCATGGTTCTCGACAACGAGTGCGCAGTCGTCGAAGATCCGAACGGCGAGGAGCGGCAGGCGCTCCGCTCCATCCAGCACCTATGAAAATGAACTTGGCAGGTGCGAAGGAAAGCGATCCACCACTTTCCTATCGACGCTTACAGCCCTCTACGCTCTTGTGTTATCCGATGATGTTGCCAACGAAAGGAGTAACTGGCAGAGATGAGTTACCGAAGCTTGGAAGAAGTGTTACAAACTGTAGGGAATCCAGTCAAACATTTGCGTAATTCGCAGATAGGACCGTATGCCTTTCCGGTGGTGCGGTCCGAGTTTTCGAACTGGAGGGATGAGCAGCGTGCATGGAAGGAAACCTGCGCTCTTTTCGACCAGTCTCACCACATGACCGATCTTTATGTGGACGGCCCTGACGCTCTCAAATTGTTCTCCGATCTCGGCGTCAATAGCTTTAAGAATTTCAAAGTCAATCAAGCCAAGCAATTTGTCGCGTGTAATCATCATGGCTATGTGATTGGCGATGCGATCCTCTTTTATCTCGATGAAAATAGATTCAATCTTGTCGGGCGTCCACCCGCGCACAATTGGGTGCAATACAATTTGGAGACGCGCGGGTATAAGGCATCTGCGGAGAGGGATGAGAGGTCTGCTGTCAATCAAGGCCACCGAAAGGCTTTCCGATATCAAATTCAAGGCCCAAATGCCCTCCGCGTTATGGAGAAGGTCACGAGAAAACCTGCACCGGAAATCCGGTTCTTTAATGTAGGTGTTTTCGTCATCGCGGGTAGGGATGTCCGTGCCCTGCGTCATGGGATGGTTGGACAGCCCGGATGGGAACTGTTTGGTCCCTGGGAGCACGGCGAAGAGGTCCGAAACGCCATTGTTGAAGGCGGTAAAGAATTTGGGATTCGGCAAGTAGGCTCTCGAGCTTACCCTACCAGCTGTCTCGAATCGGGGTGGATACCCTCTCCCCTTCCGGCGATTTATGCGGGCGACGAGATGAAGGGATACAGACAGTGGCTGAAGGCGACGAGCTATGAAGCCACGGCGTCACTCGGGGGTAGCTTCTACTCCAACGATATCACTGACTATTACCTGACTCCTTACGACCTGGGCTACGGGCCTTTCGTCAAATTTGACCACGATTTCGTTGGACGGCAGGCGCTCGAACAAATGGTGGACAACCAGAAGCGGAAGAAGGTTACGCTGGTCTGGAACCGAGAGGACATCGGACGTGACTCGGATTCCCTATACCAGGGTGGCGATATCTTCAAGTACATCGATATGCCGCTTGCTAATTATTCTACCCTGCCGTTCGACAAGGTATTAAAAAATGGGAAAACGATCGGAGTGTCAACCTATACTGGCTACACCTACAATGAACGGGCTATGATTTCGCTGGCGGTTGTGGATACCCAGCACAGTGAGGTGGGCACCGAGGTCACGATCGTCTGGGGCGAAGAAGATCGCGGGTCGTCGAAACCGACGGTCGAGCGCCACGCGCAAGCTGAAATCCGGGCGACTGTTGCATCTATCCCTTATACAGAGGTTGCACGTGTCGCCTATCGGCCACACTGAGCCGGCATTGGTTTAGGAGAAAATTCGATGGCATACATATTTAATCAAGACGATCTGCCGAAACTTATCTCGGCGGTGCCGGGCCGCGAGCGGACGTTCTTCGTCAATAAGGAGTTGACCAAGATCGACGACATGCTCGCTGGGATCATGCACTACGTAAAAGGGGCTTCCTCACCCTATCATCTGCATAAGAATTGCGAACACTTTTACTTCATCATGGAAGGACAGGGTACGGTGGAGTCGGAACAAGGAGCCCGCGAAGTGGGGCCGGGTGATCTGGTTTTCATCCCGGCTGAGGAAAAGCATCGCCTGCGAGCATCCAAGACTCCTCTCTTTTATTTCGAATTCCAGGCGCCCAACCGTTTCGTCACCACGATTCTGGACGGTACGCCGGACGACCTTCGCTGGAATCGCGTGGAAGGTGGAGTCTGGGTTCAGACGTAACACGTCGGTTGGATTAGGGAGATTTCATGCTGACTTTTATCGATACCACCAAGCTTCCGCGGAAGAAGACAGCGGCGGGCGAAGTGACTGAAGTGCTGAATCGGGATCTGTGCGGCGCCAAGAATGTCGTGGCGGCGCTGCGTTGGCTCAAGGCAGGAGAGAAATTCAAGGCCGAAGCCTCCGATAAGCACCAACTTCTCTACTTGATGGAGGGTAAGGGAAGCATCCGCCTCGGCGACAAGGATTATGACGTGTCGAAAGGCGCGGGCGTCTATCTCGGCCCCTCAGAAAGCGCGACGGTCCAGCCGGCGACGAGCGCTTCGTTGAAGCTCCTGCACTTGGTGGTTCCTCAGATTCCACGATGATTTGCGGCAGAGTTTGGTGGCGATCCGCCGGGATTACGCCGCCCTACTCAACCGAGCCTTCCTTCGGGACGAGAGACGGCTTCGGATAAATCTTTCATGAATTCCGCGGCGCGCGCCCCATCAACGACGCGATGATCGCTCGAAAGCGTCAAGATCACCACGGGGCGGATACCGGGCTTGCCATCCACCGGAACAACGCGGTCGACGATGCCGCCGACCGCCAGAATCGCGGCCTGCGGTGGAGTGATGATCGCGCTGAAAGCATGCACTTGGTACATGCCGAGATTGCTGATGGTAAAGGTTCCGCCGGAAATATCGGCCGGACGCAGGTGGTTTGCTCTTGCACGTTCGGAGAGGTCGCGGCGCTGGACGGCGATTTCACCAAGCTCCGCCATGTGGGCGTTGCGAATCACCGCGCCAACTACGCCATCCTTCACCGCCATGGCCAGACTGATATTGACATCATGGTGGAGGTGAATCCCTTCGCGCGTCCAGCTGGCGTTGATTTGAGGATGCTTAACAAGAACTCGGGCGACGAGTGCGACGAGCAAATCCGTGATGGTCAGCCGGGTACCTCGCGTCTGTTCGATGGCCGGGGCGAGACGCTTCTGGGCAGCGACGAGTTCCGCGCAATCCACTTCTCGAACCACGAAGAAATGCGGCACGCTCGTCCACGATTGAGTGGTTCGCTCGGCCATCAGGCGCGCGATCTGACTGAGGGGTTCAACTTCCGTTGCTGGGGCCGTGGCCGTCGCGGCGGAGGATGCTGGTGAATCCACGGCAGATTGCACGTCCTCAGTTGTGATCGAGCCCTCAGGACCTGTTCCGCGCAAGCGGTAGATGTCTAATCCAAGTTCCTTGGCGAGACGCCGGGCTTTGGGCGAAATCTTGGGGGCTGCGTTCGGCGCCTCTTGGGACGCTATGGGTGCGGGGTGCATTGAACGGGTGACAGTGCTGGTGGCGCGGGCAGATGGCGCGGGGGGCGCCGCCTGCGCGGGTGGATTCTCCCCGGGCAGCACCAGCCATGCAATCGTCTGGCCCACGGGAATCACGTCGCCCTCGTGCGCTGTGATGCCGGCGAGAATTCCTTCGCCGGGCGCCTCGATTTCGACGACGGCCTTATCCGTCTCGATTTCGAGGAGTAGCTCGCCCTTCGTGACCTTCTCGCCTTCCTTTTTCAGCCACGAGAGAAGCTTGCCGGTTTCCTGCGCCATTTCGAGAGCAGGCATTACGATGCTAATCGCCATAGTTGGTTGTCCATCTCTCGGGAACGGACCGTCAGTCGGTTGCTACAACTCGTTCCTTTTTTGCGCTGCCCTCGACCATTTCGACGACGCGTTTGCTGGGCGCGGCTTCGTTCTCGCGAGTGGTTGAGAGAGGGCCGTTGACGGTAAAATAGTGTGCGCCGGCCACCATGAGTTGTTCTGCCGGGAAGCGCGTGATCACTTCGTGGCCGGTTTCCGTGACGACGATTTCCTCTTCGATGCGCGCGGCGCTCCAGCCGTCGGTGGAGGGCCAGAACGTTTCGAGCGCGAAAACCATCCCCGGCTTGATCTCATGCGAATGCTCGAGGGAAACCAGGCGGCTGATTACCGGCTTTTCCCAGATCGCGAGACCGATGCCGTGGCCGAACTGGAGCCCGAAGGCCGCCTCTTCATCCGGGAACCCGAATTCCTGCGCCTTCGGCCAAACGGAAGCGATTTCAGCGGTGGTCCGGCCGGGTCGCACAAGGGAAATGGCCGCGTCAAGGTACTCGCGGCACCGCTTGTAGGCGTCGATCATGGCGTGCGACGCATAGCCGATCGTGAAGCAGCGGTAATAACAGGTACGGTATCCCATGTAGGAATGAAGAATGTCGTAGTAGACGGGATCGCCAGGGCGAAGTACACGATCGGAGAACACGTGGGGGTGCGGATTGCAGCGCTCCCCGGAGATCGCATTCACGGCTTCGACATATTCGGAACCAAGATCGTAGAGGACCTTGCTGGCTAGCCCGACGGCCTGGTTCTCGCTCATGCCCGGCTTCATCGCGCGGTACAGTTCGTCGTAGGCCGCGTCGACCATCATTGCCGAATGATTCAACAATGAAATCTCGTCTTGCGTCTTGATCACCCGGGCGTCGGACATAATCTGTTGTCCGTCGACAATCCGGATTCCCTCTTTCTGCAGGGCGAAGAGGATAGGCGGCTCAACAACATCAATTCCGAGCGGTTCCTTGAGCAGTCCGCGCTTTTCGAGCTCGACCTTTATTTTCTTGGCGACGTTCTCGGCGCGTCCCATTTCCGGCGACATGGCGCCCCGCAGCAGCGGTATTCCGGCGCGCGAGCGTTCTCCCAGCCACGGACAGTTAAGCTGGTGGTGGCGGGCGGCCGAGCCGAAATCCCACAAGATAGGCTCGTCATTTTGTGGAAGAAGGGTGAAACGGCTAATTTTGTCCTGCGCCCAGGCGCCGATGTGCGTGGCCGTAAGATAGCGCACATTGTTCATATCGAAACAGAGAAGGGCGCCAATCTCCGATTTCGCGAGAAGGGCCTTGGCGCGCGCCAGGCGTTCTCGGCGCAGCCGATCGAAGTCGATTCGATTTTCCCAATCCACCGCCATCGTTCCGTGAGTCTTGAGTGCCACGATACGCCTCCTTTTCTACTGTCCTCAGGCCTTGCCGCAGAGCGCGCGGGCGGCCTCGAAGACCGTCTGCTCTGTGGGTACCGTTAAATCTTCGAGCGGAGGAGAAAAAGGAATCGGAACGTGCATTGCCCCGATTCGCTTCACAGGGGCCTCCAGATCGTAAAACGCCCCTTCCGCAATCACAGAAGCGATCTCCCCTGTGACGCCGTAGCGCCCGTAGCCTTCATCCACGACAATCGCCCGGGACGTCTTTCGGGCGGATTCAACCAATGTCTTTTCGTCGAGTGGCCACGTGGTCCGAGGATCGACCACTTCGGCGCTGATACCGATCTTCTCGAGTAGTGCCGCCGCACCGAGTGCGACTTGTACCATGCTGCTGGTGGCGACGATGGTGATGTCCCCGCCGACACGCTTCACGTCCGCAAGTCCAAAGGGAATCGAATAATCCTCTTTCGGCACCGGCCCTTTCAGTTTGTACATCATTTTGTCTTCGAAAAATACGACGGGATTTTCATCGCGAATGGCTGTCTTGAGCAGCCCCTTGGCGTCGTAAGGGGTGGACGGCAGCACGACCTTGAGTCCCGGAACATGGCTCAGCCAGGCATGGAGTGACTGGGAGTGTTGGGCGGCCGAACGTCGCGTGGCTCCAAGCGTTGTACGCAAAACCATTGGAACCTTCCATTTGCCGCCGGACATGTAATGCACTTTGGCTGCTTGATTGACCATCTGGTCCATGGTCAACGTCAGGAAATCGCCGAACATTATGTCGATTACTGGGCGCATGCCGGTCATCGCGGCCCCGACACCAACTCCGGTGAATCCCGCCTCGGAGATTGGAGTGTCGATGAGGCGATCCTTGCCAAATTCCTCGACCAGTCCAGACAAGACTTTAAACGGCGTCCCCGCTTCGGCCACGTCCTCGCCAAGAATGCAGACGCGCGAGTCGCGGCGCATCTCTTCCGCAAGGGCCTCGTTCACTGCTTGGGCAAACGTCAATTCTCGCTGCGCAGCTTCAGGCATAGACATCTTGCTCCACTTCCTCCGGGCTTGGGTACGGCGCCGCCACCGCAAAGTCCACAGCCGATTGTATTTCTGCGCGGACTTCAGACTCGACGCGAAGAAGGGAGACGGCATCGGCGAACTTTTGGCCCGCGAGCCAGTCTCCAAGCAGCTTGATCGGATCGCGCTTGGTTTTCCACTCCTGCTCTTCCTGTTTGGAGCGGTAGTATTCGCGGCTCACGTCACCGACGTGATGACCCGTAAAACGATAGGTGTTGCAGAGCAAAAATGCCGGGCCTCCGCCGTGCCGCGCCCGCTCTATCAGCTTTGCCGCCGCAGTGTAGACCCCGCGAACGTCCTGACCATCAACACTTTCAGGATGGACACCGAACGCCGTGCCGCGCGCAAGAATATCACCCGCTGTCGTCTCCGAAAAATGGGTGTACTCGTTGTAGAGATTGTTTTCGCACACATACAGTACCGGCAACTTCCACAGTGCCGCCAGGTTCATTACTTCGTAGAGCACTCCCTGTCCGAGAGCTCCTTCGCCGAAGAAGCAAACCGCTACCTGACCCGTTTTCAGGTGCTTCGCCGAAAATGCTGCTCCAGTCGCGATTCCTGTACTGCCCGCGACGATCGCATTAGCACCCAAATTCCCGGTCTTTGGATCGGCGATGTGCATCGAGCCGCCCTTGCCTTTGCAATATCCTGCCGCCTTGCCGAGGAGTTCCGCAAACATACGATCCGGCGAGGCCCCTTTCGCCAAGCAATGCCCATGACCGCGATGCGTGCTCGTGATGTAATCGTCCTGGCGAAGCGCTTCGCAAACCCCCACTGCGACCGCCTCCTCACCCGTGTAGAGATGCGCCAGGCCGGGCATCAGAGCGCGTGTATAGAGTTCGTTCGCTTGTTCTTCGAAGAGCCGAATTATCTGCATGCGGCGGTACATTCGCAGCCACTTTTCGATGTTCACGCTGGACTCTGCGTTCGACTGATTCACGGCGGTTGTCATCGTTTCACCCCGCACATCTGTGCCAAAACGTCGAAGACCACCGCAAAGTCTTCTTCGACCATTCCCATTCCGCGCGCGGCCGTCAGAAATTCGTTGGCGACCGCTGTTGTGGGCAGCGGCACGTCGAGCTGACGCCCAAGCTCGAGGGCCAGCAGCATGTCTTTTTGCATCATGTTCACGTTGAACCAGGCCTCCGCGGGCAATTGCAGTACGAAAGGTCCCCGGTACTTGATCATGGGCGATGCTATTGCGCTGTTCGTAAGAACCTCGACGGCGACTTCGCGGGCGATGCCGCTCTTTTCGGCCAGCAATATGCCCTCGGAGAAGGCGAGCATTTGGACCGCCAGGCTCAGGTTGCAAGCGATCTTGATGATAAGGGCAAACCCGTTGTCGCCTACGTAGGTGACCTTTGGTCCAATATCGGAGAGCAATGGTTTGACGCGCTCGAAGGTTTCCCTCCTGCCGCCGACCATTACCGACAATTTCCCTTCCTGTAAAGTGACGACGCTGCCTGAAACCGGCGCGTCAACCATATCGGCGCCCTTGTCACGCACTTTCACCGCTATGGAGCGGCTGAATGCTGGGCTGACGGTGCTCATATCCGCCAGAACTTTGCCCGCAGCTAGCCCGGCGAGGATCCCCTCCGGGCCTTCGACAATTGCTCCAAGCGACGCTGAATTCGTCACCATGGAGATTGTCACGTCCGCGGCGGAAGCCACTAGCCGCGGCGATTCCGCCCACTTCATGCCCTTTTCGATCAACCGCTCCGCTTTAGCCCGAGTCCGGTTGTATCCCGTTACGGCATGCCCCTTTTCCAGCAGGCGCAGTACCATCTCGCTGCCCATGACGCCAAGTCCGACAAACCCAACATGTGCCATTGTTCCGCTCTCCGCCCGTGTTCGGCTACTTCGAGACTAAGATTCTGTCTCGATGGAAATGTTGCGGGAGTCCGATCGCACTTGCCGCAAGTGAGCCCTCATCGCGTCCCGCGCGCCTTGTGAGTCGCCGCGCTCCACTGCTTCTAGAATTCTCTTGTGATGAGACTGCCCGCGCTCCGGGCCGCCATCAACATGAAAGATTCCGATTCGCTGCTCGCGCAACAGACCCACAATGGAATCGATCAGGGAAAGAATCAGCGGATTTGCGGCTGCTTCCGCCAGCGCCAGATGAAAGTCGAGATCAGCCTCAATGAAGGCGTCCGCGTCGCCGCGCGCTTCATCCATCACCGCAATAGCTTCTCGCATAGCCGCAAAATTCTCCTCGTTCGCTCGCGAAGCAGCCAGCGCCGCAATCTCCGGCTCCAGAATTTCACGAACTTCTGCCAGATCTGGGGTGCCTTCCGACTGACCTGCTTTCATCAGACGGCCCATCGTTTGCCGCATGGAGTGGGATGTCGCGCTCGTAATGAACGTTCCCTTGCCCGCGTACGCTTCTACAAGACCCTTTTCATGAAGGGCCTTAACCGCTTCTCGCACTGCCGTTCGGCTCACTCCAAATTGCGATGCCAACTCGCGCTCGGCGGGAAGCCGATCACCTTCTTTAAGTACTCCATTTTGGATGGACTGCTCAATTTGCTGAACAATCTGTTCGTAAAGGCGTGACGTTTGGACGACTTTGTACATTGGGCCTCTTCCATTGGGCCACATCAGAGCTCGCGATCTCCGCTGAAAATCGACTTCCGGCCTATTGGTCCGACCACCTTATCACATACCAAATAATAGTCGCAACCAGTGCCGATTCCGAGATCGTCATTTGACCCAAACTGTTTTTATGTTCGTGAATTCCCGAATGCCGTTCGTACTCAGCTCTCGTCCGTAGCCAGACATCTTGACCCCGCCGAACGGCACGCGGGGATCGGAAGCCACCATCTGATTGATGAAAACCATGCCCGCGTCCAGTTCGTTGATAAAGCGGTTTTGCTCGGCCTTGTCATTGGTCCAGGCGCTCGCCCCCAAACCAAAGCGCGTGTCGTTCGCGATCCGAATTGCTTCGCTGATATTCTCCGCGCGAAAGAGAGACGCCACGGGGCCAAAGAGTTCCTCACAGTAGGCGGGAGAAGTTCGAGGAATATTCGTCAGGACCGTGGGGAGATAAAAATAGCCGGGCATTTGCGCCGGTTTTCCGCCGGTCAGGACGCGCCCCCCAGCGGCGATCGTTTTCTCGACATCCGCGTGCAGGGACGTGACCGCGTCGGCGGTTGCCAGCGGTCCCACATCGGTTTTTTCATCAACGGGGTCGCCCAACTTCAGGGCTTCCATGCGCTTCACGAACTCGCGCTCAAACCGATCCGCGATAGATTCGGCGACAATAAAGCGCTTTGCCGCGATGCAAGACTGTCCGTTGTTCAGAGTTCGTGCTTTGACTGCAGTCGCGACCGCGTCATCCAGGTTTGCACTCGACATGACGATAAATGGGTCGCTTCCGCCCAATTCCAGGACAACCTTTTTTACTCTTTGAGCTGCGCCCACACCCACCTTGATTCCAGCATCTTCACTTCCAGTCAATGTGGCTGCGGCAATTCGAGGATCGCCGAGAATACCATCGACTTTGTCGGAGCCTATCAGTAGCGTCTGGAAGGCGCCTTCTGGAAAGCCGGCGCGGAGGAGAATCTCTTCCACTTTCAACGCGCACTGTGGAACGTTGGAAGCGTGTTTCAGGAGTCCCACGTTTCCAGCCATCAAACCAGGTGCAATAAAGCGGAAAACTTGCCACAAGGGATAATTCCACGGCATCACGACGAGGATGACTCCAAGCGGCTGATAGCGTACGTAGCTGCGACTCGCGGTTGTTGCGATAATCTCATCGGCAAGAAATCGCTCCGCATTCTCCGCATAGTAGCGACAAGCCCACGCGCACTTTACTGCTTCATCAGCCGCAGATCGAAGCGTCTTTCCCATCTCCATCGTCATGAGCTGCGCGAGCTCGTTCTTTTCCGCTTCAAGTAGCTCCGCGGCTTTCAGCATCATTTGTCCCCGCTGCGAGAAGGTAAGGCGGCTGAATTCCCGAAACGTCCCGGCAGCCCGCTCGATTCTCCGATCGATTTGCGAATCGGAAAGCGGTTCAAATATCTTCAGTGTCTTCCCTGTTGCCGGATTGATCGTGGCAATAGCCATCGCTGCCCTTCCTCCAAGCGCCCAATGCAACTCGAGCCGAAAAAGCAGCCCGATTTCTCGTTAGCCGGGAATTCACCCGCACTCCCACTCGAGGTCGGATCAGCTTAAATAAAGCTCAAAACTGACTTCGCTCGATTCGACTCGTCGGCGGACTCGTAGGTGCGAACGGTCGTCGAATGCCGCCCTAAGCGGTATGACCAATGTACCAAATGCCGGTGATTCCGCCAGAGAAATTTCTTGACAGTATCAATTATATGGTGGTACTACCATTCGACCAGGACGGTTGGGTTCACTTTCGGGGTCATCTGATTGTTGGGTGGAGGAGTCCGCATGAATATTTCTCCCTTTGGAACGGTCGCTCGGCTCATGCCAAACCAAATCTTGGCGCTTCGGATTTTGGGCTGTTTAGCTGGATTTCTTCTTCTGTCCTCAGCGATATTCTCCCAATCCAACACTGGCCGCATTCTGGGGAGCGTTCATGACCAACAGGATGCCGCCATTGTTGGCGCCCAAGTGGTCATCACGGATGTGCAGCGTGGCGTGTCGCGCACCTTGGCGACGGATGAGTCTGGAGAATATGTCGCTCCTGAGCTTCCCCCGGGCATCTATACCGTGCGGGTCGAGGCCGCGGGCTTTAAGGCTGTGGAGCGCCCGAACATCCAGTTGGAAGTTGCCAAGGATGTGACCATTGATGTCTCACTCCAGCCGGGCGAGGTCACTCAGACAGTCACCGTGACACAACAAGTTCCGCTGCTCGATACCGCTTCCTCCTCCCTGGGAGGCACGCTCAGCAACGAGGAGATCAATGACCTGCCGTTGAACGGTCGCAACTACCAAAACCTCCTGCAACTGCGCCCTGCCGTGGTGCGCTATCCGGGCGGCGGATTCTCGACCACCAGTACGAACGGCCTTCGGGCGGAAGACAACGCCTACGTGATCGAGGGCCTGTTCAATAGCGAACCGTATTCCGGCCAGGGCATCATTAATGGTGCTGGTATTGTCGGCGATTCGGCCACAATTTTGCCGATCGACGCGATTCAGGAATTCAACCTGATCGAAAATCCCCCCGCGGAATACGGCTGGAAACCCGGCGCCATCGTGAACGTGGCGCTGAAGTCCGGAACCAACAGCCTCCACGGTACCGGGTACGCGTTCGGCCGGGACGACGCCATGGACGCCCGCAATTTCTTCAATGTGGCGCCGAATCCAAAAATTACTACGTTGGAGCAATTCGGCGGAACTTTGGGCGGCCCGATCGTCAAGGACAAGCTGTTCTTCTTCGGTAGCTATGAAGGCCAGCGCTACCACCTCGGCAATACTTTTGGGGTGACGACCCCGATCACTGCCCCATCGGCAGTACTGGGATCAAACGCGGCTAATGATATTCCTGACGCAGTGCATGAACTTCTCGCGGCGGATGTGCCGATTAGTCTGGTAAGCCAGAAGATCTCGGGTTGCACGGTGACCGGCTCGTTCCCGACCGAGGTTACGACTTGCAACGGCAACGGTTTCCCGACCAACACAACGGGTTCGACTAGTGTGTCACAGGGCTTCCCTAACGACGCAAATACGGACGACGCTTTGGGCAAAGTTGATTATCACGTGAACGACCGCCACACAATAAGCGGCATGTATTTCTTCGGAAACAACTCGGGTATTGCCGAGGACTTCCCTGAACTCCAACCGAACTGGCGCACCTTGATTCACACACGCGCTCAAGTGGCCGGTGGAAGTTGGGTATGGATTCCGAGTGCCCACTGGGTGAACGAAGCCAGAGTCGGGTATAGCCGCCTCTATCAGCCCACCAAGCCCGCGGACCTGGGTGTCGACCCGAACGCCGCCTACGGACTGGATACCGGCGTGCCGTTTGGCCCACTCACGGGCGGCCTGCCCCGCATCGGGTTTGGTCCCTTCTTCACGGGCCTGGGCGGCTTCAAGTGGCCTAAGATTCAAGGGCCGAACACGATTACGCAGTTCATTGACCACGTTTCCTACAGCCACGGCATACACGCCATCAAGTTCGGCGGGGAAATTCACCGCGACGGAGTTACCGGTGCCGGGTTTGGGAATGCGCGCGGCAGCTTCAAATTCCTGGGCGGGGGTACGCTCGGAGGCACTTCCAATGCCCTGGAGGATTTCTTCGCCGGCTTCCCGACGGTCGCGAGCGTACTGGCCGGCGATCCCACGTTCCACCTGAGCAATTGGGCCTATGCGCTGTTCGTCCAGGACGACATCCGTCTTACGCGGAACCTGACCGTCAATCTCGGGCTGCGCTACGAGCTGAATACCGTCATCAAGGAACAGAACGACCTGCTTGGTAACTTCGATCCGAACGTGGGGCTGGTCCAGGTGGGCAAACAGATCAGCTCTCCCTACAATGGCGATCACACGAATTTCGCACCGCGAGTCGGCCTTGCCTGGGATCCCTGGGGTACGGGAAAGACGGTGATCCGCGCGGGCGGTGGCTTGGTGTATGAAGTTGTCAACTGGCAGGCATTTATGGCGTTCAACAACAGCTTCGGGCTCAGTAACATTCCCACCGGTTTTCAGGGAGTGACTCCAGGGGGTGGAACGATTAAATCCGGCAACCTGACCATCTTTCCGGGCCAATGGGATACCGGTCCGGTTTTCGGAAATATCGGCCCCAGCAGCTTGAGTTGCGATCCTGTAACAGCGAACCCCTGCGCGATTATGAGCGTGGATCGCAACCTCACGACACCCTATGTCGCGAACTGGACTTTGAATGTCCAGCATGCCTTTACGCCGAACGTATCGCTGGAAGTGGCCTATGTTGGCAACCGCGGTTTCAACCTGACCGGAATCAGCGACATCAACCAGCCGCCCGTGGGCTCGGGCTGGACGCCGGCTGCACTGAACGCATGCTTGACTTCAGCGCCCGCTTACAATAATTGCGCGCCAGACGGTGGTGCGGAGCAGGCGGCGCGGCCCTTCAACACCAAGTTCCCCTTCTTGAGTAATATCTTCCAGATGGGAAACATTTATAGGTCGAACTACAACGGACTCCAGGCAACCCTGACTGCGCGTAATTTTCATGGACTCAGCGGAGTGGCCGGTTACACCTACTCTCACGCTCTCGACGATCTAGGCGCGAACTGGCATTTCGGGTACGGAAACGGCTTGCCTATGAACTCGTACAACACGGGCTTGGAGTACGCGAGCAGCGACTTCGACATGCGACACAGACTGACGCTCTCGCTGACCTATGCGATTCCAGGCAGGAAGTCGTTCGCGCAGATGCTCGAAGGGTGGCAGGTTACTTCCATTGTGACACTGGACAGCGCGCAACCGTGGGGAGTCATTGATTTGGGAACGGACGTTGCCGGAACGGGTGCCTTGCCCTTCAACCCGCCGGCCAACAGCGTCAATCGATGGGACTTCTTCGGAAATCCCAATGACTTCACGTCCGGCCCGACACCGATCCCGTTCTTTGGCGGTGCCAGCAACGACGCCTGTGCTGCAAAAGCCCTGGCCATGGATGGAGGCTCAGCGGGAGCAGCGACTGCCGCGCTCAACCTATTTGGGTGCTACGCAAAGGGCGGTGCGATTATGCTTCCACCAGCACTCGGAACGTTCGGCACTATGCGCCGTAACTCGTTTAATGATTCCGGCTTCCGCAACTGGGATTTCTCAATTACGAAGAACTGGAAGCTCGGGGAACGGCTTAACGCCCAGTTTCGCGCCGAATTCTTCAACGTCCTCAACCACCCCAACTTCGCCAATCCGTATGGCGGACAAAATGGCCTCGGTCTCGACGACCCATCTGCGCCACCATTCGGTTGCGGCTGCGTCACACCGGACGTCGCTGCGGCCAACCCGATTATAGGATCGGGAGGCGCCCGAGCCACTCAGTTGGGCTTGAAACTCACGTTCTAGTCCCGGCGAGTGAGCTTGAAAAAAGTGATCTCAACACCACGGACGCGCTGCGCAAGGACAGTGGAGAAGGCAAAATTTGATTTCGTGTCGATTGACACTTTTTCAATCGTTGGATAGCCACGCTATGTGTGCCAAACGCTTGGAACGATAGTAGTGAACCCCAAAGTCTTCGACTCGAGACGCTCGCAAGATCGAAGGGGAAATTCATGGTGGGAGATACATTGTCGTACTATCGCATAGGATTCGTGACGCTTTTGTTCGCGCTTTCGGCGTCATTCGAGTCCGCTGCATTCGCCCAGGAACACGCCGAACGGACAATCGAAGAGATAAAGACGGAAGCGACCACTCGAGCCGAAAACGGCATGTATCCGCTCATCGGCCTTGACCCGGGCGATGTTCGAGATGCTTTCGCATCTATCCATACGAAAGATAAGGACGAATGGGCTGCGGCGTTTATGGCTGTTGCCGGACGGTATATGGCCGAGGCGAAATCACTCGAGTCAACGGACCCTTCGAAAGCGAACGCGGACTATATCCGAGCTTGGCGTCTTTATTCCTTTGGCCGTTGGCCGATTCCCGCATCTCCCGCGAAAAGGGTCTCCTATGCGAAAGCCATCGAGGCGTTCTTAGCTCACGCGCATTTTTGGGACCCACCCCTGGAGGTTGTCCACATTCCATTCGAAGGGTCTCAGATCATTGGTTACATGCGCTTGCCCAAAAATGTAAACCACCCCGTGCCTATCGTAATCGCTGTAAATGGTCTGGACAGCAGAAAAGAGGACTTGGCGGAGAGCTTTGGTGCGATCCTGCCGTACGGTGTCGGTTTCATTTCCGTGGACGGACCCGGCACGGGGCAATCTCCTATTAAAGCCAGCCCCACCGCGGAACGTATGTTGTCGCGCGTAATTGATTATCTGGAAACCCGCCCTGAGGTGGATAAAACACGAATCGCGTTTCACGGAGTCAGTTGGGGCGCCTATTGGGGCACGAAAATGGCCGTAGTTGAACGCAATCGACTGAAGGCCGTCAGCGTCCAATCGCCGCCCACGGATCTGTTCTTCACTAGAGATTTCCTGACAAAGTCCCTGCTCGGAAACCGAGAATACCTTTTCGATCAAGTTCCGGCGCTCATGGACATTTTTGATGGCGTCGATAACGTGGACGACTTGGCCGCCACGTTTCAGAAGATGTCGCTCGTAACACAAGGAATCCTCGGAAAACCAACCACACGCATGTTGATCATAGCCGGCGCCAAGGACACCCAGGCGCCAATCTCGGACGCCTACGAGCTACTGAGCGCCGGAGACGTTCCGAAAGAAGCATGGATCAACCCGCAAGGCGGTCACCTTGGGCGCCAGGTGAAGATCTGGCCCGATCCCATCATCTTCAGGCAGGTATTGCTCCCGTGGTTGGTGCGCAACCTGGACGTCCAGAATCCGAATGATGGCGGCACTAAGCCCCAGAACTGAGCCTCCAACTACGCGGAGTTCCGTTCGCGGTGAACCGGTCGCTACCCAGATGTCCGTGCTCATCGAGAACGTTGAATTTCGACGGCAGTTATGGTTTGCGGGCAACGCGTTCACGATTATTTTCGTGCTGTTTTCTTGGATTCGGCGAGGTCTTCGAACTCCGGCCGCGCGGCCAACTCCTAGCACGTCGGATTACCGGCCAAGTTCCTCCTAGTACCCACATGTCCGATTACCGCGTCAATTCCGCACGGAACATTCTTGCCGGGGGACGAGTCCCGACACCTCCGGATCGCGGGACCGGTCTCTTGCCTTAGCGACCTGCGCTTTGCCTCTTTCGTAGACCTTGCAACGCAACTCCCGTGCACAGTGCAATGCCTGGAAGTAATACCCAACCAACCATCACTTTTGCGAGCGCCGTTGCCTTCGTGTGACGTCCTTGTGGGTTGATAGCGAAAACCACTAAGAAAATCGTCAGAAACAATGCTCCAAGCACAAGAACGGGGAAGGAGGCAGCAAGATATACGCGTCCCCCATCTCCCTGCGCGCGCCGGGACAAGTACGCACCGGTCGCTCCAGTCACAGGCAGTAGCAGCAGCCATGGCAGATAGAACACGCCGCCGCGCGGCTCGCCCGGATGCGAGATCAGGAAGCGAATTCTGACCCACTCGAAAAGAGCAAGGGCAAAGTAAGAAGCAAAGAACGTGACCGCTGCTGGAATCCAAATTTGTTTTATGCGATCGTGCATCGTTTCCTCCCTCATCGCACCGACAATCCCGCTACGCAATTGCTCCCAATTTCCCGCCCGCGCGCAAGTCTCGGAAAAAGCCTCTTCGTCCGACATTCCGTTCGCACGCAAAATCGTGTACAACTCTTCCAGATGCCCCGCCAGTTCGAGCGCCACTTGCTCCTCGTGGGCTGTTGAAAGGTAAAGCGAACCGAGATGGTCTCGCGCGTAAGCGTGCCAGTCATGCATGGGTCACCCTGGCAACGCGGCGCAGTGCCCGGAAGAGATCAGCCCACTCGGCGCGCATTGGCTTCAGCATTTTGCGGCCGCGCGGCAGGATACGATAGCTGCGGCGGCGCTTGCCGTTCTGACCTCTTCCCCACTCGCCCAGCAACCAGCCGCGATTTTCCATGCGATACAGGAGGGGATAAAGCGCAGCCAATGTGTAACGCAAGTCGCCGTTGGACTGTTGTTCAATCTGGCGGCTGATTTCATAGCCGTGGAGCGGGCCACCTTCCAGGATGCTGAGGATGGTCAATTCCGCGGCACCTCGCTTGAGTTCCGTTCGAATCATACATCTCCCTCTTACATGTAAGAGTCTTATATATTCACAGCGTTGTCAATAGTACGTGTTCTCGCCCTGCAAGGCGACCTCTGAATGTTATGGAATGATGGAAATACGAATGGAGTGTCGGTCTTTTCCGCCGTCGCTCTAGCCCCAAGTAGAAGGAAGTATGCGGATTGTTATCGGAATCATTTGGCGTGTGGCTTTCGTCTTGCCGAAGGGATTGAAAATCGTTCTCTGATTGAAGTCCACATTCTCGGTTGCAAACTCTGGAATTGTGGAGAGAACCTTATTGTCCGCATTCTCAGAAGCTAGGTCGTAGCGTACTCGCGGGTCACTCGTAACGAAA
The DNA here is from genome assembly GCA_963818605.1 of uncultured Acidobacteriota bacterium. Taxonomy (GTDB): domain Bacteria; phylum Acidobacteriota; class Terriglobia; order Acidiferrales; family UBA7541; genus Palsa-295. The sequence continues at coordinate 29,656 of CAWFSW010000005.1, forward strand.
AGCCAAAACGAAAACTCGCATATCGATCCTCATCTTAGTGACAGCCTGCATCGGAACTCTCGCGCAGTCGTGCCTGCACCAAGAACCGTGAAGGTGTATGTGCAGGGAAAAGCGAGCGGAGTGGCCCAATTTGTCGGCGCAAGTCGGCGTGAGTTCGCGAAAAACGGAATGAAGTTTCAATCGGTTCCTTTCGAGGGCGACTTCGAGTATAACATCCTGATCGCTCAGGAATTGGAATTGAAAGAGGCTACAGCTTCGGTCGTAGTCTTCGACAGGAAGGGCCTTCTCCTGACTTCCGTTGTTCGCTCGGGAAGGATGTCAGGAACGGGCGCGTTCAACGCAACCGCCAAGGAACTCGCTAGGAAGATGGCAGTTCTCGTCCCACAATAGTCAATTTCTGATATCGCTGAGCCTTAATCACATGGAGGCTATCGCCACTATTATGACTTGCTGTCGGATCGCATGTGAACACCCTAAGATGATCGGCACGCAGACATCTGCAATCTGTCCGCCGACTTCCGCGATTCTTTCGATCGGAGATCGAGGGCGGATGGCGCCGGTAATTCGTTGTTGCCCGAACTGTCCACTTGCGCCCTCTGTTCATTGCTGGCATGTCGGGGTACCTGCCGCGTGAAATTACTCCTCCGGCGAATTCGCGCATGGCGGTTGACAGACCTCGCTCAAACCCCCTAACATCCGAGGCATATTCGTATTTGTCGCGGGAGCTGGTGACTCGCGGCTATTATTGGAACCAGGTGACCTGTGAAGAGCTGTGCGTCTGTGTCGGGTCCGGCGCAGGCAGTGTGAGGGGAGGGTGATGTGCGGCTCCTGTTAGTAGAAGACGAGCGGAAGGTGGCGAGCTTTATCGCGCGCTCGCTTCGCGAAAACTCATACACAGTGGATGTTGCGGAAAGCGGCGAGAAGGCTTTGGGACTTGTGACGCGACTCAACTACGATCTCGTTCTGCTCGACATTCGCCTGCCGAAATTGAGCGGAGTCGAGGTCTGCCGGGAAATCCGGGAGGCTGGCCTCGAAATGCCGGTGCTCATGCTGACGGCGCGGAGCCTGGTGGAGCAGCGAGTGGAAGGTCTCGATGCCGGCGCTGACGATTATCTTACGAAGCCTTTCGCCCTTGCCGAGCTTCACGCTCGCGTCCGTGCCCTCACGCGCCGCGGATTTCATAAGGGCGGCCCCAAGCTGCACACGGCCGATCTCGAACTGGACCGTCCGCGACGAACCGTCAAGCGCGGAGACCAGCAAATCCAGCTCACACTCAAAGAGTATGCGTTGCTCGAGTTATTGATGGTGCGGTCTCCCGATGCCGTCCTTCGCTCCGAGATTATCGAACATGTTTGGTCGTACGGATTCGACACGGAAACCAACATCGTCGAGGTCTACATCAACCGCTTGCGCCAGAAGATCGATCAGGAATATCCCGTCAAATTAATCCAAACCGTTCGCGGAACCGGATACCGGCTCGGTTTGCCGGAGCGGTAATCCATGCCGGGGCGCTCGCTCAGATTTCGAATGATGCTGCTTTTTTGTATGGTGGTGGGCGGTCTTCTCCTCGGCACCTACGCAATCATTTATTCAATCTTTGCCCGCGAGCTGCGGACGCAGCTCGACCGCGAACTCAGCGAGGCCGCAAGCCCGATGGTGGCGGACCTCGCCGCGAATGCGCCCGAGGAGGACGTGTTTCTACTCGACCTGCCTGATCAGTATCTCGAACTCCTGGACTCGTCCGGCAAACCTCTCAATATGTCTCGGAATTGGCGTGAGCATCCGATTGACGTCGGGAGTCTGAGCTTTCAGGATAACGAGCCGATTTTTCGCACGGTGCGTGGCGTGCGGGGACCGCTCCGCATGGAATTGATCCCTTTTCAACTCGTGAAACAGCCAGTGGTGCTCGCGATTGCGGGACCGACCCGCGACATCGACACCGTGTTGCTGCATTTCCGCCAGGTACTTATGATTTTGCTTCCCATCAGCCTCCTGCTCACTGGTGCAATCTCGACGTGGTACGTGGGCCGAAGCCTCTCACCCATTGCCGAGCTAACCGAACACGCCGCGCGACTGACTCGAGCGATCGCCGCACCGGGCCAAGTTGACATGAAAACGCCACGCCTGGTTTCCAACTCTCCGGACGAGTTAGGACATCTTGCGGCGACGTTCAATGAGCTTTTCGCGCGTGTCATTGCGGCGATTCAGCAGTTGAGGCAGTTTGTGTCGAACGCCTCCCACGAAATGCGCACACCCCTGGCAGTCCTGCAGGGCGAGACGGAGCTGTTGCTCTCAGAGCGCAGGGAGCCTGAGGAATACGAAAAAACGTTGGAGGTGATCCACGGCGAGCTACGCCATCTGAGCCGCATCGTCGAGGGGTTGTTTACGCTCTCAATGGCAGATGCAGGCCAGCTCCGGGTGGCGGATGACGACTTGTACGTGAACGAGGTGTTGGAAGAAGCCTGCGAGATCGCCATTCCTCTCGCCCGCTCCAAGGGAATCTCCATCGAGCAGAACCTGCAGTTGGAGATCGCGTCGAGAGGCGACGAGTCTTTTCTGCGCGACCTTTTCCTTGTCTTTCTCGAGAATGCGGTCAAGTATTCGCCATCAAACACGCGAATTAAAGTGAATTTGAGCCGCGTCAACGGTTCCGCGCGCGTGCAATTTCAGGATCAGGGGATCGGCATTTCTCCCGAGCATGTGCCGCACATTTTTGAGCGATTCTACCGGGCCGACGGAACCAGTCATGTCGAGGCGCGTAGCGGCGGCCTGGGGTTGGCGATTGCGAAAGCGATTGCAAACGCTCACGGCGGGAATATCGAGTGCCAGACCGCGCCAGGAAGCGGCTCGACATTCACGATCACACTGCCGATAGCCGGCGTGATGCCGCCCGCCGCGTAGTTCGGCACAAATAAAATTCCCCCATACGTACTCCTAAGCTCGCCAGCTGCGCATTCAAAAGATGGCAGCGTCGAAGTCAATATTAAGAAGAATTAATCATCCATTCAGGCTCGCCAGGGCGTGGGTTCGATATGCTCCGCGCCATCAGTAGTAGCCGGGCGGGTCGGCAGACATTCATTTGCTTGCAGTATCCAAATTTGGGAAATCGCAACATAGTGACGCGAGTTCCGCGAACCTTGCAGGGTTCCGGGAGTGCGTCCGCGTAGTCTCCTGGACGGGCAAAGGAGAACTTTGGTGCCGCTAGAGTTTGCGAAGAAATCTCTTGGGGGGGAATATGAACACGTTTTCATCGTTTTTGGGACTGCGGTGTTTCCGTACCAAGGCAGGATTTCAGGCGTTAGGTCTCGGGCTGGGAGTATTGCTACTCTGTCTCCCCACTTTTGCCCAACTCAATCTCGGAAGCATCACCGGAACCGTAACCGACGCAAGTGGCGGTGTCATTTCAGGCGCGAATGTGATCGTCACCGACGTGGATCGGGGCGTCTCGCGAACTTTGACCACGGATAGCGCCGGCGAGTATTCCGCCACGAGCCTTACCCCTGGCACCTACTCTGTGCGCGTGGAGTTCACTGGATTCCAGGCGATGAACCGCACGGGTATCTCAGTGGGTGTTGGTCAAGCTGTTCGCGTTGACCTGGCGATGCAGCCGGGCGCTCAGACCCAGACGGTGACCGTGACGGAAGACGTGCCGCTCGTCAACACCAGTAACGAGGTGTTATCCAGCACGGTGGAAAGCACCCAGCTCGCCGACCTGCCAATCAACGGCCACTTGTACACAAAAGTGCTGGACCTCCAACCGGGCATCCATGGGAACCCGGGCGGAAATTCCCCCAACTATCAGACGAACGGCGCGGGCGGGCAGGGCAATTATTTTATGCTCGACGGCGTGGAAAATTCCAACGTGTTTGTGAACTCCGGACCCCTGGTTGGCGCGGCCACCAGTACCGATGAGCTGACGATCCTGCCCCAGGATGCCGTTGAGGAAGTCAACGTGATGACGAATCCACCCGCGGAATTTGGGTGGTTTCAGGGCGCGGTGGTCAACGTCGGATTGAAGTCGGGCACAAACACTATCCACGGGAGTGCTTACATCTCTGCGCGCAACAACAACTTCGACGCGTACGATCCATACTTGGCCGGAGCGCCAAAGCAGACAGATGATTTCAAACAGTTTGGCGGGTCCGTTGGCGGGCCCATCAAGAAGGGCAAGTTGTTCTACTTCGGCGCCTTCGACGGAATGCGCTACACAGTTGGAACCGCGACAGTCATAAACGCTATTCCCACCACGGCTTCGGTCGCGGGAAATCTTGATAGCATACCGTCTGCAATTGACGATCTAATTAGCAGGGGCATTACGCCAAGTCAATTGAGCTTGAACCTCGCCGATTGCACCGTGACTGGGGGGGTAGCGACTTGCGGAAATAAGGGCGTATTCCGATACAACGGGACCTCAACCTCAGGTGTTGGTTTTCCGTTGTTAAGCTCGGGCCATTCGAATAACGGCATCGGAAGAATCGATTATCACCCCAACGATAAGAACTCCATTAACGGCGAGTATTTCTTCGGCCAGGCGACCACCACCACGCCGAACGCCGGCGAACCGTCTTTTTGGGACAACCTGAACGTCAGCCGCACGCAAATGATGCGCGCGGTGTGGATTTATACGCCGAATTCCAACTGGGTGAACGACGTCCGGTTCGGCTACAACCGATATAACCTCGGAGATGGCAACGCGGAATGCGTGGGAAATGCAGGCCAACCGGATTACAAAGCGCTGGGCTTCGAATCCGGAGCGAATCCTCCAGCGCCGCTCTGCGGATTCCCGATCGTGAACTTCAGCACCTCGTCTTTTCCGAGCCTGGGCGCGGCTTTCTTCCTTGCTGACCAGGGGGTCTTTCAGAAAACGTACACCGCGTACGACAACGTTGCGTGGACGCATGGCAAGCACAACATCAAGTTCGGTTTCGAGTTCCACCACAGCTATTTCCACGGGTTGGGCGCTCCCGGCAACATAACGGGTACACTGAACTATTTCGCCAGTCCGGATCCCTCGGTCCCTGGCGCGGTATGCCCGGGCCCGAACTGCATCACCGATCTGCAGAATTTCCTTGCGGGAAATATCACTAACGGGGCGCTTCTCGTAAACCCACAGCAGGAGGACAGTTCAGCTGGCTTCAACCGGGAAGGGCTTTATATCGAGGATAATTTCCGGGTGAGCTCGCGAGTGACCATGGACCTGGGGTTGCGCTACGAACTGGAGCCGGCAATCCTGGTAAACAACAACGATGCCGGCAACTTCAATGCGGCTTCCCCGACGGGCATGGTGCAGCAAATGGGATCTCCCCTTTATCAGGCTGATCACCTCGCTTTTGCCCCGCGGGCCGGGGTTGCTTGGGATATCACCGGCAAGGGAACCACGGTGCTGCGGGCGGGCATGGGAGTCAGCTACGACACGCCCCAGATCGACGACTTGCTCGCGTCGGGCTTCGGCGCTGGTCTCAATACCACCCCCACCGGGTTCGCGCTCTATGACTCCACTGGTCTGGCGTTTCCGGCTTCCACGAACCCACAGGCTGTCCGGGCTGGCCAGATTACTGTGGCGGGCAGTGGCCTCGACTGGGCGCTCAACACACCAGTTTTCCCCTCCTCCTTGAGCACTGCGGCATCATGCGGCACTGGCCTTTTTGCACTGTCCGACGGCACCACGCCATCGCCATGCACGCTGAAGGCAAGGGGAACGGTGGTCAGGCTCCCGGGCGGCCAGCTCTCGATGAACACGTCCAACGCCCGTTCACCCATGTATACGTGGACGCTGGGAATCCAGCACGCCTTCAGGGCTAACACTTCGCTGACGGTGAACTATGTGGGCACTCACACGTACAATTTGGCCAGCGAAATCAATATAAACCAGGCAACACCGGGATCGGCAGCGGGACTGCCTGGCGCCGCCAACGGCACCCCGGACGGACCTCTACAGTTCCGGCAACCGTACTTCAACCAATACCCTTGGTTTGACGGTATCTTCGTATATGGCCCGGCCGGGTTTTCCAACTATAACGCCTTACAAGTTACCTTCGTGCAGCGAAACTTTCACGGGCTGACGATGAATGCGGCCTATACCTTTGCGAGGGACCTGGCCACTCCGAAGGGCGGCAATAACCCATACATCACAAACAGCAACTGCGTCTCGTGCGAATACGGGCTTCAGACGCCCGTTCACGACTTAGGCGTCTCGCTCGTTTACAACGTTCCGGGCATGAAGTCACCGGGTCAGTTACTTGAGGGATGGCAAATCTCCAGCGTCATCAACGTACAAAGCGGGGAACCCTTCCAGGGTCGGGATAGCTCTGATTTGGCCGGCGTAAACGACAACAGAGGTCTGTTCGGCGGCACCACCGAACCGTGGTCCCTTTTCGGAAAGGGAACCGATTTCAACTTCGGCGGCATAAATGCGCCGTCGTGCTTCGGCTTTGGTTTCCCTGGCTGCGGAGCCGTCATTCCACAGGTCTGCATCGCAGCGGCCAATGCGGAGCCGGTCAATGCCGCCATGAACGCGCAAATTCCGGGATCCTCAAGCGGATTGGCTTCACTCAATGCGGATGGGTGCTACGTGTCATCCAATGGCAAGTCAGTGATCATACCGCCGGCTCAGGGAACCTTCGGCAACATGAGGCCGGGTGCGCTTATCGGCGCCAGGTTTCCGTGAGGTGGATTTGTCTGTCCATAAGAAATTCAATGTCGGGGAGCGGCTCGGCTTCGATTTCAGCATCTCGGCGTTCAATGTCTTCAACTTCCATGCCCGCAGTCTTGGGTTTACTGGCGGCATTGTGAACCTCCCGTTTTTGTTTGGGATAGCTACCGGGCAGCCGAATGACAGCAACCCCATCAACGGGACAGGCGGGGCTCGGCAGGTGCTGCTGGGCCTGAAGGCAACGTTCTAAGCGGTTCTAAAGAGGGCCCCCAAGACAGCGCGAGGGAATGATTGAATGCTGTGACGGTGAAAAACTGAGTATCGATCGAACCGGTCGAACTTGAGCCATCATCGATATAGTTTTTCGCCCTCGCGCTATGGTCACTGGCGAAACGTCTCCCGGCGTTTCGTCCGCCGGTATGTCCCTCCTCGCGACAATGCAGGATCTCAGCCGACCATTCTGATCACGGTCGCGTCGGAATAACCTTAACGAGTATTAATGATCGTTTCAGGCGGGCATCATCGTCATTTGGATACCCTTGCAGGTGCGGAAATGGTGTCGGCGCAGGAAGATAGGAAGGTTAGCATTGGCTGGTCCTCGACGATCAGGTCGCGCGATTCGCGCCGGTTCCGTGCGAGAATCATTTGGGAGATCAACGGGTGACACCCAGCCGAATTCTATTTCTGCCGCTGTTGATCGGCGCGACGATTGCGTCTCCGGCGTTGGCGCAGCAGGCGCCGCAGAGTCTGACCGTGGCTGGCGCGATAGACCTTGCCGAAAAGCAAAATCTCGATCTCGTCGCCGCTCGCGCTCAGCGAGCCGTCGCACTGGCTGGCGTGCGCGTCGCCGGAGAACGCCCCAATCCGTCGCTGAGTTTCGGGGCCTCGCGCGACGCACCGCATGAAAATGCATTGATCGATCAGCCGCTGGAAATCGGACCGAAGCGCGAGCGGAGAATCGAAGTCGCGCGGCAGGAAAGCGCGCTCACGGAGGCGGACATTTCGGCTCTCGAGCGACAGGTGCGCCGCAATGTCCGCGACGCGTATTTTGGCTTGGCCCACGCCCGCGCGGCCACCGCACAACAGGCCGACGCGGTGAAGCTCGCCGATCACCTGCACGACATCGCCAAGGCCCGCTTTGATGCCGGCGACATTCCGCAGCTTGAGGTTACGCAATCGGAACTCGAGGAAGCGCGCGCTCAGGCCAACCAGCAGGTCGCACAGCAGGAGGAAAAAGTGGCGCTCAGCGATCTCAACGCTCTATTGAATGAGCCTGCCACGGCCGATTGGGCCTTGGGCGACGCGTTAAGCGCCTTTGCGCCTCCTCCGGCGCTTGCAGACCTCCTCGCGCGAGCCGGAACCTCCAATACGGAAATCGCCCGGATTACGCAGGAGGAGAAGATCGAGCGGAGCCGTCAATCGCTGCTCGAGGCAAATCGGATACCTAATCTCGGCCTACAATTCGGATCGGACTTCAACGCACCGGGCGGCCTCGGCATGAACACGGGAGGCTATGAGTTCGGCCCGCGCGGTCAGCTCTCCATGGAACTTCCGATTTTTTCGCGCAATCAAGGCGAGATCGCGCAATCCATTGCAAACGAGCGCGCTCTGGACGATGCCCTGGCGGCGGCTCGTCGGGCTGCGGATTCGAAGGTCGAATCCGCCTATTTTGATCTCCAAGCGCGCGAGACTCAGGCCCAGCTCTACCATCAGACGATTCTGCCGTCGTCCCAGCATCTGGAAGAGATGGCGGAGGAAAGCTATCGCGCCGGGAAGGCGAATATCATGACCGTGCTCGGCGCCCAGCGTGACGTACAGCAGGGTGAGCGGGACTATCTAGATAGCCTGCTGGCAGTTCAATCGGCATTTTCGCAGCTTGAGGAGGCGGTCGGCGCTCCACTCGACTGACCGACACCCGCCATGATTCGTTCACGAACTCGTTTCTACTTCCTTTGCCTTGGGGCAGGAATGTGCGCGGTATTGGCGGGCTGCTCCAAACAATCGGCCGATGAGGAGGCAGCCCCCAACGCAAAGGCCGAAGTAACGCTCACGCGCGTGGTTCGCGCGGATATCTCCGAGACGCTCTCGCTCAATGGTACGGCCTCCCCTTTGCCCAACGATGACGTGCGCGTGAGCGCTCTCGTGTCCGGCAGGATCGCTGAGTTGACAGTTGCGGAAGGCGATCTGGTGAAAGCAGGCCAGGTCGTGGCGAAGCTCGATGACCGATCGTACCGTTCGCAGCTCCAACAAGCCGAAGCGGGCGAGCAGCAGGCCAAAGCCAATTTCGACAACGCGCAGCTTGCACACACGCGAGACGAAGACCTGTTCCAGCGCGGCATCGTGGCCCGCAAGGACTTGGAGGATGCTCGCACGCAGGAAAGCGTGACCTCTGCGGCCTTGAAGCAAGCTGATGCAGCGCTCGAACTGGCCAAGTTGCAAGTTGCGCGCTGCGTGATCGTCTCGCCGCTCAATGGCGCGGTCGCCAAGCGATTCGTCAGCGTGGGTGAACAGGTGGATGGCACGGCTGCGCAGCCGATCGTCGAAGTCGCAAATCTTCAGGAGGTCGAATTCCTCGGCAACGCTCCGGCGATGTACCTGGCGAAGCTTCATCCGGGTGAACCTGTCATCGTGACCAGCGAATCCGCGCCCGGCGAGAAATTCGTCGGGCACGTTGAGGCTATCTCTCCCGCCGTCGATCCCACGACGGGCGTGGGGTTGGTTAGGATACGCGTGCCAAATCCAAAAGGGGTTCTTCGAATGGGGATCTTCCTGAGCGCGGAGATCGCCGTTGACACGCACGCCCATGTTCTGACCGTGCCGGCGGATGCGGTCTACCACGATCGAGACGGCTCGCCGCGCGTGTTCGTCGTCCAGCAGGATTCGGCCACGGCCGTGCCGATAAAATTGGGGATCGAAACCAAGGATCGAGTTGAGCTGGCCGACGGCAGTGTGAAAGAGGGCGACACGGTGATCCTGACGGGCGGTTATGGCCTTGCCGACGAAGCTAAAATCCAGACCAAGCCGCAGTCCATCCCATGAACGTTGTCCGTTTCTGCCGCGAAAACCGCTACGCCGTCTATCTTCTCACCGCATTTCTAACCGTCGCTGGTGCGGTGGCGGTGTTTCAACTCCCGAGCAATATCTATCCCGAGTTGAATTTTCCGCGCATCGTGGTTCTGGCCCGCGCGGGTGATCTCGCGCCGGACACCATGCTTCTCACAGTCACGCGTCCCATCGAGGAGTCGATCAGCACAACACCCGGCGTCCGGCGCGTTGATTCGAAGACGATTCGCGGCAATACCGAGATATCGGTTCTATTCCAACCCGACACCGACATGCAGTATTCGCTGCAGCTGGTGCAGGCGCGCGTCAGCGAAGCCCGCGCATCCTTGCCGCCGGACGCCGAAATAGACGTTGAGCGCGTCTCGCCCGCCGTGTTTCCCGTGCTGAGCCTGATCCTGAATGGCGATGTTCCCGACGCTGATCTGCGCGACGACGCATACTACATCTTGCGCCCACTTTTTAGCCGCGTGCCGGGCGTAGGGACCATAACGGTGCAAGGAACCGACGTCCGCGAAGTTTCCGTGATCGTCGATCCGCAGAAAATGCTCGCGCACCGGTTGTCGCTGGTGGACGTGGCGAACGAGCTGCGTGCAACGAATGAAGTTACTTCCGTCGGGAAGCTCTCAAAGGATTACTCGCAATATCTGATCCTTGCCACAAGCCAGTTTGCCAATCTCGATGACATTCGCAACGCCGTAGTCGCCATTGACAGCGGCGCTCCGATACGCGTTCGCGACCTTGCCGAGGTTCGATACGGCGTCGCGGACCGCCAAACTTTGATCACGGGCAACGGCGAGCCTGCCGCGCTGATCAATATCTCCCGCCAAGTCGGCGGCAATATTCTTCAGCTCGCGCAGCAGGTCAAGGATCAGGTGCGCAATCTAGGTTCCGCCATCCCTAAGACCCTGCACATTTCCGTGGTGTATGACCTCGCGGAGTTCGTCTCGGAATCTATCGGAAGCGTGCGGGATGCCATCCTGATCGGCGCTCTTCTCGCTGTGGCAATCCTGTTCCTGTTCCTGCGCGACGGGCGGACGACGCTGGTCGCCGCCACCTCGTTGCCGCTTTCCGTGATCGGGACGTTCTTTTTTCTCAAACTCTTTGGCGGCACGCTGAACCTGATGTCGCTCGGCGGCCTGGCGATTGCGATCGGATTGATCATTGACGACGCAGTGGTCATTATCGAAAACATTTACCGTCATCGAGGCCTGGGCGAGTCGCTGGAGCTCGCGGCGGAACGCGGCACGCAGGAACTTCTGGGCCCGGTTATCGGTTCGACGGCAACTACCCTGATCGTTTTCCTGCCGTTGAGCCTGTTGAAGGGGGTCGTCGGCGAATTCTTTTCGGCCTTGTGCCTCACGTTGGGAGTCTCGGTACTCCTTTCGCTGGTATTCGCCCTCGCCGTGATTCCTTTATTGTCGCAACGATATCTTTCGGACTCGACAGGGCACACGAACAAGGCCGCTAAATTCATCGAGCCCGTGAATCGCGTGTACGAACGCGCTGTGCGATGGGCCTTAAATCACCGCGCGATTGCGGTAGGCGGGGCGCTGGGTTGCGTGCTGCTTGGCGTTGTCTTGTTTCTCAATCTCGATACCGGATTCCTGCCGGAAATGGACGAAGGTGGCTACGTTCTCGATTGCATCACTCCAGCGGGTACTTCTCTGGACGAAACGAACGCCATTCTCCAGCAAATCGAGCGGCGCATCCAGAAAATGCCGGAAACAGCGTCCTTTTCGAGGCGCACCGGTGCGGAGCTGGGCCTCTACGCCACGGAGCAGAATAAGAGCGACATTCTCGTCAAGATGAAGCCGCTTTCCCAGCGCAAGCGAAGCACTGAGGAAGTGATGGACGATCTGCGCGATCAAATAGCACAAAACATTCCGGGTGTTGACGTCGAGTTCACTCAGATTCTGCAGGATATGCTAGGCGATCTGGAAGGCTCACCGGAGCCTGTCGAGCTCAAAATCTTTGGCAATGATATGGATACGCTGGAAAAAGTGGCCGACGAAATCGAACCGAAGCTCGTCAAAATCCCGGGCGTCGTGGACTTCAAGGGCCTGCAGAAGGGAAATCCCGAGATAGTGTTTCACGTAGATCCCGCACTCGCCGGACGCGCCGGGTTGACTGACGACCAGGTGACCCAACAAGTCGGCGCCGGCCTGCTCGGACTGACCGAAACACAACTACGCGAATCGGACCGTGCCGTGGACATTCGCGTGCGCTTTCCCGACGCATTTCGCTACAACTATTCTGATATCCTGCAGTTTCCCGTCCTGACGCCTTCGAAACAGATCGTTCCGCTAACTTCCCTGGCCAAGGTTGATCAGGTACACGGAGACAACCAGTTGCTGCGTGAAAATCAGCGCTTGATGGTTTCGCTGACCGCGCGGCTCGAAAACCGCGATCTCGGCGGTGCGATCGGCGACGTCAAGAAAATGATGGAGAGCATCCCGCTGCCGACGGGGACGTCCTACGAAATCGGAGGGCAATACGAAAGCCAGCAAGACTCGTTTCACGATTTGCTCTACGTGCTGGGGCTCGCGCTTGGCGCTGTATTCATCGTTCTGGTAATCCAGTTCCGCGCCTTCATGCCCGCGCTGATTATCCTGTCCGCGGCGCCGCTCTCTCTTGTCGGCGTGTTCGCCATGCTGTGGATTACGCGCACGGCTCTCAACGTATCGTCATTCATGGGGATCGTGTTGATGGTTGGCCTGGTGGTGAAGAACGGGATCATTCTTTTCGAATACGTTCAGAAGCTCCGCGAAGAGGGAAAGATGCCACTGGTCGAGGCGCTCGTCGCGGCGGGGAAAATTCGCATTCGGCCCATCCTGATGACGACGCTCGCCACTCTCTTCGGTCTGCTTCCTCTCGCGCTCGGCATCGGCTCTGGCGCGGAGTTGCAAAGACCCCTGGCGCTTGCGGTGATTGGCGGACTCCTGCTTTCGACTCTGATAACACTCGTCGTAATGCCGGTGCTCTATTCGATTGTGGATCGCGATAAGAGGTTTACTTAAGCAGCCTTGCAGCCCTCTTGGCCAAATCGGTTTGCGGCCAACGCAGCGAATGGGATACGCTCCGTCTTCAGAAAAGCAGGAAGCGAACAAAGACGATAATTCGTTGAGCAGCGCAAACCATGAGAGTCCCTCCAGAATCCTTCGTTCTTCCACTTGCACTGATCGCGGTGGTTCTGGCTGTGGTCCCTAAATCAACCTTCGCGCAAACCGACGAGATTCAGGTCTACGACGCGGAGATTGAGGAACAAGGTAAGTTCAATCTCATGGTGCACAGCAACTTTACTCCCATCGGACGGACGACTCCCGACTTCCCCGGAGGGATCATCCCCAACAATTCGGTGAATGGCGCGGCCGAATGGGCCTACGGCGTCACGGATTGGTTTGCAAAGCGTCTGTGATTTGGAAAATTGGCTGCCGTCATGAAAACGTAATACCAACGGTGGCAAATCGCAGCAAGAAGTCTAATTAAATGTGATGAAGAAGGAGTAAGTAGCTTGTCACCGTTTGTCACAACTTACTGACTTTCCTCTGCTTAACGCTCGCTCCGGCAAGTCTTGATTAAAGTATTCAAGCGACTTCTAAGCAGAGGGTCGGGGGTTCGAATCCCTCCGGGCGCGCCACTCCAGTTGTCACCGCATCGAAGGGTATACCGCGTCTCCGGCTGCGGGAGAACTTCGTGTACCCTGATGCCGATTCAGACCCGTGATTCGGTGTTAGACTCGCGCTCGTAAATTACAAATGAAGCGGGAGGAGTTCGATGAGCCGAATTCTTTGCAAGTGGATCGTGCTCTCGGCGGTACTGTTGACGCCGGTGGCGAGTTTCGCGCAGGTGGCCTGCACGCGGGACGGCCTGCAAGCTGCAACCAATCTCTACATTGAGGCTCAAAGTAAGGGCGATCCTTCCGGCATGCCGCTGGCAAGCGGGCTTGCTTATATCGAAAACATGCAGGTCGTCGACATCAAATCGGGTGTTATTCAGAAACCGCTGAAGATCGATTTTCATCGAACCTTGATTGACCCGGCAACGTGCCAGACATTTACCGAAGTGATCGTTACGGACAAAAGCCATCCGTACGTACTCGGCACACGCCTCCGAATCAATCACGACAAGATTGTAGAAATCGAATCGATGGTAACGCAGGATGGCGACTGGCTATTCAGCGCCGGTAACTACTTCAAGTGGTCGCCCAATGAGGATTGGGGAGTGATTCCTCCGGAACAGCGCGATAGCCGCGATACGCTGGTTGGTGCGGCGAATGCCTACCTCGATGCTTTCCTGGAAAAGAAGCTCGATCTAGTGCCGTGGGGATACCCGTGCCAGCGGACCGAGGGCGGTATCCACACCGGTAAAGGGGTTCCGGAAGATACCTGCGCGGTCGGGGTGCCGGCCGGCGTCAACATCGTGGCGCGGCGCTTCATCGTTGACGAAACGATTGGAACGGTTGTCGCGTTCTGCACTTTTGGTGTCGGCGGATTACCCGATACACATCTCTTTCGGGTCGAGAAGGGTAAGCTGCGTTACGTGCACACCCTGACGCACGTGCCACCAGGCTATCATGTTCGGGTTAACGGCAGGCCCGTGCCCAGCTCCGCGCCCGGCAATCCGACACCCGACAAGCAGCAATGAACTGAAATCGAATCCCACGCGCAGCCGTGAAGACAACGAATGGAGCGTAGGAGCGATCTTTTTTCTGCTTTCGCGGATCCTCGATGGCCGGTTCCAAAGAATGGATCGAACCTTCCGAATATACGATTCGGGGCTATTACTGTCGTCCAGGCAATATGTATCTCACCTGTTATAATAGTTATCCCGGCGACACATCCAGGAGACGATCTATCGCGTACAAAGAGTGTGGTTTCGAACCTTTAGCCGGAGCGTGCGATCTGGGTCATTTTCGCGGTGCCGGCCAAACCTCTCGAAACCATTTGCGTTCGAGTGCTATCTATTAATAAGCGGGGTAGATGAATGCTCTTGTACTTGCTGGCGTTCGTGGGTGGCGTACTGACGATCGTCAGCCCTTGTATTTTGCCTGTATTGCCATTCGTATTTTCCCGCGCAGACCAGCCTTTTCGGCGTAGCGGCTTGCCCCTTCTGGCAGGAATGGCGGTCACGTTTGCTCTTGTTGCGGCGGTGGCTACGTTTGCCGGCGCTTGGGTGGTTCGCGCGAACCAGATCGGCAGAATCCTCGCGATGGTGATTTTTGGCGTACTGGGCCTCGCGCTGCTGTTCCCTGGCATCGCCGAGTATCTATCTCGACCGTTTGTGCGACTCGGCGGGCGAGTTCAGGGCCAGGGCAATCAGAAACCGAGTGTCGGACGGTCTTTGCTGCTTGGCGTGTCTACTGGACTACTCTGGGCGCCGTGCGCAGGTCCAATTCTTGGGTTGATTCTTACTGGTGCTGCTATTGAGGGAGCAAGTGCTCACACTGCCTTTCTGCTTGTTGCGTTCGCGGCCGGTGCGGGTTGCTCGCTGGCCGTCGCCTTGCTCGCAGGAAACAAAGTTTTTGCACTGATGAAGCGGTCTTTGGGTGCGGAGGAATGGATTCGCCGTGGTCTGGGCGTTGCCGTTCTGGTGGGCGTGGTCGCAATTGCCTCGGGATGGGATACAGGGATCTTGCGGCGAGTTTCGCTGGCGAGTGCGGCTGGACTCGAGCAGCGTTTAGTCGATCGCCTCCGTCCGGTTGCATACGCGCGCGGAAGCGCTGCAGATGAGCCTGCGGGACAAGTTCAGTTGGATAACGAAGGTCCTTTTCCTGGCGTGGATGGCGCCGTTGCGTGGCTGAACTCCGCACCGCTGACTCGCGAGAGTCTAAAGGGCAAAGTGGTCCTCATCGATTTCTGGACCTATTCGTGCATCAATTGCCTTCGCGCGATTCCCTATGTGGAGGCTTGGTCGGAGAAGTACAAGAATGACGGGCTCGTCGTAATCGGAGTGCACACGCCTGAGTTTGCTTTTGAAAAGGATCAGGCCAACGTATCGAAGGCCGTTCAGGACTTGAAAATCACGTACCCGGTGGCGATCGATAGCAACTACGCGATCTGGAAGGCTTTTCACAACGAATATTGGCCTGCACATTATTTCATCGACGCGCAAGGAACCGTTCGCTATCACCATTTTGGCGAGGGCGAGTACGATAAGTCCGAACAAGTAATTCAGCAGCTGCTGAAAGAGAAGAACGCGAATCTGAACCTGGGCGGACTCGTCCAGGTCAGCGCGTCAGGCGCGCTGGCTGCCGCAGACGTGGATGATATTCGATCGCCGGAAACCTATATCGGATATGGGCGGCAGGAAAACTACGTCTCTCCCGAGAAGATTAAACAGGATGCGCCTGGCGTCTACACGGCGCCTGGGCGGCTGGACGTAAACAATTGGGGCCTGGCCGGAAAATGGGACGTAAGCAGCGAACGAGCGATGCTTCTGGCGGCACCCGGCAAGATTGTTTTTCGGTTCCACGCGCGAGATTTACACTTGGTATTGGGACCAGGAAAGGACGGTCGCCCGATTCGCTTCCGCGTGCTTCTGGATGGCAGTGCGCCGCTCGACGATCATGGAGTTGATGTGGACAGCCAGGGAAACGGGACGGTGAGAGAATACCGTCTCTACCAGTTGATCCGCCAAAAGGGCAAAGTTGAGGATCGGACTTTTCAGATCGAGTTTCTGGATCCCGACGTCCAGGCATTTGCTTTCACGTTCGGCTAGATTCGAATAAGGGAGGTCGCAATGTCTAGATCAGATTTGGAAAACGAAAATTCGCGGAGGTCCGTGAGACGAAGGACATTCCTTCTGGCATCCGGCGCTGCGGTGGCTGGACTGGCATTGTGGCGCTACGGGCAACCTCAACCGGCCCACGCTGAGCCTGCACCCGCGGCTATGCCCAAGCAGGTCACCATCGTTGAATTTACAGATGATGGCGAGCGAAAGGGGACGATCACAGTTCCCACTATTCAGAAGACCGACGCGGAGTGGAGGAAGCAATTATCACCCGACTCCTTCGAAGTCGCCCGCCACGCAGGGACGGAGAGAGCATTCAGCGGCGATCTTTTGAATGTTCACGACGAGGGCGTCTTCCGCTGTATTTGTTGCGACACCGCGCTTTACAGCTCGGCGACGAAGTTCGAATCCGGCACAGGCTGGCCAAGTTTCTGGGCGCCGATCGCCAAAGAGAATATCTTGGAATCGGGGGACAATAGCTTGGACATGGAGCGCACGGCCGTTTCCTGCCGCAGGTGCGACGCGCACCTCGGCCACGTGTTCAACGACGGACCGCGCCCAACAGGTTTGCGCTATTGCATGAACTCGGTGGCAATGAGATTTGCCAAGGGCTGATTCAAGCTGTCTGGCCACTTCGAGAAATGTGCGCCGCGATGTGGACGCATGAAGGAGGATATGAAGATGACTCGATATCTAAGACTTTCTCTAATCATGCTCGCGACCTCTCTGGCATTTGTCGCGGCTATCGGTTGCAACACCGCGACGGCGGCAAATGCGCTTCCGGATCCAAAAGTGGACGAATCGCCCGCAGCTACGAAAGGTCAGGAGACAGTCGTCCTCTCCGGGGGATGTTTCTGGGGAATTCAGGCGGTATTTGAACATGTGAAGGGCGTGAACAAGGCGACTGCCGGATATTCCGGTGGCAATGTAAAGAGCCCGAGCTACGAGGACGTCAGCAGTGGCGAAACGGGGCACGCCGAATCCGTCGAGGTCGTTTACGATCCGTCGAAGATTACTTTCGGCCAATTATTGAAGGTGTTTTTCTCAGTGGCGCACGATCCGACGCAACTCAATCGGCAGGGCCCGGACGTAGGAACGCAGTATCGGTCGGCGATCTTCTTCTCGAATCCAGACCAGCAGCGAATCGCCCAGGCCTATCTGGACCAGCTGACCCAGGCAAAAGTGTTTTCGAACCGGATCGTGACGCAGATTCTTCCGGAAAAAGCGTTCTATCGCGCCGAGGAGTACCACCAGGATTATGCCGTTCATCATCCGGATAACCCCTACATCATGATGAACGATCTCCCGAAGGTCGCCAATTTGAAAAAGGATCTTCCCAATCTTTACGTTAGTCGGTAGCGGGCAGGGAACTCCTCGTCCAGTTCTCTATCCCATGTGGCACGAGAAAACACGCGAAATTACAACTCGATTGCGGCGAGTTCAGTGGCAAGACCCGCTGCCGTTCGCCGACGTTCACTGCGCCTTGTGGCTCAAGTTCCATATGTACGCGGCAGCCGCCGATACCTAGTCGGCCGTATCCGGCTTGTGGATACGGCGCTCGATCCCACGAACCATGGAACGCGACAAACACGCCATTTCGGTAGTGCTCGGGGAATTGTTTTTGTCGTAGTGCGTAATCCCGTTCGGCGCCCAGTGAGCGGGAAATACGGCGACAGGAGCGATTTTGTCCGCACATACACCGATCTTTTTGTCGCCGAAAGCGGTCGCAGACATAACGCAACCTCCCGTATGGCCGCTCGTCCAAACCGTTGCTTCACAAGCATCCCGCCGATTCGATTCTAACTCCGGCGGACACCGACTGGCATGGCGTGCAAGTTTATGGCAAAGCCAAACGCACGGCCCCCGCTGCAATATACGACGCAATGCAATTATAGTCGCCACAGAAACACGTATCGAGGCGATTGTGATACATTTTGCATCCGGCCGCCGACGAAAATGTATCGCTGGCGGGGAGATGGGGGAAACGTGAAACGAGCTATCTATCGCGACTCGGTGTTCCGCGGACTGTGGCTGACTGCAATGCTCGCGCTCGCCGTTGGAGTATATGCAGCGGAGACGAGAACAGAGATTACACTTCCCGGCACGCGCGTGTTTCCGGAGAGCATTACGTCCACGTCCGACGGAACGCTGATTGTCGGAAGCCTCGGACACGGCAACGTTATGCGGATCGCCCCTGGAAAAACGACGGCCGAAGGAATGGATAAAGCCTGGCACAAGCGGCTTGAATTCCGTCCTCGGCGTTTACGCTGACGAGAAGAACAAGCTTGCTTTGGGTGTGCTCCAACAAGCTCGGCCCCACGGGGGAGGCGACCTCCGTAAAGACCTTCGATTTGAAAAGCGGCGCGCCCAAGAACTCTTACGTTTTGCCTGGCGAAGGCACTCTTTGCAACGATATCACTGTCGGAGCGGATCGCACCGCATACGTAACAGACACGCGCCAGGGTAGCGTCGTGATGCTGAAGCCCAGAGCGACCGCTCTGGAAATTGCCGCCAAGGATCCGCTTCTGGCGGGCGCCGACGGACTCGCCTTCGGAGACAAGACCACGCTGTACGTGAACAGCGTTACCGCCGGCAAACTACTGCGCCTGGATCTCGGGCCGGACGGAAAAGCGACGAAGATTATTGAACTGAAACTTCCTCGGCCACTCGATCGTCCCGACGGCATGCGTGCGATCGGTAAGCAAAGGCTATTGCTGGCTGAGAATTCCGGGAAAATGTCCATCGTTACGTTCTCGGGCCCTGAAATGCAGACCGTCGTTCTTCAGACGTTGAAAGAAGGAATGGCAAGCACACCCGGCGTAACAGCCACAAAAGGTACGGCATGGGTCGTCGAGGGGAAACTGAATTACATGCAGGACCCTGCGATGAAGGACAAGGATCCGGGCACATTCAAGATGTTCGCCGTTCCGCTTCCGAAACCCTAATCGAGATCGTCGTCCGATAAGCAACAGGAATCCGGCGAACTGGGTGGCTTAGCTTTACTTCGACATATGTTACATCTTGGGGCGAGCAACTCTAGAGGCGGCTAGCTTCCTGGCTTTGGCGGCAAAAACTTTCTCCCTAGCCTCGCGCCAGTCATCGTACGACCAAAAAATTGTGTCGAGTTCCGAACCTTCCGGGAAAATGCGCGCAAGAACATCCATCACTTTCAATTGAACGAATCGCAATGGTTGTCGTGTCACTGGAGCGCCTCCCCAATGAACCAATCCGTCCTACTCAGGAGATGCTGGCCGAGGATGACCGGTCGCAGAATTCTTTAGATCCTGTTCTTCCGGCGAGCCAATCAAACGCAGAAAATTGCGTCCGACAAGACTAACTCGAGGCAAGTCCAGTGGACTTTACCTGATCGGCGCCGGCGCCGAGTAAACGCTTTTCCAAATCGGGTCGCGCAGCATCCGAGGGATCCATGACGCCGATTAGAATCTTGCCGTTCGAAATCTCTGCGTCGTACAGCCCGGACCTCCGCCTCGCGAGTCGCGCTGTAATCAGAAGCGCGATGACAGTGGTGAGGACGGCGCCGAACATTGTCAGCTCATACGTAACGATCGCCGTTGGCCAGGGAGAAACTAGCGGCATGTTTCCGGTCATGATTGGATATGCCACTTGCGTGTAACGCGCGAGCAAATATCCTGAGACGCCGCCCAAGATACCACCCAGCGTGGCGATCCAGGGCATCACCGTCTTGTGATCAGCCCGCGTAAACGAGTATTCGTCAAACGGCTGATCCGACATGACCACGATTTTTTCGGGCGCGATGCCCGCGGCGCGCAACGCGTTCATGCCCCGTTCGGCTGAGTCGGGACTGGGAAACAGGCCATAGATGGAATTGAGCGCCGCCACGTCAGTCGGCCCCTTCCTCAGCAGTTTGCACCAACGCGGGCACGTGATCGGACGTGAGATGTTCCTTCGCCTTGAGTTCCCAGATCGAAATGATCGGAACGGTCTTTGCAAACAGCATATAGAGCATCACCATGCCGGCAAATGTTCCCGCCGTGATCGTGATTTCGACCCACGTGGGCCGGTAGGTGCCCCAACTATACGGCAGATATTTGTGCGAGAGCGAAGGCACGATAATTAGGTAACGCTCCAGCCACATACCGATCACTACGCCTGTCGATGCGATCACCGTGCCCGTAATCGTCCGCAGTTTCTTGATCGCCAGGATCGGGAAGGGCACGATGAAATTGCAGAACACCATTATCCAGAACAGCGGCGAAAACGAACCCGTCTGCGTGACCCAGAAAACTGTCATCTCCGACGGCTCGTTGCCATACCAGGCCGTCAGCCGCTCGGCGAAAACAAAGTAGAACCACAGGAGGCTCATCACCAGCAGGAGCTTCCCGAGGTTTTCGAAGTG
Source organism: uncultured Acidobacteriota bacterium (assembly GCA_963818605.1). Lineage (GTDB taxonomy): Bacteria > Acidobacteriota > Terriglobia > Acidiferrales > UBA7541 > Palsa-295. Next base: position 50,478 of record CAWFSW010000005.1, read on the forward strand.
CACGCGGAGCAGATACTCCTCCAGATGCAGGAATTTCCGCAGCAGCGCCATGGCGATGATCAATGCCGCGATGCCGCTGAAGATTGCTCCGGCAACGAAGTAAGGCGCGAAAATCGTGGAATGCCACATCGGCACGGGCGCCATCGCGAAATCCCAGGACACGATGCTGTGCACGGAAACTGCAACGGGAATGACGGCGACCGCCATTATCTGCATTGCGGATTCCAGCCGATGCCATTGCTTCGGGGTGCCGCGCCAGCCGATGGCTGCGACCGAGTAAATTTTCTTGCGCAGGCCCGTCGCGCGATCGCGAATCAGCGCCATATCCGGAATCATCGGAAGCAGCAGAAAGGTCACGCTGCCGAGCAGATAAGTATTGATAGCGAAAAAGTCCCACAGCAAGGGTGAGCGAATGTTTGGCCACAGACCCCGCTCGCTCGGGTAAGGAAACAGCCAGAAGGCTAGCCACGGTTTGCCGAGATGAATTATCGGAAATGTGGCGCCAATCGAAAGCGCGAACACGGTGATTACTTCCGCGCAGCGGGTTACCGGGCGGCGCCATGTGGCATTCGCGAGGCGCAGAATGGCGGAAATCAGCGTGCCGGCATGGCTCAAGCCTATCCAGAAAACGAAATTCGTGATGTAGAAGCCCCAAAATACCGGACGCCGAATCCCAGCGACGCCAATGCCACTATAAATCTGCCAGCCAAACGCGCAGAACGCCGCAACGACGATCCCCGCGAAGAATGCGAGCACCGTGAGATAGCGCCACGATGCGCCCTCAAGCGGGCGCAGCAGGTCCTCATTAATTTGTTCAGGTGTCTTCGCCGGCATGCCATGAATCCCGTTGTAGGTAAGTAACCTTGGGCAGCGTCCCCACTTCGCCGAGAAGCTTTGTGGCGCGGTTCGAATGTGCGAGGCGCGACACCTCGCTCTGAGGATCGCTCAAATCTCCAAACACCATCGCCTTTGTAGGGCAGGACTGCACGCAGGCCGGCTGGATTTCGCCGTCCTTTACTTCGCGCTTTTCTTCCGACGCCTGAATCTCCGAGGCCTTGATGCGCTGCACGCAGAACGTGCACTTCTCCATCACTCCGACTTCACGCACCGAAACATCGGGATTGAGCTGCAGGTTCAGCGGCTTGTCCCAGACCGGATTGTAGAAATTAAAGAAGCGGACATTGTAAGGACATGCGTTCGCACAATAGCGCGTGCCGATGCAGCGATTGTAAACCTGGCCGTTCAAGCCCTCGATCGTGTGATAGCTCGCGAAGGTCGGGCAGACGGGCTCACACGGAGCGGCGTCGCACTGCTGGCAGAGGACGGGCATGAACTTTGTCTTTACGTCGGGGAATTCGCCTTCGTAATATCGTTCGACGCGAATCCAATGCTTGGCGCGGCCACGCGCGGCCTGGTCTTCGCCGACCGTCGAAATATTATTTTCCGCATGGCAGGCTACAACGCAGGCCTCGCAGCCCGTGCAGCGGTCCAGATCAATTACCATGCCCCATTGATGCGCCATTGGTTCTTAGACCTTTCTCAGCGATGCTTTAGTTCAGGCGATTGGTCGGTCAGGCTGGCGCCGAACATCACGATTTTCCCCTCGCCGACGCGGGAAAGTTTCACGCGCGTAGCGGCCCAGGCGAGGGAATTGGTTCCTTCAACGATTGAAGGAGCGAGAATCGAGATCGGGTTCGCGCCGCGACCAGTCGCGTAGCGCGTGAAATTCTCGTGGCCTTGGCCGATGGGCATGGCGATCACGTCGGGAGCGATTCCGGGCGTGACAAACGCCGGCGCCTGAAGCTTGCCGTGCTGGGACGCGACTTCGAGCATGTCGCCCATCTTCACGCCGAGTTTCTCCGCCGTGCGCGTATTGATCTCAACCCATGTGCCCCACATAACAGTTGAGAGCGGGTCGGGCGCTTCCTGCATCCACGGTAGGTGCGCGAGCGAGCCGTCGTAAAACATCTGCGAGGCAAACGGCAGGAAGTTGAACGGGAATTCTTCCGCCGCGCCATCGAACTGGGGTTCCGCGTCTTGCACCGGCGAACCGCCTGCTTTCGTGACTGGAGGCGCAGAGGATTTTTCGTCGGTGTTCCACCACCCGCCTTGCGCTTGCACTTTCGACCAAAATTCGTCGGCGTCCTTGGCGCTCTTGGTTCCCTTCTCCTTATAGAGTTGGGCGAAAGACGCCTTAACGGCCTCATCGTATGTCTTCCAGGGAAGCGCCTTGGCCGCGTCGCCGCCGAGTTGCTGCGCCACGTCGAGCAGCGCGTCAGGCATCGAGCGCGTATTGTGAAGCGGTGCCATGACCGGAGGCGCGACGCTGACGACGGTGCGCACGGAGCCGGATTCAGGCGCGTCGTCGAGCCATGATTCGAGTGGCGAATGGTCGGGCAGAATCAAATCGGCGAGCCTGCTGGTGTCGTCAATGAAGCTGCCAAAGCTGGCGATGAAGGGGACCTTTTCGAGCGTTTCGCGCACGCCCCCATCGGCTGGAGTTGCGAAGATCGGATTTGCGTTAAACAATAGTGCGACCTCGGGCGCGCGGAACTTTGTGAGTACTCCAGCCAGCAGTGCCAGCCAGTAATTCGACTCCGTGCTGGGTGTGGGAGATGTTCCGCCCCTCGAGTTCCGATTCGATGCGAACGTAATACCGCCGGGCTTTCCAACACTTCCCAGCAGAGCATTCAGCGTATTGACTGCGTGCGCATTGAAGAGGCCGTTCGTTTGAGCGGTTGCCGGGTCGCCGATCAGAGCGACAGCTGGGGAGTTAGCAGCGGCTTCCCGAGCGATCCTAGTGATCGTAGCCGCCCGAACGCCGAGCTGTTTTTCGATTCTTTCCGGTGCGTAGTCCGACAGACCCGCCGCCCATCCTTCGATGGCGGCCCCTGCCGCGCTTGCGGGCCGCAGCTTCTCACGCAAGATCACGTGAGCAAGACTGAGCGCCAGCGCGCCTTCCAAGCCGGGCGGACACGCAATCCATTCGTCGGCACTGGCCCCCGTTTGCGATACACGCGATTCGAACTGCACGAACTTACCGCGCTGGCCAGACCGGCCCTTGCGCATGTGGCCGTACCCGATCGATTGAGCGACGGGCGAATTCCACGTGCCCAGAAAATCGGCGCCGAAAGAAATGACGTAATTCGATTGTCCCAGATCAACCGTGGGCAAAGCCGCGACGCCGAAACTTTGCAGGTTCGCCGACTTCACGACAGCATTGTCAAAGAATTCGAATTCGATGGGCGGAGCTGCCTTAAAGGCCGCCGCAAGATTTGAAATTAGCGTCCGCCGCTGTCCCTTTAGCGGAGCAGTGAGAATCGCAAGCTGGCCCGGCTGTTTAGCTGCCAGCAGCGGTGAAAGCTGCGCCACGAGCTGTTTAATCGCTTCGTCCCAGGTGATTTCTTTGAATTGGCCGGAGCCGCGTTCGCCTGTGCGCTGGAGCGGCGACTTGATGCGGTCGGGATGATAGGTGACCTGCAATGCGGCCTGGCCGCGGGGGCAGAGCTTGCCTTGATTGATCGGGTGAGCGGGATTCCCTTCGATCTTTTTCGCCAGGCCCATTTTCAGGATTCCGAGCTGGCCGTTGCGAACGACTTCGGCTTCGCCCTGCATCACGCGAACGAGCGTGCCGCAGCCGGCGGGACAGAGCGTGCAGATGCTCGGCTTCCAGGTTGAGATACCGGGAAGCAAATCCTCCTCCGGTATGAACCGGATGAGCTGGTGGTCGGGGTTCCCGCAGCCTTCCAGGGCCGCCGCAGCCCCGCCCGCCGCCGAGATTTTCAGAAAATCTCTACGCTGCATGTGGTCCCTGTTGGCCGTGATCCGAGATCGAAAACGCGAACAATTCGGCCGCCCGGCCCTCGAAAATGTGTGTCACTTTGTTAGGGTGCCGATCTTTTGTTTTTAATAGTTTAGAAGCGAAATTACTTTGCATGGTGTGACACTTGATTTGGAATAAAAGCGCGGCGTTCGGGCGGCCGGGTACGGAGGCCGCGCCACGCCGACCGTCCAGCCCGTATTCGATCAAATTTCCCATCGTTCGCATTCTAGCGACAGGCGCGGCGAGAAAAAGAATGAGCGCCTGTGGACTTTTCTTGTCCCCATATCGCGATAACTTCAGCACAAATTAGAAATGACACGTAACGCAATCCACCGGCGCATTATTCTGGCGATGGCACTCCACGCAAAAACCCATCGTATGATCCACTTTTCGTTCAGCGACAGTCTGCGTGTGCATGTCGCCGTGGCATTTGGCGCAGTCCACGCCTGCGCGAATGTGCGGCGCGTGATTGAACTTCACATGCGCGGACGGCTCGAATCCGTAAACGCGTTGCCATGGAATATCCTCGCCACGCGCGCGATAGGCTGCGAGCTTCTTGATCTCCGGCTTGTTGGTGGCGATGACCTGATGGCACGTCATGCAGAAATTGACACTCGGGATTCTGGCGTCGGGGCCCTGATCCACGCCGACGTGGCAGTCCGTGCATTGCATCCCGTTGGCCAGATGCACTTTGTGCGTGTAGGCGATGGGCTGGACCGGTTTCGAGCGGGCGCCGAAGAATTCCCGAACCGCATCGGCGACGCTGCGATGCGCCGTCGTGAAGACGGGCGAAGTCTGCGTGGCCGACTGCGACGCCGCGCTGGAGTCCTCGGCGGGCATGGTGCGGCCCAGGATCGCCCCCGCCAGGACGATCACCCCGAGAATCATTGCAACGCGAAGCCAACGGTTCACACGGAATGCGGGCAACGACAAATCACCCTCTTGGAATCCATTTTTGATTGCGAACTCGCCATACTACATGTGACTTTTGCGCCTGTAAACCCGGAATTCCGAACTATTTTGATCTCCTCGATCCTTCCATCGCGCCCTGCCAGGTATTATGATCATCATGTGGACGTATACACGATGAGGCGCCCAGCCATCCTGACCACGAAAGGGTGGGACACATGGGCTTTAACGTATCGGTTCGCCAGGTCGGCCCCGTGACTTTGGTCACGATCACGGGATCGGTCATGTGGGCGGAGGCGGAAGCATTGCACGAGCTGTTTCGCGACTTGCTCGCGAAGGGCCAGAAGAGGCTTCTGCTGAATCTGTGCGACGTGAAGCATCTGGACAGTTCAGGGATCGGCGCGCTGGCCTGGGCTTATGTGACAGTGCGGAAGGCTGGCGGGGAACTAAAGATGGTCAATCTTAGCAAGCAGGTCCAATACCTCATGGAGCTGACCAGCCTCTACAAAATATTCGAAGACTTCTCCGATGAAGAATCGGCGCTCGATAGCTTCCAAAAGTGAGACTCCGACGACTGGAATGATTCTCGCCCTCGCTCCTGACTGCGGCCGTGGCGCACACGCTGCCACGAATCAGCCTTCACCAAGTGTCGCGAACTGCGTCGGGCAAACCCTCGAGAGGGAGACTGCATGATCAGAATTTCCGGTTTTGTTCTGTCCGCGGTTTTTGCGGGGGCCGCATTTGCCGCGGCAGTTACGCCGGCGGTTGCGCAGGTACAGAACTTCAAGCCCGTAACGGACGAAATGCTCCGCAACCCCAGCCCAAATGACTGGCTGATGTATAGCCGGACTTACGACGCGTTTCGCGATAGCCCGCTCAAGCAGATCAATAAGAGCAACGTCAAGAACCTTCGGATGGCATGGGTGCGCGGTTTGGAGGATGGCGTCACCGAAACGATTCCGATCGTCCATGACGGCGTGATGTATGTGATCGCGCCGGGCGGAATAGTGGATGCCCTCGACGCGACCAACGGAGACCTGATCTGGGAGTACAAGCGCACGTTCAAGAATCCGCAGGTAGCCACACAGGAACGAACGAAGGCCCTGGCGATTTATGAAGACATGGTCTACTTCACGGCCGCGGATGGCTATGTGATAGCGCTCGACGCGCGCACCGGCAAGGTTCGCTGGGAGACGTACAAGACCGATACTCAAAATACCTCGGGTGCTCTGGTCGTTGACGGCAAGGTGATATCGGGCGGCACGTGCGGCAAAGGAAGCGACAGCTGTTTCATCGAAGCGGATAACGCCGAGACCGGGGAGAAACTTTGGCGATTCTTCACCGTGGCGCATCCGGGCGATCCCGGTTACGCCTCATGGAACGGCGCGGATAATTCACAGTCCATGGCGTCCACGTGGGGCCTGCCCGGAAGCTTTGACCCGGTTCGCAACGTGCTCTATTGGGGCGTCGCGAATCCGATGCCGGACCAACGCATGGCGCGTCACAACGGCAATTCCGACGGCACGTCGCGTTCGACGCCGGCGGACCTGTATAGCAACTGCACGCTGGCTCTCGATCCCGCAACGGGCAAACTCATCTGGTATTACCAGCACTTGCCGGGCGATGACTGGGACACGGACCATACGCACGAACGCACGCTCGCGCGCGTGGCGTTCAATCCGGATCCGAAATTCGTGAAGTGGATCAATCCGGACGTTCCGCGCGGATCCAATCACGACATCGCAGCAATGGTTGCGGAAGGCGGCTCGGTTTTCGTCCTCGACCGCAACAACGGCCAATTTCTTTGGGCGATGCCGTTTCCTTACGATGACCCGAATTACATCATGTCCGACATTGATGTGAAGACAGGGAAAACGACGCTCAATTGGAATCTCGTCTTCAAGCAGCCGGGCGACCACCACATCACCTGCTACTGGAACACAAGAAGCTACTGGCCCACGGCCTACCATCAGGCAACTAATTCGCTGTTTGTTCCTTATATAGATAACTGTCGCGATCTGACCGTAGCGGGACCTGGAGTGAAGGGCGGCTGGAAGGTGATTCCGCGCCCGGGCTCCGATCCCAATGCTCTCACCGGACTTGCCAGAATTAATTTATCCACTGGCGAGACGATGCATTTTGACGTGGGCCGCGCTCCCGGCAACGGCGCGATGCTTACAACGGCCGGCGGCCTGGTCTTCCACGGCGACATGAGCCGGAGGTTTCGCGCGTTTGATGTCAATACAGGTAAGAAGCTGTGGGAGGCGATTCTTGGCGGAAATATTTCCGTGAGCACGATCACGTATGCGGTGAACGGAAAGCAGTACGTCTGCGTGATGACAGGCTTCAACCTGAAAGTGCCGGAGCTGAGCGCCGAGGTGCCCGACATGCACACTCCAACCGGCCACAATGCGATATACGTGTTTGCGTTGCCGTAACGCAACAGGCGAATCCAGCGTCTTACTCAACAGGAGTTCGAGTGCTATGATGCGCCAAGCGTGCAAGGCTGCAGTGCAGGGTGGAGAAGGGAACACGAAACACCATGAAAATTAATCGTCGAAAGCTGCTTTCGCTGATCGGACTTTCTCCGGCTGTACTGGCTGGGAATACGGCGCTCGCGGACGACAAGAAGAAAAAGACCGCGCCAGTGGTTCACGGCCAGGAAAAGTTCGAAGCCCTCAATCCCAAGGGGATGCCGCCCGCGGTCCAGTTGGTCCCCATGGCACCGCGTCTGGATACCCTCGACGGCAAGACCGTTTTCCTCGTGTCCGATGGCTTCGCCGGAGCGGACCGCTTCCTCGCGCAGATCGCCATCTGGTTCCAGAAGAACATGCCCAGTGTGAAGACGGTGTACCGTCTGAAAGCCGGATCGTATTTCGATGATGACCCCAAGCTCACGGCGGAAATCAAAGCCAGCGGCAATGCCATGATCATGGCGTACGGGCATTGAAGCACCTGCACCCCAGCGACCGTCGGTCACTGCATACAAGTCGAAAAGATGGGTTTCCCGACCGCCGCCCTCGTCACGATCGCCTTCGTGGGTCTGGCGAAATCCAACGCCGCCAGCCGCGGCATGCCGCTCGAGCGCATCTGCTTCCTGCCTCACCCAATGACGAACAAGACGGACGAGGAAATGTACAAAGTCCTCGAAGGCAACGATCCGGTCACCAACAAACCGCTCATGCCGGAGATCATTGCCGCTTTGACGGCGCCTCTGACCGCCGAGGAGAAGAAAACCGGCTCCACCAGTCCGGATGTCGGTCCGCCCACCTACGTGGGCACTCAGGATGAGCTGCAGCGCCTGTACTGCGACAACAATCTGACCGATTACATGCCCATCATCCTTCCCACCGAGGAAAAGGTGGAGGCAATGCTGAAGGGCACGAGCCACAAGCCCGACGAGGTCATCGGCAAATTGAGCGCCGCCCAGGGAGCGCAACCTTCGTGGACTTTCACGGTCAGGCACGTGGCCATCAATGCGGTCATGGCCGGCGCGAGCCCGGAACACCTCCCCGTGATTCTCGCGATCTCTGCCACGGGCCAGCCATCGCTGTTTAGCTCGACGTCGTCGTTCACCCGCATGGTGATGCTGAACGGTCCGATCTCCGACCAAATCAAGATGAACTACGGTATCGGCGCGATGGGTCCGTTCGCCGAACCCAATGCCGTTATCGGCCGGGCGTGGACGATCCTTTCGAAGAACCTCGGCGGCTGCGGCGTGCCCGGACTCAGCTACCTGGGCACCCTGGGATCCAACTTTAATTACAACAACCTCTGCATCGCGGAAACGGAGAACAGGCTGCCAGACGGCTGGAAGCCTTTCCACGTGCAGAAGGGGTTCAAGGCCGACGAGAGCGTCGTGAGCATTTTCAGCGGCTGGAGCCTAAACAACGTCGCCTGGTTCCCCAACATGCCCTACCACGAACTGATCAAGAACTGGCTGACGCATTTCTTCTCGTTTGGCATCAGCGCCGCCACGTTGCTGCTCGATCCAACCGTCGCCCGCGAGGCGAAGGAAAAGGGATTCAATTCGAAGGAGGAGTTAAGCGACTACTGGACGAAGAACTCGAAGACGCCGGGTTGGCTCTATTGGGACACGCACCAGAAGGAGTTGAAGCAGGCCCAGGCAGGCGTGGAGCCGTACGCCTCTTATTTGAAGATGGGCGACGGCGAGATTCCATTCCAGCGCTTCTACCGCCGCGGCCGTCCTGGCGCGCCGCCCGATCCCAACCCCAAGTCCTCCATTGAGATAATCGTGCTGGGCGGAGAAACAAACACATACTGGGCCGGCGGCGACTTCAGCTACGTCACGAGCGCGTCGGTAGACAAGTGGCGATAGGCTCGCGCGGCTGCCCTACACGATCGGAGTCGCTGTTTTTCGAGGCGGATTGAAGAACGGGAGTTCTCTCGCCATCGCGCACACTTTGTGGCGCACCGCCTCGACGGTCATCTCCATCTGAAGCTCTGTGCCGGGCGCTGCGTGTTCGCGGCTGACACTGGCGAGCGCGATCATTCGCTTTAGTGACGGCGACCACGTCGTAGACGTGGCTTTCCCGACCTGAGAATCCCCGCGATAGACAGGAACTGCGACGCGTGATGCCGTGCTCTGCACTTGCGGGGCCAGCCCGATCGAATCGTAGAGACGCTCGACATCGTCCCAATTGATATCGAGGCCGGTCAGGAGGCGTTTCGGGCCGAATCGCTGTTCTTCTTCGAGTGCCGAGCGGCCGATGAAGTGTTCCTTTCTCAAATCCACCAACCGCCCCAGTCCGATTTCATATGGTGAATACTTCTGCGATTCGATCAATGCTTTCTTGCTGCTGAAGTAATCCACCTCGATCAGAATCAGCCCCGCTTCGATTCGCGCCACGTCCAGTGCCAGCATTCCCGCGGGGTGCAAATCAAATTGCCCGCCCTGGTGGATCAGAGCATCCCAAACTTTTGGCGCGTCGTTCCATGGAATCCAGATTTCGTAGCCGAGGTCTCCGGTGTAGCCGGTGCGGGAAATATCCACTTCCACGCCCGCGATTTTTCCGTGCGTGAGCCGGAAATACTTCAGATTTGCAATGTCCGCATCGGAGACCTGCTTTAGCAGTCTGGCCGACATCGGCCCTTGAATTGCCAGTGCGGCGACCTGACCGGAAATGTCTTCGATCTTCACGTCAAGGCCGAGCGCGTTTTGATGGAACCACCGCATGCTGGGATCGGCGGCGGTCCAGCGATAGAGATTTTCACCCAGGCGCGAGACCGTGCCATCGTCAATCACTTTTCCCTGTTCGTCGCACCAGCAACAGTAGATCACCTGACCGATGGCCACTCGATTGATGTCCCGAGCGATCACGCGGTTCACGAACTTGGTCGCGTCTTTTCCGCTGATTCGGTACTTGAAGAGCGGCGACACATCAATCATCGCGGCAGCGTTGCGTATCGCGTTGTATTCGTGTTCGTGATGCGTCTCATAGACGCTGACCGCGTAGTATCCCGACCATTCGCGGAAGTTCAGGCTCTCGCAGAGGCGAAAAGCCTTCTCGTGAACTGCAGTTCCAATCGGCACGGTAGTTCTCCCGGTTAAATCCAGCCACGCGGACCAGCGCGCGGAGTATAGTGCGCCGGTTGCTTTCATCGCAAGGTACGTGAGCGTTTTGTTGTGACTCTCTGCGCGGACTTGTAGAATGCACCGTCTCTCGCAAAGTGCCTGCGAATGACGCGCGAATTGCGTACATTCTTCATGACCAAGAAATATGACATTATCGTGATCGGTGGCGGGCACAACGGCCTGGTCAACGCGGCCTATCTCGCCCGCCGGGGCAAGAAAGTTCTCGTCCTCGAGCGGCGACACGTACTCGGCGGTGCTGCGGTTACGGAAGAAATCGTGCCCGGCTTCAAGTTCTCCGTCTTTTCCTACGTTGTGTCCCTGCTGCGTCCGGAGATTATTCGCGACCTCGATTTGCCTCGCCATGGGCTTGGAGATTCTTCCTCTCGACGGCACGATGACGCCCATGCCGGACGGAAACTATCTTTGGCGAGTGAACGATCATGCGCAGACGCGCCGCGAACTCCAGCGCCATTCAAAGCTCGACGCCGAGGCGTACGACGATTTCGCTCAGTCCATGGTCGCGATGTGCCGGTTCGTGAAGCCGATCCTGGGCATGGTTCCTCCTGATCCGACTTCACTCGACCCGCGCGATTGGAAGAAACTCGCGAGTCTCGGCAAGCGCTTTCAGTTGCTCGCGGCGGAGGACAAATACAACCTTGTCCAGCTCATGACCATGAGCGCCGCCGATTTTCTAGACCAATGGTTTGAAACGGACGTGCTGAAGGCGACTATGTCGGCTTCGGGAATCATCGGCACGTTTCTGGGCATTCGCTCGCCCGGCACAGCGTACGTCCTGCTGCACCACTATATGGGCGAAATTGACGGAGCATTTCGTTCGTGGGGATTCAGCCGCGGCGGCACTGGCGCCATTTCGAATGCGATCGGCGCGGCGGCACGCGAGGCGGGCGCCGAAATTCGTACGGAGGCCCCGGTCGCGCGCATTCTGGTGAAAAACGGTTCCGCTCAAGGAGTAGTGCTCGAGAGCGGTGAGGAAATTCACGCGGACGCTGTTTCCTCGAGCGTGGATCCAAACCTCACATTCTTGAAGTTCATCGAATCGCGCGAGCTGCCGGACGATTTCATTGAGGAAGTTCGCCGGTACAAGTACCGCGGATCGTCGGGGAAGGTGAATCTGGCGCTCGACGCGCTTCCGGATTTCAAGTGCCTGCCCGGGTCCGGCCGCCATCTGCGAGGCGCGATTTCAATTTCGCCTTCGACAGAGTATATGGAGCGCGCCTACGATCAGGCGAAATATGGCGAGTTTTCGCGGCGGCCCTACATTGACATGGTTATTCCTTCGCTGACTGACCCTTCGGTCGCACCGCCGGGAAAACACGTCATGTCGTGCTTCGTGCAATACGCGCCATATAAGCTGAGCAAGGGCACGTGGGACGAGCAACGCGATGCGTTCGGCGACGCGGTGATCGAGACGATCTCGGAATACGCGCCGAACTTGAAGGATCCATCATCATCGGCAAACAGGTCATCACGCCGCTTGATATCGAGCGCCAAACGGGCTTGACCGAGGGGAACATTTTTCAGGGCGAGCTTTCGCTCGAACAGCTTTTCTTTCTGCGGCCTGTAGCGGGGTGGGCACGGTACCGCACGCCGATTCGCAAACTATATATGTGCGGTTCGGCAACGCACCCGGGAGGTGGAGTAATGGGCGCGCCCGGCCGCCTGGCAGCGCTGGAAATCCTGAAAGACACAGGGAAGGGGAGACAGTAAACGTGGCGGCCGCGCGAGAAATCGTGATTATTGGCGCTGGGCACAACGCGCTCGTCGCCGCGTTTTATCTCGCGCGGAAGGGCCTGAAACCGCTTGTCCTCGAGCGCCGCGGAATGGTAGGTGGTGCAGCAGTTACCGAGGAAATCCATCCGGGATTCCGCTGCTCCACTGTCGCGCACGCCGGAGGTCCGCCGCTCCTTCAATTGTGCGCGACATGCAGCTAGCGAAGCATGGACTGGAAAAACTCGAATCGCCCGTGCGGCTGTTCGCGCCGTCGCCGGACGGCCGGGCTCTCGTGCTCACTACCGATCCGATCGCGGCGGCGAAGCAAATTGAGCAGTTCTCGAAGAATGATGCCGAGAAATACGTCGAACTGCACAAAGTACTCGAACGCACGGCGGCGATTCTGAGCGAGTTGCTGACACTGACGCCGCCTGTGATCGACAAACCTTCTAAAGAAGAACTCTGGAAGCTATTGAAACTAGGGCGCAAGTTTCGAGGTCTCGGCAAGAGGGAAATGATGCGCGTCCTGCGATGGGGGCCAATGGCCGTCGCGGACTTCGTGGCTGAGTTTTTCGAAACTGACTTGTTGCGGGCCGCGGTTGCGGCTCGCGGAATTTACGGCGCGGCCATGGGCCCATGGTCCGCTGGTTCTACCGCGCTCCTGCTCCTGCGAGCTGGGTCGGATCCGTACCCGGTGGGGAACTCTGCATTCCCGCGCGGTGGCATGGGCGCGCTCACGTCGGTGATGGCCGCTGCGGCGAGGCAAGCCGGCGCGGAGATTCGAACCGATGCGGAAGTTGAGCGGATTATTGTGAAGAACGGGGCGGCCGCAGGCGTGGTGCTTCGCGGCGGCGAGGAGATTGCGGCGGAGCGAGTCGTTTCCGGCGCAGATCCGCAGCGCACCCTCCTCGGGCTGCTCGATCCGGTGCATTTGCCGCCGAGTTTCGCGGTGAAGCTGCAGCATTACCGCGCCAATGGCACCGCAGCCAAGCTGAACCTTGCGCTCGACGCGCTACCGACGTTCGCTGCGCTTCGAAACTCGGCCGAAGGAAACTCCGCGCTGGCTGGGAGAATTCACATCGGCCCCGGAATAGATTATCTCGAGCGCGCGTTCGACGACTCCAAGTACGGCGAGTTTTCTCGCGCACCGTATTTGGATATTTCGATCCCTTCGATTCTGGACAGCTCGCTTGCACCTGCGGGAAAACACGTAATGTCCATCTACATGCAATTCGCCCCGTACCATCTGAAGCAAGGCGATTGGGGCCAACAGCGCGAGGCGCTCGCCGACACGATCGTGAAGAAGCTTGCCGCGTACGCGCCAGATCTTCCAGGCAAGATTCTCGCGCGGCAGACGTTAACGCCGCAGGATCTCGAGACAACGTACGGGCTTACCGGCGGCCATCCGTTCCACGGCGAACTCGCGCTCGATCAGATTTTCACCATGCGGCCTCAGCTTGGCTGGGCCCGTTATCGGACGCCGGTGAAAGGGCTGTACCTTTGCGGCTCAGGCACGCATCCGGGCAACGGGATTACCGGCGCTTCGGGTGCAAATGCCGCCCGGGAAATTCTCAAGGACTTGCGCTGAGGTACGGGTCCACGCCGGACTGATTTTTCTTGCGCCAGGCGCTAGATAGGGTAGCTCGCGAGCCGAACGACGAGACCGCACGCGCTATTCCACGGGTCGCCGGCGGGATTAAAGTCACCGGGAATCTCAGCGCGACCCAATTCCAAGCGTCTCGCGGTAAGATAGTACCCACGCGCCCGTAGCTCAGCTGGATAGAGCATCTGGCTTCGAACCAGAGGGTCGGGAGTTCGAATCTCTCCGGGCGCGCCATTTTGAATCTGCACTAAGCAAGGCGCGCGCCATGGATTTTCGATTGAGGAAGGAAGAGAAAGGTGACGTTGCCTCGCGCACCCTTCTGAGTTACGAAGGGCTGCGGCACCCCAACAGGTTGTGCTCGGCCCGAATGAAAGCGGGTGTGAATTATTCAGCCGGGTCCGCGAATGAATCCTAAGGGATTTTACAAAGGGTGCGCCACCCGCCAAGCTCTAGTAAAGGGCGTCGTGGTCGGGACTAACGAGAAGGTTCGTTTCCTCCGTAAGATTCCCCTGGATCCTATGACGGGCCGGTCTGACTGGGGACTCCGATCTGTCCAAGACGATCCGGGTTCCAATGTGTGGGGCGGGAGCAATGTGTTTGATGTCTCACTCGAGGTCTCAGGGAACCGCCCTCGATGGAACGAAGTATTCGGATTGGTGACGGGACGTTCCTTGCTGCAGCTCTGTGCCTCGCGAAAGCGGATTGACGGTCACGCGATTCTGACGGGCGCGGTCTAAGGCGGATCTGCACTTCCAAAAAAACGTTGGCGAACCTTCTGAATAAACATACCGCCGAGACACCCGTAGCCGACCGCAATTGGCAACGCCCGAAATAGCATCACAACACCGTATCCGCTCATCTCGACAAAGGAAAGTTGGACCCCGAACAGCAGCACTACGAGCCCTTGGCCGTGCAAATCCGACACGCTTAACGCGATAGCACAAAATAAGTAGAAAACTTCCAGCCCAACAAAAGTAGCCAACACCCCATATAGGCTTCCCGTTAACACGATGCTCGAGGCCTTGCCCGGCCGAACTTGAAACGCCCGTCGGGCGAGGCGCGTCATGAGCCAAGCTACGCACAGGGCCGGAAACACAAAGACGGCGACGTTTATTGCGTAGCTGTCGGCAAAGTCGACGATTTCTCCTCGGGGATGCGAGTTCCATACAAACCATCTGAATAGGGCAAAATGGACACAGCCGCCGTAAAGAAAGAACAAGCCCGTAAACCATCGAGGCACGCCAACCTGATCCATTCACATCCTCCAACACCTATCATAAGCTGTCCCGACGAAAAACCTTATCTGGTCCGCATTTCGCGCAGTGCGACACCGGTCGCACCTGGTACGTCTCCGACTCATCGTCTTTGTCACCTCCTGCTGACTCGATTACGATACCATTGCTGCTAGTTTCGCCGGGACACGGTCTCCAAGATGACTCCTGCGTAGTATTAGAGACGATTTCTCGGCCCGCGCCAGCGGAGTGACAACGATGACCCTTGTGGGGCGCCTGATTCAAGTGCGAGCTGCCAAGTTTAATGTCGTAGTCGATTTTGTAACTGCGACAGCCTCGAAAAACCGAAGAGCGCAACGAACACGAGGAGGTCGCCTGCAACAGTTTCAACCAAAAGGAGATAAAATTCACAAGATTCAACAAACTCCAAGAACGCCTTGCCCCTGTCTTCGAACCAGAGGGTCGGGAGTTCGAATCTCTCCGGGCGCGCCATTCCTCATTTTTCGCTCGCGTAAAGATCAGGTCGAACGGCTTCTTATACAAAGGATAGATATTTACAGCGTCCACAGAGCAGTTCGAAAGCACCATTCTGAGTAGTTTGGCTTTTTCAGGCGCGGGCTGGCTAACGTACAGAAAATGCGCCTTATTCGCGAGTTCGAAAATCCTGACAGCATTAATGATTCTGTCCGGGTTCGGGTTCGCAAGCCCCTGGATGGCGAGCGATATTTGCTGCTCTTCCGCAATCCATTCCGCTGATTTCCGCGTCCAGAATTCCTCGCTGATTTTGTCGTCCAGCTTGTCCAGGTAAGCTTGATCGAGCCGGTGACGCACGGCACTCAACCTCTGCTTCAATCGTTCGCCCTGCTGCTTCCTAATCGCTTCCTCGCGGCCTTGATCGGTGAGCAATGACTTTTCGAGCTGCGTCAGAACGTCGTCGGGAATGTGAATGTCCTGGAGTACCTTTCCCAGCCGGGAGCCAAGTTCTTCTTCACGGAAGTATGGCAGCTCGCATTTTCCCCGGAATCCAGTACAACGATAGTAGGTGTAGCGATTTTTCTGGATTTCAGCCGTCACCGCACAATTGTCGTAGGCGCAGCGAAGCAGACCGGAAAAGGCAAAATCATGCTTTCGGTACTTGGGTTTGTTGTGGCCCCGGAATACGGCTTGCACTTGGTCAAACAGTTCGGCGCTGACAAGGTGCGTCTGCGTGCCGCTGTAGAGCTTGTCTTCCCAGACGAATTGCCCCTTGTAGAAGGGGTTCTTTAGCAGGCGTTCCAGATAGCCTTTGGCGAGGTTAACGCCAAACTCCGCTTTCAGAATCTTCCGCACTCCATTGAGTGATTGCTGGCTCGAAGCGTAAAGCCCGAACATGCGCTGCGCGATCGGAGCCTTGGCGGAATCGACTTCGATTGTGTGTTCAAGCTTGTTGTTGCGGTACCCGAGAGGCGGCCGGCTCGGGTAAATGCCTTGCTCGGCCTTCTCGCGCATTCCCTTGCGGACTTCTTCTCGCAAGTTCTCGATGTAGTTCCGCGCAATGACAACCTGGATGCCGTGCACCAGCTTGGCTTGGGACTTCGAGTCCTTCCCGATGACCTGGCCCTCTTTGGGCAGGTGAATTTCAACCTCCAAGTCCTCAAGCGTCACGCAATCGCGGAAGTTGCGATACAGCCTGTCCGTCTTCTCAACGATGGCGACCCGGCAGGCCGCATTCTCACGAAAGAATCGGACCATCTCTCCGAATTGCTTGCGGCCTGTGATCTTGGCCGTCTCTACATCAACAAACTCGTGCACGATCTCGAACTCATGCGTCCGGGCGTATTCCCGCAACAGTTTCAACTGGGCCGGGATCGAATACCCCTCGCGCTCCTGATCTTTGCTGGAAACCCGGGCGTAGATGACGGCTGGTCTCACGTTGGCCTCCGCTTTTGACTTATTTCGGCCACCATGCGCTCATTGTGTTCTTGTGTCAACGAGCACCTCGTGTTTCCGGGAAAAATTGTCCGTAGTCTTCTTTTCACAGAGATTGTGGTCCCAATCATCGAGCAAGAGAAACATATCCCGCAGGGCG
The DNA here is from genome assembly GCA_963818605.1 of uncultured Acidobacteriota bacterium. Lineage (GTDB taxonomy): Bacteria > Acidobacteriota > Terriglobia > Acidiferrales > UBA7541 > Palsa-295. Next base: position 67,440 of record CAWFSW010000005.1, read on the forward strand.
GAAATCGCAGCGGCATCGAGACTCTCTCTTCCTATGGTCTCCTGCTTTTCTTCGCCCAGGGGGAGATCAATCGTCTGTACTGCACGGAGCCTTTGCTCCTGAAATGGCGGATCATCGAATGGGTCAGCCAGCTTCTTGAAGAAACCATTGGTGAGGTCGCGCATAACAAAGCGCAAGACAAGCCGTCGCGGGGAGGCTGAAGTCTTGCGCGCACCGAATTGGATGTGCCGAGGCATTAGGGTCTCTTGTTTATCTCCGTCACGAGAGTTGCATCGGTTGGAGGCTCGTCGACCGTGTCGGTGGGTTGCTCAAGCCAAGTTTTGAAATCGTGGTCTTTTTCGAAGATGCGGTTCAGGGCTGCAATCACGACGTAGGACGGTGTAGCTCCGAGGAACTCGGAGTAGTGTTGCAACTGGAGCTTGAACTCGGTAGAGACACGTAGCTGCAAAGATTCATTCTTGGCTTGTTTGGGCGCCACTTTCAGAATCGGCAATTGTTTTCTCCTTTTTGGTTACAAATCGTCTGACTCGGTGTCTGGCAGAATTCCTGCTTTTCTGCTGCCGGTGGAAAAAACACGGCCCCGCGCAGCTCGGGGCGGGCGGGAGCGACCCCACGAACTTTTTGGGCGGCTGAAAGCCGAAAAAGTGGGGTCGCTCCCGCCCGATTTCGTGTTTTTTCCACTGTCGGTTTCGTTGGCTGCGCGGTTGTAGGTGTTTTGCCGCAAGGGACTTCGAAACCGGTACGGTGACGATGCTGGCAGATGAAAAGGTGCAGAATGTAATTCCTGCCTTCTTCACCTGTTCTCATCGGGTTCATCACGGCGAGCCACCATTCACCGGCTTGGATTAGTTGACAGTGCATGGTGCTGATTCCACGCTCGTGTTTGGGCATTCAGAAAAACTCCCCTCATCTATACAGAGGGGTTTTTTCGGAGAAAACTCACCAACAAAAGTCGATTAGTGCGCACTTCTCGCGGTTTTGGTTATGACCTCCGATCCTTCTAACTACAAGACGTAGTGCGTGCGCTTTACAAAAGGCTTCCTCGGATCCCGGCACGCGGCCGAAGCACATCACGCTGCAGGCGTGATCTGGGGCGGGAGCGACCCGGACGGCACCATGCGTCGCTTATAATGGGGTCGCTCCCGTCCCAGTCTTGACTCTGGCCGCGTGCTACCGGAGCTGTCTCACGTGCTTTTCTCTCGATTCCAAGAAGTTCGCTTCACGCCAAGGTGAAGTGAATAAACGCCATGAGTGAAGTGCGTGGGTGAAGTCCACTTCACCCGTCCGCACTGAAGTGAACACCTGGTGCGCCTGAAGTCTGGTACTGAAGTGCACTTCAGCCCACACCCTATCTGCACGCGAGCACCGACTGCCTTCGCGCAAATCTCGCCCGAGAATCACAGAAGATTGCCCCTCACTAGTACAGAGGGGTTTTTCCGGCAAAATCTCTCCAAGTATCTTTAACTTCTGTGCCGAAAGTTTCTGGGGAGTGCCGTCTCGAACCGCCTTCCGGAGCTTTACACTGAGTAGGGCCAGACAAGGGCATGTAGGGGCTTGTCGTAGGGAACGCACGCGCATCAGCGACAGCTGGTTTCATGCGGAGCCTCTGGGTCGCCAAACAAGTCGCTAACGACGCACGCAGGGAGATTTCAAGTCAACGGCGATTGCGCAATCCTGAGAGGAATCTGAAGAGTCATGCTGCAATGCTCGGTCCCACTCGTCGAGTAATAGGAACATGCTCCTTAGAGCATGCAGCGCCTCGGCATTGAGGGTTGCCCCCGCTGCGATCTCCGGCCTTTCCTTGGTCAACGGCGGAGATGATCGCTTGGACTTAGTGCGGGCAATCTCTAGTGTGGCGAGTTGTGACCTCTCTCCCATGGCTAGGCGTGGCTTGGTTCCGGTCCTTGCTTCGTGTCGCTCAGATGGAATATCAGCAGCGCGACAGCGATGATTGCCGCCGCGATTGCAAGGAACCCTACGACCGTGATCCTCATGGCTTGCTCTCCCATGGAACGACCTCTCCGCACTTCGGGCATCGAAAACCCTTCAGGCTCCCGTCAAAACCACTTGTCTTGACCAAATTCCGCTCGATCCAGAACTGGCAGCTACAGTCCGGGCACGACAACCGGTAGTGCCGCTCCATCTGTTCCAGTCGGTCCAGCAGCCCTGTGCCGCGCCCCCTCTGGATCAGCCGCTGGAGTCCCTCGATTCCCTCGGGGCCCCGAATGAACATTTGAACGCCGCAGGGGTCGCACGTAACGTAGGGCTTGTTCTTCTTGGTCAGCCTTACGTCAAGCGCCCGTACGCAAACCGGACAAGGGAATTTGTGGTCTGTCTTGGTTGGCATCCCGTGCCTCGCCCTGACGGACCGCTTCAGCGCGATGTGACCGTGATCGGGGCGAATACAGGATAGACCTTGGTTTGCGAACCACAGGCCAGTCTGATCTGGCGGAGACAACGCGTCAGAGAAAACTTCCCGTGAAATTGAGGGCCGTTTGGCGGGAACTTCCCGTAAAATTCAGGGCGGCTTTACGGAGAGTTCCCGCGAAAATGCCGAGACGCAAGAAAACGACAAAGACGCCTGCAAAACCGCTTGACACTCTTCCGCAAAAGGGCGGCAGAGGGCGACCGTCAAAGATTCCACTGTCTTGGGTTATAGGGCGAGCCGGGAATCACAGAACCCGATTAACTCAGCTCTGGCCGAAACTGGAAACTGCGCTCCTTACATGCCGGACGGAACAGAACATCGCAAACGCGTTTGAGAATCATGGTCAGCCTTATACCAGTCACTATGTGCCGGAACTCGTCGCCGACATCCTGGCTTTGATTCGTGATCCCAAATTTCCGAAGCGGCAGGAGCAACGCATCAATTTTCTAGCGGACTCTGTCGGCGGAAGGCCCGATCTGGCGTTGCGCACCTCTCGCGACATCTGCGAGAAGGAACGGGCGAGGCAGCGCCGCAAATCACCTCACAAGATTCTTCGCCACGAGTATTACGTGGAATGCTCGTGCGGTTATAGAGGACCGGCTTGCGACAACGCCTGCCGAAAATGCGGCGCTGAAATCGCGCTCTCACTCGACGAATTGATGGGGCGAGGATTGTTCTGAACGGATCGCAGCGTTTCGTAACCTAACGTACGTAACGTTACGGACCAGCGTGGTGAAGTTCACCGCGTAGCAGCAGTGCCCGGGCGCTGTGCGGTTCAGGAATTTTCGAGCTGACGCGCTGGTTCGAAGACAGGGACAAGGCGTTCTTGAAGTTTACTGAACTTTGTGGATTTCAACTGCTTTTCGTTGAAGCTGTTGCAGTCGCCCCTCTGGTGTCGGTTGAATTCCTTAGATCTTGGAGGCGATCGCGGTTACGAAATCGACTACAGCAAAAGGAAAGCAACTCGTCGCTGCGATGACTCGAGTCTCGTGGAGTATCAGCACGCACACCGATCCGCGGCCATCTTGCGCGACAGATACCAGGCGGAAACCGAGGGAACCACTCGATCACGATCCGCATTAAACAAACGTAGGCTGTCCGCCAGCCCGACGTTAGGTTTCGAGGTGAATTTATGGACCCTTTACCTCGGCTTCTTCCTCTGAGCTCTCTCGTCGGCGCAGTCCCTGGAAAAGCTACATGAAGCCGAGTCCGCTCTGCGGTGGATAATCTTTGAGCTTGATTCGTCCCTCAGCCAGACGTGGCTGAACATTTCCGGGACGGCCATGCGGTCAATACCGCGCTGCGCCGATTAATTCGTGTGGGAACATCGCCGCTCCGCCGCGTGCGCTAACCACGGGCGCAAACCGCATCCCGTTGATTTCGCTGCCGATCAGGGTTTTGGCGAACGACAACCGAACACCGGAGCTCGTCCGCTAAGACCAAGGGCAGACGACTTGGGAGCCGTGTTCAGCGTGGCCTCGCGGGCCCTGTCCAGGTCCATGTTCGTGCACCTCGCCGGAGGGTAGCACGATGCGAGAAGAGTTGCGACTGCGCGAAAGTACAGGGAAAGTGCAGGTGATTACGTACTGGCTTGGTAGGGCGTCGATGGCGGGAGGGAGAGCGAGCGGGCCGGAAAGGACCCACATGTCGGCGGCGCGACAGATGGGGCACCCGAAAAATCTAAGCCTAGAACCTGGGCCACCCGCCACCCCGAGAATCTAAAGCCAAAGCCTGGGCCTGCCGCCTGGTACAAAAATCCCCGGTCACGTCAAGTGGGATACGCGCATGCTTAGCGCGGGGTCTTGGACCCCGTCCACATGAGTCGAAAGAAGATGCCGAGAATAAAAATCCCAATCAAGCCTAGCATCGATGCCCTGATTTTCAGAAAACCGACCCCCATTGCGTTGTCTTCCCAGTACCCATGAGGGAGCTGAACCACAATCTCAGGGCCCGTAGAATTTAGTTGTGAGGCGTCCCGCCTGACTTGCAACGCTAGCACGTACCAACTCCCTTTCTTGGCGTGGAAGTTTCCTATTATCCTCTCGATCATAATTCCGGGCTCCCAAGTCGCCCCAAGATATGTCGCGGAATCTCCGTGGGCGACGATATGTTCGCCTTCCAAAACGTTCCAAGAGAAGTCCAGCAGGCTTGGTATACTTGGGCAGCGGTTTGAGTTGATCTCGGCACCCAGCAAGCACTTCGTTCGTTGAGGATCCGGATCATGCTGGAGCGGCACTTCGATCGAGATTTCATAATCCTTATTAAAGTCAGCCCGTATCGGGGGCGTCTGAATCGTGCCAACCGCGAGGGACACGGGGAGCCTTAAGGGCTGGAGATCGACGGACTGCGCCCGATGTGCTCGGACGGCAAAATATCCGGCCGCAGCGAGAAAGAACAGTCCGATCACCGCCGTGATCCTTGACATTACATGCGTCGTCATGTACACGCCCACTTAGACATCCAAGCTAGAAGAGTCCTCCGTAGGCCCACCCATATGAGCCGGGAGGCGCGCTCACGCTGAATCCCGCACTTGTTGCGAGGAAGTGCGCAAAGCTGTTACTGTTTGGTCCAATCTCCGCGTTGTAGGTGACTGTGTTATTCGGCCATCCCACGGCGACCCCGGTCATTGTTTCGGCGGGAAAGCACGCTGAACTGGATAAGTCGGTGTGAAACGCTGTAGTAGCTCCAGGAGTGTCCGGTCCGGGGAAAGGCGGGCCTGACTGGGGAAAGCTGTTTAAGTAACCACCGCCATTTGGTTGGCTTGGTCCGGCCGAGAGTATCTGTTGCCCGGTCGAATTTTGTACCCACCAAAACGAATGGGTTGCGTGCAGAAACTTAGGTACACCGTTTACTGGCCGATATTTCATTTGACAGAAACATTGGGGTTGGGGAGCCGGAGGTGGGGGTGTTTCTGGCTCGCAGACATACGTTTGCGTTTCGCCTTCGTTCCCGATAACCATTGATCCTCCGCCGCAACCGCCACCACCACCACCACCGCCGTCACCGTCTTCGTTGTCGCATATTTCGAAAAAGTCAACGTCGCCACAGTCCGGAAAAACCACGGTATCGAAAAAGTCTCGGCCGCTCGGATCACGTCGTCCGATGGGTTCCGAGGCCACATAGCTGTAGCGGTTCAGCAACTGGGGAGCGGGTCCTGGCGGTCTGGCTGGATCTATTGTCAAGAACCGGCCCAGCCGGTTCACGTCGTAGCGATGCTTGGCGTAGTCGTTTCCCGATTCGCCGTCGCGCTCATAGGTCGTGAAGTGCGGAGTGGTAGTTGTGTTTTTCAGATACCAATCCTCGCCAAACGGGTAATGGCCCTGCTGGCCCAATAGGTTTCCGCTCGTGTCCATATGAATCCGGGCCGAGTTATAATCTCGGCCGTGATACATCAGGGTTCCACTGTCGTATTCAGCTAGCAAGGAGTTATCGGCATAGACGTGCTCCGTGCTAAGGGTGCCGTTGGCGTACTCGGCGATTACATTTCCGTCGGAGAAGACGTAGGTCGTGGTCGTACCTCCAAACGTCTTTTGAACGCGGAGGCCCGACGCTTCGTAGGCATAGGTGGCCGTGCCGGACCCATCCGCCGAACTCGTGGCGCGATTTTCCGCGTCATAGATGAGGGTGTTCTCGCCGTCGTTCGTCATGTTGCCGTTCGCATCATAAGTGTATCCACTTGTGGTGATCTGGTTCGTCGTCGTGCTGACCGTGACCGAGTTCGATGGAGCCGTTCCTACGGTTACGGTTTGCGCTGTACGATTCCCGTAGCGATCATAGGTCCAAGAGAGTCCCCACTGAGCGTAATTCGTTGAGCCCTGGCTGGTGGCCGACGTGAGTCTCTCCAAGGCATCGTATGCGTAGGTCATGTTGCGTCCCGAGTCAACGGCGTCGGTGACCCCCGTCATGTGGCCGTCATTCGCGCCACTCGTACCGTAAGAGTACGTCTCGCCGAACAGCGTACTTCCGGAGATCGCGTAGCTGATCGATTGGATTTGCCGCCGGTCTGGAGACCGGGTGAAGGCGGCGGCGACGCCGTTGCCGAGGGTGAGACCCGTCGGCGAAAAATTGGCGTCGTATGTTACCCCGCTCACGTAAGAAGTCGATCCGCTGGCGATGGTCGCAAGGCGCCCGATGGCGTCGGGGGCCTGCTGGACGACACGCCCGGAGGGGTAGGTGAGAGAGGTTATTTCGCTGGCCAGATTGAACTGATAGCCGATCGTGTATTGCGTACCGCTTATGACTTGGACCTCCTGCGTTCTTCGCGCCATCGAATCGTAGGTGTAGGTCTTGCTTCCCGTCCCATCGGTAACTGAAAGTAGTCGACCATTGTTTAGTTGCGTCGCGCTCGTGCCAAACGCATAAGTAACAGTGGGTGTCGCGGGCACGCCGGTGGTGCCGACGTTGTAGACCACTTGGTACAGCCGATTCAGTGTGTCATAGGAATAAGTCGTGATCACGCCACGATTGTCTGTCCGCTGGGTCAGTTTGTTAAAATTGTTATACTGGTAGGTAGTGGTCCCGTTTTCCGGGTGTGTCTCGCTCGTCAAGCGCCCCATGCCGTCGTAATTGAAACTCCGCGTCTGGGAGCCCTGAACGACCGTGGCTTGCCGATTTAGGACGTTATAAGTAAAAGTCGTTTGCAGTGTGAGCGAATTGCCGTTTGTTGGATCAGGCTCAAAGGTGCTAATGAGCTGAGTAATCCCATTGAACTGAGACTTTCTCTGGTGCCCCGCCGGGTCGGTGGTGGTCACAGCAGCAAGGGAATACATGTATGTGGTCTGAGAATTGTCCTGAAGAATCGTTTTTGTAGTGCGGCCCGCGCCGTCAAATTGTGTCGTGGTCCAATATTGAGGGGTCGTCGTGTATGGGTTGCTAGTTTTGTATGCTCTCCCCGCTGGATCGTACTGCGTTTGAGACACGGAATAGACGTTCGAGGCGGCGTCCTCAAGCGTGGTCGTGCTAGTTCGACCGAGTCCGTCAAGCGCCTCGACTGTGACGGTGGCGTGCGTGCTATCCACGGGTCGTGTCGTCGTTTGAGTGTTCGCGGAGTCATTGTACGCGATCGTGATCTGTGACGTATCGGGGCGCGTAGTAGTAAGTGGACGCAACATCGAGTCGTAAGTGAATGATGTAACTTGCTGATTGGGGTTGGTCAAGGACGCGAGCTGACCCGTATATCCGTCGTAGGTGTACGCTGACGTAAGCTGAGCTCCTCCACTGGCACCTACAACGACGCTGTCCGGTTGCGAGTATACGGTCGTTGCAGAAAATGTTCGGCTTATTAACTGGCAACAGTCCGCGTTCGCTTGTACCTCGTTGCCGAAGACATTATGGTAATAATTCTTGACTTCCGGGCCCGAGGGTGCCGACGCGTTCGTGTATGTAGTGAAAGAGGTGGGGTTACCCCGAGTAGTGAAGCTGCATCCGTGTCCGGTATCGTCATGTTCGGGGATTCCTGTCGGACAAGGGCTTATGGTGGTCCCGTCGTAAGCGGTGTCTTCGCGATATCGTGTCGTGCCAGCTGAGTCGGCGATGGTTTTTTCCGTGACTCGATTAACGATATTCAGGTTTGTGTACGCGCTCGTCGAGAGGTACGTGTAGGTTGTTGTCCGCAGGATTGATCCGGGCGATCCGGTGCCGAGGTCGTACTCCTTCAGAGTCAACATGTTCCCGTATTTGTCGTACGTCGTCGCTGCTTCAGACTGTGTCGAATTGTCTTCGAGTATCGTGATTTTCGTGGCAGGGGTGTTGTTGCTTGCCCAGGTTGTGTTGACCGTTCGCAGCAAGGTGCCGCTGCTGGCGCTGCCTTGATAAATCTTGCGTTGAGTTTCGAGCCCCGGCGAGTTGAAGGTATAAACTGCTTGATTGGCTGCCGAGTCGTATGGCATTTGCGGGGCTGTTACCGTCGTTGTCCAGGTTGAACCGGATTCCGAGTGGGCGTAAATCCAAGTTCCATCGGGCGTCGTGCGGGTCAATGTAGCCGTGCTGCCGTCCGCGCATGTGATTCCATTGCTGCCGCCCGTGTAGGTGTAAGAAATCGTTCCGCCCGTAGGTAAGGTGACGGACGCCAGCCGGCCGGTGACGTCTCCGGAGTAACTCGGCGTAGCCTCGTATGTGAAGGTGTACTTCGTCCCATTCGGGAGATCGATTTCGCTGGGGAGGTCTTGCGCTGTAGGGCCGTATTCCGAGATTCCACTGCAGCCATAGTTTGTCTTTACCGTGTAGGCTGTGTACTTCACCGTGTACGCCACATTGGATCCAGATGGCGCTGTGTAGGTGTAGGTCATGGGATTGGCTGGCGTCCCGGAACCGGCAACTGTCAATGCTGTGCTCCCCAAGGTATCCGTAAATACGTCGCTGCCGCTGATCGAGATCTCATTTCCGTTCGCATCCATCTCGCTCCCGCCATCCGAAAGGTAGTTCGGGCCAGGAGGCACTATCACGGTTCCGGATGGCGTTACTACGGTGTCGTAACTGATGGCATTAGCATTCAATTGAAGACCGGACGCGTCTGTGGCAGTTGCAGTGAAGCTCAATATGTTTGAATTGGAGCAGGACCCAGTCGAATCGATCAGCGTACCGACAAATGGGTGTGTTGTCCCAGAGGTGTCATAGTAGACGAAGTTGGTTTGGGTCGTTACGTATTTGTAGGTGGGCGGGTTGTGAATCGGAAGGCATACGTCCTGTGAATAGGTAAAGGTCGCGGTTGTATAACCGGTTACGCTTGCCGTTTGCTGATTCCATCCCCAACTGACGAGCGGCTGCCAGGTCTTGCTCCCGCTCGACCCAACGGGGTACCAGATGGATGTGTCGTAGCCTAGCTGCGAACTGAACGGGAGTCCGCGACCCACTTTGCTAAACACCGGCACGGAAATGTGGGCATTCAGATTTGCGAGATTGACCACGTCGGGTCCGCCGCCGAAGCTGCCGAATGGCGGGGTTCCGGTTGCGACTTGCGCCGACGCCAATCCGGCAGAAGTGAGAAGCAAACCCAGCAGCAAGAATATTCCGCGGGCGATTTTCATGAACGTGTCTCCTCTCACTGGATTTGGAACGAGGCGGCGGTCAGTCCAGAGTTTAGAACGGCGTTGTTGAATTGAAGGTCCAGGACGAGCCCATTGTTTAAGTATTTCTGCACGTGAAATGGGACCTGAACTCCGTTGACGGCCTGGTAGCCGGAGAACCGAATCTCGACTGGAATATCGAGCGCAGCGTTGTTGTCCGGATGAACGTTGAAATCCAAGGCTACGGGTACATAACTTGCAGGGTCGAGGTACACGTCCATCTGACTTAAGTGCTGCAAAAGCGACGGGACCTGGGCCAATCCGGGAAATGCTTGGTAGATGGTGACGTGAAGCGCGGAGACGCCGTCGTGAGTCTCTTGACCTATGTACGAGAGCAGAAACGCTTGAGACGAGATGCTTCCGGCTGTAAGCGCTGGAAAAAACCACGTAGCATCAGTCATCAAATTGTGACCGGCCATCGCGTGAAGAACGCCGTCTGATCCAGACCACGCACCTACCGGTTGCGGTGCTTGATCCGAAGCAGCCGCATTCCGAACTTCGCTGCTCACGCCGGAGGGCAAGCTTAGGGTCAATTTGCTGTTACCCGTCGACATCGCAGTTAGCGTGACGGTGCCGGTCTCGTCGTCGGAGCCGGCGATGCGTTGAGCGCTGCCTGTAAGCGTGACGTCGGAAACGGGAACACCTCCGGTGAGGGCAGTGAATGCCCGGTGGAGCAGCGCGACTGCTTGTGGGTCACTCGTTGTTGGCGAGTTGGAAGTTGGAGTTGTCTGCTGAGCACAAAGGGGCATCGAAAGGGATGACAGGATAAGAAGCAGGAGCCCGGACTGGAAGGGACGCATGCAGCCTCCTCAATTAAGGAGAGATCTGACGCAAGAAAGTATTCCTGCAGTTGTACCGTGTCAAGTAAAATATAAGCCTCACTATAACATTGACTCTATGGCAACATTCTCTCGAAGCACGCCTTCAAACTAGACCGTCTGGTTTGAAACCACGAGATTCGGTTGTGAATCTTTCCCAATTGGCGGTTCTTCCGAGAGTTTCTGGCGACTAGTGTGGTTGATTCTGTAGTGCGCAGACCCTCGCCGTTCAAAACATGCAACCGCGACACTCCGGGCCATGACCACCAGCCTTCCAACGCGTTTGAATCCCAAGACACTGTGCCCTTGGGGCCCGATCGACTACAGACCCAAACCGGCAGGCACCTCAATCTGTGGCAAGGCTGCCACGATATCGGAGAGGAAGGTTCGGAAATCGTCCCCTTGGGCGCGCCATCCTTTCAATCAGTTACACCCGCCCCGTTGGCGGAGGGGCGCTTCGTTGCTAGCCCGTGGCTACCAAGGTGGTTAAGATTTGTAATATTCGTGCGCATTCTCTGAGGCACGAAAGGGAATCATGAGAGGTCCGATGATGAAAATGGGCTGATAGAACAAGAAATATCCAGCAGTTCCACTCATGCTCGGATCACCTATCAGTGGTTGTCACTTCGACGTGCAGGCAGAGGGATTCCACCCCGAGGCATCGGGGCGCTTTTTGAAATGCGAGCTTGTAATGAACGGCTCAGATAAATATTGAGGATCGGTGACAATCGTCGTGACCACGAGCCACACCTGTTCATCGGGCGCCTTGAAACTGTCGAAGAACTCCTCAACGACTGCGTTTGCACTGTAGGGGACTCCGTTCTTTCGTAGGTATCCCGGGCGCAACTGCGTGGTAATAACTTTCATATAGCCCTCTCGTGCCGGGCCTTCGCCGGTCGCCGCTCCGAAACCTCTTAGATTCGCACCGCCCCGCTGCCTAAGGCCCTCCCAGGTAGCGACCGAATAGCCCTGCCATTGTGGGACTGCGGGCTGCGGGGGCAACTCCCCGAAATGAAGCAGGCGAGTTTGCGTTCCGGCGTCGATATCAATCCGCAAGGTCGAGTCATTTTCCCAGGTAATGTGGATGTGTTCGGGCACCCGCATGATGGCGGCAGCGCCGTACGATCTGCACTGATTGCCGCTGGCTTCGTCGCTTGCGGGATCCCATGTGTCGGCAACCCGCTTGCCTTCGGAGTTCAGCGGTACGCTCGAATAATCGCCTTTGTCCGGCGTAATCATACGAAAGCGCCAGTCCTCGGTGACAACGGAAACCCAATAGCCTGTGAAGTCGAGCGGCGCAATCAATCGCGGATTAGCGGGACGTTCCGGCGGAGGATAGCCGAACTGGGCCACGAGCCGAGCAGGTAGCACGAGCGATAGCGCCGCCACGGCCATTACCAGCAAAATCGGTGTTCGTATCACCAATCCTCCTTTCCAAGAAGTCGCGGCTGAATCACTTGGCGAAACTTCCGGCCCACCTAGTGTTTTTCGCTGAGACTCCGGTACACGGACTCGACGAACATGTCAGTAGTCCAGGGACCCGTGTTGGAGCCGTAAATCGGATCGTAGTCCATGGTGGGTTTGGCTGCTTTCACCTGCTCCAGCGTCATGTCCTTGTTCACCATGTCCTGAATGCGGTCTCGGATAATCGTGACCATTTCCTGATACACCACAACGTCTGCCTGATCGCAAATCCGCCCGTGGCCGGGGATCACCATCGTGCCGCCTTCATCTTTACTTTTGTCGTCCGCCGGGACGGTCAAATCGAGAAGGCGGTTGAGACCTCCGATAATCGCCTGAATACTGCCGCCTCTTTTCAGGTCGATAACTGGGTAGCTGTCGGTCCGAAAGGTATCCCCAGTGCTCACGACATCCGAACGACGAAAATAGACCATGCTGTCACCGTCTGTGAGGCCCGGCTGATGAATAACTCGAATACTTTCGCCATTGAACCAAAAGCTTTTTTGAGGAGCCGTATACGTGTCCGTGGGCCACGCACTCTGGGGTATCGCTGACTGATTTCCCTTGGGCATGCTCATTCGGTCGAGTATGGATTGAAATGCAATTACCGCGGCAGTGTCACCCGCACTTGCGCCGATATCGCCCACGACGTTCCCGCCGGCTATCGTACTGCCGGCCTTCGCAACGCTTCTCGTTTCCGCCTATGTGGTCCGGATCATCACTCGTATCGATGATGTAACGGATCGGCTTGTCGGAAAGACTTCGCACGGCAGCCAGAAGGTTATCGCTCATCTTGGCGAGCCCGGTGTCCACGAGAAGCACGCCCTGATCGCCCACCTGCACCGTGATGTTGGCACCGTCACCGACTAGCATGTAGACGTTGCCCTGCACCGGCATTATGTCGATTTCAGCGTTGGCTGGGTTGCCGTTCTGCTGAGCATGGGCAGATGAACGCAAAGGGAAGACCCACAAGAAGACGCTGAATGTAACCGTGAGGATCGAGGCAATTGATTGTGAAGTGTTAAGCACTTTTTTTCTTTATCGGTCCGAGTGCTTCCTCGCCGGTCGCGGGAGCGTTTTCATGGTCTTTAGCTTTATTTGGTACTCCGGATACATCGTTTCCGCCCCGCCCCTGGCGGCCTCCGGAGGGATACCATATTCGGATGGGAACTCGTTGAGAAACGGATTCGTACCCGGCAAGTGATTGGGCACCACGCCTGACGGCCGATCGATTTCGTCCACAGCCTCGCAGGGATACGGTCCAATCTGCTGTTGCGGAGCGTTAACGAAATCCGTTGTGCGAATGAATGGCTCGGTGAGGTAGGCCGGGTCGTAAATAAGGACCGCCACGGTGAGGTAATCTTCGTGGCGCAAGAGGTATGTCGTTACGACGGCATTTGCACTGCGAGGAATTCCGTTTCGTCGGATCCAACCTTCTTTCAGATGGTCGGTCGTAACTGTGAGAATATCCCCCTGCCATTTCCCAGTGGAAAAGCCCTGCCAGGTGTGCGGCGCATAGTCCGGAGGGATGCGGGCGTCCATCCATGTAGATTGTTTGTTCGGGTGACTGCCACGAAATGTGCGTGTGGTAGGCGATCAGCTTCTCGGTCTGCGGATCCACTTCCTTCCAGATTCTGAGAAGCGCGGGGCCGCGCCAGGCATAATCGGACGGATGTGGCCTGCATTGATTCTCGGGCAGCTCGAGCAAGGTCGCATCCCAGCTATCGCCTCTGAGGCGCGCCGCATCGTTGATCGGAAGCCCAAGGTAATCGCCAATTTCGGGGCCCGGGAACGCGCTCGGGCTCGTCCTCGTGAAAGCGGTTTTCCCATTCCCCGCTGGGATCGGTTTGCGCGAACACGGGACAACTCAGCAGCCCCACAAGCAGCAGCGTAAGCCCGAGTATCTTGAACCGATCTATGCCAGCCATGCCACGCTCCTGCGGTCGCAACGCGATGCGGCACACCTCAACGGCGGACGATGAAATAGCAGATCGCCGTGCGGTGCCGCTTGCAGAAACTGCACTTGATTGGACAGATTCGTGACCTGGTGACCTGCCGAGCGGCGGACAGCAGCCTTCAGAAGCCGGCGAAAAACAGGTACGATCACCAAAGAGACTCCGGACCACACGTCATGATTCTGCTCATGAGAGCGGGCTTTCTGCAAGCTGGTCAACGCATTCTACATTAGCCTAGAGTGGCTGGGGACAGGATTGATTCAATGGAGAGCCGGTATGCACCACGTATCTAAAATTGACCTGGCTGCCGCACGAACGCCAACAATTTACGAGAAGCATTGCAGTGGTTTTCGGCGCGCAACTTACGCGGATCACGCAATGGGCTCGGTACATATGGGCGTGGGAATCTGTTTTCTCGAACCTGCAGGCGTGGTTCAGCCGCACACGCACTCATTCGAAGAGAGTTTCTACATTCTAGAAGGAACCGTTATTGCACAGATTGGTGACAAAAGTTACACGCTGGGTCCCGGTCATTTCGGATTGATTCGTACGGGCATGCGACATGGCTGGCGCAGCGCAGGAGATCGAACGGTTCGTTGGCTAGAGATGCAAGCGCCACAACCGCGTCCCGTGGAATACGGCCGCGATACGTTTTTCACCGGCGGCGATGTTGCCATGCAAGCCGCACCGCCTGAGAGTCAAGACGCGGGCCAGACTGTCGTCGGCCACTTCGACGAGTCGCAGTTGCCACGGCCGGGCGGGCCGTCACAGATGGAGGGTTTCAACCCGACTACAGGTGTCGCGATCAAGATGTTCGTGGACCGTTCCTTCGGCGCGATCCACCAGTCGCTGTTTCTGATTCAATACGCGCCGGGGGCAAAAATCGATCCGCACGATCATACGTTCGAGGAATCCTACTTTATCGCCGGGGGGCGCGTTCGTGCGACGGCAGATGGAAAGAAATACGATTTAGGGCCCGGAGACGTGATCTGGACCAGCGTAGGCTGCATTCACAGTTTTGAGAATGCTGGCACGGAGCCCGTCCGCTGGATAGAGACCCAGGCACCCCTGCCACCGGCCAAAGAGATATTTCGGTTCGAGCGCGATTGGGCGCATTTTGCGTAGGATGCTGAGTAGTGCCTGGCGGCCTAAGGGTCAACCCAAACGGAAAAGCGGAGGAGGACCAGGATGTCGAGCAACGAGAACACGCCAAATGCCAAGGTGAATGACACGACGCGCACGCGGCCGTTCACTTCGAAAGAGTTCATAGAGAGCCTGCGCGATGGGCGCGAGATTTGGATTTACGGCGAGCGAGTGAAGGACGTTTCTACGCATCCGGCCTTCCGCAATACGGTTCGGATGTTGGCCCGTTTGTACGACGCGTTGCACGACCAACGGAAGGCCATACTTTGCACCGAGACCGATACGGGCAATGGCGGCTACACCCACAAATTCTTCAAAGCGGCACGCAATGCGGAAGAAATGGTGGGGGCGCGGGATGCGATCGCGGAGTGGGCGCGGGTGACGTACGGCTGGATGGGCCGAAGCCCCGACTACAAAGCTGCGTTCCTTGCGACTCTGGGCGCGAACTCGGAGTTCTATACGCCGTATCAGGAGAATGCGCGGCGCTGGTACAAGAAAGTGCAGGAGGAGGTCACCTTCGTCAATCACGCCATCGTCAATCCTCCGGTGGATCGCAACAAAGAACTTTCCGAGGTACGCGATGTTTACATGCACGTCGAGAAGGAAACGGATGGCGGCTTGATCGTCAGCGGCGCGAAGGTCGTGGCGACGACATCCACGCTTACGCATTACAACTTCATCGCGAATAATGGCGCGCTGCCAATCAAAACCAAGGATTTCGCCTTCGTGTGCATCGCGCCTACAAACGCACCAGGTGTCAAGCTGTTCTGCCGTCCGTCTTATGAGATGACAGCCGGGGTGATGGGCAGCCCGTTCGACTACCCTCTATCGAGCCGGCTCGACGAGAACGATTCCATTATCGTTTTCGATAAGGTTTTGATTCCGTGGGAGAACGTGTTCGCCTACGGCGACATCGAGAAGGTCAATAACTTCTTTCCGCGCTCGGGTTTCCTGCCGCGTTTTATGTTCCACGGTTGCACGCGGTTGGCGGTTAAGCTCGACTTCATCGCAGGATTGTTGCTCAAGTCGGTTGATGCCACCGGTGCCAAGGAATTTCGCGGCGTACAGGCGCAAGTGGGCGAAGTACTTGCCTGGCGCAACCTGTTCTGGGCCCTGACCGATGCCATGGCGCGCACGACCACACCGTGGACACCGGGATACGTGTTGCCCAATCTCGATTACGGCTTGGCATACCGAGTGATGGCGAGCGTTGCTTACCCACGGCTGAAGGAGATCATCGAGAACGTGCTGGCCAGCGCGCTCATTTACCTTCCCTCCCATGCCAATGATTTCAAGCAGCCGGAAATCCGCAAATATCTCGATCAATACGTGCGCGGCTCGAACGGCTACTCGGCCGTCGAACGCGTGAAATTGATGAAGCTCATGTGGGATGCGATGGGCACGGAGTTCGGCGGGCGACACGAACTATACGAACGCAACTACTTCGGCAATCACGAGAGCATCCGCTTCGAAACTTTGATGGTCGCTGATTCGATGGGCCAGTCCGCAAAATACAAAGGCTTCGCCGAACAATGCATGGCAGAGTATGACTTGGACGGCTGGACGGTGCCCGATCTGATTAATCCGGATGACATCAGCGCGGTCATGAAGGGCGGGAATCGAAAGACGTAGGCAAATCAGAGGAGACATCCCATCGAACGCGCTCCTTCTTTCGATCTGATGCAGTTTCGAAACGCTCTAGGGCGATTTGCCAGTGGTGTTACCGTCGTTACGGCCCGTTACGAAGAGCATACGCACGGCATGACTGCCAATGCGTTTGTGTCGGTGTCTCTTGATCCTCCGCTCGTGCTGGTTTCATTAGATAATCGTTCGTACATGCACCGAATACTGCCGCGGGTTGGTCGTTACGGGGTCAGCGTGCTGGCAGAAAACCAAGGAGTGTTAAGTAATCACTTCGCTGGACATACCGTGGAGGGGCTCGAAATTCGCTTCACAATGCGGAAGGACATTCCTCTACTGGAAGGCGCGGTCGCGTATTTTGTTGTGCAGGTGATCGACGCGCATCCGGCTGGCGACCACTCGTTGTATGTCGGTCGGGTGGAGTACTTCGAGTCGCGGGACGATAAGCCTTTGCTGTTTTATGCTGGAAGATATCAACAGTTGGGAGCGGAGAAACTGAGGCCTACGCAGTGGCCGCAAGACGACTTCTCGTTATTCTCGATCGGCAATATTGACCCGCCAATCACCTAATGCTGGCAAATCTGTTTAGTCAGAATCGCCATGATGCCAATTTGCGGGGGCTAAGAGATACCTTGTCGGCGATAGCTCGCTGGAGAAACCCCCACGAGTCGCAGAAACCAGTTGGAAAGGTGACTTTGTGACGAAAAACCCACGGCCAAAGCAATGTCGGCTATCGGGTCATCGGTGTTCGTTAGCAGATTCCTTGCCTTTTGAATACGGCGTCCAAGCACATACTGATGCGGAGACTGCCCGACAGCAGTCTTAAAGGCGCGAGGCAAGTAAAGTGGACTGATCTCCGCCTCCGCCGCTATCACCTCGAGGCTCAGATCGCGGTCGAGGTTTTCCTCGATGAAGTCAACTAATCTCCTCATTCTCGGGTTGGACATGGGTCTTGCAGTGGGCACGCGGTCGGGCAACGACCGCGTCGAATGATGTCGCGCTAGATGCACGGCGATCATCTGCGCCAACGTATCTATATACAGCCCGTCCCGCACGCTTCCATCCTGAAGTGCTCTGACAATCGCTATGGCCAACTGCTCGAGCAACGGATCCAAGACGGCAAACCGAGGCACAATCTGAGCAGATGATGCCTCGCATCCGTACATTTCATTGACCGCGGTTGCGTAAACCGAATCGCGCAGATAAACCTGAAGAATTTCAGGATGCCCAGAATGCTGCCACCGGGCGGTAGTTCCAGCAGGTGTCACACAAATGCGACGGGGGCCGATGAGAGCTCTCTCACGCGACGCCCCGGAGATCTTGCGCGTGACCGCGGTTGGATGACACAAATGGTAGATTAGAAAAGGATGGCGAACACCCGATTCGGTTGCTTCAAAAGGGGCTTCTTCGATGATGGCGGCATAGAGTGAGCGCCAACCCACGTCAGCGCTGTGTGCTATTAGGCGGTTATAGGGCCTAAGGACTCTTCCATGCGTTTCGCGAACCGTGAAAACGTTATTCGTTCCTGGGGCCACGGAGCGCACCCTCTTCAATGGATCAAGATCTCAACCCGTCTTGCAGGCCTATTAGTTGGGCTGATCCTATTGAGCGGCACCGTTCAAGTCAAGACTGTTGGTTCAAGCGAGCCGCGATTTGGAGGAATGGACCGAACTCGTTCCGGAATGATGCGTCTGGACCAGCGCCTACCCACGTTCTGAACTAAGAACATGTGTTCGTGAGCAAAAGGATCTGCGAAATTCGGCACGTGAAATTGACCACTTACGGATCGAATTGAAGAAGGGTTATTGGGCAGACGGCGAGTGAGAGCCTTTTCTGAGGCTGATGATCTCATTCGCGCTGCCCTGCCAAGGGTGGCAATTCAGGTACGTCGCCGAACATACCCTGAGCGGTGCGGGACGGCTCAAGGAACGTACCCTGGGAGTTGAGGTATTCGGGCGAGATCCGGGATACGACACGAACGAAGACCCCGTCGTTCGCATAACTACCGGAGAGGTTCGAGAGCGAATTGCGCAGTATTACCACGAGGCCGGACATGAACCTGAGATCCGGATCGATCTTCCGCCCGGATCGTATTTGCCTGAATTTCACCTTCCGATGAAGAGAGCATCAATCGAAGTTGCGCGGCCTGTGGTCCCTATTGTCACCGGGCTGATCTCCCAAAGCAGTAGACGCGGTGTTCCGAGGCGATGGTTGATCATTTCACTTTGCGCAGCCGTCCTAGTGCTTTGGTCATCAGCCCAAGAACGTGCGGCGCGTACATAGCTCCCCGGTAGGCCCCTCATGAATTTAGGACGTCAGTTAGTGACTTCCGCCTTTGGCGGATTCCCGCACATCTGCGAACACTTGGAAACGATAGGAATAGTGTCCTGTTTAGGACAGACGCCCCACGTCTCCGGGTGATATTTCTAGCTTTAACGATCTTGGTCCCTCTCCGGATTGTTGCCACAGCCCTTCTCGAACAAAAGGTGGGGATTCCAGGTGAGGAGACTCATGAAGATGTTTCGGATCGGTACTTTGTTGATTGCCACTGCGGCGCTGGCAGCGTTTGCTCCTGCAGGAAAAGCGCAAACCGCCGCCGGTGCGGGATTTTCCGCGAGCGGCGCTTCTTCGTCCCTCCCAACCAAGCCGGAGCCGCGACTGGAAGTGGTCTACAAGCGGCCGACCGAGAAAGCAAAGCTCCGAAGCTACCTTTTCGATACTTTCGGTCCATACCCGATCGTTGGCGCGGCGATTTTTGGGGGCGTCGATCAGTTGGAAAAAACCCCTCCGGAGTGGGGGAAAGGCGCGGGGGCTTACGGCGAGCGAGTCGGCTCGAACTTTGGCATTGCGATGGTAACGACGACAACGCGCTACGCGCTGGCGGAAGCCCTCCGCGAAGATACGCTGTACTACCGCTGCGAGTGCAAAGGCGTAGTTCGGCGATTGGGCCATGCGGTGATTTCCACGGTGACGGCACGCTATGGCGATCAGGGTTATCGGCGTTTGTCATTCGCTGCGATCGTCGCGCCCTATGCAGGCTCTATGACCGCGGTCTATGGATGGTATCCAAACAGCTATGGGGCCAAAGACGGGCTGCGGATGGGCAGCTACGCGCTGCTGGCATTTGGAGCGGGAAATATCGCGCAGGAATTCATCTACGGGGGATCACACACGCTGTTTGGCCGTGGTAATCGCTCCGCGTCTCCGGGAACAGACACTTTAGCCAGTTCGAATCCCTGAGCCATACTTATGAGCCACAACGCCAAGGATTCTCGCCTCTGGATCTCCCAGGATACGCCGCAAGTCGCGTCAACGATGCGATCGAGTCTCGCCTCGCTTTGGAGCCCGCTCAACGGATTCCTGGAATGGTTTGGGGAGCTTGGCATTTTTGTTTGGCAGGTGATGCGGGCGTCGGTGCAGACGTCCGTTTGAAGGCCGCGAACTGATCCGACAGCTCGACGAAATCGGATCCAAATCGCTACCCCTCGTAGCGCTGGCTGGTGCAGCCATCGGCGCCGTCCTCTCTTTGGAAAGCCGCCACAGCTTGATTCGATTCGGCGCCAAGTCCATGCTTCCGGCCGCAATCGTGTTTTCGATCATTCACGAAACGGGTCCCGTGGTGACCGGCCTGGTCGTTAGCGGCCGCGTAGGCGCCGGGATAGGTGCGGAATTGGGGTCGATGAAGGTAACGGAGCAGATTGATGCCATCGAGGCCTCGGGCGTAAATCCATACAAGCTGCTGGCCTTCACGCGCATTCTGGCTTGCATCCTGATGCTCCCGCTGCTGACGCTGGCGGCCGATTTTTGCGGCGTCGCCGTCGGTTGGATCGCGGATACGCTGGCCGAGCCGATTTCGTTTCACAAATTCCTCCATGCAGGATTCGCAGGCGCGAGCTTCAGCGACTTTCTGGCGCCGACTTTCAGAACCGCGGTGTTCGGCCTGATCATCGGCGTGATCGCGTGCTACCAGGGAATGCGCAGCCAAGGTGGCACCGAGGGCGTGGGTCGTTCGGCGACAAGCTCGGTCGTCTTGTCTTCCCTTTTTGTCATCGTGGCCGACGTCGTCCTGGTGAAACTGATCCTGGTGTTCTTTCCATGATGCACACCGAACAAACAGCTGCGCTGCCAGTGACAAAGAGCGGCGACAACCACGCGATTGAAAATGCCGACCGGAACGGCGCCGGTCCTGCCGTGATGCTGAGCGGTTTGCACAAGTCCTTCGGCGCCCAGAAGGTCCTCGACGGGATTGAACTGACGGTTGGCAGTGGCAAGACACTGGCGGTCCTCGGCCGGAGCGGAACCGGTAAGAGCGTGCTGCTGAAGCTGATCATCGGGCTGCAGAAGCCTGACTCGGGATCGATTCGCATCCACGGGCAGGAGATCACGAATTCGAATCTCGAAGCGATGAATGAGATCAGGAAGACGATGGGATTCTTGTTCCAGCACGCGGCGCTCTACGATTCGCTGACGGTAGAGGAGAACGTTGCGTTCCCTCTAAGGCGTCACACAAAAATGACGGCGTCCGAGCGCGGAGACCGCGTTAAGGAATTGCTGGCTGGCGTGGGCATGGAAAGCGAACTCAAGAAAATGCCCAGCGATATTTCCGGCGGCATGCAAAAGCGAGTGGGATTGGCGCGCGCGCTGGCTCTCGAACCCGGCATCCTGCTACTCGACGAACCCACCGCGGGGCTCGATCCAATCACCTCCCGCGAGATTGATGAGTTGATTCTCAAATTGCAGGAAGAACGCGACGTTGCCTCGATCGTGGTCACGCACGATTTGCAAAGCGCGAAGATTATCGCGGACCGAATCGTACTGCTGCACCAAGGGAATGCGGTGATCGAAGGCACTTTCGAGGAGCTTGAACAAAGCGACGACGAATTTGTCGCGGAATTCTTCAAACGGAATTCATAGGGAGCAGATATGTCAAGAGCAGCCAGGCTGGGGGCTTTCATCATTGCGACGCTGGTGATTCTGGCGGCGGGAATTTTCATCATAGGCGACCGGCAATACCTTTTCTCGTCCACTTATCGGCTGAAAACGCAGTTCAGCACCGTTGTGGGACTGGACGAGGGAGCAGAGGTGCGAGTCGGCGGAGTCCACAGCGGCAGCGTGCGTCGCATCGAGCTGCCGAAGAAGCCGACCGACAAAATCACTGTGCTAATGGATCTGGAACGCTCAACACACGACATCGTAAAGCAGGACTCCATGGCCGCGATCCAGACGGAGGGCCTCCTCGGCAATGAATATGTCTCGATTTCTTTTGGATCCGCGCAAGGGTTGAACGTACGGGATGGCGACACGATCGCCAGCCAGCCTCCACTCGTGATCGCGGACTTGATCGCGAAAACAGACGCCATTCTTGACAGCAGCAAGGAGGCCCTTAACAACACGACTGTGGCAACCGCGAATCTTAAATCCATTACCGCGAAAATCGATGACGGCCAGGGAACGATTGGCGCTCTGATTAACGACAAGAAAATGTATACCGAACTCGACCAGACCACGGTTGGAATGCGCGACACGGTGGTTCACGCTCAAGCGGGGGTCGCGGACTTCCAGGAAAATATGGAAGCGCTGAAACAAAACTTCCTGCTCCGCGGGTACTTCAAGAAACGCGGCTACGAAGATTCTACCGAACTGGCTAAAGACGAAATCGCCAGCCTGCCTGAAGGATCGCCGCTGAAAACGTTCACGTACGAACCAAAAGGCCTTTTCGACAAAATAGACACAGCCCAGTTGAAAAACCAGAATTCCCTGGGTACCGCGGGCAAGTATCTTGCCGCTAATGAGTTCGGTATCGCGGTTGTAGTCGTCTACAGCGGAATGACGGGAGACACCCAGAAAGACTTGGTGCTGACGCAAGCTCGCGCAGCAGTGGTTCGCGCGTACCTCGTTGGCAATTTCGGTTTCGATGATACGCAGCTGAAAACTCTGGGAATGGGGAAAAAGACTGGTGCGAATGCTGACTCCGGCTGGGGGGATGTTGAGATCATTGTCTACCCGGTCGGCACTGCCATTCCTTCAGACAAGCAGAGCTCACAAACACAATAAAAGGCGATGCATGGGATGGATCATCGCCAACTTAAGCGAAGAATCCATTCCGACGGCCAACAAATTGACGGTTGGGGTCGCTTACAGGCGGAGTATGATTTAGTTGCCGGATGTCGCGAGGTACTTGCGTGAGAGGCGACAGGCTTGGACTCCGGAGAGTGCAGCAGTGAAGATCCTCGACTTTCCGCTATGGCTCCGCGCCGCGCATTTCTTCAATTTCCTGTTTCTATCGCTTCTGATCCGCAGCGGACTCGAGATCCTAAGCGCGCATCCGAGACTTTACTGGAACGAACACTGCACGCCGGGCAGCGAATGGCTTAAGTTCACGAAGAAGCAGAGACCTAAAGACCGCCTCTGGACCGCGAGCGATGAGGAAACGTCGTTCCCTGCGGCAGTTGCTCTGCCGGGCCGCGAAAACCTGGGTCTCGGACGGCACTGGCACTTTCTCGTTGATTTCGCGTGGCTGCTGACCGGTCTGACGTACATCGCGATGCTATTCGTCACGCCCGAGTGGCGGCGCCTGATTCCGACTTCCTGGCAGATTGTTCCCGACGCATGGCACGCACTGACTAGCTATCTGAGCTTTCACATCGTGGAAACTCCGGGCGCATATAACGGATTGCAGCAATTGAGCTACGCGGCAGCCATATTCCTGCTCGCGCCGTTCAGCATCGCGACAGGGATTGCGATGTCTCCAGCTATCGCGGCTCGATTCCCGTGGTACATCAAAATCTTTCACGGACGGCAGAGCGCGCGGAGCTTGCACTTCCTGGCTCTCTGCGCGTTCATCGTGTTCTTTGTCGGACACGTGACAATCGTAGCCCTGCACGGATTCCGGACGGAGCTGGCGCTCATCGTTCTGGGGCAGACCTACAATCCAGATTTGAGGTTGGCTCTTACAGTCTGGCTTGCCGGGTTGACTGGCATTGTCGCGATCCACGTCGTGACCACCGTGTGCTCGCGTCTCCGGCCGCGCTTCGTTCAAAACGCGACGCAGGCGATCACGGACCCGCTGCGGACGCTTCTTTTCGGGCATGAAATTTCCGCGCAACATTATTCCGCAGCGGACATCTCGCCCTATTTCTGGGTGAATGGGCGGCCGCCAATAGAGGAATCTTACCTGGCGATGGTGCGTGATAAATTCGCGAGCTATAGCTTGGAAGTCGGCGGGCTGGTCAAAAGGCATTTGCATCTAACACTCGCGGATCTGCGCGCCATGCCGAAACAAACCCAAGCCACCAAGCATTGCTGCATTCAGGGCTGGTCAGGTGTTGCAGAGTGGGGCGGAGTATCTCTCGGTCATATCGTTGAACTTTGCCAACCACTTCCATCCGCCCGCTATATTGTTTTCTACGCGTTGGACAACAAATCCACGTCCGAGGCGCACGCACAGGGTCCGGGATACTTCTACGGCACGATTCGCGTCGAGCTGGCGAACGACCCGCAGACGATGCTGGCATACGAGATGAACGGAGAATCGCTGCCAATCGTTCATGGGGCGCCGCTTCGGCTTCGCGTGGAAACGCAACTCGGTTTCACCATGGTGAAATTCATCCGCGCAATCGAGTTCGTCGAGGACTATAAAAGTATTGGCAAGGGCCAGGGTGGTTGGCGGGAGGATTATCAGTATTTCAGCCAGGAGGCGGGGATATGATTCAATGGGAACCATGAACGCTGGCGGGGCGGAGCGACAACATGTCGACCGAAGATAGATCTCGCTGTACCCGTCACCTTTCCGAAGGCAGTAGCTCCTGATTGGTCGGATTACCGGACAAGCGCATTCCAATTGCAGCTTCTCCTCAGCGGCAGGATGAACGCATCGTACGGTCAGCGGGACGTTGGTGCTTCCGGGGATCGTGGCTAGGGTTCGCAGTCAATTCAGGCATTTACAATGCGCGTGCAAGCGGTGTCTCTGCGCCCGACCGGCTCTGTAAGCGGCGTCCACCGATGAATTCGAGTTTCCTAGCCATTCGGGGGAAGACGAGGCATCACGATTGGAGAATGTTCGCGGGATCTTGTTTCGTAGTGGACGCGTCGCCTTCGTCGGGACTGACTCGCCACGTTTTCCGATTCATGTTGATGCTGGCCTTTGTGCCGTAGGCGTGCTCGTACATCAGAGCCGCAACTCGTTCGCCTTCGCCATACTCGAGGGCATTCACGATTGCGTGATGTTGGCGATGCGCGTAGCTGAGCGAGACATACATGCCGGGGAGATCCACTTTGTCGAAGGCAATCGCGTGCGCGGCGGCGAAGGGTATGCGGCCGTTGCGCTCGATCGCCTCGGCGATAACTTTGCTTCCTGCACCCTGAATGATGAGCGAGTGAAATAGCTTGTTCATTTCGCCGTAGCGGGCTTCGTCCGATTCCACAAGTTGGCGCTTGGCGAAGATTTCGTCGCCCTCGCGCAAGCACTCGTACAGGGACTGGATCAGCCTGCGGGACGGTCCCTGTTCAGCGAGCATGCGGGCGGCGAGGCCCTCGAGGACGCCACGCACGTCAATCGCATCCATGATCTCTTGGGCTGAGAAGGCCCGCACGATAAAGCCGCGAGTGTCCAACTGGGTCAGGACACCTTCCTGCGCGAGGATTGGCAGCGACTCGCGCACCGGAGTACGCGACACGCCGAGCTTGCTAGCGAGCTCGACTTCGCGCACCCGCTCGCCAGGTGCGAGCTCGCCGTGCAGTATCATTTCGCGGATTCGTACGATGACTCGAGAGTTCTTACCGGCCATTTTCGTGTCCGTTCACTGCGGATGGTATCAACTCCACCGTGCGCAAGCAATCGCAGGTCGCATGGATTGGGGGCCAGAGGCATGCCAAAGCGGAGTTATGCTTAGGACGACCATGGCAAGTTCGGCGCGTGACCACGGATTACGTGTGGCGTACAGCTGGGCCTCATAGTAACAATGCATCCATTGTGAGCCATAATCGATCGCTGAAACAACGGCTCAATGATTTAGAGGAGCGGGCATTTCGCGCAAACATGAAAATGCCGCCCGAAAGTTGGGGGTGGACCTACTTCCGGGCGGCGCACGGTACCGTTTTTGAATCTTCGAACAAGCGCTTAGTGCACGCGTGTATACAACATGCTAGTTATGTATGCAAGTGTTTTTTGTTTCTCGTCCTTGAGGAGTTTGTGTGCGCGAAATAGACGCTTGCGATCGGAGAAATCGAGGAAAAGGAAAGCCTCCGGTCGGCCTCGGGACACAAGGCCGACCAGAGACCAGAAGCTGGCCTAAAAGTCGAACTTCAGAGCAAACTGAATCTGACGAGGTGTCACAACGGGTGACTGCGAGAACGTGGTTTGCCCCGTGGTGCCACCCGCCGCATTGATTTCGCCGAGAATGCCCGCGCCCGTCCCGCCGACGTTAAAGTGATTGAAGCAGTTGAAACACTCGGCGCGAAACTGAGCGTTTAATCTTTCCGTGATTTTGGTGTTCTTGACGACAGAAACGTCCGCGCTGAAGGTGCCGGGACCGGGGAGACTGTCTCGCTTAACGTTACCCAGGAACCCCGGAGCCGTTTCCTCGTAGCATGAGGGATCGAACCACTGGATTGTCGTCTGGTTGATCCTCTGCTTGAGGAGGTGGTTTGGGGTACATCCGGGTGCGAAGGTGTAATTTGCTTGTGAACCCCATTGGGTGCCCAAGAACGCAGGATCGGTTGCCGTCAGAAAGCTGTTGTAGACATTCAAGGGTAACCCGGTGTGAATCCCGACGATTGACGAGATCTGCCACCCTTCTACAAGCCGATTCCCCTTGAAGGGCAAGGAGTAAAGGACATTCGCGCTGATATTGTGGCGGATGTCAAAGGTGCAGTCCCCGTAGGAATAGCTTTCGTTGTAACGATCCACAACCAATTGCGCGAATTCCTCGAGGGAAGAGGCAAATGATCCGTCGTCAATGCACTTGGACCAAGTGTAGTTGAACTGACCCACGAAGTTGCGTGCGAACTGGTGGTTGAGGGAAACCTGGAGAGAATTGTAACTTGAGGCACCTGTGTTGTAGGCCTGGATCACTGATCCGAACGCCCCGTTGATTCGGGGACCAGTCTGAGCGAAGGGTGCGGGAGGCGGGAATTGCACGCCACTTCCGTAGCAGCCGGTTCCGGCGCCTGGGTCTGGCGTTCCGCCTGGGCCGGCAGTCGCATCATTCTGGTCCGGGTTCGCAGTACCACATGCATTCGCGCTACCGGGAATGAAAGTTATCCCTCCTGTTGAGGCGGTCGGACGTGACTTTGGAGTAATCGGCAAAGCCGTACAGTCCGGATACGTGGTGCACATCGGAGGATTGATATCGCCCTGCGTCCAAAGGTGGCGAGAGACTGAGCCGACGTATCCCACCGACAAAATGGTGCCGTGCCACACTTCACGCTGCACATCCAGGTTGTAAGTGATCTGGTATGGAGACACACCGTCGGGCTGATACGTCACGCCGGCGAACTCGCTTGTGGCACCAGGAGGATTACACCCGGTTCCGCATATATTCGGGAAACTGGGGAAAACAATAAACGACGATCCGGAGGGGGCAGTGTTGATGAAATTTGATTCCCAGAGCCGTCCCGAGGTCGGATCGTCGAAGATACCGACGCCTCCACGGATCGAAGTCTTGTGATCCTTGAAGGGATCGAAAGCAAATCCGAAGCGGGGCTCGAAGTTGAGGGCATTGATGTTATGTGCGAAAACGTGCTTGACAGGTGTAAACACAGGAAGGCTCCCCGGAGGCGCAACAGGACCTACCGGTGGAAGGAATGAACCGACAAGTGTGGTCATCGGCTGATTGCCCAACGCCCAGCCGGTTGGATTGGTGTCGCCATCATAGCGGAAGCCGAGGTTCAACGTGAGTCGCGACGTTACCTTCCAGTCGTCCTGAATGTACGGTGCGACCATGATTTCGCGGAAGTATCGAGTGGCGTTGTTCAAGGCCGGAATCGTTGGCACCGCGAACGCGAGGAAGGGCACACCTTGGAGCCACAATTGACCATCATAGGCCGCGCCGGAGGCGTAAGAATCGAAGAAGCCACCGTTTGAGTAAGCCGCCTGGACATTCTGGGTTTGAACTCTGGTAACGACGACGCCGAACTTGATACTGTGTGCGCCATGAGTCCAGGTAACGTCATCGCCGCCGCTGAACTTGTTTTGAACGATTTCATCGGGCCGATTCGGGTCAGGGCCAATAGGGAAAATGATCAACTGGAAACCGGCATTCTGGCCGTCCTCGCGGGGCAATTCGCCCGGCTGGGTGTCCACGAAGTGCAGAGGATCGGTAGTGATGGCGGCGCCGCCGAGAGCGGTCGAGAAGGCGGATGCTTTGGATAGTTGCGCCGAAGTGAGGGCCGGCTGCACCTCTGAATTTTCGTTATTCCGAACGTAGCCGAAGTGAATCGAGTTTACCAGCGTAGCGGAAGCAACGTGCCTTTCCGTGATTGTAAGGAACTGGTTTCGCGAGTGATCCGTTTCAGGAAAAATCTGGTACGGATCGCGCGGGTCGCCGACGTTTGAATTATCAAATGTGAAGCGGGTAAAGAGAGAATCATTCGCCCCAAGCGTGTAGTCCACACGCCCCATGTAGTAGTTTTCATTGATGACCAGCGGCGGCGCGGCGGCCGTCTCGTAATATCCTCCGAGATCGCAGCCCGGCGTGCTAAGGCAGTTGTTTCCAGGTAGGTTCGTGTTCACGGTCCCTATAGTCGGCGCAATCGGGCGGCAACCTTTGCAAAGGCTGTACAGCGCCGCGATTTGCTCGGAAGTGGGATTAGCACCCGGAACGGCCCCAATCAAGACTCCAGGCTGTGTGCTGTTTGCCGCAGTCGAGGGAGTGCAGGACCCTGGTGTCGGTGTAAAAGTGGTAATGCCGCATGGAAGCATTCCCTTCACCGTATAGGGCTCAGGCAGATAGAGGTCCGTCGTCGTAGCAAGAGATTGCCGGAGGCCTTCCCAGTTTCCGAAGAAAAACAGTTTGTCCTTCTTGATGGGGCCGCCGAGGTCGCCGCCAAATTGATTCCTACGGAAGGGTGGTGGACCGGTTGTTGGATCGACGATATCGCGGGCGTCTAAAACATTGTTGCGGAAGAATTCGTATGCGCCGCCGTGGAGATCATTGGTCCCGGCGCGCGAGGTGGCGTTCACAACGGCGCCATTACCTGCGAACTCAGCCGTGTATGTGTTGGTGAGCACCTGGAATTCGCCAATCGCTTCAACGCCAAGGGACGTGGCGGCATAGCCGGAACCGGTGCCGTGCTCCCAGAAGTCCCGAATGTCGGTGTCATCCAGCAAGAACATTTGGCCGGTAGGCCGCGAGCCGGAAACGGAGTAGTTGTTCTGCATCCCATAGAGCCGGCCGGTAACAGCGTTAAGCGCCGCCCCTACCGTGGACACGCCCGGTGCGAGCGTGAGGAGCTGTTCGAAATTGCGACCGTTGAGCGGGAGATCGCGCATTTGCTCCGGGCTGATCAGGGTGGAAACCTCGGAGGTCGTTGTCTCGACGCGTGAAACCTCGCTTTCTACGTTCACAGTCTGCGAGACTTGGCCGATCGGGAGAGCAAAATCCACGACGACGGATCCGCCGACGGCGAGGACGATTCCGGAGCGCACGACAGTTTTGAAACCCGCCGTCGAGGCCTGCACGTTGTAGGTGCCAACCGGAAGTTCGGTCAATTTGTAGCGGCCTGCAGAATCGGTGACGGTATTTTGGACCGCGTTGGTTCCGACGTTGGTCGCTTCGATTTTTGCTCCCGCGACCGCGCCGCCCGAAGGATCGGTTGCGGTGCCGGCGATACTGGCTGTTTCGGCTTGTCCAAGCGCGAGACTTGTGCTGACAAGCAGCACGAGAACTACTAGACACGTGTAGGCACAAAAACGCTTCCCTATCCCCAGGCTATTAGCCATTTCCCACCGTCCTTCCGCACATTTCAAGATTTGGAGTCGGAGGCTTACGCCCCCTGTTGTGCGCGGGTATTACTACCGACTGAATGTACTTGTCAAGATAAAATTGTATACACCATTAATTATATGGCCAACTTTATGTGTTTGTGGACTCCTGATAAATAGTTCTTAATCATATAAACTACAGATACTAATGTATTTAGATAGAGACGCACACGTACTAAATGAATGCAATGTTATTAGTTATGAATACGATTGAATTCATGCGGAGTACAATTGCCTTGACACCATGCACAGACGTCCTCTATCTTCCGCGCGGGGGCTTCTGCCTCAAATTCTGCGTGACGTGGCGTAAACACCGACAGCGTCAACCAAATAGATCAGGGGAGCTACAGTGAACCAGAAGAGTCTCGAGGATTTATTGCAGGCCGCGGGAAATCCAGTAAATCTGCTTCGCAACTCGCAGACCGGTCCGTACGTGTATCCGGTTGTACCCAGCGAATATTCCAACTGGAGAGACGAGCAGCGCGCGTGGCAGCAGACCTGCGTCCTATTCAATCAGTCGTATCACATGATGGATATGTATGTGCAGGGTCCGGACGCACTCAAACTTCTTTCCGACCTCGGTATTAATAGTTTCAAGAATTTCGAGCCAGACAAGGCGAAACAGTTTGTTCCGTGCAACTACGATGGATACGTCATAGGCGACGTGATTTTGTTCTATCTCGATAAAGACCTGTTCAATCTGGTGGGACGCCCGTCGGTGCACAATTGGGTGCAGTACAACGGGGAAAAGGGAAAGTACAACGTGAAATTCGAGCGCGACGAGCGCTCCGTCTCGCGGTCCGGCCCGATTGTACGCAAGGCGTATCGCTATCAAGTGCAAGGGCCGAACGCGATGAAGACGATGGAAAAGGTGCTGGGGAACACTCCTCCCGACTTGAAATTTTTCAACATGACCACCATGACGATCGCGGGGAAGAAAGTGCGCGCGCTGCGGCATGGAATGGCGGGACAGCCGGGTTTTGAGCTTTTTGGCCCCTGGGAAGATGGCGAAGCAGTGAAGGCCGCGATTGTGGAAGCCGGAAAAAAGTTCGGACTGCGACTGGTCGGTGCGCGGGCGTATTCGTCGAACACGCTCGAGTCGGGCTGGATTCCTTCACCGATGCCGGCAGTTTATTCCGGCGAGAAAATGAAGGCGTACCGGCAATGGCTGCCGGAGAATTGTTACGAAGCGATCGCGTCGCTGGGCGGAAGCTTTTATTCCAACAACATCGAAGACTACTACCTGACGCCGTGGGATCTGGGTTACGGTTCGATCATCAAGTTCGATCATGATTTTATCGGGCGAGAAGCGCTGGAAAAGATGGCCAACAAGCCTCACCGCAAGAAGGTGACGCTGGCGCTCGACAGCAACGAAGTGACAGACGCGATCAACACGATGTTCAATAAGAGCGACCGGGCGAAGTATTTCGATTTTCCGTCGGCGGTATACGCGACGCTGCCATACGACAAGGTGATGAGCGACGGCAAGACGATCGGGATTTCTACGTGGTGCGGATACAGCTCAAACGAAGGCCGGATGCTCACGCTGGCGATCCTGAATGAGGAATATGCCGAGCCGGGCACGGAAGTGACATTTGTGTGGGGTGAAGAAGGCGGCGGATCAGCCAAGCCGACAGTCGAGCGGCATGTGCAGAAGAAGATTCGCGCGGTCGTAAGCCCGGTGCCGTACTCGGAAGTGGCGCGAACGCAGTATGCCGAAGGCTGGCGCACGCACCAGAATCGGGCGGAAACCGAAGTGGCGCGCCGCAAATAACCATTAACCGCACCATGCGACTGATAATGTGGATGTAGAACGTGACGGACGCTTTGTAAGAGCGCCGAGCGGGAAGTTTCCGGTCTCTGCCGCTATTTGCTGGGAGCTTTCTTCGGCATGGGCGGCGGGATTTTCATATCCTTCAGTTTGAGCTGGTATTCCGGATACATCGTTTCCGCCCCGCCACGGGTGGCCTCAATTGGGACTCCGTATCTTCGGCCGAATTCGTCGAGAAAGGGATTTGTGCCGGGTAAATGGTGCGGCACGACGCCGACGGGGCGGTCCACTTCGTCCACCGATTCGCAAGGCCACGGCGCCATTTGGGACTGCGGATTGTAAATGAAATCGACCGTGCGAATTAACGGCTCGGTCAGGTAAACCGGGTCGTAAGTGATCGCGGCGACTGTCAGCCAATTCCCGTGACGCATGATGTGAGCGCTCGCCGTCGCGATATCGCTGCGGGGAACGCCGTTGAGCCCGAGCCAGTTTTCCTTCAGGTGCGTTGTGTTGACCACAAGAATGTCACCTTCCCATTTGCCGGTCGAAAATCCCGCCCAGGTGTGCGGCGCATAATCCGGCGGATGCGGTCGTCCGTCCATCCAGATGGTTTGCTCCGCGCCGTAGGCGGAAAGATGCGTGTGGTAAGCGATCACTTTCTGCGAGGCTCGGTCCACTTCCTTCCAGATGCTCAGTTGCGACGGACCGCGCCATCCGTAATCAGATCCATGCTGGCGGCATTGATTTTCCGGCAGCTCGACGAGTGTCGCATCCCAGCTATCGGCCCTCTGGCGTGCGGCGGCGTTGATCGGCAGGCCCAGGTAATCGCCGATTTCGGCGCCCGCCAACCGCTCTCTCTGATCCTCGTCGAATCGCGGCGACCATTCTCCGGACGGATCTTCCTGGGCGCGTGCCGGGCGAACGAAAACAGTCACCATCAGAAGAAACTGAACAAGCAGCGCCACGGCTCCGAATCGCCTGCGGAAATTGACCGTGCTTTTCGTGATCACTATGATGGCCTCGTGGTCGCTAACGATATTGCGCTGATTCCAGACTTGTCAAGCGATTGTATACATAAGCCATTCTGTCCGAGCTTCGTTTTAAAGATAACAAATGACATAGTTTCTCCGTACATCTGCAATTGAATACAAGATTGTATTGACACAAGTGAATTGGCCGTAGTAAGTAGCCGCGTGCGCCGCGACAAACGCTTCGCAATCGCTCGACCGACGGGAATCGACCGAGCGAGGAAGAGCAGTTTGCGAGAACGCGCCTGGTCGCAAGTGTTGCCAACGAAGTATGGAGCGAAGATGTCGATTCTTCCGTCCGCAGCCTGAGAACCGTAGTAGCCATCGAGTATGATCCCCTGATTAGGAGGGCGCCATGGATTATCCCGCTACCGGATACCACCACATTACTGCCTGCGTTGGCAGAGCGCAGGAAGATGTTAATTTTTTTACCGGAATCGTCGGCCAGCGGCTGGCCAAGCAAACCATCCTGATGGACGGGAAGGCCCCACACTACCATCTGTACTACTCCAACGCCAATATCGAGCCCGGCTCGATCATGACCACGTTTCCATACAGCAATCTTGTGGGGAAGCGCGGCTCCGGGCAGGTGCAGTCAATCACCTACACGGTTCCCAAAGGTTCTCTGTCTTTCTGGAAGGAGCACTTCAAGAAGCACAAGGTCGACCAGAACGCGGTGGCAGAGCGATTCGGCCAGAGCTTCATTCGATTCACCCATCCAGCGGGGCTAAGCTTCGAAGTGCTGGAAGATAAAGACGACACGCGCGAAGGCTGGACCACGAAGGAGATTGCGCAGTCTGAATCGGTGCACGGCTTTCACGGTACCGTACTCTCGGTCCGCGACGTGAGCGAGCAGGAGAAATTCCTCACCGAGGCAGTCGGGTTCCGCAAGACAGGTGTGGACGGCGCGTACCACCGATTCGAAATCGGCAGTGGCGGCGCGAACAAGACCTTGACGCTGCTGCACGAACCCGACCGTGCACCGGGCAGTTGGACATTTGGCGCGGGCACGGTCCATCATCTTGCGCTCTGGGTAGCGGACGATGATGCAATGGCGGCGCAGAAGGCGATTTACGAGGAGCTCGGCTATACCGACGCTTCCGAAATCAAAGATCGCTTTTATTTCCATTCGATGTACGTTCGTTCGCCGGGCGGGATATTGGTCGAGTGCTGCTGCAACGTGCCCGGTGGGTTCGAAAAAGACGAAAAGGCCAGCGAGTTGGGCACAAAGCTGCATCTGCCTCCGTGGTTCGAAGATCGTCGCAAGGAAATCCTGGCCACGCTCGAGCCCATCACAGCTCCGGCGGGATCCACTTCTCGAAATTGAGTCGAATCTAATTGATTAAAACCTAGCACCGGGGAAAGCCACGAATGAAACGAAGCGAAAATCGCATTCTGACCACGCACGTCGGCAGCATCGTTCGTCCACAGCATCTGCGGGATCTCGCCGAGACTGCGGGCGAGTCGGCCGAGAACAATGAGCGATACGAACAGGCTTTGCGCGAGTCGGTGGCCGAGGTCGTAAAGCTGCAGGCGAAGGCCGGCATTGATATCGTCAACGACGGCGAATTCGGAAAATCGAGTTGGTCGAACTACATTCTCGAACGCATCAGTGGATTCGAGCATCGGCCCGAACAATTGCGGCCTGTTTACTGGCTCGGTCGTGACCGCGACCGATTTCCTGACGTGATGGCGGCGGAATTTCCGTGGATGTCGAACGGCGTGCCGACCGAAGCCTGTGTCGGGCCTATCGAGTATCGCGACCACGCGAGCATCGACCGCGACATCGCGAACCTGAAGGCAGCGCTTCGCGCCGTCAATGCGGAGGAAGCGTTTCTTCCGGTCGTCGCACCGGCAAGCTCAGCATACGACGGCGTTAACGAATACTATCCGACGGAAAGAGAGTATGTGTACGCGATTGCCGATGCGCTGCGCGAGGAATATCGTGCGATTTACGAATCGGGACTGCTCGTGCAGGTGGACGACGCCGTTCTCGCCAATATGTACGATCACTACGTCGAGCAAAGTCCGGAAAAATATCGGCAATGGGCCGGCTTACGAATCGAAGCTCTGAACCACGCGCTTCAGGGAATCCCGGAGGACCGCGTCCGGTATCACGTTTGCTTCGGCAGCTGGCATGTGCCGCATCTCGCGGACGCGCCTCTGGAGGAGATCCTCGGTTTTATCCTGAGCGTGCGCGCCGGAGCGTACTCGATCGAGGCGGCCAATCCGCGCCACGAGCACGAGTGGCGCGTCTGGGAAACCACGAAACTGCCAGACGGTAAAATTCTGATTCCCGGCGTGGTCACGCATCACACGATGACGGTCGAGCATCCCCGCCTCGTCGCCGATCGAATCGTGCGCTTTGCGCGCTTGGTCGGACGCGAGAATTTGATAGCTGGCACGGATTGTGGCTTCGCGCAGGCGCAATTTATTCAGCGCGCGGCGCCGTCCGTGATGTGGGCGAAATTCGAGGCCTTGGTTGAAGGCGCGCGGATCGCGAGTGCGGAACTTTGGCAAAAGCGCGCGACTGCGTAGCATCCATAGCCCGGGGGAGATAGATTGAAAACCGCATCTCGATTTGCCGCGATTGTAGTTTTGTTAATCGGCGGATTCACTTTGCCGCGGACATCCCAGGCCCAGCAATGCGATCGCGCGTGTCTGATCATGACCACCAATATTTATTTGGCCGGTCTGGTTGCCCACGACCCATCGATCGTGAAGTTTTCACCAGACGTAAAGTTCGTCGAAAATACCGTGCCGATGAAGCCGGGCGAGGGTCTTTGGAAGACCGCCTCCGCTATACCGACTACGTTCAAAATCTACGTCCCCGATCCAGTTTCTCAGGAAATCGGCTTCCTGGGAGTGATGCAGGAGAACAATAGACCGATCGAGCTCGCGTTGCGGCTGAAGATTCGCGATGGTCAAATCGTGGAAGCCGAGCACCTGATCGCGCGCGATCTTCGCAACACTAGCCTCCCCAACCTCCAGATGCCGCGCCCGGCTTTCTCGAAGGAAGTTCCGGCGGACCAGCGCGTTCCCCGTGACGAAATGTTGAAAATCGGGGCTTCGTACTACGAAGCTCTCACGACGAGCAACGGCCACGCTGCGCCGTTTGCCGATGATTGCGTACGCCGCGAGAATGGGTTCCAAACCACCGGCAATCCGCCACCGCCCACTCCGGGCTTCGGCACTATGGGCGCTATGGGTTGCGCCGCCCAACTCGACACTCGAGTGATGAGTTACATCAAGCGGATCGAACCGCGCCGCGTGGAGATCGCCGACCCCGAAACTGGTCTCGTGTTTGGGCTTTCGCAATTCCGGCACCCGATGGAGGAAAAGACTCTCAAGATCGTAGGCGTGCCGGGCGTCGATCATGTGGACATGAACTTCAAGCCGTTCGATCTTCCCGCCGCGCATATTTACAAAGTCAGCGGCGGGAAAATTCACGAGATCGAAGCCATGGGTTTCATGATGCCGTATAACTCAAAGACAGGCTGGGAATAAACGCGCGCTGCCCCGGGGAAACATACTGTTCCAACAAAGGAAAATTGCGCCATGAAGAAAGCAGCTCATAATTTGACTTTTGCCGCTGCGGCGGCGCTCCTTGTGGCTTCGACCATGTTCCCCGCCGTTGCCGATGGACAAGGAGGGACGTCGCCCTCGGGGCCGGTGACTAACTCAGTGACCGCGATGGATGGCCGGCAGGCACAGACGGACATGACCGAGAAATACCTGCGCCAGCAATTAGGCGATCCGAAAGAAGTGGCAGCTTACCAGGCGTTTCATGCCGCAGACGAGGGCGGCGACAAAAAGATTCACCTCGGTCTCGCTTTCCTGGCGAAATATCCGTCGGACCGCTACACCGCAGCGGTCTACGAGGAACTGTCGCAAACTTACTATGACAAGAAGGATTTGCCGAGCTTCTACGCATACTCCGAAAAGGGCCTGGCGCTCTTTCCCGACGATGTACATCTGCTGGCGCTCAGCGGGTGGGTGATTCCCCGCGCATTTGATTCTCGCGAAGCCGACGCCGATAAGAAGCTGGACAGAGCGGAGGCCTACGAAAAACACGCTCTCGAAATGCTGGACAAAATACCGAAACCAGACGGCTTGGCAGATGACCAATTCGCACGATTCAAAACAGGGGAATCGGCCGTTGCGCACAGCGGCCTCGGCCTCGTCTATTTCCGTCGAGAACAATATGATGCCTCTGAAAAGGAACTCGAGATTGCGACGAAAGACGAAACCACACCCGATCCGACTGATTTCTACATTCTCGGAGCGGATCTGGATAATTTGAGCCGTTACAAAGAGGCAGCGGACGCTTTCAATCGGTGCGCGCAGATCCCCGGCGTCGTACAGGACAACTGCAAGAAATACGCCAGCGACGCGACGCAGCGCGCTGCGAACGCGAAGTAGAGCGCTCGTCTCTGCAGCGCTGTCTTCGAACCAATTGGAACGATCGTTCTTTCACTTCTCCTGTTAGTTCGCTAATCGGGGCTGGTCGCCAGAACCCTGCGATCTCGCTGAAGCCTGCCTTGGTGGTCTTTCCGTTGTGACGACACCACCAGAGGCGTATGATGCGCGCGAGTACGAGGTTGAAAAGGAGATTCTAGTCCATACCAAAGGGGCCCAAGTGTCACTAACATTTCAGAACATCGCACGCGTACTAGCGGTGATCACCCTGATGCTGCTGATCGCAGTCCCAATCGCCTCGGCGCAAACACCATGGGCGACGCTCGATGCGCCCCCGTCGGGAATCGCGCCTTCGGGAGATGTTCTTCGCCCGGGTCACCTTGGCCGCCAGATCGGAAACGTCGAGCAAACCATGCATTTTTATTACGATCTTATCGGACTGGAACTTCGCGGAACCCGCGAGCAGCCGCGTCCATTTGGCAGCAATCGCGGGTTGTCGGAGGTTGCTGAGCTCGCCCAAGGCGTGCCTAACCCTTACGATCAGGTCGATCGCGTTGCCCTTCTTCCGATTCCCGGGACTGCGGCGGCAACGGGTGGGCCTGAAATGACCATCGAGGCCATCGAAATCAAGGGAATACCGTCTCACCAGTTCAATCCGCCGTTGATCGATCCCGGCGCATCCTACCTGACGCTCATCGTGGCCGACCTTGATAAAACACTCGCCCTTCTGAAAGCGGAGCGGTTTCCAGTCATCACGGTCGGCGGGAATCCAGTCGAGCTTTCGGGCTGGCCCGGCATGACCGGCAAAATCCGCGCAGTCTTCGTGCGCGATCCTGATGGATATCCGGTCGAATTGATCGAGGTGACTCCCGCACCGGCCACAACCGCCGCACCCGGCAGCAAGGTTCTAGGCGCACGTGTCACCGTGGTTGTGGACGATCTCGAAAAAACATGCCGCATGTACCAGAGCCTGGTGGGACCCGACTTCAAGATTTGGTTAAGTCCGTCGCTGATGGGAGACAAGGCATACGAGGACCTGACCAACACGACCGGCAAATTCCGATTGGCCATGGCGATGGTTCCGGGCTCTCCGGTTGTCTTGGAGTTCATCCAATACGCAAAGCACAACAAGCACTTTGCGCGTGCCCACTTCCAGGATCCCGGCGCAGCGCATTTCCTGTTCTTCTCTAAAGACGACGATGTGATGATTGCGCGCGTCAAAGCAGCCAATCTACACACTCTGAGCCCGTCAAACGCGCCGGTTTTCATCTCTCCTACGACGCGCATGTTCTTCGTGCCCGATCCTCAGGGTTTCTGGATGGAGTTCATGGACAACGGCGTGAAGAGAGACCCAACGGCGAAATAAGTTCGGATAATTGGCCACTCTTCATTTTCCCAGGCGCCGCTCAATGAGAGTTTGCCTCGTCTAGACGCTCTCACCTGCCCGGAGATTTGTGCGCCAGAAAAATCGTGTGGGAAGGGCCGCCCTTCTTGAGGCGACCTCGCACGCGCTCCACTTCGACGACGAATCTCCCATGGCGCAAGCGCTGCTCGAATTTCCGGTCCTCTCGCGCCGACCAGACGGCCAGCACGCCGTTCATCTTGAGAGCCGCGAACGCGATGGCGATTCCTCGGTCATCATAGAGCGCGGAATTGTTGGAGGCGGCAAAAGCGGCGGGGCCGTTGTCCACGTCAAGCAGCACGGCATTGAACTGGCGGGAGCGTGAACCGAGCGTGATGGCGACGTCATCCACTTCGACTCGTACGCGCGAATCCTTCAGAGGATCTCCGGCCAGCGGTCCGAGCGCACCTCGATTCCATTCGACTACCGCAGGCACAATTTCAGCTACGACTACTACCGCGTCCGGCGGGAGGAGATCGAGTGCGGCGCGCAGCGTGAAACCCATACCGAGCCCGCCGATCAGTATGCGAGGCTGTTCGATCGTCCGTGCCCGTTGGCAACCGAACGTCGCCAGCGCCTCTTCCGAGCCGTGCATACGACTCGACATAAGACTCTTGCCGTTGGCGAGAATGATGTACTCGTCGCTGCGACGAATCAGCTTCAGGACGGTACCGTCTCGAGAGAGGGCCTGGCCGAGCAATTCCAAAGGCTTCACGAGTCTGATGTTACAGGAGAAGAAAACGTAAGTAAAAATGGACCGCTCTCGGTCGAATTTTCATTTCTATCCCGCCTGGCCGCCCACACCTCCGGTCCGAAATCGCCGGAAATGCCGACGGGCCCAACCAACACGAGATGCGGAATTGAGACTATCGAATTCGATCCGCCGCGATTAGGAATCGCTCAGGCGGCAGGAAGAAACACGTGCTCGCAGCGATTGCACTGAAAGCCGTTTGCTTTCATTTGAGCTGACATATCCGCAAACTTGGATTTCGTTTTTGCCTTGAACAACTTCCGTCCGGCATATCCGGCGTAAAGAATGCCGACAAAGGCGAGAAAGCCGACGTAACCATTGAACATCGCGAAGACGATGCCGAATGCGATGGCAAAGAACACGGTGGCGACCGGTATCCAGATGTTGGCGACGTACGCCGCACCAAAGCGCGCGCCCTTCTCCGCCATGCCGCCTTTGTTCATGACCAGAGTAAGTTTTTGAGTATCCTGGCTGCTGCATTTCGGGCAATTCAGATCCATGGTTCGTTCTCCTTTTTAAGCGTCTCGATCGTGCCTCTGACCTTGCATCTGGCCTGGTTTCTGTTCACTACGCATTGCGCAAACGGACCAGGAAAATCGTCATACCCCGATTTTTCGCCTCTTACTTCCTTGCCTTTCGTACCGTGCCGAAAAATGGAGCTGTCAGCGACCCATCACGATTGATCGCAAAATCCACCTTGTCGTTTTTGCAGGCGAGCAGAAGCCTGCTATGGTTCACCGCGTAGGTGCAGGCATTTCTCTCACCCAGACTGGAGGTAAAGGTGGCGATACCGCCGGCCTTGAGTTCCAAGGCGAGGTCCGCCGTGTCGTTCGAGTACCTACCTTCTACACCCGAGCCAAACTCAGAGCCCCACGCGAGCCACGAAAGTGTGACCAGCAATAGAATCACGCCCGCGTGACCTGCGGCGGCCGGCCGAAACCAGTTCGACCGTTGTCGCGGCGCGTTCCCGGGTGATAGAGTTCCGGCGTCTGGACTGCGCATGAGCGGTCCTTGACCCGTTGCAGGGCCTTGCACTGGCTGCATTCACTACGCAATGCGTAAACGAGCGCAGAAACCCGTCACGTACACCTGAGACGGCCGACCACGGACTTGAGAGCGGAGCGATGGAGAGGACCCCGGAAGAACGGCAGGAACTCGACTACCTCTTCAGTGTGACGTACGAGGAGTTGCGGCGGCTGGCCTCCACCGTGCGCCGTGGCGACCCTAGTGCGACGCTCAGTCCCACAGCCCTGGTCAACGAGGCGTGGATCAAGCTGGCGGCGTCTCCACGTTTTGCCGCGACTTCGCGCCTACATTTCAAGCGTATTGCCGCGCGTGCGATGCGCCAACTGCTGATCGAGGCAGCGCGACGCCGCAACGCACTCAAGCGCGGGGGTGGCGACAACTGGACCGTGACGTTCGACGATCCGGTGCAGGAAGCAGCCACCACGGGGACGGAGTTGCTCGCCCTCGATACTGCTCTGTCAGAGCTTGCGCGCGCTAATCCGCGGCAAGCGCTTATGGTGGAGAGCCGGTTCTTTGGTGGGCTCGATGCGGCCGAGGCGGCGGAGATGCTGGGCGTCTCGGAAGCAACGATTCTGCGCGATTGGCGCGCGGCGAAGGCGTGGCTGGCGCGCGAACTTCGCCGACATACTGCGGCGGACGCTGAATGTTGACGCTTGGCGCTACAGCGACCAGTAAGAGGTTAGGCGTAGTTGAGTAAGGGTCAATATGGACCGCGCGCGCTGGGAACAAATTCAAATTCTCTTCCACGGCGCGACCGAGCGTCCGGCGCCGGAGCAGCGCGCTTTCCTGGAATCCGCGTGTGGCGATGACTCGACTCTCCTTGTCGAAGTGCTCGCGTTGCTTGAGGAGGACTCGCGCGGCGCATCGTTGCTCGATCGCGACGTGGCCCACATCGCGTATGAAATGGTGGGCGACACGGTTCATGCGTCGATTAGCGCGGACCAGTTTGGCCCCTACCACATCAAGGAACTGCTCGGCGAAGGCGGAATGGGCGCGGTGTACCTGGCGGAGCGCGAGGACCTCGGCAACCTAGTGGCCATCAAGGTCCTTCGCGACGCATGGCTTTCGCCCGCGCGACGCGAACGATTCGCCAGCGAGCAGCGCATGCTGGCGCAGCTCAATCATCCCTCGATTGCGCGACTCTACGATGCGAATACGCTCGAGGACGGAACGCCATGGTTTGTGATGGAGTACGTCGACGGCGTCCCGCTCACCGAGTATTGCCGCAAGAATGCGTGCTCGATCGAAGAGCGCCTCGAACTCTTGCGCATGGTGTGCGAGGCCGTGCAATACGCCCACCAGCACGCGCTGATTCACCGCGATTTGAAACCCTCGAACATCCTGGTGAAGCAAGATGGCAGCGTCCGGCTGCTCGATTTCGGCATCGGCAAACAAATCGAAGAACTCGATGTACCGGTGGACCAAACCCGGACCGCATTGCGTCTAATGACGCCGGCATACGCCGCGCCGGAACAAGTTCGCGGCGAACGTGTGGGCATCCAAACGGACGTCTATGCACTCGGCGTGATTCTCTACGAGTTACTGGCCGGCCGCCTACCCTTCGATCTCGCGCACAAAACGGCAGCCGAAGCGGCGGCCATGATCACGACGGTCGAGCCGGAGAAACCCTCCGTCGCCGCTGCGGAGACCTCCGCGAAAGCCAATGAAAAATCGCACTCAGTGATCCCTGCGAAGACAGCATGGGCCGATCTTGATGTGTTGTGCCTGACCGCAATGCACCGGGATCCGAAGCGCAGATACCAGTCAGTCGAAGCGCTGATCCGTGACGTGGATCACTACCTGCAGGGAGAACCGCTGGAAGCGCAGCCTGATTCTCTGCGCTACACGCTGGGGAAATTTGTCCGCCGGAATTGGCGGACGGTTTCCGCGGCTGCGGTAGTGCTCGCGATCGTGGTTGGACTGGTGATCTTCTACACGGTGCGATTGACGATCGCGCGCAATGCAGCTGTGGCCCAGGCCGGACGAACGCTGCGTATTCAGCGTTTTATGCTGAATCTCTTTCAGGGGGGGACCCGTCCGCCGGGCCAGCAGACAATTTGCGTGTCGTGACGCTGCTTGATCGAGGCGTACAGGAGGCGCGCGGGTTGGATGCCGAGCCCGCCGTGCAGGCGGAGCTCTATGAAACGCTCGGTGGCATCTACCAAAAACTAGGCAAGTTCGATCAGGCGAACTCACTGTTGGAATCGGCGCTCCTGGAGCGCAAATCCGTATTCGGACCGGACAGTGCCGAAACTGCAA
This sequence comes from uncultured Acidobacteriota bacterium, assembly GCA_963818605.1. Taxonomy (GTDB): domain Bacteria; phylum Acidobacteriota; class Terriglobia; order Acidiferrales; family UBA7541; genus Palsa-295. Next base: position 109,588 of record CAWFSW010000005.1, read on the forward strand.
AGAGTCTGCTGGCGCTCGGGTCGCTGCGCGACGATCAGGCCGAATACGCGGAGGCCGAACGCCTGATTCGTCAGGCGCTGGAAATGGACGCGCGGCATCTGCCGCGAAACGACCCGGCGGTAGGGAAGACGATGCTCGCTCTGGGAAGCGTGCTCGAAGACCGCGGCGAGTACGACCAATCCATAGCCACTCTGGAGCAGACTGCACAACTCTACTCGGCGCCGGGCTCCCCGTCCGCCGACCTTGCGGATACGCTCTACGAGTTGGCAAGCGCCAATTTCTATGCGGGCCATTATGAAACTTCCGAGGCGATCAACGAGCGCGTTCTGGGCATGTACCGCCAAATCTATGGCGAGCGCCATCCTAGAGTGGCCGATGTCTTGATCAACTTGGGCGCCATCCGGTTCGATCTGGGGCACTACGCCGAGGCGGAGCGATACGACCGACAAGCGCTGGACATCATCCAGGATTGGTACGGCAAAGACAATCCCGAGACGGCAACTGACTTAACGATCCTTTCCCGCGCGCTGATTCATGAAAATCGTTTCAATGAAGCCACCGACCTGCTGCAGCAATCGCTGGCGATCAAGGAACGCGCCTTTGGAAAAGTTCATCCCAGTGTTGCATCCACTCTCAACGAGCTTGGCTCGCTGGCGCTCCAGGAAGATAAGTACGACGCGGCCGAGCAATACTTCAAGCGCATGGCGGACATTTATCGCGCGGTCTATGGAGAGCACCACTATTTACTCGGAACAGCACTTTCCAATATGGGCAGCGTATATTCCGCGCGACATCAATGGAGCAGAGCGGAGCAACTCTACCGGCAGGCAATTCCAATCTATACGCAGGCGCTTTCCGCAACGGACGTCAACGTCGGCACCGCCAGAATTAAATTGGGCAGAGCTATTTTGCGGCAGCACCGCTATCAGGAAGCAGAAACCGAAACGCGCGCGGGGTACGACATTCTAATCACCCAGATGGACCCGAAGGTCAACTGGCTCGTGAACGCGCGCAAGGACCTCGTAGAAGAGTATGAAGCGCTGAAACAGCCCGAGCGGGCAGCGAAAATCCGAGCTGAAATCGCGGCGACAGAGGCCAAGCCCCCGGAGTTACCTGCTCGGAAGTAATGCGCGTTAAGTGTCCGTGCCACGAGCACGGGGATTGAATTTGGGATCGCAAACAAGAAACCTGCTGACCTTGCTTCTCGATCAGCTCCATCAGCCACTAGGTAATTCTGGCGCGTAACCCTAATGCTTCTTTGCGCAGGGGTAAATCGGGGTCGGCATCTTTCCAAAGAGCAAGCAGCGTACCGAGCATTTGGTTGGCTTTGTCTCGCTCGCCGCGCGCCGCATAATCTTCAGCTAGCGTGTAGTGGGCGACTACCCAGCGCTGTTGTGGTTCCCAGGAAAGCGATCGGAGCGGCCGGCTGATCAGTTTCTCATACAGCGGAATTGCCTGATCGATAGCTCCTGATTCTTGGTATGCATGCGCCAAGGCTTCGACGGAGAAAGCGGTGCTGTTGTCGTGATCCGCAAGCGTCAAGAGATCAATGGCCTGAGCAAAGTGCCCTTCTTCCAAGGCGATTTCCCCTCGCAACAGATGCAGATAGCCAGCCTGTTCGGCGCTATTCGGATCAACCAGCGGAGCGATTAAGTTCTCGATTTCTTCCGCCTTCTCCGTCGCTTTTGCACGTGCGTATTCAAGACCAACGAAAGCGCCAAACACAACCTTGGGTCCCAGATTCTTGATTTGGGCGGAGGCCGCATCGAGTTGCCGCAATTCTTCTGTCGTGTCGCCCCGGCCTTCCGCAACGATACCCAGCCACAAGTTGCAATCGCGCGATGCTAAGCGTTGCGGGAGGGCTCTCATCCAGCAAGAGCGCATCCTGGAATTCACGTTTCGAGCTTGCATACCGCCCGTGGTACAAGTCCAGCAAGGCCAGAGAGCGCAGTCCGTTCTCTCGCGTTTTCGGGTCGGCGAGCGAGGCTGAAAAAATCTCCCGCGCTTTTTCATCCTCACCGTTCGCAACAAGCGTGAAGCCATATTCCCGGTTCGTGTTCCCCATGGACAGCCGTTGAGGATAAAGCTTGAACGCCTCCGAATAAGCGTCCAGGGACTCCTGCAATTTGCCGAGGCTCCGATAGGCGGTGGCCATTTCCACGTACGTTGCAGCGTCATCGGGCGCGATACGCAGGATCTCCTGGTATCGCGCAATTGCGTCTTGCTGCCGCCCATTCCTGCGCAGCAAATGAGCGTAGTCGGAAAGGGCTTGCCAGTCGCCCGGATAACGCTCAAGGCAAAGGCGATAGAAAGAGTCTGCGGAATCCACGTGTCCCAAGTCGTCCGCGTAATTCGCTTGAATGAGAAGACGTTCGCGCTCCGTGGTTCGAGCAGAAAGCGCCAGCGCTTTGTCGTATTCACGCTGGCCGGCGGCCTGATCGTTCACGATATAACTGAAATAGCTGCTCCCTAAGGCCGCATGAGCCATCGCAAAGCCCGGGTCGGCATCAACCGCGGCGCGTAAGGCCGTTACGCCCTCCGGATACTTACCCTGGTGCCAAAGAGCTACACCTTCCGCATATTCCTTTAATGCCGTGAGCGAAGAGGTGGTCACTTCGGGCAGCGGTCGGTCCGAAGCGTGAATTTGATAGAGCGATTCTCCCAGATCCGCGCGCGTCTCGGCCGAGATCCGGTCGAGGGCATCAAGGATGTGATCCTCTCCGTGGACCCTTTCGCTGTATGAGCGAACAGTGTTCCCGGTTTGCGGGTCGATCAATTCCGCTGAAAGAGCGTACTCCTGCCCCGTGCGAGCGATGCTGAATGAAATCAAGCCCCGGACGTTCTCTCGCTGGCAAATCTCGCGGCCAAGCGCCGGCGTGACCCGGGCGTCATCGGGTTTGCCCATGAGCTGGAGCACGGAACCGATCCGGGCGCGCGGAAACACGTTGAAGTGCCGCGACTGTTCAAGGCTTACGGTGAATGCTGTTCGTAGTGCATCGTCGAGCTGGGGATCACCTGTGCCGTTCTCGAAATCGGAAACGAGCACAGAATCGCGAGACGCAAACGAAAAAGCGGGGCGCCCGTGCGTCAGCCAAACGGCGAGACCGGCTGCAATCGCCAGCGCCACGCCCAATGGTACCCACAGCCTCTGGCGGCTGCGAGATTTCGAGGGGACTTCAGAAACACCAGGATGTTCCGCAGCAGAGTCGCTTGCGGCCGTACGTTCTCCGCTGAAATGCCCCGAACCTGCGATCTCGACACGGGTCAGAAAACGGTAACCGCGGCGTGGAACCGTCTCGATGAACTGAGGGTGCTCTTTTTCGTCGCCCAATGCTTCGCGCAGCTTTTTGACAGCTGTGTTCAAGCCATCTTCAAAGTCCACGAACGTGTCACCGGGCCAGAGGCGCTTCTGCAACTCCTGCCGGGTCACGATTTGCCCGGGGTGCTCCAGCAGAACGGCCAGTAACTGCAGCGGTTGCTTTTGAACGCGAACGGGAACGCCCGAGCGGCGCAATTCGACCGACTCGGGATCCCACTCGAACGGTCCGAAACGCATAACCGTAGCGGCTGGCGGCTGGGTGCCCACTCGAAACTCCAGACTCTGTCAATAAGGGGACGAAGCGGCGCGAGTATACCACTTGGGAATTGCCGGTCCATCGTAATTTCCTCCTGCTGCAGCATGCTGATCCACAAAGACTTGCGCGTTCAGAAATAGTTCAGAAATAGATCGGCCTCCGTTCATTGACCTCCCGTCGTCAGTGAGGCAGAGTCCCGCGCATTCTCCAGCAGGAGCCGCGGATCCTGCGAGCGGCGGGAGCTCGCAACGCGGAAATGGACCTCGAAGAAATGCGTTCTGCTGCGTCGGCAGCGCAATCGGCACAGTCGCGCGCACATCCCAATTCGAGCGATTTCTCAGCTGAGCCAAGCCCGCAAAAAGTGAACGGGGAAAAAGGAGACATCAGGTGAAAGCGAGACTCAACGGGAGGAATGTGCTCCGCACTTTAATCGGAGTTCTCGGTGTCGCCGGGCTGACTGGCGCCGTGCTCTTGGCTACCGCGAATCACGTCCGTATCGCAGATAGAGAGGGAAGATCGCCACGCAGCGGAGCCGTGGTCAGTCAGACCGGGAAAATAGCCGCGGCCAATCGAGACACGCATCCAGGTCTCCGGCCCGCAATGGCGCGTAACTTTCAGCAGCTTCCTGCGGCATTGGTACCGGTTATCTCCGCCACGCTCGGGAGTCATGACGCACATTACAGAATCAATGGCGTCGGTGCCGCATACAGCACGGACAATCCCGCGAATCACATGACTGTGAGCTTCAACGCCGACGGGCTCGACCTCCAGCGGCGTCATGCGCACTGGGGAATGAAATTGGTCGGTTATGGCGACGACGAGAACCTGATGAAGTCAGCAAGGGTCGCGCCCCACGCCGTTGCAAACCGCGTCGAATACGCCCACAAGGGATTGACTGAGTGTTACGTCAACGGTCCGGCGGGACTCGAACAAAGTTTTCGCATCGCCCAAGCACCATGGGGAAAGAACAGCGGCCAACACACGCTCGCACTTTCCTTTTCGCTAACAGGCAGTTGGGGGAACTCAGAGAGCGCGCGCAGCCAATCCCTCACACTGCTGGACGACAAGGGCCATCCTGCGTTGCGTTATACAGGATTGAATGTTCACGACGCCTCCGGCCGCAAGCTCACTTCCTGGATGGAAGTGCGAGACCATGGCATGGAGCTTCGGGTGGCTGCCCAGGGCGCTCAGTTTCCCGTCACAGTCGATCCAACCTACAGCGAAATAGCTCAACTAAGTCAAACGAGTTCACCAGGCAATAGCTTCTTTGGTTTTTCTATTGCTGTTAACGACGACGGCACTGTTGCTGTTGTAGGCGAGTGCGGCTTGGATGTACCTACGGATTCGTGCAGCAACTCCATAGATGGGGAGGTCTTTGTTTTCGTTGAACCAACGACTGGATGGACAACGACGACACTACCGGCAGCAATCCTGACCTCTTCCGACGACCTCCCGGGCAAGGCCCCTGACGGTTTCGGCAGCGCCGTGGCCATCAACGCGGCAGGAAACACAATCCTCGTGTCAGCGCCTAAACATGACTGCCAGACCATCAGCAATGTGCTGCAATGCATGGGAGAGGCGTACGTGTTTTCGGTGCCGACGTCGATGGACTGGCCGAGCGTGGGAAACCCAGCAATACTGAACGCTACCAGCAGTGCCATCGGGGACTTCTTCGCCAGTTCCATCGCGATGGACCAGGCCGGCGACACAATCGTGGCGCGTGAGCTCGATCCCAGTACGAACGTAGGGCACGTAAACGTCTACGTTCGGCCAGGAAACTCGTGGGCGAGCGCCAACGAGACGGCTCAACTCGAATCATCCAACGTAGCGGGATCCGACAACTTCGGAATCGGCCTGGGCATTAGCGGTGACGGGAAAACGGTCGTTGTTGGGGCGTCCGCCGCAAGCACAACTGACGGCGAGGCATACGTCTTTCTCGAGCCCACCTCCCCCGGTGGCTGGAGCAGCGTTTCAGGACCGATCATGGAGTCTGCCAAACTCCTCAATTCAGACCCGACCCAGAACGGGAACTTGGGAAACTCGGCTGCTCTCGATCAGAACGGAGATACGGTCGTGGTTGGAGCCTCCGGCCAGAATTTTCAGGGAGGTGAGGCCTACGTATACGTCGTGCCCAGTGGCAGCGGTGGCTGGTCCGTGGACGGAAGTATTCTTCAAGAGACCGCTCGGCTTGAGCCGAGTACTTCCACGTTTACCTCATCACTTGGCATCGACGTTTCGATCAGCGATGACGGCAGTACGATCGCAGTTGGCTCCGACGCTGGCGGCGTCTACGTGTTCTCCGAGCCATCCGGGGGCTGGCCGACGGGCACCCCTACGCCGATGCTCGGTAATTTCGTCGAACTGATACCTGACACCACGAGCGGAACGAGTGGTGTAACGACTTTCCATGGCCATGTCAGCGGGAATGCAGTTGCCGGCGGGACCCCAGGCACTATTCTCGTCTCCTTTCCCGCAAACGACTCTGGCGAGGGGACAGTGTTTGTCTACGGAACATCGGGCGGTACGACGGTGACGGAGACGATCGCTGCGGCGAGCGGTTCGGGGCAGACCGCGACAGTCAGCACTGCATTTTCCGCGCCGCTCGTTGCGACGGTGGTCAATGGCAGCGGGACAGGAGTGAGCGGTGTAACCGTAACTTTTGCTGCCCCCACGAGCGGTGCCAGCGGCACTTTCGCGGGCGGGGTTGATACCGCCGTGACGGACGCGACTGGAACGGCCACCTCAGCCGTGTTCACGGCCAACGCGATCGCGGGGCCTTACACGGTGACAGCCACGGCGCCGGGCGCGATCGGGACAGCGAGCTTTTCACTAACGAACCAAGCAGCGCAGACGGAAACGATTGCGGCGACGAGCGGCTCGGGACAGACCGCGACAGTCAGCACCGCGTTTTCCGCGCCGCTCGTGGCGAAGGTGGTCAATGGCAGCGGGGCAGGAGTGAGCGGTGTAACCGTAACTTTTGCTGCCCCGACGAGCGGCGCGAGCGGCACTTTCGCGGGCGGGGTTAATACCGCCGTGACGGGCGCGACCGGAACGGCCACCTCAGCCGTGTTCACGGCCAACGCGATCGCGGGGCCTTATACGGTGACAGCCACGGCGCCGGGCGCGACCGGGACAGCGAGCTTTTCACTAACGAACCAAGCAGCGCAGACGGAAACGATCGCGGCGACGAGCGGCTCGGGACAGACCGCGACGGTCAGCACCGCGTTTTCCGCGTCGCTCGTGGCGAAGGTGGTCAATGGTAGCGGGACAGGAGTAAGCGGTGTAACCGTAACTTTTGCTGCTCCGACGAGCGGTGCCAGCGGCACTTTCGCGGGCGGGGTTGATACCGCCGTGACGGGCGCGACTGGAACGGCCACTTCAGCTGTGTTCACGGCCAACGCGATCGCGGGGCCTTACACGGTGACAGCCACGGCGCCCGGCGCGACCGGGACAGCGAGCTTTTCACTAACGAACCAAGCAGCGCAGGTTGCGACGACCACAACCACAACTATTACGTCTGCCAGTTCCAGCTTCCACAGCTTCCCCCTGCCCCCGAACGATGATTTAGTGGATGGCCCACCGGTCACGGTGACTTTCACAGTGGTACAAGCGTCAGGAAGTACCGCTCCCACCGGCACCGTTCGAGTGACAGATGGTTTCGGCGATACATGCACGACGACGACTCTGACCGGCGGTGCCGGTACGTGCGCAATCGGGACGATTTCGCAATTTGGATCGGGAAGTACGCCGCTGACGGCCACCTATACGCCGTTCGCAAACAGCGCGTTTCTCTCAAGCACCTCCAGTCCAGTCACCGAGAATCTTGTGGAAGTTTTTGCGCCTTGCGCCGCTTTCAGTAATCCTCCGCCGGTCAGGTCGGGCATCACGACAACCATTACGTTGACAGTCTGCCTGGCTGGCAATGTGACGGTTGTGCCACAAGTTGCCGTAGTGACCGACTGCATTCCGCGTGGCGATTGCTCGCTCGCAATTACTCCCATTGCAGGCGAGCCGGGCGCGTACACGGTGACCGTCACCATTGTCGCAACCGACGCCGGTGTGAAGGGGTCACTTCCGGTGTCTCAGCCGCGGCGTGGACCATGGCTGCTGACCGTTTTCGGGTTTGTTGCGCTGCTGGTAATGCTGATGTCGCTTCAACTGGCGCAGCAGAATCGAACCCGGCTGCGGCTCTCGTGCGCTGCGGGATTACTATCCGTGGTGCTACTGGGCGGCATGTCTTCCTGTAATGGCCCCAGTGGAACGCCGGCGGGTTCGTACACCGTAGACGTCACGATTACGGCCGGCCAGTTCAACATCGTGGTGCCCGTGATCGTGCAGGTGATTAAATAGCGGCGTTGTTTGGCCAAACCGCCCTGAGGTGTCGCCCGGCACATTGGCTCCGCTTCGGAGGGTGGAGCACGGAATCCCGTTCCGAGCTTCTCAGGAACCGGCTTGCGAAATTCCAGATTTCGACGCAGTTGGAAGCCGAAGATATTGATTCGATGCTGAATCTCACCGACTCGGACAAGCGATCAGCTTTACTGCGTTGTCGGTTGCCACGCACTTGACGACACGCCCAGCGTGCGCGAAAATCCAGATAGGCGAAGAAAAAGAGAAGAAGCGCCCCGGATTTGCCGCGCCGAGGCTGAGTTTCTATAATATGAGGAAGGCCGATGCACACCGAGTTCAGCAAGCCGCCCCCAGAATCCGCCGCCCCCGAGCTCGCTTGGGCTCATCCCCTGGTTCGCGACTGGTTCGTTGCGCGCTTCGGCACACCGACCGAGCCGCAATTGCAGGGCTGGCCGCACATCCTCGCGGGCGAGACCACGCTGATTTCAGCGCCCACGGGCTCGGGCAAAACTTTTGCGGCTTTCCTGGCGTGTATTGATCGCTTGGTTCGTAAAGCGACTTCTGGCGAATTGGCGGACCTGACAGAAGTTCTCTACGTTTCGCCGCTCAAGGCGTTGGGAAATGACATCCAGAAAAACCTGGAGATACCGCTGGGCGAGATTCGGCAACTTGCCGGCGAGCGCGGAATTCTGATGCCGGAAATCCGCACGGCTGTGCGCACTGGTGACACGCCGGCGTATGAACGCCAGAAGATGCTCGCGCGCCCGCCGCACATCCTCGTAACCACGCCCGAGTCGCTCTACATCCTGCTGACCGCGGAAAAAAGCCGCGCGATTCTGAAGACCGTGCGAACGGTGATCGTGGACGAAATTCACGCTGTTGCCGACGATAAGCGTGGCTCGCATCTGGCGTTGTCGCTCGAGCGGCTGGAGCACCTTGCCGAGATCGCGCCCGTGCGAATCGGTCTGTCGGCCACGCAGAAGCCGATTGAACTTGTCGCGCAGTTTCTTACGGGAAGCGAGCGGCCCGAGCCGGCAATCGTTCAGATCGGGCAGCGGCGCGAGCTCGATCTGGCTGTGGAAGTTCCCGCGAGTGAACTAGGCGCGGTCGCCTCCAACGAAATGTGGGGCGAAATTTACGACCGCATCGCCGAACTGGCGAAGCAACATCGCTCGACGCTGATATTCGTGAACACTCGCCGCCTGGCCGAGCGCGTGGCGCACAATCTTGGCGAACGACTTGGCAAAGAAGCCGTGGCGGCTCATCACGGAAGCTTGTCGCGCAAATTGCGGCTTGCCGCCGAGGAGAAGCTGAAAGCGGGCGAGCTGCGAGCGCTAGTGGCGACGGCTTCGCTTGAGTTGGGAATCGACATCGGCACGGTTGATCTCGTCTGCCAGATCGGTTCGCCACGATCGATCGCCGTCGGCTTGCAGCGCATTGGCAGAGCGGGTCACTGGCGCGGCGCGGTGCCGAAAGGGCGAATTTTCGCGACCACGCGTGATGATTTGATAGAGTGCGCGGCCTTGGTGCGAGCGATTCGCCAGGCGGATCTGGACACGCTCATATTGCCTGACACGCCGCTCGATATTCTCGCGCAGCAAATCGTGGCCATGTGCGCGGCGGAAGACTGGGGCGAAGAGGACCTATTTCGAGTAATCCGGCGAGCGTTTCCGTATCGCAATCTTGCGCGAACGGACTTCGATGAAGTCGTCGAGATGCTCTCAGAAGGCGTAGCGGCGCGGCGGGGACGCTACGGGGCCTATCTCCATCGCGACCGCGTGAACGGCTGGTTGCGCGGGCGGCGCGGCAGCCGTCTCGCGGCGATCACCAGCGGTGGCGCCATTCCTGAAAATTCACTCTATAGCGTGGTCGCGATGCCAGAGGGCATCTCGGTAGGCACCGTTGACGAGGACTTCGCCGTGGAAAGCCTCGCGGGCGACATTATGCTGCTCGGAAATACCTCCTGGCGCATCCGGCGAGTGGAGTCGGGCCGGGTGCTCGTCGAAGACGCGCAAGGAGCGCCGCCGAACGTGCCTTTCTGGCGCGGCGAGGCTCCTCCACGGAGCGACGAGCTCTCGCAGCACGTGGCCCTATTGCGCGAACGCGTGAGCGAGATGACTCCAAGCGTGGCGCCGGGCGGAGCGCAGGCGAAACATCCTGAGCTAATCGCCGCGGTGGACTGGCTGAAGCAAGAGTGCCGGCTCGATACCGCCGGCGCGGAGCAGTTCGTTGAATACATCGTCGCGGGCCGCGCCGTGTTGGGCGCTGTGCCCAGCCAGACTACGGTGATCGCAGAACGTTTCTTCGACGAAAGCGGCGGGATGCAGCTTGTGATTCACGCCCCATTCGGCGGCCGCATCAACAAGGCGTGGGGCCTCGCGCTGCGCAAGAGATTCTGCCGCTCGTTCAATTTCGAGCTGCAAGCCGCCGCTACCGACAACGGGCTGAATATTTCGCTCGCAGAGCAGCATAGCTTCCCGCTCGCGGACGTTTTTCACTTCATGCATCCCACATCCCTAAAAGAGGTGCTGGAACAGGCGGCGCTGGCTTCGCCTCTGTTCACCGCGCGTTGGCGATGGGACGCGGGACGCGCTCTTGCGCTGCTTCGCTTTCAGGGCGGCAAGCGCGTGGCTCCGAACATTCAGCGTATGCGCGCGGACGATCTGCTCGCCGGAGTTTTTCCCGAGGCGCTAGCGTGCCAGGAAAACATCGAGGGCGAAATTAAAATTCCCGATCATCCGCTCATACGTGAGGTGATGAAAGACGTTCTCACGGAAGCGATGGATACCGATGGACTGCAGCGCGTCCTGGGCGACATTGGCGCGGGGCGCATTCGCTGTATTGCCGTTGACACTCCCATTCCTTCGCAGTTCTCGCACGAGATCCTGAACGCGAATCCATACGCCTATCTCGACGACGCTCCGCTCGAAGAGCGCCGGGCTCGTGCGGTGGAGATGCGGCGCATGTTGCCGGAAAGCGTGCTGTCCGAAGTGGGGCGGCTCGACCCGGCTGCAATCGCACAAGTGCGCGCCGACGCGTGGCCGGACGTCCGCGACGCGGAGGAACTACACGACGCGCTGCTAACGCTCGTCGCGATTCCTGAGTTGGACGAACAGGACGTTGCTGCTATGTCCGAGCTGCGGCCTCTGCGAGCCATGTTGCGGGAATCTACTCGGGCATGGCGCGGATTTCTTGACCAGCTTGCGTCCGAGCGACGCGCGACGCGCGCGTTTGTTGACCGCGCGACGACGTGGGTGGCGGCAGAGCGCAGCCGCAGCTTCGCGCAGATATTCCCCTCGGCACGATTCGAGCAACAACTGCCGGAAATCGAAGCAGAGGCGCCTTCCGCAGACGACGTGATTTTCGCGCTCGTCACCGGTTGGATGCTCCACGCCGGTCCGACCACGGCTCATGAGCTGAGCGAAATTCTGCGATTGCCAATGGCAGCAATCGACCGCGCACTGCTGCGACTCGAGACAAGTGGCGCGATTCTGCGCGGCCGGTTCACAGACTCAATCGGTGATGAAACGGAATGGTGCGAACGGCGGCTGCTTGCGCGCATTCACCGGCTGACAATTGGCACGCTCAGAAAGCAGATCGAGCCGATGACGCCGGCGCAGTTCATGCGCTGGTTGTTGCGTTGGCAGCATGTTGCGCCGGGAAGTCAATTGCTCGGCGAGCGCGGAACGCTGGAAGCGTTGCAACAATTGCAAGGATTTGAGGCCCCCGCCAGATCGTGGGAGCGGCAAATTCTTGCGCGGCGGGTTGCCGCTTATGATCCAAAGGTCCTCGATCATCTATGCCTCACCGGCGCGGTGGGATGGGGCCGTCTTTCGCCGCATCCGGCAACTCTCGAAGCCGTGACAGTCGAAGGACGCCGCGTGATTCCCACGAGTGTTGCGCCGATCACATTTTTCGTGCGCGATGACTCCGACTGGATGATTCCGCGCCGCAAGCCGGAGGAAGAAGCGCAAGGCCTGAGCCGCGCGGCGAGTGAGGCATTATTATTTCTGCGTCAGCGTGGCGCGTCGTTTTTCGCGGATGTGGTTCGCGGCACGGGCCGCCTAAAGGCAGAAGTCGAGACTGCATTATGGGAATTGGTTGCGGGCGGGATGATCACAGCCGACGGTTTCGACAATCTGCGCGCCTTGATCGATCCGAAGCGGCGCTCCGGCCACGGTTCGGGACGCACTACGCGACCGCGGCACAGCGCCGGCCGATGGTCGCTGCTGTATTCCGACACGCCAGTAGATCGCGCGAGCGCTCTCGATGCGACGTGCTGGATGCTCCTGCGGCGATACGGCGTGGTCTTCCGCGAAGTTCTGGCGCGCGAGACAATTCTGCCCCGTTGGCGCGAACTGCTGATCGCATTACGGCGCTTGGAGGACCGCGGCGAAGTGCGCGGCGGGCGCTTCGTCAGCGGATTCCTGGAAGAGCAATTTGCCCTGCCCATTGCGCTGGAATCCTTGCGCGCGATGCGCGGAGTGCAACCCGACGGCGAAACGATTACGCTGTCTTCTGCGGATCCGCTCAACTTCGTGGGCATCCTTGTGCCTGGCGACCGCGTATCCTCCGCGTCCGGCAAGCTCGTCGCATTTCGGGATGGCGTCGCGTTGTCGGTTGACGAACGCCCCAGCGTCACTCCGATAACGGCGGCTATTGGCTCCCGAGCGTTTCTTGCCCACGGCTCCTGATTTACAAACCATCTAAGCGCCGCCCAGGTGAAGCTGCTATCAATGTGCACGGGGTTTGTTAACGCGCTGCGTAGATCCGTTCGGATACTTACTTCTGAAGAAATACGAAGATACACTCCAGCTTTGTGTCCGTTCCGGAGGCTTTCAGATGGACGCGAAACATCGCTCAGTGCAAATCCTCGGAGTCTTGACGGTCACTGCGGGATTGATTTATAGCTTGTACGCAGTGGGAGCATTTTTCTCCTCATCTCTTCTCTCGGATATCTGGCTATTGCTGACTCGCGTGCTTAACCTGGCAGTTGGCGTCTATCTGATCTGGGCAGGCATTCGCATGTTTCGTTGGGCAAAGGGCTTGCCGAGCCTCCAGACAGGACGAGTTAAGTGGGGAAGAGTTTTGCTTGGATCGCTCTTCATGTTCAACGCGATCAAGACTCATTTGCACCCTCCTCCATCAGCAGATGTCCTCCAGCCGGCGAATCAAGTTCAAGCCGAGGCAATGGTCGCGATATATATTGCGGTTGCAATTCTTGGCGCTTGTCTTTTCATTTCGGGAATAGTTGCCGGATTTAGAGCCCCGGTCGATTCCGAAGTGGGCGTGGGAAAAATCTGAGTTTTGTGATTCTGCTGCATACGGCTTGCAAAGCCGCGCGATTCTAGCGAAACTAAAGCCATAACTAGCATACGTATGGGGGGTAATCATGAGCAAGAAATCGAAGCAATCGAAGAAGTCCGCAAGCGGCGCGGCGATCGGTCGCCGCAGCTTTATGGGGACGCTGGCCGCAGCCGCGGGCACCAGCGCCATCGCGGGTACACTTTCTCCGTTCGCTGCGTCAGCGAAGGCGGAGACCGTCCATTTCGCCTCCAACACTCCCGGGATGGGCGGAGGTGGCCCCTTCCGCGCGGAAGTCGACATTCGCGATTGCGACGTCGAAGGTGAAATTCCCTCGAACATTGACGGCGCCTTCTATCGCGTCGGTCCCGATTGGCAATATCCTCCCATGAAAGGCAACATTCCCTTCGATGGCGAAGGACACGTCAGCATGTTTCGTATTTCCAACGGCCACGTGGATTTCAAGAGCCGCTATCCGCGCACGCAACGCTTCAAGGCGCAAGCCGCTGCTCGCAAGAGACTATTCGGCATGTATCGCAATCCCTTCACCGATGATCCCAGCGTGAAAGGTGTTAGCCGCGGGACCGCCAACACGCACGTCGTGTTTCACCACGGTCTCTTATTTTCGCTGAAGGAAGACAGTCCACCGGTCGCGATGAATCCGCTCACGCTCGATACCGTGGACGACTACTACACCTTCGGCGGTGGTTTCCACAGCTTGACGCATACCGCTCATCCGAAGTTCGATAGCGGCACCGGCGAGATGATTTCCTACGGCTATGAAGCCAAGGGTATGGCCACGGACGACGTCTATGTTTTTTCGGCCAACGCCAAGGGCAAGATCACGTGGGAGACGTGGGTGAAAGTTCCTTACGTCGGGATGATCCATGACTTCGCCGTCTCGCAAAAATACATCGCGTTTCTCGTGATCCCGATGGCGACGAACGTCGAGCGCATGAAACAGGGCCAGGTGCACTTTGCCTGGGATTCCACTTTGCCCACTTGGTTCGGCGTCCTCGAACGCGGCGGCGACGGGAAGGACTGTCGCTGGTTTAAGGGACCGGAGCGCTGCGCCACCCACGTGATGGGCGCGTTCTCCGACGGAAATAAAATCTACGTGGACATGGATATGGCGCTTAAGAATCAGTTTCCGTTTTTTCCCAATCTCCACGGCGAGCCATTCGATCCGAAAGCGGCCTCGGGAACGCTGCACCGCCTGTCGGTTGATCTCTCGGACAAAACTCCCCGCGATTACGCCATGGAGGAACTCTATCCGCAGTCGGGTGCTCTTCCGCGTCAGGATGATCGCTATCAGACGATTCCTTACAAAATCGGTTTCATGCCGACGAGCGATCCAACGAAGCCACTCAATCCGAAGCTCGGCAATATGCCTTTCCGTCCGACAAACTCCTGGACGAAATTCGATCATGCGACGCGTAAGACCTCGGAGTTTTGGATTGGCGATGATTCGGGCTTGCAGGAATGCTGTTTCGTTCCCGCGCAGCAAGGATGCCGCGGAGGGCGATGGCTATCTCGTCGGCGTGGCGAACCGTTTGCTCGAAGGCGGCCGAGCCGATCTTGTTGTCGTGGACACGCAGCACATGGAGGACGGCCCTATCGCCAAAGTGAGGCTGCCTTTCCGCACTTATAGCCAGGTCCACGGCTGGTGGGTCCCGGCCTACGATCTGCCCAAGTTCTGAACGATGGCGGAGTAGGAATTCCAGCGCCGCAGGCGCGGCAGAAGTTAGCCCAGCCCGTCAGGGCTGGGAGCCAAAGTTGTTGTCAATCCAAGCGCCATAGGTGCGACACATTTCCTGTTTCTCACACAGCGAAACAATCTCCTTTCGATGGCGTAATAACAAGAGCCTGCTAGTCTGGCCAATTCCCGGAACCGGCAAACTCGAATGTCCAATTCGGCTGTATACGCTCCTCACTCCTCCCAATTCGAAAAGCGCCCATGGTTTTCATCCGGAATGGCTTTCATTTGGGCCATAGCGCTCGCCGAATTCCTGTTTCATGTCTACTTCAACAATCGCTACGGATACTTTCGCGACGAGTTTGACTACATCGCCTGCGGCAATCATCTTGCCTGGGGCTATGTTGACCAGCCACCGCTGATTCCGTTACTCATTCACATCTGCCGCGCGCTTCTCGGCGATTCTCTTCGCAGTATTCGATTCGTCCCGGCGCTTGCTTCCTCGTTGTTGGTCGTTCAAACGGCCGTGATCGCTCGCGAATTTGGCGGCCGCCGCTTTGCCCTTCTGCTGAGTGCCATCACCGTCCTGATCGCCCCGCAATATCTCTCAAACGGCAGCTTGCTCACCACAAACTGTCTCGAACCAAACCTATGGATGGGCTGTGCATATTTCGCAATTCTCGCCATCAAACGTACGGACTCGCGTTATTGGCTCTGGTTTGGCGTGATCGGGGGACTGGGTCTCGAAGAGAAATACACCATCGCTCTCTTTGGCCTCGGAATCGTGGTCGGCCTGCTCCTCACCAAGCACCGCCGCATCTTGCTCGACAAATGGCTCTGGTTCGGAGGGACTGCTGCCTTTTTGATTTTTCTTCCGAACTTGCTTTGGAACTTTCATTACCACTGGCCTTTCCTTCAACTGATGCACAACATCCGCGCCGAGGGACGCGACGTCGTCCTTGGGCCCGGACAATACTTCATTCAGCAGACGATTCTCGTGCACCCACTCACGGCGCCGATTTGGATCGTGGGCCTCGTCGCGCTTCTGTTCTCCGCGCGATTAAAACAGTATCGATTCCTGGCCTGGACTTATCTCGTCTGCTACGCAGTACTGTTCGCTCTGCACGGCAAGAATTACTATCTCGCGCCCGTTTATCCGATGTTGCTCGCCGCCGGCGCAGTCGTAATCGATTATGCGTTTCATCGTCCCTCGGCCAAATGGCTTAAACCGGCCATCGTGATCGTGCTGCTCGCCAGCGGCGCACACCTTGCGCCCGTCACAGTTCCCATGCTCTCGCCGGACCACTTCGTCGCCTACATGAAAACTTTGCCCTTCAAGCTTCCGGTCATGGAACACGGGCTGGAGCGCGCTGATCTGCCACAGTGGTACGCCGATCAATTCGGCTGGCAGGAAATTGTCGACGAGACCGCTCTGGCCTGGAACCAGATCCCTCCCGGCGAACGCGCCGACTGCGCCATCTTCGCGCAGGATTACGGCCAGGCCGGAGCCGTTGATTTCCTCGGCCGCCGCTATGGTTTGCCGCCCGCTCTTAGCGGTCATCAAACTTATTTCTTGTGGGGACCCCGAGGCTACTCCGGGAATTGCATGATCATTATCGGCGATCGCCGCCAGAGGCTCGAGCAGATTTTCAACAGCGTGCAATATGTCGGCACATCGGCGGACAATCCCTACGCGCTCGAGACCGAAATCGCCGTATATATTTGCCGCGGATCAAGATTCGGCACGCTCGCACAACTGTGGCCGCAGTTGAAAAAGTGGCGCTGAAAATCGGCAATCTAACGGCACTCCGCCACTGCAACTAGCGGTTGCAGCCCTGCATACCTTCTGATATAGATTCCACGTAAACATACGTGCTCGCAAATAATCCCCGGGGGAATGATGCGCAAGAACGTCGTCGCTTTCTGTGCACTGGCTGTCCTGATGTGTGTTTTCGTGTCCGGTTTGCTGAATCGAGTCAAGGCCGCTCCCGCGAAGGTCAGTGACTGCGATCGCGCGTGCCTAAACGGCTTTGTCGACCAATATCTTGCCGCTGTCGTCGCTCATGATCCGTCGAAACTGCCGCATTCCGCCAACGCGCGCTATACCGAGAACGATGTCCAGCTGAAACTGGGAGACGGTCTTTGGGCCACGGCGACCGGAATCGGAAAATATAAAATCTACATGGACGATCCCGAGCAAGGTTCCGTCGGCTATTTCGGCGTGGTCGAGGAAGACGGGCACCCGGGGATTCTCGGTACGCGCCTGAAAATTGTGAATCACAAGGTCACTGAGATTGAGACTCTCGTCGCGCGCCCCGAGGGCGCGACCGCAGGACTTGGGGGCGCCGACAAATTGAAAGATAAGCCGATCTTCTCCGAGGACGTGCCGGAGAGCGAGCGCCTGTCGCGCGATAAGCTGATTGCTCTCGCCGACGGCTATTTTTCGACGATTCAGGAAAACACCGGTGAGATCAAGACTTCGTTCGATCCAGATTGCCAGCGCGTCGAGAATGGTGGAATCACTGCGAACAATCCCGACGGCCAGGGAGTCGCCAAGATGGGATGTGAGGCTCAGCTAAAGACCGGCCTGCTTCGGTTCGTGACGCGCTGTCGCGACCGCCGATTCGTCGTGGTGGACCGGCAGAAGGGGCTGGTGCTTGTCTCCACGTTCTTCGATCACGCCGGTGCGTTGACGACCTTCAAGTTGGTGGACGGAAGCGACTTTCACGTGCGCCCGCCTTTCGACCGTCCATTTTCGTTCGTGATTCTGGAGCTGTTCAAAGTACAGCACGCGAAACTCCGTCAGATCGAGGCGGTCATCGTCAGCGTTCCTTATCACATGCCCAGCCCCTGGGTGAAACCGGCGAAGTAACCTGCGAGGCGAAATGCGAATCAATCGAAGTGTTCTTAGTGCCGCGGCTATTCTGATTATCGGTGCACTCGCGGCGAACTCGGCGCGCGCGCAAACATCGGCGCCGCCAGCGGACTACGACCCCAATTTCAACTACGATTGCGACCGTGCGTGCCTCAACGGTTTCGTGGACCATGTCCTCGCCGCGATGGCCGCGCACGATTCTTCCTCGCTGCCGCTCGCGCGTGACGTGAAGTACACCGAAAATGGCCAGTTGCTGAAAATCGGCGATGGTTTCTGGGGAACTGCGAGCGGCTCGCCGACCTACAAGATTTACGCCGACGATCCGCAAGCCGGCCAGGCCATGTTCCTGGGCGTGCTGCCCGAAAATGGAGCGCCTGTGATCCTATGCGTGAGGCTAAAGGTCGAGCTTCACTGCATCACGGAAATCGAGGCAATCGTCGCCCGCAAGGAAGCCGGGAGCATCGCGCGCCCCGAAAATCTCGTCACGCCGAATCCGATCTTCGCTGAGGCCGTTCCGCCGGCGCAGCGGCGCTCGCGGCAGAACATGATCGCCATCGCCAACAGCTACTTCAGCGCCATCGAAAAAGGCCACGGATCGTTCGTTCCGTTTGACGAGAACTGCAACCGCATCGAATCTGGCGTGCAGACCACGAACAACAAGCAGCTCGCGACGAGCCCTGATTCCGTTCTCGGCCTTGGCTGTGCCGATCAAATCAAGACCCGCAACTTCCAGCCGGATACACGGATCCGCGACCGGAGATTCGCGGTGATCGACGAGGAGCGCGGTCTCGTTTTCGTACTCGGCTTCTTCGATCACGACGCGACGCTGCGTTCTTACACGCTCTCCGATGGACGAACGGTGAAGCAAACGCGCACCGGTCCGTGGACCTGGGAAATCGCGGAAATGTTCAAGATTCAGGACGGTAAAATCATGCGCGTCGAAGCCGTCGTCAACACTGGCATCTACGGTATGAAATCCGGCTGGTAACTTTGCGCCATAGGCGCGGCAGAAACTCAGCGTTGCAGGTGATGATCTAGGTTGTCCATCCGATGCGCGTCGTCCTCGACGCATACGGGTGATTCCTCGAGGGCGACGTTGGACGGTTTGATCAAACGGGGCGCTTCAGTCCACGGCGCGGTCAGCACCTTGGGATCGTCCACAGTGATCTGATAGGCGAGATCGTCGCCGACTTTCCAGAAACGCTCGGTGACGTGCATCGTAGGCGTGTGAAAATATCCGCCTTCACCGAACCACGTATCCTCAACGAAGTTGGTGGTGTCAACCACGAACGTGCTTCCATCCCAGTGGCCGATTGAATCTCCGTAGTAGGAAGGATCGGCATCGGCGCGGTGCGGTCGGCCATCGGTTGGAATGATCCGGTATGGATCGCCGGAGGCATCCTCGTAAAGAAAAATCGTTTCGGTTGGGAGTTGGATGATCTGGCGAGGCGAGCTGATGCGCGGCACGCCTGGCTTCCCGCAGAAGAAGACCTTGTCGAGCTTCGCCTCGTGGTCCAGCAGGTATTTCACCTTCGTCTGGAACTCCGGCTTGTAGGAAGGCGCCGATGTGAACGGCAATGAGCCTTCGACCGCAGTCTTGGCAGGCATGCGCCCGCTCAAATCAAGCGTCGCGTAGGTAACTGAGCCGTTTTCGACTTTCTTCAGCGCTCCGCCCGGCAGGGCAATCGAATAAGCCCAGTTTCCGCTCAAGTCGGGATGGACCGCGATCGCGTTAGGTGCCTTGCTGGTCGCCGCCGTCGAATTCTGCTGTGCTGGCGCGGAAGCGGCCAGCATCAGCGCTGCTCCGATCGCGCAAATGAATTGTTGTCTCATGTTTCCCGCCTCCTTCTTAACGAGTGCTGTTGACGTCGTTCGGGCTTACCATTGCCAGGGAATTTCCGTCTGCGAATGTAATCTTCTGCAGAAACCCGTAGGGCGATCCGTCGCGCGCGCGATTTCCTTCCACTGTGACGCTCTGCCCAATTGCTTTCTTGAAGTCTGCGCTGTTCACGCCCACGCGCTTGAGCCAGGAAGGCGGAGCACTCTCGAATTTCCAGTTCTCGACGCCGCTCCCGTCGGCTTTTTTCGCGTCAATATACACGGCGATGTGCGGGTTCACCCAGTCAACCTGCGTAAGCGTGCCCGTTAGCGTGAATTTCTGAGACATATCGAAGATGGACGAAGGCGAGTGGTGAGCCGAAGCGGTCCCTGCCGCCAGCAGAATCGCGGCCAGCATCAAAACCATGGAAAGTTTGTACTTCAAGTGCCCCCCTTTTGACTTCACTTTCGCGAAGTGTATCACAGTGCCGCAGCCGGTCAATTCCGCCCGCTTGGGACAAACAGAGCCGTTTCACATCCCGCACCGGCTTTAGCCGCTAAACCCCTCATCCTCACCTCGTTGCCGTATACGTAGTTCCCACAATAGACAGCCAAATCAAAATGCATTAACGTGAGTCGGGCCGTTGTTTTGCCCCGCTGTTGGAAGGCTCTATGCCCCGGTGCTCTCGACGAGCGCCATATTGCTCTTTGACAACTGAATACGCGGTTCCGGTGAAAGCGTGGGCCTTAAGGCCCGCGGAACACGCTCCCGGTAGTCATGGCTTCAGCCATGGGGTTTTGCGTCGCGCCACCGCTCACAAGTCACCGACAAAGTGACACACCATGCCAAGCAATTTCTCGCGTAACTCCCTGAAAACAAAGAAAAGTGGTACCCACAAAGTGTCACACTTTTTCGTGGTCGCTTCAGCGTGTTCCGGCTGGCGACTCGCGAATTCTAATCGACATACCGGCGATAAGAATTGCCTCTAAGTCACTGACTCTAAAGGCTGCAGCCGGCTTCCAATCGACACACTTCGGGGTGGTCAGGATTCGCGAATTCGCAGAACGAAAGCCGGCGGATCATCCGCGTGGATTTGCTCCACCAGTGCGGCACGGCGCTCGAGAATAGCCCGCTGATTCAGCGAACCTTTGTCGGTGACTTCTCCAGCGTCGAGTGCGGGTGGTTCTTCGAGCAGGAGCGCTCGCTCCACGCGATTCGAATTGCCGGTTGCTTGCGCGGCAAAGGATTCGAGCAGCGACGCGAATTTTGCAGTGACCGAATCGTGCCTCAATACTGCAGCAGGGGCAGCGCCGGGCGGTAAGTCCGAAGCGAGCGCGCGACATGCTTCAAGGTTGGGCACAAGCATCATTCCCAGAAAATTGCGGTCGTGCCCCGTGATGACGACGTCAATTACATACGGCGCGAACCAATGAATGATGCGGTTTCGCAAGGGGCCGACGTTCACGAAAGTTCCTGATGACAGCTTGAAATCCTCTGCAAACCGCCCATCGAACAACAGTCCTTTGTTGACGTCATCCGGATCCACGAATCGAACAGCGTCGCCGAATTTGTAATAGCCCTCTTCGTCGAAAGCCTGCCGCGTGAGTTCAGGGTCGCGCCAATAACCCGGCGTCACATTCGGACCCTTCACGCGAATTTCCATTTTGTCACCTGAAGGCACGAGTTTGGCTTCCACGCCCGGCATCGGAATTCCAATCGCGCCCGCGCGCTCGGAGTCCCACGTGCACTGGAGAGCCATCGGAGATGTCTCGGTGGCGCCGAGGCCCGTGGCCATCAGAATGCGTTCACCGCATACGTCCATCATCAGCTTCCTGTAGGCGTCCCAAAGCGGCTGCGAGAGGGCCGCGCCAGCATAGAACATGAATTTGAGCTGGCTGAAAAAATTCTCGCGCAACTTCGCATCGTCGCGAAAGCACTCGAGCAGCAGGTCGTAGCCGCGCGGCATGTTGAAGTAAACGGTGGGCGCGATCTCGCGGAGGTTCCGGACGGTCGTGGCGATGCCCTGGCTGGTTGGCCTGCCGTCGTCAATGTATAGAGTGCCGCCATTGTAGAGCGTCATGCCGGTGTTGTGGTTGCCACCCGCAGTGTGATTCCAAGGCATCCAGTCCACAATAATTGGTGGCGTCTCGCTCAAGAACCGGAACCCCTGCAAAATCATCTGCTGGTTGCTGCAGAGCATGCGGTGAGTATTGATCACGGCCTTTGGAAGGCCGGTCGATCCAGACGAAAATAGGAATTTCGCAATTTCATCCGGGACGATCGCGGCGTGCGCCGCGTCTACCGCCTCGGTTGGCGTAACGCTGGAGATCTCGTCGAACGAGATCGATCTGCGGCGGGAGGTCCTTTCCTCGGCGAAGACGATCTCGATATCCTCATCTACGGCGGCTTCCAGCGCACGGCGATACGTTTGACCGTTCGAGACAAACACCAATCCAGGTCTCAAGATTTTCATGACGTGCTTGAGCTTGGCGAAGTCGGTGGAAACGAGCGAATACGCGGTTGCAATGGACGAGGTGGGAACGCCGACGTGCTGGCCGGCAAACATCAACAACAGGTGTTCGAGATCGTTGTCCGAAAGGATTGCAATCGGGCGATCGGCAGAAAGGCCGCGATCGAGAAATGCCTGCCCAAGGCTCCGCACTTTCTTGAGCGTGTCGGAGTACGTAAGGAAACGCCAGGGGCCGTCCGCGTATCGCTTGGCGGCGAGCACGCGATCGGGTGCCACTCGGGCCCAGTGAATCAGCCGTTCGGTGAGCACGCGCGGGTAGCTTTCGAGCGGCTCATCCGGGCGGATGATGAACGCGCCATTCGGACGGCGCTCCATCGTCGCACCTGACTTGCGCAAGTTTACCGATCGCACTTTATCCATAGTCGTTTTCATCTGGCAGCCCAATTGTTCCGCGCACGCTGTGGAGCCCAATGCAAAGCGAAGCTCGTAAGAGCACAGACAAGAGTCTCTGTGCCACCAAAAATTCAGGACGGCTTCGGCCTTCCGCTGGCGGCAGAATTCTCATAGTAGAGTTTGAAGATCGAGCCGTTGCCTTCGTGGCTTAGATTTCCGACGTCCTCGCGGAACAACATCAGCGGCGTATGATCGCCTCGCGGGACCAGGAATGCAACCCACCCCTCCGCGGAATCTCCCGAGCGAAGCGTGGCGCGCAGTACGGGCTCGGGCCGCTTGGCGAGAGTGGCTGGATCGTACAGTTTGTCGTCGCCGGACATCGCGGTGAATTGAGACGAATCCAAAGTGTAGCTGTAGTGTTCGGGCATGGTCCTCGCGGAAAATTCGAAGCGAACGCGGGCGAGGAGATACTCCAGACCTGAGGCGGGCTGTTTATTCGAAGCGCTCGCGTCCCTTACGAGCTGCCACGCTTTTTCGCCACGAACAACTTCCTTCACTGTGATCCTGACATCGTAGAGCTCGTCGCCACCGTTATATTGATCGCCAAAGATGATGATGGTGCTGAGTGGGATGCCAACTGGCTGAGCGTGCGCGGCGGCGGAGTGCGTCTGGGCAGACGGCGCTTGGGCGAGCGCTGAAACAAACGTCAGCGCGAAAATCGAAACCAGCGTGGCGACGTGGATATTGCGCGAGTGCACTGGATATCTGGATGCGCGGCGAGATGCTGCATCGCGGGCCGGGCGCAAACGTGTCGCACCTACGGCGCTTGCGATTTTACGCACTTATTTCCCAGCCCTGCCGGACTGGGCTATCGTCTGCCGCTCCTACGGTGCTTCCGTATCATGCCGCCACCAGCTGTTCGTTGATGGCGGCACGGCTAGGTTTCACTTTTGATTTTGTTGCGTTGGTGCCTCAGGTGCTGTTCCCACAGGTGGCGGCGGTGGAGGTGCGTCAGCCGAGTGTGGAATCGGCTCTTTTGCATCCAGCGCAAACGTGTAGACGCGGCCATGTCCGCTGCGTCCCGCGAGGATGGACACATACTGCTTTCCATCGAGCATGTACGTCGCTGGATTGGCCATTCCCGGCTGCAGCTTCACGGACCAGAGCTCTTCGCCCTTGTCCGCGCTGAACGCCTTGAATTCGCCATCGTCCGACGCGCCAAATACGAGGCCGCCCGCGGTTGTCACGGTCCCGCTTCCGTTCATTTTCTTCAGACGCCAGCGCTCGGTTTGCGTGACCGGGTCCCAAGCGACCAGCGTTCCTCCCGGAGGGGTCAGCAGCTGCGCGGGCTGTCCTGGAGCGGGAGGCGGTGGCGGACGAAACACAATGCCCCAGCTGTAGACGCCGACTTCAGGCTTGAACTCAGGAGCGGCGATATAGCGAAAGTCGCTATCGAGCGCCGGGAGATAAACCAATCCTGTGTTCGGGTTGTACGACATAGCCTGCCAAGCGTGACCGCCCGCGGGCCCGGGTGAAACAGTCCGGTCTTGCGAGTCGTAACGCACGTTCGGCGCTTCGATCGGTTTTCCGGTTTTCGGATCGAGCCCGGTTGCCCACGTGACTTTTACATACGGCTTGCCGGAGATGAACTCTCCGGTCTTGCGGTCGAGCACGTAGAAGAATCCGTTCTTTGGCGCCTGCATCAGGACCTTTCGCACCTTGCCGTCGATCTTGATGTCTGCAAGCGTCATGCCCTGCGTGGCGTCGTAGTCCCACTCATCGTCTGGCGTGGTCTGGAAATGCCAGACGTACTCACCGGTCTTGGCTTTGAGCGCGATCACAGAGCAGACGTACAGGTTGGAGCCGCCTTCCGGGCTGCGATACTTTCCGACCCACGGGCCGCCTTGCGAAGTGCCGATGTACACCAGGTCGAGATCGGGATCGTAGGAAATGCCGTCCCAGACAGTGCCGCCACCGCCGAGTTTCCACCATTCGCCGGTCCATGTCTTCGCCGCGGCTTCCATGGCTTTGTTCTCGAACGGCTTCGAGGGATCTCCGGGAACGGTGTAGAAGCGCCAGTCGAGCTTTCCGGTTTCCGCGTCGTACGCGGAAACATAGCCGCGCGCGGAGTACTCGCCGCCCGCATTGCCGATGATGACTTTTCCTCCCGCGATGATCGGAGCGCCGGTAACGCTGTAGTCTGCGCCCTCGTTAGCGGTCTGCACCGACCAGACTTCTTTGCCGGTCATTGCGTCGAGAGCGACGAGCTTGGCCTCGAGCGTGCCGACATAAATCTTGCCGTCGTAGAGTGCCGCACCGCGATTGGCCGGACCGCAGCAGACGCTCGGGCCGGTGCGGACCTTGTCAGGCTTACCGATGGATCCCGTGGGAAAATTCTGGTGGCCAATCTTCGGGTCCCAGCGCCACAGCTCCTTGCCGGTGCGGGCGTCGAGTGCGTAGACGATACTCCACGGCGCGGTGCCGTAGAGCACGCCATTCGCGATGATTGGAGTTGTCTCCACGGTTCCGAACGAAGTGTTGATGTCGTAGGACCATGCAAGGCCCAGGCGGCTGGCGTTGGTCGTATCAACCTTCTTGAGCGGGCTATAGCGCTGATCGCCCAAGTCGTGGCCGTTGGTCAGCCACTCGTCGGCGTTCTTGCCGGCGTTCCTGAGCGCTTTGTCATCTACAGGCCTCGACGGCGAACCTGCCGCAGCGCAGATGCCCACGACGACTGCCGCCAGCCCGAAGACGAGAAACCACTTCATCCCATTTGATCTCTGCATTTCGGAAACTTCCCCCCGTTGATTATTTCGTGTGCCACGCGCGGAGCACACTAAGGATACGTCCCCTGATTCAATTTTGTTTCACTACCCGCCCAACCTCACCCTGAAATCTACGTCCACTTATCGATCAAGATAGACACACGATAGCTCATGTTCCCGACCATGTGATAGGGATTCGTTTGACCACCGACGACCACGAAGTTGTACCAATCCGGGCTGCGGTAGTAGGGAATCATGGCGTCGTCCGGAGTCTTTGGGTCCGGAACCCAGCGATTCGCAAATAGAGTGGACCGGGCATTTTTCGCGGAAATCAGCGAATTCTTCTGCAACCAGTCGGCCAGTTGCTCCTTGGTCTTGTATCCCAGCTCGACCAGACCCTGCGCAACCAGAGGATCGCACACGATCAGCGCTCCGAAGAGTGGGCCGAAAGGTATGCAATTGTAGGCGATAGCTTCGTGATATTGCGGAACCGGCTTCACGCCGAGACCAATGCCTCCCTGTCCCTGCGAGATGCTGAATCCCACGAAGACGCTTACCACGTTTTCGTCGGGCTTGAATCCCTTCTGTACGCTGAGCGGAGTCCACGGACTATTTTTTTCGTTCTCGGCGATGATCAAATTGTTGTAGTTAACGCCGTTGCCGAGCGTGCCGAGATACGTCTGGCCCGGAATTCCCGAATTCGAGAGGTTCCGCGACAGCATCGTCCAAGCTCGACCGATCGCCGCGTTCGGTTGAGAAAACGGTCCCATTGCTCCGATTCCGTAATTCATGTTGAGCGTGTCGCGAATCGGGCCGTTGATCACCGCTGCCGTGGCGAAAGAATTCGTGGAGCTGGAAAGGGAAGTGAGGCCGGTTTCCGCGATAGCTAAAATGGTCGGCAGGTATTCGGGTTTTGCGCCAGCCATCACCGCGTTGATGGCGACCTGCTTCACGGTGAACGACCAGTCCGGATACGATCCGCGCGCCGGAGACATTTTGCCTACAACTTCGTCCGGCTTGTGGCTCGTGCCTTTGAGCATCGCGGCGAGCCGCTCGTCGGTTGGAATGACGATCTGCATGAAGTCCGTCATTCCGTTGTCGATATAATATTGCTGCAGATTGTCCGCTGTGTCCGTGAAGGTGGCCGGTCCGGTCGAGACTTCAACTTGGCCGGTCTTTTGCTCCTCCGCCGTTAGCGGCTGGGTCAGAGCGTCCACCACTTCCTTCATCAGCGGTTTGCCGCTGACCGGATCGTTTCCTTCCAGGTAGGCGTACATCTCCGCGTCCGTCTTGCCCCATACCGGATGCGGCGTGAAACAAATGCGCTCGAGTCGGCATGCCGCGCGAGGCGGCGTTGGATTTGGCCAGATCCTTGAACGCGATTGTAACCATGGGTGCGGTCGGAAAGCCCATCTGTTCAAACTTTACGCAGTGACCAACGGTCGCTGGGGTGCACGTGCTTCAATGCCCAATCGCCATGATGACGGCGTTGCCCTTCGCTTTGATTTCCGCGTTTAGCTTGGGGTCGTCATCGGCGAACGCTCCCGCCTTCAGACGGTACTCGGTCGTGACGCTGGGCATGTTCTTCTTGAACCAGTTACCCATCTGGTCCAGAAAATGGTCCGCGCCGGGAAATCCGTCGGACACCAAGAAGATTGTTTTGCCGTCCAGACTAGCGAGCCGGGGCGCCATGGGCACGAGCTGCACCGGAGGTGGAAGCCCCTTGGGATTTAGTCCGGTGAGTTTGGCCGGGTCAGCCGCTGCCTTCGACGCCTTTTCCTTGGCCTCGGCGCTAGCACTTGCCAGAAGCGCCGGGGAGATCCCCAGCAACGACAGCACTTTTCGTCGGTTCATTTCCACCCCCTGCTCTGTGCACACCAACGCCTTTAGTTATAATCCTGTCGCGCGTGAAATTGCAATTGGCGCTCGGCGCCGTGTGCGCGAAAACCGCTTACGTCCACTTATCAATGGAAACGCTTACTCCGTAGCTCAAGCTCCCGCCCTGAAAGAACGCATTCGTCTGCCCGCCGGCCACGACGATATTGATGTCGTTCAAATGGGGCCAGCGCGGGATCACCTCATCGTCCTTCATCTTGTACCAGGTTGCGTATGGCTCAAGCCCTTTGAGCGCGCGCGGGTAATCAAAGCCATACGCGAAATCACGGCTTTTATATTCTTTCACCGACTGAGTGGTGTTCTTGTAGAGCCAATCAATTAATTTTTCTTTTGTGTCATAGCCGCGTTCCTTCAGGCTGTGGGCGATCAGGGGATCGGCCACCACCAGCCCACCGAAAAATCCGGTGAATACGCTGAAGAGATCGCTGAACTGCTCCTCATATTTCGGCGTGTCCGTGCTGGTACCTCGCGCGCCTTGCCCGGGGACGATGCCCAGTCCGCGAAACAGGCTGACGACGTTTTCTCCCGCTTTGAAGCCCTTCTGCACATGGAAGGGAACCCACGGGCTCGCGGCTTCGTTTTCCGCGATCACCAGGTTGTTGTAATTCAGGTTGTTTCCCTGCGAGCCCATATAGGTGTCGCCGGGGACGCCGCCGTTCGCGAGATTCTTCGAAAGCAGCGTCCACGCCCTTCCGATTGCGGCGTTCGGCTGCGCGAATGGACCCAGGGCGCCGATGCCGTAATTCATGTTCAACTTGTCGCGAATCGGCCCATTGATCACGGCCGCGTAGGCAAACGAATTCGTCGAGCTGAAAAGCGATGGAGTGCCGGACGATGCAATCGCCAGCATCGTGGGAAAGTATTCCGGTTTGCAGCCGGCCATCACGGCATTGATGGCCACTTGCTTCACCGTGTATTCCCATGGCGGATAGGCGCCGGCCGCCATTTTGCCGACCACTTCATCGGGCTTGTGGCTCGTGCCGGCAAGCATCTCCTCGACCATTTCTTCCGTGGGCAGAAAGATCGGCAGAAAGTCGGTCATTCCGTTGTCGGCGTAAAACTGCTGCAGGTTCCGCGGCGTATCGGGGCCGTACTTTTCCGGCCCGACGTCTACGTGAACCATGCCGGTCTTCGATTCTTCGGCCGTGAGCGGCAGAGTGAGATCGTCCACGATTTCCTTCATCATCGGCTTGCCGCTGATGGGATCGTTTCCCTCAACGTACGCGCGCAACTGCTCGGGTGTTTTCGCAGCGACGGGATGGGGCGTGAAAGTAATCCGCAGATGAGGCATGCCGCGCTTGGCGACGTTCAAAATCGCGAGATCCTTGAACGCGCGCGTGACCAAGGGAGTGGTGGGGACGCCGAGCTTTTCAACGCTTATGCAGTGACCAACGGTCGCTGGCGTGCACGTGCTTCAATGCCCGATCGCCATGATCGCGGCGTTACCCTTTTCCTTGATCTCTTTCCATAGCGCCGGATCGTCTTCCGCGTACGGTCCCGCCTTTCTCTTGAAGACGACCGTGACGCTGGGCATGTTTCTGTTGAACCACAACTGAATCTGGTTCAGCAGAAATCCGCCGCCCTCAAATCCCGTGTCTACCAGATACACGGTTTTCCCATCCAGGCTACCGAGCCGTGGCGCCATCGGAATCAGCTGGATCGGAGGCGGAGTGCCTTTGGGATTCAGCGTCTCAACTGTGGCTTCGGCCGACGCGGCCTTTGCGGATGTAGTCTTGCTCTTGGATTGCTGTCCGTTCGCGCGCGCTCCAGCCAGAAGTGCCGGAGACATCCCCAGCAGCGAAAGTAATTTGCGCCTGTTCATTTTCCAACTCTCCTTCGCGGTATGCGGTGAACATACTTTGGTATTTACTTCTCGCGCTCGAGATTCTGGCGCTGGCCGTTGGTACTGTTACAGCCCCTTCATGGCGTGCGTGCCGTGTGTCATCGCTGCACCGGCGCGAAGAGCGGCGGCGACGATCACCGCCTCGGCGATTTCCGGATCCGAACATCCGGCTTCGCGAGCCTTGTTCGCGTGGATCTCGATGCAATAGGGGCATTGGGTCGTGAATGCAACCGCGAGTGCCATCAGTTCCTTGTATTTCACGGGGATCGCGCCGGCCGCCATGGCCGCTTTGTCGAAGGCAACAAATGCCTTCATCCCCTCCGGTGCGTTGGCATCGACGAGTTTCAGTTTAGCGAGATTCTTCATGTCGTACACGGGGAGCCTCCAGGTTGCTCGTGAGATTTCTCAGCGCTTCTGAGAGTTTCGGAGTGCCCGATTATAGCTGCCGCGCGCGCTTTGGGGCAATTTCACACGGCAGCGTCAATTTGTTACTGCGACCGTAATCCGGTTTACGTCTGAGACGCTCTCGAGCGATTTCACAAGCTCGATGACCGACTCGGCTTTCGATGCCGGCCATTTGGAGAATTCAGCGTTACCTCTGAATTTGTCGGCCACCTCGTCGTAGGTCACGGGATTTTCCGGGCTGCCCTTCGCGGGCTGCGTGCGTCCCGAAAGAGTCCTGCCATCTTTCATGTGGATCTTAATGATGCCGCCCTCGACCAACACGGCCTGAAAATTCCCGCCCTGGCTCGCCTGCTTGTCGAATTCCGGGTCTACATAAAAGCTCACGCGCTGGATCATATCCTGCACGTCAGGGCGCTGCACGACGGCATCAGTGAACTGGCTTAGACCTGCCTTTACCCTCCAGCAGGAGGGCGCTCATAGCGAACTCCATGCTGAATTTTGCCTCCAGGCCGGTGGTCGGACGGTGACGAAAGAGCGTAGTGAGGTTGCTCCGGTTCCCGCCGACTTCGACGCGGTCGACCTCTTTGGCTGCGATGTTGTTTTCTCGAATGAGGCGCAGCATCTCGTCCATGAATGCCTGCTGGATGGTTCCGCAGGGAAACCGCTTGATCAAATCTCCCGGCGACGCAAACATCCACGGTTTGCCAAGGCGATTCACAATCGCGCTGGGATCAAAAGTTCCGCCAGCGGCCTGGAAAAACCCAAGCGGCGCCTCCAAAATGTCTTCGGATGCAGTCCATCCCAGGGCCGCGAGGTCAGCGGCTACAATTCCGTTCTCGGCGGCGTGCCCGGCGTGAAAAGGCTTCGTCATCGAGCCGAAATTGTCGCGAAGGCCGCTGGCCTCAGAGCCCGCGACGCCCAAAGCGTAAGCTGTCTGCTTCGCGCTCAAGCCGCGAAGCTTTGCACACGCCGCTGCGCTGCCAAATGATCCGCATGTTCCTGTGGTGTGGAAGCCGTCGCCATTGTGGCGGGGCGAAATCGCGTCGCCGATTTTGTTCGCCACTTCAACGCCGACGTGAAAGGCGAGCATCAGATCCTTGCCGCTGCGGCGGTCTAACTCACAGAGTGCAAATGCCGCTGGAAGTATCGGCGCCGTCACGTGCAGCGCGGAGCCGGTATCGTCGTAGTCGTCGGCGTGAATGGAAATCCCGTTGGCCAGCGCCGCAAAGCGGGCCGGTGCCTTGGCGCCTGTTCCAATGACGCTGGCTTTCCCGTCCGAGAATCCGAGTGTCTCGATATAGCGCCGGATGAGGGCACCGGACGCAGAAGCCGATCCCGCCAATGCCAGGCCGAAGCCGTCCAGAAGCGTTTTCTTGCCGAGCGCGATCACATTTTCCGGAATGTCCTCGTATTTTGCGTTCACGATGAATTCCGAGACGTATTTGGTGAGTCCCGGAGCCGCCGGGAATTCGCTCGCAGCGCTGGCGGAGGCGCTCGACTCCCATAGTTGGCCGCCAGCGATTGCGCCCGCGGACGCCAACAATGAGTTCCTGAAGAATTCTCGCCGTATCACTTGATGTCACCCCCGAGAATGAGCTGCCAATTGCCGCACACGGTCGAATCACGCGACAAATTCAAGCGAGTCCCTTTGTTACAGCTTGGCCGGGATGATACGCCCCGCCTGATGCCCCAGCAAGCTTCCCACGTTGTTTAGGGGCGTTCGCGGAACAGTGAAGTCCACATCTCGAGAGACGCCCGATTGCAAAGTTGCCAATCGCTCCGCTCGCGTTCTATGTATAATTTTCGTCTCGTCATTCGAGATTTCAACTACGGTACGAGCGCGTTCCTCGCAACCGACGGAGGTGGGCATGCAAACAGAACCGATCACGGATGTGGCCCATTTGGGCCATCTGGAATTGTTGACTCCCAAACCGGAGGAGAGCCTGCGATTTTTCGTCAACGTGATGGGCATGACCGAGAGCGGCCGGGAAGGCGACTCGGTTTACCTGCGCGCGTATGACGACTATGAACGCCACTCGCTGAAGCTCACCGCGTCGAAAACGGCCGGCATGGGTCACGTGGCCTACCGCACGCGAAGTCCGCAAGCGCTCGAGCGTCGGATCGCGGCGCTAAAGGGATCGGGATTCGAAATCGGCTGGAACGACGGCGACCTTGCACACGGTCCGGCGTATGTGTGCCAGGATCCGGACGGCCACAAGATCGAGCTTTACTACGAGACGCAGTGGTATCAGGCGCCGCCTGAGTTGCGGCCGTCGCTGAAAAATCAAGCGCAGCGTTTTCCCGCGCGTGGCATCAATGTGCGCCGCCTCGATCACTGGAATGGGCTGGCCGTGGATATTGAAAGCAACCGCGAATTTTTCGAAAAATACCTCGGCTTCAGGCTGACGGAGCAAATCGTGCTCGACAATGGCACCGAAGCCGCTATGTGGATGACCTGCACAAATAAAAGCTACGATTTCGCTTACTCCAAGGACCATACGGGCGTTCGCGGGCGGTTTCACCACGTCACCTACGCGGTCAACAGCCGCGAAGAAGTGCTCATCGCCGCGGATATTTTCCTTGAGAACGGCGTTTACATCGAAACCGGACCGCACAAGCATGCCATTCAGCAGACGTTTTTCCTGTACGTGTACGAGCCGGGCGGAAATCGTGTGGAAGTAGCCAACGCCGGAGCGCGGCTGATTCTCGCGCCGGATTGGAAGCCGATTCGCTGGTCCGAAGCCGAGCGCAAGAAAGGCCAGGCCTGGGGCCTCAAGACGATCGAGTCGTTTCACACCTACGGAACACCCGTGGTCGAAGAAGCCACCAAGAAATGACGATTCGCCAAAGCGTCCGTCGCGCGGAAGTGAAAAGCCAACCTGCGTCCCACCTTGTGGCGGCGCGGTGATCCATGTCCCGGCCCCCGCATCTTCTGCTACTTCCTGGCCTCGCCTGTGACGGCGACGTCTGGGCGCACCAGGTCCGCACATTCTCCAAAACCTCCACGGTTAACGTCACCGACTACGGCACTAGCGATTCCATTGAAAAAATGGCGCAGGTTGCCCTCGACTCATCTCCGCCGAAATTCGCCATGGCCGGCCATTCCATGGGCGGCCGCGTAGCCTTTGAAATCATGCGTCGCGCGCCCGAGCGCGTCGTGGGTCTCGCGGTCCTCGACACTGCCTATCGCGCGTTCGCAGGTGGCGAAGCGGGCGAGCGCGAAACGGAAAAGCGATTCGCTCTGCTGAACGTGGCGAATTCGCAGGGCATGCGCGCCATGGCTCAACACTGGATGCCGGGCCTCATCCTTCCGGATCGCTTCGCGGACAAGGTTCTCACCACCGCAATCGTGGACATGATGTCGCGCAAGTCTCCGGAAATTTTCGCCGCGCAGATCAAGGCGCTCCTCGAGCGCCCCGACGCTGGGCCCGTGCTTCCAACGATCCACTGCCCGACGCTGGTTTTGTGCGGCCGCGAAGATATTTGGAGCCCGCTCGCAAGCCATCGCGAAATCGCGGCCATGATTCCGAACGCGCAGCTCGCGGTGATCGAACACTGCGGCCACATGGCACCGATGGAGCGCCCGGAAGACGTGACCGCCGCAATGACCTCATGGTTCTCAGCCCTGAAGAACTGAAGCCACGGCGCCGTTGAATTACATGATCGTGAGGACTGGCGTGCGACCAATACTGAGCTGCATCATCTGATGTTGTTTGGCTGGCCAGGAAGTCTAGAATTGTCCTCTGTCTAGAAGGTCGGACCGATTATGGCGAAACCAATTCTGCTGAGTGTGGACGACGACTCCGATGTCTTGCGCGCGATTGAGCGCGACCTGCGGTCAAAGTACGGCGCTGAATACCGTGTGATAGGAAGCGATTCTCCCGTGGGAGCGCTCGCCCTGTTGAAGCAGTTAAGGGTGCGGAACGACAGCGTGGCTCTTCTCCTTGCCGACCAGCGTATGCCTCACATGGACGGCATCGCATTTCTGCAGGAAGGAATGCAGATTTTTCCCGACGCGAAGCGGGCGCTGCTCACTGCCTACGCGGACACAAACGCCGCGATCAGCGCTATCAATCAAGCCAACATCAACTACTTCTTCTTGAAACCGTGGGATCCCCCCGCGGAGCACCTCTATCCCCAGTTGGATGACTTGCTCGATGATTGGCGGGCTTCCTATAGGCCGGCATTCGAGGGAATTCGCGTATTGGGGACGCGTTGGTCGCCCAAATCTTATGAACTGCGCGACTTCCTGGCGCGCAATCGCGTTCCTTACCAGTGGATTGACGTTGAACTTTCGGCGAATGACCCGGAAACCAAGCAGCTTCTGGATGCGCTGGGACCCGAGGCTGCGAGCCTTCCGGTTGTGCTTTTCCCGGACGGAACGAAACTTCTTGATAGTGTACCGGCCGAAGTCGCTCAAAGAGTTGGATTGCGGACTCGGGCGCAAACGAACTTTTATGATCTGGCCATCGTGGGTGGTGGGCCGGCTGGACTGGCTGCAGCTGTCTATGGTGCGTCAGAGGGTCTGCACACGGTGATGATCGAGCGGGAAGCTCCGGGTGGGCAGGCCGGAATGAGCTCGCGCATTGAGAACTATCTCGGATTTCCGATGGGGCTAAGTGGCGGCGATCTCGCCCGGCGGGCAGTCGTGCAGGCCCAGCGTTTTGGAGTCGAGATCCTGTCTCCACAGGAAGCTGTCGGCGTGCGAACCGAAGGGTCCTACCGGTTCATCAAGCTCGCGGACGGGAATGAAATCTCCTGTCACGCATTGATGATCGCGACGGGAGTACAGTGGCGGCGCCTCGAAGCGCCCGGAATTGACCGGCTGCAAGGGGCGGGCGTCTACTACGGGGGCGGTGCCACGGAAGCTTTGTCGTGCAAGGGCGAGATCGTCTACGTGGTGGGCGGCGCGAATTCTGCGGGCCAGGCAGCGATGAACTTCGCGAAGTACGCCGACCGCGTGGTCATTGCCGTGCGAGGAAGCTCTCTATCAAGCACGATGTCGCAGTATTTGATAGACCAGATCAAGGAGACGCCCAACATTCAGCTTTGGGCAAACGCGACCTTGGTAGAGGCGCACGGGGAAATTCATCTGGAGGATATCTCCTTTCTCTGTACGGATACCAACAAGATCGAGCGAGTGCCGGCGACCTCCATGTTTATCTTCATTGGGGCGCTGCCCCGAACCGACTGGCTGGGAAGTCTCGTCGAGAGGGATGAGCGCGGGTTCATCCTCACCGGTCCCGACCTCATTCGAGAAGGGCAGCACCCCAAGGGGTGGGCGCTCGAAAGAGATCCCTTCCTGCTCGAGACGAATGTTCCCGGGATTTTTGCGGTCGGCGACGTGCGGCACGGCTCGGTGAAACGGGTGGCTTCCGGAGTTGGTGAGGGCTCGGTTGCGGTGCAATTCATCCATCAATATCTGAGCAAGGTATAAATGGCAGAAAATTCCGAACTCCTTCGCGTCCCGGTATTCGCCGGCTTGCCCGACGACCAGATCACCTGGTTCATCAGCCGGGCGACAGATCAGCCTCTGAAGGCGGGCGAAACATACTTTCGCGAGGGCGATCCGGCCGACGCGATGTTTGTCATCCTGGAGGGACAGATCCAAGTGCGCGGCGAAATCGGCGGCGAAACAGTCGTTCTTCTGCTGAAGCCCGGAGACGTGACCGGAGTGCTCCCCTTTTCACGCATGAAACAGTTTACGGTCGGTACGCGTGCAGTGACGGACGCTCGCGTACTGCGCTTTCCCTCATCTTTATTCCCCGATTTCGTTCAGAAAATGCCGGAGCTGACGCAGCGCCTCGTGGGCCTGATGTCGGACAGGATTCGCGAGACGACGCGGCGAGAGCAACAACGCGACCGCCTGGCTTCTTTGGGAAAACTCTCGGCTGGACTCGCGCATGAACTCAATAACCCAGCCTCTGCGGCAAAACGCGCCGCCAGCCAGTTGCGCGACATTCTTAAAAAAATCCGCGACGCAAGCCAGGAGCTCGGAAGGCGCGAGCTGACTCCTGCGCAGCAATCGGAAATCGAAAAGATGGAAGCTTCTTTCGTCCAGAGCGACGAAGTTCCTCCCGATCCGCTCGCCGCCAGCGATCTGGAAGAGCAGATTGATTCCTTGCTGCGCAGCCACGGACAGAACGACATGTGGCAGATGGCGGCCGATCTGGCGCACCGTAACGTCAAGCCGGAGGCGCTCGAATCGCTCTTCGCCACGCTCGATGCGGATACCGCCCGCGCCGCGCTGGTGCGCATCGCGGCTTCCGTTGAAGTCGCAACCCTGCTGAACGAAATCGAGAGCGGCACTTCGCGAATCTCCGATCTGGTCCGCGCCATCAAGGAATACACCTACATGGACCAGACTCCTTTGCAGAACGTGGACATCGTGAAGAGTCTGGAAACCACGTTGACCATCATGAACCACAAGCTCAAACACGGCGTCGTCGTGAAGCGCGACTACCAGAAGATTCCTCTGCTGGTGAACTCGTTCGGCAGCGAGCTGAATCAGGTTTGGACCAACCTTATAGACAATGCCATTGACGCCATGCATGGAGAAGGTGAGCTTCGCGTTCGAACTTATCGCGACGACGATTGCGTCGTGGTCGAGATCGCGGATAACGGCCCGGGAATTCCGCCCGACGTACAGCCGCACATCTTCGAACCCTTCTTCACTACCAAAGGAGTTGGAGAAGGCACCGGACTCGGTCTCGACACCGTTCAGCGAATCGTGAAGAAGCACAGGGGCGACATACAAGTCATCTCGAAATCCGGAGACACCCGGTTTCAAGTGTGGCTCCCATTGGCGGGCGGGCCGACTTAGGATTGCTTCCGTCGGGTTCGCGCATTGACGCCAGCCCTCCCGCCCCTCTAGAATCCCAACCCGAGCTCAAACATTATGATTATCGATTCTCACCAGCACTTCGTCCGCCTTGCTCGCCACCCCGAAGTGGAGGGCTTTC
Source organism: uncultured Acidobacteriota bacterium (assembly GCA_963818605.1). GTDB lineage: Bacteria > Acidobacteriota > Terriglobia > Acidiferrales > UBA7541 > Palsa-295. The sequence goes on from CAWFSW010000005.1 coordinate 145,941, forward strand.
GCCAAGCGCAGCTTTCCGGAAAGAATCCCGACGTCCTCCCCGACATCTCGGATGCTGACGTTAAAAAGAGTCTGGAACAGGTAGTCAGCTTGATGGATACGCGCGGCGTTGATGTCGCGTTCGCCTCTCCCCGAGCGAAAGCCATGGCGACGCATGAAGGTACCGCGGAACAGAACGCCATCTGGGCCGATCTCAACAACAGCCTGATCCTTCGCGCCTGTCAGTTGAATCCCGGCCGCTTTGCGCCGGTCGGGATGCTCGGGCAACATCCTTCGTGTCCATCCGAGCAGGTGGCGAAACAGATCGAGCGTTGGACCAAGGAAGGTTTCATAGCGTTCAATTTTGATCCCGACGGCACCGGCGGCCGCTGGCAAAACCAGCCCTTCACCGGAAAGCACAATTATCCGGTCTTCGAGGCGGCGCAGGGGCTGGACGTGCCGCTCGTATTGCACGGCAGCGAATCGATCAATAAGAACTTCCCGCATACTGCCGTCCAATATCTGGTCGCCGACATTACGGGTTTCGTGCAACTCATGATGGCGAAAGATCTGTTCCGGGATTTTCCGCGACTGCGCTTTCTGATCCCGCATGGCGGCGGCGCGTTGCCGTGCCAGATCGGGCGTTGGAGGGCGATCGCGAAGTACAACAGCTGGGCGAGCCCGGACGAGATCCTCGGTAATGGCAACGTCTTTGTGGACACGTGCATATACAACGACCTGAACATGCAGATGTTGTTCGACGCCGTGCCGCTCGAAAGCATCCTGTTCGGCTCGGAATGCGACGGTGCGTTCCCCGGCGTGGTCAATGACGAGACGCACGACCATTATGACAATACGCGGCGCTATGTTGATGATTCGAAGCTGAACGCGGGCGACAAGGCCCGAATCTATGCCGCCAACGCGCGACGCGTTTATCCGCGTGCGAGCCGCTGGATTCAAGCGTAGCGGAGTCGAGGCTGGCGCAGAATCTGGGATTCCGATCGCCCTCTGATTTTTACACTGATTGACGCCGTGCTTCCCCGCACTCTAGAATCCTTGCCGAACGTCACCGAGGAGCTGTCATGAGCAAGTCAGTCGTAGTCCGTAAAGTGGATCTTCCGCCCGTCGATGCCGTCGCCGCGCTTGAAAAATACGGCGTATCCACGGTTCACGAGGCGCAGGGGCGCAATGGATTGCTGGCCTCGTACATGCGCCCGATTTATCCGGGCGCGGCTATCGCCGGTCCGGCTGTTACCGTCTCGCTGCCGCCGGGCGACAATCTAATGATCCATGTTGCCGTCGAAGTGTGCACGCCCGGGAGCATTCTCGTAGTCGCTCCTACCTCGTATTGCACCGACGGATATTTCGGCGAACTGTTGGCGACTTCACTTCGCGCGCATGGGGTGAAGGGACTGATCATCGAAGCCGGATGCCGCGATGTGGCCCCGTTAACCGAAATGAAATTCCCGATCTGGAGCCGTGCGGTCAGCTCGCAGGGAACCGTAAAGGCGACGCTCGGATCGGTGAACGTGCCGATCGTCTGCGCGGGGGCTGCGATCGAGCCGGGCGACGTGATTGTGGCGGATGACGACGGCGTGGTGGTCGTCAAGCGCGCCGACGCTTCTGCCGTTGCCGTCGCCTCCAAACAGCGCATCGACAAAGAAGACGCTGTGCGGGCGCGTCTCGCCAAGGGCGAACTTGGCCTTGATATCTACAACCTGCGCCCGAAATTGAAGGAGTTGGGCCTCGAATACCGGTAACTAATGTCAGGGAATGCGGCGCTTGAGTGGGGTGAGCGCGGGTAATTTGTCGCTTCGTGCTGAACCACCGGCTAACGTCTGGCGAGGGATTGCGTCCTAAGCTCAAGCCGTGTGTGTCCAGACGCTGGTATCCCCACGGATGGCAGGTCCTAAGGAGTCTCAAAGTGAACAAGTCCTTGTTGGCGAAGTCCTCTTTTGTGTTGGTTGCTGTTCTTGCGATTTCCCTCTTTTCCTTTGCCGATCCGAAGGCCCCGCTGCTCCTCCAGACTCCGACGCTTAGCGCGAACCAGATAGCGTTCGTCTATGCGGGCGACATATGGATCGTCAGCCGGGAGGGCGGTGAAGCGCATCGGCTGGTGACTGGGCGCGACCTGGAAAGCGGCCCCATTTTTTCGCCAGACGGCTCTATGGTGGCGTTCAGCGGGAATTACGACAGCAACACGGATGTGTACGTGGTGCCGTCAACGGGAGGCGAACCCCACAGGCTAACTTATCATCCCGGTGCGGACGTTGCGGTCGGCTGGACGCCCGACGGGAAGAGCGTCCTGTTCACGTCCCATCGCGCCAGCACCAACGATCCGGACAAGCTCTTCACGGTTCCGGTGACTGGCGGTTTCCCGACGGAGCTTCCCCTGGAGATGGGCGAACAGGGCTCTTACTCACCGGATGGGTCGCAGATCGCCTATGTTCCTATTTTCCAGTGGGAGCCCGACTGGAAGGGATATCGCGGCGGGCAAACGACTCCAATTTGGATTGCCAAGCTTTCTGATTCGAGCATCGTTAAGGTCCCTCGCGAGGAATCGAACGACCGCGATCCGATGTGGGTTGGCAAGACCGTTTACTTTCTTTCCGACCGCGATGGTCCCAGAACACTTTTCGCCTACGACACGGAAACCCAGAAAGTAGCGCGAGTAATTGACAACATGAATGGATTTGATATCAGCTCGGCCTCGGTGGGAAATGGCGCGATTGTCTACGCGCAATTTGGTTCGCTTCACGTTTACGACGTTGCGACGCATAAAGACCGTCCAGTTTCCGTGACCGTGTCCGGTGACATGCAGGAGTTGCTGCCGCGTTGGGCGAAAGTCTCCAAGCGGATCTTGAACTCGGATATTTCGCCCACTGGCGCTCGCGCTGTATTTGAGGCGCACGGCGAGATATTGACGGTACCCGCGGAGAAGGGAGACGTTCGTAATATCACGAACACTCCCGGCGTCGCCGAGCGCGACCCAGCTTGGTCACCCGACGGCAAATGGATCGCGTACTTCTCGGATGCATCGGGGAACTACGAGCTTCACGTTCGAGATCAAAAGGGGCTTGAGACCTGCGCGAGTCATCAATCTCGGGAACCCTCCAACGTTTTACTATCATCCGACGTGGTCGCCTGACAGCAAGAGGATCGCCTATGCCGACAAGCGCCTGAACCTCTGGTACGTGGATTTGGATCACCCCACGCCGGTCAAAGTGGACACGAATCTTTTCGAGTTCGCTGAAAATGATTTCAATCAACAGTGGTCTCCTGATAGCAAGTGGATCGTCTATTCAAAGGTTCTGGCCAATTACCAGCATGCGGTGTTTGTCTATTCGCTCGAGACCGGCAAGAGCACCCAGATCACGGATGGGATGAGCGACTGCCAGTACCCGAATTTTGACAAGAACGGCAAATATATCTATTTCGCCGCGAGCACGAATACTGGATTGAGCGCCGCTGGGTTGGACATGTCGAGCGATGAGCATCCGGTCACGATGAACGTATACGTGGCTGTGCTTCGGAAGGATTTGCCCTCGCCCATTCCGCCCGAGAGCGACGACGAGAAATCGCCGGAAGCCACCGCTGCGGCGAATAAAGCGTCCGGCGACAAGGCCGCCGATAAATCGGATGATAAATCAGCCAAGAAAACGGCAGACGCGGCCGGGGACAAATCCGACGACAAATCTGGCGCGAAGACTGACGAAAAACCAAAGGAACCACCCAAGGTCACGATTGATTTCGAGAATATTCTCCAGCGTATCCTGACGCTGCCCATACCGGCAGCGAACTACGTGAGTCTCTCCGCCGGCAAGGAAGGTGAACTGTTTCTCGTCGAGGCTCCTGTGGTCGCTCTCGCGGCCGGGGACGGTCCGCCACAGTTGACTGTTTCGAAGTTTGATCTCAAGACTCGGAAGACAGACAAGATCGTGAGCGGTGTTTCATTTTTCGCTTTGTCGTTCAACGGCGAGAAAATGCTCTACAAACAGGCTGAGAATTTTTTTATCGCGGACTCTAGTAAATCACCCGAGGCCGGCAAGGGGCAGTTGAAGACGGACGAATTGGAAGTGCATGTGGTGCCGCGCGAGGAATGGAACCAGATGTATCGCGAAGTCTGGCACATCGAGCGCGACTTCTTCTATGACCCGCATTATCACGGTCTCGATATAGCGGCTGCCGAAAAGGAATTCTCAGCTTATCTTCCCGGCATCGCGAGCCGGTCGGATTTGAATTACCTGTTTCGCGAAATGCTCAGTTACATGTCCGTGGGCCACATGTTCATCCGCGGTGGTACGGAACCCGAGACGCCTCATGTGAGCGTTGGACTGCTTGGCGCCGATTACTCGATCGAAAATGGGCGTTACCGCTTCAAGAAAATCTACAGCGGCGAGAACTGGAATCCCAGGCTTCAGGCTCCCCTCACTCAGCCGGGAGTAAACGTCAAAGAAGGCGAATACCTGCTCGCAGTGGAGGGACGCCAGATCACGTCTTCCGATGAACTCTACGCTTTCTTCCAGGAGACGGCGGGCAAGCAGGTCGTCCTTAAGGTCGGGCCCAATTCAGATGGCACGGGATCGCGCGACGTAACTGTTGTACCGTTGCCAAGCGAAGACGGCATTCGCAACCTCGATTGGATCGAAGCAAACCGCCGCAAGGTCGACGAATTGAGTGGCGGCAAACTCGCTTACGTTTACTTGCCTGATACGGCAGCCGGTGGATACACGAATTTCAATCGCTACTTCTTCGCGCAAGTTGGCAAGGAAGGCGCCATTCTCGACGAGCGATTCAACCACGGTGGCCAGGTTGCGGACTACATCATTGACTACCTTCGCCGCCAGCCGATGGACATGATCATTTCACGCGAGGGCGCTGTGTCGTACGATCCAGCCATGGCGATCTACGGCCCCAAGGTGATGATCATTAATCAGTTTGCGGGCTCAGGCGGAGACGCGATGCCGTGGCTTTTTCGCAAATCGCAGATCGGCACTCTGGTGGGCGTGCGGACCTGGGGCGGTCTGGTCGGAATCGGCGGCTATCCAGTATTAATGGATGGCGGATACGTGACCGCGCCACGAGAGGCAATCGCCGGACTGAACGGCTCGTGGGAAGTGGAAGGCCATGGTATCGCTCCGGATATAGAAGTGTGGCAGGATCCTCAGCTGGTGCGAGAGGGCCACGATCCGCAGCTGGAACGGGCTGTTGCGGAGGCGATGCAGCAACTGAAAGATCATCCGTTGCCCACGTATAAGGCGCCGCCCTATACCGATCATCATCCGCAACTGCCACCTGCGCAGTAGGAGCGCGCAGCGGCTGGCGCATCCGGCTTCGCGTGGTTGCGAATTCGGAAAGTGAGGTTATCCATGACTGAGTTCAGCCAGGCAGAAATGCGGAATGTGGAGCAAGCCTGCTACACGCTGGCGGTCGAGTATGCCGAGATCATCGACAGCCGGGAGTTCGCGCGGCTCAGCGAGGTATTCGCCGAGGACGCTGCCTTCACCCTTCCGATCGGCTCAACGGAGCCGATTCGCGGCGCGGAAAAAATTGTGGCCATGTTCCAGTCGCGCCCACGAGGCCGGTTGACGCAACATCTAATCAGCAATTTTCGCGTGCGCATGGAAACGATGGACACCGCCATCGGCACCTGCCGCGTCTTGTACTTCAGCTCCGATGAATCCGAGCCTGAAACTCCGGAAGGAAGAAAAGCAGCGAGCAAGCAATCCATCGGCGTTTACCGTGATCGCTACGTTCGCACGAAGAACGGCTGGCGCATTGCCGAGCGGGTCGCAAGTATGGTTTTCTACACGTAGGAACCCGCGATGCCCAGCGAACCAATCCAACGCATTGCGATCGTCGGCTTCGGCGAAGCCGGCGGCATCATCGGGAACGAGCTCGCGGCTCGCGGTCTGAGCGTTTCCACGTTTGACATCCTGTTAAATTCCAAAAGTGCGCGCGAGGCGATGCTCGCGAAGGCCCGCGAATCGAAAGTGCGGGCCACTGACAGCCTCAGCGACTGCGTACGTGATGCGCAACTGGTAATTTCCGCGGTAACTGCATCGTCGGCACTCGATGTTGCAAAAGAAGCGTCGCGTCTATTGCACGCCGGCCAGTTTTTTCTCGACATCAACTCCGTTTCGCCCGGCACAAAGCAGAAAATGGCGAACTATTTCGAAAAAATAGACGCGCGCTTTGTGGAGGCGGCGGTGATGGCTGCTGTCCCGCCGCTGCGGTTGAAGGTTCCCATGCTGCTCGGTGGAACGCACGCAGCCGAGCTGGCTGCGCTCTTGCCGTCCATCGGCATGAATGCCAGCGTCGCGAGCGATCGAATCGGAATTGCCTCCGCCGTGAAAATGTGCCGCAGCGTAGTGATCAAGGGTTTGGAGGCTCTTGCCGTCGAGTCCATGTTCGCGGCGCGGCGCCACGGAGCGGAGGATGCCGTGCTTGCGTCGCTCGCCGTGACGTTCCCGGAGATGGGATGGAACAAGCAGCTTCCGGACTATCTGATCAGCCGAGTTGCAGAACACGGCAAGCGGCGCGCGGCGGAAATGCGCGAAGCTGCGCAGGCTCTTCGAGACATCGGGATCGATCCCTTGATGGCGGAGGCGACCGCAGAACGCCAGGATTCGCTCGTCAAGGAAATTGCCGGCCAACCTGCGGATTTGCGGGCGGGGAAGTCATTTTCCTGGCGTGAACTGGCCGATGCTCTCGACAGCGACAACAAGTCTTCCAAGAAGATTTGATGCAAGCTAGGTAATTACCGAACTCTCCGGGCGGTCCTGTCGTGGAGTATCTCTAGAAAAACCAGAAACGTTTTTTCCGGCGCGGCCTCGCGCCTTCGGAATTCTCCCAGCCAATATCGTCAGCCAGTTCCGGGACGTAAGGAATGGGCCGGTCCTCGAACACGGCCAGAGGATTGTCCACGAGTAGCGCGCGAGCCACTTCGTCACCGTGCGTTTTCGCCAGGTGGTCGAAGGCTTCTTTCAGGCGAAGCGGGCGCGAGGTCACGTTGTGTGCGTCGCTCGCGACGAAGTGCACCGCGCCTGTTTCTAGCCACTGGTTAGTCATATCCTGCGCGGCGCTGCCGAATCTCCCAAGCAACGATTGTGCGGTCACCTGCACGTAGCAACCCTGCCGTAGCCATTTGTACAGACGCTCGGGTTGTGCGCGGATCAACGGGTTGCGCTCCGGATGCGTGACTATCGGATGTAATCCCGCAAGTTGCAGCTCGTGCAGGGCCTGATCGAGCGACGGCGGAATGGAGTAGTCGGCAAACTCGACAAGAAGATAGCTCTTCTGGTTGAGCGTGAACCGAGCGGCATCGTGACGAATGTCCTGGAGGTTCTCGAAGCTGAGATGGAAGTCGCACCCGGTGGCCAGGACGAGGCGACCTTCGAAACGAGTCTGAAGTTCATCCCGGCGCTGTCGTACCAATTCGGGAATGAAAGGGTGGTCCGGGCTCGCGTGCGGAGTCCCAATGACGTGTGTAACGCCGTCCTCGATGGCCATTTCGGCCATGCCGCAGGCAACGTCGAAGGACGTGGCGCCGTCGTCGAGGCCCGGAAGTATGTGGCAATGAATGTCAATCATCAACGGGGCAGGATAGCGCAGGCAGAAAGAGATGACAACGCAGACCGCGAGAAGCGCGAATCGAATTCCGCTCAGCCGATTGGCAGGCCGTTTGCATGATAGGGGGTGAAACCGTATGAAACAGTTTCAATTGCGGAATCGGTAAGCCAGTACGAGTGTTTCAGTGAACAAAACTCTGATTTCTGACGATGAGTGACGTGATGGGATTTGGCTGGATGTCAGCATTTCCATTGAACGGCGGCGCCGCCGGCCGGAGTCAGGCCCGGTGGCGGAGCGATTCTCGGTCTTTTCGATTGGTGAAGTGAGCAACAGATGGAATTCTCGGAAACTTGAACCAGGAGGCGTGTCCATGAATCTGAAGGGAATCTTCGCAGTTGCCTTGTCGTTTCTGCTTCTTAATGTACCTGCGTCGCTGATCGCTTCATCGTCGGCCGCCGGAAAAGTGATTACCACGGGCAGCGCCGAAGTGAACGGAGTTGCGGCGCCGGCTGTGACATCGGTCTTCGTCGGAGACCACATTGCCACCCAAAAAGAAGCCACGATGTCGCTGAGCTTTCCGGGCGGAAATTCTGTCGTGCTGCCTGAACTGACCAGGGCCGCGCTGAGCCAGAAAGAGGGGCACTTTGTCGTGAAACTTGAAGACGGCACTGTGTCCGTGATGAGCAAAACGCAAGCTCCCATCCTGATCGAAGTGAATGGCGCGCGCATCAGGGCCGCGTCGAACCAGCCCGCGTTATTCGACGTTACCGTTCATGGGAACGCGTTGCGAGTTGTCGCGCGTAGCGGCGCTGCATTTGTTGAGACAGCCAACCGGTCGGGGAACATCGACGCCGGCAACGCGCTGAGTGCCACGCTCGCTCCTGGTCCGCCGCAGCAAGCTGGAAATGGGCTCTTCGGGGCTCCTGTCTGGGAAGTGACGACGATCGCCGTCGCTGCAGCGGCAGGCCTCGGAGTAGGAATATACGAGGCGACAAAGAGCAACGCTTCACCCAGCAGCAACTAGCAGCGGTTCGGTTCGGATAACCAGGGACCAAAGCACGCCACGCCCCGGGGAGGTTCAGGAGTGGAGTAGGCCTTCCCGGGCCGAAATTGCACCGGATAATCGAGCAAATACCTGGGGTGTGTCTCCAAATGCGCAAACTAAACGAACTCGACGAACGGCTTCCCGCAGCGCGAAGAGTTTGTCGCCCGAACAGCGGACGAAATGAGAGGAGCCATTCGATGGAAGTACGATTCGCGCCGGACCGACCTAGTGGCGCGAGCGCGAACTCCTTGGTTCTCGTTATCATCGCAGTGCTGATGGCGCCTTTGTTCGCGGGCGCAGCACAGGACACGGCCGGCTCCCATCCAACTGATCAATCAACCCACCCTTATCAAGGCACGACAGATGATTATAATCACCGCCTCGCAGTACTCAGCGGAAATCTAGTGAGGCAGACGTCTGGTTCAACCGGTGCTGAGATTAGCAGCGACTATCGCATTGGATCAGACGATCAGCTGGAGATATCTGTCCTCGAAGCGGCTGAACTAGACCGCTCGCCGCGAGTATCCGCGAGCGGTGATATTTCGTTGGGGCTCGTCGGTACTGTGCGTGCCGCGGGACTCACCGCGCGGGAGCTCGAGATCGTGATCGAGGAGCTCTTACGGCAGCACTACATCAAGGAGCCCCATGTAAGCGTGCAGATTCGGGACATTCAGAGCCATCCAATCTCCGTATTCGGCGCTGTAAAAAAGCCCGGCGTATTTCAGGTGCGCGGCCCAAAGACGGTTGTCGAGTTGCTCTCGATGGCCGAAGGCCTCGATGTGGACGCGGGCGAGACAGTGATCGTCGAGCACCGCGGTAATGCCGGAGCGTCGCCACTTACTGCCGCAACGAATCTGCCGAATTCTTCCGCCATCGTCTCGCCAGTTTCACGGGTGCCGCCGGATGAGTCAAATGGCGCTGCTGCGAAATCCGCTCCGTCGCCGCAGGGCGGTCTACCCGCATCCGCGACAACGGAGTACGCGGGCACGATCGCGATTGATTTGAAGAAGCTACTGGGCACCGGCGACCCTGTATTGAACGTTCTGGTTTATCCGGGCGACGTCGTAAAGGTTCCGCGCGCGGACCTCGTGTACGTGGTAGGTGAAGTCGGTAAGCCCGGCGGATTCGAGCTTAAAGCGAACGAAAGCGTTTCGGTTCTGCAGGCGATTGCGCTCGCTCAGGGATTGACCCACACATCGTCTTCGTCGCATTCGCGGATCATCCGCACGAATGGCGACACCGGAGAGCGCCTCGAAATTCCGATTAACCTGAACAAAATCCTCGCGGGAAAGATTGCCGATCCAATTCTTGAGCCGAGAGACATCTTATTTGTGCCCAACAGCGCGAGCCGCATGGCGCTTTACAAAGGGATGGACGCGGCTGTGTCGATCGGATCGGGGGTGGCGATTTATCGCCCCTGAAATGCGAACGGAAAACCACATCGAACTCTTTCAACAGGGACCGCTCCGGATCGACCGGCGCAGCCAGCAATCGCTGGCAACGCTGGAAATCGAACAAGGCGGCTCGCCGAATTTGCTTTCCTACTGGACGGTGCTGCGCAAACGGCGCTGGACCGTGCTGGCGATTCTCGCGGTGGTGTTTGCCGTTGTGTTGATCGCGACGCTAAGAGAAACGCCGCTCTACGAGGCTAAGGCTCTCATCGAAATCGAGAAAGAAAATCCAAACATCGTCACTGCGGGCGATCTCTTCGAAATCGACAGCGTGAACAGCACGTTTCTCGAGACACAGTACAAGGTGCTCGAAACCGAGAGCCTCTCGCGGCGCGTTATTCGCGATCTGGGGCTCGACCATCTAACCGAGTTCAATCCTCCGCGGCACTGGTGGTCGCTGCCACAGAATGCTTCGTCGAGTTCGCCCGCGACTTCGGCTGCGGAAAACAATCCCGCGCCCGATTCCGACGCGGTTTACAACTCCCTCAAAGTCTTCAAGGACCGTCTGGATATTGAGCCGATAAAACAGAGCCGCTTGGTGGATGTCAGTTTTGAGTCGCGGGACTCGGTGCTCGCAGCGCGCGTGGTAAACAGTCTCACCGCAAACTACATCGATCAGAATCTCGAACTGCGCTGGGAGGCCGCGGAAAAAGCATCCGAATGGCTTTCGCAACAGCTCGTCGGCGTGAAAGTGAAGCTTGAGAAATCCGAAGACGAAATGCAGGCGTACGCCCGCGACAACGGATTACTGTTTCTCGAAAGCGAAAAAGGCACCACCGAGAACATCGTGGACTCGCGATTGCGGGAATTGCAGGCGGCGCTGACGGTGGCGCAGTCGGACCGCATTCAAAAGGAGTCGCTCTATCGCCTGGTCGAGGCCGGGGACGCTGGCGCTCTGCCCACCGTCTTCGATAACCACGAAATGCAGGAGTTGACTCTGCGGCTTTCCGATTTTCAGGCGCAGCGCGCGCAGCTCGAAACGACTTTTACGCCGGACTACCCCAAGCTAAAGCAGCTACAGAGTGAAATTGACGAAGCTCAGCAGACGCTTGACCACGAGCGAGCACTCGGCGCGAAGCACATTGAGAACGACTATTTCGCTGCCGTGCGTCGCGAAAGCCTGCTACAGCAAGCCTTTGCCGGCGCGACAAACGACGCCAACGGCATAGCCGAAAAATCGGTCCAGTACAACATTCTGAAGCGCGAGGTGGACACTAACCGAGGTCTCTACGATGGCCTGCTCGACAGGCTTAAACAAGCGGGCATTGCGGGCGGCCTCAAGGAAAGCAACATTCGCATCGTGGACGCTGCCGTGCCGCCGAAAAAGCCGACGACACCCCGCGTCGGGCTCAATCTATCGCTCGGTTTGTTGGTGGGCTTGGCGCTAGGGGTTGGCGCGGCGTTTCTCCAGGAGCATTTCGACAATTCGCTCAAGACCACGGAAGACGTCGAGCGAATTCTGCAGCTTCCGGCTTTGGCCATGATTCCTTCCGTCGAATCGCTCAACGGGCATTCCGCTTACGGCTCCGGTAAAGGCTCGGGCAACGGCTCGAGTAAAGTTACCGGCGGAAATGCAGAGGGACGCTTGGTTCCCGTGACCGCCGCTGGCCCGGAACGCTCGGCCGGGAATGGTCACAGTGGCAACGGCCTGCCAGTTCCGGCGCACTGGTATCGAATAGATCAGCTCGCGCCGCAATACTCCGCGCTGGCCGAAGCATTCCGCAGTCTGCGCACCTCAGTATTGCTTTCGGCTGCTGGTCGGCCACCGCGTTCGCTGCTTGTTTCCAGCGCCCAACCGGGCGAAGGCAAGACCACAATCTCCGCCAACTTGGCTATCTCGCTCGCCCAATTGGGCCAACGCGTCCTGCTGATCGATTGCGACCTGCGGAGGCCCAGCGTTCACCGCGCGTTTCAGATTCAAGGCAGTCTTGGCGTGGTCAGTTACCTTGCCGGCCAGCGAGATTGGCGTGCTGCCGTGGACAAGACCTCGCTACCGGATCTGGATGTGCTCGTTTCCGGTCCCGTCCCACCAAACCCGGCCGAACTACTTTCCTCGGACCGCATGCATAAGCTAATTGACGAAGCTCTCGAGGACTACAAATTCGTGCTCGTGGATTCTCCGCCGCTGCTCAACGTTTCCGACAGCCGCATCCTTGCCACATTGGTTGAAGGAGTCGTGCTTGTTGTGAAGGGCGGCGAAACACCTCGGGAGCTGGCGCGACGCGCGCAGGCTTACGTTTCCGACGTGGGCGCGCGCGTAATCGGCGCCGTGCTGAACAATATCGACCTGCACCGCGAAGAGTATGCCTACTACCGGTCATATTCCTATGACGCACGCGATTCCGCGCCGCAGGATCAGGGCGCTTCAGTCTGAAAGAGGACAGTTATGCAGATCTATCTCGATTCAGCAGACCACAATGAGATTGAGAAGTGGACGCGCGAGGGGATTGTGGACGGAGTCACCACGAATCCCAGTATTTTGTTCAAGGACGGCGTCTTCAATCTTGAGGACGGAGCGCGTGCACTGGCGGCTCTGCTCGGCGATCGCCCACTAAGCGTTGAAGTGACCTCCGACGTCCCCGCGAACATGGTTGCTCAGGGACGCGCGCTGGCTAGGCTCGCCCGAAATATCGTCGTAAAAATTCCAGTCGAGAACGCCAAAGGCGAATCCTGCCTCGGCGTCATTCACTCTCTCAGCAAAGAAGGCATCGCCGTGAACACGACAGCAATCCTTTCGTTCAATCAGGCAATCCTCGCGGCCAAAGCCGGCGCGGCGTACGTCAGCATTTTTGCCGGGCGCGTCGCCGACGAAGGCAGCGATCCCTCGATCGTGATTCGCAACGTTCGCGGATGGCTGGACCAGTGGGCGTATACGGCGAAGATTATCGTCGGAAGCATTCGCGCGGTAATGGACATTCAGTCCGCAGCTCTTGCGGGCGCACACATCATTACTATCCCGCCGCAATTTCTTCCGAAAATGGTGGATCACAAATACACGCGCGAAACGGTTTCGCAGTTCAATTGCGACGCCGCACGTGCACTCGAACAGATGTCGCAGGCCCGCGCGTCCGCAGCGACCGCTTCTTCGACGGGCAAGCGCTGAGAGACGCCATGGCGAACGGACGAAAAGCTCTCATCACAGGCATTACCGGGCAGGACGGCTCCTACCTTGCCGAGTTGCTGCTCGCGAAAGGCTACGAAGTCCACGGCATCAAACGCCGGTCGAGCAGCTTCAACACTGCGCGTGTGGACCACCTTCTTGCCGATTGGCACGAGCGAGATACGCGGCTGTTTCTACATTTCGCCGACCTCTCCGATGCGACGAGTCTCACGAAATTGCTCTATCGCCTTGCGCCGGATGAAATCTACCACCTTGGAGCGCAGAGCCATGTCCGCGTTAGTTTCGACATACCGGAATATACGGGCGATGTCACGGCATTGGGCACTGCGCGGTTGCTCGACGCCATCCGTGAATCGGCCATTCCAACGCGGTTTTACAACGCCGCGAGCAGCGAATTATTTGGGCAGGCATGCGAGCGGCCGCAGAGCGAATCCACGCCGTTCCGGCCGCGCAGTCCATATGGCTGCGCAAAGCTCTACAGCTATTGGATGACCGCGAATGCGCGCGACGGCTACGGATTGTTCGCCGTGAATGGGATTCTGTTCAACCACGAATCACCGCGGCGCGGAGAGATTTTTGTCAGCCGCAAAATCACCCGTGCGGCCGCCCGCATTCGTCAAGGGCTGCAGGAAAAGCTCTATCTCGGCAACCTCGATGCGGAACGCGATTGGGGATATGCCCCTGAGTATGTCGAGGGAATGTGGAAAATGCTGCAGCAGGCCGGAGCAGGCGACTACGTCCTCGCCACCGGAGAGACGCATTCGGTCCGGGAGTTTGTCGAGCTGGCGTTCGCGCACGCGGGCCTCGACTGGCAGCGCCACGTCGAAATCGATCCGCAATACTACCGCCCCACAGAAATTGATTGCCTGCTCGGCGATGCCACCAAAGCTCGGCGGGTACTTGGCTGGGAACCGCGTACAAAATTCGCCGATCTGGTGCGCGTGATGGTGGAAGCGGACATGCAATTACTGGAAGACTCACTCAGCGGGCAGGCGGAACGACGCATGTCGGCGCGTGCCGGGGAATAGCCGCAAGACAATCGAAAGAAGAACGAGTTTGCCGGTAAGAACAACGAAAATGAACGCCACCACACTTGAATCGCTCGCGGGAAAGAGGGTCGTCGTTACAGGCGGCGCGGGGTTTCTCGGGCGCGCGGTTGTCCGCGAATTAGGTCGGCGGAACTGCCGCCAAATTATCGTGCCTCGCCGCGCGTCCTGCGATCTCCGGCGCAGCGACGATATCGACCGTCTGTTGGAAAGCGCGCGCCCGGATTTTCTGGTGCATCTGGCAGCCATAGTCGACAACTCCGCAGGTGGCACGAGCGTCGCCGCGAGCTTCAGCGACAACGTGCTGATGAGCACACAGCTAATCGATGCGGCCGCGCGGCGCGGCTTGAAGAAGATGGTTTGTCTCGGAAGCGCCAGCTCGTATCCGGCCGGCGCGCCGATGCCTCTGCGCGAACAACATCTTTTCAATGGTTTTCCCGAAGAATCGCGGGCGGCTCACGGAATCGCCAAACGCCTTTCGCTGATCCACGCGCAGGCATGCCGGCAGCAATACGGTCTCCGATGCGTCTTCCTCGTCCCGACGAATTTCTACGGACCCGGCGACAACTTCGACGCCGAAACCAGCTACGTGATTCCGTCGCTCATCCGGCGATTCGTCGAAGCAGCCGAATCTCACGCGCCCGAAGTTGTTTTGCGCGGAACGGGCCGCGCAACTCGCGATTTTCTGCACGTCGAGGATTGTGCCGCGGGAATTCTGCTCGCACTCGAATGGTACGACAGTCCTGAGCCGGTCAACATCGGCAGCGGCGTCGAAATCGGCATTGATGAACTAGCGGAGCGGATTGCCGGTTTGGTCGGTTATACGGGCCGGGTGGTGTGGGACGCGAAGTATCCGGATGGGCCCGCGCGGAGGACTCTCGATACTACGCGCGC
Source organism: uncultured Acidobacteriota bacterium (assembly GCA_963818605.1). Lineage (GTDB taxonomy): Bacteria > Acidobacteriota > Terriglobia > Acidiferrales > UBA7541 > Palsa-295. The sequence goes on from CAWFSW010000005.1 coordinate 161,048, forward strand.
AAAAGATGCCTTTGGTTTCAGTGCCCAGCGAAACCTGCGGGACGGCCTGAGGGAAACGATCGATTGGTATCGCTCGACACGCACACAAAGGCTTGTCGCCACTGGCGCGCGAGCATTCGCAATACGCGCTTGAGGAAGGAGAACCAGCCGTGCACGAAGCAACAGCTCAAAGACTCGCAGAAAGCTCAGCCCCGGCGACTCCGCTCCAGGTAACGGCAAGAACGACATGCCGGTCGTGCGGTGACAGCTGGCTGATCGAGGTTCTCGACTTCGGCAATCGCTACATTTCGAATTTTCCAGACACGGCGGATGACGCGCGGTTGCCCCGAGCCCCACTCGAGCTCATGTTGTGCACCCACTGCACCTTGCTGCAACTGCGTCACACTGTGCCATCCGAATGGCTTTACCGTCGCTATTGGTACAAGTCCGGCGTCAACGCATCGATGTGCCGGGCCTTGAGCGATATCGCACGGCGTGGTTCGGAGTTCGCGAGCTTGGTATCCGGTGACAGCGTGCTCGATATCGGCTGCAACGATGGCACGCTTCTGCGCTCTTACTCTGTCCCGGGCATCCGCCGGGTCGGATTCGAGCCCGCCGAAAATCTGCAGAGCGACGCTTCTCGCGGCACTGACCGCGTGATTCCCGATTTCTTTAGTGCGCGCTTGGTCGCGGGAGAGCAGTTTCGGGTCATCACCTCGATCGCTATGTTTTACGACCTCGAGGATCCGAACGCATTCGTTGCTGATATCGCAAGCGTGCTTGCGCCGAATGGCGTCTGGGTGATCGAAATGCATTACCTTCCGCTCACGCTTGCGCGCAACGCATTCGACGCGGTTTGCCACGAACATCTCGAGTATTACTCACTGCGCTCTCTCGAAGCGTTGCTAGCGCGTCACGGATTGGTTGCCGCGGACGTCGAGACGAACGAAGTCAACGGCGGCAGCGTTCGTGTCTACGCGGTGCATGCCGGTTCACCCGCGGCGTCGCTTCCCAGTCGCCGCGAACGTGTGGAAGGGAAGCGAGCTGAGGAAGAGTCGCTGGCACTCGATCGCCCGCAAACCTACGAGGAATTTGGCGGCCGTGTGCAGCGCATCGGTTCCCAGCTCAATCGCTGGCTCGGCCGCGAACGCGCGGAAGGCAGGAAAATATACGTCTACGGAGCTTCAACCAAGGGCAACACACTCCTGCAAGTGTTTGCCATTGACCGTTCGCTCGTTCACGGAGCCGCTGAACGCAATCCGGAAAAATGGGGCAAATTCACGGTCGGAACCTGGATTCCGATCGTTTCCGAAGAAGAAGCCAGGCTCGGTGCGGACGATTTCCTGATCCTTCCTTGGCATTTTCTGTCCGGCATCTGCGATCGCGAACGGCCATTCCTTTCGCGCGGTGGAAGGTTGATTGCGCCGCTGCCCGAGCCCCAGTTCGTAGACGCGTGTGGAGTCCACCCACTCGAATGAGAGTTGCGATTCTGCTTACGGAAATGATCACGAGCGGCGGGGCGCCCCGGCAGGCGATGCTTCTCGCTCGGTGGCTACAAACGTTAGGCCATGAGGCGACGATCTACTCCAACCGCTATTGTCCGGAAGTCTGCTTTCCTGAAATCGGCGCATCGCTCGACATTCGCGCGGTGGCGCGGCTTTCACCGGCGGATGTGGCTCGGCGCAATCGCGGACGGCATCACGGTCTTGCCCGCGGAGCGAAGCGCCATCTCTGGGAAAGCGGCCAGCTTGCCAACCTTGTGCGCGAACCGTACGACATCCTAAATCCGCACGTTCGCGGGGCCACCCGCGCCGCCGTCGAATGCAAGCGCCGCACGGGCACTCCCGTGGTCTGGATGTGCGACGACGCGAGAGACTGGGAGTTGCACGGCTATCGTCCCTACTATTGGCCGCCGGTTCAGTGGTGTTTCAACCAACTCATGTCGCGGCTCGAGCGGCCGGTGGTGCGCAAGATCGACCGGATTATCGCGCTCGATCATCGCGTGAAGAGAATTCTCGAGAGCTATTACGACCGCCCTGCGGATGTGATTCGCAGCGGGCTCGATGCGGTCGAGTTCCGCGCGCGCCCGCAGGCGCGCGACGCCGTCCGGGCGCGTCATGGCATTGGTGTCAACGACTTCCTCCTGCTGTGGCTTGGCATTATCGAACCGCACCGGCGCCTGGAAGACGCGCTTGAAGCGTTGCGCCTGCTTCGCCTTCATGGCAGAGATGATGTCCGCCTGCTGATCGCGGGCACGCCCGAATTCTCGCCGGGCTACGTGCGGAAACTCCGGCAGATTGTGGCGCGCTACCAGCTCGGTGATCTGGTGCGCTTTCATCTCTCGCGTGTGCCGGAAAACGAAATGGCGGACTACTACTCTGCGGCCGACTCGCTCGTCTATCTCGCGGAAAACCAGTGCTGGGCGCTTGGCATATTCGAAGCGATGGCGTGCGATCTCCCGGCGATCGTGTCGCGTGCTTGCGGAGCGCATGAGGTGCTGGAGGATCGCCGTACCGCGATGCTCGTGGCGCCTGGTAACTCCGCTGAGCTCGCCCGCGCGATCACCGAATTGGCGGACACGCCTGGGCTGGCCGCGACACTCCCCAAAGAAGCTCGCCTGCGCGTCTTGAGCCAGATCACCTGGGAGGCCTACGCCCGGAATATGCTGCTCACTTTCGAGCGCGTGCTCGGAGAGGCGACCGCCGATTCGTTGGCCGCGCATCGTGAGGTATTCGCATGAGTCTTACGGCCCGGGTCGGGCGCGCGATCTTTTGGGGACAAGCCGGCCGCGTGGCCGAAGCTGGAGTCTTCATTCTCTTTTATCTTTTTCTCGCGCGCGTTCTGGGGCCAACGTCCTACGGTTTCTTTGCCGTGGGGATGAGTCTCGCTGGAGTCTGCGTGTTTTTCACTCTTCTTGGGCTCGGCCCGGAAACGCTGGGCCGGTTCGTCCCTGAAGTTGCTGCGGGCGGCAGGCGCGATCGTGCACGGCGTCTTCTGGGGATGCTTCTGGCCGTTCGCGCCGGCGCCATCGTTGCAGCGGCCGGCATGTTATTCCTGTTCAGCCGCAATCTCGGCGGACGGCTTCATTTCCCTCTGGCGTCCAAATCGCTTGCGCTGGTGCTGGTCGTCTTTGCGGCGCGCAGTATTTTCGACCTGCTCACGTTTTTCTCCGCGGGGATGCTTGATCTGAAGCGCGTGGCTGCGGCGAAAATAATTGCCGCTGTCGTCGCGCCATCCGTGTTTCTCTTTCTTTGGTTTCGCCATGTTTCCGGCGTGAACGCCGCATGGTTCGCGATGGCGGGCAGCTCGCTCGCCGGAATCACGGTCTTGGCTGTTCCGTTTCTCGCTCGAAGCGCCGAAAACGATGAAGTCGGCACGGACGCGCTTCCTCTGCGACGCATTCTGGTTTTTGGGATGTTCGCCTGGGCCACAAACTTCTTTCTTTATGTTCTCGGTGACAACATGGACGTGCTCTTGCTGGGCTGGCTCGTGCCCGACCGCGCCGCCATAGGGCAATATGCGGTGGGCGCCAAGATCGTGTTCAGCCTCACGACGCTTTTGCTTGGCTGGGTCACACTCGTCAGCGTCGCGTCGCTTTCCGAGGCCTGGCAGCGCGGCGGAGTCGCGCGGCTCGCGTCAATCGTGGAAGCGCAATGGAAGCTCGGCGTACTTTGCCTGGTCGCTCCGCTGCTCCTGCTGCTGCGCTTCGCGCGGGAAATCGTCAACATCTTCTATTCGCCGGCGTATGCGCCAAGCGTGCCCGTCATTCAAATTCTTTGCGGACTGATGATCTGCGGCGTAGTCTGCGGTTTTTCGATTCAGGGCGGCATCCTGTACACGCTCGACCACGAGCGCATTGCGTGCGCGGCCGTGGGTCTCGTCGCGGTTTTCAACATCGTCGGCGAGATTTTCCTGGTTCACCGGATGGGGATGATGGGCGCGGCCTGGGCTACCGGGATTTCCTACGTTCTTGCGGCCATTGTCTGCACGGTGGCCGGTGCGTTCTTCGTTCCGTTTCATCTTCCGAGGAAATTTATTGGAAGAGTGGCGCTGGCCGCAGGCATCGGGGTCGGATCCACACTCTGGCTGCAGCCCGCTTCGGTTGTCTCACTTCTGGCAGCCTGCGCGCTGTGCGGCGGCGTTTTCTTAGGCTGCCTCGCGGTTCTGAAGCCACTCAGCGGAGAAGATTCCGCGGGTTTGCATCGCGTGAACCGCAAGCTCGGTACCTGGTCAGAGAGGCTGTTCGTGAACATTCGCGCTACGGTGAAGGAAGGATGACGGTGATGGCCTCGACAAACTCGGCCATGTTCTCAAGGTTGCTGCGAACTCAGCAATTCCTAATGTCGCTTGGCGTCTCCGGGATGATCCGGAGGATTCCCCTGGCGTATCCCACTTATGCATACCTCTATCGTCATTGGGCGCCTCGCGGCCAACTGTTCGTGATTGCGCATGGCCACAAACTCTTTCTCGATCCCCAGGACATGGGAATGGCTCGGGCTTTTCTCCTGTTCGATGGCCAATGGGAAGAAACGGAGACGCGACTGTTTTCCGCCGCTGTAAAGGAGGGCATGACGGTCGTGGACGTAGGGGCGAACCTCGGTTACTACACGCTGTTGGCAGCTCGGCTCGTGGGTCCCACAGGCAAAGTGTACGCGTTTGAACCGAGCCCCGAAAATTTCGCTCTTCTTTCGCGAAATGTCGAAGCCAATGGCTACCAGAATGTGGTTCTGGTTCCCAAGGCTGTTTCAAACATCAGCGGCATCGCCACGCTGCAGATCGACGGAGGCAGCTCCGGCGGGCACAGCCTGTCTGGTTTTCGGGGAGGCTCTGAGTCCGTGGGGGTCGAGACGGTCGCTCTCGACGAGTATTTTGCGGACGGCAAAGAATCGGTCGACGTGATCAAGGTGGATGCCGAAGGCGCCGAAATGGCCATCTTCGACGGGATGAGCGAGATTCTGACGCGCAACCCCGATCTCACCCTCTTAACAGAGTTCTTCCCGCGTGCTATCTCTGGATTCGGATATCCGCCGCACGAATATATCCGTCAACTAGTGGCGTGCGGGTTCCGAATCTATTCGATTGACGAGGACACCGGAAAAGTCGAATTACTCAATCCAGCGCGGGTCTCCGACTTCATCGAGCCACTAACGCGAAAAGGAACGGGCAAGGACGTTCTCAATCTCCTCTGCTTGAGAGGAAGCCGAGCCTGCGTCCCTGCGGAGGAACTGCAATGAATCGGCCTTCGAAAATGTTGGTCGATTCCGCGACCACGCCGCCGTGCGAAAAGCTCATTTCGATCTGTATCCCGACGTATAACCGCGCGCGCTGGCTCGCCGCGGCATTGGAAAGCCTACTGCCCCAGATGGGCTCCGATACGGAACTCCTCGTCTACGATACGGGCTCAACGGATGGCACGGACGAGCTGATGGCTGATTACGTGCACCGCTTCCCGGCGATTCGCTTCTTTTCACTGGATACGAAACGCGGATTTGACGAGACGCTGCTGCTTCTCCTGGAACAATGCCGCGGCGAATATGTCTGGTTCTTCGGCAGCGATGATGTTCTAGGCGAAGGAGCCGTCGACTCGATCCGCCGACGCATCCTGCAGACGGAACCGAGGCCGTCATTGGTCTACTTGAATCACGACGTCGTCGATGACGCCGGCAAGCTCCTGATCTCGCAGAACGTCGGACGGAGCGTCGATAGGGAATTTCGCGACGGGCGGCAGTGCATCGCGTGGCTCGGCCTGTACTTGGGATACATCTCGTCCTGTATTTTCCGCCGCGATGATTTTTTTCCCGTAGCCAGTGCCGCGGAGTTCATCGGATCGCTGTGGATGGGCCTTCACTTGAACCTATGGAGTCTCTCGAAAGGCGGTCCCGCGCTGTACGTCGCGGAGCCGATGGTTCGCGCCCACCGAAATCCCGAGAATGTTTATGACTATGGAGAAATCTTCTGCCGCAGGGCGAGTCAGGTCTTTTGGCATGCGCGCAAACTCGGAATCGGCCGGTTGACGATTTATCGCGCCATGAATCGAACCGTACGCTCGTTTTATTTGCCCTTCTGCGTATTTCAGCGCTGTGACAATTCCGCCGAGTTCAATCGGGCGTTTCCCGCCATGCTTCGGGCAAGCTGGGCATATCCCTGGTTCTGGCTGCTGATTGCGCCACTGCGTTTCGTTCCGTCTCAGCTCGTGCGCGTCATCCGGAACTATCTGCGGGGACACAGAGACCGGCGCAATGACAAACATCGTCCGAGGAGGTCAGTTCATCGCGTCGAGGAAATGCCGAGGACGCCGAAAGATGCCAGCGCTTTTCGAGTGCCTTTTCGTGCTCTATTGCGGGCGAGAAAGCTGAGCGTGGCATTCGGCGCCGATCGCTTATTCAAGGCAATTCCTTTTCTCGTCTCGCGCTATCGCGCCTTGTACTCGCGTCTCCGCCCGGAAGGGACTGTCCGGACCCGATTCCGGGGACACACGTTGTATCTCGATTTGCGCGACATGGAGATTACGCGAACCATATTGACCGTTGGCGCTTATGAGCGTTGTGAAACGGATATCTTTGTCCGCTCCCTGGCGGACGGCATGGTTGTGGTAGATGCGGGTGCCAATGTCGGAACTTACACGCTCGAAGCCGCCCGCCGCGTGGGAGAAGCGGGCAAAGTCTTCGCCTTCGAACCCGAGCCGCGCAATTTCGACCTACTCTGTCGAAACCTTGAGGCAAATGGCTGCCGGAACGTTACACCAGTGCGAAAGGCGCTGCTGAACCGTCGAGGCGTTGGCACGCTGTCTATCTCGCACGATAGCTCCGGAGGCCACTTTATCGAGATTTCGCGTGCTTCAGGGGAATGCGTCGAGGTAGAAACCACCACGCTCGATGATTACTTTCGAGGCAAGTCCAGCCGACTCGACGTAATTAAGATGGACACGCAAGGTGCCGAAGCATCCATTTTTCAAGGAATGCCCGGGTTACTCTCAGCCAATCCCGACTTGACGCTTTTCACAGAGTTCTGGCCTGTAGGAATCCAAACATCCGGCTACGACCCACAGAAATTTCTCGAGGCGCTTTCGCTTGCCGGCTTCTCTGTCGGGATGTTCAACCAGGAAAGTGGGCGGGTCGAAGCTCTGGAGGCCGACCAACAGCAGGAATTCGTCCAGTCGCTGCTGCGTGAAGACGCCGGTCGGTATTTTGCCGACCTCCTGTGTCTTCGCGGGAACGCGATTCGGGGACCTGTGGGGCGCCACACATGGGGTGCGGCCCGGCCCTGGCGCGAGCGGCGGACGTGGCGCAGTGCGGAACCGCGAGGACTCATGCTTAAGGAGAATCGGTGACGCAAACGTTCCAGGGAACCCTTGGAGGCTGCATTCGAGCTGGCTCCAACGTAGTCAGCGTGCCGGAGGGACTCGCGCTTCTGCGCCCGGTATATTGGATTGTCGCCTTCCTCGCCGCCGGCATCGCGCTTCACTACGGCGGTATCGAAGTTGCCACGATTGCGGCTGCCGCGCTCATTGGCGTCTGGGCCTTTGCCGAACCGCGGACCGCTCTATGGCTTTCCACGGCGTTCATGGTCTACGTCTTCGTCTTTTTTCAGCGTGAAGCGCCTCTCGGCGACGAATTGCCGGAGGAATTCTTCTTTTGGGGCACCGGTCTCGCATTGATCACAGCCGGTCTCTTGTTGGCCACCGTCTTTTCCTCGCAGGTGGATTGGCGGCTCGCGCGCAAGCGCTTTGTCGAGCCCGCCAGTCTCGCAATGCTGGGCGTACTTGGTTCGATTTTGGCGGCATCGGTGTACGGCTTGTTCGTCGGCAACGATCCCTTCGCCGTCGCCCGCCAGCTGTTCGGCTGCGTGCTCCTTCCCGTTTACTATTTTCTCGCGCTCGCGTTGCTTCGCTCTGCCGCTGATCTGAGCCATTGGCTCCGCCGGGCGAGCTGGTGTGTTACTGCCGGCTCATTGTGGTACGCGGTGAAGCTGTCGTTGGAAAGCGCCTCGCGCGGCTATTACTACCGTGAACAGTCGGCGCTCGTCACGTATGCGGGCGCTGTCGCCGCCGTGGCCATGTGTGGTTTCGCAGAAAAACGCTGGAATGCGACGATTCGCTCGGTGTTCCAGGTTGCTGTTTGCGTCCTTGCAATTCTTTTCATGGGCGCCCGTGCCCCACTCGCGGGCTTCGTCGGCGCCGCGGCGCTGCTTCTCGTCGTTTTGATCCGCCGACGTGGCCCTGGAGCAATGCTAATGGTGGCCACGCTCGCCTCCGGAATCATCGCGGGCGGTCTCTATACCGGCAACTGGATGCTCGAGCAAAGCGGTCTGGCCGGCGACATCACCCGCAGGTTTTTCATTACTGTTTCGGAGGACAACTCGTTCCGTGGCCGCATGGCGCAGATGGGATACGTTATTCAGGAATTCGAGCAGCACCCCGTACTCGGGGCAGGAATGGGAAGCGTCACAGTTTTCTTCGCTCCGGGCATCGAGGGACGGGTTCGCGTGACGTCGGTCGACAACGGATGGGGCTACGTGATGCTCAAGATGGGCTCGGTGGGCCTCGCTGCGTTTGTGTTGCTTCTTGCGTTTTTGTTCCGTGAAGCGATGCGGCGCCTGATAGAGATAGATTCCCGGCGCCTTCGGGCGGAAAGCCTGGGCTTGCTCGCGTTGCTCTTCTACGGCGTGGTGACTTTCTGGGGCGGTCCGCTGTTCTTTCATTTCACCGAGGTAGCGTTTTTCGGCCCCGCCCTGGGCGGAATTGTGGTGCTTGCGGAGGCCCGGCGCTCGACTCCACGCGCGCCAGCTGTGACAGAGTCTCCGACGGCAACGGCCTGACGCGGGAGAAATCGAGGAGCAAATGGACAAGGTCTGGATGCGGGAAACGGCCAGCGGGACAGCGAAGCGATTGGCGATTGTCAGCCACGCCCTGCGCAACACAATCGTAGGCGGCAACGTGACGGCTGCCCGGTTTATCGCCAAGCCCCGGACTCTGGTGAGCTACGTGAATGAGTGCCTGTTTCTTTCCCGGCTGCTCGATCGGCAAGACGGCTTACCGCAGGCGCCCATTTGGAAAGGGCTCGAGTTGCCGGTCGAATCCGATGAGGTTGGCATCACGATATTCCCGGAGGCGTCCGAGGAGTGGTTTCGTGGCTCGCCTTCGTTTGGTGTCGATTTAGTATCGCTTTGCACTCTTTGCCAGATCCTACAGCCGAAGGTTATATTCGAAATCGGAACTCTGCGCGGTTCGGGCGCGCTCCACCTTGCGGGCAACGCGCCCAGCGCTGAAGTATTTACCTTGGATTTAGGTCCGGCCGATCAGCCCTCCCTTTCCACTACTCTGTTCGATGACGATCACGTAAAGCTGCACTCGGAGGCTGGGCGATACCACTTCACCGGTCGTCGCGAGGAGAAACGAATTCATTGCCTGCGCGGAGACAGCGCCACATTCGACTTTTGTCCCTGGGCGGGCCAGGTTGACTTGTTCTTCATTGATGGTGCGCACTCCTACGAGTACGTGCGAAATGACACCCTCAAGGCGCTCAAATGCTGCCGGTCAGGGGGCGTCGTCGCCTGGCACGACTACGGACGCGTCGGAATCAACGGAGTTTCGAAGTGGCTGCACGAATTCCGCGGGCAGGGTCGCCCGATTCATCGGATTCCGGGAGGCTCGGTGGCATATGCACGTGTGTAGCGTTTCTGAGACGGTCTAGAACAGAAGGAATCGAGGATGCAATGCAAGCGATTCGATGGCGGGAAGCGGCCCGAACGGTTTCCACGGTATGGGGACGAGCTTTTCTCGACGCGGTGATCGCGCCGGAGCGGTTTCGCCGCGTGATGCCCGAACTCCGCCGCGTTAGCGACATGCTCGTACATCCTGGCGTTGCGACCCTGCCTGTTTCCGCCATTCCTTCAACGGAGGAAGCGCTTCAAATACTTTGCCTCGATTCAGGTTACGGCGGAATGCCTCCACAGGATCTCTGCGCGCTGCTCCGCGTGGCTCGTTGGATTGCGCCAAGCCGCGTCTTTGAGATGGGAACGTTTCAGGGCGCCACGACCGCGCATCTCGCACTAAATACGAACGCGGAGATTTACACGCTCGATCTGCCGCGCGAAATGGCTGGAGGCCTCAATCGATATATCCCTAAGGAAGCCGCGCTGCTCCAGCGCAAGGATTCGATCGGGCGGCACTACCGAAATCGAACCCATGATGGAGTCATCCGTCAGCTTTGGAGCGATTCACGCACGTTCGACTACGCGCCTTACGGGCGCTCGATGGATCTTGTGTTGGTGGATGCCTGCCATCTTTACGATTACGTCGTCTCTGATTCGCAAAATGCCTTCGATCTGCTCGGCGCGACGGGCGCGATCCTTTGGCACGATTTCGGCAACGCGCAGGATGTCACGCGGGCCGTGACCGAACTTGGCCGACGCTACCCCATCTATCACATTGAGGGGACGTGGCTCGCTCTTTACGTACGGGGCGCGGCAAATTCGAAAATTCTGCGCGGCGAGCCCGCCCTCGCAGCATTTGTAACCGGAGGCGGCGCATGATCGCCGCCCTCCTTCGGATTTCGATCGCGCTCATCGTCTATGTATACGCGCTCTATCCGCTCCTGATTGCGGCTTTCGCGGCAGTCAAGCCGCACCAGCGGGTGCTGGAAATCCCAGAAGACGCTTGGCCGCCAATCGCTGTGCTGATTCCCGCCTTCAACGAAGAGCGCTGGATCGCGCGCAAGATTGAAAACACACTGGCGCTTGATTACCCGCCGGAGAGGCTGCGCATTGTCGTCGCATCGGACGGCTCAACCGACCGCACCGCTGGAATCGCAGGCGAATACGCCGCGCGAGGCGTCCAAGTGATTCAGTTTCCGGGCCGCATGGGAAAGTCTGAAGTGCTGAACGGCCTGATTCCGCAGCTGTCCGAGGAAATCGTCCTTCTCACTGATGCGAACGCCTTGCTCGATTCCGCGGCCGCGCGCCATCTTGTGCGGCACTTTGCCGACCCTTTCACCGGCGCGGTTGCCGGCCGCCGCATCTGTGCCATACAGCAGTCCAGCGCTCCCAGCATGGGAGAAGGCCTCTACTGGAAGTACGAAGCCTGGATCAAATCGAATGAATCGCGCGTGCACTCCGCAACCTGCGCCGATGGGCAAATCTACGCAGTTCGCCGCGCTGCGGTGGCGCGCGTTCCCAGCGGTGGCGAGGATTTTCTGATTCCGATGACTATGGTTTCGCGCGGCCTCCGTTTCGTCTTCGAGCCCGGCGCGATTGCGGTTGTTCCCGCAGCCGCTGGCCTCGCGGCGGAGTTCCGCCGGAAGGTTCGCTCGCACGTTTCCTTTCTCCTGAATGCGTGGTTGCTTCGCCGCCTGCTGATTCCAGGGCGCAGCCCGGTCTGCTGGCAATTGTTGTCTCACCATGTTTTGCGCATGTTTGTCCCGCCCGCTATGGTCGTTGCCTTCGTTGCTTCGGAAACTCTTGCCGGGTCGGGCAATTTCTACGGCGTTCTCTTTGTAGCGCAGGCCGCTTTTTATCTGTTTGCCAGCATTGGTTTTCCGCTCGCGCACATGGGACGCCGCCCTAAATTGTTTTATATCTCGTTTTATTTTGTGTTTGCGCAGATGGCGCTCGCCGTCGCGTGGTGGCGCTGGGCGTGTGGGCGGCGTGACTTCGTCTGGCAGCGGACCGAGCGCCTTCTGGACCCGAGTTGAAGGAGGAAAGGTCGTGAAAACTCTGGTTACTGGCGGCGCGGGTTTCATTGGCTCGCATATCGCCGACGCGTTACTCGCTCGCGGATGCGAAGTGCGCGTGCTCGATAATCTCGAGCCGCGCGTCCATCCGCGCGGGCGTCCCGCGTATGTGAGCCGAGAAATCGAATTTATAGAAGGCGATGTGCGCGGCCGCGCAACGATAGAGCGAGCGCTGGATGGAGTTGACGTCGTTTTTCATCAGGCTGCGTATCAGGACTACATGCCGGACTACAGTAAATTCTTCCACTCGAATGTTGTCAGCACCGCACTACTGTTTGAACTTATTCGCGAATTGAAAATGCCTGTCCGCAAGATCGTCGTCGCATCCTCGCAATCCGTTTACGGCGAGGGCCAGTACACCTGTGCGGAGCACGGCTTGGTTCTCCCCGACGCGCGGGTCATTGAACAGCTCGACCTTGGCGATTGGGACTTACGCTGTCCGGAATGCCACGCCGCGGTCACCCCTGTTTCCCTGATCGAAACCCGAGCGAATCCCGCCGGGGCTTATGGTGTCTCAAAGCTTGCGCAGGAACTCACCGCGCTTCGCCTCGGAAAGATCCTGGGAATCCATACGGTCGCTCTGCGCTATTCGATCGTGCAGGGCGCGCGCCAGTCCTTCTATAACGCGTATTCCGGCATCTGCCGCATCTTCACGCGAGCATTCCGCGCCGGGCAGGCACCCATCATCTTCGAGGATGGACAGCAGCTTCGCGACTACGTTCATGTCTCGGACGTTGTCGCAGCCAACCTTCTGGTCCTCGACGATCCTCGCGCCAACGGTCAGGCATTCAATGTTGGCAGCGGCCGCGCAACGTCCGTCCTCGACTACGCACGCGCCCTGAAGGAGAAGATGAACGCACCGCTCGCGCCCGAAATTCCAGGCACGTACCGCGTTGGCGACGTTCGCCACACTGTTTCGAGTGTCGCGAAACTTCAGAACCTCGGCTGGAACATCACAAAGGGCCTCGACGAAATATTTATCGACTATCTCGCCTGGCTCGATGCGACGCCCGATGCTCGCGATTACATCAAAGTCGCGCTCGACGACATGAAACGATCCGGGGTCGTGCGGCCCGTTGTGCACGGAGCCATGAGCGCCGTCGGCGTGTAAACAGCCCATGGCCACTGAACCCATTCTTCATCCCATTGCCCGCATTGACCGGTCGCGCTTTGCACACGTTGCTGCGTCCCGACCTACGGCGCGACCCTGGGACCTGCTCAGCCGGTCGTGGGTGAAGACGCTGCTATTTCTTTCAGGCGATCTAGTGGCTCTTGTTGCTTCTCATTTTCTTGCCGAGACGTTCATGCGGCGTTGGATGCATCTTCCCGCCAACTTCCTGAATCCACCCGCTTATTATCTGTTCTACGCGCCATTTTTCAGCGCCATGCTTTATTTGCTGGCCGGTTACAAAAGTCCCGATCTTCGTCGCCCGGAAAAGGAGCTCGAACTTCTCTTTAAGGGCACGTCCTTCTCATTTATTGCTCTGGCGTGCGCGAATTTCGTTCTGTTTAAGTCGCTCGGATTTTCGCGCTACCTTCTCGTGGCCTGGTACCTGCTGGCTTTATTGTTTCTGCTCGTCGCCCGTTTCAGTTTGCGCATGTTCTATGGCTCGATGTGGCGCCGCGGCTTCGCGCGACAGAAAGCGCTGTTGCTTGGCGGCCCCGAACGTTTCGCGGATTTCGAGCAGCGGCTGGCCATCCAGCGATATCGCGGCTATGCGGTTGCGGGTGTGCTCATCGAGGATCGCCCGCATTCTTTCCCCGATTTTGCTGAGGGCTCCTTACGGGTCCTCGGCTCGATTTCCGATTGGGAGGAAGTCGCCGAAGCCGAAGGCGCTCAGCTGGTCGTAATCCATCTTTCCGAGGCTTCCAGTGCCGATTACACGCGGGTTCTCGAGATCGTGCGCAGGTGCCGGGAAAAGGGAATCAAAGTCGAAGTCTATTCGCATCTGTTCGGGCCGCCTGATCTGCGCTTCGAGCGCGACGAATTCTCAGGCTGCTTTCGCCTTGATTCGCCGCCGCGCTGGCCGCGGGCCGTTCAGCGTTTGATCAAGTCTGGCCTCGATATCGTAATAGGCCTTGTCGGTAGCCTCGCCACGCTGGTCCTGATTCCCGTCGTCGCGCTGCTGATCAAGTGGGAGGATGGCGGTCCGATTTTTCATCGTCGCGAATATGTCGGCACCGATGGCTGCATGCACCATTTCCTCAAGTTCCGCACCATGGTGGAGGATGCTGAGCAAGTTCTCGAAAAAGACCCATTTCTCAAGGCGCAGTTTGAATGCAGTTTCAAGCTCAAGGACGATCCGCGGGTACTCCGCTGCGGACGTTTCCTGCGGAAATACAGCCTCGACGAATTCCCCCAGTTCTTCAGCATACTTGGCGGCCGGCTCACTGCGGTCGGCCCGCGAACCATTTCCTGGGCGCAGCGTGAGCGCTACGGCCGCCTGCTGCCCAAATTGCTCTCGACCAAGCCAGGCCTCACTGGCTTCTGGCAAGTCATGGGCAGGCAGACGACCACCTACGAGGAAAAAATTCAGATGGACATGTTCTACATAGATCACTGGTCCATCTGGCTCGACTTCGTGATCCTCGCTAAGACATTCTGGGAAGTTTTGCGCGCCGAAGGTGCCTATTGAGAAAGGCCGCCACAATTCCGCGCAAGGCAAAGGAGAGGCCGCAGCCATGATCATCACGCGCACGCCATTTCGATTGACGCTCGGTGGAGGCGGCACCGACCTGCCCTCGTTCTATCGCGAGCACGGAGGCTTTCTGCTCGCCGTCGGAATCGACAAGTACATGTACCTCGCCATAAACACGCCGATCGTTGACGACAAAATCCGCGTCCGCTATACGAATTCCGAGCTTGTTGACAATGTGGACCAGGTCGAGCACACCCTCGCGCGCGAGGCGTTGCGCCACTTCGGCCTGACGACTGGCATCGAAATCGTTTCCATCGCCGACATTCCCGCCGGCACGGGCCTTGGTTCGTCCAGCTGCTACATGGTCGGTTTGCTCAACGGCCTTCACGCGCTCACACAGCGCCAGGCAACGCCCTGGCAGCTGGCGGAGGAGGCCTGTCACATTGAACTCGATATTCTCAAGAAACCCATCGGCAAGCAGGACCAATACATGGCGGCATTCGGTGGCTTGACGACGCTTGAAATCTCGCCCGATGGAGTTGTCCGCGCCATGCCTTTGAACCTGAGCGTGGATCTGGTCGAAGCTCTCGAAAGCAATCTCCTGCTTTTCTTTACAGGCGAAACACACGACGCCACCGCCATCCTCACGCATCAGGATCAAAGCACGAAGCGGCGCGAGGCTACAGTGGTCTCAAGTCTTCTGGAAATCAAGGACATCGGCATCGAAATCCGCGACTCGATTGTGGGCGGCAACCTGCGTCATTTCGGCGAGCTTCTCGACATCCACTGGCAGGCAAAGAAACGCCTGTCGAGCGCCATCACCAATCCCCAGATTGACGCATGGTACGACCTGGCGAAATATCACGGCGCGATTGGCGGAAAGATCTCCGGCGCGGGCGGCGGAGGATTCCTGATGCTCTATTGCGAGGAGCGAAAAGCGGAACTGCGTGAGGCGATGCGCCGATGCTGGAATGCGCGAGCTGCATTTCCGGCTCGAATTTGAGGGTAGCAAGGTCGTGTTCGATATCGTGTCGCGCGATGGGCGCCTCGCTCACCTTGCTCGGCAAAATCATCGGTCGCAGTTGCGTGCGATGGTTGGCGCCTAGCGCACCAACAGCGACGTGCCAATCGCGCCGCAGCCTAGTGAGGAGGAGATCATGAAAAAAGCTGCCGTATTTCTCGATCGGGACGGTGTCATCAACCGGTACGCCTATAATGCGGAACTAGGCACCGTAGACACTCCCGCTACGCCAAATGAATTCGAGCTTCTTCCCGGTGCCGGAGAAGCCGTTGCGGCTCTCAACGAACTAAATTTGCCGGTCATTGTCGTCTCGAACCAGCCTGGAATCGCCAAGGGAAAGCTTTCCCCGAAGTTGCTCGACGCCATCAACGAAGAGATGCGCGCACAGCTTGCTCGTGCCGGAGCGCGCCTCGACGCCGTCCTCTATTGCCGCCACCATCCGGAAGCCGTGGTCGCTGACTATCGAGCCGATTGTGATTGCCGAAAGCCGAAACCGGGGCTTCTGCTGCGCGCAGCGCTCGAACGCAACCTCGACCTCGGAGAATCCTATTTTATCGGCGACGACGCGTCCGACGTTCTCGCGGGTCGCGCCGCAGGGGTCACCACCATCCTGCTTTCTCCGCATCGCTGTACCGTGTGCGAGGAATTTTCATCGCGCGGCGCGGTGCCTGACCTGCTGGCCCGGGATCTGGGCCACGCCGTAAGCGCTGTCGCTGCAATGCGTGCCTCCGGGAAAAATAAGTCTGCCATATTTCCTGCTCCAGCGTTTCGAGAAACGGCCGCATGCGTCCTTTCCGGCCTGGAAACGACTTACACAGCTCGCTATCTTCGTGAAGCGTCCGAAATCGCCGCTAAGATTGACGCAAGCCAGATCGAGCGCGCCGCCAGGTTGTTGCGCTCGGTGCGTGACCGCGGCGGCAGGCTCTTTCTCCTCGGCGTGGGCGGAGGCGCAGGGCACGCGTCCCATGCGGCGTGTGATTTCCGCAAGATTGCCTCGATCGAAGCCTATTGTGTTACCGACAACGTTTCCGAACTCACCGCCCGCGTGAACGATGAGGGTTGGGATACGTCCTATCGCAACTGGCTGCGCGCCAGCCGCCTCGGCCCACTCGACATGATTTTTGTTTTTTCGGTCGGCGGTGGCGATATCGCGAAGAACATCAGCGCCAATCTCGTGCAGGCGCTCGAATACGCGCGCGAACGTGGCGCGGCTATTTCCGGCGTCGTAGGACGCAACGGCGGAGCCACTGCACAACTTGCGGATGTCTGCGTTCTCGTGCCGGTCGTGAACGGGGAGACGGTCACGCCGCACACGGAGTCGTTTCAGGCGCTTGTCTGGCATCTGCTGGTCTCGCATCCGGTGCTTAAGGCCGCGGAAATGAAATGGGAGTCCGTCGGCACGTGCGCTTCCGCGGTCGCCACCTCCGCCGCGCACTGATTCATGGCCCGCAAAATCCTCGAGTTCGGATTGGTCGCCGCCATCCTCATTGCCGTTGGAGGTTTCGGCGGCACCGAACCCGTATCCTGGGGATTTGCCGAAATGATCGTCATGCTCCTCGGCATCCTCCTTCTCGCGCTTCATCCCCGGATTTCGGCGATTGCTTGCGTCAGGAGGCTGGCGCTCCCCCTCGCGCTTCTCGCGTGGATCGGCATCCAATGGTTCGCATCCCGTTGTGGGAAAATTGGTTTCGACACACATGCCATCGAAACGAGCGCCCTCGCGTTGGCAACGAGCATCGTCGCTTTCTTTATCGTTTGCGAAGTTGCGCGCGAACGCGAGTCCCGCATCCGGCTTGCGCTGTGCCTGATTGGCCTAGGTCTGTTCGAAGCCTTCTACGGGCTCGCCGAATATCTGGCGGGGTGGCAATACATATGGAACGTCCCGCGCCGCTTTTACCTCGGAAGCGCCACGGGTACGTACGTCAACCACAATCACTTTGCCGGCTTGCTCGAGATGATTCTCCCGCTCGCGCTCGGTCTCGCGTTTTACTTCTGGCAGTGCGCTCGGCATCGTTCCCGTCGCCGAACGTGGCGTTCGTTCTTCGAATTTATTGGCCAGCCTGAAATCGTGAAATGTTTCCTGTTGCTGCTTGTCGCGGCCGTGCTGCTCGTCGCGATAGTGTTTTCGTTTTCGCGCATGGGCATGATTTCTGCAGTCTCGTTTCGCTAGGCGCAATGGCCGCGATCGTATTGATTGGCAGGCGCCGTAGTCGGCTGCCCGTGACTTTGATTGTGTTGCTGCTCGCGGGCGGTATCGCCATCACCGTTTGGGTCGGCGTGGGGCCCGTCGTCGAGCATTTCGAACAACTCCCCCAAAACGAGCCGTTGGTCAGCACTACTCGAGGCCGCGTCGCCGTCTGGAACGACAGTCTGAAACTCGTGCGGGCGCATCCTTGGACGGGCATTGGCCTCGGATGCTTCGAATACGCGTTCACCGCGGCACAGTCCACGCAACTCGCCTATATCGTGGATCATGCCCACAACGACTACCTGGAACTAGTCGTTGAGCTAGGCTTTCCGTTTGCCTCCATTTTATTAGCTGGGATCTTGTGGCTCGCGGCTGCGCCTCTTCGCGCGAGCTCGAGCGCACGTTCAAGCCTTGCTCGTGCGCTGGCACTGGGCTCGTTCGGCGCGGTCCTGGCGCTGTTGGTGCACGGCATAGCAGACTTCAACTTCCATATTCCCGCGAACGCTCTGGTCTTTGCGGTGATACTTGGAATTGGATACACCATTTCGTTAGACCAAGCCGCCGCTGAATTCAGGGAACCGCGGTCAGGCTAAAATCGTCCAGCCAAAGTGAACCGGCAATCTGATTATCGAGTTTCCGGCTTGCGGGTCGCGCTACTTGTACAATCAGAAGTTTCGTCTTCGGTCCGGTGCGAAATTCGAGCCTCTGTTCGTGCCAGCTTGTGGTCCCCAGGACGCTGTCGGTTTCCATCGCAAGCTCCGCACGGTCATAAGCATCGTAGATTGCGATGCGCGGCCCACTGTCCGTCGTGATTCCTTCGCTCCGAGTGTAGACGACAAAGCGGTACCGGGTATCCGGCTCGGCTATCACGTACTGCACGACGTGCGCGAATTGCAGATTGTGTTTTCCATCGAAATGCACGAGCAGCGACCGCGTGTCGTCGTGGACGGTCTCGGAGTCGAGTGACACCTCTGCGCCTGCGATGGGCGTCGTGCGCCAGCCGAATCCGCCGTTGACCATCGGTTCCTCGAATCCGCCGTTCGTAATACGATTCGCACCGTTCGGCTGCCAGCGAATCCGGTCTGGATCATGTCTCGCGAACGCGGACCACACCTGCGTGAGTTCGTCCACGCGGTGCGCGTATAGAAGTGCGTCAAAATAGCGACAGGCCGCGTCGAAATTGATTGGCTCGCCGGAGGCGAGGAGGCGCTGCCATGCGCCGCCAGCCGCATCGATTCGGCCCGTCGCATCCAGGTAATCGAGGTACGCCGAAAGGACGTCCTGCCCCCCGGAAAGAGTCGTCAATATTTGGTCGCTGGGGACGCCCGCGCGCCATTCGAGATCGAAAACTCCAATACGCAACGACGGATCACCCTCCATTGCGATTCGCAGTGGCGCGATCGCGCCGGCGATGTCGCCTGAGCGCAGCAGGAAATTTGCGAACTCCCAGTTGATGTCTGGGGAACGTGGGAAAAGCTCGACCGCGCGCTGGTAGGCGCGTACAGCCCCCGGATGATCTCCCGCCAGATCAAGCGCTTCGCCTAACCCCGCCCAGTTATCCGCGCGATGTGGCCCGAGCCGCGTCGCATTTTCAAACGCGCTGGCGATCTCGCTCGGATCGGCGTCCCGGCCCTCAGCCCCGAGAGTTCGCGCGTACCGCGCCGGGAAGTCTGGGTTAGGGCCGTCCCAGTACGCGGACCGTGCGAAGGCCTCAAGCGACTTTGGGACAGCGAGAAAATTCGCCAGCGTCTCGCGCGCCGCTAACACCAGAAATACCATGAGGACCAGGCCCAGCACGACGCGCGCCGCCAAACTAAGGCATGTAGTCCGCAACGCAACCACTTTTGCTCGAGGGTTCGGCATGCCCACCCAGAAATCGTAGGCAATTTGGCAGCCAGCAGAGATCGCCATGCTTGCAGGCTAATCCATAGATTGCGAGGTCCTTACGGAGATTTGAGTCCCATTTCTCGATCGCACGCTTTCCCAGATCGGTTCAACCCGCGTGCCTCGACATGGATCCGTGCCCGGAGACACACCAATCCGGAAATCGAAAACCTGGTCCTGCAATGCCGAGCCCGCTCGCCCTGCAGTTCGGGTTTCTGCTATGCTTCCGATTCGCGGAATTGGGACGCGATTGTAGGATTCCGGGCAGACGGAGCGTGTTTTGATTATCTAGTCACACACACGGGAGAGGAGAGCGAATAAGGGCGGAGCGCAAGCTGGAGTTTCCTGCTGGGAAGGACGCCAAGAACGGGATCGTCGAGCCTGGTTACGTGGTTTTGCCACTTGTGCCACGGTTTGCTGACGTGAGACAGCAGTCACAGGGTCCGATCGCTCAAACTTCTACGGCTGCTTACCGAGCGCGGTGCGCTGATTGACTTCAACGATCTTCACTTCCCGGAAATTCCGAACTTGCGCCGCTTCAATTTTTCGCACAAGTGGTCAGTCTTGTTAAGTTCTTGCGACCGATCACACCAGCTACGATTACGAAGCCATCGTACGCGATTCGAAGCCCATCGTGGATTCGCGCCACGCCACTCGGCGAGTCAAACAGGGCCGCGAGAAAATCGTCTCCTGCTAAGCTTGTTTGGGCGATAAGTCGCCTGTTTACTCCAATATGCGTATAGGACTTTAGTCCTATTGTGGGAGGCGTACCCCGGTCCTATCTTTGATCTTATGGGCGCTCCCACGACAGTGTCGCAGGAACGGTCAGGTCTAACCCTTGATCCCGGACGCAGGCGGAGCATGCGCGTGCTCCTGAGCGTTCCGATCCACGTAATTGGCAAGGACAAAGAGAGTCAAGATTTCGTGGAGGAAACCCGGACGCTCGTGGTGAACGCGCACGGAGCGTTGATTTCACTGGGAGCCCGCGTGACGCCCGGCCAACAGGTCACAGTATCCAACAAGTCCACGTCGAAGTCTTTGGAGTGCCGCGTAGTGCACCTGGGTAACCCTACGGCCGAGAAGGTCCAGACCGGCATCGAGTTTGTACAGCCGTGCGGATCGTTCTGGCAGATCGATTTTCCTCCGGACGATTGGGTCACTCCGGAAGATTAGTTCGTACTCCCTCGAAACAAATTCCATCATATGCTAGTGCGGAGCCGCGATCATCTCGGCCCGAAGCGTTCCAAAAGGCAGAGTTGCCTGGAGGATGACGGGTGTGCGCGCGGCGTCAGTCGTCAGCCATAACGCGATGTGAATCGCTGTCACTTCCTTCTCGTGCTGAAATACTCTTACCGAAATGCGTGATGCCGTGAAATTCCCCGCAGGAACCGAGGCAGCTTCACTTGGGCTTTCACGGCGGGCGCGCATTTCGAAGACGTCCTTGCCGTCGTACACTGCGGCGTCGAGTTCCGGTGTGCGCTGCCAATCCACCGCGCGCAGCGCGTAGAGCGCGCCAAGCGGATCACGCGTGCCTGGCAGGACGACGATACTTGCGCCGGGTGCTCGGGATTTCTGGCCGGTGGCGACGAGATGCAACACCTGGTCGGAGACTTTTCCCAGCTCGTTGAGATGCGTTTCAAACTGGCGGCTTTCGAGCGATTCAGCGTCTGTGTAGGAGTCGAACTGGTCGTCAATCGGGAAAAGAGTGCTCACGGGGCTGACCGTTTGCGCGTGGGCGCGGAAATGCCAGGTCTGCCAGCCGAAGAGAACCCGGCGCTCGGGCACGCTCAATTGCAAGGATGCGGCAGTTGAAAACGCAGACCAGGAGACGCGGTAGCTAAGCGTCTCGCCGGCGCGAAATGGCATGGGATGTTCTTTCGCGGATGCCGCTGAAAGAAGCGCGAGAATCGGTGCGAAAGCAACCACTAGGATCCAACTTTTGCCGAAGCGCGTTCTCATATGTGATCGGGAAACCACGTCGAGAATCTTGCCCGGCCGAGTCGCGCCGGGTATATTCAAGCGTACCCGAAACGCCCGGCACAATCATCACAGCCTTGCGAGAAAATTCAATCGCGAAACTCACTGCGAACTGCGCGATTTCTCCGGGGCCCGATCTCGTACGAGGAGGAATTCCGGAATGCGCTACCTGGTAACAGGTGGTGCCGGCTTCATCGGCTCCAATATCGTGGACGAACTCGTGCGGCGCGGGCATCACGTGGTCGTACTCGACAATCTTTCGACGGGCAAGGAGTCGAATCTCGCGGGCGTTCGCGAAAAAATCGAGTTGAGCACCGGCAGCGTCACCGACCTGGCCGCGGTGCAGGCTGCTTGCCGCGGCGCGGACTACGTAATTCACCTTGCGGCGCGGACTTCGGTGCCGCGATCAGTCGAGGACCCTCTGGATACGAATCACGCAAACATTGACGGGACGCTAAACGTTCTGGTGGCTGCACGCGACGCGAAGGTGCGACGATTCGTTTATGCGGCCTCGTCGTCAGCGTACGGAGAGACGCCAACTCTGCCGAAGGTCGAAACGATGCAGCCCGACCCGATCTCGCCTTATGGTGTGACGAAGTACGTCGGCGAACTCTACGCGCAGGTTTTCGGGCGGGTGTACGGCCTGGAGAATGCGTCTCTCCGATACTTCAACGTCTTCGGACCTAGACAGGATCCGACGTCGCAGTATTCCGGCGTGCTTTCGCGATTTATGCTTGCGGCAATCGAGGGAACGGATCCCGTGATTTTCGGCGACGGTGAACAGTCACGAGACTTCACCTACGTGGAAAACATCGTGGACGAAACTTTGCGCGCTTGCGAAGCGAACGGGGCGTCCGGGAAGGTGTTCAACGCGGGAACGGGTATACGAACCACCCTAAACGAAGTATTGAACCAATTCGGTAAGGTCACTAACAAGAAAATGAACGCGAAACATGAACCAGCACGCAGTGGCGATATCCTTCATTCGCAGGCCGATATTTCGCTCGCTCGAAAGATTCTGGGCTACGAGCCGCGAGTGCTCTTCGAAGAAGGGCTGAAACGCACCTGGGACTGGTACAAGGTTGCTTACGGCGGGAAGTGATTAGCGAGTGGCCGCGACGGGCAGCGCGGTGGGCGGAACAGTCTTGCACGGTGTTGGATTCCACTTTGAGCCATCGGGCTCGAATTTGAACTGTTCCGTCGTGATGAACCGCGCGGTCAGATATTGCGGGTCTTCAACCACTCCGGTGACGACGAGGTATGGTTCGCCATCGAGTTCGATACGATCGAAGAATTCTGTCAGCACCGCGTTACCGCTATAGGGGACTCCGTTCTTGCGCAGATAGCCGGGACGCATGTGCGTAGTCACCACTTTCATGCTTCCCGAATTCGGTGACGGGGGCACTCGCATCGGAAATCCGAATCCCCGCACTTGCGTCTGTTTTTCCCAAGAGGCTACCGAATCCCCCTGCCAGTCGGGCTCTCCGCCGTTCCATTTCGAACCGTCGAAATGCAGCAGGCGCTTTTGCATTCCCGCGTCAGTGTCAATCTCCAGAGTGCGATCGTCGGCCCATGTGGTGTGAAGCCGTTCCGGCAGGTGCATGATTCCTGCAGCGCCGAACGCCCTGCATTGATTTCCGTCGGCCTCGTCTTTTGCCAAATCCCATGTGCCCGCCACGCGCCGCCCTTCTGGATTGAGTGGAAGAAAAGCTAAATCCCCTTTGGCCGGAGTCATCATGCGCCATCGCCACTCGTCGTCAATGATCGAAACCCAGTAACCGCTCAGGTCGAGCAGAGCACCAGCCTTTGGAGTCGGCGCTGGAGGGCGCTGTCCACCGGGACCGGGCGCCTGGGCGCGTGCGCTTTGCGCCATCGTAACAAGCGCGAATAACCCTACGAAAACCGTCAGGCCAGTCCATCCCACGCGACGAAGGAACGTTCGACAGGTGGTCATCGGCCCTTCCCTGGCTTCTTTTCGGGTTTTGCCGCCTTTTGTTCCGTTTGCTTTGCTACGTCGCTGAGATCGCGGTAGACCACCTCGATGAACATCTCGGTAGTCCATGGACCGGAATCCGCGCCGTAGATGCCATCGTAGTCGAGGGTCGGTTTCGCTGCCTTTACTTGTTCGAGCGTCTTGCCGTTTTTCACCAGGTCTGCGATGCGATCGCGAACGATTGTCACCATGTCGCGGTAGTTCGCCACGACGTTGCGGTCGCACAGGCGTCCGTGGCCGGGGATCACGTACGTGCCGCCCTCTTCATTTTCCCGCGGGACTGTAATGCCGATGATCTGGTTCAGCGCATCAATTTCGCCGTTGATGGTGCCGCCCTTCGCGGCGTCAATGACGGGATAGTGTTCCGGAGTAAAAATGTCTCCCACGCTGATCACGTCGGACCGCCGGAAGAACACGAGGCTATCGCCGTCGGTATGCGCGGCATGCGGATGCTCGATGACGATTGCCTCGTCATTGAATAGGTCCCACCGATCGTTGTCGTAAGTATCTGTCGGCCACGACTCCTGCGAAACGGCAGCTTCCTTGCTGACTGGCGTGGTCATTCGGTCGAGCACTGCCAGATGCGCGACGATGGATGCTCCCGCCTGCTCGCCGGCGAGGCCCGAATTGAAGTGGCCGGCTTGCGCGAGATTTTGATTGCCGCCCGTGTGATCCTTGTCCACGCTCGTGTTTACGATAAATTCAATGGGCCTTGACGAGAGCGTCCGGATGGCCGCGAGAATTGGCTCACTCATCTGCGCTGCGCCTGTGTCCACCAGCACGACAGCCTCGTCGCCCAACTGCACTGTGATGTTGGAGCCTCCGCCCACAAGCATGTAGACCCTGCCCTGCACGTGCATGACATGAATGGCCCGGTCCTCGGGTTTCTGGTCTTGCGCGGAAACAGAGAATACGGCCAGGGCCATCACCGCGACCATAACGGCCAGGACTGCCCGCGCAGTGCTCACTGAAGCCCAGATATTTTGATTTCGGGTCACTTCTTGGGCTCCGCGCTTTCTTTTGGTTTGGGCGGCGGTGGTGGCGGAGGGGGAGGCGGTGGCAGCGTCGCCAGTTTCTGCATGTACTCTGGGTACATCTCTTCCGCACCGCCGCGAGCTGCTTCCAGCGGAATTCCAAACTTGCTCGGGTATTCCGTCAGCCATTCGTTCGTTCCGGGGAGATGGTGTGGCACCCAACCCCTGGGTTTGTCTATCTCGTGCTTCGGGATGCACGTCGAGGAGGCGAGGCCGTAACCCGGATTCAAGACCCAGTGTTCGGTTCGAATGAGCGGCTCGGTGAGATAGACGGGATCCTTCACAATCGAAACGATCGTGAGAAAGTCGCCGTGCCGGATGAAATACTCGACGAGTGTACCCTTATCGCTTCGCGCCAGACCGTTGCGCCGAATCCAGCCTTCCTTCAGATGAGTGGTGGAAACTCGCAGCCTGTCGCCTTCCCATTTTCCGGTCGAGAATCCTGTCCATGTTTGCGCAGCGTAATCTGGAGGATGCGAGCGCCCGTCCATGTAAATCGTCCGCTCGACTCCGTCGTAAAATACGATTGTGTGCCACAGCGTGATTTCCTTGGTCAGTGGATCCGTCTCGGGCCAAATGCGGATGCCGCCGGGCGCGCGAAATGCGTAGTCCGCCGGATGAGGTTCGCACTCGTGCTCCTCCTGGTCCCATTTTTCCGCGGTCCAACTGTCTCCCCGCAGGCGTTCCGCGTCATTGATGGGCAGGCCGGTGTAGTCGCCGATATCAGGATCGGTCGTATTATCCGGGCCGGCCGTCTGGCTCCATTCGCCGGATAGATCAGCCTGTGCGCGCGCGGTTCGCGGCCCGATTGCGGCGACAAAAAGCAGCAGGGACGCCAGGATCATCGCTCGATGAATGGCGCGCATGATTCTCCTTCGCTCCTTTGGCCGGATCGCGCGTTCGCAATCGCGAAGCGGAGATTCTATATCACAGCAACTGGTCAGCGCAGACAAGATTGTTGCGGAAATTGCGGATATACTCTGGCGCGCCGGAAAGGCATGGAGCGGGCGGCCAATCGCCCGGTAGAGAAGAGTTAAAGATGAAAATCTCGAAGATCCTGTATTCGACTGCGATGATGGCTGCGTTTGCACTGACAGCAGTCGCCGCGCACGCGCAGGGACAGACGCCTCCCGATTTCAGCAAAGTCGAGATCAAGACCACAAAACTCGGCGACAATTTCCACACGCTTGAGGGTCTGGGCGGCACGACGGGCGTGCTGGTAGGTCCGGATGGCGTTTTCATGGTGGACGATCAGTTTGCGCCGCTGAGCGCGAAAATTATGGCGGCAATCAAGCAGATATCGGATCAGCCTGTGCGGTTCCTGGTGAATACGCACGTGCACGGTGACCACACAGGCGGCAACGAGAATTTCGGAAAAATGGGCGCAATCATTTTCGCTCGCGAGGAGCTGCGGGATCGGCTGATGCACCCCTTACCGGCGACGAATGGCACGCCGGGCGTTCCGGCACCCGCAGCGGCGCTCCCGCTTGTGACCTATGAAGGAATAGTGAAGCTGCACATCAATGGCGAGGTTGTGGAACTGATCCCAATTCCACGAGCGCACACCGATGGCGACACCATGATTTATTTTCCTAGCCTGGACATCATCATGACCGGCGACTTTTATCGCTCGATTCAATATCCCAATATCGATCGCAACAACGGTGGCACCTTGAACGGTCTGTTGGATGGCCTCGGCGTGGTGATCGGGATGGCAGGACCGAGTACGAAAATCGTCCCCGGCCACGGACCCGTCGTCGGCAGAACAGAAGTGATGGCCACCCGGGACATGATCCTCGCGGTTCGCGATCGCGTGGCGCAGTTGATCGCGGAAGGCAAGACGCAAGATGAGGTGCTGGCAGCGAATCCGACAGCCGACTATGACGCGCGCGTCCCAAATTCCAAGGAGACCACGCAACGATTCGTAACGCAGTTGTACGCGGAGCTCAAGCCGGCGAAGTAAAAGAACGCGGCTTCATGGACTTATAACCAGACGAAATAGCTCCTTTTCGATCGCAACGGTGCGCGGCTACAAAACACGGCATCCGGTGGTAGACTGCATTCATGGCGACCAAAAAGAAGAAGAATACGAAAAAGCGCAGCAAAGTAACGAGAGCTGCGAGCAAGAAACCAGCGCGCAAGAAGAAAGCTCGGAAGGCGAAAGCGCCTGCGCGGAAAGCCGCCTCAAGAAGGAAGGCGGCGCCCGCGGGAGATGCTCGCGGGAAGCGCGACCGGGAATCGTCGCTGGCATTTGAACCTGCCGGGCTGGGAGCGCGCTCTGGCGGCCAGTCGGGCGATCTGCAGGGCCTGTCCAACAGGGGTAGCGCGGATTCGGAGAGCGTGGACGAGTTGCTCGAGGAAGGGAACGCGTTCGAGGCCGAGGCCGTGAAGGGCGTCGAGGACGCTCCGGACGCAGACGAAGGCGAGGTCCGAACCCACGAAGTGCCCGAAGACGACGTTCCGGACGAATACAAGGACAACGAACCTTAAGCGCGTTGCACTTCACTTCGCGCCTGTCCGAAGAGTCGCACCGGCTTCAGGATGCCCCGACAAAGATCTTTATTTGTGGCGCGGTGTTTTCACCCGAAAGGAAACTGATGGCAAGCGGTCCCACAGAAGCAGCGGTACTCGAAGCGCTGCGTGGAGTAATAGACCCGGAGCTGCATAAGGATCTTGTGACGCTCGGGTTGGCCAAGAATATCGAGGTGCGTGACGGCGCCGTGTCTCTGCTCGTCACTCTGACGACACCCGCGCGCTCGCAGCGCGAAACCATCGAGAGGGATGTTCGCACGGCGCTGGCGAAGATTGCTGGCGTGACGGCGGTAGATTTGAAATTTGACGCGACGGTGACGCAGGGAGTCCGGCCGCAGGGCAAGGCGCCAATCGAAGGCGTGAAGAATCTGATCGCGGTTGCGAGCGGCAAGGGAGGCGTGGGCAAGACGACGGTCGCCGTAAACCTGGCGATTGCATTGAAAAATATGGGCGCGTCGGTCGGGTTGTTGGATGCGGACGTGTACGGTCCGAACGTCCCGGTAATGCTGGGAACCGCTGAGCAGCCGAAGATGCTCGATGAGAAAACGATCATTCCGGTGCAGGCCTACGGCGTAAAAATGATCTCGATGGGTCTGCTGAATCCCGGAGACAAGCCGCTGGTGTGGCGCGGTCCGATGCTTCATAGCGTGATGCAGCAATTCCTGCGAAACGTGCGCTGGGGCCAGCTAGATTACCTGATCGCGGACCTGCCGCCCGGTACCGGAGACGTTCAATTGAGCTTGATTCAAACCGTGGCCGTGAGCGGCGCCGTGGTGGTGACAACACCTTCGGTAGTCGCTCTGGCGGACGTGCGCAAGGCCGTCGAAATGTTCCGCCAAGTGAACGTGGAAATTCTCGGTGTGGTCGAAAATATGAGCTATTTCTCTTGCCCGCACTGCAACGGGAAAATTGACGTATTCGGGCATGGCGAAGGGGAGCGCATGGCGAAGAATTTCGAGTTGCCGTTTCTCGGCGAGATCGAAATTGATCCGCAGATTCGCATCGGCGGCGACACAGGAAAGCCGGCGGCGTCGCTCGGCGAAGATGCGTCTGTCGCGAAGAGCATTTACGCAATGGCGCGCCAGGTTGCGGCCCGGCTCTCGGTGGTCAATTCGTCGGCGCCGGCGCCAGTGGTGCAAATTCTTTGATCGTCCACGCGCATATATCCTCACTCTTGCCTCATCAGCACAAATAGCATAAGAATCGCATTGGAGAAACCCACGCAAATGAGCGATCTGGTTCAATTGAGCAAAGACGGAGATGTCGCGGTCATCACCATCAATAATCCGCCGGTGAACGCGCTGAGCCCCGGCGTGCCCGAGGGCATCGAGAACGCCATCGCCGCAATCGAGAAGGACGCGACCGTGAAGGCCGCGGTGCTGATCGGTGGCGGGCGCACCTTCATAGCCGGCGCCGATATCAACATGTTCGTTCAGATGACGTCCGGCAAGGGCGGGCGGATCAATCTGCTTCCCACGCTTTTGAAAATCGAGAATTGCCGCAAGCCGGTGGTGGTAGCGATTCACGGGAACGCGCTGGGCGGAGGACTTGAAGTCGCTCAGGCTTGTCACTATCGCGTGGCGAGTCCGGACGCCAAGGTGGGCCAGCCGGAAGTAAATCTGGGAATCATACCCGGCGCGGGCGGCACGCAACGCTTACCTCGGCTCGCCGGAATTGCGAAAGCCGTGGAGATGTGCACGAACGGCAAGAATATCAAGGCGGCGGAGGCGGTCGAGGCCGGAATCATCGACAAACTGATCGACGGAGATTTGCTGGCGGGAGCCGTGGCATTTGCGCGGGGCGTTGCTGGAAAGCCGACGCGGAAGACCAGCGAGCGCAACGAGAAATTGGGAACGCCGGAGACAAACGCCCCGATCTTTGCCGCCGCGCGAGACACAGTGCGCAAGAAACAACGCGGATTACCTGCGCCGCTCGCCGCGATTGACGCCATTGAAGCTGCGACAAAGCTGCCGTTTGAAAAAGGCTGCGAGGAAGAGGCGCGTCTCTTTGACAAGTGCCTTTACTCGGACGAGTCGAAGGCGCTCATCCATGTTTTCTTCGCCGAGCGAGAGGTTGCGAAAATCCCCGATGTTCCGAAGGAAACGCCAGTGATTCCCGTGAACTCGATTGCAATCGTTGGCGCGGGGACCATGGGCGGCGGAATCGCGATGGTTTGCGCCAACGCCGGAATTCCAGTGCTGCTGAAGGACACGGATCAGGCCGCGCTCGATCGCGGCCTCGCGAATATTCAGAAAAACTATGCGACCTCGGTGAAACGCGGCAGGTTCAAGCAGGAATTCGTGGACGAGCGCATGAAAATGATCAAGCCTACTCTGAGCTACGACGATTTCGCCGGCGCCGACATGGTGATCGAGGCCGTGTTCGAAGGCATGGCGCTGAAGAAGGAAGTGTTCGCCGAGCTGGACCGTGTATGTAAGCGCGGTGCGATTCTGGCGAGCAACACCTCGACGCTCGATATTGACGAAATCGCGGCCACTACATCACGGCCCGAGGCCGTGATTGGCACGCATTTCTTCAGCCCCGCAAATGTGATGCGTCTGCTGGAACTCGTGCGTGGGAAGAAGAGCAGCAAGGAAGTGATCGCCACGTGCATGCAGCTAGCGAAGAAAATTGGCAAGGTCGCCGTGCTGGTGGGGAACTGCCGCGGATTCGTCGGGAACAGGATGTTCCTGCCCTACATTCGCGAGGCGCAGTTTCTGGTGGAGGAAGGGGCGACCCCCGAAGCGGTTGACGCGGCGCTCACGCAATGGGGCATGGCCATGGGTCCGCTAGCCGTCGGAGATTTGGGAGGCCTGGATGTCGCGTGGCGCATCCGGAAGGAGTTCAAGCACCTCGAGAAGCCTGGCGCGCGGCAGCCGTATGTTGAAGACAAGCTGTGCGAGATGGGCCGCTTCGGCCAGAAGACCGGCTCGGGTTGGTACAAGTATGACGCCGAAAGGCGCGCGACTCCCAATCCTGAGGTCGCGGAACTCGTGAAGACATGGAATGCCGAGGCGGGGACTCCACAGAGGCAAATCTCAGCCGAAGAGATTGTGGAGCGCAAGGTTTATGGCCTGGTCAATGAGGGCGCGAGGATTTTGGAAGAAGGCTATGCGCTGCGTGCGGGCGATATAGACATTATTTATCTGAACGGTTATGGATTCCCTGGTTTCCGGGGCGGCCCGATGTGGTACGCGGACACCGTGGGTGTGAAAAAGGTATACGACCGCGTGTGCGACTTTCACAAGCAACACGGAATGCTTTGGGAACCTGCTCCGCTTCTGAAAAAGCTCGCCGAGACAGGCGGCAAATTCGCAGATTACGAGCGCAGCGCCGCGCAAGCGACGGATTAGATTACCTTTCGACCCGGGCGACCGGCCTTATTTCGAGGGTGGGGGAGTAGCGCTGATCGCTTTCGATTGGAATTCAAGAGACTCGGGCAAGTGCTCGGCAAAGTAATTGATGTCGTGTCCGCCCGGGTAAAGATGAAATTCGTGCGGGATGTGGCGCGAAACCAGCAGGTCGTGGAACTCCTGCGCCCCGCGATTGAAACCGAAATCGTCCTCCGTGCCGCAATCGAAATAAATTTGCAGGCTAGCCGGCGGCGGAGTTTCACGCACAAGGGTGAACGGGCTGTTGCGGTCCCAGAAGGCGCGGTCGAACGGCGTGCCGAAGGCTCCGCCGAGCGCGCGCGAAATCGCCTCCGCCGCGCCTGAGTCAACCTTGCCCTCCGGTGGATTCGAGATCAGCGCGGCGCTATTCGCGCTGACGGCGCCGAAAAGATCCGGATGACGAAGCGCGAGATGCAGCGCGCCGTAGCCACCCATCGATACTCCGGCAATTCCCCGGTTGCGGCGTCCTTCCTTGGTGCGGTAATGCGAATCGATGAAGGGCAGTAGTTCCTCGACAAAAAAATCCTCGTAGGGGCGTTTCCCGTCGCGCGAATTGATGAAGAACGAACGATCTCCGTCCGGCGCGACGATCAGAAATTCACCAATCTGCGCCTGTTCCCACATGTCCTGCGTCAGATTCCAGCCGCCAGAGTCAATCATGGCCTGCTCGTTCTGGCCGAGTCCGTGGAGAAAATAGACCACGGGATAGCGGCGAGCTTTATCGGAATCGTAGCTTGGCGGCAGCAGCACGCAATACTGGACCTTGCGATTCAGAAGCTTGCTCGGCACGGAGCGGCATTCGATTCGAGGGGAAGCGTGCGCGGGCGCCGCGCCAGCGAATGCGAGCCACACCAGCAGAAAAGCGATACCTGCGAACAGCTGCCGCAGCGGCTTACTCATATCGCAGAGCCTGCACGGGATCGAGACGGGCTGCGCGAGTGGCGGGATATAGGCCAGCCAGCATACTGACGCCGATGGAGAATAAGATTGCGGTGACGACCATCCACCATGGAACCGCGGTGACGCTGATGGCGGGAAGATCGCGGCGGGCAAGATAAATATTCGTACCGAAATTGATCGCGTGTCCGATGAGCCAGCCAATGGCAACACCGGAGATTCCACCGAACAGACCCATCACGCCAGCTTCGACGGTAAAAAGCCACCAGATATCACCATCAGCCGCGCCGAGGGCTTTCAGGATGCCGATCTCGCGGCGACGCTCGAGAATCGCCATCACCAGGGTATTGATGATGCCGAGCGAGGCGACCACGAGCGCGAGACTGCCGAAAATCCCCAGGAATAAATCAAAAACCGCAAATACGAGCCTCAGACTATTGGTGGCGTCGAGCAGTGAATACGTCGTGAACCCCATTTTCTTGATGGTTTCCTCGGCGTCCTTCACTTTGGATGCGCCGCTGACGCGCACGGTGAGGCTCTCGTAATTTTTCCGCGAGGAAGAATCTCGCAGCAGATCGCGAAGATCGTTGGTCTGCGCGGCGCGCAGCGTTTCGGCGACCTTCAGCGGGATGAAAAGCCTGCCGCGACCGAAAGCGCCCAGGCCGCCGGCCGGGTCAGTCTCGATAATGCCGATGATGCGCAGGGATTGTTCTTTCGGCACTATGGAAAATCCGGCAGGATCTGAATTCTTCTCTCCAGGTTCGGGCGGAAGAGCTTCGCGCTCGGCGTAGCGCAGGACGATGTCCTTGCCGATAAGGCTATTCGGTTGCTGGGGCGAAAGCTGGCGCGCGAAGTCGATTTGCAGGATCGCTTCATCCGCGGTCGGGCTCGAGAAAAACGAGCCAGTCATGCCGTCGAATGAGCCGTCCGTTTTCCCCGAAGGCGTCACGCCGGCTACCACCGTCGTGAAAGGATTTCCGTCGTAATGGATCTCAGTAGGGAATCGAATCTCGGGATAGACTTCTGTGACGTTAGGCAGGGCTTCGATTTTCTTGCGAGCTTCGACGTCGAGCGGCTTGGGCGGGCCGGTCGGCTCCGGGTTCTCGTTTCGCGGTCGGCCAAATGTCGGATTGTTTGATTTCGGCGTCACGAAAATCGCGTCGAATAGTCCCGAACGCGAAAGGCGATCGTTGGCCAGGTTCTGCAAGCCGACGCCCAGCGACAGCATCGCGACGAGCGACGCCACGCCGACTGCGATTCCGAGCGTCGTGAGCGAATTTCGCAGCACGGCTTCACGCAGATTGCGGAATGCCAGCTCGCCGAGGTCGCGCCGCTTCATGATGCCCGCCCGTCGTTGAGCACTTTGCCATCGCCCATATGGATCAAGCCGGTGCGCGAAGCGCTCCGCGCGCGGTTGTTCGTGCGTCACCATCACGATAGTCATCCCCAGGGTCTCGTTAATTTCGCGCAGCAGCAGCATGATTTCGTCGCCGGTTGTGCTGTCGAGGTTTCCAGTAGGTTCGTCCGCCAGCAAAATAGTGGGTCTGTTGACGAGTGCGCGGGCAAGCGCGGCGCGCTGCTGTTCGCCGCCGGATAAGCTCGCTCGGGCGATGGCTTAGCCGGGCGCTCAGCCGCACGCGATCCACAGCTTCGCGGACGCGGCCGGCGCGCTCGCTGCGTTCGACTTCCGCAAGGCGCAGCGGCAGCTCCACGTTCTCCTCGAGTGTCATCCGCGGTAGCAGATTAAAGGCCTGAAAAACAATTCCGATCGTGCGACTGCGGTGTTTGGCCAATTCCTCGGAGCTCATCTCGGCGAGATTGCGATCGTGGGCGAATATTGCTCCGGATGTCGGCCGGTCAAGCCCAGCCATCAGGTTCAGCAGCGTGGACTTGCCCGAGCCCGAGCTTCCCAGCAATGCGACGAATTCTCCCGCGCCGATGCTCAGTGTCACGTTATCGGCTGCGCGCACCAGCGTCTCGCCCATTTGATAGTGTCGGGTGACTTCCTGCAAGCGGAGTGCAGCCGGGCCGGGTATACGAGCGTTCGTGGTCATTATTTCGCTCTCCATGTTACTACGCGCGGGGCCGGCTCGATGTTGCCGTTCACATTCACGCCACAATCACATTGGTATGGGCATCGGTGCATTAGCATCCCCTGCTATCATCGGCACCGGCAGGTCCGATCGGCGGACTGGAGTTCAATGACGATTCTCGTGACAGGTGGGACAGGGTATATCGGGAGCGCCACCTTGGAGCGTCTCCAGGCCAAGGGCGAAGATGTGGTTGTGCTTGACGATCTTGTGCACGGCCATCGCGGCGCCGTGGACACCGAAGTGCCGTTTTACCAGGGGGGGGTGGGTGATCGTTCTCTCGTCGAGCGCATAGCCCGCGAACACAAGATCGAAGCCTGCGTTCACTTTGCGGCGCTCACCTCCGTCGGTGAGTCGGTTGTGGACCCGCAGAAGTATTTCGCAAACAATGTCGAGCAGGGCATCGCCTTCATGGGCGCGCTCGTTGCCGCCGGTGTGCGCCGTGTGGTTCTTTCGTCTACCGCCGCCGTGTACGGGGAGCCAAAGCAGATTCCCATTCCAGAATCCAGCCAGCAATGGCCGGTAAATCCCTACGGGTGGTCCAAGCTTTTGATGGAGCGGCTTCTCGCCAGCTTTGAGGGTGCTTACGGCCTGAAATCCGTGTCGCTGCGATATTTCAATGCTGCGGGAGCGACCGAGCGGTGCGGCGAAGACCACGATCCGGAAACCCATCTTGTGCCGAATGTGCTGAAAGCAGCTTCGGGGGAAAAGGCGGAAGTCGCCGTTTTTGGAACAAACTATCCTACGCCCGATGGAACCCCCATCCGCGACTACGTGCACGTCGCCGATCTCGCGGAAGCCCATATTCTCGCGCTCGAACATCTTCGCCGCGGCGGCCAGTCCGATTTGCTAAATCTCGGGAGCGGTCACGGATACTCCGTGATGGAAGTGATCGAGTGCGCGCGCCAGGTAACCGGGCGGCCGATACCCACGCGGATCGAGGGGCCTCGCGCGGGCGATCCGCCGCGATTAGTGGCGGACCCGAGCAAGGCCCAGCAGGTTCTCGGTTGGAAGACCGCAATGTCGGACTTGCCTTCGATTCTGCGCTCGCAGTGGCACTGGATCCAAAAGCACCCACACGGCTATACAGGATAAAAAAAAGCCCCGGCGCAACGACCGGGGCCCTTCATTCCTTTGACAACCACTGTTTAGCAGCGACGCCGTTCACCTCCGCGCGCCGTTGTGCTTGTCCCTGTAGATGCTGCGCGAAGCCCGGTTCTGGCTCTGGTTGATCGCTTTTCTGTCGGCGCCGGTAAGTTTGCCGCCGTTCGCCTGCCTGTCGGCACTCGCTTCACGGTTGATACCCTGTTCCCGATTTTCGAGCCTCGACGTTTCGCTGGCAGTCAGCTGGCCGCTCTTCACGCCCTGCGCGATGCGGTCCTGCTGGTTTTCCCGGCGCTGGCCGATTTCGCCGTTGCCGTAATGGGCCGTGTTGGCGTTGTGTTTGTCGTCGTAAATCTGATTCGACAAGTGGTTCTGCTGATTATTCAGCTTGCTGCGGTCGGCGGCGGTCAAGTGGCCGTCGTCGTCCGAGCGCATCGTATGCTCCTCTTTGTTTACGTCTGCTTCCTTGGTCTCCAGATTCTTGGTTTCACCAGCGTTCAGCTGGCCGCTGTCGATTCCCTGTGCGATGCGATCCTGCTGATTATCTTTGCGCTGCGCGATCTTTGCCGGTTTGTCGGTCGGCGTCGCGGTGGAACTGGTATCAGTCTGCTGAGCAAACGCGGACGGCACGCACAGAGCAATTAAGGCTGCCGCACTCAAAATAAGATTGCGTGTATTCATGATGTCCTTCCTCCTCGTAGCTTGAGCTTTGCGCCCATTTTAAGTGTCAGCCCCCGAATGTCCTGTGGAGGCCGTACGGTTCATAAAACACCAAGTAACCCGGAAAGTTGCGAGTCAAGCGTGCGAATGCCCAACCGATTGAACTATGTCTGGTTAAACCGATGAGGGATCTACCCGCGGGCGCATCGAGCGTGCGGGTCTTGCAGAGCTTATTTTCGGTCGCATCCCTGTGTATAATGCGCGCGGGTTTGGGATTCGATAGCGATTTCCGATAGCGCGTATCGAAATATAGATTATCGACAGACGTTTGCAACGCTCATAGTGTGTGCAGGGGCGTTCGTCTGTCAGGGGAGATAACCGCCTCCATGAGAAGCCCATGGACAAAGCGTTTCGCAGTGATCTTATTGGTTTTTTGTTTGGCGCCGGTCGCCGCGCTTGCCTGGATGCCCGGGGGAAGCAGGCCAACGGTTGCCGCCTTCCTGGTGGCTCCGCAGGTTCATGTGGACCGACTCGCTGCCGTGGAGCAGGCCGTGGCCGACGCCAAAAGCTCGGCCGACAATTCGTGGATGCTCGCGAGTTCGGCGCTCGTGTTGCTGATGACCGGACCGGGACTCGCACTTTTCTATGGCGG
Organism: uncultured Acidobacteriota bacterium; assembly: GCA_963818605.1. Taxonomy (GTDB): domain Bacteria; phylum Acidobacteriota; class Terriglobia; order Acidiferrales; family UBA7541; genus Palsa-295. The sequence continues at coordinate 196,819 of CAWFSW010000005.1, forward strand.
ACTCGTGCGCCGGAAAAATGTGCTGAGCACCATGATGCAGAGCTTCGCGATGATGGCCGTGATCACCGTGGTCTGGGCGGTTGTGGGTTACAGCCTGGCCTTCGGATCGGGGAACAGCTTCATCGGCGGCCTGCACAATCTTTTCCTGCGAGGTGTGGGAACGCAGCCGGATCCGGACTATGCGGCGACGATCCCCGCACAGACCTACATGATCTTTCAGTTGATGTTCGCGATTATCACTCCGGCGCTCATTACTGGAGCATTCGCGGAGCGCATGAAGTTCAGTGCGATGCTGCTATTCCTCACGCTATGGTCGCTCGTGGTTTACGACCCGATGGCGCACATGGTGTGGGGAAAGGGAGGCCTGCTGAATGCATCGCTCGGCGGACGCTTCCCGACCCTCGATTTTGCGGGCGGCACCGTGGTCCACATCACGTCCGGAGTTTCGGCGCTGGTTTGCGCGCTATATCTTGGCAAGCGGCTTGGGTATCCCAAGGAGCCCATGCCGCCGCATAGCGTGGTAATCAGCTTCATCGGAGCATGCCTACTGTGGGTCGGCTGGTTCGGGTTCAACGCGGGAAGCGCGCTATCCGCGGGCGGCTTGGCGACCAGCGCGTTTGTGGCGACCCATTTCGGAGCGGCCGCGGCAGTCGTCGGATGGACAGGCGCGGAATGGATTCGCAGGGGCAAACCGAGCGCGCTCGGCGCGATCTCGGGAGCGGTCGCGGGACTGGTGGCAATCACGCCGGCGTCCGGATTTGTCAGTCCCATGTCGGCGCTGGCGATTGGCTTGATTGCGGGCGTCGTCTGTTTCTGGATGACGTCATCATTCAAGATGTTTTTCGGCTATGACGATTCGCTCGATGCCTTCGGAGTGCATGGAGCAGGTGGCACAGTCGGAGCGGTGCTGACGGGAGTCTTCGCATCGAGCTTCATCAACCCAATCTTCAAGGATGCGAACGGCAACGCCCTGCCTTCGGGCGCGATTCAGGGGAATTTTCATCAGATATTGAATCAACTGGTTGGCGTCGGGATCGCGTGGGCGATGGCGATCGTGGGCACGCTGATCATCCTCAAGTTTGTAGATCTGGTTGTCGGCCTGCGTGTCGATGAGGAGGACGAAGCGCAAGGTCTGGATCTGACTCAGCACGGCGAAGAGGGCTACTCGTGGGAGACATCCTCGTAGCATGCACGTGGAATTGGGCGTAATCTCTTCCGGGTCTCGGTGAGAGAATCTGAAGGCTGAGGCAGACGACGATGACAAAAGTGGAAGCGGTGATTCAAACCTCGAAGCTGGATGCGGTCAAGGATGCGCTTCATGAGATCGGCGTCGAGGGCATGACGGTCCTCGAGGCTCGCGGGCATGGCCGCCAGAAAGGCCATACCGAGTTCTACCGCGGCCGCGAATACACGGTCGATTTAATCCCCAAGATCAAGATCGAGCTTGTCATCGCGGACGAAACGGTTGAGAAAACCGTCCAAACGATCGTGACGGCGGCGCGCACGGGGAAAATCGGTGACGGCAAGATTTTCCTCTCCAAGGTTGACGACGCCATTCGGATTCGCAACGACGAGCGCGGAGACAGCGCGCTCTAGCGGTCGCCGCGCTAGCCCGTGGCTTGAGCGCTGGCCGCCATTGTCGCGAAGTGCCACGAGTCAATGAAGTCCGGCACGGGCGTAAAGTTCCGCCAAACACGTATGTCCACGACCCACGCACCAGGAAACGATCTGCGCGAACTCTATGCGGCTGAATCGGCGCGGATTCGCGACGAATTCTCCGCCAAGGGCGACGGCCGCGCAGCCGTACACGGACGCACCGCGCTGGTGGATTCCATTGCGCTCCGTCTATGGAAGGAACTGATTTCGTCCGACGCAGCCGGTCCTCAGAATTTCACGCTGGTGGCACTCGGAGGATTTGGCCGCCGCTGGCTTTTTCCATATTCAGATATCGACATTCTCTTTCTGCACGCTGGCGGCGGAGCCGAGCGAGACCTAAAAGAACGCATCGCGCGTTTCTCGCAGGAAATCTGGGACCTGCGGCTGAAACTGAGCCCTGCCTCGCGTACGTTGGCCGAGTGTGAGAAATTCGATCCGAACAATGTTGAATTCGCGATCTCGCTGCTCGATTGCCGGTATCTGGCGGGCGACAAGAGTCTCTTCAATCGGTTCCACGATCAGCTGATACCCAACCTCGTTGCGCGCGAGTCGCGCTCGATCGTCCAGCGCCTGACGGATCTCACCCACGGTCGCTACAACAAATTCGGAAATACCGTCTTCCACCTGGAGCCCAATGTAAAGGATGGCCCGGGAGGGTTGAGAGACTACAACCTCGCGCATTGGCTTGCTCTTATTGCGGCCATGGAAGAACAGGGCGCATGGCCCGACGAAGCCTCACTCCTGCCTCCGTGGCTCCGCGAAAGATTTGACGCTGCCCTCGATTTTCTGATGTCCGTTCGGTGCTTCCTCCACTTTCGTCACGGGCGCGACGACAATACGCTCGCCTGGCTTGCGCAGGATCAGGCTGCCGCCGAAAAGGTCGGCGCGTCGGGCGCTGATTCGCTTACTGGCTCGGATTGGATGCGCATTTACTTTGGGCATGCACGGCTGATCCACCGTGTCGCACTCCAACTTCTGGAGGAGTTTCCCGCGGCGCGCCCGTCCCTCTACCGCCAGTTTCAAAATTTGCGCTCGCGGCTTTCGAACGCGGAATTCGCGGTTGTGGACGGCCGCATATTCTTGCAGCGCCAGGAAACATTGACCGATTCCGAGCTGCCACTGCGCATGTTTCGCTTTATGGCGCGCCATGGCTTAAGCCTCAGTTCCTCCGCCGAGCACCAGATCGAGGAAGTTCAGCCGGCATTGGCCGCATCGCCGCCCAAGGGCGCTCAGCTCTGGCACTACTTACAGGAAATTCTGGTTGCTCCCCACGCCGCGCAAGCGCTGCGCACGATGCACTCTCTTCGCCTGCTCACGCCGCTATTGCCGGAATTTCAGGCGATTGACTCGCTGGTCATTCGCGACTATTCGCATCGTTTCACGGTGGACGAGCACAGTTTCGTCACCATTGAAAATCTGCATGCGCTTCGGAAATCTCAATCCAAATGGGATCAGGGCTATTCCGAACTTCTCGACGAACTCGAACAGCCGGACCTGCTTTATTTGGCGTTGCTGCTGCACGACACGGGCAAAGGCACCAAGCCTGATAACCATATCGCTGGCAGTCTCGAAATCGCGGAGGTGTCCCTCGCGCGCCTCGACCTTGACCCGTCGGACCGCGAAACCGTTTTCTTCCTTATCTCCAACCATCTCGTGATGGGCTCGGCCTTGCGGCGCGACATTTTCGATCCGGAAGCGATTCGTCAAATCGCGGAGAAGATGGGAACGCCGGAGCGCCTGAAGATGCTCTGCCTGCTCACCTACGCCGATATCAAGGCGGTGAACCCGGAGGCTCTGACGCCGTGGAAAGCTGAAAACCTGTGGCAGCTTTACATCGGCGCGGCAAATTACCTGATGCGAAGCGTGGACGAGCGTCTGCACGGAGATGAAAACGACGAAGTGATGACCCACCTTCGCACGCTCACGCCCGCGGCTGGGCAGAAGCTCGACAGCTTTCTCGATGGGTTGCCGAAGCGCTATCTCCGTGCGCAGGCGGCGAGCGACGTGATTCGCCACCTGGACATGGCGAGCCGCTTGGACACTGATCCCGTGCAGGTTGAACTGACCCGCGGGCGCCACTGGTACGAGTTAACTGTAGTGACGTTGGACCGCCCATTCTTGTTTGCCAGAATGGCTGGCGCGCTGGCTGCATGGGGCATGAATATCGTGAAAGCGGCGGCGTTTTCGAACGAGGCTGGAATTGTCGTGGACAAGTTCTTCTTCACCGACCGGTTTCAGACGCTTGAGTTAAACCTTCCGGAATGGGAGCGTTTCAAAACGAGCATCCACGACGTCGTGATGGACAAGGTCGACCTTGACCGCATGCTCCGCGATCGCTTGCGCTCCGAGAAAAATACGGCGCCAAAGGTGAAGGTCGAAACGAAGGTCGAAATCGACGATACCTGCTCCGCGCATAGCACCTTGATCGAGGTCATCGCGCAGGACCAGCCAGGTCTTCTTTACCGCGTCAGCTCTCAGCTCTCACGCCAGAACTGCAACATCGAAATCGCGCTCATCGAAACGGAAGGACAGATGGCAATCGACGCCTTCTATCTCACTTCCGGTGGCAAGAAGCTTGCCCCATCTCATCAGCAGCGCGTTCGAACCGCCTTGCTTGCTGAATTGACTGCGGCCTAGGCGAGGTTCCTGGCCGAAGTTTCCGGGCACCTTCTGAAAAGTCCTGGCATCCAATGTGGCGTGCCGCGCGTAGTATTATAAGAGACGGGGAGGGAGGATTGTGGTGCTCATTAAGCGGAAGCCGGATCTGAGCTACTCGGACGTTACGCCTAAGACCCTGTATATGGGTCGACGGAACTTCCTACTGGGGTTGCTGGCTACGGGCGCGGCGGTGGAAGCATATAAGAGACTTCCAGGATTGGTTTCGGCCTCTGGTACCGGTTCGGTGCCAGTGAAATTGAACGGGGTCACCAAATGGCCCGGCAGCACCACGGAGCCGGAGACGCCCTTCGAGAAGGTCACCACCTATAACAACTACTACGAATTTGGCACCGATAAAGACGATCCCTCCGAAAACGCGAAGAATTTCGTGACCTCTCCGTGGACCGTTTCGGTGGAAGGCGAAGTCGCCAAGCCCCGCAAATTTAGCATGGACGAAATCATGAAGCTAGCGCCGCTCGAGGAGCGTATTTATCGCCACCGTTGCGTGGAGGCCTGGTCTATCGTGGTTCCCTGGATCGGCTACTCATTTAGCGCCCTTGCGAAACTTGTCGAGCCAACGGCGAAAGCTAAGTACGTAGCTTTCGAGACCTACTACAATTCGCGCCAGATGCCGCTGGGAAGCCAGGCCGGTATCCAGTTGCCGTACGTCGAAGGACTGCGCCTCGATGAGGCCATGAATCCGCTCACTCTTCTTTGTGTGGGAATGTACGACGAAACGCTGCCCAATCAGGATGGCGCTCCGGTGCGTATGGTGATTCCGTGGAAGTACGGGTTCAAGAGTATCAAGTCTCTGGTAAAGATCCGATTCACAAACGACCAACCTCAGACGACGTGGAGCATGTACGGCGGTGGAAGCGAATACGGGTTCTACGCCAACGTGAATCCGAACGTGGATCATCCGCGATGGAGCCAGGCATCGGAGCGTCGCCTGGGGCCTGGACTCGGCCTGTTCACGAAGAAGATTCCGACCCTGATGTTCAACGGCTACGGCGATCAGGTGGCAAGCATGTACAACGGCATGGACCTGCGCAAGAATTTCTGACCGGAGCCGCCACGTTGAATTCAATCCTCACAAGCAAATGGACCAAGGTTGTTGTGTTTGTTTCTTGCCTTGTGCCGGTCGCACTCCTTGTCTGGCGCGGTTTCCACAACGATCTCACGGCCGATCCGATAGCCTTCATCACGCACAGAACCGGTGATTGGACGCTGCGATTCCTGGTCATCACACTCGCGATCACGCCGCTTCGGAAAATTCTGCACCTGCCCCAACTGATTCGTTTCCGGCGAATGCTGGGACTGTTTGCCTTCTTCTACGTATGCCTCCACTTCACCACCTGGATTTGGCTCGACAAGCAGTTTGTTTGGTCCGAAATGTGGAAGGACGTGGAGAAGCGGCGGTTCATCACCGTGGGCTTTACTGGATTTGTGCTGCTGATTCCTCTGGCGATTACTTCCACGGCCGGCTGGATTCGCCGCCTCGGCGGAAAGCGCTGGCAGAAATTGCATCGGCTGATTTACGTCACCGCCGTGCTCGGCGTGATTCATTACTACTGGCTCGTCAAATCCGATGTCCGCAAGCCACTTTTCTACGCGTTCCTCGTCGGGATCCTCTTGGCATGGAGGCTTGGAACGTGGCTGATCGGTCGGCGTGACCATCTCAAGGTGCCTGACGTTCGTCGCGAAGCCCAGGTTACCGCGGAAACATCCTGACGGTCCGCATCACTAGTACGGAGGGTAGCTGTCCCGCACCTATACTCAAGTACAGGTGAACTCACGCCATGGCATTGCGTATAATTCTGTTCGAGTAGTTTTCCACGATACGAAGTAGCGTCTCCACCCCACCGGGACGCGGTTTAGCCTGATGCACGATTCTCGCGCTGTTTTCGGACTCGAAGCCCGGAGAGCCTGCAAATGCGAATCAAGCTGAGTGTACTTTTCTCCCTGTTCGTCCTCTTGGGGATGAATGCATGTCCCGTCGGGCACCCGCCCGCAGGCGGCCCCGGCGCGAGCGTCGCGCCGATGATCACCCAGCAACCCGCAAGTCAGACGGTGACAGTCGGGCAGACCGCGACATTCTCAGTGACGGCGACGGGCACCGCACCTCTTTCGTATCAATGGCAGAAGAACAATTCGACCATTATGAACGCGCCCAATTCACCGAGCTACACGACGCCCGTCCTCGCGGCGACCGATAGCGGTGCTACCTTTCGCGTGATCGTGAGCAACGGCGTCAATCCTTCGGCGACGAGCAATTCCGCGACGCTGACAGTCAATCCCGCCGTAAACCCTCCACCCAGCAGCGTCAATGTGCTCACATATCACAACGACATTGCTCGAACCGGCCAGAATCTGAACGAAACCACGCTAACGCCTTCAAACGTTAACTCCACAAAGTTCGGCCTGTTGGGATCGGTTCCCGTGGACGGGCCCGTCGATGCGCAGCCACTCTATGCAGGGGGCCTCACGATAAAAGGCGCGGTTCACAATGTTTTGTTTGTGGCTACGGAAAACGATTCGGTCTATGCGTTCGACGCCGATACGTTCACGCAGCTCTGGCAAAATCCGCTGCTGAGCGGCACGGGTGAATCGCCGAGCGGTGATCACGGGTGCGGCCAGGTCGAGCCGACGATCGGCGTCACTTCCACGCCCGTGATCGATCTCACCGCGGGGGCGCACGGCACGATTTTCGTTGTGGCCATGTCAATCTCCGGTGGGGTCTATCACCAGCGTCTCCATGCGCTGGACCTCGCGACCGGTAACGAGCAAGCGGGAAGTCCCGTGCTCATCGCGGCAACATTTCCTAATCAAAGTGGTCACACGACGTTTGATCCCGGCCAGTACGAGGAACGCACCGGTCTACTGTTGCTGAATAACGTAATCTACCTCGCCTGGACCTCTCATTGCGACGGCACCCCCTACACCGGCTGGGTGATGGGATACGGCGAGTCCTCGCTTCAGCAGACCAGCGTAGTGGACATCACCCCCAACGGCAGCGAAGGGGGAATCTGGATGTCGGGGGACGGCCTCGCCGCGGACTCGTCCGGGAACATCTACTTCCTTGACGGCAACGGCACGTTTGAAACCACGCTGACCAATGGCCTTCCGAGCAACGGTGACTACGGAAACGCTTTCATAAAGCTCTCGACGACCGGCAACACTTTGGCCGTCGCCGATTACTTCAATATGTTTGACACCGTTAATCAGTCGAACCACGATGAGGATCTTGGTTCTGGTGGTGTACTCCTTCTACCCGATCTTGTGGACGGTAGTAACAAGACCCGCCATCTCGCAGTCGGTGCCGGCAAGCCCGATTTCAATACGGGACAAACTGTTATCTACGTCGTCGACCGAGATTCGATGGGAAAGTTCAACTCGGTCAGCGACACTGGCATCTATCAGGAATTCGCTCCAGGTATTACGGGGGAGATTAAATCTACGCCGGCCTACTTCAATAACACTGTTTACTACGGTGCTGTCGGGGATTCATTGGAAGCCTTCAAAATTACGAGTGCGATGCTCGGGACATCCCCGTCTTCACACTCGCCTACTGCATTCGGGTACCCCGGCACGACCCCAAGCATTTCGGCCAACGGTACGACGAACGGAATCGTGTGGGCCATCGAGAACGGCAGCACCGGCACGCTGCACGCGTATGATGCGACGAATTTAGCCAGTGAGCTGTACAACAGCAATCAAGCTGCCGGCGGTCGCGATCAGTTCCAGACCAATTCAAACTGCAAGTTCGTCACTTCTCTGATCGCGAACGCCAAAGTCTACGTTGGAACCTCCGGCGCAGTTGCTGTCTTCGGGCTTCTGGGGCCATAACGGCTCACTCGTCCGGATGAACGCCCAGCCGGTCGTTGTCTTCGCCTGCTTCGAGCGAGCGAATGCAAAGGTCGGTGCCGCTTAGGCTGCACTGATAGACCTGGTAGGCCGGAAGATCCTCCGGCTGCACCGTGTACTCGCCATTTTCCATATCCACAGCGAGCTCGTAATCAGTCAATACGTAGGGATTGTCCGGCATCGCGCGGACACGAAACAGCCCCGTGCTCGGCTCGTAGTTGCCATAGCTGAAGCAGCGCCCGATACACGCGCGGTCCACGATGTGTTGGATCAGCACGCGTGAACCCGGCGGCGGCAGTATCGTCGCCATTACGCGCTGGTTCGGCGGCAGCTTGCTGACCAGCTGCACCACTTGTTGCTCCATTCTGTTGACCTTCGCCGTGTCCTGATAGAGGAAGCTGAAAAATACAGCGGCGATAACCACAAAACTAGCCAAGTGCCATTTCCGCGGCTCCATCGCGCCGAGCAGGCAGCAGACCAGCGCGGCGGAAACAGATGTCAGGCGTTCCGTCAGCAACGCCAACGCCGCGGTCGGGGGCGGGAAGTGAATTCCACCGGGCAGCAAATAAACCGACAATTCAACGAGAAGGTATAGCTGAAGCGGGATGACGTAATACTTCCAGAGGTTCGGTTCATGCCGTCGGCGAATGATATCCACTGCAAGAGCAATCAGCGCAAACGCCATCAGCGCGATCTCGGGTAGGTGGTAGCGAGGTCCGAAAAGATCCAATTGGTCGGCGCCGTTGAAGACGTACCACGGCCCGGTGCCGCCATAGACGTTGTAATGTTTCGACAAATAGTGGTGGAACGCCCAGAGCAGAACAGCTCCGACCGCGAAAAGAATCAGTTGGTAACGCGGCCGCCTCGCCGTCTCAGAGATCGCAACGTAAGCCGCCGCAGCCAGTAGCCACGCGAAGCCCAGCGGATGCGCGACCAGAGCAACCAAGGATATTCCCGCAGCGACCAGCCACTCCAAGCCCTTGCCTCGCCAGAAAATCGCCAGGCTTAAGAAGGCTAGGCCAAGAGAAAGGTAGTAGTTGAAGAAGCCAAGGTGGAACGTCCAGCCGTACGCAAACAGCGCAATGCACGGCGCCAAAATCCAGGGCGCTCGCCGAGTGGCCGCTGAAACGAGCGCAAAAATTCCCCAGAAGAAAATCAGCACCGCAATCGAAACGGCTATTTTTTCGCCAACTCGCAATCCGAACATCGAACCGAAGCCGCTCAAGAGAAAATCGAATAGCACGTTTGTGTGTTGCGAGGCGATCCACAGGCCGGGAGCCTGCCCGTGGTGGATCAGTTGGACGAGCCATGCGTTGTAGAGATGGCTTCCGAGATCCGAGGCGACAATGTCCCGGTGCCAGAAACATGGCACGAGGATAAGCGCGGACGTCGCCAGCAGCCTTAGCCAACGCTCGCGCGCAAAGCGAATGAACTCCGGCAGCGCAGCAGACTCGGAAAGTCGGAACGGCACTAGCGTTGGGGTTTGGGGAGCGGTTTTGTGGGTTGGCGCGGCGTACCGGAGCGTTTGCGCTCCGAGGGATCCCAATCTTCCGGGGGGAAAGCGATGCGCCAGAAAAGTGGAGACGGCTCGGCGAACTCAACTCCTATTTCCGTCTTACCGCTGTCTTTCTGCCCGATAAATGTCACTGTGCAGGGCAACTCCTCCGCCGTCTTCGTGTTGACGATCGCAATTTCCTGAGCTCGCGCTAAGGGAATCGCAACCCGCATCATGCAGCCATGCGCGCTCACCGAAATCGTGAGGGCCGGTTCTTCAAATGGTTGCGTGCCCTTCGTTCCGCGGATAAGCACGGGCATCGCGATATTCACGCGGTGCGAACGCCGCCGATCAGCGGCACTCTCGTTGGACATTGGGGCTTTCATCTCGGGCATGAAGCTCTCCCCTGGATCAGCAGGATCTGTTGGAGCTGACCGGGCCGCTTGCTCACCCGGAATGCCGGAAACGGGTCTGACTCCCGGCGGGGCTTCCTGCGGCACATTTCTGTGCGCGCGGTTTCCAGTACATATTCTACACCGCCGCACACTTGTTCGCGCCTGCGGTCACGCCTTAGCGGCACAATCGGTCAACACAGCAAAAGGTTTAGTACGGGAGACGAACCGGACGCCTAAGCCTCTGGATCTGGCTTCGGCGCGTAGGGATACTTCAGGGGTTTGTGTGTGTGCGTCGCACTATATTCGTCCAATTCCGCGTCGCTCAAATGAAAATGGCTCTTGGGCGGATGATTCTCCGCGGCCGCGAGCTCCCGATGCAGCTTGTGGGAGCAGACATCCGGCGCGTCCTGATATCGCACACGGCGGGAATCGAATGCAGCATTGGTGATTGCGATCACGTATTCGCGCGGCTCTGTTTCGCGCTCTCGGACTGTGAACGTGTATTCGCGGGAGAGGGGTTTTGCCTGGAAGCCTACGAATTGGACGATGATGTTTTCGCTCACGGGGTACCTGGGATCGATTTCCTTACTGCCGAAAAGAAAAGGCGGACCGGCATTCACCGGCCCGCCTTTTACTTCAACTAGAGGCTGGTGACGTTCGCTGCCTGCAGGCCCTTGGGGCCGCGGGTCACTTCGAATTCAACCGCCTGGCCTTCGTTCAGCGACTTGTATCCCTCCGCCTGAATGGCGGAGAAATGTACGAAAACATCCTCGCCGGACTGGCGCTGAATGAACCCGAATCCCTTGCTGGCATTGAACCACTTCACTGTTCCTTGTTCTCTCACTGATGTACTCACTTTTCTTTTTTAAGCTATTTGTGCTTCTCGACCGCCTCCAGCCGTACAACAAAAAGGGCCGCAAGTGTGAACTTGCAGCCCCTTCAATCGAATCTAAAGGTGTTACAAGAGCAACAAACGCAAGCCAAAGATAACATGCTTTAAGCGGTCGGCCTAATGAATTGTTCCCGCGCGGGCGGCGTCGATTGCAGGTATGAAATGAAAACTCGCGCAGTTTTTTGCGCGTGAACGAAAATCAAAGATTGCCCCAAAAATGGAAACGGCCGGAAGAGAACGCGAATTCGCGCATCTCTATCCGGCCGAAAAAGCTCGATCAAAAACTAGGAAGAAAGCTGTTCGCGACGCTTCAGGAACAACAGCCCGCCGAGCCCCAGTGCCAACAGCAACAGGCTGGAAGGCTCCGGAGTCTGGACCATGAATTCCTGCCCGTATTGGAGTGGGCCAGGAGTAAGAATTTCCCAACCTTGGCCGTTATAACCGTGCGTCACGGCCCAATAGGCCTCTCCGAGCAGATTCGACGCGCTGTCTGACCCCGTAAAGGGATCGACGCCGCCCGTCAGGCTCCAGATTGCCCACTGGTACGCCGCCTGCTGGTTCTGGTCGGTTGTGTCCGTCATTTGCGTCAGCAGCCACGCAAACTCCAGGTACTCCGTCCCATTCTGCTGGTAAGTCGATCCGTAACTCCCGCCGGGCGCAACCGGAGTCGCGATCGCGGACCAGCTGTCTCCTCCGACGATGTCGTGAGCGAAATCCACGCAGTAGAACGAGGCTGCCTGGCCGTTCAGCGTCCCGCCGTAAGGAGGAATGCCGTAGCCATTGTTAGCGAACGCGTAGGAGCCATCCACGACTACGGTGCTGTCAGCGAAAGCGGAGGGCGCGAGACTAATGAGGGCTACAGCGGCTACATACAGCAACTTTTGAACTGCGTTCTTCATGGGGCCTCGTCTGTCGATATGCTCGACTGGCGGTCTGTCAGCCCCTCAGATATCTGACTTGTCCGTTATAACAGTTCCCGGACGACCAACTTCTGCCTACGCCAACAAATCTACAGACACCCCCCAAAGCTGTCAACATGCATGTTTTTTCCCGTTAGCGCCCGGCGTGTTCTCTTCTAAGTTACGGAGGATAAAGCGGTTACTAAAATACCAGCTATATCGCCCGTCTAAGATGGCTGTCCGCACTAGCCTTAGGGACGGCGTCCCCTATGGCAGCGAGAGGGCGCCCTTCGTGCGTAGAGGCCGCCACAGTGACGGTCCCGAACACAAACGACAGACGTCTCTTCCGTGATTTCGGTACAATCGGGAGCAGTTCACTGTTCAAGATTGTCCGACCGTCCGCATTTCGGCCGTGTTGAGCAAGACTTTTCGAGTGCGAGAAGATCACAAAATGGAAGCCGAGCGCGAAAAACTGCTTCGCGCGGCGCGCCGCCTGGTGATTAAGGTCGGCACGGCCACCGTCACTGGAACCGAGGGCGAGTTGTGTCTCGAACGTGTCGAGCCGATCGTGCGCTCCATTGCAACTTTGATGAAGGCCGGTCGTCAGGTCGTGCTGGTTTCTTCCGGCGCCGTAGGACTTGGAAGAGGATGGCTGGGACTTCACCGTTCGCGGTTGAATGATCTGGTGACAAAGCAGGCTTGCGCGGCTGTCGGCCAGAGTCTTCTGATGGACGCGTACAAAAATCTGTTCGCGAAATGGGACATCAAAATCGCGCAGGTGCTGCTCACCGAAGAGGATTTCACCAATTGGAGCCGGTACTCAAATCTGCAGCACACCATGGAAAAGCTACTCGGATTCGGAGTGCTGCCCATCGTCAATGAAAACGACACAGTCTCGACCGCGGAATTGGAATCGGTTGCGGCGGGATCGCGCGCGGCTGCTTTCAGCGACAACGATCGCCTCGCAGCGCTGGTGATGAGCGGTCTTGAGGCGGACGCACTGGTGCTCCTCACGAATGTGGACGGTTTGTTGCGGCGCGAATCGGAAAGCGGCGAGGCAAACGAAGTTATACCGTTGGTTGACGAGGTCACTCCTGAATTGGCCGCGCTCGGCGCGGGACCGTCAACGAGCGGACGCGGAGGCATGCGGACCAAGCTCGAAGCAGCCGTCATCGCCATGAACTGCGGCGGGACTGCCGTGATCGCGAACGGCAACGCCGCGGACGCGCTCGACCGCATTTTCGCCGGAGATAAAATCGGCACAGCGTTTCTGCCCGCCAAGCGCATGCGCGGAAAGCGCCGTTGGATCGCGTACGCCGCGGGTGTCCGCGGGCGTGTGGTGGTGGACGCGGGCGCGCATCGCGCGATCACGCAGGGCAAAGCGAGTTTGCTTGCGTCGGGAATCGTGCGCGTGGAAAACCATTTCGCCTCAATGGACGTAGTGAGCATCGTGGACGCTGACGGACACGAGTTCGCGCGTGGCATTGCCAATTGCGCGAGTGGCGACGCTGAAAAGTTTTCGGGAAAAAAGAGCAGCCGCGGTTCGCGAGATGCAACACCCGCGCCGGTTCTTGTCACGCGCGACAATATCGTGCTCTTGCAAAAATGATGAGCCAGCCGACCACCTCGCCTTTGCAAACGTCCGGGTCCTCCGTCGCGTCCATCGCGCGGAGAGCGCGTATCGCTTCGCGCGCGATTGCAAAGCTTTCGGCCGATGCGCGCAACGAGGCGCTGATCGCCGTCGCTGGCGCGATCGAGCAGGGAGCTAGCAAGATCCTCGAAGCTAACGAACGCGATTGCCACGCCGCGGAATCCGACGTCGCCGCAGGCAGGATGTCGTCGGCGATGTTGGCCCGGCTGCGCGTCACCGAGCGGGGCATCGCCCAAATGGCCGCGCAGGTCCGCGGAGTCGCGCGCCTCGACGATCCGCTGGGCCGCAGGCTTTCCGCCACTGAATTGGACGACGGCCTCGTGCTTTACAAAGAATCGTGCCCGTTTGGCGTCCTTGGCGTGATCTTCGAATCCCGGCCGGACGCTGTTCCGCAGCTCGCATCTCTCGCGCTGAAATCCGGCAACGCTGTCCTGCTGAAGGGCGGTGCCGAGGCGGCACACAGCAATGAGGCCCTGGTGTCCGTCTGGCGCGAATGTATTGGCCGGTTTCCCGCTGTGCCCGCCGACTCGATCAACTTGCTCCAGACGCGCGCGGACGTGAAGGAAATGCTGGCTCTCGACCGCGATGTGGACCTGATCATCCCGCGCGGATCGTACGCGCTTGTTCAGTTCATCATGCAGCACAGCCGAATCCCTGTCCTTGGGCATAGCGAGGGGATTTGTCACGTGTATGTGGACCGCGCGGCCGATTCTGACAAAGCGCTCGATATCGCCTACGACGCGAAGGTGCAGTATCCGGCCGTTTGCAACGCGGCGGAGACACTTCTGGTTCATACGGCGATTGCCGAAAAATTTCTGCCGCGCATGGTTGCCAAACTAAAGGACGCGAAGGTCGAGATTCGAGGCGATTCGAAAACGATTGCACTCCTGCCAAAAGAGGGCATCGTGCCCGCCACCGACGAAGACTGGGCGACGGAGTATTCCGATCTGATTCTCTCCGTCAAAATCGTCGCCGATCTGGACGAAGCCATCGACCACATCAATCGCTACGGCTCACGCCACACGGATGCGATTGTGACCGAGGATGCCGAAGCCGCGCGGAGATTCCTCAACGAAGTGGACGCAGCAGGCGTTTTCCAGAACGCTTCCACGCGTTTCGCGGATGGCTACCGGTATGGGCTGGGTGCCGAGGTCGGCATCAGCACCAGCAAACTCCATGCGCGCGGGCCCATGGGTCTCGAGGGCCTCACCACCTACAAGTACAAGCTCCATGGGAATGGCCACACTGTCGGTCCGTATGCCAGGGGCGAAAAGAAATTCAAGCACCGCCGCTTGGACTAACGCGCTAGCTCGCCGTATTTTCTCCTGCGAAATGCCCACATTGTCCCCAGCAGCGTAAGCGCCGACAAAACCGAAATAGCGCCGCCAGCAGTGCGATCCCACGTCCGGCGAAATCGAATCGCGACACGATGTGCGCCGGCCGGCACCGCGATCAGCATTTGCCCTGTGTCCGGTGCTGATCCTGTTCCAATTCCCTCGCCGTCCAGCCGCACTTCCCATGCAGGATAATTCACGAGTTTCACAGCGAGCGTAACGGGCGTCGCCGTGTCCGCCGCAAACTCCCTGCGCTCTGCCGACCAACGTTCTATGTCCAGTTTTACGCCCGCGGCCGGAACGATCTCGCCCGAGTCGGAATCGAATTGAGCAATCCGGGCCGCCGGCACGGCGGACACGCCTTCCACGCGCTCCGAATCGTCGGGATCTCCCGGAAGTTCATAGCGGTCGCTTCCCACGGGCGCATACTCATCCGCGCCCTCGTACCCACGACCCGAGTGAATTGCATCGGCCATGGCCGGGACGTCCGCGCTGTCCCACCATGCATCCAACACCATCGCCGTGGCGGCCGCGCCGATTGCGGAAAATACAACAATACCGGCGAACCATGACGCCCACCGTCGCCGCGAGCCGCCAATCGCCGCTGCCACGAAGAACGCGAAAGCGACGTCCAGTATGTCGAGCCATCTCCACGGAAACTGCACGAACCTCAACTCCGGCAGCCTCCGCCACAAGTAATTGCTGAACGGAAGCATCAGCAAGATCGAGAGGACTCCAAGAGTTGTCAGCACCCAATAAGGCTCCGAGAATTCACGACGTTTCTTCGCAACGAACGCCGCTGCTATGCCAGTCGCGAGCATGACTCCAACCGCCACGCTCGAAACCTTCCAGTTGAAGCGCACGAAATCGGGATCGCTTGCGTGCGTGAAAAGGAAATTTTGAGCCGGGCGCAAGTTGTCCGCCACCGCTTGTCCGATCTGGACCCAGCGCCGCTCCCACGCAGCGGGTAAAATATAGAAAGCGGCCAAACCAAATCCAGCCGCCATGGCCGTCGCGCCCGGGACCAGTGGCCGGAAGCTGCGCCGCACCCCGCATTCCACCAGGAATATTAGACCGAGAGAGTATGTTGCGATCACTGCCGCGGGCGCATTTGAAAGCCAGATTCCGGCGAAAGCGGCGGCAAGCCACGGAACGCGCCGCCAATCCCCCCGGCTGGTGTGCAGCGCGCCCCAGACCATCAGAGGTAACAGCGCGCCTGCCAGCAGCTCCGCAAAATCGCCGCGGTAATAAACGACGACGAGGTGATACGGATTTAACTCAAATAGAACCACAGCCACGATAGCCTGCGGCCCGGAAAGCCACTCGCGCGCGAGCTTCCACATGAACATTCCGGCAGCGATTAAGGTCAGCCAAATGAAGGCACCCGGCGCCATCGCCCACGGCAGCACGGAGCCGAGCGCCGCGCCGATCATCCATGACCCCAGCGGATAAAATACGAATCTCGGCTCGCCGAATCCCCAGTTCGCCCATTCGGCCCATCGCGGGAACACGGTCCCCTCGCGCCACTGCCTGGCCGCGTCCATCCACGACGCGATATGAAACTGAAAATCGTGCCCCGAGGCGTTGCCGCGAAAAAGCATTGGCGCAATCGTGGCCGTCGCCGCGATGCAAACGCAAAGAAGAGCGAATCGCCACGAATACGCGGCTGCGGCGCGCTTGTTCTGCGAAGAAACTTCACTTGTCGAACGGGCCAGGACTTAACTCCGCGCTAGAGGATTTGGCTCACCGAGAATACAGAATCGAGCGGCTTGCCGCCACCAGGCTCGTACTTCGTGCCGCATAGGAATGGATCAAATCGGCTGACTTGCCACGCTTCGCTCGAACCGTTAGAGTAAAATGTGTTCGGCGAGAAATCCGGAAATAGCCGCCAGGGCCGACACCGCACTTTCCCGCGAGGATCAGCGAATAAGGACCAGCGAATGACCAGCGAAGAACAGCGGATCCAGGCCAACGACGAGCGGAAAGTTCACTGGAATCGCTGGGGACCCTATCTATCCGAACGCCAATGGGGCACGGTCCGCGAAGATTACAGCCCAAATGGCGACGCGTGGAATTACCTGCCGCACGATCACGCGCGTTCGCGCGCCTATCGCTGGGGCGAGGATGGCATCGGCGGCCTTTGCGACCGCCACCAGCACATCTGTTTTGCTTTGGCGCTCTGGAACGAAAAAGACCCGATCCTGAAGGAGCGGCTTTTCGGCCTCACCAACCGGGAAGGGAATCACGGTGAGGACGTCAAGGAGCAATACTATTATCTCGACGCCACGCCGACGAGTTCCTATCTGAAGTTTCTGTACAAATATCCCCAGGCGTCCTTTCCCTACGAGCAGCTCATCACCGAAAACGCAAAACGCACGCGTCACGATCCAGAGTACGAGCTGATTGATACTGGAGTATTCAAAGAAAATCGTTACTTCGACGTTTTCGTGGAATACGCAAAGGCGACGCCGGAAGATGTCCTCATCCGCATCACGGCCTGGAACCGCGGGCCCGAGGCCGCCCGGCTGCACATTCTTCCGACGCTTTGGTTTCGCAATCGCTGGGTTTGGGGCGAAAATTACGACCCGCCGCAGGTCTATCGCATGGACGCTCCCCCGGGTTCCGCGCTGATGGAACTGAACGAGTATCACTATGGCAAGCGCTGGCTGCTCTTGGAAGGCGCGCCCGAACTCCTCTTCACTGACAACGAAACGAACATGGAGCGGCTTTTTCAGCAGAAAAGCCGCACGCCGTACGTGAAGGACGCATTCCACCGCTATGTAGTCGGCGGCGAGCGCGACGCCGTAAATCCTGCGATGAAGGGTACGAAGTCCGCCGCACATTACGCGGCGGAAATCGCCCCCGGAAAAGGCCGGACAATTCGCCTGCGCCTGATGGATCACAATCCCGCCGAAGGTAAGCCGCCCGGAGAGCAATCCGGCCAGAAGTATTTCGGCGCTCCGTTCGACAGCATGTTCGACCAGCGGCTGAAGGAAGCGAATGAGTTTTACGAGCAGCGTATCCATCAGGGGATGGGCGACGATCCGCGGCTGGTGCAGCGGCAGGCGTTCGCGGGACTGCTGTGGGGAAAGCAAAGCTACCACTACGACGTCGCCCGCTGGCTAAGGGGCGATCCCACCCAGCCCAAGCCCGATCCGCAACGCTTCGAGGGCCGGAATCATGAGTGGACGTATCTGCACAACTCCGACGTTATCTCGATGCCCGACAAGTGGGAATATCCGTGGTACGCGCGCGTGGGATTTGGCGTTCCATTGCGTCTCCATGGCGCTGATTGATCCCGAATTTGCGAAGGGTCAGCTCGTCCTTTTCCTGCGCGAGTGGTATATGCAGCCCAATGGTCAGTTGCCGGCCTACGAATGGAATTTTTCGGATGTAAATCCGCCGGTGCACGCCTGGGCAGCCTGGCGCGTTTATAAGATCGCCTCCCGCATTCAGAAAAAGCCGGACCGGGAGTTTCTCGAGCGCGTGTTTCACAAGCTGCTCCTGAATTTCACGTGGTGGGTGAATCGCAAGGACCCACAAGGGAAGAACGTCTTCGAGGGCGGCTTTCTTGGACTGGACAACATCGGTGTTTTTGACCGGTCGCAGCCGGTCGGCCCCGATAGCTTCATCGAACAATCCGACGGCACGAGTTGGATGGCTATGTTCTGTCTGGATATGCTCTCTATGGCGATGGAACTGGCCCACGATGATCCCGCATACGAGGACGTCGCCAGCAAATTCTTCGAACATTTCGTTTACATTGCGCAGGCGATGAACCACATGGGCGGCAAAGGAAAGGGCCTCTGGGACGAGAAGGATGGTTTCTACTACGACGTCCTGCACCTCGGTTCAACCGACGAGGTCATTCCCATGAAGGTGCGCTCGATGGTGGGGCTCATTCCGCTTTTCGCCGCCGAGACATTCGATCCCGAAGATCTGGCGCGTCTCCCCAATTTCAAGCGCCGCATGGAGTGGTTCCTCAAGCATCATCCCGACGTCGCCGAGCACGTGGACATGAGCCGCGTCACTCCGCAGGGACCACGCTTGCTGTTGACCATTGCAAACCGCCAGAAGCTCGAGCGGATTTATCATTACGTGCTGGACGAAAATGAATTTCTATCGCCGCACGGAATCCGCGCGCTTTCGAAATTTCATCTCGAACATCCGTTTGTGCTCAAGGTGGATGGCCAGACGCATTCCGTGAACTACGAACCCGCCGAATCCTCCACCGATCTTTTCGGAGGCAATTCGAATTGGCGCGGGCCCGTCTGGTTCCCGCTGAACTTCCTCCTGATCGAATCGATGCAGCGCGTTCACTATTATTATGGCGACGAATTCAAAGTGGAGTTGCCGACGGGATCGGGCCAGAAGAAGACGCTGTGGAATGCCGCAGGGGAGCTATCGCGCCGCCTGTCGCACATTTTTCTGCGCCGCGATGGCCGGCGTCCTGTGTACGGCGACACGGCGCTTTTTCAGAAAGATCCTTTTTGGCGCGACCTGATTCTCTTCTACGAATATTTCCACGGTGAAACCGGCGCAGGCCTTGGCGCAAGCCACCAGACTGGCTGGACGTCGCTCGTCGCCAAGCTCCTGGAACAAAGCGGCGAATAGGACCCGCGCTGCCGTCGTTGAATTTCCGTAGGGGCATGACATGTCATGCCCGGCAAACATCCTTGGCAATCCAGCCTGCGACTGGCGGCGCGTGCGGTAAGCGTTACCCTTCCTCTGTGTTCTCGGTGCCTTCTTTGTGTACTCTGTGGTTGGATTTTGCAGTTTTCCGAGACCTACGATTTCGCGGTGTGTTCCACAAGCTCGATCAATACCTTTGCGCCACCGACTCTCGGCACAAGGAAGAAATTTACGCGCGTGCCGTCCGCCCCCGCCCGCGTCGCCGGATAAATCGGTTCCAACGCAAATCGCTCGCGAAGAATCTCCGTCGCGCGGTCCACATCGGTCACGTCGAATTCGACTTGCTGTACACCCTCACCGAATTTCATAAGATATCGCGCGATGGCGCCCGAGCCGCCAGGTTGGCGCGTCGTCAAGATGTCGAGCTTCACGCTTTCAGGAAAATCGAGCTCGAATTCTTTCGCGTCCTGATCGGGAGGCACATCCGCAAGGCGTGGCGATTCATTCGCGGACCGCAAGCGCTCGAAAGCCTCCGGTTCCACCGCGATTCCCACCGTGGTTTGGAGGGCGCCGGATGAACCGCCTACCAGCAGACTCGCGAGCGGGGGATACGCAAGCCAACCCTCGGCAGCGGACCGCGCCATCGTTGATCCCCGCCTGAAGACTTCGGTTGCTGCGATCGCGCGCTTTGCCGGATCGGCGGCGCAAAGACTGCGGATCAGCGGCCCGATTTCGCCGGACTCAGCCACGCGGAACCTCGGTTGGAAATATTCTTACTTTGACTCTGGCTCGCGAACGGAGTTCGAGTTTGAGAGTGCAACGTACTTCGTTTCGCCGGGTCGCAGGGTAACAGGAATGTCCCATCGCGGCCGGGCATTGCCGACGACGGCTGGTTCATCGAGCGTGCTGAGCCAGTATGTCCCCGGCGCGAGGCCTCGTAGGAATCCCTGCCCTTGAAGATTTGTTTCCGCGCGCGCCACCAGATAATTGGCTTGCGCAAGGTCCAGGGTGCGCTGATGAATCGCCGTAACGCGCGCCCCCAGCAGGCTGTCCCATTTCGGGCCTGGATCAATGTCGGACAGGTTGAGACCGAGGCCGTCGGTGCTCTGGGGATGTTGTTCGATATAGTGGCGGATGGTTTCGATGTAATCATCGGAAAGCTTCTTGAACTTGGCTGGATTTTTCGTTTCGTCCGACGCTTTATACTTCGGCTTGGGAAAATCCGCGGATTGATCCCCGGCGTTCCGGTCCATGTACGCCGTCTTGAATTCAGGAATGCCCAGTATGTCATCCGGCTTCAGTTTGTGCGTGAAGTCATCTCCGGAAATGTCTACCCAGCTGTTCTTTTTCATCCATGCTTTCAGTTCCGGTGAGACATCAAGCTTCGCGATGAACGCATCCATATCCGGTTTGGGATATGCCGTTTCCGCTTCTTTTTTGATTTCGACGAAGCTCTTGCTCAAGAGGAAGAAGGGAAATCCACGCACTGGCTCCTCGAGTCCTCCCGAGGGAGTCGCATGCGCGACAAATTCAATCGAAGCGTTTTGAGCTGCTGCACCAGAAACGCTCGCCATAATGCCGGCAAGGAGAAAAGCCGACAACCAGACGATGCCCCAAATTCTTTTCTTCATGCCGCTCATCGTAGCAGAAGGCTGCGCGCGTCGGCGCAAGTGGGTCCAGTTGGTTAATGCTGGCGTGGGAACGGACGGGATAACAAAGGAAGCAGCGATGCGAGGTCAAGCGTGCCGCCCGGGCGTCAATACAATTGGAAGGTAACTTCGATGATCTGCCGCACGGAAGCTGGCCTGCCATCCGGACCAAGCGCCGGTTTCAGACG
Organism: uncultured Acidobacteriota bacterium; assembly: GCA_963818605.1. Classification (GTDB taxonomy): domain Bacteria; phylum Acidobacteriota; class Terriglobia; order Acidiferrales; family UBA7541; genus Palsa-295. The sequence continues at coordinate 218,132 of CAWFSW010000005.1, forward strand.
CCATGTGCGGACAGCCTCGATAGCCTTCTCGTCCAGCCCAAGCCCTAGGCCCTTCGCCACGTGAACATCGGTCACGCGGCCATCCGGCGTAATAACGGCGATCAACTCCACTACGCCCTGGACCTTCACCTTCATGGCTTCGTCGCTATAATCCGCTCGCGGGCAGTAGAGGCATGCAGGCGTCCCGTATCCGCCGGTCCCGGCGTTCGGAGTGCCTCCGCCCGTGCCATATCCTTCACCCGGCCCAACTCCATTACCATTTCCGTTGCCTACTCCGCCGCCGTGGCCGTTGCCCATTGAATCATTCATAGAGTGCCCGAGCGGATCGCCCCAGTTGTCCATCTTATTGTTGGGCAGATGTATATCGGGATTCCCCAGAACCGTGGGAGTCACGGCAATTTCCGGATGTTCCGGCGGATGCACTACCGGGTGTGAAAGCTGGATCAAGGCAAACTTGGGCAGTTGGCCCTTCGATGCCGGGAGCTTGTCTGCCGCTCCTCCGCCTCCGCCCGCCTTTTTAGCGGCGGGCACTAGCTTGTTCGCATAGGGTGACACGGTGATATCGGTCGCCAGCTCTGGGCTGGAGGCCTTGGTCACCGGCGGCGAGATGTTGCCGTAGATCAAAAGGGGCAAAAGCACAATCAGCCCAATCGCCAGCGCATGCACCAGAATAGACACCACCTGCACGCGGCTAAACTGCTCGTTTTTCGACCAAATTTCAGGAACGGGAATCGGCTGACTCGTGGTTTTCAGCGGTGGCAGCTTCCGAGGTGCAATCCAATCGCGCAGGTTCGCCCAGAGGCTGGGTTCTTCGTGCCAATCCACCAGTAGCGCTGATCGGACATTTCCGCGGGGACCCGAATGGAAAAATTCCTTGAGGTTGTCGCCGATGCCGGAGCCAAATCGCGGAACATCAAACGCCGTCGGCGTGCCCGCACGCATCTTGACAGGGCGCTCGACCAGAAAATCTCTGAGGTTTGAGAACAGGCTCTTCAGGCTCGATTCGCGCGAGGGCGAAGGCAGCCTTCCCAGCCGGAGCGAGGGATCGCTCACTTCACGGCCCGCGTCGTTCAATCTGGCGCTAGAGTCTGACATATGTGTTACCTGCGTCCCTCACCGCTGCACCACAGATATTAGACGCAACCCTGCGGAAAAGGATGTACCGGGCCGGGCCACGGCTGACACGCTTCAAGAATCATTGTAACATACGCGATGCAAGGGCAATTTTCAGTTTCCACGCCGCAAACTTGTAGCACAAGCAGCTATGCCCGCGCCACACAACGCGCTTGGGCTTCGAAGAAAGGGCTTCTCGATCCCCCAAGATGGCGACACCTTTCGATTCTAAAAGCACCCTGAATCTACCCAAAACCGATTTCCCGATGAAGGCGAAGCTTCCCGAACGCGAGCCCGAGCAACTGGCCGCCTGGGAGCAAATGGGACTCTACGACCGGATCCTCGAATCGCGCGCCGGCAAGCCATTATTCGTTCTGCATGATGGACCGCCCTATCCCACCGGCGAAATCCACCTCGGCACGGGCCTGAACAAGACCCTCAAGGACATGATCGTGAAGTCGAAGACCATGGCGGGCTTCCGCGCGCCCTATGTCCCCGGCTGGGATTGCCATGGTCTTCCCATCGAAACGCAAGTCGAGAAGGAACTCGGCGGAAAAACCACAAAGGTCTCGCCGCCCGAATTTCGCCGCATGTGCCGTGAGTTCGCCGCACGCTACGTGGAGATCCACAAAGTTGAATTCAAGCGCCTCGGGGTCTTCGGCCGGTGGGATAAGCCGTACCTCACCATGAACCCGCACGACGAAGCCTCCATCGCCGGCGCATTTCTCGATTTCCTGGAAAAGGGTTACATCTATCGCGGTTTGAAACCCGTGTACTGGTGCATCTATGACCGCACCGCGCTTGCCGAGGCCGAAGTCGAGTACGAAGACCACACCAGCTCTTCCGTCTGGGTAAAGTTTCCAGTCGTCGAGAGCGAAAAATCGGCCACGCTCGGCAAAGACGTCAGCGGTCTGATCTGGACGACCACTCCCTGGACGCTTCCCGCCAACCGCGCGCTCGCATTCCATCCCGAATTCGAATACGTTGTCGCGGAAACGCCGGCCGGCAAGCTCCTGCTCGCGAAGGAACGCCTGAAAGCCTTCACGGAGGAAACGAAGCTCGAGGTGGGCGCAATCCACGGTGGCTGGAAGGGCAAGGATCTCGAAGGCATCCAGTTTCGGCACCCGTTCTTGAATCTGCAAGTGCCCGCGGTTCTTGCCGACTACGTCACCCTCGATCAGGGCAGCGGAATCGTTCACACCGCTCCCGGGCACGGCGCCGACGATTTTCGCACAGGCGAAAAATATGGCCTCGAAGCGTACGCGCCCATTGACGACGAAGGGCGCTTCTTCGAAGGCTTGCCCGAATACAACGGCAAGACCGTCTTCGAGGCGAATCCGCTTATCATCAATTTGCTAAAAACGCGCGGCGCGCTCGTTGCGGAAGGAAAACTTCAACACAGCTACCCGCACTGCTGGCGATGTCACAACCCGGTCATCTTCCGCGCCACCGAGCAGTGGTTCATCGGCCTCGATCGGGAAAACCTGCGCAAGGATGCGCTCGCGGAAATCGAAAAAGTGAAATGGATTCCGGCCTGGGGACGCGACCGCATGCACGAAATGGTCGCTGACCGGCCCGATTGGTGCATTTCGAGGCAGCGCTTCTGGGGCGTCCCGCTGATCGTTTTTTATTGCGAGTCTTGCGGCAAGCAGTTGCGCGATTTCAAAGCGTTGCGCCATGTGCTGCCGTTCTTCGAGAGGGAAGGCTCCGACACCTGGTACACGCATTCCGCCCAGGAACTTCTTCCGCCGGGGACGAAATGTTCGTGCGGCGCCGCGAAGTGGCAGAAGGAAACCGATATCCTCGACGTCTGGTTCGAATCCGGCTCCACTCACCTGGCCGTGCTCAGCGAACAGAACGGCCTTCACTGGCCCGCGGACGTTTATCTCGAAGGGCCCGATCAGTTTCGCGGCTGGTTCCAAAGCTCGCTGCTCAACGCGATCGGCACCCGCGGCCACGCGCCCTATCGCCAGGTCGTAACCCACGGCTGGACGCTCGACGACAAGGGCACGCCGATGTCGAAGTCGCGCGGTAACGCTCTGTATCCCAAGGAAATCTGCGAAAAATGGGGAGCCGATTTGCTGCGCCTCTGGGTCGTCTCGCAGGATTACACCGCGGACATGCGCAACTCACCGGCCATGATGACGCAGCTCGCCGAAGCCTATCGCAAGATTCGCAACACCTTCCGTTTCGCGCTCTCGAACCTTTTCGATTTCGATCCTGCGCGCGACGTCGTCCACGACGCGGACATGTGGGAAATCGACGCCTGGATGCTTCGCCGGACGGGCGCGCTCGTCCGGCAGTGCCTCGACTGGTACAAGGAATACGAATTTCATCGCGTCTATCACGCCCTGCACGATTTCTGCAGCGTAGACCTCAGCGCGTTCTATTTCGACGTGCTCAAGGACCGTCTGTACACGTTCGCGCCGAATAATCGCGGCCGCCGCTCGGCGCAGACGGCCATTCACCATATCGCGCGCGCCCTCGTTCGCCTGATCGCGCCGGTTCTCGTCTTCACCTCCGAGGAAGTTTGGAAGCACATGCCGCAGCCCGCTTCCGCGGCGCCTAGCGTGCACATGGCGAATTTTCCCGCCGCTGAACATTTCGAGAACGCATTCGACGAAGCGCGCGCCAAGAATTGGGACCGTCTCCTGGCCGTTCGCGAAGAAGTGCTGAAAGCCCTCGAACCGTTGCGCGCCGCGAAAACAATATCCGCGAACCTCGAAGCGCGCGTCACGCTCGCGGCCACCGGCGATCTTGCCGCGCTGCTGCAGAAATATGCCGCGCCAGCTTCCCGCGTTCTTTATCGTTTCGCAGGTTGAAATCGCCTCCGGTGAAATAGAGGGCGCCTCGCCGGCCGGGGGCATCGAGGGACTGCGAATCCGCGCCGAGCGCGCCCATGGAAGAAAGTGCGAGCGCTGCTGGAACTACTCAACGCACGTCGGAGAGTACGCTGACTATCCCACACTCTGCGAGCGCTGCCTCGCGGCCATAGAGGAAATCGAGCGCGATCGCTTCAGTCGGGCCGGAGGCGCTACTTCGTGAGTGCGTCGTGGTGAGCTCAAATCCGCCGCGCCCGGGCTGGTTGCTGGCTCTTCTCGCCGCGCTCGTCCTGGCAGCGGATCAGGCAAGCAAGCATGCGGTCGAGAAGCTGACGGCCGCCGGTTCGAGCCGTGTGCTGATTCCCGGCCTCCTAAATTTCGTCCACAGCAGCAATCCCGGCGTCGCCTTCGGGCTCCTCGCGGATTCAAACACTCCCTGGCGTGCGCCCGTCCTGATTGTTTTCTCCGTGGCCGTGATCGGCCTCATCGCCTGGCTGCTCGTTTCAGGCCGCGCAGGCGGATGGCTCGGCCAGTGCGGGATGACTCTGATCCTTGGCGGCGCGGCGGGAAACGTTCTCGACCGAATCCTGCGGCGCAGCGTCACCGACTTCATCGATTTTCATCTTGGCGATTACCATTGGTACACTTTTAACCTGGCCGATTCCGCAATCGTCCTCGGCGCCGGGCTGGTCATCCTCGAACTGTTGCGCGATTGGCGGCATCCAAGCAGGGAACGGGCCTAGCGATGCATCCGATTATTTTCCAAATTGGTTCGCTCACGATCTACACCTACGGTGTGCTGGCCGCCGTCGGCTTCCTGGCCGGACTTTGGTACGCCTACCATCGCGCACCGATCGTCGGCCTCGATCCCAATCAGGTTTGGAATCTCGGCATCTACGGAATTCTGGTCGCGCTCGCGGTTTCAAAAATCTGGCTTATCCTCAGCGCCTGGGACTACTACTCCGCGAATCCGCGCGAGATTTTCAGCATCGCCACTTTCCAGTCAGCGGGCGTGTTCTATGGAGGACTCGCCGGTGGCATTCTATGGGTGGTTTTGTATACGCATTTTCAAAAAATGTCGTTGCTCGCCGTCCTAGATCTCTTGGCCGCACCGGTTGCCTTGGGACACGCGATCGGCCGCCTCGGATGTTTCGCCGCCGGCTGCTGCTACGGTAAACCAACGTCTCTTTCGTGGGGAGTCACTTTCTCGAACCCCATCGCTGAAAAAATTAGCGGCACGCCATTGGATGTCTCGCTTCATCCCACGCAGCTGTACGAGTCCGCTGCCGAATTTTTGAATTTCGCGATACTCGTGTGGCTGGGCGCGAAGCGGCGTCTCACGGGGCGGATTATCGGCGCGTATTTCATACTTTATGGAATCGAGCGGGGCACCATCGAATTCTTCCGTGGCGATCCGGGTCGCACTCTCCTGTTCCGCGATCGCGTGTCTCTGATGCAGATCGTAAGCGTTGCGCTCATCGCCACCGGCGCTTTCCTCTGGCTGCGCCGCCACGGAGCCGCCGCTCCGCTTCCTCCCGCGACGACTGCCCGCGCCGCGGCAGGCCGCTCGTGATGTGGAGTCGTCGGCAGCGACCCAATCTGAGCTGTCATCGTTAAGTGGTTTTTAGGGGGTCGGAGCTTTAGCTCCGACATCAGCGGCACGGGATGGCCGGGGCTTTAGCCCCTGAGGAAAGCGTTTCCTGCCGCAGCCACAAACCGGGGCACGACCGAACTTCCTGAATAGATGAAATTCATCGTCACTTCCGAAGACGCCGCCCAACGACTCGACGTGTTCCTCGTCTCGCAGCTCCCTGAGCTGAGCCGTTCGCGCATTAAAGCGCTAATGGACGAAGGCCGCGTGCAGGTTGACGGATCAGCGCGCAAGGCCTCGCATCATGTCGAATCCGGTGAAGTCGTCACCATCGAGATCCCGGACGAATTGGCTCCGGGCGTCGAGTCCGAACCCATTCCGCTCGAGGTTCTCTACGAGGACGAGGACGTCGCTGTTGTCAACAAACCGGCTGGCATGATCGTCCATCCGGGCGCGGGCGTGACGAGCGGCACAATGGTTGCCGCGCTGTTGCACCGCTTTGGCGGAGTTGCGGGGCTGTCGTCCGTCGGTGGTCCGCTACGCCCCGGAATCGTGCATCGTCTCGATAAGGAAACCTCTGGCGTCATCGTGATTGCGCGCACCGACGATGCGCATCGAAAACTGGTCGAGGATTTTCGCGATCGGCTCGTGCAGAAAACCTACGTCGCACTACTTCACGGAAAGATCAAGGGAGACGCGGGCACCATCGCGCTGCCTGTGGCGCGCGATCTCCGGCGCCGTTCCCGAATGACTGCCCGCCGCCGCGAAGGCCGCGAGGCGCGGACGGACTGGCGCGCGCGCTTGCGCTTTGATGGCTTCGTCCTGGTCGAGGCCGATTTGCACACCGGCCGCACCCATCAGATTCGCGTCCATTTTTCCGCTCTCGGCTGCCCTGTGGTAGGCGACACCCTTTACGGAGCGCCCCGCCAGGAGCGCGTAGGTTCCGAACTTCTTGCACCGCTCGATAGAAATTTTCTTCACGCCGCGCGCGTAGCCTTCACGCATCCGCGAACGAACCGCCGCATCGAAGTTCGGGCGCCGCTGCCCCCGGAACTCACCAGCTACCTCGCGCTTCTCGGTCGCGCCGCCAAAGCCGACCCAGCATTGATTGACGCTGCACTGAAAGAGTTCCTATAATCATCGCCTGGAGCGCCCACCACGATGAGCCTTCGCGCAAGCTTGAAGCGCGCTATTAGCGTCCCGAATGGTTTTGCGGGGCGCGCAATTGTCGCGCTCGCCATATTGCTCGTGATTTCGGCGATGCCTGCGCGGACGCAGGATTCTCCAGCTCCTCCTGCACCGCCTGTTTCTGCGCCGGGCGGAAACTCTCAGAATCCCCAGGCACCTATCCGGCCCACTGTTCCTGCCATCACCACCACTACGGGGCTCGTGCACTTGGTCGTCACGGTCACGGACCACCACCACAATTTCATCACGGACCTGGATAAGAGCGATTTCAAAGTTCTCGAAAACGGAATGCCTCAGGACATAAAGTTTTTCGGTCGCGAGACGGACCTCCCTCTTCGCATTGGCCTCCTCCTGGACACTTCCAATAGCATCCGTCCCCGCCTGGAGTTTGAGAAAGATGCGGCAGTAGATTTCCTCAATAAAGTGATCCGTCGCAACAAGGATTTGGCATTTTTGATGACCTTCGACAACGAACCGGAAATCATTCAGGACTATACCGGCGACCTCGACCTGCTGATGACCGCGGTCCGGGCGCAGCGCGCAGGAGGCGGCACGGCCCTGAACGACGCCATCGTGATGGCTTCGGACAAGCTGGCTCACCCGCCGCTTCCGAAAGGTCCCGAAACGGAGGTTCGCCGCGTCGTCGTGGTGATCACAGATGGCCAGGACAATTTGAGCGACCGCGCGACGACCGACGCGATTGACGCGTCAATTCGTTCCGAGGCTGCCGTGTTTGCCGTGAGCACGAATACCGACTGGCTCGCGGTTGACGACGCCAGTAAGCCGAGCAAGTATCATCTGGAGGCGGGCGACAAAGTCCTCGAACAGTTCGCCGACCAGACCGGCGGCCATGCTTTCTTCCCTTACCGCATTGATGATCTCGCTCAGTCGTTTCTGAGCATCGGGGAGGAACTTCGCAGCCAGTATTTCATCGCCTACGCTCCAACCAATCCGCCGGCCATCGGGCAATATCGCCCAATTGACGTGCAGACCACCCGCAAGGGCCTCATCGTCAGCACGCGCAAAGGCTATTACGGCGCCGCCCCGCCTCCCGCCCTCACCGGCAACTAGAGTTGGAATCTCTTTAATCGCTGCTGACTGACAGAGCCGCACCTAAGGTTTGCGTTGCTCTTCGGTGTCGTAGGGGCACAGCATGCTGTGCCCGGCAAACATGCTTGGCAATCGCGAGCGATTTCATCGTCGCGTCCCCACTTGTTTTTTTCGTACGGGCGGTGCTTGCTGCGCCCGCCTCTAGGCTGGTGGCGATTCGAGCTGTTAGGTTACCTGTGTTGAAGACAGCGCAATCGGAGAATTATCTCGACGGAGCGTAATATCCCTTGCGGGCGAGGACTTTTGTATCAGGCCTCGTCACTTCGACCTTAATCTTGCGGAATGTTCCGTCACGATTCACATTCGACGGAGAATAGCCGAGCACGTATTGCGACCGCAGTTCCTCGGAGATCACGTCAAACGCTTTTTCCAGCCCGTTCTCGTTTCGAACGCTGATCACGCGTCCGCCCGTTTCCTGCGCGAGTGACTGGGCAACTCCATAGCCGTAGCCTTCCGTCGCGCGGGGATCGCTGATCAGAATAATATGGGCCACGGCGTCGCCGCGCTCGACGGATTCGATCGCGTCACGCTCCGACAACTTGCTGCCGTTGTCCTCGCAATCGCTCAGGATCACCAGAGCCTTGCGGCCCGCTTCCGGTCCCAGCTCGTCGTGCGCGGCTAGGTACACCGCGTCGTAAAGGTTCGTGCCGCCGCCGTTTCTGTGCGGGATCGTTCCGCCGGTTCCGCCTACTCCCGTCGCATCCACGTTGATCTCGGCGCGATGGATCGCGCGCGAGAGCACGCCCGGGTCTTCCGTGAAATCGGCCAGCAGGTTCACGTCGGTATCAAACGTCATCACGATCGCTTCGTCTTTCTTGTGCATCACTTCGCGGACGAACCGCGAGCCCGCATCCTTTTCCGCGCCCAGCATGTAGTACATGCTTCCGCTCGTGTCCATCATAATGGCGAGCGAAATGGGCAGGTTTACTTCCTTCGAGAAGTAGACAACTTTTTGCGGCACACCGTCCTCATAGACTTTGAAATCGTCCTGCGTCAGGTCGCCGACGATGGCATTTTTCTTGTCGCGGACGGTGGCAAACACGTTGACGATGGCAGTCTTGCTTTCGAGCGGATTCTGCGTTTCCGGAAGTTCCTGTGGCGGCAGCGGAGCAGGTTCGGTCTGAGTATTGCGCGGCGGGCTGCCTGCCGGGCCCATTGGCCCGCGATCGGCTCCCTGCGGCGTTCGGGGCGCGGCGATGGCTCGCGATGCAATCGAATTGAGCGCGGGGTAGACCCCCAAAGCCAGGGTGAGAATACCCGCCGCGATGCCGGTCAGTCGCATTGTATAATCTCCTCGGGGAACATATCAGACGGGTACGATGCAGCATACGCGCTTCCGGATGTTCGATACAATTTCCGGGGCGCGAGAAACCAGCAAAAACCCGCGGCTCTGCCGGCGGGCAAGAAACGAGACGCTTCGATGACGCGACTGATTCCGCTGCTCGGCCTGGTTCTGCTCTTCGGCGCAACAGCGGGTGCGCAACCGCAGGCGCCGCCACCGGCTCCGGCCGCCACTCCGCAGCAAGCTGCGCCCTCGCACCAGCGAGGCGCGCCACCTATCAGCGTTATCACCCGACAGGTGATCGTTCCCGTTACGGTCAAGGACAATCATGGCCAGCTAGTCGGCGATTTGGCAAAGGACGAGTTTCGCATCTTCGCTGATGGCACCGAGCAAAAAATAATCGGATTCTCCGCGGAGGCCGTTCCGCTTTCGGCCGTGGTTCTCATCGACAACGATCTCAACGAGAGGGTCGCCTCGCAGGTGCAGAAGAGCCTGACCACAATTGCGGCCGGCTTCGGACCATCCGATGAAGTGGCTCTGGTTACCTACGACGAGTTTCCCGAAACCGTCGTGGATTTTTCGTTCAATAACGACCTGCTGTTTACGACACTGAAGCGCCTCGAAATCGGATCGCACAACTCCCAGGAGATTGCCGATCCAACCACGGCCGGTCCTATCGGCGCTGGTCCGCCTCCGTCAACGGCCGGCCCCATCGGCAGCGGTCCGCCTCCCGCGGCCAGCGTACGGCTTCACGGTAGTCAGCGCTACAAGAACGACAACGCGCTCAACGACGCGCTCTTCGCCTCAGGCGACATGCTCAAAGCTCGCGGGCGTGATCGCCGCAAGATTATCTTCCTAGTTTCGGATGGGAGCAATTCGGGGCGGAACGAACACAGTTTCGACGAAACATTGCGCTCCTTGCTGGAAGCCGACATTTCCGTCTATTCCATTTCCGTGACGCACTCGGTTCCTGTCGGCAAGGCCCTCATCCAAAAAGGGTCCTTGGAGCTTGAAAAATACGCGGCCGATACCGGCGGAGACACTTACTACGCGGGCAAGCAGCCGGAACTCGAGCGGCTCTATTCCGCCGTCACCGAACAAGCGCGCAACGAATATACGCTCACGTTTTCTCCCGAGGACATCACCAAGGGTCAGGATTATCATCCGATCGAGGTTCGCGTCCGTCGGCCGGACCTGAACATCGAAACGCGCGAAGGCTACTACGAGAGCGCCATCGCCCCGGGACGCTAGCGCCGCTAGGAATATCCGTCCGGCTAGCATTGCGGGATGCGCTCTATTCGCTTTTGGAAGCTACAGGCTGGATCGAAATCAATTGTTCGTGCGCGGGGCATAGCGGTTTGTAGTCGCAATAGCCGCACGCGAAGCCCGGCTTGGCTGAGAAATCTCCCGCGCGAATTCGATCGGCCACTTCAGCAATTCTCGCCTTCGTCGCGGTGAGCGATTTTGCGTCGCGGGTTGAACTCACTGCTTCGTTGTTAACCAGGTTATGGAACACGAGCCTTGCCGGCGTCGAGCTCGAGCACTTCGCGCGCCGCCAACGCGTAGATACTGAGCTGCAGATCCTCCGCTGCTTTTTTCGCGTCGCGCGGCCTGCCTGTTTTGTAGTCCACGATCTCGACTTCGCTTTCGCTAAGGCGATTCACCTGATCCATTCGCCCGGTGACAACGACGTTGTGCTCGAGCGGAAGCTCGAATCCCTTTTCCTGGTAAAGCACGTCGGGGGGCTCGGCCGTGAAACTGCGATGGAACGCCTCCAATTGTTCGCGCCCCGCCTTGCGGTACTCGCCCTCCTGATACTCGTCCGGGAATCCCGCCGAAGACCATTCGCGCTCGTAGATGGCGATCACCTCCTCGATCGGTACGCGGCCTTGCTTGCGCATCATGGCGACAAACTCACGAATCGTCGCGTGCATCACGTTTCCAAACGTCATCTGCGCGTGCGGGCCGCCGCGAATATTCCAGACATACTGAAACATATATTTCATCGGACACCGGTCGTACGCATCAATCGCCGAGGCGCTCAATTGCAGTGGCTCGGGACGCGGTGGATGGAACGCCTTCGCCCAAAGCGCTACGCGCGAGTAGGCTCGGGCTTTCTCCGGGCCGGACGGGAAATAGCCGCGTGGGATCCGGCTCAGCCGGCGGGGGGCCGGTGATTTCCTCCGAAGGCGGCACTTCAACTTTCGGCGCGGACTGCGCCACGTCTGTTTTCTGAATCTTTGCGTTCATCAGAAAATCGTCTAGAAATGGCGATGGTTTCTTTCGCCGGTTCACGATCGTAGAAAGCGTAAGCCGCTTCTGCGCGCGCGTGAGCGCCACGTAAAAGAGCCGCCGCTCCTCCTGAATGTGGAAATCGGCTTTCGGCTGCTCTTCCTTCATCAGCTCTGGAGGAAATTCGAACTCCGGCCGGCGCGCACCAGAAGGGAAGTCGCTCTTGCTGAGGCGCAGGATGAAGACATGCGGAAACTCGAGGCCCTTGGCCGCGTGCACGGTCATCAGTTGTACCGCGTCCTCGGAGAGCTCCTCTTCGATCTGGACGTCGCCGTCCAGTTCGTCGAAGTAGCCAAGGTATTCGATGAAATCACGGAGCTGCTTCGCCTCGTTTTTCCGCTCCCACTCCTTCACGAATTCGGTCAGGCGGTCCAGATACTGGCGGTCCACTTCCAAGGCCAGCGGGGCGAGCCCGAGATTCGCGATCAACTCGTCCAGCAATGCGCTTGCTGTCTTGCTCCGCGCGCTCTGCCTCATCTGGTTGAGGAGTTGCACCAGTTCCGGCAATCGCACGCCCTCGCGATTGAGCGGCGGTTCGCGGTGCGCCGACTCGACTTCGTCCCAGAGCGGCCGCCGGTGATTTTTCTCCGCGCGCTCGGCCAGCCGGACCAGGTCTCGCGGCTCGAGTCCCCAGTAGGGCGCGGCAAGCACGCGCGCGCAGGCCACGTTGTCCGACGGCACGGCGATCAGGCGCATCCACGCCAGCAAATCGCGCACCAGCGTGCTCGACAAAATCGAAAACTTACGTATGACGAACGGAATTCCCCGGCGCCGCAGCGCGTCCAGCAATTGTGCGCGATGCGAATGTTTGCGGTAGAGCACGGCAAAGCTGCGCCACGCCGCTCCCGCCTCATGCAGGCGCTCGATCTCGGACGCCACCCAATGCGCTTCTTCCTCGAACGCGGCGAATTCGACCACGCGAATCTTCTCGCCGTCGGCGTTACCGGTGGTTAAATTTTTGGGCGGCAGCAGCGGCGATTTCTCGTTGTGTGAAATCATCTCACCGGCGACGCGCAGGATTCTTCGCGTGGACCTGTAGTTCTGTGAGAGAGAAACGAGAGCCTTCTTCGCAGCCGCGGCAGGCAGCGCTCCGCCCACGCCGCAAAATCGCTCGAGGAAGATCGTGAAGCTGCCGAACGATGCGCCGCGGAAACGGTAGATCGCCTGATCGTCGTCGCCGACCGCGAGGATGTTGCGCCGGTCGCCAGCCAGCAGCCAGAGCAGTTCGAGCTGCGCGATATTCGTGTCCTGGAATTCGTCCACGAGGATGTAGCGGTATTGATCGCGCATTCGCGCGAGCAAGTCCGCGTCCGCCCGCAACAATTCGACTGCCTGTAAGAGTTGTGCGCCGAAGGTGTATAGATTCCGCTCGCGCAGGAGACGTTCGCTGACGCGATAGACGCGCGCGAGTTCCTCCTGGCGCGCGACTTCCTCTTCCGCAATCGCCAGCGCGTCGGGTTCGAACGAGTTCTTTCGCGCATCGTGTTCGCGGCGCAGCACGTCCACGTATCGCTGGTAATCGTCCGGCGTCACAAGTTCGTCCTGGCAGCGCGAAAAGAACGTCTGAAAGTCCTTCAGGAATTCCGCTGGCTCGGCCAGCCGCCGGAAAAGGACCAGCCCAAGTTCGGCGATGCTGCGGCGCAAAAGAATTCGGTGGTCGATCTCATCGAGAGGTTGAATCTGCGGATTGGCCGCGCGCAGGATTTTCTCGAGACAGAAAGAATGGAACGTGCTGAGCCACACGCCTTCGGCGCGCTCGCCCGCGGCCTTTACCACGCGGCTTTTCATCTGGCCCGCGGCTTTGTTGGTAAACGTGAGCCCGAGAATATTTTCGCCCGCGAGCGTCGGATCGGATTCGAGCAAATTGCGGATTCGCTCGGTGATAACGCGGGTCTTGCCCGTACCGGCGCCCGCAACGACGAGCAGCGGCCCTTCGCCGTGCTCGACCGCTGTGCGCTGTTCGGCGTTCAGAGGGAAGCCTAACTCGGAGGCGCTCGGCGAAATGGGTGTTTGCGGCATCGTGCGACAGGGCAATTGTAGCAGACTACGCGAGGGGCGAATATTAGGCGAAGAAAATGACGATTCGCGAACTGCGCCTCCGAGGACTCGGCCTGCGAGCCTATGCATTTGCATAGGTCGAAAATTCGTCGCAGGAGTAGGTCGCAGAAATTTGCGATTAGGAATTGTCGCTGATCTTTGTTTGCTATGAGTTAAATGGGATTCTAATAACCATAATTTGCGATTAGAAAAATAGGAAGTGGGACGATGGGGAGGCCGAAGAGAGCTCCCTCGTCGGCCAGAAAGCGGCCTCGTTCGGGATTGCGATCCTTGTCGGATCGCAAATTTGCGAATAGGATTTGGTAGGTTCGCTCGGACGAGATTCTGGGGGCGTTGGAGTCGCCTGCGCGTCGTGGCGACTGCCGGTCTCGATGACTCTTTTCCGCAATTCATAGCTACATTTCCACGCTACCACACGATGCAAATCGAGTTTCGAAGGCGCGCCTCCAAATCCTGTGCTGAGTGCAGGTTGCGGCCGTTCTAATCGCAAATGGACTTGCGATTAGAACAGGAAAATGGATCTACGGGCTGGCGACGAAATGTGTGCTGTCTTGCACAGACAGACGGCTTCCAAATTGGCACCATCACGTGGCTACCCGGATACCCGGCCATACTGGTTCACCCGCGATGGAGGCGACACTTATGAAGCGAATCGGAATCGGCAGTACAGCATTGGCGCTCTTGCTTTTCGGAGCCACCTATACTTTTGCTCAGGACAAACCTGCGCAGCATGAGGAAAAGGCACAGCCCGCACAGCACGAGGAAAAGGCCCCTGCAGCTCAGCACACAGAGAAAGCGCCAGCCGCGCAGCACGCAGAAAAGGCGCCGCCGGCACAGCGTACGGAGAAGGCACCGGCCACGCAGAGTGCAAAGCGCACCGAGCCTGCCAGGACCGCGCAGCCTGCGGAACACTCAGCCAAGACGGAACAAGCTAAGCCGGCGCCACAGCACACACAGTCGGCAACGCGCACGGCGCCGAGCACGCGAACCACGGAGAACACACGCGCTGCGGCAAGCACTCGCACCTCGGGAAACGCACGTACTTCGGAAAATACTCGCACGCAACAGACACAGAGCAACCAGCGCTCACAACAGGCGCACAACTTCGGTGGACATGGCGGCGGCCACATCGACGATGCTCGTTTCCACGCCAGTTTTGGCGATTCACATCGTTTCCACATGAACCGCCCGACCATGTATGAGGGTTATTCGCGCTTCAACTATGGCGGCTACTATTTCGGATTCTATGATCCGTGGCCTTCGGACTGGGGATATTCAGATGACGTTTACGTGGACTACATTGACGGCCAGTATTATTTGATCGATCCCGAACATCCGGGTCCGCGCCTGATGATCAACGTCGTACTCTAAAGACAGCCGCATCACCTCGAAAGGCGCTCCATCCCTCCCGGCAGATTGGGGAGGGATGGGGCGCGCCGAGTTCAAAACCCGCCGCCTCCGAAAGTGCCCGCCCGTCCCAACCCAGCGGCATAGTTTTCAGATTTGTACCATTTCGCACAGATCGCCCGACCCCTCTTTGGTTGAATCGGCATGGAGTTTTGGAGCGGCAGCCGGTTACGAGATTTGTCTATGGGCGCACGAATTCTCGCCCAATGAGTGCAAACCATTTCAAGTGCCAGTCAGGATCAACATGACCGGGAAGAGCAGCCAAGTCGTACGGGCGGGCGAACGGACGAACGCAGAGGGAAAGCCAGTAAGCAACAGGGTACTGTTGTCGACGCCCGACAATGAATACCGGTTGATGCGGCCTTACTTGAAGTATATCGATCTGCCGAGTCATCTCAGCCTTCATGAGCCGACCCAAGCTATTGAGTTCGTCTACTTCCTCAACCGCGGAATGGTTTCCCAAGTTGTGGTTACCAAGGACGGTCGAACCGTGGAAGTCGGTGTTGTGGGGAGCGAGGGCTACGTCGGGGCAGGATTGGCAGTTGGATTGAGCAGAAGCTCAGTACGTGAAATCCTCCAGATCGCCGGAGATGGCTTTCAAATGAGGGGAAATGACTTAGAACGCATCATGAAGTCGGCTCCGCAATTGCGAATGATATTGGGCAAGCACACGGGACTTCAAGGGATGCAGATCGCGCAGACCGCGGGGTGCAATCGGTTGCACAACATACAGCAGCGCCTTTCGCGTTGGCTGCTGATGGCTCAGGATAGGGCGGAATCGCCAGTACTTGCGATTACCCACGACTTCATCGCGACCATGATGGGCACCGATCGATCCACCGTGAGCCTGGCAGCCTCCGCGCTGCAAAAAAGAGGGATCCTGGAGTACGTTCCTGGTGCCGTAAATATTACGAACCGCGGAAAACTAGAAAAATCCGCCTGCGAGTGCTACTCCGTAATTCAGCAGTTCGAGAACGACCTCGGATTAAAATAGCAATTCTTGCCTGTGTTGGATACCCAACAGACAGCTTTTGTCCGATCGTTAGCATTCTGGCCTTGTTTATTTACTTCCATTTTGACGTGCTTTTGAAGCGCGGCGGCTTGGGCAAAATCTCGCCTCAGGACGCTGAAAAAGCAGCCTTCGTCGCTACAGTGCATTTGGAAAACCGATGGTAGCCCTCAGTCATAGAAGCACAACCACAGCACCTCGGGAGATGCGCCATGGAGGCAAAGCGCCGCAAACTGGCATGGGTCGAACGACAGAATTTTCACGGCTGGGCCTGCTCCGAATGCGCATGGGAGTTCAACTCCGCGCGTCCGCCCGCAGGGAATTCGCTCGATGAGATGCAACGCAACTACGAACAGCGGCGCGACAAAGAGTTCACATCACATGTCTGCGCCGATCACCCCACCCCACACCACGAGTAACAAAGTAATTGCATCTTCGCAGCCGGCAATGCCTCAAACGTCGTAACCGAGGAGAAGCGCAATACCCGCCCGCCGCAGGTCCGGTTTCCGAGACGATCCATTTAAGGTGTCCAATATTGGACAGACGTGAAGCGAGGAGGTTTTTTATTCTTTCCCGCTTGGGAATTCAGATTAGAGGGAGGCGCTTCACATGAAACGACTGATATTTGCGGTAGCTGGATCGTTGATGCTGGTGCTGCTGATCGTCAGTTTTAGTATTGCGCAGGACCGCACTTTCAATGGCGAGATAATGGATAGCGCATGCGCCAAAATGGGCTCGCACGACGGCATGATGAAGTCGCATGCCGACATAAAGGATGCCAAGGGTTGCACGCTTGGCTGTGTGAAGGGCGGAGCTAAATTCGTCTTATACGACTCCACGTCCAAAACGGCCTATGACTTGGACGATCAACAGAAGCCGGTGCAGTTTGCAGGCCAGAGGGTCAAAGTGAGGGGAACAGTCGACAAAGGTACCAACACGATCCACGTCACGGACATTCAGGGGGGATCCTAACGTCGCAGCCGTCACTATTGACCAGCGTTGGCCTGGTTACCCGACGGGCCAACGGATTGCGCGCGGGAGCGATTGAATGGCCGGCCGGGGACGCAATCGCTTCTCGCCGCGCGGGTGCACGTCGGAATGTCGGCCGATCGGCGATCAAAGCGCTGCAGCAGTCCGCCATGCCCTGGACGCGGGGGCGAAAAAGACAGCGCTAGATGAAAAATAAGTTGAGCTGAAGGGGTCGGAAGGCACGGGAGATCGATGGACGCGGGAAAGCTGTCAAAACAGGAAATTACGGCGAGGTTGCGCAAGCTCCATGGCTGGAGCGTGGTGAAGGGAAGTTTGCACCGTACGTTTGAATTCAAGGACTTCACCCAGGCATTCAGGTTCATGAAGCGGGTCGCAGTCGCGGCTGACAAAATGGATCATCATCCGGATTGGTCCAACGCGTATAACAAGGTCACTGTGAATTTATCCACGCATAGTGCCGGCGGTTTGACGAAGAACGACTTCGAACTGGCGGGGAAAATGCAGAAAATCCATGGCCGTTAATCAGAGTGAGTTTCGCCGCTCCGACTCCGCGTCCGCTTCACGCAAGGTAGTCGGTTACCTACGATCCTTTCCGGTTTTTCCCGCATTTTTGGTTAGATGCCAAGAGTCACACCAGGAGCATAGATAAGCCCGAAGCTCCTTTGGTGCGTTAGTCGTTGCGACCTGGTGGGCGGCTGTCGCCAGAGCTTCACCTTCGCTGGCGTACTTCCGCTTCCCGCTGACCGGACATTTTGAATCGTTGTCCACGACGAGTCCCTCTGGAGATTCTTCTTGGCCGCGATCCAGTGATTCGCACTGGCAAACCCCTTTAACCTTCGTCGTCCAGGTCCTTAAAGTCGTCGCGGACTTTGTCTATTCGCTCGCGATATGCGGAAGCATCACCGTATGGCAGGAAATGCGAATACCGGTCATGGGCGTGCTGAATCCGGCGCGCATGTTTGATCGGGCACCAGTGCTGCTCGGTGCGTCCTGCAATTTCCACGACGTATGCGAGCAGGCCATTCGAGTATGAGCAGTACATGCAATTCAGGCCCTCGATCGCATTCAAATATCTCAATTTGTTCCGATCGATTGCGATGTAGTCCTGCCGCCGCGCTTTCGGTATGCCGTATACGGGAAAGCAAACCGCCTGATACAGGGAGACGAAAAGATCGGTCAGCGCAAACGGAATAATGCAGGCATAGATGAATGGCGCGGTGACGATCGCCAAGAATCGCGAATGCAAAACGTAGCGGGCAAGAGAAGTCTTCAGCCGCCGGTGCTCCCGCTTGATTTCCTTGGAGAACCAAACCTTCCCGTTGCGCAGCTCGTAAAAACGAGACTTGATCTCCTCCTCCAGTTTCTCGATATCGGGGAGCTCAATGAGCGGATCGGACTTCTTCGAGCGATGGTCGGTCACATTCACCTCGCGAACGCTGACTTGCAAGACAAGCGTCGCTATCTTCTACGCTCTGATCGCTGATATTCAAGCCGCAAATCCCGAAGGGACGTCCTTCGAGCGAGATATGTTAGCCAGACCCTAAATTAATTCTTAGTAAGCGACGGTAGGGTGTCCTACCGACGTCATAAGGTGGATGTGATACTCGTTTGCGGACCTAGTACTCCTACGTTAAGAGAGGCACGAGAGAGGCCGATGAACCGCGAATACGACCTTTTCGAGGAACTCCCCGATGGTTCGATACTTTGGCGCGCGGTCGCACAGGGACTTGAGAGCGCCCTGGCCAAACTGAAGGAGTTAGGAAGCATTTCACCAAACCAACACTTCGCGATGCACACGCCGACCAAAACGGTCGTCGGCCGTGTAAACGCGCATGGCTCCGATGCATCTGACTTTTGAGATGGGAAAAGCTTCAAAATGGGGAGGACAACTTTCGATAGTGCGCGGATATCTATGGCCATAGCCAAACTCCAAGTTGTGCAGGCAGGCGAGAGAACGAATCCTGATGGGAAACCCATACGCAACAAACTGCTGCTGGCTGCGGGCGATGAGGAATTCCAATTAGTCCGCCCCTATCTTGAATTCGTCAACCTTCCGCATCACCTGAGTCTTCACCAACCCCACCGTACAGTGAGATTCGCCCATTTCCCCAATGAAGGGCTGATTTCTCTGGTTGTCGAATTGAAGGACGGGAAAAGTGTCGAAGCCGGTTTGCTCGGGAAAGACGGCGCATCGGGAATTCCCGCAGTTCTGGGTCTAAGCAGGAGTCCGCTTCGAGAAGTTGTTCAAATCGCGGGGAGCGGATTCAGGGTGAAAATCAGCACTCTGATAGAAATCTTACCTTCGATTCCCGAGACTCAAGTGAATCTGAGCCGGTACGCTGCCGGTTTGGCGATGCAAGTCGCCCAAACAGCCGCTTGCAATCGGCTGCACAAGATCGAGGAACGTCTCGCTCGATGGTTGCTGATCGCCCAGGATCGTCTGGAGTCGGGAAATGTCCCAATCACGCACGATTTCCTCGCGACCATGTTGGGCACCGATAGGCCCAGCGTGAGCCTGGCGGCAGGTGTCTTGCAGCGAAAAGAAATTATCGTGTACATGCGCGGGTCAGTACGGATATTGAATCGGAAAAAGCTCGAACACTTTGCATGCGAATGTTATTCAGTAATCAGCCAATACAACAGCGGGGCTTGAAACCAGCATAGCGGTGTCTCATCCAACCCCGAGGCAACCTGTACCTGAAGAATTCGCTCGCCGGCCGATGTCCTTACGATTCCTCCATTTAGCGCGACTACTCTAGGAGAACTCCGCGTGCCGCCTTACAAGGTTCACCTTATACACATATCCGGGCGCATACGGCATCGTGAAGCCGGCCAGAACCCCGCTGAACTTGAACAGCCAAGGGTCGGCACGCAGCGAACGCTGACCTGCGACGCCGTGGCGAAAACGGCGGTGGCTGTTATTAAATGAGTGAGTTCAATTTTGGAGGAGGAAATCAAATGTTGAAACGCTTCCTTGTTGGCACAACGCTGGCTCTGCTTGTAACTCTGACAGCGATCGCGTCCTCGGATCGCGAAGACGATGTAAAGCGCGACCACAAAGCTGCTCAGGTGTTTCAGGAGATCATGAGCGCACCGGATAAGGGCATTCCTCAGGAGCTGCTGGAAACAACGAAGTGCATCGCGATCATTCCGGGCGATGTCAAGTTTGCGTTCATATTCGGCGGCAATTACGGCCGCGGGGTAGCAACCTGCCGCACCGGACATGGCTGGAGCGCTCCGATGTATATCGCGGTTGACGGCGGAAGCGTGGGCTATCAGATCGGTGGTTCCTCGACCGACCTGGTGATGCTCTTCATGAACGACCACGCGCTACACAGTCTGCTCAGCGACAAATTCAAGCTCGGGGCCGATGCGTCTGTTGCAGCCGGACCGGTTGGCCGAAACGCTAACGCGGGCACCGATCTCAAGCTGAGTGCGGAAATACTGTCTTACTCGCGCACCCATGGCGTTTTTGCCGGGGTGAGCCTGGAAGGCGCCGTGGTGCAATCCGACAAGAGTGGCGATAAGGCCATGTACGGCGATGGTGTAGACCGCCATGAAATTCTTAGCGGCAAGGTCGCTGTTCCTGCGTCAGCGCGAGAACTGATTCATGAAATTGGTGGCTACGTCCGCGAAGCCAACGCCAGACCGTAAACCTGAATTGACGGGGCTCAAACTCATTGCGGGTTTGGGCCCCGCCAACATTTCGAATAGCTCAGTCACTCGACGAACTGCCGCTAGCCTGCATCTCCCTCCGAAGACTTCGGATCCCATGAACTCCTGCGTCGCGGTCAAATTGACCGTGCGTGTGACCGCGCCTATACTGGACTTTCCTAGCATTGCAGCTCTAAGGAGAAACCCTCCGTGGAAAAGGCCGTCATCTTGAGCGCCGTGCGCACACCGATCGGAAAATTCATGGGCGGACTCTCGTCTCTATCGGCGCCCGAACTCGGCGCGAAAGTGGTCGCGGAATCCGTTCGTCGCGCGGGCATCGAGCCGGGGCAGGTTGACGAAGTGATCATGGGTAACGTGATTCAGGCGGGCCTCGGGCAGAATCCGGCGCGGCAGGCTGCATTGAAGGGCGGTCTCGATCCACGCGTCGCGGCGATGACGATTAACAAAGTTTGCGGCTCGGGGCTGAAAGCCGTCGCGCTCGCTGCGCAAGCCGTGATGCTTGGGGAATCGGGAATCGTCGTCGCAGGCGGCATGGAGTCCATGTCGAATGCGCCGTACCTGATGAAGGGCGCGCGATCCGGTTTCCGCCTCGGCAACGCCGAACTTCTCGACTCGATGATTGTGGACGGCCTGTGGGACGTTTACGAAAACTTCCACATGGGCCAGACCGGTGAGCTCGTCGCCGAAAAGTACGGCATCACGCGTCAGGAGCAGGATCAGTTCGCGCTTGAAAGCCACCAGAAGGCGGTGCGCGCCACAAAATCGTGTTTCGTGAGCGAGCAAATCGTTCCCATCGAGATTCCTCAGCGCAAGGGCCCACCCGTCGTCATCAAGACGGACGAATCGCCGCGCGAAGACACGTCGCTCGAAGCGCTCGCGAAGCTGAAGCCCGCGTTCAAGAAGGAAGGCGGCACGGTCACCGCTGGGAACTCGCCCGGCACGAACGATGGCGCCGCGGCAGTCGTGGTCACCAGCGAGAAAAACGCCGCACGAATGGGAAAGGCGCCGATGGCGCGTATCGTCGCGCAGGCTGTCAGTGGAGTCGAACCGAAATGGGTGATGATGGCGCCGGTGGACGCGGTGGAAAAGCTGCTCGCGAAAACCAGCTGGGACCGCGACAAGGATGTGGATCTGTACGAGCTGAACGAAGCCTTCGCCGTCGCCGCGATTGCTGTAACTCGTGTGCTGAAGCTCGATCCAGCGAAAGTGAATGTGAACGGAGGCGCGGTAGCCCTCGGCCATCCGATTGGCGCGTCGGGGGCGCGCGTGCTGGTCACGCTGCTCTACGAATTGCAGCGTCGCAATCTGAAGCGCGGCATCGCCGCGCTTTGCCTCGGCGGCGGGAATGCGGTAGCGCTTGCGGTCGAGCGCCCGTAACACAGCATGAAATCAGCTGCCGTTGGATTTCGGGCGCACTCGGGCTGGACCGCCGTCATCGCGCTCGCGGTGACGAAGGGTGTGCCCTTGGTACTCGCGCGCCAGCGATTGCATCTTGTCGAAACCTTTAGCTACAAATTCCGCCAGCCGTTTCACAGCGGGGAGAAAATGCCGCTGGATGAAGCTCGCGCTTTTATTTCACGTGCTCGAAAGGAAGCGCGACGGCTCGCGCTTCATGCAATCCGCAAGCTCCAGGCTCACCTGAAGGAGCAAGGCTACTCACTCACCCATTGTGGTCTGCTTCTGTCGTCCGGGAGGCCGCTTCCGGAACTTTCGAAGATTCTCGCGTCTCATTCACTGATTCATTCTGCCGATGGCGAGCTCTTTCGCGAAGCGCTGCTTCATGCGGGAGCGGGCTGTGGTTTGAAGGCGATAACAATCAAGGAACGCAAACTTCTCGATTCCGCTTCGCGGACTCTTCGCGTCACGCCCCACTATCTCACGCGCCGCGTCGCTGAACTCGGATGTTCTCTTGGCGCGCCGTGGACACAGGATGAGAAACTCGCGTCACTCGTCGCCTGGCTCGCGCTCAAGTCTAGGTAGCCGTCCCGAGTCACTGGCATAATTTCCATCTTTGCGATAAAACTGCACGCGCGCCCATGTTCTGTCCAAACTGCAGAGTCGAATATCGCCAAGGTTTTCGGGAATGCTCCGACTGCCAGGTAGCGCTGGTAGATTCGTTGCCGCCAGAAAACCCGCCGAGTTCGGTATCCGGCGGAGATCCTGAGGCTCCCGAACGGATTTGGTCCGGTTACAACCGGAACTTGCGGGATCAAATCGGTGCTGCGCTCGATGCGGCCGACATTTCCTATTCGGACGAGGCACGCGAGGCGAGCTGGCTGCCCGCGCTCGAACAGCAAGCTCCGTACGAGATATGGATTTTGCGGGCGGACCATGACTCGGCCGTCAAAATCCTTTCCGAGGCTTTCCCCGAAGGTGCGCAGGCATCGGACGACGCCGAGATCGAGGAGCTTGACGATTCAGGCGACGAAACCGCGGATGAAACTCCGTCCGACGATCTGCCGCCGGAGATTCATCCGGAAGACGCCACGTGCGAGGTATGGTCCGGCGACGACGAGCACACCGCGCGATTCCTGAGCGACTGTCTACGGGGAGTTGGCATCGCGTGCGTTGCGTCGGCCGACGACAGCAAGGCCCGCGTGCTTGTCCTACCGCAAACGGAAAGTCGCGCGCGCGAAATCGTTCACGAAGTCGTCGAGGGCGCGCCGCCGGAATAGAAGCCCGGCTCCTAGGTCGCCTATCATTCTACAGACGCGAGGCGAGAAATAGTCCGCCGCAGACGGCCACGGCGTCCTCGATGAGCGCAATCACGAAATCCGGCGAGTGCAGCGCCTTCACCGTTTTCGTTCGAATCTGATAACCGCCAAACGTGCCAACGAGGGCCCCGATGACGCCGAGCAGCGCGCCCATCCAGACAGAGCCACCGGCTCCGGCGGTCAGGGTTGCGGCAGCAAGCCCTCCCGTAATCATCCTGATCACTACTGAAGGCGGCGCGGTGCGCGAGCCGGTTTTCAGCAGCTTATCGTTCACGATCTCGGCGGCCGCTGCGAGTGTGAATATGATGAGTGCGATGATCGAGGCCATGAACGCGAGATGAGTGTGTTGAAGGTCGATCCACTGCAGATGTGCCGCCCAGCAGATCACCGCTGGCGCGGTCAGGGCGCGGAGTCCAGCGACCACGCCAATTCCGAATGCCAGCGCGAGGACGATATTCAAGTTCATCGGGGAAGCTCCTTCATTCGATCGAGGCGCGGCGATTATACGCGAAAAGTGGCCGCCGTCTGGAGCGGCTTGCTATCATGAACGCAGCCATGGCCTCTCCCGATACGATTCGAACAGTTGCCGTTCTCGGCGCAGGGACAATGGGCAACGGTGTCGCGCACGTGTTCGCGCGTGCGGGGTACAACGTGATTCTCCGCGACGTGGAACAGCGATTTCTCGATCGCGGACTCGAAACCATCGGCAAGAATCTCGACCGCGAGGTGAAGAAGGAAAAAATCGCCGCGGCGGACAAGGCCGCCACACTTGGGCGCATTCAACCGACGAAAGATATGGGCGCTCTCGCCGGCGCGGATTTCGCCGTCGAAGCCGTTCCCGAGCAGCTCGACTTGAAAATTCAAGTCCTGAAAGAAGCCGACAAAATCCTTCGCCCCGGCGTAATCCTCGCGAGCAACACATCTTCCATTTCAATTTCGAAGCTCGCCGGCGAGACGAGCCGCCCTGAAAAATTCATCGGCATGCATTTTTTCAATCCGGTGCCAGTGATGATACTGGTGGAAGTGATCCGCGGCCGCGCGACCAGCGAAGACACGTTCCAGACGACGATGTCGCTCTGCGAAAAGCTGGGCAAGAAACCGGTCGGCGTGAATGACGCGCCCGGCTTCGTCTCCAATCGTGTGCTGATGCCCATGATCAACGAAGCGGCCTTCGCGGTGATGGAAGGCGTGGCCACGCCGGAAGCCGTGGACGCTGTGATGAAGCTCGGCATGAACCACCCGATGGGACCGCTTGAGCTCGCCGACCTTATAGGCCTCGACGTCTGCGTGGACATTATGGATGTGCTGCACAGCGGCTTCGGCGACGCCAAGTATGCGGCCTGCCACCTGTTGAGGCAGTACGTTTCCGCGGGCCGCCTCGGGCGCAAGTCAGGGCAGGGGTTCTACAAATACTCGAAATGAAGTTCTCGCGACCTACCCAGGGAGGGAAATGAGGGGCAGGATAGAATCCCGCCCCTCGTGTTCCTCCGCCGATCAGAAGATCAGCTTCAGTGCAAATTGAATCTGCCGCGAGGTGGTGGCCGCGGTAGTAATCGTACCCGCGGTCCCGCTGATGAACGTGGTATTGGTCGGATCGAGGTTCATCGGGGTGCCGCGTGAGCCTGCGAAAATGGCGCCGACCGGTAGCCCGAGATTTGTGTGATTGAGAACGTTAAAGAACTCGGCGCGGAACTCGGTGTTCAATTTCTCCGTGATCCTTGTGTCCTTGATCACGGAGAAATCCAGGTCCAGCAAACCGGGGCCCGTCAGCGAATCTCGCGGGACGTCTCCGAGCGTTCCGAAGGGTTGAATGGCGTAGCAGCTTGGATTGAACCACTGCACCGTTTTTTGCGCGCGGTTGACCGTATCCACGATTTCGTTCGGATGACAACCCGAAGCTCCCGAAAAGTTGGGGCGATCACCCGTCAGCCCGCCTGTATTCGACTCCTGCGGCGTAAGCCCGTCCATGACATAGACGGGGAAGCCCGTTGCGACACTCAAAATTTCACTAACCTGCCAGCCTGAAACGAGCCGGTTGCTGCGGAACGGCAGCGAATATACGCCGTTGACCCGCAACGCCTGGCCGACATTAAAGGTGCTTGGTCCCCGGTCGTATCGCGGATTGTAAATATCTGTAACCTCAAATGCGCCTTGTTCGAGACCCGAGCTGGCCGATCCATTGTCTATGGATCTCGAATAGGTATAGGAGACTTGTCCTTGCAGGTTCTTGTTGACCTGGCGCGTGAGGCTCGCCACCAATCCGTTGTAGGTCGAATGACTGGTAGGCGCTGTGAAGTCCAAGCCGCTGAAGTTGGGGTTCGGCAAGGCTCCTGTGAATGAGCACGCTGAGCTCGTACAGGTGTTAGGACCACCCACCACGGCGGGAGTGTTGTAGTTCTGCTGGCTATACAGGTGTACGCCTTCCGCGCCGACATAACCGAGAGAGGCAACGGTGCCCCGCCAGATGTCCCGCTGAACGGTCAGGTTGTACTGCATTACGTAGGGAGAAACATTCGCTCCGTAATTGAGTCCATAGACCGCGCCGTAGGTCGGGGTGCAGGCCGGAGCGCATTTTGCCGGATTCGGGAAAAGCGCAGGAGCGCCGGGTCCGCTGAGGACGACTGTATTGGACGGAGGATCCTCCGAATACGCATTCAGGAACGTGCGAGCCGCCAACTCTTCGTGGAAGATGCCGAATCCGGCGCGAACCGAAGTCTTGTGGTCGCTAAACGGATCCCATGCGATACCGATTCGGGGATCGAAATTGTGGCCGTTCGGATTCACTGCCAAAACATGATTGATTGGCGTAAACGCGGCTGAAGACAACGGGTTGAGGAGGTTAGTGCACGCAAAGTCCGCGCCCGTGCAGATCGGGTTGGTTTCGAAGTCGTACCGCAAGCCGAGATTGATCGTGAGGTTCGATCGGATCTTCCAGTTATCCTGAATGTAGGGGAAAAATTCGATCGCACGCGAGTACCGCGTCCTATCGAATGTTGGAGCAGGATTGGTCTCACCCTGGAATTGAACTGGAGTTGCAGCCAGGAATCCCGGAAGGCTGCCGAAGACGAAGATTCCGCCTTCCCGGCCGACGGCGATATTGTCTTGGACCCTCGTAATGGATACTCCCGCACTGAAGGTGTGCGCGCCATGGGTCCAGGAAAGATCGTCTCCTCCCGTGAACTTGTTCTCGATCAGATGAAAGCGCGCGGTGGCGCCTGGACCGATCGGGGAGGTGCCGCCCGCCACGATGATGTTACCGTCCTCTCGCTGAGCAGGAGTGTAACCCGGCGCGGTAAAACCGTTCGCAAGATAGAACTGCAGCGGATCGGTGGCCGGATCCGATAGGAAATCCTGGTCCGCGCGCTCATTCGTTCGTGAAAAGCTGAAGCGGATCGAGTTGATTTCCGTCGGTGAAATAATGTGCCTTTCCTCGAGAGTGAAGTATTGGTCGCCGCCGTGGTCAATGACCGGCCAATCCGGCAGATTTGAGAAGGGCACTGGCAGGCCGAGATACGCGGTGTCGCTAATGTATCGCCCGAACAAGGCGTCTTTCGATCCGAGCGTATAGTCTATGCGTCCGAGAATATAGTTCTCGCTCGACGGCTCGTTCGCGATGGTCGTGAATAGTGAATTCCCAGTCGGAAACCTTTGGCCGTTCGCCAACGGCGCGAACAATCCAGCAGCCACGGTCTGCGCGGGAGCCCCTGCCACAGGGGGCGGATATGCCTTCAGGTAAGGAACCACGGCTGGATTGATGGCTTGTGGCAGCCGAATAGTCGGAGTGCAGGTGCCTCCGGCGGATACCGGTTTTTGCAGTGCCACATCGTTGCAGGGAACGTAGCCAAGCTGGTAAGGCACTTCCAAGGGGCTGTATGTCCCGAGGCCGATCGAATCAAGGTCCGGAACAAATTGATTTCCAGTGATGCCTAGCGCCGATCGCAGGCCCTCGTAATTCACGAAGAAGAAAAGCTTGTCCTTCTTAATCGGGCCACCGAAAGTTCCGCCGAACTGGTTTCTGCGGAACGGCGGAATCGTCGGTCCATCGAAGAAATTGCGCGCGTCGAGCGCGCTATTTCGCAAATATTCATACGCGGAGCCATGGAGGTCGTTTGTGCCCGAAGTGCTCGCGGCATTGATTGCCGCGCCGGTTCCGCCGAATTGCGCGCTATATGTGTTGGTCAGCACCGCGAATTCCGCGATTGCATCCACACCAAGCGAATTGCCGGTGATATTCGAGCCGGTGCCTTTGTTCCAGTAGCCTTGCAAGTCCTGGTCATCAAGCAGAAACACTTGGCCGACCGGCCTCGACCCGGCAACAGAATACGTGGCTCCCGGGCCGTAGAAGCCCGACGAAATTCCTCCGCCGCCTCCTCCTGTGATGTAGCTCTGTGTGATGGTTTGAACTCCGGGCGCGAGCGAAAGCAGTTGCTCGAAGTTTCGGCCGTTCAGAGGCAGCTGGCTCATCTGTTCGGGCGTCACCAAGGACGAGACGGTGGCACTTTGCGTCTCCACTCGCGAAACTTCACTTTCCACGTTTACCGTCTGCGAGACCTGCCCGACGGGCAGCGAGAAATCCACGACCAGTTCGGCGCCGACCGTGAGGGTGATGCCCTTGTGTACGACCGTCTGGAAACCGGAGAGCGAGGTGCGAACTTCATAGGTGCCGATGGGTAGATCCGCGATTCGGTAGCGTCCGGCGGCATCGGAGACGGTGGATTGCGAGACGTTCGTGCCGACATTCTTGGCTTGGACGGCGGCGCCGACGAGTGCCGCGCCTGAACTATCTGTTGCGGTGCCCGAAATCGTGGCTGTTTCCACCTGGGCCGCGACCCGGGGTACGCCCACGACGGTGATAAACAAGACTACGGTTAGTGCGCATCTCCAGGAAGACTTCAACACCCCCATTGAATTCGGCATGAATAGGCTCTCCTTGATCACGGTTTACGGGCCACCCGCCCGCAGAACTTGCTATCTAGTACTACTTCCGTTTTATGTTGTCAATATTTGAAACCACCTAGAACGACACCCCTTCGCATTAGCGACTCCCGGTGTATGCATCGGAGCAGCCGAGCCATAGAAACTCCGCGTAAAAAATGGCTTTCGCCTTTTGTTCGCCTTGTGATATTATGCCGTCCAGAAAGCAATAGGGCCGGCGCTGGGGCAGTCTGGTAGAATCGGGCCGCCCGCCAAGGCGGGACCTAAACGAAAGCCCTCTCGAGGTGCAAAAATGAACGACGAAAAAACTAAAAATCTGGAATTGGCAATCTCGCAAATTGAAAAGGATCACGGCAAGGGATCGATCATGCGCCTGGGAAATCGGGACGTTCTGGTTCCGGTCAGCGTGATATCGACCGGATCGATCTCGAATAGACGCCGCCCTTGGCATCGGTGGGTTTCCGCGCGGCCGCGTGATTGAAGTGTACGGCCCGGAATCGGGCGGCAAGACGACGCTGACGCTCCATGTGATCGCCGAAGCGCAAAAGCTCGGCGGCATCGCCGCGTTCATCGATGCAGAGCATGCGCTCGACCCTGCGTACGCGCGAAAGCTGGGCGTGGATGTTGACAACCTTCTCGTCTCGCAGCCGGACAACGGAGAGCAGGCGCTGGAAATCGCGCAGGCGCTGATTCGCTCGAACGCGTGGACATCGTCGTCGTGGACTCGGTGGCCGCTCTTGTGCCGCGAGCCGAACTCGAAGGCGACATGGGCGATGCGCAAATGGGTTTGCAGGCGCGCTTGATGTCGCAGGCGTTGCGAAAGCTCACCGCGATCGTTTCGAAGTCACGCACGTGCCTCGTTTTCATCAACCAGATCCGCGAAAAAATCGGCGTGATGTTCGGCAATCCGGAGACAACCACCGGCGGCCGCGCGCTGAAGTTTTATTCTTCGATTCGCGTGGACATTCGGCGCATCCAGTCCATAAAGGACGGCGATCGCGTCGTCGGGTCGCGCACGCGCGCGAAAATCGTAAAGAACAAAGTGGCCGCGCCGTTCCGCGAGGCTGAGTTCGACATCATCTATGGTGAAGGCGTTTCGCGCGAAGGTGATCTGCTGGATCTAGGTGTGGCGAAGGGCATACTCGAAAAATCCGGGACGTGGATTTCGTACAAGAGCGAGCGCCTGGGCCAGGGCCGCGAAAATGCGCGTCTCTTCCTCCGCGAGCATACAGACATCCGTGACAAAATCGAGCACGAGCTTCGCAAGGCGCTCGGCCTGCCGACGGCCCACTCTTCCGACGACGCCAAGAAACCAGCCGCTGCGGAAGCCGAAAAGCCAGCCGCCAAGGCTGCAGCCGCCGGGCAGGCGCGATCCGCCCGCTAGAATGGGAGACACACATGACGTCAGCCGAACGTGAACGTGCTTCGTCCTATCTCGTCGAGACGCGAGAAAATTTGCTTCGCACGGCGAGAAACCTCTCGCCTACCCAGCTCCGATACAAGCCCGCGCCGGATCGCTGGTCCGTCGCGGAATGCCTGGAACACATCACTGTTACCGAGGGCTTCATCCTCGGCAACATCAACAAGACGCTGCAACAGGCGGCCGATGGTTCCACGTCTGGCATGGGCGACGACGGAATGGTGAAAATGGTCGTCGATCGCTCCACGCGCATTCAAGGGCCGGAATTCCTGATGCCCACTGGACGATGGGCGCACGACCGGCTGTTACACGAATTCGAGTCGGCTCGCAAACGCACAGCCGAATTCGTAGTCACCACAAACGTGCAGCTTCGGCAACATGGGTTCCCCCACCCGATGTTCGGCGCGCTCGATTGCTATCAGTGGCTGCTCTTGATTGGCGCGCATGGTGAGCGCCATCGCGCGCAGGCGGAAGAGGTAATTGCTCACCCTGGTTTTCCGCGCGCAGCCGCCGCGAGCTAGCAGGCCAGCATTAGAAGTACTTAATAGTCCCCGGTCTTTGCCACGACGGAAGTGTCCTGTCCTTGCGTACAGTTGCGCCATTCCCATGTTGAGGTGGAAAATGGACTGCGCATTTTAGTTGCGCAGCCGCGCCGCGGTTCCTTAGACTGAAGTTGGCTCACGCGACAGACGGAATCTGCATCCAAGAATAAATATGAGACGAAACCCAGCTCTCGATTACGCAGTCTCTATTTTGTGCCTCGTCCTTCTCGGAGGATGGAGCGTCGCGTTCGGCGCGCCTCCGGTGCGCCACCGTCACGCGCGCGTGGTTGAATACGCCAATCCGGCCAAGGACGATGTGACCTCAAACGACGACCCCGTCGTCCGCCAGGTCGCTGTGGACGCTTTGGGCCACGAAAAAGGCTCGGTGGTCGCGGTTGATCCCTCGAACGGTCGTATCCTAGCCATCGTCAACCAGAAAATGGCGTTCTCCGCCGGTTTCGAGCCTTGCTCGACGATCAAGCCGTTCGTCGCGCTCGCGGGACTTCAGGAAGGCGTGATCACCCGCGACACAATGGTTCGAGTCGGCAATCGGCGCTACATGGACCTTACCGAGGCTATGGCGCACTCGAACAACAAATTCTTTGAAGCGGTGGGCTCGCAACTCGGTTTCGATCGCTTGATCAAGTATCACGAGCTGCTTGGACTTGGTCAGCGCGTGGGCTACAACATTCCCGAGGAGCAGCCCGGCCATCTACCATCTTCGCCGCCGCTGTTTGGCGGGGCCGCGCGCATGTCGAGCTTTGGTGAAGGCATCCGCATCACGCCGTTCCAGCTCGCGTCGCTTGTGGGAACGCTCGCCGAAGGCGGTGAGCAGTTCTACCTTCAGTATCCGCGCACCGACGAAGAACGCCGGAATTTTGAGCCGCGCGTGAGGCAGCAACTGGATATCGCGCCGCTGCTTCCGGATCTGCGCGAGGGTATGCTCGCTGCGGTGATGTACGGTACGGCCAAGCGCAGCTACGACCCGGATGGCGAACAGGATCTTGGAAAGACGGGCACGTGCAACGATGAAGGCGTGGGCGGACGTCTAGGGTGGTTTGCTTCCTATGCGGATCAGGCTCATCCGAAAATCGTGATCGTCGTTCTGCTTCACGGGGGCAGCCGCATCATCAGCGGTCCTCACGCTTCGCAAATTGCCGGCCGCATCTACCGGGGCCTCTACGCGCGAAATTATTTCGCCGACACCAATTCGTCCCATAGGTCCGAGTTCGTTGCTTCGTCCTCTGCCTCCCGCTAGGCTTCTTCACCCAAAATCAGGCTCTTGCACGCCACTGTGCGCGCGGTGTATACGTTCCTCGCAGTGCTTTGGGTATGAGAATCCCCGGGGAGGCGTTCGCATGAGGCAACGTTTGATTCCATTTCTGTTTTCGGCTTGTCTGGCGGTTTTCGTATTCGTTCCCGCGCGCGCCTCGGCGCAGCAATCCTGCGACAGCCTGAAGTCTCTCAAGATTCCCGACGCCACGGTCACGTCGGCTACCGCTATTGATCCGCCGCCCGACCTGGCGATACCGCTCCCTCCCAGCCCCATCGGACCGGCTAGCAACCTCACTATTGCTGTTCCGTTTTGCCGCGTTGTGGCGTTTTCGTCGCCCACCAGCGATTCGCACATTAATTTCGAGTTGTGGCTTCCGGGCACGGCACGTTGGAACGGAAAATTCGAGGCAGTCGGTAACGGGGGATTCATCGGCCAGATCGGCTACGGTGCTCTCTCAGCGGCGCTCAACCGCGGTTACGCCACGGCCAGCACCAACACCGGCCACGCCAGCGGTAATGACGA
Organism: uncultured Acidobacteriota bacterium; assembly: GCA_963818605.1. GTDB lineage: Bacteria > Acidobacteriota > Terriglobia > Acidiferrales > UBA7541 > Palsa-295. The sequence goes on from CAWFSW010000005.1 coordinate 250,078, forward strand.
AAGCTGGGCGCTGGGACACCCGGAAAAGCTGATTGATTGGGCGTACCGCGCGGTCCACGAGATGACCGTGGATTCCAAGCTGATCGTCGCGGCTTACTACGGCAAGCCCGCCAAACTCGCCTATTGGAATGGCTGCTCGACGGGCGGCAAGCAAGGACTCACTGAGGCGCAGCGCTATCCCACCGATTTCGACGGAATCGTTGCCGGCGCGCCGGCGAACTACATCACACATCTTCAGGCGGGAGGCGTCTACACCAGTTGGGTCAGGCTTAAGGACGGTGAAAATGGCGCTGAATTCGTCCCATCCTCCAAAATGCCATACCTCCACAAAGCCGTGCTGGACGCATGCGATGCGAAAGACGGAGTCACGGACGGTGTCATTAGCGATCCGCGCCGGTGCAATTTCGATCCGAAAACAATTCAATGCCCCGGCGCGGATGGGGCCACATGCCTGACCGCTGCACAAGTCAAAACGGTCCAGCAGATCTACGCGGGTGCGAAGTACAGCGACGGCAAGCAAATCTTTCCCGGCTTCGAGCCGGGTAGTGAGCTTCTGTGGGCGCCGGCGAATGCCGGTCCCGTGGCGAATACGATCGGTGTGGGGTTCTTCAGATTTATGGTCTTTGACAACCCGAGCTGGGACTTCGCCACCTTCGACGTGGACCGCGACACTCGTACGGCCGACCAGAAGCTCGGCTCGATCATGAACGCGATCGATCCCGACCTGAAAGCCTTTCAGCAGCATGGCGGGAAGCTAATCATGTATCACGGATGGGCGGACCAGGCCATCCAGCCGGAGAACAGCATCAATTATTACAGCAGCGTGGTTACCGCGATGGGCGGCCCGCAAAAGACGCAGGAATTCCTGAGGCTCTTCATGGTTCCAGGAATGACGCATTGCCAGGGTGGAGCGGGACCGAACAGTTTTGACGCGTTAACGGCCCTCGAGCGATGGCGCGAGAACAATGCTGCGCCCGACAAACTGATCGCCGCGCACTCTACCGGCAACGTTATCGACAATACGCGCCCGCTCTGCCCGTATCCGCAAGCCGCGATTTACAAAGGAAGCGGCAACACCACCGACGCCGGTAACTACACTTGCGGCAATCCGAACAAGTAGCGGTTTATTCCCAGCCGGTTTTCGAGTTATAGGGCAGCAAGAAGCCCAGCGCTTCGATTTCGTGGATCTTGCCGTTGCGGATTGCGAAGATCTCGGCTGCTTCCAAATCGATCGGACCGAAATTCATCGGGATCGTATCCACGCCGGGCACGCCGACGATCTTGATCTGCCTCACGTTCCCGCGGTGCACGAACATGGGGAACCCGAAGACCAGGCCGCGCTCTTCGTCAATGATGATCAGGCGGCGCGGGCGAATCTTCGTGATGTAACTGAGCACGTGCGTGTTCATCGCATCGTGACAACCGAGCGCCCCAATCTTCGCGAAGCTCGGATTGGCTGCGGGACCAGCAGTGGCGGCGTCGAGCGGGGTAGGCCGAGGCGTCGTGTTCGAGGTGGTCTGCATTCCATTTTCGTGGCGCACGCAATCGTCGGCGTAGGGCGCATTCCATTCGGCGAAAGTTTTCTGGATTCAAACGGCGGGAAAATCGTTACAGCTTGCCCTTGCCGCGGCGAGGACGCTTGATGGGAAGGTTTTTGATCGCGTCGGCTACGGCTTGCTGGATTTTTGCATCCAGTTGCTCGGCCGTGGCTTCGTAGGCTTTGCGGGCGTCTTCCGCAATCGATGCGGATAGCCGCTCCATGGAGATTCTCACCGCCTGTTCGATGGTTTCATAGAGGCCCGCGTCCGGCTTCGGGCGAATCAGGCTCAGGGTTTCGATCGCGGCCTCCGCTGCCGCTGCTTTCTCCTCTTGCGCTGCCGACTTCGCCTGCTGCATCGCTGTCGCAAGTTCCTGTTCGTGCCCTTCGGCGCGACCCGCCATTACCAAGATTTCACTGGCGTCCCATGACGCCGTAAGGGTCACGGGCGCGGCCGGAGCGGCCACCGAAATCGCCTGCGGCTCGATCGTTTCTTCCTCGAATGGTTGCTCGCCCGGCAGGGGAAACCAATCCTCCGGCGCGCCCGGCGTGTCCCAGACATTACCGGGGATTTCGAATTCCAGGCCGATGTGGAGCAAATCGCGCGCATGGCTCGGCCGCTGCACCCATATGACGTTGCCCGTAATGATCCGCACAGGAGCGTTCGGATTGCGGCGCGGAATTTCCACTGTGACGATGGAGCCTTTTGGCACGTAATGTCTGGATTGATATTTGCAGCCGTGGCAGCTGACCATGACGGTGGTGGTGCGCTCGGTGAATGGCTCGCTGAGCGCGTCCACGCCGTGGACCTTGATGGGCATGGCTTGAACCACGCGCGTGCTTCGGCGCTTGTCCAGGCCGGGACTAGCCGCAGCCGAGGGCTTCGTCACTGCGCTCTCCGACGGATGGATTCGAGAGGTCGTTTGCTGCTCCAGCGGGTTCGGTCAACTGGGGATCAACCCGGACTTCGCGGCCCATGGAACAACCAAGCTTTTCCGCGTTACCGCGCTTCCCAAGCACTCTCCGTTCTTGGCCGAATACCGAATAAAAAGCATAGCACCGCGGCCGTTCGACGAAGATTTCGTTTGGGGTCGAGCGTACAAAGAGTGACGATTCCCGCTGCTGGCGAGAGGTGAACTTAGGCTGGTACAGGCTAGGGCGCTGGATGCGGCTCCGGGTTTTGCCCCTTTCCGTCTCGACACACGCTTTGACCGAAGATACTATCGGTGCATGAAACTGCCCTCGAGTATGTTTTGGACCGCTCGCGCGATTCGATGCGGAACTCCAGTTCTGCTCGCGATTGCAGTCTTGTGCTGCGCGTGCCCCGGCATCCTTGCGGCAGGCTGCCAATCCGTCCCCTGCCCCAGGCGGCAGCCACCGATACGAAGCCTGATAGCGCTCAGCTCTCAGTTAGCGGCGACGTCCAAACGCCGCTGTCCCTCTCTCTGGCCGATTTGAGCGGATTTCCGCGCAAAACTCTCAAAGTGATGAACGAACACAGCGGCAAGGAAGAAACCTACCAGGGCGTGCCTCTGGCCGAAATATTGAAGCGCGCTGGCGTGCCGCAGGGATCGGCGCTGCGAGGCGCTGCCCTGGCTACCTACGTCCGCGCGGAGGGGGAAGACGGCTACAGCGTCATTTTTTCGCTCGCCGAACTTGACACCGGTATTCAGGATTCGGACGTGATCGTCGCCGATACGATGGATGGCGGGCCGATTGCCGACAAACTGGGACCGCTGCGGCTGGTTGCGCCACACGAGAAGCGCCCCGCTCGCTGGGTCCGCATGCTCCGCTCGATCACCGTCGTGAAAGTTTCCCACTAGATTTCGCGCCCGCGCCGTCCGGGGTTTATCGAAGCGCGACTGAACCCGCGAAAGAAGCCACGCAAAATGCAAACTGGTAAAATTCCCGAATAGGCTGATCGGCCCAAATTTTCCACCTCTGAGGTGCCATGGGATTCTGGATTTTCCTGCTGGCAGTTTGGCTTCTGGCCGAGTGGCTGATGCGGCGCAGCTATCAGCAGAAAAACGACGAGCGCTTCCACAACATTGTCAGCGGCCTGAACAGCTTTGAAAGAGAACTCAACGAACTGAAAAAGCTGGCGGCGCGCGTGGCGGAGCTGGAGCAGCATCCCTCAGCGCCTGCAGCAGGAGCGCAGTCAGCAACAGTCGTCGAAACGTCGCCTGCTCCGCAGCCAAGAATCGAGGCAACGCTTCGCGGTCCTGAGCCGACGGTTGCCGCACAGTTTCCGCGACCAACGCCGCCAGTTCCACCCCCTGGCGTTGCCAAACCTGCTGCGCCTGCCGTGCCTCCGTCAGTAGTGGCGCCATCTGCTCCAATACCGCCTGTGGCACCGAAAGCTCCCGCCCCTGCACCGCCGCACATCGAGCCGGTAATTCCGCGCCCGGTACCACCGAGCCGTCCCGTCGCAGCTGCGCCGGCGGCTGCTTCCATTCCCGCGACACACGCGCCGGTGCAGCGCAAGAGTTCCGAACTCGAAGAAAAGCTCGGCACGAACTGGCTGAACAAAATTGGAATCGTGGCTCTCGTGATCGGAATTGCGCTTTTTCTCGCGTACAAGTTTCCGACGCTCAGCAACCCGGAAAAAGTGGGTCTTGGATATTTCGTCAGCTTCGCGATTCTCGGGCTTGGTGTGTATCTGGAGCGCAAGGATCTCTACCGAATTTTTGCGCGCGCTTTAATTGGTGGCGGTTGGGCGCTCGTCTTCTTCACCACGTACGCAATGCACTTCGTGACCTACACGCAGGTGATCGATACCGAGTGGGTGGACTTGGTGTTGCTGTTTGCCGTCGCATGGATGATGGTGGCGCACACGCTGCGTTACAACTCACAGGTCGTGACCGGGCTGGCCTTTCTGCTGGGATTCACGACGGTGGCGATCAGCCAGAACACCGTGTACTGCCTGGGTGCGGGTGCGATTCTGGCGATAGGGCTCGTCGCGATCGTACACGAACGAGGCTGGTTCGAGCTGGAAGTGTTCGGCTTGATCGCGTCGTACGTAAACCACTACATCTGGTTGCGCACGGTGATTGAGCCGATGGGTGGCCACAAGCACATGTTCCCGGAGTTCATTCCGAGCGCGGTGTTGCTATGTCTTTATTGGGCTATTTATCGCTGGTCGTACCTCGCGCGGCGCATTCAGCGAGGGGCGCAGGAGCAGGTCTCGACGCTGGCGGCGCTGCTTAACACGTGCTCGCTGCTCGTGCTCTTCAAGTATCAATCGGTGAGGCCGGAACTGGCTTTCTATGCACTGCTGGCGCTGGGCGCAATCGAGCTGACGCTGGGCTAATTGCCGGTGACGCGTCGCCGGCGAACGGCGGTGGTGATCCTTTCGACGATCGGAACAGTCCTGCTCGTGGCTGCGGTCCCGTTCAAATACTCCGGGACGAACATGGCGATCATATGGCTGGCGGAAGCGGAAGCACTGTTTCTGGCCGGCGTATTCACACGGGAAGTGCTATTTCGCCGTTTCGGCATGATCGCCGCCCTGCTAACTGCGGGCGACATGATCGCCAAAAATGCGGAACCGATCCTCGAAGCGCGACTCTCCGCCGGGAATCTCTTCCAGACGCCAGAATACCGGCTCGCGGTGACGTTTGGATTCGCGGCGCTGCTGTTTTACGTGAATGCTCACTGGATTCCGCGCCGGTGGAAGGGTCCCATCGAAACCGAATTCGAGCAGACTTGCTTCTCCGGGCTGTCGTATCTCGTGGGTTTGATGATGTTCGCGAGCTTGTGGCTGGCATTCCCGAACGCATGGACCGCAGTCGCGTGGTCGGCAGCGGCACTCGGTGTGACGCTGCTGGGCCGGCAACTTGATTTGGATGATTTGTCGCATCAAGCGCACGCTTTCGCACTGGCAGCCTTCGTTTACGCGCTTGGTGTGAATCGAATCGCGGTGGCGCATTGGATGAGCATGGGAATGACGTTGCGTCTGGTGACGCTCGCGATGGTGATCGCCCTCTTCTATTTGTGCGCAAAATGGGCGGGACCAAAGAACGCCAGCTACACGCGTGAAATTTCAGAGATGTACACAACCGCGGCGGCCATTTTGGGGCTGGTGCTGACTTACGACGAATGCCACTGGGCTTGGATGGGCGTCACATGGGGCGCATGCGCCCTGGTGCTGGCGGTTCTGGGAATTTATCTGAAGCGGCGCGACCTGAGTTATCAGGCGCACGCGCTCGCGCTGATGGCCTTCGCGCGTACGCTCGTGGTGAACATTGACGCCACGCAGGAATTTCGCCATTTTACGTGGCGATTCATGACGTTTACGCTTATGGCGGCTCTTCTGTACCTCTGCGCGTACTTCAGCGGGCCGCGCGATACCGATGCGGCGCGTGTCTTCTCCGCGATTCATTCGTGGGCCGGCTCCGCACTCGTAGCCGTGCTGCTTACCAGGAATTGTCGTCGTCATGGATTGCCGTGACGTGGGCGCTCTTTGCACTGTTGTTGCTCATCGCGGGCAGTCGGCTGAAGCGCATGGAGCTGTATTTCCAGGCGTACCTGCTGTCTCTGGGCGCAGTGGCGCAGGTGCTGATGGTGAACCTGTACGCGACCGATCCCTTCCGGATGTATCCGCGCGTGACGTTGCGCCTGGTGACCATCGTGCTAACGGCGGCGCTGCTCTACTTGTCGTCGCGCTGGGCCGCCAAGGCGGAATTTGGCGCCGCGCCAATCGTGGCAGCGACGTACACGGGGGCCGGATCGGCGCTGGTCTGGCTGCTGCTGTTGTACGAACTCCATTCGCTGAATGTGGCGCCGGGGTGGGCCGTGTTCGGGCTGGCGCTCTTTGAGGTAGGGTATCTGAGGAAGTTCAGCAATTGGAGGGTGCAGGGCTATGCCATCTTTGCTTCGGCGTTCGTGCGGATCTTCCTGGAAAATATCAGTGCTTCACGTCACGACTTGTTGGTTACGACTCTGCCGTTGGCGATCATTTTCTACTACGCGTACTGGCGTTTGGAAAGCAGGAAGCGTGATTTCCTGACGCAGGACCGCCAGATGCTGGCTGGGCCGATCCTGTGTTACATGGGCACGGCCACGTGCGCGACCGTTCTCTATTACTGTCTTGACGCCGGATGGGTCGCTGCGGGATGGGCGGGGCTCGCGTTGCTGTTGATCGCCGTAGCGTGGAGCGCTAGGCAGGAAGTGTTCCTACATCACAGCCTGCTGCTGGCTGGAGCTGTCCTCCTCCGCTCCGTATTTTTCGATCTTGCGGAGCCGAGTGCCGCTAGTAACGCATGGTTCTCGAGCGCTCGGAGCATGTGATCGCGGCGGCGGCGCTCTTGTTTGCAGCGCAGGCGTTCGCGTTTCCGCTGCGAAGCAGATACGCGGCGGCGAATGCGGCGGGTCGAGACGCTGAATCGTGGACGCGCATTTTCCAGCGGCCCGAGCAGTTCTTCTTTTTCATTCCGTTGACGCTAATCACCGTGCTGATTGCCAGAGACGTGTCTCAGGGCCGCGTGACGATGGCCTGGGGGATCGAGGCAGTCGTCGTGTTCTTGTTTGCGCTCGTCGTGCGCGAACGGAGTTTCCGCCTGACGGGCCTTGGGCTGCTGCTGCTCTGCGTTGGCAAAATTCTGGTGCTCGACGTGTGGCTCCAGAACAAATCGGACCGCTTCGTGACGTTCATCATCCTGGGAATATCGTTGCTGCTGGTCTCGTGCCTCTAAGCCGCTACAGCGAGGCATTAAGCGGTACCAAGCCTCCGATAACCCCTAGTCACTAATCGCGAATCAGCAACCACATTTTCGCTTTTCTGTCGCGCCGCGATTGAGTTACTCTGCAAACTCTCTGGCGGGGGCGCGGCGAGGCCGTTGGAAGTTCAGGGCGCGAGTTCATGGCGAATCTTAGAAAACTGATTTTCTGGCCGAGTTTTGCGGCGGTCGCTGCGGCGTGCGTCGGCGCGTCCTTTTATCCTCGATATAAGGCGGACCAGCAGTTTGTGGCCGAGGTTTCCTCCGCGCATGCCGAAGCGCAGCGAATCCAGCGCGAGGTTGTGCTGTTCACGAAAAGTATCGTTCCTTCGGGCCGCGCCGTTTGCGATGTTTCTGAATGGACTCGGAATCGATTCATCCACCGCCGCGCGCCTGGCGGCCTCCGCGCAACCTGTTTTTGATCTTCGCCATCTGCGTGCAGGAAACGAGCTGTTTCTGGGACGCTCCGTGCTGGGCGAGTTGCGCGAAGTTCGCTACAACATTGATACCGACCGCGTCCTTTCGATCGCGCCGAGCGGCGACGAGTTTCACTCCACGATTGAAACCATCCCGTCTCATACCGATGAAGTCGGCGTGAGCGGCAAAGTCGAAGGATCGCTCTTTCAGGCGGTCACGGATGCAGGTGAAAAGCCGGAACTCGCCATGCGGCTGGCCGAAATCTTCGGCTGGGATTTGGATTTTTACACCGACCCGCGCCCGGGCGACACGTTCCGCGTGGTCGTCGAGAAAAAGACTTTCACGAATGGAGACACGGCCGCCTACGGCCGGATTCTAGCCGCCGAATATAACAATGCCGGCCACGCGTATCGCGCGATCCTGTTTCGCGGCCCCTCGGGAGTTCCCGCCTACTACACGCCCGACGGGAAATCCATGAAGAAGGCGTTTCTGCATTCGCCGCTGAAATTCGCCGCGCCGATCACGTCGCACTTCAGCCTGCATCGGTTTCATCCGATCCTGAAGGAATACCGCGCGCACCTGGGAATTGATTACGGCGCGCCCACCGGCACGCCCGTGCAGACGATTGGCGACGGTAAAGTGATTTTCGCGGGGATGAAGGGCGGCGACGGAAATCTCGTGAAGATTCAGCACACGAACGGCTATACGACCTACTACATGCACCTGTCGAAAATTCTGGTGCGCAATGGAGAGCGTGTCGAGCAGGGCCAGCGCATCGGACTCGTCGGCATGACCGGCTTGGCGACCGGTCCGCATCTCGATTTTCGAATTCAGCTCCGCGGCGAATTCCTGAACTTCGAACGGCTGCCTTTGCCGCCATCCGATCCGGTGGCCAAGCGCGACTGGAACGATTTCGCCGCCGCTCGCGATCACGCGCTCGCCGAAATGCCACCACCGCCGGGTGAGCACCCCGCACTCGCCGAAAATCAGCCGCCGAGCGTCACTTCGACGGCACGCTAAGGCTTTCGACCGACACACGACTACACAAGCAAGTTTCCCTCTATGCGTTAAAGTTAGTTGCCGAGCGATCTACGCTCTAACTTCCCACGTATCGCCAGCGTGAAGGAGCTTCGCGAGGTCACCCGGTCCGCGCTTGGATTGCACATCCCGAATCTGCGAGGCAATCACATCCTCGTAGCGCGGGATGTCGCCCCACGAGCGCAGAACGCCGATAGGAGTGGGGAATCCGGGCCGCAGCTCCATGTGCGCGAGCAGGAAAGCATACGCGGGACGCGGATGATGTTCGTCGTGCACGAGCAGATCCTTTTCCGTGATGCCGTTGCCCAGCGCGACGACTTCGAGTTCGAGGCCATTCAGGCGAATGCCCTTGTCGCGGTTCTTGCCGAAGATAAGCGGCTTGCCGTGCTCGAGCTGGACGACTTGCTCGCTGCGCGCATCCTTTTCCGTGATCGTCTCCCAGGCGTGATCGTTGAAGATGTTGCAGTTTTGCAGAATCTCGATGTAGGCCGAACCTTTGTGCGCCGCGGCTTTCTTCAGCGTTTCCTTCAGATGCTGCTGGAACACGTCCACGGAACGCGCGACGAACGTCGCCTCTGCGCCAATCGCCAGCGAGATCGGATTGAACGGCCGGTCGGCGGTGCCGTAGGGAGTGGACTTCGTCTTCTTGCCGATTTCAGAGGTCGGCGAAAACTGCCCCTTGGTGAGACCGTAGATGCGATTGTTGAACATCAGGACTTTCAGGCCGACGTTGCGGCGCAGCATGTGAATCGTGTGGTTGCCGCCGATGGAAAGGGAATCGCCGTCGCCCGTGACGACCCAAACCTCGAGATCGGGACGCGCGACCTTCAGCCCAGTCGCAACGGCTGGCGCGCGGCCGTGGATCGTGTGAAAGCCAAACGTGTTCATGTAGTAGGGGAAGCGGCTCGAGCAGCCGATTCCGGAAATGATCACGAATTTCTCGCGGGGAATGCCAAGCTCGGGGAACACGGACTGCACAGCCGAGAGAATCGCGTAGTCTCCGCAACCCGGGCACCAGCGGATTTCCTGGTCGGTTTGAAAATCTTTTTTCGTGTAGACCGGCAATGTGGCCGTGGTCATTTAAATTCTCCTTGCAGCGCATCCCGAAGAAAGAGCAGATTCCTCGCTTCGCTCGGAATGACAAACAGAACTACTCGAGCATCTCTTCGATCTTCTGCTCGATTTCCGATTGCTTGAATGGTTTGCCTTGAATTTTGTTGTAGCCTTGCGCGTCCACCAGATACTTCGCGCGCAGAACCATCACGAGCTGGCCCATATTCATTTCCGGCACGAGAACCCGGTCATAACGTCCGAGAACCTCGCCAAGATTTTTCGGCAGGGGATTCAGGTGGCGCAGATGGACGTGTCCGATGCGATGGCCTTTAGCTCGCTGCGTTTTCAGAGCTGCCGTGATAGGGCCGTGCGTCGAGCCCCAGGCCACGATCAGCAAATCACCAGAGTCATCGCCCGCAGGGACAACATCCGGCACATCCTGAACGATCGCGGCTACTTTCGCGGCGCGAAGCCTGACCATGCGTTCATGGTTGAGCGGCTCGTAGTTGACGTTGCCGGTGACGTCCTGTTTTTCGAGGCCGCCGACGCGGTGTTCGAGCCCCGGAGTTCCGGGAATCGCCCACGGCCGCGCGAGCGTATCCGGATTGCGCTGGTAAGGATGGAAGCCCACGGGATTTGTTTCAAAGTGCACCGGTATCTCAGGCAAGTCCGCGACGGCAGGAATCGGCCACGGTTCGGCGCCGTTCGCGAGATAGCCGTCGGAGAGAATAATGACGGGCACCATATATTTGATGGCGATGCGGCTGGCTTCCAGCGCAACCCAAAAGCAATCGCCCGGGGACGACGGCGCGAGAATCGGAATCGGCGCTTCGGAATTTCTGCCGTAGAGCGCCTGCAGAAGATCCGCTTGTTCGGTTTTCGTCGGCAGACCGGTGGAAGGCCCGCCGCGCTGGATATCGCAGACAACCAGCGGCAGCTCGACCGCGACGGCCAAGCCGAGCGCTTCCGTTTTCAGCGCCATGCCCGGGCCGGATGTCGTCGTGATTCCTAGAGCGCCGGCATAGGCCGCGCCGATTGCCGACGTGATTGCGGCGATCTCGTCCTCAGCCTGAAACGTGATGACGCCGAAATCTTTGTAGCCGGAAAGCTCATGCAAAATGTCCGACGCAGGCGTGATCGGATACGAACCCAGAAACAGCGGAATCCCGGCCTTTTGCGAAGCCGCGACGAAGCCCATGGCGAGGGCAGTGTTTCCACTGATGTTACGATAAACGCCGGGCTTCAGCTTGGCGGGCGGAATCTCGTAACTGATTTGAAAAGCTTCTGTAGCCTCGCAATAGCTGTAGCCCGCCTGCATCGCCAGCCGATTGGCTTCGACAAGCGCGGGTTTGCCCTTGAATTTGTCTTCGATCCAGCGCAGCGTGCCTTCCATCGAGCGGTTGTAGAGCCAGTAGCACATGCCGAGCGCGAAGAAATTCTTGCAGCGATCCACCGTTTTATTGTCGAGGCCCAATTCCTTCAACGCAGCGCGAGTCAGCTTGGTCAACTCGACTGAAAACAAGCGATAGCCGTCGAGCGAATGATCCTCGAGGGGATTCGACGTCATCTGCGCCTTGCGCAAGTCGGTTTCGCCGAAGTCATTCAGATTGACGATGAGAATTCCGTTGGGCTTCAGATCGGAAAGGTTCGTCTTCAGCGCGGCGGGATTCATGGCGATGAGCGCGTCCACGCTGTCGCCGGGCGTATAGACATCGCTCGAGGAGAAATGAACCTGGAAACCGCTGACGCCGGGAAGAGTTCCCGCAGGCGCGCGAATTTCAGCAGGAAAATCCGGAAGCGTGGCGAGATCGTTGCCGTATATCGCTACGGTATTGGTGAACTGGCTTCCGGTGATCTGCATCCCGTCGCCGGAATCGCCGCAGAACCGGATTACGGCTTGTTCCCTGATTTCGCGCTTGCGCTCCGAAGGACGAACCGAGGTTGTAGACATTGGTATGCGGTATCCCCACCCTCTTAGATGACCGAAGAGATGCTCGAGATGCCGCGCCTGCATTCCCCCGAGCGCAGGCGAATGAAAACGGCTCTCGTCTCGCGGAAAGCGTAGCACAAACTGCTACGGTCGGCCACAGACGCACGGAGGGAAGAAGCAAGGAAGTAAAGGAGGCAGAGCAGAGAGAGGGAAGGGCTAATGCCTCAGGCGGCGGACTTGCCGCGGCTGCGAATGAAGCTCTGTAGGAAGTAGATCGCCAGGCCGGCGCCGAAGGTGATCCAGAAATACAGGAGATTTCGCGTGAGGGTGAAGACCGCCATGGCCGCGGCGCCGGCCCACATGAAAAGCTCGCCGGTAAAGCCGTCCAGCCAGTTCGGTTTCGCTCCGCTGGGGGAAACACGCGGAGTTAGCGACGGCAGTATGCGCGGCACGGCGGCGAAATAACGGCGATAGCTGTCGCCCTGCGACTGAAGCAGCGTGGTCTCCTCGCGGAGGATCAGGCGGTACACGAAGACCCACATGCCAATGGAAATGACCAGGAAGCCGGAGCGGCTGGCGAGCAGCCCAATTCCAACCGCGAGGAAGAGATTCCCGAGGTAAAGCGGGTTGCGAACGCGACGATAGGGGCCGTCGGCGACGAGCTGTTCGCCATGCAGCGCTGCGTCGTGAACGATGGAGCTGTGCAGGTAGGATTCGGCCCACGAGCGGATCAGAGCGCCCAGCGCAACGCCCAGCGTTCCGAGTGCGAAGAAACCGATAACGTAGTGGGCGAACCGCGCGGAATGTTCATCCGGATGGCCACCCAGTATGAGACGACTGAGCGCAACGGAGCTGTTCACATGGTCGATGTTGTAGAGAAAGAAGCCGAGAAAGAAAAGTCCAGCGATGAACCAGAAGCGCGCGCGAAATTCAAACTCCGTGGCTTGAAAGCTCATCAATGATCTCCGCTCGATCGTAAAAGACGGCAAGAGGCCTAACCTTGAGTGCTGTCCTGCCCTTGGTACGCATCAGCTGCGCGAAACATTTCAGGAAAGAGTCCCGGCCCACCACGAATCCGCGGATTTGCGCGGATTCGGCATTGTTGACGACAGGTTGACGCGCGCCTCAGGGCGCGCTATCGTGCCACCCGTTTGGATCTGAAGCAAGCTTAGGTGGAGATCCTCCTATGAAGTTCAAATTTCTCTCAGTCGCGATAGTCCTGCTGCTCGCCATCGCAATTCTTGACGCAAAGATCGCTGCTGCTCGACCCGCTCCTCAACAAAGTCCGGCGCCGGAATGGAACGCAGCCGCGATCAAGGAGTGCGACAGTAGCTGTCTGATCGGGATCATGGATGGCTATATGGACGCCATTTTCAAACATGATCCCAAGGCTGTGCCGCCGCTGGCGCTTGACGTCCGCATGACGGAAAACACTGGGCACATGGACGTCGGCGAAGGAATGCTGTGGCGGTCCCATGTGGAGCCGACCAGCTTCAAGATCTATGTCGCCGATCCGGTAGCCGGGCAGGTCGCGGAACAGGCGCGCTTAAAGATCGAAGGGAAAAACGCGCTGGTAGCAGTGCGTTTGAAAATCGACCGCGGCAAAATCATCGAGATTGAACAGCTCTGGGATCGAAATATTAACGACGCGGCTATCCCTCTTCTGACGACGCCCCGGCAGACGCTGGTGGACGACGTTCCCGCGTCGCAGAGAACTTCGCGAGAGGTTTTGCTTCGCGCGGCCAACTCGTACTTCGACGCGCTCGAGGGTGATGACGGCAAGATCGCGGCGTTTGCCGACGACTGCGTGCGGCACGAGAATGGTTATCAGACGGTGAACAATCCGCCGCCTGGTGGGCGCATGATGCCCGCGCCCATGATTCCGGATCCCAATACCGAGCAGGGCAGGTCCATGCTGAAGTTCAGCATGATGACGTGCACTCAGCAGATTGATAGCAAAACGTTCGCGTACATGAAGCACATTCGCCCGCGCAGAGCGCTCATTATTGATGAGCAAAAGGGGCTGGTGGCGACGTTTCCTCTGTTCGTACACGACGGCACCAGGCGCGGCGCTCCGCCGGACGCGCCCCCGGGAATGTTGCAGAATCTGGTGACAATGGAGACCTTCGGAATTCGCGGCGGGCTGATCCACGAAGTAGAGGTCTTCCCATTCGTCACGATTCCGTATGGGCTGGGCAACGGATGGACCGAGGGCTCAGGCCGCTGATTTCGCAATAGAGAGGGGGAATATGCGAGTGAAAATTGTAGTGATTGGCGCGGTGTGTTGCCTAGGCGTCGTGATGATGGCGGGAAAGTTCACGCGCACCGTAGCAGCAACGGGCCCCATTGCAATAGATTGCGATCGCGCGTGCCTCGAAGGCTTGGCCACTCAATACCTTGCGGCGCTGGTGGCGCACGATCCGACGCAACTGCCGCTCGCAAAGGACGTGAAGTACACCGAGAACGATCAGGTAATGGATATTGGCGACGGATTCTGGGGCACGGTGAGCGCCGCAGGTGGTTACAAGCACTGCTTCGCGGATCCGGTGGTTGAGCAGATCGGATGCATGGTGACGATGCACGAGGGCGACCATATGCTGATCATGGGTATGCGTCTGCGCGTGCAGCTGGGCAGGATCACGGAGATCGAAACCACTTATTACCGACAGGGCGGCGGTGGTCCATCGAACATGGAGGGCTACGACAAAAGCCAGGCCGAGCCGATCTGGTTCGAGACGATCCCTCCGGCAAAGCGCGTCTCTCGCGCGCAGTTGATCAATACGGCGAACATGTATTTTGCGGGCCTCGAAAATAACGACGGGAAAGGCGTATATCCCTTCGCCGATGATTGCGACCGCATGGAGAACGGCGTTCATACCACGAATAATCCGACGCTTTCGCCCAACGCGGCATTCAATGCGTTTGGCATGAGCTGTATGGCGCAGTTCAAGAGCGGGTATTACGCTGTGGTCACGCGAATTCATCACCGGCGATTTCCGCTGGTGGACGAAGAGCGCGGCATTGTGTGGGCGTACGTGATCTTTGATCAGAACGGCACCGTGCACACCATCAAGCTGACGAACGGCCAGACAGTCTCGATGGGAAACATCTTCAACCGGCCGTCGAGCCTGGAAGTGACCGAAGCGTTCAAGATCACCGACGGAAAAATTCGCAGAATCGAAATGGTCGGATCGGGCTTGCAGTATCACCTAAATTCCGCGTGGGGCGGAATCAGCGATAAATAGGCTCCCTCAAGGGGTAATCGTGAGAAGAACATCCTTGTATATGGCGATGGCCGCCCTTTGCGGCTGCTTCGCCTGCGCCGGAGTGGCAAGTGCGCAGGCTCCCGCGCAAACCCAACCGACGCCGCCGGCAGCCGGGGCGAATCTCTTCACCGGGACCGAAACCGGCATCGGAACATTCCAAACGCACTGCATGGGCTGCCACGGGAATCCCAACGTTCCGCAAGCGCCCACGCCCGACGCAGTCCGGCAGATGCCCCCCGAAAGAATTTACGACGCGCTCACCACCGGCGTCATGAAACCTCAGGGCGATAGCCTCACGGACGAACAGAAGAAAATGCTCGCCACGTTTCTGAGCGGGCGTCCGCTCGGCAGCCTGAAGGAAGGCGACGCGAAGGACATGCCGAACCATTGCGCGTCGAACCCACCGCTCTCCGATCCGTCCACCGGGCCCGAATGGAATGGATGGAGTCCTGACGGTGTCAACTCACGGTTTCAGGATGCGAAGGACGCTGGATTGACAGCGGACCAAGTGCCGCAATTGAAATTGAAATGGGCGTTCGGCTATCCAACTGGTCTTTCAGCGTTCGGCCAACCAACGGTTGTTTCCGGGCGGATTTTCGTCGGCAGCGATATCGGTTACGTCTATTCACTCGACGCGCAGACGGGATGCGTGTACTGGTCGTATCAAGCCAAAGGTTCGGTCCGCAGCGCAGTTAGCATCGCGCCTGTGAAGGGTCACGGCGCCACGAAGTACGCGGCGTACTTTGGCGACGCTCACGCGAATGTGTATGCCGTGGATGCGCAAACCGGCGCGGAGCTTTGGACGACGCGTGTGGACGATCATTTCGTTGCACGCATCACCGCAGCGCCGAAAGTGTATGAAGGCCGCGTGTACGTCCCGGTATCTTCTTCGGAAGAATTTTCGTCGTCGAATCTCGACTATTCGTGCTGCACCGGCCGCGGAAGCGTGGTCTCGCTCGACGCGAATACGGGGAAGCAAGTCTGGAAAACCTACGTCGTGGACACGCCAAAGCCCGTGCGGAAAAATTCCAAAGGCGTGCAGCAATACGCGCCTTCCGGCGGCTCGATCTGGAATTCGCCGACCATTGATGCGAAGCGCGACGCAATCTACTTCGGAACCGGCGACGGACAGACCGAACCAACCCCAGACACGACCGACGCGATCATGGCGCTCAGCCTGAAGACCGGAAAAGTCCTGTGGTTTTATCAAGCGCAGGCCGGCGACGCATTCATGGGCGGCTGCAATGGCGACACGAGAACGGACAATTGTCCGAAGGTCAACGGTCCCGATCAGGACATCGGCAATTCGCCGATCTTGCGCAAGCTGGCGAACGGCAAGAGCGTCGTAGTCTTCGGAATGAAGAACGGCACCGTTACGGCCCTCGATCCCGACCGCAAGGGCGCAGTCGTTTGGAGCGTTCACGTGGTTGACATTCCCAAGGGGCAGGAGAATTCCTTTGCCGCGCACCTGAATGGCGTCGTCTGGGGCGGCGCGGCCGACGACGAAAACGTCTACTACGGGCTGCAGTCGGGCGGCATGGTCGCGCTGAAGCTCGCAACGGGCGACGTCGTATGGCGTGCGACATTGCCGAAAACGGGATCCGCACGCGTGATTAATTCCGCTGCGGCAACGGCGATGCCCGGCGTTGTCTTCCTGGCAGGATCGGACGGAAAGCTGTACGCGCTTTCGACCACTGATGGTCACGTGCTTTGGGAGTACGATACGGCGCGGCCTTTCGATACGGTGAATAAGGTCGCGGCCCGGGGCGGCGCGATTGCCTCCATCGGACCATCCATCGCGAACGGCATGCTCTTCATTGGCTCGGGCTACGGCGTGACCGGGACCAATTCAGGCAACGTGCTTTTGGCGTTCTCGGCTCAATAGGTCTCTACGCAAATGGGCTACGTTGAGAAAAATTTGATTCCCGGCGAGAAGCTCGTATACCGGACAGGCGTTCATTGGAGTGTCCTTACGGTCCCAGCGATCGTAGCGGTGATTTTCGCTGCGCCCGGGATTGCGATTTTGGTCTTTCGCGACGATATCGCCGCAAAGGGAATCCCTCCTAACGCTGTCGCTGTCGCGGGTGTGGCGCTCATCCTTGTTGCTGCCATCGTCTTCGGCTCCGCCGTTATCAAGAAAAACGCCACCGAAATTGCCGTCACCGACAGGCGCGTAATCATCAAGACGGGACTCACAAGCCGCCGATCGCTCGAAATCATGCTTGCAAAGGTGGAGAGCATCGGAATCGACGAGACGTTGGTGGGAAGAATGCTCGGATACGGCACGGTCGTGATTCACGGCACCGGCGGCACGCCCGAGCCATTTCGAAAGATCGCGCATCCCTCTCAATTCAGAATGGCCGTCCAGCAGCAGATAGACGCCGCCAAACGAGCATAGGCAGTTCGCAGCGGTATCCGCTGCCAGTGCTCGACGTTACGCCCCCACCCCACCGATAAGGTCAGCTGTCCCACGGTACCATTGACTTTCGCTTTTAGTTCGCCCATAGTGAAAGACGCTAAGACAGAGCCTGTGGGGGACTTGCGATGGCACTGACAAAACGGCAAAAAGAAGTCCTGAATTACCTGGTCGGATTCATCAATAAGAACGGCTATTCGCCGAGCTTTGAGGAGATCGCGCATGCGCTGAAGCTGACTTCGCTCGCGACGGTGCACAAGCATCTCTCGACGCTCGAAAAGAAGGGATTCATCCGCCGCGGCTACAACCAGAGCCGCTCCATTGAAGTAACTCAATTGCCGAAGCAGGTGCGCGAGGAAATTCTCGACCGGCACGTGGTCGAGCTGCCGCTCGCCGGACGAATTGCCGCTGGACGTCCGCTGGAAGCAGTCGAGGACCGCGAAACGATTTCGTTGGCTGATTTTGCGCGCGGGCAGAATACGTTTGTGCTTCAGGTGAAGGGCGAGTCCATGCGCGATGACCACATCCTCGACGGAGATTACATCGTGGTCGAGCAGACGCAGGTGGCGAATCCTGGAGAAATCGTGGTCGCGCTCGTCGGCGAAGACGAAGCCACCGTGAAGCGTTTCTATCGCGAGCCGGGTGGGAAAGTTCGCCTGCAGCCCGCGAATTCGACCATGGCGCCGCTGATGCTCGCCGCGACAGACGTGAAGATACAGGGCCGCGTGGTAGGAGTTCTCCGCAAGTATTGATTTCGCTGACGGCGACTTACTGTGAGACAGCGCCACATTTTCTGGGTTGGGCTGCTGCTTTATGCCGTGAGTTTCCTGTTGGTCGCCGTCGTTCATTCCTTTACGGGATTCACCATTCCCGGCTATTCGTGCGCCAGTTCTGCGCTTCTTTCCCCGTGGGAGCCTGACGCGCATTCCGACGGGCGCTTTGCCTTTCTCTGCTTGCTTATCAGTGGGTGGATCAATCCGGTTTTTCTGATCACCGCGATTTTCGTCTTCCTTGGCAGACGGAAACGACTGATCGCCGTGATGCGGATCATAGTGGTTCTTATGATTCCATTCTGCTGGATCATCTTTCACTACGAGGGCGTGTATCCACGCGAGGGCCACTTCGTCTGGATCGCAGGAATGCTAGTGACCCTATTCTCGCGCGAGCTCGCTGGGCGCAGGAGTCGAGAACTGCCCGCCTAAAGACGTGTGCTGCAAGAAGGGTATTGCCTGGAGAGGCCGAGCCAAGACAACATCTCATTTCGGTAGTAATGTCCCGGGCACAGCTGTACCAATTTGGGATTGGCGTGGTTCTCGCGCCGGACTATCTTGATAAGCCCGGTCCGCATCCCATTAGCAGGTTCCGGCGCAGTTGGGCCCAAGGAGGGTAAATGTGGGGAGACAAGAAGCCTGACGCTCCCGCTAGGCCGCCGCTTCCGCAGCAGCCTAGAACGAACGCAGCATCTGGTAGTACATCCTTTTCTGGGGAGGCAAGGACAATGGCACCTTTGGATTCGTCGTATCCGGCATCGTCGAGCGGCAGCGGTACAGCACGTCTCGGCGCCAGCCTGCACGTGAAGGGCGAAATTACGGGTAATGAAGACCTGGCCATTGATGGCAGCGTCGAAGGTTTAATTCAACTCGAAGACCGCAAGCTGACGATCGGCGCAAGCGCTAAAGTTACCGCCGATGTAATCGCCCGCGAAGTGGTCGTCTATGGCAACGTGAAGGGTAATCTTCGGGCGCGCGACCGCATCGAGATCAAGAAAGACGGCTCGGTGGTCGGCGATCTGACGACGGCCCGGATCATGATCGAGGACGGAGCTTACTTCAAGGGCTCGATCGAAATTGACAAGGCCGGCGACGCAAGCGACAGCCACGATCTCGAGAAGCCCGCGTTCACGCGGACTCCCCGCGCTGCGGCAACGACTGCGACCTCCTCGGACTAAGTCACAAGCGCTCAAACCAGCGGGCGGGCCGCATGATTGCGGCTCGCTGCTCGGTCCTCTTGTTGTGCGTCCGGACGAATCACGCTAGACGAACGATGTAGTCTCCGCCTGCCGATTCAAACTGCAGCTTTTCCTCGCGCGAAAGCCATCCAATCGCCATAAAAAAAAGACTTTGCGGCGCGTTAACCTCTTCCATCAGAGCGGCAAACGTGAGAGGTCCGTCTTTCGAGAGGGCTTCCCACACAGCGCCTGCAGTTTCTCCAATCTGGTCATAGCTCACGGTAAAAGCTCCCTTCGAAGTCTGCCTCTTGAAACGCTCGAGCCAGCAATAGGCGGCCGCCCTACGGAGTAAACGGTCGAAATGCTCGGGTTGTGATGGGCTCGGGTTGGCCAGGGAAATCAAAATCGAGCTCATGAAGAATGCTCCGGCGTGAGAATAGTTACGTGCTGTTACGTGCGCGTTATCCAGCGGTAAATGCTTGCCAAATTCTGTCAGTCGCTTGCATTCGCCAGGGAAGGTGAGTTAGTTTGCAACTCGCGCAGGCGACGATTCGACTGGCGGGGACGCTAGTACAAGAGGCCTAGTCAAATTGAGAGCTTTAGGCCATTTCGCCAGGGGTCGTTTTTTCGCACACTTGAATTGGGCGCATTGATGACCATCACATTCATCGCGACGATTCTTCTACTCTGGTTCGTGGTCGGCACCGGCCTCGCGTTTCTGATCGGCCCGATGTTCAACCACACCACCTGCGGATGCTGGCCGCAAAACCTGCAGAGAGCCACCGTCCGCTCAGTTAACCAGAGTTAAAGCCAACAGCGAAGGTGCCGTGCGCTGTTTCCCCTGCGTTTTGCCTCAATCATCTTGTCCTTCGACGTGCTCGCCAACCTTGCCAATACTGGTTCCTGCCCTGCCTGTAAGCTGCGGTTTGCGACTCTTCGTTGACAGAAATTGCGCCGTGGCCTACACTTAGCGTTTGTCTTTTGAAGGAAAGGTGTGACTGACGGTATGGGTACGTATGTTCCAAAGGGCCGGGAGGCCGAGGCGCTGACGGTAGGCAAGGATTGGTTCGTAATTGATGCGAACGGGCAGGTGCTCGGTCGCCTGGCGACGCGTATCGCCCGGATGTTGATCGGCAAAGACAAGCCGAGCTACACGCCATTTCTCGATTGTGGCGATCATATTGTGGTCATCAACGCCGAACGAGTGAAGCTGACCGGAAACAAGATGGATCAGAAGATGTACCGGCACCACAGCGGCTGGCCCGGGGGCTTAAAGGAAGTTTCGATCCGGGCGCTGATGCAGCGCCGTCCAGAAGAGGTAATCCGCGAAGCGGTGCTTGGTATGTTGCCGAAGAACAAGCTCCGCGCGCGTCGCGCCAAGAAGCTGCGTGTCTATGCCGGAAGTGAAGCGCTCGCCCGCCACGCCGGACAGAAGCCTCAGCCGCTCGCGCTGTAACCTCGCGAACAGGGTCTCGAAATTTTGCGCGCCTTGCGGAGAAATCCGCAACCTTCGCTGTCGGGAGGCGCGGTTCGGTATTTCATCGAAGTAGGAGGAAAATTGAGTTCAGGAACGAATTCGCTTGCAGAGGCGGCAAAGAAGCATTTCTACGGCACGGGACGCCGCCGGGAAGCCGTGGCGCGCGTGTACATCAAGGCCGGGCCGGCGCTGTTCACGGTGAACAAGCGGCCGGTTGAGGAATATTTCCGCAACGTGGCGTGGCACACCGCTGCGGTCGAGCCGCTGAAGTTCACGCAGATGCTCGACCAGGTTGAGGTCAGGGCGCAGGTAAAGGGCGGCGGCGTAGGCGGACAGGCTGGAGCGGTGCGCATGGGAATCGCGCGCGCTCTTTCGAAGCTGAATCCTGAGTTACGTCCGGCTCTGCGCAAGAATGGTTTTCTGACGCGCGATCCGCGCATGAAGGAACGCAAGAAGTACGGACAAAAGGGCGCGCGTCGTCGATTCCAGTTCAGCAAGCGCTAGTTTGGATGGAGAAGTAAGCACCATTGGTTCAGTCCAAAGGATTGAACCGAATTCACGGCCGGTAAGGTACCGGCAGAAAAGGATGCTGTCCCGGTTCGCCGGGATCCAAAGCATCCCTTCAATGAGGAGGTATTTTGGGAGTCGAAATTACGATGAAGGAACTTCTGGAGGCTGGCGTTCACTTTGGCCACCAGACGCGGCGCTGGAATCCGAAGATGAAGGAATACATTTTCGGCGAGCGCAATGGTATTCACATTATCGACCTGCAAAAGACTTTGAAACTTTTCCGCGAGGCAGCGCGCTACGTTTCCGAACAGGCGGGACAAGGCAAGAGCGTCCTTTTTCTGGGAACGAAACGCCAGGCGCAGGAAGCAATCGCGGAAGAAGCGCAGCGCTGCGGAATGTTCTACGTGAATCACCGCTGGCTCGGCGGCACGCTCACCAACTGGGCCACTCTGCAGAAATCCATCAAGCGATTCAAGCTGCTTAAGGCGATGTCCGAAGACGGCCGCATGGCGCAGTTTTCCAAGAAAGAAGGCGCCCGCCTGGACCGCGAGCTTAAGCACCTGCTGCAGAATTTTGCCGGCGTCGAGAATATGACCACGCTCCCGGACACGATGTTCGTGATCGATCCGAATGCGGAAGTGATCGCAGTGCGTGAAGCGCGCCGCATGGGCATTCCCGTCGTAGCGATTGTGGACACCAATTGCGACCCGAATCTGGTTGACTGGGTCATTCCCGGCAACGACGACGCTCTGCGCGCCATTCGGTTGTTCACTTCCAAGATTTCCGACGCCGTTGTCGCGGGCCGTCAGTCGTTCGAACAATCGCAGATCGCCGATCAGAAGGCGGCGGAAGGCGTGGGCGGCGAAGACGGACCAGAATACGTGGACACGAGCGCGTACGAACAGTACGAGAAGCAAGAAGGCGACTTCGTAGAAGGCGAGCCTGTTGCCGCCGAAGAAGCCGCGGCGCCTGTAACCAGCGACGAAGAGACACCCGCTAAGTAGCATCCGAACGGCGGCACACACCCGGGTCCGGCCCAGCCGGACCGATCGAAATAAAGCGAAAAGGAATTGAGCGCACCCATGGCGACTGCACCCGAACCCGGAAAAAACGGACCGTCCGCACAACTCGTGAAGGAGCTGCGCGACCGCACCGGCGCGGGCTTCGCGGATTGCCGTGCGGCGCTAATCGAAGCCGCGGGAGATATCGAGCAGGCAATCAATGTACTGCGCAAAAAGGGACAGGCAGCGGCCGCGAAGAAGGCGCAGAGGGCTACGTCGGAAGGGCTCGTCTCCTGCTACATTCACGCAGGCGGAAAGATCGGCGTGCTCATTGAGATCAATTGCGAGAGCGATTTTGTGGCGCGCACCGAGGATTTTCAGCGTCTGTGCCACGATGTGGCAATGCACATCGCCGCGCTCGATCCGCGCTTCCTCCGGCGCGAGGACGTGACCCAGGAAACGCTCGATCGCGAGCGCGAAATCTATGCCGATCAGGCGAAGCAGACCGGGAAGCCCGCTCCCGTGATCGAAAAGATCGTTACCGGCAAGATGGAAAAATTCTACGAAGAGAATTGCCTCTACGAGCAGCATTTCATCAAGGACGAAGGCACCACGGTGAAAGAGCTTGTCGACCAGGCCATCGCCAAGGTCGGCGAGAATATTGCCATCCGTCGCTTTTCCCGATTCAAAGTCGGCGAGATGGATGGCGCTGCGCCGGGGGCCGCGTCCGAAGAGCCGGACGCGTCCGTACCCGCACCGAAGCTGTGAGCCGATTTCTCCCCTAAAACCAAGTGAGCCTTAGAGTTCGGGCACTGAATATGTGCCCGACTACGCCCATCACAGGCCGCCGAATCTCTGCTAGAATGCCCGCGAGAGAGGGGCCGATCCGGACGCGATGAAAAAACCACAGAAGGAACACGATGCGGGAACAGCCGGAAAGAGACCCGTTTACGGCCGCATCGTAGTGAAGCTGTCGGGTGAATCGCTTTCGGGGCCGGACGATTTCGGCATCCACGCGGAGACAATTCAAGGCATCGCGCGAGAGGTAAAGGCAGTTCACGACCTCGGAGTTGAAGTAGCGCTGATTGTGGGCGGCGGCAATATTTTTCGGGGTGCGCGCCAGCACGGGCTCACGATTGACCGCGCAACTGGCGACTACATGGGCATGCTTGCGACGGTGCTCAACGGTTTGGCCATGCAGGACGCCCTCGAAAAGGCCGGATGTCACACGCGGCTGATGAGCGCAATCGAAATGAACCAGGTAGCTGAGCCTTTCATCCGGCGTCGCGCGGCGCGCCACCTGGAAAAGATGCGCGTGGTGATCTTCGCCGGCGGCACCGGCAATCCCTATTTTTCCACCGACACGGCTGCGGCGCTGCGCGCTATGGAAGTCAAAGCGCAGGTGATCCTGAAAGCGACGCGCGTGGATGGGATTTACGACGCCGATCCCGAAAAAGTGAAGACGGCAAAAAAGTTTGAAAGCATCACGTACCTGGATGTTCTGCAGAAAGGGCTCTCGGTGATGGATTCGACCGCGATTTCACTCTGCATGGACAATAAGATGCCGATCGTCGTGTTTAATATGAATGTGCCGGGGAACTTGAAGCGCGTGGTCGTGGGCGAGCGAGTCGGTTCGACCGTCACTGCGTAAATTCTTGGATTGCGGAGGCTGACTTTTCGATGAGCACGATTGGCTCAAGTAAAGATGCTCTCGCCCAGGCGAAGACGCGGATGGAAAAAGCCGTCGAGGATTTTCGCAAGGAACTTGCGGGCGTGCGAACCGGACGCGCCAATTCCTCGGTGCTCGATAACGTGCGCGTGGATTACCACGGCACGCCGATGCCGATCAACCAGCTCGGCGCGGTGAACGTGCCCGATCCGATGACCATCGTGATCGCGCCTTGGGATCCGGGCGCGGTTCCGCTGATTGACAAGGCGATTCGCATGGCCGATCTTGGCCTGAATCCAACGAACGACGGAAAAGTCGTGCGCGTGCCGATTCCGCCGCTCACCGAAGATCGCCGCAAAGACCTCGCCAAACACATTCACAAGGTGCTCGAAAATCATCGCACCGCGATTCGCAGCGTGCGGCGCGACATCAAGGAAGCCGTCGAGAAGCTCGAGAAGGAAAAGAAAATCAGTGAAGACGACAAGAAGCGCTCGCTCGACGAACTCGAAAAGTGACTCACTCCGAGACCAAGAAGATCGAAGACCTCTCGGCCGCCAAAGAGAAGGAAGTCCTCGAAATAAAGTGACGACCCGACCAGGGTCGTCATCCCGAGGCGGCGATTTCGCTGGCGAGGGATCTCTCTTGCATCTGCTTCAGGGCTCCATTCCGTGAGCAAATCATGATCGAAGCCCGCCCCAGCAGAACCGCTCTGCGCGTTGCCATGCGCCGCGCTGCCCACCAGCTATTCGACCAGCCCAAAGTCCTAGACGATCCGATCGCCCTGCCGATCATCGGGCCGCGGGCGGCGGAAAAACTGAAGACGGAAAGCCCCGACGCTTTCGGCAAGTTCGGCTTGGGCATTCGCGCGTTCATGGTGGCGCGCAGTCGATATGCTGAAGATGCGCTGGCGCGATCGATCGCGCGCGGTGCGACGCAGTATGTGATTTTGGGCGCGGGGCTCGACACATTTGCTTACCGGAATCCGTATGCGGAATCAGCACTCCGCGTCTTCGAGGTTGATTTTCCCGCTACTCAGGAATGGAAGCGCCGAAATCTGAAGGAAGCGGGAATCGCGATTCCACCATCGGTGACCTACGCGCCGGTAAATTTCGAGAATCAGACGCTTTCCGAAGGGCTGCGCCTCGCAGGATTCGATCCGACCAAAGCCACATTTTTCTCCTGGCTCGGCGTGACGATGTACCTGACCGACGACGCCATCACCTCGACATTTGGTTTGATCGCTTCGACGCCTCCCGGTGGAGGAATCGCTTTTGACTACGCGATTCCTATCGAGTCACTGAGCTTCCTCGGCCGATTGGCGCTTCGAACGATGATGCGGCGCGTGGCTGCGGCGGGCGAGCCGTTTCGCACTTTTTTCGATCCGCCGGCGCTGCGGGCGCGGCTGCTGGGAATAGGTTTTCACGGGATCGAGGATCTGGGCGCGGACGAAATCAACGCGCGCTATTTCGCCGCGTCGTTCGGACAAGCTCCGGGTAGTCGGTCGCCTGGGCCGCTTGATGAGCGCAGAATTGTAGAGCGCGAAAGACCAGCGCAGTGCTGCACCGTTAATTTGTGGTGCGTGCATCCTCGGCGCGGCTCAAAGTCAGCACACAATTGCCGTCCTTCGCGGAACAGGAGAGCGTGCCGCTGCGGACAATCGTGACCGGCGAAGCGTCCGGAAACACCGCGCCGTAATCGAGCGAGCGCAGGCGGTCCGCCATCGGACGCAGTTTGTCGCTTCCGGAAATAAATCGCACAGCGTCAAAGCGCGCTGTCTTTTCGCCGGGAGAAAGTGCGATAAAAAAATCGGCCTTCGCGTCTTCGTCAAGGAGTTTTCCAGTAGCGATTGTGCGAAGCGCCGCGAGCTGCGGAGCGGCCTTGCGGACCAGATCGTCAATCTGAGAATTGCCGCCCAGCAGCAGCGTCAGCCGCGCTCGCGTCTCTGGATCGGAGTGCGGCGCCGCCAGGGCCAGCGCGTACGCCTCAATCGCCAGGTCTTTCTCTCCGCGCTTCTCGAGAATCTGCGCGAGATGATCGCCCATTTCACCGTTTTGATCGAGAAGCCACGCTGCGCGAATATATCGCTCCGCGATTTCAAGTTCGCCCTTCTGAAAATGGACCCACCCGAGAGTGTCCCAGCAGGCCGCGAGGCTCGTGACTTCGCGCATCTGTCCTGGTGTCACGTGCAGCAAATTGACCTTGCCGATGGCCGCGGTGGTTCCCCGGACTGCCGATTCGGCGTACTGCTGGGCTTTGTCGAGCTCGAACTTGCTCTCCGCAAGATCGAAGGCAATGTCGTTCCACACGGGAGGAGTGGGAGATAGCGCGGCGGCCTTCTCAAACGCGGCAATAGCTTTTGGCTGGTCGCCGATATTCAAATAGGCGCGCCCGAGGCTGACGTGCAGCTCGGCATTCTCCGGCGAAAGTATCGTAGCCTTGTCGAGTTCGGGCGCGGCTTGGGAATAGTCGTGCTGCGCGAGAAGAATTTCACCCAGCGCCGCGTGAGCGGCGGCATCGAGCGGATCAATTGCGATCTGTTTGCGGAAGGCGGCGGCGGCTTCGACAGCTTTGTTTTGCCGCTCGAGTGTCAGGCCGAGATAGTCGTTCGCATGTTCGTCGGCCGGGTTGATCTCGATCTGCTTTTGAAACGCGGCAGCCGCCTCGTCAAGTTTCCCGGTGCGCAGATACGCGAGCCCTAGATCATTCCAGGCTTGCTTGTGCTTCGGATCGAGCTGGACGGCGCGGTCAAAAAGCGGAATTGCTGCGGCGGCATTGCCTGCGTTCAAATTCGCGAGGCCGGCTTCGACAAGATCGTCAGCCGTAGCCGACGAAGGGATCACCGGCTCGCCGGGCGATGTATTGATCACGACGAGCGCGCGATTTTCATCCGCGGTAACAGCCCGCGCGAAGTCGCGGTAATCGTCTGCGCGCGTCGCAGGTAGTGTGCGCATTTTGAAATCCAGCGAGCGCTCAGCCGTCACCGTACCCTCGGCGAAATGATAACTCGATTTGAACTCCGCATAATCGCGCGCGATCGAGATAGAGGCCGGCGGTTGCGCCGTGTAAGTCGAAGGAAGCGCGAGCTTTAGCGTTACCGCTACGCTGAGCGGGCTTCCGAGTTCGATCGGTTTCGCGGCGTCCTCGGGCGGATCCGGCAACCCGATAGCGAGGAGAGGCAATGGTGTGCTCTCGCGCTTGCTCGACCAATTCAGGAAATTCGATTCGGTGAATTCAATGTCGAGCTGAAAAGGGTCGTGCGTTGCCAACGGGTCGCCCGGCTTTACGCTGCTAACTTCGCCGCGAATGCCGTCAAGAGACAAAATTGTCTGGCCGAGATCGTTCCACTGCGCTGGCGGAGTGCGATGAAATGCGAGGCGCAGCACCAGTTCGGTGTCGCCGCGCATCTCGTAATGCGCTCGCGCCACTAGCTTGCCGAGATCGGTCACATGGCCGTCAATGTCCACGTGTTGTGTCGAAAGAAACGGCGGGTCGGACGGTGTCTCCACGATTTTTCCAGCGCCGTCCGTCGCGACAAGCAACGCGGATTTGTTTCGCAGCGGAGAGGCCAGCAGCCGGAATGGCGCCACCTCTGTGGTTGAATCCATCCAGACGAGTCCGGTGTCCAGCGGCAATGCCGTGATCACGTGATCGAATTGCGCGGGTGACGGCACCGAAGTGTCGAGCTTGCGCGTGTAGGGAATTAAGACGGCATCGGATGAGAATCCCGGCAGCATTCAGCATTGCTGCCAACAGAATGTGTTCGTCCGCGGAGTCACCGTACTTGTTCGATAAAACCTCTGCGGCGGAGTGCGGCTGCCAGCCGTCCTGGCCAAGAGGCAGTTCCACGTTGCGGATATTTGTCGAGACAAAGTCATAAATCGCCTGGGCCTTGGCTAGTGCCTCGGTTTTCCCTCGAATCAATTCCTCCGTCTTCGCGCGGACTTCCGGAGTTGGTTCGCTGCGCCCGTGCTCGATTTTCGCGTACCAGCGCGCCACCGCCTCCCAGTTGGCAAAAGTGGTCAACTGGACGTCGGGAGATTTAGATTTCGGCTGCCCCGCTTGATTCTTGGAAGAATCGCCCTCCGACACAGCAAGATTCGCGTGCTGCCAGTCGATAAATAACGCGCCCATTTGCGTGCTTGGTTTCGTAAGGGAAGCTGGCGGTTGATTTCAGAATTACTTTGCGCGTCTCGGGAAGGCTGATTTCCAGGCGCTCGTCGCGCACGATCGCGCTGTTGAGAAACGTGTGCGCATACCAGAATTCGCCGGGCGCGAAAGGTGACACGAGGCGTGTAGCGATTTCGTATTCGAGTGTGTCTCCCGGAACCAGAGGCGGGACTGCAATGTGTTTTTCTTTGTAGTCGGCGTATGCGGTGGCGTCTCGCACCGTGGGCGCAATCACTTCGGTCACTGCATCCGCAGCGCCGTTCACGGTCGTGCCGTCGGCTTTGTGCACGCGAACAAAACGAACCTCCATCTGTTGGTTCGCTGAATCGTATCGGAAGACGAGTTCGTGCAATTGCTGTGCTCCTGCATCGCTTTGCACGTGGACGCGCACAGCCAGCACTTGTTCGCCGGTGCCGTCATTTTCGAAGCGCGCGGTCGTCGCGTAGCGCTCGATGACGAACGGTTCTTTCGAATACTCTGCGGGAGGTCTGATTCTGGATCGAACTCGCGTGCGGCGATTGAACCGGGGGCGTTGCTGATGAGGTAGGGCGCGCCTGCGCTCGGGCCACCGCGGGCATGCTCAGCAGACAAAGCAGAACCACCCAGAAACGGCTCATTCGCGCTCCCCAGTCGAGAACTAGCGCCCCAAAGTTTAGGTTGGATGCCAGCAGGCGTAAAGGCCTGATGCCGAGCCGGTTGAGGAGTTTCCAACCTTCGGGAGCGGCGAAAGCATACATGCTGGTCGCGCCTATGCGAGCGCAGTTAATGGTTCTAGTACTTACTTCACTGGCTACAACAAGTCAAGTGTCTTATTATGTGACAGATATAGAAGTCCAGTGGCTAGGAGGCCGATTTGCGTTACGCTTCCCTGGAGAAGCGCAAGGATCGGCGTTGAACCGAAATGCGCCAAGGAGCATCGAACTCCTTAGCCCCAGGCGGGAGAAGTTCGGGGATTTTCGATCCCGCCGGGCGCGAGGATGTCGAAGTGGCGAAAGGCTTTGCAGGCTGATTTCCACAACCGTATCGTGTTGACAAGATTTGTTGTTTTGCCTATACTCCTGCGGTTGTCTTAAGGCCTTCGGGCCTGGTGGTGAAAGGGAAGTCTTCCTGCCCCGGAACAAAGATGCAAGGAACGGGGCGAGTGAAGAGCGGCCGAAATGGGGCGCCAGCCCCGCAAAGCCGTGCGAGCCTCTCCGCAGTAATGTAGATGCAGTTCACTCCTTGGGGTGAAGCGTCAACGCGGAGTACCTGGTAGCTCCTTCAGGTTTGGCGACCTTTTCTGTTCATTCACCCGCAGAATTCTGCGCGGGTAGGTTTGGGCTGCGCGGAAATTTAGATCGCGCGACGTGTGTGGAATAGTGTCGCGCAATGTTCGAGGAATCAAGGGGGACGAGTGCCAACGTTTTCGCAATTGGTGCGCCACGGGCGCGAAAAGATCCGGACGAAGACGAAATCGCCGGCTCTCGAAGGATGTCCGGAAAAGCGCGGAGTGTGCGTTCGCGTTTATACGCAAACGCCGAAGAAACCAAATTCCGCGCTGCGAAAAGTTGCGCGCGCGCGCCTGACGAATAGCGCCGAAGTGACCACGTACATTCCCGGCATTGGACACAATTTGCAGGAACACTCGATCGTGCTGGTGCGCGGCGGCCGCGTGAAGGATCTGCCGGGCGTTCGCTACCACGTGATTCGCGGCACGCTAGACGCCGCCGGAGTCGAAAATCGCAAGCAGGCGCGCTCGAAATACGGCGCGAAGCGGCCTAAAGCCGCACAAAAGTAACAGTTCACGCAACAGTGGGAGAAAGTATAGATGCCACGTAAAGGATGGGTTCTTCGCCGCAAGATTCCGGGCGATCCGGTTTTTGATAGCGACCTCGTGCAGAAGTTTATTTCCAGCATGATGTACGACGGCAAGCGCTCGACGGCGCAGACGATTTTCTACCATGCGATGGATCAGGTCGCGAAGAAGACGAACGACGATGCGTTCAAGCTGTTCAAGAAAGCCATCGAGAACTGCAAGCCGACGCTGGAAGTGAAGTCCCGGCGCGTGGGCGGCGCGAACTATCAGGTTCCGGTCGAGGTCAATCCCTTCCGGCGCCAGTCGCTCGCGATCCACTGGCTCGTGCTGTACTCGCGTTCGCGTTCCGGCAAGACGATGACCGAGAAGCTGGCCGAGGAAATCATGGACGCCGCGAATGGTCGCGGTGGAGCAGTGAAGAAGAAAGAGGACGTGCACCGCATGGCGGAGGCCAACAAGGCTTTCGCGCACTATCGCTGGTAGCAGAGACCAAAATTCACATGGCACGCCAGGTACAACTCGATCAGATCCGCAACATCGGGATCATGGCGCACATCGATGCGGGGAAGACTACCTGCACCGAGCGCATTCTTTTCTATACGGGTGTCACCTACAAGATCGGCGAGGTGCACGAAGGCACCACGGTAATGGACTGGATGGAGCAGGAGCGCGAGCGCGGAATCACGATCACGTCCGCGGCGACGACTGCTTCCTGGAAGCGCTTCGACAAGACCTACCGCGTCAACATTATTGACACGCCGGGACACGTGGATTTTACGGTGGAAGTCGAACGATCGTTGCGCGTGCTCGATGGCGCCGTCGCAGTATTTGACGCGGTCGCGGGCGTGCAGCCTCAGTCCGAAA
Source organism: uncultured Acidobacteriota bacterium (assembly GCA_963818605.1). Taxonomy (GTDB): domain Bacteria; phylum Acidobacteriota; class Terriglobia; order Acidiferrales; family UBA7541; genus Palsa-295. The sequence continues at coordinate 280,883 of CAWFSW010000005.1, forward strand.
CGGTTTGGCGCCAGGCCGATAAGTATCGCGTGCCGCGCATTGCGTTCATCAACAAGATGGACCGCATCGGCGCGGACTTCGAGCAATCGGTCAAGTCAATGCGTCAGCGGCTTTCGGCCCACCCCGTATCAATCACCTATCCCATCGGACGCGAAGACAATTTCATCGGCATTATCGATTTTATCGAAGAGCGCGCCATCATCTGGAAAGACGAAACTCTAGGCGCGGAATACGAAATACTTCCGCTTGAAAAACTGTGGGACGCGGAGTTCCTGAAAACGCGGCCGGAAATCGAAAAGGCCGTGAAGGCAGTGGGTCTTAGCGCGGAATTCTACAAAGTGCATCGCGAAAAAGTAGTCGAGTACATCGCGGAGCACGACGACGCCATCCTCACCAAGTATCTCGAACAGCACAAGCTGGAGCCGGCCGAGCTGCGCGCTTCTCTGCGGCGTTCCACGATCGCGCTGAAGCTGGTGCCGGTGATCGCGGGCTCAGCGTTCAAGAACAAGGGCGTGCAGTCGCTGCTCGACGCGGTCATTGATTATCTGCCGTCGCCGATGGATGTTCCGCCGGTGGAAGGCACGACGCTGGACGGAGACGACCCGGAATTGCGGCGCGCGGCGGACGACCAACCCTTTGCGGCGCTGGCTTTCAAGATCATGACCGATCCATTTGTCGGCCACGTAACGTACATCCGAGTTTATTCAGGCGTGCTGAAGACCGGGCAGTCGGTTTTCAATTCAACGCGAAAAGTGCGCGAGCGCATGGGCCGTCTGCTGCGAATGCATGCGAACAAACGCGAAGAAATCGAATCGGTTGAAGCGGGCGACATCGCTGCTTGTGTGGGCCTGAAAAACGTAACGACCGGCGATACGCTGTGTGACGAAGAAAAGCCCATCGTCCTCGAAAACATTGATTTCCCCGCCCCCGTCATTTCCGTAGCGATCGAACCCAAGACCAAAGTTGACCAGGAAAAAATGGGCACGGCGCTCGGGAAACTCGCGCAGGAAGATCCGACGTTCCGCGTCCACACCGATCACGATACGGGTCAGGTGCTGATTTCCGGAATGGGCGAGTTGCACCTTGAAATCATCGTGGATCGCATGATGCGCGAGTTCGGCGTGCAGGCAAACGTTGGCCGCCCGCAAGTCGCTTACCGCGAGACGATCACCAAGGCGGCGGAAGGCGAGCACAAGCACATCAAGCAATCGGGCGGACGCGGGCAGTACGGCCACGTGAAGCTGATCGTGCAGCCGCTGCCGGGCTCGGGGCACGAGGACATGCACGATTTGTCCGCCGACCAGCTCGACGAACTTGCCAAGCAGGTTGCAGGCAAGGGCGGCAAGTGGCGCTATGACAAGGAACATCGCCTGCTGTTCATTGACAAGCTGGTAGGCGGTTCGATTCCGCGCGAATTTGTGCCTCCGATTGAGGCCGGAATTAAAGAGGCCATGGATAGCGGCGTTCTCGCCGGCTACGAAATGGTGGACGTTGCCGTCATGGTGATTGACGGCAGCTATCACGACGTGGACAGCTCGGAAATGGCGTTCAAGATTGCCGGCTCGATGGCGTTCAAGGAAGGGTGCCGCAAGGCGAGTCCGAAGCTGCTCGAGCCGATCATGCGTGTCGAAGTCGTGGTCCCGGAAGATTACATGGGTCCGGTGATTTCTGACCTGAACTCGCGACGCGGGCAGTTGCAGGGCCGGGAATCGCGCTCCGGAAGCGAAATCATCAACGTGCAGGTTCCGCTGGCCGAGATGTTCGGCTACGCGACCGATATCCGCAGCCGAACCCAGGGCCGCGGCAGTTTTACGATGCATTTCTCGCATTACCAGCAGGCGCCGCCGAATGTCTCGGACGAAATCATTGGTGGGAAGAACGGCGACAAGGGCAAGAAGTGACGGTCATGAAATTCAAGTTCATTAGCGAACGCAACTAGAGCGGAGAGAGACATGTCGAAGGAGAAATTCGAGCGCAGTAAGCCGCACTTGAACGTGGGGACGATCGGTCACATCGACCACGGGAAGACGACGCTGACGGCAGCGATCACGAAGGTGCTGTCGAAGAACAACCCGAAGGTATCGTTTCGGGCGTTCGATTCGATTGACAACGCGCCGGAAGAGCGGGAGCGCGGAATCACGATTGCGGTGTCGCACGTGGAGTACGAGACGGCGAACCGCCACTACGCGCACATTGATTGCCCGGGGCACGCGGATTACGTGAAGAACATGATCACGGGCGCGGCGCAGATGGACGGCGCGATTCTGGTGGTAGCGGCGACCGATGGACCGATGCCGCAGACGCGGGAGCACATTCTGCTGGCGCGGCAGGTGGGCGTGCCGTCGATTGTGGTGTTTCTGAACAAGTGCGACATGGTGGACGATCCCGAGCTGCTGGAGTTGGTGGAGCTTGAGGTGCGGGAACTGTTGAAGACGTATCAGTTTCCTGGCGACACGATACCGGTGGTGAAGGGCTCGGCGCTGAAGGCACTGGAAGGCGACGAGAAGTGGGAGAAGTCGATCCTGGAGTTGATGGAAGCAGTGGACAAGCACATCCCGCTGCCGCCGCGGGAAGTGGACCGACCGTTCGCGATGCCGATTGAAGATATTTTCTCGATCTCGGGCCGCGGGACGGTGGTGACGGGAAGAATCGAGCGGGGCAAAGTAAAGGTAGGAGAGGAAATCGAGATAGTGGGCTTCCGTCCGACGATGAAGAAGACGGTGACGGGCGTGGAGATGTTCCGGAAGCTGTTGGATGAGGGAATGGCGGGAGACAACGTGGGTTTGCTGCTGCGCGGGACGGAGAAGGATGAAGTGGAGCGCGGGCAGGTGCTGGCAAAGCCGGGCTCGATCACGCCGCACACGAAGTTCAAGGCGGAAGCGTACGTGTTGACGAAGGAAGAAGGCGGACGACACACGCCGTTCTTCACGGGATACCGGCCGCAGTTTTACTTCCGGACGACTGATGTGACGGGAGATGTGAAGTTGCCTGCGGGAGTGGAGATGGTGATGCCGGGAGACAACGTATCAGCGGAGATCACGTTGATCACGCCGGTAGCGCTGGAAAAGGGATTGCGGTTCGCGATCCGCGAAGGCGGCCACACGGTTGGCGCGGGCGCCGTCGCCGAGATCATCGAGTAAATTATGTCCAACGGAGAAAAAATTCGGATTCGTTTGAAGGCGTACGATCACCGCATCCTCGATCAGTCCACTCGGGAAATTGTGGACACAGCGAAGCGCACTGGCGCGGACGTCGCCGGCCCGATTCCGCTGCCAACGGTGATCAACCGCTGGACGGTTTTGCGGTCGCCGCACGTGGACAAAAAATCGCGCGAGCAGTTCGAAATGCGCACGCACAAGCGGCTGATTGACATTCTCGAGCCCACGCCGGATACGGTGGACGCGTTGATGAAGCTGGATCTGCCGCCGGGCGTGGACGTCGAAATCAAGGCTTTCGGGCGCGAACACAGCGCCAAGTAACGCGAGTAATTCAGAAGGAAAGAGCGAGAGACATGGGCGTGAACGGAATACTCGGAATCAAGCTGGGGATGACGCAGATCTTCGCCGACGACGGCGCCGCCGTGCCGTGCACCGTTTTGCAGGCCGGCCCATGCGTGGTCACCCAGCGCAGGACGAAGGACAAGGACGGCTACGACGCCGTGCAACTGGGCTTGGTCGAATTCATCAAGCCGCAGCGCGTGAACAAAGCCATGACCGGCCATTTCAAGAAGGCCAGCGTCGCGCCGATGAGGTACCTCGGCGAAATGCGCATCGAGGATTCCAAGGACGAAACGAAAGTGGGCGATCGCGTCCTCGTTGATGGATTCAAAGTCGGCGAATACGTGGACGTGAGCGGCATCAGCAAGGGCAAGGGGTTTCAGGGCGGCGTGAAGCGCTGGCATTATCGCGGCGGCGAAGCGTCGCACGGCTCGATGTTCCATCGCGCGCCGGGCGGCATTGGCGCGAGCTCGTTCCCTTCGCGCGTGTGGAAGGGGCAGCATTTTCCGGGACACATGGGAAACGAGCGCAAGACGACGCAGAATCTGCGCGTTATCAAAATTGATTCCGACGAGAATTTGTTGCTCGTGCGCGGCTCAGTTGCCGGACCGGCCGGCAGCTACATCATCATTCGCAAGGCCAAGAAGATTCGCTAAACGAGAGAGACGACGATGCCCGTTGTGGACGTGAGAAATCTCGAAGGCAAGAAAGTCGGCACGGTTGAGCTGGCCGACGACGTGTTCTCTGCAAAGGTGAACCAGAACCTTTTGCACGAGACCGTGCGCCACTACCTGGCGGGAGAGCGCTCGGGAACGCACAAGACCAAGGACAAGAGCGAAGTCAGCGGCGCGGGCAGAAAGCTCTGGAAGCAGAAGGGCACAGGCCGCGCGCGCATCGGTTCCATCCGGTCGCCTCTATGGCGGCACGGCGGCACGGTTCATGGCCCGGTTCCGCGAAAATACGATTACGCGCTGCCGAAAAAAATGATTGTGGGCGCGCTGCGCTCGGCGCTGTCCTCCAAATTGGCGGAAGAGAAAATGACGGTCGTGGACGGCTGGACGCTCGATTCGCACAAGACCAAGCCGTTTCGCCAGTCGCTCTCGAAGCTCGACGGCGAGACTCGAACGATTTTGCTGGTCGCGACCGGTGCGAACGTGAATCTCGAACGCGCGAGCCGCAATCTGGAAGGCGTGACGATTGATACCGGCCAGGTCGCTCGGTCCCTACGATCTGCTTCGGCACGACCGGATCATGCTTTCCCGCGAAGCAGCGGAAAAATTGAGCCGCTCGCTTTCGACGGTCAAGTCCGACGAGCCGGTGGAGTCGAGCGCGCCTGACGCAGCGGCTCCCGAAAAGAAGGCGGCGCCGGCAAAGGCTCACGCGAAAAAGGAAGCTGCGCCGAAAAAGGCGAAAAAGCCCGCGGCTGCCAAGAGTGCGAAGCCGAAAAGGCCGAAAGCTAAGCACAAGGCGAAAAAGGATTAGTCCATGGCGACGCAGACTCTACGAAGTGATCCGGCGTCCGATCATCACCGAGAAGGGACTCGGCGTGAAGGAGACGCAGCACACCGTCGTATTCGAGGTCGTTCACGACGCCACGAAAACGGAAATCAAGGAAGCGGTGCAGCGGATTTTCAAGGTGAAAGTGGATAAAGTGCGCACCGCGATTTATCACGGCAAGTTTCGCCGCCGCGGACGCGCCGAAGGTTTCCGCAGCGACTGGAAGAAAGCGTATGTGAAGTTGGCGCCCGGCGAAAAAATGATTGAGTACGCGGAGAATTTGTAGTTCGAGCAAGGCGAGCGGGCGGCGGCGCCCTTTCGAAGGCACGAGGAAAAGATGGCACTGAAAACATTTAAGCCCTATACACCGTCGCGGCGCTTCCTGACGATGCTCGACAAGAGCGAAATCACCAAGGAAACGCCGGAAAAGTCTTTGACGGAATCGAAGAAGCGCACGGGCGGCCGCAACTCCCACGGAGAAATCACTTCCTGGCATCGCGGTGGCGGACACGCGCGCCGGTTTCGCTCGATAGATTTCCGCCGCGAAAAAATCGGAATCCCGGCGAAGGTAGCCTCCATCGAATACGATCCGAACCGCTCGGCGCGCATCGCGCTGCTGCACTATGCGGACGGCGAGAAGCGTTACATCCTGCAACCGATCGGCCTAGAAGTTGGCATGACGGTGCAGAACGGCGAGGGTGCGGACATCCTCCCGGGAAATGCTTTGACGATTCGCCACATTCCGCCTGGCACCATGGTTCACAATTTGGAACTTTTCCCCGGCAAGGGCGCGCAAGTGGTCCGCGCGGCAGGCGGCGCGGCGCAGCTTCTCAGCAAAGAAGGCGATTTTGCTCTGGTTAAGTTGCCTTCCGGAGAAACCCGAAAGTTTAGCGTGGATTGCATGGCCACGGTCGGCCAGCTCGGGAATCTGGATCACGAAAATGTGACGTACGGAAAAGCGGGACGCACGCGATGGCATGGCAGGCGCCCCACCAATCGCGGCGTGGCGATGAATCCAGTGGATCACCCGCACGGCGGTGGAGAAGGCCGCGTGAAGGGCAACCATCCGCAAACTCCTTGGGGCTTTCCGACTTTGGGCGCGAAGACACGCAAGAAGCGCAAGAGCGATCGGATGATTGTCGAACGGCGCAAGCCATAGTTGTTTCAAGGATTGATTCGGCAGCAAAAATGAACCCGGTGCGGCGGGTAACTGAGAGCACTCTTATGACAGCCACTAGAACTTCTCGGCGAACAACAAGGCGCACGACGCGAGCGCGGAAGACGGCGCGGCGGCACGCAGTGAAGCCGGCCGCAAAGCCGGTGGTAAAGCCCGTAATCAAGCCGGTAGTCAAGGCTGTGTCGAGGCTCACGCCGGCCCCGCAGATTTTGTTTCGCATTTGCCGGCCCGGCTGGGCTGTGATCGTGGAAAACATTCCCAACGCGCAGGGGACGCGGTTTGTGTGTCCCTTCTGCCCGAAATCGCATCGCGTATCGGGCCCTGTGCGGGGATTCCGCAAGCTTCGCCGCGCGCAATGGGTGAAGCTGCGCCGGATGGAGGAATAGGGAAACAATGCCGCGCTCACTCAAGAAGGGTCCTTTCATTGACGGTCACCTGCAGGAAAAAGTGACGGCGATGAACACGCGGAATGAAAAGAAGGTCGTGAAGACCTGGTCGCGCCGGTCAACGATTCTGCCGGATATGGTCGGCCACACGATCGCCGTTCACAACGGGAGGAAATTCATTCCCGTGTACATCACCGAGCAGATGGTGGGACACAAGCTCGGCGAGTTTTCTCCGACGCGGAGTTTCAAAGGCCACGGCGTGAAGGTTGCGCTCGAGAGGGCTGCGGCTGCAGCAGCTCCTCCGGGAGCGGCAGGAGCTCCTGGCGGCGGTGGTGCTTCGGGTTCTGGCGGAAAGGGATAGGTTAGGCAACCGACGATGGCTACGGAACAACCAGGTCAGATTGAAGGTTTTGCGAACACGCGGTTCTCACGCGTTTCGCCGCAAAAGGCGCGGCTGGTGATTGATCTGATTCGCGGCCAGCGCGCGGAAGATGCTTTGCAGACTCTGCGCTTCACCAAAAAGCGCGTGGCGAAGGAAATTGAGAAGACGCTGCGCAGCGCCATCGCCAATGCCGAACGCAAGGCGGATGACGCAGGCGCGTCGCTCGATGTGGACGCACTGTTTGTGACGAGCTGCTGTGTCAATGAAGGGCCGCGGTGGAAGCGGATGCGACCGGCGCCAATGGGGCGCGGATTCCGTTATCAGAAGCGGACGAGCCATATCGTCGTGCAGGTAGCCGAGCATCACCGTGCGGCAGAGACTCGTGCGGCAGCGGCGGCGGCTGAAGCGGCGGCATCGAAGGGTGTGAAGGGCGCCGTGCGGAAGGCTCGCAAGGCAATCGAGAAGCGCGCGAAAGAAGCGCAGAAGAAGTAGGAGGCGGTTTTGGGGCAGAAAACACATCCGTACGGTTTTCGGCTGGGCTACAACAAGGGTTGGAAGTCGCGCTGGTTCGCGAAGAAGGAATACGCCGACCTGTTGCATGAAGACGTAATTCTGCGCAAGCAGCTGAAGGACCGGCTGAAATCGGCTGGCATCAGCGGAATTGATATCGAACGCGCAGCCAATAAGCTCGTCGTCCGGATATACACCGCCCGCCCCGGAATTATCATTGGCCGGAAGGGCTCGGAAATCGACAAGCTGAAGGGCGAAGTGCAGAAGCGCACGAAGCGCGAAGTGCACATTGATATTCAGGAAGTGCACCGTCCTGAACTCGATGCCACGCTCGTCGCGGAATCGATTGCGCTGCAGCTTGAAAAGCGCGTGGCATTTCGCCGGGCGATGCGCAAGGCGGTCGATTCGGCTCTGCGTTTCGGATGCAAGGGAATCAAGGTGCGTGTGGCTGGGCGTCTGAATGGCGCGGAAATCGCGCGCAAGGAATGGTATCTGCAGGGGCGATTGCCGCTGCAAACGCTTCGCGCCGATATTGATTTTGGAACAGCCGAAGCGCACACGACCTACGGCTTGATTGGCGTGAAGTGCTGGGTCTATCAGGGCGAAAAAGTACCGCAACGCGCGAAGGCTGCCGCGATCGCGGAAGTTTAAGGAAACGGGCCAACCATTATGTTGATGCCGAAGAAGGTGAAGTACCGCAAGCAGCAACGCGGCCGGCGCACTGGAAAGGCGTGGCGCGGCGGCGCGCTGGCGTTTGGCGATTATGGACTGAAGGCTATGGAGCCGGCTTGGATCACCGACCGTCAAATCGAAGCATCGCGCGTTGCGATCACCCGCTTCATCAAGCGCGGCGGAAAGCTTTGGATTCGCATTTTTCCGGACAAGCCTTTCACCAAGAAGCCGGCTGAAACCCGCATGGGCAAAGGCAAAGGTCCACCGGAACACTGGGTAGCGGTCGTGAAGCCGGGACGCATCATGTTTGAAATGGCGGGTGTGGATCTCGCGGCGGCGACGGAGGCCATGGCGCTTGCCTCCCACAAGCTGCCGATCAAAACCAAGTTCGTCACCCGGGCGGAGGAGCTCTAATGGCGCGGAGAGTTGAGAAATACCGCGAGATGAACGCGAACGAGCTCGAAATTCAGCAGCGCGAGCTGGCCGAGCAGGTTTTTCGTTTGCGTTTCCAGATCGCGGCTGGTCAGGCCGAAGGACTGAAGAAAATGCGGGAAGCGCGAAAAGATCTCGCGCGCGTGAAGACGCTCCTGCGAGCACTCGAATTGAGGAAGGCTTAATGGCGAACGAAACACAGGCGGCTCAGGCCGGCGCCCAGGAACGCGGAACGAGGCAGGAGCTGGTGGGCGTCGTGACCAGCTCGAAAATGCAGAAGACGATCGTCGTCAAGGTTCGGCGCGCGACGCAGCATCCGCTCTATCACCGCGTCGTGCGGACAGCGAAAAAATATTACGCGCATGATGAATCCGGCGAGGCGCGTGTCGGCGACACGGTGCGGATTGTTTCCACTCGGCCGCTTTCGAAGTTGAAGCGATGGCGGCTCAAGGAAGTTTTGCAGCGCTCAACGCGCGTGGCCTGAGCCTGTAGCGAAGAATAAGGGAGCACGACGATGGTTCAGATGCGGACATGGCTGACGGTGGCCGATAATTCCGGCGCCCGCCAGATCACATGCATCCTCCCCCTGGGAGGAGATGCGGGGCTGACCGCTGGCCTCGGCGACATCATCACGGCGGCTGTGAAGGAAGCGACGCCGGATGGCCAGGTCAAGAAGGGCGTGGTTGTGCGCGCGGTAGTCGTGCGCACCAGGAAAGAGCAGCGGCGCAAGGATGGCACCTACATCCGATTTGACGACAATGCGGCCGTGCTGATCAACGATGCAAACGAACCGATCGGGACGCGCGTTTTCGGGCCTGTCGCCCGCGAACTGCGCGATAAGAAGTTCACCAAGATCGTCTCGCTTGCTCCGGAAGTGTGGTAACGATGCCAAAAATAAACACAACGAAAGCTCCTGACATTATGGGAATTCGCCATGGCGACATGGTCATGGTAATGGCGGGCCGGTCCAAGGGCAAGACGGGCAAAGTTCTCTCCGTCAATCGCGCGAAGCGCCGGGTCACGGTCGAGCGCGCCAACATCATTAAGAAACACACGCGGCCGAACCCGCAAAAGAATGTCCGTGGAGGCATCCTCGATAAGGAGGGCCCGATCCACATTTCGAACGTGATGCTGATCTGTCCCGGATGCGGAAAGCACACGCGAGTCGGACATACCAAGCTGCCGGACGGAACGAAAGTTCGTGTCTGCCGCCGGTGCAATACGACGTTTGAGACTTAGGAGTCGAGGCAAATTAGAGATGGCAAGCCGACTACACGAAAAGTATCGCAAGGAAGCTGTTCCCGCGCTGGCGAAGCGGTTTGGCTATAAGAACACGATGGCCGTGCCGCGCGTTTCGAAAGTGACGCTGAACATCGGTCTCGGCGAAGCCAGCCAGAACGTGAAGCTGCTCGATACCGCCGCGATCGAACTCGGACAGATTGCCGGACAAAAGCCGGTTATCACGCGTGCGAAGAAATCGATCGCGAATTTCAAGATTCGCAAAGGCATGCCGATCGGCTGCATGGTCACTCTGCGGGGCGAGCGGATGTACGAGTTTCTCGACAGGCTTTCGGCGATTGTTTTTCCGCGCGTCCGCGATTTCAAGGGCTTGCCGCCGAATTCATTCGACGGCCGCGGAAACTACACGCTGGGTTTGAAGGACCAGCTGGTGTTCCCGGAGATTGACTACACGCGCGTGGATAAGATCAAGGGCATGAACATCACGATCACGACGACGGCCCGCAGCGATGAAGAGGGGCGCGAGTTGCTGAAGCTGCTCGGCGTGCCCTTCCGCGCCCAGGGCGCGGCGTAAGGAGAATCAACGAGCATGGCTCGAACCAGTCAGATCGCGAAGACGAAGCGCAAGCTCAAGTTCAAGGTTCGCCAGCGGAATCGCTGCCGGATCTGCGGGCGCGCGCGCGGCACGCTCAGAAAGTTTCAGATGTGCCGTATTTGTTTCCGCGGCCTCGCGCTCAAGGGAGAAATTCCCGGCGTCGTAAAAGCCAGCTGGTAAGGAAGAGAGAATGCAAACAGATCCCATTGCAGATTTTTTGACGCGAATTCGCAACGGCGCGATGGCCAAGCATGCCCGTGTTGAAATGCCGTCCTCGAAGATGAAGATTGAACTGTCGCGAATCCTGAAGGAAGAGGGCTACATCGCGAATTTCAAAGTTGTGGAAGAAAAAGGCAAGAAAACGCTGCGCGTATTTTTGCGCTACACGCCGGACCGCCACAGCGTCATCACCGATCTGAAGCGGATTTCGCGGCCCGGTTCGCGCCGCTATATGGGCAAGACGGGGATTCGTCCCGTCGTTGGCGGCATGGGTATTTCGATTCTGTCCACGCCACGCGGGTTGATGACCGGCCAGTCGGCGCGAAAAGAAGGCGTCGGCGGCGAGCATCTCTGCGAAGTCTGGTAAACGAGGTTTTCATAGAGCCATGTCGAGAATTGGAAACAAGATAATTCCAGTGCCGTCCGGCGTGAAGATTCAGATCAAGGACGGCTCCGTGGACGTGCAGGGCCCCAAGGGCAAGATGACCGTCGGCGTGCCGCGCGGAATCACGTTCGAGCAGAAAGACGGCACCCTCGTCGCCAAACGCGAAGCCGAGCAATTTCGCGCGTTGCATGGCCTGGCGCGCGCGCTCGTCGCCAACGCTGTCACCGGCGTCACCACGGGATTCAAGAAAGATCTCGATATCGTCGGCGTCGGATATCGCGCCGAGGTCAAGGGCAAGAACGTGGTTCTCGCCCTCGGCTACTCGCATCCAATCGAGTTCCCGATTCCCGAGGGGATCCAGATCGCCATCGAGAAGCAGACGCACATGGTCGTCACTGGCGCGGACAAGAATCAAGTCGGCCAGGTTGCGGCCAATCTTCGCAGGCTGCGTCCGCCCGACCCGTACAAGCAAAAAGGCGTGCGCATCACTGGCGAGCGCCTCAAGAAGAAGGCCGGCAAGGCTGGCGCCAAGACGGCGGCCGCCTAGGCATAGCCTAGTCCGGCAGGAAAAGGAGAACGAGAGTGGCAGCTCCGGTTCGGAGATTATCGCGCGAGGCGCACCGCCGCCGCATTCATGTGCGGATGCGCAAAAGGATTGTTGGCACGCCCGAGCGGCCGCGGCTGTGCGTTCACCGCTCGAGCCGCCACATTCGTGCTCAGGTCATAGACGACGGCACGGGCCGCACGCTCGTTTCCGCCAGCTCGCTCGACAAGGAAGTGCGCGCCGCGATCAAGAGCGGCGGCAATATTGCAGCTTCGAAAGTTGTTGGCAAAACCATTGCCGAACGCGCCCGCGCCAAGGGCGTCGAAAAAGTCGTGTTCGACCGCGGCGGCTATCAGTATCACGGCCGCGTGCAAGCGCTTGCTGAAGCTGCCCGTGAGGCGGGCCTGCAGTTCTGAAAACCATGTCGAAACAAGAGCTCAAAGATACGCTTTCGATTCGCCGCGTCGTGCAAGCTAACCAGGCCAACCTGAAAGATCAGGTGGTCTCGATCAACCGCGTCACGAAGGTTGTGAAGGGCGGCAAGAATCTCAGCTTTTCCGCGCTCGTTGTTGTGGGCGACCAGGGCGGCCACGCCGGCTTCGGCATGGGCAAGGCTCGCGAAGTTCCCATGGCTATCCGCAAAGCGATCGAGCAGGCCAAGAAAAATATGGTGAAGCTGAACCTCAAGGGTTCCACCATCCCGCATCAGGTTTTGGGTTCGTACGGCTCGGGACAGGTTCTGCTGAAGCCCGCGCCGGAAGGAACGGGCGTGATCGCCGGTGGTCCGGTGCGCGCCGTGATGGAGGTTGCGGGCATTCAGAATGTGCTCACGAAATCGCTGGGCACTTCGAATCCGCATAACGTGATTAAGGCGACGTTCGACGCCCTGCTGCATTTGAAGGACGCAGCTCGCGTCGCGGAATCGCGCGGCAGAGGAACGGAAGAACCGGTTTCCTAGCCGCCCCGTTCATCAAAGGGCCAAAATATTATGGCGACGACAAAAAAGAAAACCGGAACTTTGAAGCTCAAGTGGGTGGTCAGCTTCATCGGCTGCCCGCGCGGCATGCGGCAGACGATTCGCGGCCTCGGCTTCCGCCGGATGCAGCAGGTAATCGAGCATCCGGACACGCCCGAAGTTCGCGGCATGATCGCGAAAGTCCACCATCTCGTCAAAATCGAGGAATAACTGGCAATGGCCAAGGCACCGACACTATCGAATCTGAAACCGCCGCGCGGCTCGCGCCATCGCAAGGTGCGCGTGGGGCGCGGCATGGGCTCCAAGATGGGAAAGACGTCGGGCGCGGGCAATAAGGGGCAGCAGTCCCGCCGCGGCTATTCGCGACGTCCGGGATTTGAGGGCGGCCAGATGCCGCTCCACAGGCGCCTGCCGAAGCGCGGTTTTTCGAGCCCGTTTCCGAAATCGTTTGCGGTCGTCAACGTCGAAAGCCTCAACAACGCTTTCGCCGCCGGCGACACGGTCACGCCCGAGACGCTCAACACTCTTGGCATTGTCCGCGCCGTGCGCGACCGCGTGAAAATTTTGGGTGATGGTGAATTGAAGATTGCATTGACGGTCCGCGCGCACGCCTTCAGCAAGTCGGCGGAGGAAAAAATCGCGGCGGCCGGAGGGACAATCGAAGTTCTGAAATGAGAAAGTTGCTCGAAGCCTTTCGAAACATCTTCAGCACGCCTGACCTGCGCAAACGCGTCCTGTTTGCACTGGCCTTGCTGGCGGTGTATCGCCTGGGCAGCTACATTCCGACGCCGGGAATCAATACCGACCTCCTGGAACAGCTTTTCAAGCAGTACCAGGGTTCGGCGCTGGGAATTTTCAATCTCTTTAGCGGCGGCAATCTTCGCCGGCTGACGATTTTTGCTCTCGGCATCATGCCGTACATCACGTCGTCGATCGTTTTGCAGTTGCTCGTGGTCGTCTGGCCGTATCTCGAGCGCCTGCAAAAAGAGGGCGAACTCGGCCGCCGCAAGATCACGCAATACACGCGCTATCTCACCATCATTCTCAGCGCGTTTCAGTCGTTTGCCATCGCGCGCACGCTCGAAGCGCAGAACATGCAGGGGCAATCGCTCGTCTATCATCCGGGCCTGCGATTCATCTTGATGACCATGCTGACGCTGACCACCGGCTCGGCGTTCATCATGTGGCTCGGCGAGCAGATCAGCGACCGCGGCATCGGCAATGGAATGTCGCTCATCATTTTCACTGGAATCGTGGTCGGGCTTCCGCCGGCCGTGTCGGATCTTTGGGACAAGATCAAGACGGAATATTGGGGCTCGTTCACTCCCATCGCCATCATCGGCTTGCTTGTGCTCATGCTCGCGGTGGTGGCGTTTATCGTGTTCGTCGAGGGTGGCCAGCGCCGCATACCGGTGCAGTACGCCAAGCGCGTGATGGGGCGCAAGGTGATGGGCGGGCAGATGACCTATCTGCCGCTGCGCGTGAATTCCGGCGGCGTGATTCCGCCGATTTTCGCGAGCTCGCTTTTGACCGCGCCGCAGACTTTCGCGCTGATTTTCGGGAATCGCTCGACGCATATTCAGGCGTTCGGCCGGATGATCAGCTGGGGTGAGCCGCTCTATACGGTCATTTATGTCACGCTGATCGTTTTCTTCGCCTTCTTTTATGTGGGAATTATTTTCAATCCCACCGAGTTGGCGGACAACATGAGGAAAAACGGCGGCTTCGTTCCCGGAATTCGTCCCGGGCGGAACACGTCGGAATATATCAACCGTATACTTTCGCGGCTCACGCTGGTCGGCGGCATCTATTTGGCGGTTGTCTGCCTGCTTCCGGAGTGGATGATTTCCGGAATTCACTTGCAGCATTTGCCCGTGTGGATGGGCGGCAACTGGTTCGATACTCACATGTGGCGCTTCGTTCTGGATGGCCTGGGTGTGCAGTTTTATTTCGGCGGCACGTCGCTGCTGATCGTGGTCGGCGTCGCGATGGATACTGTGCAGCAGCTTGAGGCGCAGCTCGTGATGCGGAATTACGAAGGATTCGTGCGCAAGGGTCGAGTGCGCAGTCGTCGCGGTTGATACCGTTGGTTCGGCGGTGACGATGGCCATCAAACGGGCGTTCATTTTTCTGGGGCCGCCGGGAGCGGGCAAGGGCACCCAGGCAAAGCGAATTGCCAGGCAGTGCGGTGTGCCGCATCTTTCGACGGGCGACATGCTGCGCGATGCGGTGGCTCGCGGTACCGATCTCGGCAATGTTGTCGGGCCGATCATGCAGCGCGGCGAGTTGGTTTCGGACGCCTTGGTAATGCAGATGATCGAAGAAAGGCTGGCGCAGCCCGATTGCGCCGCCGGATGTCTCTTCGATGGGTTTCCTCGGACCCTGCCGCAGGCCGAGGGGCTGGATCGGATCCTGGAGAGCTCAGGATTTGGCAAGCCGGTGGTCGTGGACCTGAACGTGGGCGACGAGAAGTTGTTGCGGCGCCTAACCGGCCGGCGAACGTGCAGCGTAGGCGGTGAGATTTACAACGTCTATGACCTGCCGCCGAAGGTGGACGGGATTTGCGACAACGATGGCGGCAAGTTGGTGCAGCGCGCCGATGATACAGCCGAAGTCGTGACGCAGCGGCTCGCGGCGTATGAGCGAGTCACAAAGCCGCTCACAGAATATTATCGCCGCCAGGGCGTGCTTCATGTGGTGGACGCCTCGGCGAGCATGGACGAGGTAAGCCGTGCGCTCGGCGAAATTGTGAAGCGCGCGGAAGGGCGGAATGGTCATCTGTAAATCGCCGGCTGAGCTGGAGAAGATGCATCGCGCGGGGCTGATCGTGTGGGGAGCCCTTGAAAAGATGCGCGCCATGGTCCGGCCTGGGCTGACCACGAAAGAGCTTGATGAGTTTGCCGAGGCGTACACCGCGGAACATCGCGCCCGCCCGGCATTCAAGGGTTACCGGGGTTACCCGGGTTCGGTGTGCACCTCGATCAATCAGGAGGTCGTACACGGGATCCCGTCGCAATCTCGGCGCGTGAAAGAGGGCGACATCCTCTCGATGGATTTCGGCGTCGAGCTGGAAGGTTATTTTGGAGATGCGGCGCTGACGGTCCCCGTCGGGAAGATTGCACCGGGACGCGAAAAGTTGTTGCGTGTCACGCGCGAGTCGCTCGATCACGCCATCGAGAAAGTCAGGCCGGGCAACCGGTTGGGCGATGTTTCGGCGGCCGTGCAGCAGTGGGTCGAGGGCAACGGTTTTTCGGTGGTTCGGGAATTTGTCGGCCACGGCATCGGTACCAAGATGCACGAGGAGCCGCAAGTTCCGAACTACGGCGCCGCTGGGCAGGGACCGCGCCTGCAGGAGGGCATGGTCATCGCCATCGAGCCCATGGTGAATTCGGGTGGTCCGGGTGTTCGAGTTTTGGACGACGATTGGACAGCGGTAACGACCGACGGCAGCGACTCGGCGCATTTCGAGCACACCGTCGCCGTCACCAGCAAAGGGCCATGGATTCTGACCCGCCCGCGAGAAGCTACCGGGCCCTGCTGGTAGGCTGGAGTTGTTGAGTTTGTAGGGGCGCTGCTTGTTGCGCCCTCTCGGGTTTCAGATTTAGATGTAGCGCCGGGGCCTTCAGCCCGGCATTTTGAAAGGGTTCATAGGAGCGCTGCTTCACCCTGAGGCTTTTTGGCCAGGTGGAAGCGCGGGGTTTTAACCCCGCGAAAGCGGACGCACTGATTAAGGGGCTTTAGCCCTGGAAGATTTGTCGCAAGGGAGCGCATGGCGAGAAGGCCACTACAGGAAAAAAAGAAGTCGGCTGAAGGCAGCGGGAAAGAAGACGCCATCGAAGTGATGGCCGTCGTGATTGAGCCGCTCCCGAACGCCATGTTTCGCGTTGAGCTGGAAAACAAGCATCAGGTGCTCGCGCACATTTCGGGAAAGATGAGAAAGAATTTCATCCGTATTTTGGCTGGTGATCGCGTGGCAGTCGAGCTTTCGCCTTACGACCTCACGCGCGGTCGCATCGTCTACCGCTATAAGTAAGCGCCGAACGATGCGGCGGCTAGGAATTGAGTACGGCGCCGAACGAAGCGACGGTTAAGATTTGAATGTAGCGCCGGGGTCTTCAGCCCGGCATCGTGGGTTTTGCGGCTCGCGAGAAGCTCTGGCGGTGCCGGCGGGTTTTCGTCAGGGTACGACTTTAGTCGTACCGTCGGCCACACCGGATGTAGGCGGCTTTAGCCGCTGAGGGCCGGGAAGGAACGGAGTCGAGGCTATGAAGGTCCGAGCATCGGTCAAGAAAATTTGCATGAAGTGCAAAGTCGTTCATCGGCGTGGCGTGGTGCGCGTGATCTGCGTGAACCCGAAACACCGCCAGCGTCAGGGCTAGCAGGAAACGCAGGGAGGAAAGCGATATGGCACGTATTGCAGGTGTGGATCTTCCGCCGAATAAGCGGCTCTGGGTTGGCCTCACGGCAATCTATGGCATTGGGCAGCAGCGCGCGCGTTCGCTCGCAGAAAAGGCGAACGTGGACGCCACCAAGAAAATTAAGGACCTCACCGAAGAGGAAGTGACGCATCTGCGCGCGGCGATCGAAGCCGAAGGCCGCGTGGAAGGCGATCTCCGCAAGGAGATGCAGATGAACGTGCGGCGCTTGATCGAAATTCAGTGCTACCGCGGACTGCGCCATCGCCGGAATCTTCCCGTGCGCGGCCAGCGGACGCACACCAACGCGCGCACTCGTAAGGGACCGCGCAAGGGCGCCGTGGCAGCGAAGAAGAAGACCATGGCGCGCAAGTAATTTGTTGAACGAAGTGGTCGTTAAGATTTGAATGTAGCGCCGGGGCCTTCAGCCCGGCATCTTGAAAGGCTTGATACAACTAAATGGCAAAAGAACCGAAAGACGCAGCCGCAGCTCCGGCAGCAGGCGCAAAGCCGACAAAGCGAAAGAAGGAATTTCGCAAGAAGAAGGAAAAGCGGATCGTTCCGCACGGCTTGGTCTGCATCCAGGCCACGTTCAACAACACGATCATCACGCTGACCGATCCGGATGGCCGCGTCGTGAGCTGGGCTTCCGCGGGTTCCTCGGGTTTCAAGGGATCGCGCAAGGGCACTCCGTACGCCGCGCAGCAGGCGGCGATGACGGCGGCTGGAGTCGCGCGCGATCAGTACGGCATGAAGTCGGTGGAAGTGCGAGTCAAGGGTCCCGGAGCAGGACGTGAATCAGCGGTGCGTGCGCTCGCATCGTCGGGATTGCACATCAACGCGATAAAGGACGTAACGCCCGTGCCGCACAACGGCTGCCGTCCGCCCAAGCGCCGCCGCGTTTAGCTTCTGATTTTTGTGGTGGTTAAGAATTGAATGTAGCGCCGGGGCCTTTAGCCCGGCATTCGTGAAGGAGACAAGCACTTGGCAAGACATCGTGAAGCGGTTTGCCGGCTGTGCCGTCGGGAAGGGCAGAAGCTCTTCTTGAAAGGCCTCCGGTGTTTTACGGAAAAATGCGCAATTGAGAAGCGCAACTTCGTTCCTGGACAGCATGGCCAGGCGCGCCGGCCGAAGATGGTCGGTTACGGAATCCAGCTGCGCGAGAAGCAGAAAGTGAAGCGCACCTACGGGCTGCTTGAGCGGCAGTTCCGCAACTATTTTGAAAAGGCGGAGCGCACCAAGGGCCCGACCGGATCAAACCTGATGGTCATGCTCGAGCGGCGCCTCGACAACGTTGTGTATCGCTCGGGTCTCGCTGGGTCGCGGTCGCAGGCTCGCCAGCTCGTTCTTCACGGCCACATCCGCGTGAAGGGCAAGAAGTTGAATATTCCCAGCTACCTCGTCGAGGTCGGTGACGACGTTGCGCTCAAGGACAACATGCACGAGAACGCGATGGTGCTCGAAGCGCGCAATCTGGCGCAGAGCCAGGGAATCGCGCCGTGGCTCGATATTGACCGCGCGAATTTCAAGGCGCGTGTCGTAGCCATGCCTCGCCGTGAGGACGTGCAGACTCCGCCGATGAACGAGCAGCTCATCGTCGAGTTGTATTCGAAATAACTTCGGAACGGTGGAAGCGTGGGGCTTCAGCCCCACGATAAGTTGGTCTTACTTCTGGGGCTTTAGCCCTGGAGACTTTTGGGTTCGATTTTTTTGAAACGTTCGAAGGTCCGCTGCGGGCGGGCCGGGAGGAAGGGCAATCATGTGGAAAGGCTTTCAGAAACCAAAGCGGTTGGCGGCGGAACCCGAGACGCTTACCGACAAGTACGGAAAATTCTCCGCGCAGCCGTTTGAGCGCGGTTGGGGAACCACGGTCGGAAACTCTCTGCGGCGCGCGCTGCTGAGCTCGATCGAAGGCGCGGCTATCACCGCCGTGAAAATCGAAGGCGTCCTGCATGAATTTTCGCCGATTCCCGGCGTGGTCGAGGACGCAACCGACATCATCCTCAACCTGAAGCAGGTTCCGCTCAAGTTGAACACGGACCAGTCCAAGACAATCACCCTCACTGTTGACGTTCCTGGGCCGGTTACGTCCGCGAAGATCGAGGAGGACGCCGATATCGCCGTGCTCGACAAGAACATCTATATCGCCACGGTGAGCGAAGGCGGCAAGCTCGAACTCGAATTGCGCATCAAGAACGGCCGCGGCTACGTGGCCGCCGATCGCAACTTCGACGAAGATCTGCCCATCGGCTACATCCCGATTGATTCCGTCCATTCGCCGGTGCGCAAGGTGAACTACGCGGTGGAAGCGGCGCGCCTCGGTCAAATGACGGACTACGAAAAGCTGACGCTCGAAGTCTGGACGAACGCGGCGATCACGCCGCAGGATTCCATCGGCCTCGCCTCGAAGCTCATCAAAGACCACATGAGCATCTTCATCAACTTCGAGGAACAGCCGGAGCTTCCCGAAGAAGCGGTCGAGAACTACGCCGATCCGCGCCTCGAGTTCCTCGACCGTTCCGTCGAAGAGCTCGAGCTTTCCGTGCGCTCTTACAATTGCTTGAAGAACGCCAACATTCAGAACCTGCGCGAGCTGGTGCAGAAGACCGAATCCGAAATGCTCAAGACCAAGAACTTCGGCCGCAAGTCGCTGAACGAGATCAAGGACATCCTGCACAAGATGGGCTTGAGTCTCGGAATGAAGTTCGACGATCACGGCCGCGTGATTTGGCCGCCGCTTCCAAGCCAGACCGCGCCTCCGCCACCGGAAGGGGATGCCTCGGCGATCTAAGCCGCGACTGAACCATGAGACACCTTAGATCAGGCTCAAAACTCGGCAAGCAGCCGGCGCATCGCCGGGCGGTGATCCGCAATCTCGTCACGAACCTCATCGAGAAGGAGCGCATCCATACGACGATCCTGCGCGCGAAAGTGGCTCGTCCGATCGCCGAGAGAATGATCACGCTCGGCAAGCGCGATTCGCTCCACGCTCGCCGTCAGGCTGCTTCGTTCCTGATGACACCCGAAGCGACGAAGAAGCTGTTCTCGGATCTCGCGCCGCGCTTTGCCGATCGTCCCGGAGGCTACACGCGGATTATCCGCACCGGATGGCGCATCGGAGATGGCGCGGAGCTGGCGATTCTCGAATTTATCGGCTCGGAGCTGAAGAAAAAAGACAGGAAGCCACGCAAGGGCGCGGCTGAGGAAGCTCCGGAAGAAAAAGAAGAGAAGGAAGCCGTCGCCGCGAAATAACTTTTCGCTGTGGCGCGCGGCCCTTTGTTGAGCCGTCGTTTCAGCCGGAAAATTCAAAAGTCCCAGGCATCGCCTGGGACTTTTTTTTGCCCTGAGCGCGCGCGAAGGGCTTTTCAGGCTCCGGTTTGAGCGCCCGGTAATTCGTTTCGCTTTTGCCGCACGTGGCCCCACAGCATCAGATAGCGCGGCGACAGCCTGCGCCGCGATCCCGCCACTGGTATCAATCAGGACGTCGCCGACGGCGGCAGTGCGCCCGGGCACGAAATACTGGTGCAGCTCATCGAGCGAGGCATAGCAAGCGACGATGGCGATGGCCGCGAGCGCCCAGGCGAAGCGCGAGCCCGGCCGGCCCGCGCGAATTCCGCGAAGAATCAGCAGGCTCAAAATAAAATATTCGGTGAAGTGTCCGCATTTGCGAATGATGTGATGAATTCGCAAGAGGGTGCTATTTCGCGCGTGGGGCAGCAGCCAGTGCAAAATCGGAATGATGATCCGGCTGGTGTGTTCCGCGGTGAACACGCCCGTCGAAAATCCTGAAATTACGACGGCCCACGCCAGCGCCGGCCACCACGTCTTCAGCCAGCTCACTCTAAAATTCCCCGGCCATGTGGAGGCGCATTACTCGAGCCTGTAGTTCGGGGCTTCGCGGGTGATGATCACGTCGTGGACGTGGCTTTCGCGCAGACCGGCGGAGGATATGCGAATAAATTTGCTGTGCTCCTGCAATTCCTTCAGATTTTGCGCGCCGCAGTAGCCCATGCCGCTGCGCAGCCCGCCGACAAGCTGCTCGACGAGTCCGGCGAGCGGTCCCTTGTACGGGACCTGGCCTTCGATGCCTTCGGGGACGGACTTGCCGCGCTCGGCGGTTTCCTGCGCGTAGCGATCGGCCGAGCCGGCCTCCATCGCGCCGAGCGATCCCATGCCGCGATAGGATTTGAACGTGCGGCCCTGATACAAAATCGTTTCGCCGGGGGATTCCTCGGTGCCGGCGAAAAGGCCGCCGATCATTACCGCGGAAGCGCCGGCGGCAATCGCCTTCGTGATGTCTCCCGAAAATTTGATGCCGCCATCGGCGATCACCGGAACGCCGCTGCCGGCGGCCGCGCGCGCGCATTCGGAAACGGCTGTGATCTGCGGCACTCCGGCTCCGGTGACGATGCGCGTGGTGCAGATCGAGCCGGGGCCAATGCCGATTTTGAGGCCGTCCACGCCGAGCGAAATCAAGTCGCGCGTGCCTTCCGCGGTGGCCACGTTTCCGGCAAGAAGCTGCATATCCGGAAGCGCGTGCTTTACGGCGCGAATCGCTTCCATCACGCGGGTGGTGTGGCCGTGGGCGGTATCAATCGCCAGCACATCCACTTTTTCGCGCGCCATTTCCTGCGCGCGCTCGAGAAAATCGCCGGTGGCGCCGATAGCCGCGCCGACACGCAAGCGGCCCTGCTCGTCTTTCGTTGCGCTTGGGAATTCGAGTTTTTTCTGGATGTCCTTTACGGTGATGAGGCCCTTGAGGTTGAAATCCTTGTCCACGACGAGGAGTTTTTCGATGCGATGGCGCTGCAGAATGCGCTCGGCTTCGTCGAGAGTGGTGCCGACCGGAACGGTGACGAGGCTTTCCTTCGTCATGATGTTGCTGACGGGCTGATCGAGGTTGCGCTCGAAACGCAGATCGCGGTTCGTGAGGATGCCGACGAGGCGCTGGCCGCGCGTGACCGGAAGGCCGGAGACTTTGTACTTGTTCATGATGTCGAGCGCCTGGCGCACGGACATTTCCGGCCCGATGGTGACGGGGTCAACGATCATTCCGCTTTCCGAGCGCTTCACGCGGTCCACTTCCTCGGCCTGGCGCTCGATGGTCATGTTGCGGTGAACGAACCCGATGCCGCCCTGTCGCGCGATGGCGATGGCGAGGCGAGCATCGGTGACGGTGTCCATGGCGGCGGCGACGATGGGAATATTGAGCGCGATTTTGCGCGAGAGGCACGTGCGCGTGTCGGCCTGCGGTGGGCAGCACCGAGGACTTTCCCGGCAGGAGCAGCACGTCGTCAAACGTCAGCGCTTCGGGGATAGGTCCGTCAATCATTCTCTCTCCTGAATGCCTTGGATGACTGCGAAGTATGGATGGTTTTTGGCCCTGAAAACAGCAAAGCCCAGCGAGGTTCGCCGGGCTCGAAAAAGTTTCTTTTGTAGAGGACGACAATCATGCATCGAAAGATAATTCTAAGCGCTTCGGCAGATGAAAGCAAGGAGGGGCGCGGGCGCCTTCGGGGTTTGCAATCGCCTTTCGGGTGTGGCCGAGGGAGGCGGGCAGTTTCCTGCGAGTGATTCGTGGCTAGTGGCAAGTGGCGAGTGGCTAGAGATGCCGGAAACTCGCGCCCCTCGACTGCGCTCGGGATAGGCGGACGAAGCGGCGCGAAAGGTGATGACGCAACGGCGTTGCTCATGGCGGGGTTCCCTCGACCTTGCTCGGGACCGGTTCCACCCCGCCCTAGAAGGCGCACATCGCGCTGCGAGTTGTGTGTCACTTTGTATGTGCACCAATTGTTTGTTTTCAGTGAGTTAGGACGAAATTTACTCGGCACGTGTGTCGAGTAATTTGGCGCCATTGGGCGGTGAGTTGCGCCCTCCCGTGACGGAGAATTGAATGTAGCGCCGCGGCCTTCAGCGCGGCATCTGGCGGAAATTGATCCCCCCGTCCCGCAGAAAATATCGGCATGCACAGGGCGCGTCCCGCAGAAACGACCGGGACGCACGGGTCGCGTTTTTTGTTGCGGTTTGTAAGGGCACCCATCGTTTGTTTTCAGTGAGTTGGCGGGAAATTTACTCGACACGTGTGTCGAGTAAATTTGAGTTACGCCAATCGCGTGCGGAGGTTCCTCCTGTCTGTCATCGCGACAGGAGCCTGCCTCTGGCTGACGAGGGATCTGTTCTTCGCTCTCGCGCTGTGCTCTGCCCCGCCCTGAGGCACGAAGGGTCGCTGCCGAGCGCTTGCCTGCACTGATGTCCCGCCCGTCGGCGGGAAGGAATATGTCCATGTTGATGGACCTCGCGGGAAAGTAGCACGATGGGGCGAGCGTCGCGACTGAGCGAAAGTACAGACGAAGTACAGGTGGCATTCTGAGTGGGAAAATGAAGTGCGAGCAGATCGGAAAAGTCCCCGCCCTTTGCTACGCAAAGAATGGGGCACCCGAAAAACTAAGGGGCCAAGTCCGGGCCACCCGCCCGTTTTTACCGAGGCGTCAGGAACCGTCCTTGACCCTTGTTAGAATAAACGTTTACTCTCCAACGAGATCGTACAAACGCCGGGTTCAATCAGTTCGGTGGAGTCGCTCACTAATGTATGCTTGTCTTTTGTGGTGGCCGAGTGTCCTACGTTGGCCGTTCCCGCCTGGAGTGTTTATTGGGTTCCTGGCGGTTGCGGCAGCGCTGGCAGCGTTTCGAAAAAAGCCGGGCCGATGGGAAACGGCATCATGGATATTGGTGTTCTGCTCGTTGATGATTGGCGAACTATGGATGATAAGCAAGGATCGTGACCGCAACAACGCCGAGCAGAAGATGGCGCGGGACCTATCAGAGACGCACTTCAAAGCGATCGGTGATGGTATTCAAGCGTCTATTGAGAAAAACCAAACGCATTTCGACGACACTATGGCGCAGTTCGCAGCACAAACCACGAGCCTTGCCAGGTTGGACCAAGAGAATCGAGAGTTTGCACAAAAGTTGCCTGACGCCGTACTCTCCGAGGCGTCTAGAAATGAGCTGGTCGAAGACGCCCATGACGCCGCCCAACGCATGCGGGCCTGCCTAAACGCCTATCGAGGGAAAAACCAGGATATTGGTCTAGACTACCACGCTGGCATGACTGAAAACTACCGTAGCACGCAGAAGGTTAGAGACGATTTAACGCGAAGGAACGAAAAAGTGCTGATGCATTTTAGAAACGACTATGCGATGAGTGCCAAGGGAATCGTTTCCACAGCGAACCGTATCCGCAAACAACTACTGAGCCGCTTGTTTCCGCAGAATCATCGCGTGTGGGATACGACTAGGGCAGCTTGGTTTGAAAATCCGATCTTCGACCAGGGCAATTTGTTTCTCTCTAAGTTAGCGGAGAACGCCGACTACCTAGACGAACTCGCCAACCGACTATCATTCCAGCAGTAAGTCTTGGCGGGTGGCTCACCCTTTCATCTCCGAAGCACTTGATCGCACCGAGTCTCATCGCACGCGACCAATAACACACACGCAGTAGATGGCTTGAACCCTGTCCTAGTGTGGGTGCCTCGCCAAAGGCCGCGGCGCTACATTTACGTCTGAAAATTTTGTCGGAGCGCGAGGCGAATGGGCCACATCGCGCCAAGCACGTTTGCCGGGCACAGCATGCTGTGCCCCTACGAAGGCAAAAGCTACGGAAACAGCAACGACGCCGAGCTACTTCTTTTTGTCCCAATATTCCGTAAAAAGTTTAGCGGTGTCGGGCGAGTGCCCCATTCGACCTCGCCACTGGCGAGTTCTCAGGGCAAGCCCGAGCAATGATTGTTGGCGTAAACGAAGAGGGTGACGCCCTTCGGCTCCGCTCGGGACGGGCCAATCGAGCTGACTCGTGGATTGGCCCGCCGCGGTGTCGCGCAGTTCATCCGGGACGCAAATGGCGCGGGTGATGGGCGGAGATAGTCCACCTAGGTCTTTAGCTGGGCTGAGCGGTTATTGAGGGGGACGAGGGTGGGGCAACCGTGTGTGCCGCGGCCATCGCCAAGTCACTCAGGGCAGGGAGACGCAGAGGGCGCGGAGAAAACCTAACGTTGAGCACGGACAAGCAAAGGCTGCCAGTCTGAAGACTGGCGCTACAAAGGCAACGGCAGGGCGCCGGGCCACGGCTTCTCAGTCGGCCTGGGCTTGCTCTGGTCCGCACTCAGCTGAGTGCCTGAAATGTTCGGTTTTGACGTAACGCAAGCTACGCAAGGCATCCGCGAGAAATTGTCGTTCCTCACTTCCGTTATGGCTCGCCCGCAATTCCTGAATGCGGCGGCTAATTGCCATTTCCGCAGTTTTCACATGCTGAGGAAGCTCGAATGTTCCAAGGGGCTCTTGTAATGCGCGAAGGTAGAGTGCTTCCCATTCCTGAGAGTTGATATTGTCCATCGCCTTATTCCTCTTCTTTGCGAGAACCTACATAGCTCTCGTACCCCAACCTTGGTCGCGAGTGTAAAACTTTGCCGGCGGATACACTGTTCAATATTGATCAGTTTCCAAAAGCAACGCGACGTCAACGCCGAAAGCCGAGGCAGGTCCCTCGTCGGCCTCGCTCAGGATGACAATCCACTTATATGCAAACGTGATTCATTGCAGCGGAAACTTGAATTGGATTGATTGGCCGCGCGCGCTTACACTCGCGGCATGAGTGAACGAGTTGGAGTCGCCAGTCACGCTGGGACGCTTCTGCCGCCGATGGCTGCGCGAACGCGTGGCGCGGTACAGCGAGGCTGGGAGCCTCCGCCGACGAAGCTTTCGATTAGGGATTCGCTCAGCGCGGGCGCGTTCCTGGTTTTTTATCTGGCGGCGTATCTCACGGCAGGCTTTGCCGGTGTGAGCCTCATCGAGTGGGCCTGGATGCGAGTCTTCGGGTAAGGCACATGGAAAATCCAAGAATTACCACAGAGGACACCGAGAAGGCACAGAGCGCACAGAGAAGACGATAAATCCACCGCAGAGGCGCAGAGCGCGCAGAGAAGGCACAAGATTCACCGCTGAGACGTAGACCAGGGCAGAGAAGACATAAGATTCACCGCAGAGACGCAGAGAGCACAGAGAAGACGATAGATCCACCGCAGAGACGCAGGGAAAAAATTTAGGCCTGCTACAGCCATCGAGAAGAATTCCCCCTTGAGATTATCCGCAGCGTTTTGCTTGTGACCGCGGCTGCCGCGCTTTTCTGTGAGAACACGCATATCTGCTCGTGTTTCCGGGCCTGAAATGCGATCCGCCCTCCTTGCTTTTCAAGTACCCAAGTGCTCCAATAACCGCAATCGGCGAGTCTTGGACGGTGCGGCTGGACCGGCGAGGCTCTGAGAGGTTGATGCAGCAGATGCGGAATAAGCCAACGGCGAGTTCCTCGCGACGACGGCTGAAACGCATCACGCCTGCCGCGGGTTCCCCTCCTTCGAGCGAAGAACGATTCCGCATGTTGATTGAAGATTTGCACGTGGGCGTTTTGATTCTGGGACCGACTTCGCAGATTCAGTTCGCCAATCAGCAGGCGCTCGATATTTGCGGAATGACTGCGAAGCAAGTTCTCGGCAAGACCACTCACGAGCTGGGTCTAGTCGCTATCCGAGAGGACGGAAGCGAGCTTCCTTTTTCGATGCGCCCCGGGCCTCGGGCGGCGTCGGGGAAGGCGGTGCGAAACGAGGTGGTGGGCTTCCGCCGGCCGGGTTCGGGCGAGATTGTTTGGATTTACGGCAGCGCGATTCCACAGTTCGACAGCGACGGATCCGTCCGGCGAATTATCGCGACGCTGACCGATATCACCGACCGAAAGAGCATGGAGGCGGAGCTGGAGAAAACCAGCGAGCTCAACCGGCAGATCCTGCTCAGCGTGCAGGAAGGGATCGTGGTTCACGATTGTGAACTTCGATACGAGGTCTGGAATCCGTTCATGGAGCGGATGACGGGCCTCGCAAGCCGCGACGTGCTGGGGAAACATCCGCTGGACGTGCTTCCTTTTCTCGCCGAATCGGAAGCCTACGCGAATATCCAAAGGGCACTGCTGGGAGAAGTTTCGTCGTCACTCGACATCACCTATTCGGTTCCCGGGACGGGGCAGGCGGGCTGGTGCGACGGGGATTTTGCTCCGCTTCGGAACGAGAAGGGGGAAATCGTCGGCGCGATTGTAACGGTGCGCAATGTGACGGAACGCAAGCGCCGCGAGGATGAATTGCATCAGCTTTCGTCGCGGCTGCTGCAACTCCAGGACGAAGAGCGCCGGCGAATCGCGCGGGACCTGCATGACAGCTTCGCGCAAAGTCTCCTCGCCGTGAATTTGAATTTGGCGCAATTGAGAAAGTCTGGCGGCACATTGAATCGGGAAGGGCAGCGCGTGCTGGAGGAAGCGCGCAAAATCATGAAAGGGCTGGCCCAGGAAATTCGCTCGCTTTCTTACCTGTTACACCCGCCTGTGCTCGACGAGCTTGGATTGACGTCTGCGATCGAGGAGTATGCGAGCGGATTCAGTCGGCGCAGCGGCATCCGCGCGGATGTTGAAATATCGTCTGAGATTGGCCGGCTGCCACAAGACGTCGAGACGGCGCTATTTCGGATCATTCAGGAGAGCCTGGGCAATATCCAACGCCATTCCGGAAGCGCCAGCGCAAGAATTCAGCTGAAGAGGGATCCCTCGAGACTAACGCTGGAGGTTAGCGATCACGGGCATGGGTTCTCGAGCGTGAATTTGGACGAAGAGCCGCCGCGGACGAGCACGCTTGGAGTCGGCATTCTGGGAATGCGGGAACGCATGAGACAGCTGGGCGGCCGGCTGGACATTCGCTCGGACAGTTCGGGAACGACGGTGAGAGCGGCGCTGCCGCTCGGCGCGAAAGTTCACAATGCCAGTTCGCATTCTCATAGCGGATGACCACAGCGTGGTGCGAAAAGGACTGCGCGCTCTTCTGGATTCCAGAAGGGGATGGAAGGTTTGCGCCGAGGTGGCGAACGGGCGCGAAGCCATTGCGAAAGCGAAAGCTTTGAAGCCGGATGTAGCCATCCTCGATATCGGAATGCCGGGGCTTGGCGGCGTGGAAGCGACGCGGCAAATCCGCAAGGCGTCGCCAAACACGGAAGTGCTGATACTGAGCGCGCACGGTTCCGAAAAATTGGTGCGCGAGGCGCTCGGGGCGGGCGCGCACGGGTACTTGTTGAAAGAGGATGCGGACCACAACCTTTTCGCGGCGGTGGACGCGCTCCGGCGACACACGCCGTTTTTCACGTCCAAAATTGCGGAGTGGGTGGCGCGCGATAAGAGGGGAGCGCGGGCGAAAAGTCCGCGAAGCTTGTTGACGCCCCGCCAGCGGGAAACAATTCAGCTGCTCGCGGAAGGCAAAAGCAACAAGGAAGTCGCGGCGCTTCTCCACATCAGCGTGAAGACGGTGGAGACGCACCGGGCAAATATCATGCTCAAGCTGGATCTGCATTCGGTCACGGACCTGGTTCACTACGCGATCCGAAACGAAATCGTCCACACCTAAGAATTTCAAGAAGCCCACCTACAGTTTTTCCCTTAGGGAGATCACGGAATTTACTCCGCGCTCCATATCCTTCACTCTACGTTGATGAAAGCCAATCGATGGATGAGGGGGATTTGTGGATACTGGAAAGCCCATCCGGGTCGTTGTCGTTGATGACTCCGCATCGGACCTGGATGCACTCTGTTCGTTCCTGAAGACTCAAAAGCGAATCGAAATCGTCGGAACAGCCAAGAACGGCATCGAACTTATGAAAAAAGTGGAGGCGCTGCGGCCGGACCTTGTCATCACCGACCTACACCTGCCACGGATGAGCGGCATCGAGTGCACGCTGCGTCTTCGGCAGCTGATGCCGGCGACACGGTTTATCGTTTTTACGGATTTGGAAGCGCCGTTTACGGAAGCGGATTGCGTGGAGCCCGGGGCTGATTTCTATCTCTACAAGGAACACATGCCCGACAGGGTTGTCACCGCAATTCAGCGGCTGTTCCCCGATCGAGCTCAACGCCGCACCAGTTCGGCTTGCGAAGGCGTCGTCTGCTAACGCGCTGACCGCAATGTGCAATTGAGGGCGCAGGATTCAGCTACGCAAGTGGCGTCTGCGGCGCGGAGTTGCACGAAATGCGCCGAGTGCCTACCATAGAACGCGGTGAAAGACTTCCTGCCGCACCGTTTCCTTCGCAGTCCACACCTGATGACCATCGCAGCCGCTTTCTGGCCGCGAAAGTTTCCGCGGCTGCCTGCCGCATCGCCGAGACTCTTCGACGTCGAACCGGGAAGCCGGGTGCGCGCTGACTGCCACTGGCAGGACGATCCGCGCAGGCATCCCACGCTTGTAGTGCTGCACGGCCTCGAGGGTTCAAGCGATTCCGGATACATGCTGGGTTGCGCGGAAAAGGCGACTGCAGCGGGCTTCAACGTGGTGCGGCTGAACCAGCGAAATTGCGGGGGCACGGAGCATCTGACTCCGACACTTTACCATTCAGGCCGCAGCGGCGACCTTCGCGCGGTAGTGCTCGATCTGATCGAGCGCGACCGGCTGCCCGAAATCTTTTTCGCGGGATATTCGATGGGCGGCAATCTGGTGCTGAAGATGGCCGGCGAATTCGGAGATGCGGCGCCGAAGGAACTCCGCGGAATCGTAGCCGTCGCGCCGTGCTTCGATCTGGCGGCATGCGCGGACGCCCTGGGCGAGCGGCGGAATTTCGTCTATAACACGCATTTTGTGCGGCGATTGAAAAGCCGGATGCGGCGCAAGGCGCGAATGTTTCCGGACCTATATTCGCTCGACGGCTTGGATCGCATTGGCTCGGTGCGTGATTTCGACGAAAAAATCACCGCGCGATTCTGCGGCTTCACGGACGCGGATGATTATTACGAGCGGTCGAGCGCCATGCACGTGCTCGCTGCGATACGAGTGCCAACGCTGATCCTGACGGCGCAGGACGATCCGTTCGTGCCGTACTCGACTTTCGAGCGAGAGGCGATTCGCGAAAACCGCAACATTCAATTGGTGGCGCCGACCCATGGCGGGCATTGCGGATTTATCTCGAACGAAAGCGGCGAGGAGCGATTCTGGTCGGAGGCGCGCGTGGTGGAATTCTGCAAGGAACAGTTGGCGCGTCAAGAAGGCCGAAAGACTTAACACAGAGGACACCGAGAAGGCACAGAGAACACAAAGAAAGCAACGGCTTACCGCACCCTTCGCCAAGGCACTCACGACAGGGAGACGCAGAGAAGCAACACACTGGCCTTCTCTACACCGTGCACATCCTTCGTCACGGGAGGTAGAGCGACGGCGGAGGGAGTGCCGCGCTGAAGGCCGCGGCGCTACACACAAACCTTAACGCTGTGACGCGTGGGAACTTGCCGTCAGTGGAGGCGTTTCACGGCTTCGAAGGCCAGTTCGTGCAGGCCACTGCCTCCGTGCGCGACGTACTCGGTGATCTGCTTGCGCATGCGAGGCTCCCAAAATTTCTGAAGGTGGTCGGCAACGCCGGCCACGGCTTCTTCTTTCGGGTAGCTGGCGAAAAAGAGGGCGATCTGGTTCGCCATGTGGACCATGTTCTCGGCTTCCATGGCTCAGTCGTTGGCGGTGGATTCTTTTTCGATTCGCGTGGTTAGCTTGCGCGTCTCGAGGTAATGCTCCTGCCATTCGGACATGTGTCTCGCGAGCTGAACCTGCACGGCCGTGACTTTGTACTCGGGGCAGCTTGTGGCCCAGTCGGAGAACTCGGTGGTCACCACGTTGGCGCCGGTCATAGCGTGATGGAATGTGGTGTAAACGACGCCCGGCTGCATGCGCTCGGACACGCGAGCCGGGAGCGTGATATCTCCAGCGCGGCTCGTGAGTGAG
The DNA here is from genome assembly GCA_963818605.1 of uncultured Acidobacteriota bacterium. Lineage (GTDB taxonomy): Bacteria > Acidobacteriota > Terriglobia > Acidiferrales > UBA7541 > Palsa-295. The sequence goes on from CAWFSW010000005.1 coordinate 311,651, forward strand.
ACCAGGTCGCCTTCCTTGATGCCGCGATTCTCGGCGTCGGACGGGTGAATTTCGAGCACATCCATGTCGTGCCAGACGTTGTTGTCCGTGCGGCGGGTTTGCGCGCCGACGTTGTATTGCGACAGGATGCGCCCGGTGGTCAGGATCAGCGGGAATTTACCGGTCGTGCGTTCATCCGTGGGAATGAATTCCGTGATCATGAACCGGCCTTTGCCGCGAACGAAGCTGCCGATGTGCATCACGGGCGTGCCTTCGGGAGCTTTGTCATTGCAGGGCCACTGGACGCTGCCGAGGCGTTCGAGTTTTTCGAAGCTGACGCCCGCGAAGGTGGGAGTGAGGCGCGCGATTTCGTCCATGATTTCGGACGGATGGTTGTAATGCATCGGGTATCCGAGAGCTGCGGAGAGCTCAACAGTGACTTCCCAATCGGCTTTTCCCGCCATCGGCTCGATGGCTTTCCGAACGAGCCCAATGCGACGCTCCGCGTTGATGAAGGTGCCGTCCTTTTCGAGGAACGACGATCCCGGCAGGAAAACGTGCGCGTAACTTGCGGTCTCGTTAATGAACAAATCCTGGATGACCACGCATTCCATTGCGGCCAGACCGGCAGAAATGTGCTGCGTATTCGGATCGGACTGCACGATGTCTTCGCCCTGAACATAGAGTCCCTTGAACGTGCCGTCCACGGCTGCGTCAATCATGTTGGGAATGCGCAGGCCGGGTTCGAACTGGAGGGGCACTTTCCAGTCTGCTTCAAACTGATGTCGCACTTGGTCGATGCCCACATGGCGGTAACCGGAGAATTCGTGCGGGAATGATCCCATGTCGCAGGAGCCCTGCACGTTGTTTTGTCCGCGCAGCGGGTTGATGCCAACGCCGTTCTTGCCGAGGTTGCCGGTCGCCATCGCCAGGTTGCACATGCCCATGACCATGGTTGATCCCTGGCTGTGTTCGGTGACGCCCAAGCCGTAATAAATCGCGCCATTTCCGCCGGTCGCGTAGAGACGCGCAGCGGCGCGAACATCCGCGGCGGGTACGCCGGTAAACTGTTCCGTGGCTTCGGGCGAGTTCCGCTCTTCAGCCACGAATTTGCGCCACCCTTCGAACGCGGCCAGATCGCAGCGCTCCTTCACATAAGGCTCATCCACCAGCTTCTCGGTGACCACAACATGCGCGAGGGCGTTGATCATCGCTACGTTTGTGCCGGGCAGAAGCGGCAGGTGATACTGGGCCTCAACGTGGGGCGACTTCACCAGATCGATGCGGCGCGGATCAATGATGATGAGTTTGGCGCCCTGCCGCAGCCTGCGCTTCATTTGCGAGGCAAACACGGGATGCGCGTCGGTGGGATTCGCGCCGATGATCATGATTACGTCGGCGTGTTCCACGGAATCGAAGTTTTGCGTGCCGGCGGAAGTGCCCAGAGTGGTACTCATGCCATAGCCCGTGGGCGAATGGCAAACGCGCGCGCAGGTGTCCACGTTGTTGTTGCCGAAGGCGGCGCGGACCATTTTCTGAACGAGGAAGGTTTCTTCGTCCGTGCAGCGCGATGAAGTGATTCCGCCGATCGAATCGCGGCCGTACTTCGCCTGGATTCGCTTGAATTCGCTGGCGGCGTGGCCGATCGCTTCTTCCCAGCTTACTTCGTGCCAAGGATCCGTGATCTTGGCGCGGATCATTGGCTTCAGGATGCGATCTTTGTGCGTGGCGTAACCCCACGCAAACCGGCCTTTCACGCAGGAGTGGCCGTGATTCGCCATTCCGTCTTTGAAGGGCATCATGCGGACGACTTCATCGCCCTTCAGCTCCGCCTTGAACGAGCATCCGACACCGCAGTAGGCGCAGGTGGTGACCACGCTGCGATCCGGCGCGCCCTTCGCAATGTATCTCTTTTCCACCAAGCTGTCGGTGGGGCAAGCCTGCACGCACGCGCCGCAAGAAACGCATTCCGATTCGATGAACGGTTTGTCGCCGGCCGACACAGCGGAAGCGAAGCCGCGCCCGTCTATGTTCAACGCGAAGGTACCCTGCACTTCTTCGCAGGCGCGCACGCAGCGCGAGCAGACGATGCATTTCGACTGATCGAACAGGAAATACGGATTGGACTCATCCTTTTCGGAGTGCTGATGATTTTTGCCGGAGTGGCCGTAGCGGACTTCGCGCAGGCCCACGGCCGCGACCATTTGCTGAAATTCAGTTTGACCGTTGCCTGAGCCGTGGAGCATTTCGCTCGGATAATCCGAGGCGTATAACTCCATCACGCCCAGCCGCAGCTTTGCGAGCTTCGGGCGATTGCGTCCGCACCTTCATGCCTTGTTCCGCGGGAGTCGTGCAGGATGCGGGCGTACCTTTTCGTCCTTCCACTTCGATCAGGCAGAGGCGGCAGGAACCGAACGGCTCGAGATTATCGCTGGCGCAAAGCTTCGGCACCTGCACACCGGCTTCGGCTGCGGCGCGCATGACCGACGTGCCAGCCGGAACAGTGACGGGCTTGCCGTCGATTTCCAGCGTGACAAGCGTCTCGGAAATCCGTTTCGGCGTTCCGTAATCGGTTTCTTTGATCAGCGCCATGATTGCGTCTCCTGACTCTTGTTAGGCCTATACACCGGCGGGGGAGGCGCCGGCTTCTCGAAATCTTCCGGAAAATGGCGAATCGCGCTCTGCACGGGGAAGGGAATCAATCCGCCAAGCGCGCAAAGGGAGCCATCCGCCAGCACTTCACACAGATCGCCGAGCAGCTCGAGGTTTTGCGCCCGATCCTGGTCGGCGATAATCTTATCAATTACTTCGACGCCACGCGTCGAGCCAACGCGACACGGCGTGCACTTGCCGCAGCTTTCGACCGCGCAGAACTCCATCGCGAAGCGCGCCTGATGCGCCAGGTCCACGGTATCGTCAAAGACGACGATTCCGCCATGGCCCAGCATACCCTTTCGCTCCGCGAAAGCCTCGTAGTCGAGCGGTGTGTCGAGCAAAGATTCCGGAAAATATGCGCCCAGTGGTCCGCCGGCCTGTACTGCGCGCAATGGACGCCCGGAAGCGGTGCCTCCGCCGAAATCGTAAATCGCTTCGCGCAGCGTGAGGCCGAACGCCTTCTCGACCAAGCCGCCGTGCTTGATATTTCCGGCAAGCTGAATCGTCAGCGTGCCGCGCGATTTTCCCATTCCGAAATCGCGATAATATTGCGCGCCCTTATCGAGAATGATCGGCACGGTGGCGAGCGAGATCACGTTGTTGACCACGGTTGGCTGGCCGAAAAGGCCCTTGATGGCCGGCAGCGGCGGTTTGAAACGAATCTGGCCGCGCTTGCCTTCGAGGCTCTCCAGCAGAGAAGTTTCTTCGCCGCAAATGTAAGCTCCCGCGCCCAGCCGCGGCTCTAGGTCGAATCTTTTCCCGCTCCCCGCGACATTCTCTCCAAGGTATCCCTTGTCGTAGGCGATGGCGACGGCGCGCTGAAGCTGCCGAAACGCGTGGGGATACTCGGAACGGATGTAGATGTAACCCTTCGTCGCGCCGACGGCGAATCCGGCGATCGTCATGCCTTCGATCAGCACGAACGGATCGCCCTCCATGATCATGCGATCGGCGTACGTGCCGCTGTCGCCTTCGTCCGCGTTGCAAACGATGTATTTTTGGTCGGACGGCGTGTTCAGAACTGTTTTCCACTTGATACCGGTGGGGAAGCCAGCGCCGCCGCGGCCGCGTAGGCCAGAGTTGGTGACTTCTTCGACGATCGCCAGCGGAGTGAGCGTAAGCGCACGCTCGAGTCCGCGATAACCGCCGTGGCTGACGTAATCGGAAAGCGAAAGAGGATCGGTGATGCCGCAGCGCGCGAACGTCAGGCGCTCCTGCTTTTTGAGGTAGGGAATTTCTTCGGTAACGCCGAGATGAAGGCGATGCGGTTTACCCTCGAGGAATCCGGCGTCGAACAAACCCGGCACCGCTTCAGCCGTAACAGGTCCGTAGGCGATCCGGCCGCGGGGCGTTTCAACCTCGACGAGCGGCTCGAGCCAGAACATTCCGCGCGAACCATTGCGCACGACGGTTGCATCCAGACGCCGCGAGGCAATCTGGTCGGCCATCGCTTTGGCGACGGCCTCCGCGCCAACCGAAAGCGCAGCCGCGTCACCCGGCACATAGATCTTCAAACTCATGCGTGCCTCTTGGCGTCGTCAATCAGGAAATCAGCAACCTCGGATGAAACGCGGCCATAGAGCTTGCCATCGAGCATGACCGCGGGAGACAAGGCGCAATTCCCGAGACAGTAGACCGCTTCCACTGTGAAACCGCGATCATCCGTGGTCTCGCCCAGTTTGACTCCCAGACGATTCTCGACGTGCTGGATGGTTTTCTCGCAGCCCATGGACTGACAGGCCTCAGCGCGGCACATTTTCAGGACATGGCGGCCCGGTTCAACGTGGCGAAAATCGTGATAGAAGCTGATGACGCCGTGCACTTCGGCATGGGAAATATTGAGGGCGCTGGCGATGAGCGGAACCGCGGCTTTGTCTACGTACCCGAATTCATCCTGCAAGGCGTGCAGGATCGGCAGAAGCGCTCCGGGGAGGTGCTCCAATTCCTGAATGCGGGCTAGAGCCCGATCGGCGTCCCAATCTTGGCTAGTGCTCATACGAAGCCGCCTCTAACTCCCTACCAGTCACAGACATATAACCCGCGCAAACTCCAACCGCCCAAAATTCAAAACCAATTCTAACACAGCCGTGTTGGGTGCATTATGATTTTGTCTTGGCATCGGATATTGCGCAGTGGCGACGTGTTCGATGAACGAGGCAACCATCGGGTAACTTTCTTCGTTCCAATTGAGATTTAAGAGTGGACACATTGGCCCGTTGTGGCTCAAATTAAGGACGTAGGTGAGGCGTTGGGACGCTTCTGGGGAGATAGGCGATGAAGCAGACGGCATTTCTGTTCGCGGCAATTCTACTTCTTGCGGCCAGCGCTGGCGCACAATTCAATCCTGACAATTCTCTACCGGCTGCGCCTGTCGCTTCCGAAGCCGCGACGGCTCCAAGCGCGCCTTCGCTATTCGCGACGGATGCCGCGGCGACCCCAGCTGCGACGAACGCGCTCGGCGCGACTGCGCTCAGTGCGACGTCCTCGGACTCACAAGATCAACGGCAACCGAGCGTCTATGGCGTTTTCCAGAGCTACAATTGGCAGGCTACCGCCGGATACACGTTCTTCCGTTTCTACGTGGTGCCTCACGTGACCGACAACATGAACGGCATCAATCTTGGTTTGCAGTATTATCCCGGAGGAAAATGGTTCGCGGCGGACGGTGAGTTCGTCGGCGCGTGGGGAACAAATTATGGGCTGGGCGGCACGAAGTACGTCCAGGGAATGGGCGGCGGGCGAGTTCGTTGGTCCGCGCCGCGGGGGCTGGAAGTATGGGGTCACGCCCTGGTCGGCGGATCGCACTTTCTGCCGCAGACGAGTATGGGCAGCAATGCGGCGTTCGCCTACGAGGCGGGCGGCGGAGTGGACCTCAACATTCATCAGAAGCGGATTGCGTATCGCGTGAGCGCGAACATGGTCGGGACGCGCTATTTCGGAACCTATCAGTACAGCCCGAATGTTTCCATCGGCGTCGTATTCAAATTCTAACGAACGACTCGATCGTCCTTCGGGCGTTCACTTTCAAGCTGAAATTTGATTGTGTTCGTGTGAGCTAGGCGGCGGTTCTTGACGTCCTGAGGAGTCGGCTGAAGAGAGCGCGCGCTTCCGCGAGCCCCAGAGCCCAAGTTCCCGCGAAGTAGATTATTCCGTACGGCCCCAAAACAATCAGCGCGAGAAGAATTGGCCCGTGATGTCCGCCGAAATGATGAATGGACCAGCCCGCGGCGGCAGCAACCAGCGCGGTCGCCCAGAGTTTCGCGAGGAAATCCGCGGGAAGCCCGGTGCGGCCGATTCGGCGGTTGAGCGTGCGGCGCAAGAGATGAAACTCCACCCAGGAAGCGATTCCGGCGGAAATGGTGAGACCTGCGACGCCCCATCGAGCTTCGACCCCAAGGATTCGCGGGAGCGGCAGAGCGCAAAGATAGCCGAGAGCGGTCGTCAAAACGACGCGCACGATGGCGAAGCGCAAGGGAGTGCGCGTGTCGCGCAGTGCGTAGTAGGTGGACGAATAGAGCCGACCGAGCGTGGAAGCGAGCAGGCCCACCGTAGCGCCGGCGAGAATGCCCCATACGTAGATTACGTCTGCCTGCGTGAATCGTCCGGTGCGGTAAATCGCGCCGACGACCACGTCGCCCAAGATCAGGAACGCGGCGACGGACGGCACCACAAAAAATGCGATTTGGCGCAATCCGGCGTTGAGGCGCGCGCGAAGCACGTCGGCGACTTCGCTTTCGTTCCCGAGCGTGCCCGACATCTGCGGCAGCTCCGCAGCCGAAACCGACATTCCAAACAAGCTGACGGGGAGCGTGTAGAGAGTTTGCGCGTAGGAGAGCGCGGAAACGGCGCCCGTAATCTGGATCAGGCTGGCGAGCCACACGTCCACATACGCGCTGACTTGCACTACGCCCCGGCCGATGAAGACCGGGAAAAAATTTCGGACGACTATTTTCACGTTTTCCGCGTGATAACCGAGCGACAAGCGCAGGCCACGCAGAAGGCGGAGTACGGCAGGCAATTGAACCAGCACTTGCAGCGCGCTGCCGACGACCGAACCCCAGGCGAGAATTCCAGCCAGCGGGGCTTGTGGGTAGCGGCGGCCGAATGCGACCAAGGTCCCTATCATGGCGACGTTCCAAATCACGGGCGCGGTGTAGGACAGGAAAAAACGCCGGTGGCTATTGAGAATTCCGAGACACCACGCCGAGATAACGAGCAGGCCCGCGCCGGGGAAGAGAATACGCACGAGGCGGATGGTCAACTCGCGCTTCTCGCCGTGAAAGCCTGGTGCGATCAGGTCAATTAAATACGGCGTCGCCAACACGCCGATCAACACCAGTGTCGAAGTGACCAGCGCGAGCAAACCGGCGACTGCTCCCGCAGTGCGGCGAGCTTCCTCGTCGTCGTCCCGCGCCAGCAACCCGGCGTACACCGGAATGAAAGACGCCGAAAGCACGCCTTCTCCGAACATGTTCTGAAGGAAATTCGGAATGCGGAAAGCAGCACGGAAAGCATCCGCGGCGTCGGAGTTGCCGAAATAGTGCGCGAACACGCGATCGCGAATCAGGCCTGCGATGCGGCTGAGAAAAATTCCCGCCCCAACGAGAAATGCGTAACCGTTTCGAGCCGCTGGCGTGCGCGTCGCTCGGCAGCGGAGGCTGTCACGAGCGGGTCAGTGCCGAAGCGGAGATAGATTGGAAGCGATTCATCGCAGCAGTTTCACGGGCGAGAATAGCACGGGAAACAGCCGCCAAACCCAGCGCGCTGATTGCGAAGTGTCCATGCTGAAACGCCGCTGCCGATGGCGGGAACTGCGGGCAGTAGAAATCGCGAAGGAATGCTAGGGCGACGCGCTAAGGACGGGATGGAGGGTGAGTTGGCTATCTTTCAGGACCTCGAGGTCGCGCGCCCAAGCCTGCTTGCCCTGGGATTTCACCTCGACCCGATGCGAACCGCTCGCCAGATGGATGGTCGAAGGAGTCTGGCCCACGAATTTACCGTCCACGTAAATTTCCGCGCCCGGTGGGTCCGAGGCGATCATCACACTGCCGTCCGGCGCCTGCGCGTCGGAGTCTTTGGCCAGCGCGGTCGCGGCGGCAGCTGGGCGCAGCGGTCCCTCGCGGCCGATCGTTTCGACTGGCGTGCTTGCGAGAGAAACAGGATCGAGCTTGATATCGAAGCGGCCTGACTTCAGCAGGAAATAGCTTCCATGGTGGCGTCCATTTACCGCGACCCATTCGAACGGGCCCTGCGTCAGCGTCATTCGCTCGGTGAGATAGCCATCTTTCGAAACTTTCACCGTGATCGAATGATCGAGGCGCGAGCCGAACACGGTGTGCGTCTTGTGAAAATACCCACCGGGATATTCGATCTTGAACGGCGTGGTCCCCGCGGCAAGGCCGTCGATTTCTACAGATGCGCCGGCAGGCGAGCTGGTGATGGTCAAAGTTTCAGCATTCGTTCGCGAGGCGAGCAAGAGGCAGGCGAGCAGCGCGAGCGATGCATAGAGACAGTGTCTCCTCGATGGCTGCATCGGAGCCCTCCGAGGGAATTAGAAAGGGGAACGATGCTACTTACTCGATGGAGTGTCAATCCGCAGAAGTACGCATTCGGCGGGGCGCGTGATGCGGTGCGTCTCGGATCTGGTAACGGGCCGCATTCTCATAGACTTGCCGGAGCGGGACTGATCGTGGGCCAAGCGCTGGAGAATGTGACCTAATCGCGCTGTTCCTGAACCTGACACGGAGATTTCGCATCTAAGTAAGAGGACGTCTGCGCATGGGTGCGATTGGGCATGCGAGGCGTCCGAATAAAGAAATCCGGAGGGTACTCTGGATTCTCTCTGGACAACTCATACCCCACAGGAGCAAAGAAAAATGCGTATTCGTGCAATTCAAATGGTCGTGGCAGTAGCAGTCCTTTTTCTCGCATTGCCCGTTGTCGCCGCCAAGCGCGGCTCAACTACAAATTCGGCCAACTTCTCGGTGCAGGAAGTCACGACGATTGGCCAAACACAACTGAAGCCCGGCCAGTACTTGTTGCAGGCGGTAGATGGCCAGAATGAGCTGGAAATCCTGCAAAACGGCAAAATGATCGGCAAAGCTCCTTGCCGCTGGATCCAACTCCCGGCAAAGGCGCAGGATTCGGAAGTTCTCGCGGATCAAGGCAAGGTGACGCAGGTAGATTTCAGAGGCGACATCCAGGCCGTACAGATCGACTGAGCTTTCAGTGGCCGAAGAGGGGGCGGGTGACTGCCCGCCCTCATTCTTTCAGATATTTATCAAGCCAGCCGAGAAACGTGTCGTACCAAAGCTCGCTATTCTGCGGTTTCAGGACCCAGTGGCCTTCGTCGGGGAATACCATCAGCTTCGAGGGCACGCCCTGGCGCTGTAACGCGCTGAAAAATTCCAGGCTCTGCGTATAGGGCACCCGGAAGTCGAGCTCGCCGGCGATCACCAGCGTGGGCGTCTTGAATTTTCCAAGGGCTCCCGCGTATTCGCTCGCCGACCATTTCCTGTACAGCTCCGGATGGTCCCACGGGGTGCCGCCCATTTCCCACTCCGGGAACCAAAGCTCTTCAGTAGCATACATGCTGAATTGATCCCAAGGTCCGGCGTGGCTGATCAGGCATTTGAAGCGGCCCGTGTGCGTGGCGATCCAGTCAACCATGTAACCGCCGTAGGAGCCCCCAGCCGCAGCCATCCGCGAGCTGTCTATGAATGGATATTTCGCGATAGCCGCATCCACGCCCTTCATCAGATCCTCGTAAACTTTTCCGCCCCAGTCGCGGCTGATCTCTTCCGTGAATTTGTGGCCGTAGCCGAACGAGCCGCGCGGGTTGATCATCAGCGCGACGTAACCCGGCGCGGCCATGACCTCCGGATTCCAGCGATAGCCCCAATCGTCGTCCCATTCGCCCTGCGGCCCGCCATGAATGACCAGCAGCAGGGGATATTTCTTCGCCGGATCGAAATGCGGCGGGCGCAGCAGCAGGCCCTCGACCTGCGTCTTCTCGGCACCTTCGAACCAGAAGGGTTCCACCTGCGGTAGATCGAGTTGCGCGAGCAGCGGGCTATTCATGTGCGTGAGTTGGCGGACATCGCTGCCGTCAGAATTGGCGGCAAAGACTTCGGCGGGCATCGCCATTGTCGTGCGGGTGAAGGCAATCGTGCGCCCGTCGTGGCTGACGGTGAAATCGGGATTCGAGCTGTCGCCAAGAATGACCTTCGGCGCACTTCCGGCGATGATCGAAACCGAATAAATCGGAAGATGCGCTTTGTCCTCCGTCTGGAAGTAGATCGTCTTGCTATCGGCGGACCATTCGGGCGAATTGATATTGCGGTCGAAATTTTCCGTGAGGTTCGCGATTTTGCCACTCGCGCGATCGTAAAGCATCAGACGCCAGCGGTCGCTTTCGTAGCCGGGCTGAAGCTGTGCGTGATAGGCAATCCATTTTCCGTCCGGCGAATAGGCAGGGCCCCAATCGTCTCCGGGATTCGTTGTAATGCGCTTAGGCGGCGTGGCGCCGCTGATCGGAACGGTGAAAAGGTCGCCATTGGTGCTGGTCGCTTCGTTCTTGTCCGTGTTGGCGGTAAAGCAGATTTCCTGGCTATCGGGAGCGAAACCGATTGCTTCCGCTCCGTCGAGGCTGAATGGCGGCACGTCGTAATCCGCGCCCGGTGTCAAATCGCGCGGCGTTCCGCCGCCGGCGGCCACGACGAAAAGATGACTGCGTTTGCCATCTGACCACGTGGTCCAATGCCGGAAGAGAAGCTTTTCGTAAACGTGAGCCTTCACTTTGCTTTTTTCTTTTGCGGCATCGCGCGCGGCATTGCACGCGTCGTCCTTGCAATCGGGATAAACGCTCCACGTAAAGGCAATCCATTTTCCATCGGGCGACCATAGTTCATTGTCCGCACCGCCAGAAAGGGAAGTGACCTTGACCACATCGCCGCCATCGGTCGCGACCGTATAAAGCTGCGCGGTGCCATCGCGCGAAGAGAGAAACGAGATGCGCTTTCCGTCCGGCGACCAGCGGGCACGCTCGTCGCTGCCGCCCTGGGTCAATTGACGAGCCTCGCCGCCAGAGGCGCCCACAATCCATATGTTCTTGACGAGGTGATTCGCGTCGAAATCCGGTGTAGCGACTCCGTAGGCGACCCATTTGCCGTCCGGCGAAATCTGCGGGTCACTGAGGCGATGCATCGAAATCAGGTCGTGAAAGGTGATGGCTCGATTTTCGTGGGTTTGCGCGCTTACCGATTGCGCGCCTAGCGACGCGCCGATCAGGGCAGCGAACAAGGCCCCCGCTAGCGAGATGATTCGAGCCACGCTAATGCGTCTTGTTTGAGTCATGCTGCCTCCCCGCGATTTTAGAAGATACGTGGCCGTCGAGCGCGACGCGTCAAGGCGCCAGTGGATGAAGGATGTCGTCAAGGACGTCCGGGCGATTCTGCACCCGCTGCAAATGCGGATATTTCAGCCCGCTGTGGTAGTCAATCGAGTGAGTTTCTACCTCGTTGCTGTTTGCGATGGTCAGCTGAACTGGTGACGTGGTGGATGCTGCCACGGCGTCCTTCAGAACAGCCAGCGAGAACGGCTTGCCATTAACCTGGGTGATTTTCATTCCTGGCCCGAGGCCGGCATTGTAGGAAGGTCCGTCGTAAAGCACCTCGTCAATCATTCCTTCGTCCGATGCCCTCAGCCCAATCGAATTCATTAGGGTCAGTTTTTTCGCGATCGCGTCGCGCAAGATTATGATCTCGTTGGGCTGATCGCTGTAGGTAAGTTGCCATCCGCTGTTCTGCAGCGCTTCTTGCGGCGTTTTGGTGGAGACGGAATCGAGGCGAGTGCGCAGGAAAGTAGCCCAATCATACGGCGCGATGGTATTGAGACCGGCGACCACATCCTCAAACGTATAGATCTTCAAAGCAGGCTCGCCGCCCGGTCCGCCGTAGAAAAGAAGGCAGAAATCGTTCATGGATTTCTTGCCCTTCGTCAGGCGCCGTATGTTCGTGTCCACATCGAGCCAGAGAAACTCTCCCTCTTCGTAGAAGTCCACTTCGCGTCGCCAGTTGGTCCAGTCGTTATCAGCGTCGTAGAGGACGACAGCGGAATCAGCCGTGTCCTGCAGCGGCCTCCAATTGCGTCCCGGTTCGTGATCGAAGAATGCGGCCAGACGTGCGATGGCCTCATGCTCCTGGCCCTGATTCAAGAGTCCGCTGCGCGCGGACAACACGTCGCCCCAATATTCGGTCAGTCCCTCATAGACCCAGAGCAGATCGTCCCGCATCGGCTGGTGATAATTTTCCGTGGCGAGATCACCGGGGCGGCGATATTTCCCGTTCCATGAATGCACAAATTCGTGCGGCAGCAGATCGGCGGTCGCGGTGCGATACCCCTGATCAATCGCGCTTTTCTCGTAAATGCGATCGTCGCTCGATTCGTGATGTTCGAGGCCAAAGTGCGCCACGTTGTCGCTCAGCGTGAGCAGGAAATGGTAGTCGCGATAGTGGCGCACGCCGAAAAGCGCGCCGGTCTCGGCGATCAACTGGCGGTAGTGGGCCTCGGTTTCGGGCGGCATCGCGAGTGCGGCCTCGCTATCCGCGGCGATGTCAATTTCGTGGGAGGGATCCTGGCCCGGAGTCAACTGAACCACCCGGAAATAGCGTCCGGACAGCACGGGCGAATCAACGAGGGTACTCAGCGAAACGGGCGCGAAGCTGATCGTGTCGCCATTCTGCTTGGCGCCGGGCAGCGCCGTTCCAAATTTCCATCCGGCAGGCAGTTTCAGGCTGGGCACGTAGGTAATGTCCTTGGAGGCGTAGCCCTGCGGATAGAGCACCACCTGGTTCCAGCTAAGGTCGTTGAGATTGGTAGTCGCAGAGGCTCCAGAGGAATAGCCGGAGCCTTCCCCCGAAATCAGAAAATCAAAGCTGACGTCGAGCGACGTAACGCCAGCGGGAATCTCGAGATGAAACTCAAACATGTCCAGGAGGTCGCGGCGCCAGGGAATCGCCTTTCGGCCCGCCATGAATTTCAGTCCCGCGATGTTATTAATTGGTCCGTCGGGCATGTGCTCGCCGGGTATCCATTGCGGGTAATAAAGTGCGAGCGGTCCGGCCTGCACAGGAATCGTGAGATGGGTATGGAGGATTCTCTGCGGAGCGTGCGTTTCGTCAACTTCGACGCGAATAACGCCCGGTCGAGTCGCTGCTCGGAGGGCTGAGCAGGAAATCAGAGTTAGCGCTGCCAAGACCACACACCAGACGATGCACTTGCCGCGAGACACGATCATTCTTTTCTCCCAGTCATGGTTTCTTCCAACCACTGCGCGCAGCTCGGGAAATGTTCCACCCTTTGTTTTGAATGAGTTAGCTGGATTTTGGATGCCTTCACGAAACCTATGCTAGTTCATCGGACGCCAAACGCAAAGGGTGTGCACTTTGAATTGGGACAGTCCCGCGGGCATGTTGGCTGCTTGCACACCCTACAGTGCCGTCTGGTACTACCTACGTGTCTCCAATGTAGTAACTTCAAAAAGATGCCTATCGACGACAAGAATCGGGACGCGGAAGCCCAAATCGAGGCTCGAACCAACCTCGTTTTGACGGAACTCCGCCAAATGAATGCACGGCTTACCGCGCTGCTGAACGCCTCGAAGTTGAATTGCATCGTGGCGACAAATCCGGACGGGGTGATCACGCTTTTCAACACCGGCGCGGAAAGGATGCTGGGGTATACCGCTGCCGAGATGGTTGGCAAACAAACTCCGGGGATTTTTCACCTGGCATCGGAAATTGAAGCCCGCGGCCGGATCTTGAGTGCGCAGTTTGGGCGTCCGATTCATGGCTACGGCGTCTTTATCGAACTCGCGCGTCGCGGCGAAACCGAAGAGCGAGAGTGGACCTACGTCCGAAAGGATGGAAGTCAGCTGATCGCCAGCGTGTCCATCAACGCGGTACTCGACCCCGAAGGCAAGATCACTGGTTATCTCGGCATCGGCCACGACATCACCAAGCGCAAAGAGTCCGAGTCCAAATTTCAGTTGTTGACCGAGCGCTTGTCGCTCGCGACTTCTGTCGCGGCGGTGGGTGTCTGGGAATGGGACGTGGCCAACAGCGCGATGACCTGGGACGACACGATGGAGGAGATTTACGGCTTCGCGCTGACAAAGGAATCGCCCTACGAGCAGTGGAGCACAGCGGTGCATCCCGAAGACTTGCCGCTGGCCGAAGGCGCACTGAAAAAGACGCTGGAGGAAAAGGCCCGGGCAACTGTGGATTTCCGAATCAAGCGGCCGGACGGCACGACGCGACATCTTTCCGCGGCGGAAGGTCCCGTTCTCGATGAACGTGGCAATGTTACGAAGATCATCGGCGTCAACATTGACGTCACGAATCGAAAAAGGGTGGAAGCGGATTTGCAGCGCGCCAAGGACGAGGCCGAAGCTGCGAACCGAGCCAAGAGCGAGTTCCTCGCGAACATGAGCCACGAAATCCGCACGCCCATGAACGGAATCATGGGCATGACGGAACTTGTGCTCGACACGGAATTGGATTCCGAACAGCGCGAATATTTGAATCTGGCGAAGATGTCCGCCGATTCGCTCCTTTCGTTGATCAACGACATTCTGGACTACTCGAAAATCGAGGCCGGAAAGCTGGAGATTGACGCGATCGACTTCAATCTGGGTGACTGCCTAGGCGACACCATGAAGACGCTCAGCCTTCGCGCGCACCAGAAAGGGCTGGAGCTTGCATTTGAGATTGAGCCAAATGTTCCGGATGCGCTGATCGGAGACCCCGGGCGAGTGAGGCAGATCATCTTGAATTTGGTGGGTAACGCCATCAAGTTCACGGAGATCGGCGAAGTTGTATTGTCCGTGCAATCGCTGACTCACGTGGGCGACGAACTTCAACTTCGCTTTACGGTCACCGACACCGGGATAGGCATCTCGCCGGACAAGCAAGCGGCCATCTTCGAAGCGTTCAAGCAGGCCGACGGATCCATGACCCGCAAGTACGGCGGCACGGGGCTGGGCCTGACGATTTCGTCGCGGCTCGTGGAACTGATGGGCGGGCGAATCTGGGTTGAGAGTGAGCTGGGCGAGGGAAGCCGCTTTCACTTCACCGCGAACTTCAAGGTACAGAAGTCGGCGGCACGTACGGTAGTGCCGCGCGATCCGACTACGTTGCGCGACATGCGGGTGCTGGTCGTGGACGACAACGCGACGAATCGCCAGATTCTGGTGAAGATGCTGGACGGCTGGCACATGATTTCGACCGTGGCGGATAGCGGCGCCAAGGCCATGGTCACCTTGACCGAGTCCAAAGGCATCGGAAGGACTTTCCCGCTGATTCTGCTCGACGCGCAGATGCCCGAAATGGACGGATTCGCGCTCGCCGAATACATCAAGCGCCATCCAAGCTTCCGAGCGGCAACGATCATGATGTTGAGCTCCGCGGGACAACGCGGAGACGCGATGCGATGCCGTGAGCTGGGCGTTGCCGCCTATCTTACGAAGCCCGTGCGGCAGTCGGAGTTGATGGACGCGATATTGACAGCGCTGGGCACGCGCGCGAAGAGCGAAGCCAAGCCCGCACTCGTCACGCGCCATTCATTGCGCGAGAGTCAAAATCGCCTCAAGGTGCTTCTCGCCGAGGACAATGCCGTAAACCAACTCGTCGCTCTGCGATTGCTTGAGAGGTTCGGACACACGGTGACGGTGGCGGCGAATGGCAAAAAGGCCCTGGAGGCGTGGGAGAAAGGCGGATTCGACGCCATATTGATGGACGTCCAGATGCCCGAGATGAATGGTTGGGAAGCAACGCAAGCGATCCGCGAGAAAGAGAGAACGGCTGGCGGACACATTCCCATCATCGCGATGACCGCGCACGCCATGAAAGGCGATGACGAGCGGTGTTTCGCCGCCGGGATGGACGACTACCTGACCAAACCGATTCGCACGGAGGAGTTGATGACCGTGCTCGAAAAGGTAGGCGCGCGCAAAGCGGCTCGTGAAGTTCGGTTGGATCGGGCGCCAGCGCGCAAAGATGCCAGGCAGGAGGCGGAGGCGGTTGATCTGCCGGCCGCGCTTGAACGGCTCGGCGGAGACCGCGGTCTCTACGACGAGCTGGTGGGCGTATTCAAGACCGAGTGTCCGGGAATGGCAGCGGAGATGCGCCGCGCCATTGACGATCGCGACGTGAAGACTTTGGCGCGCAGCGCTCACACGCTGAGGGGATCGTCTTCCAATCTCGGCGCCGTCGCAGTTGCCCAGGCGGCATTGGAGCTGGAGAAGCTGGCGCGATCCGAAAAACTCGAAGACGCGGGAGAGCAGTTCAAAGTTCTTGAGAGTGAAATCGAGCGATTGTTTTCGGAGCTGGAATCCCTTCGCGCACGCTGATGGTTTTCTCCGTTTGATGCGAACCGCTCCGCCAAATAGTGCAGCTCAGCCGTTCGCGAATGAAACGCCAAAATGATCAATGAAGTGAAGCAGAAAAAGCGGGTGCTCATCGCGGAGGATGACCCTGTCTCGTGCCATCTTCTGAAGAGCTTCCTCGTAAAATGGGATTACGACGTGGCGGTCGTGACGGATGGGATGGCCGCGCTAAGAATTCTCGAAGGCGACGACACGCCGCGCCTGGCGGTGCTCGACTGGATGATGCCCGGCATGGAAGGCGTCCAGATCTGCCAGCGCATTCGCGAGCGCAAGGATCGGCCGTATGTGTATGTTCTGCTGCTGAGCGCGCGCAGTGAGAAGCGGGACCTTCTGCGCGGTCTCGAGCTTGGCGCGGACGATTACCTCACGAAACCGTTCGACTCCGAAGAACTCCGCGCACGCCTTTTGGTCGGCGAGCGCATTCTCAATCTGCAGGACGATCTGATCGCGGCACGGGAAGAACTCCGATTCCGCGCCACCCACGACCTGCTCACGGGGATTTCCAATCGCGGCACGGTAATGGACGCTCTCCGGAACGAATTGTCGCGCCAGGTGCGCGAGCAAAAGCCTTTCGGCGTCATTCTCGTGGACATAGATCATTTCAAGAACGTCAACGATACGTACGGACATCTCTGCGGGGACGAGGTGCTGCAAGCTGTGGCGCGGCGGATGAGGGAGTGCATGCGCCCGTACGACACAGTGGGACGCTACGGTGGCGAGGAATTCCTGATCATCGCGTCAGCCGCCGATGCCCGGGGCACTCTCGCGCTGGCCGAAAGAATCCGCAGCGTGCTGGAATCGAAGCCGATAGTGACGCAGGCGGGCGAGGTGCGTATCACAGCGAGCCTCGGCGCGGCCATGAGCACCGATGCTCGCGGCGCCGATCCTCAGACGCTCCTGCGCCTCGCCGATAAAGCCCTCTATCGCGCGAAGGATCAAGGCCGCAACCGCGCGGAGCTCGCTGGCGCGGAGGAATCATCCAGTTCCGTCCCGAGCACCGCCGAAGATGTTCCCCTGAAGTCTGGCCACCGCTGAAAACCTGCTGCCTACCCTAGCCGTCAAGTAATGGGGCGTGGACGGGCAGCCGGGGTTCGTGATAATTAGTTTCTACGTTGTTTGTAGCCTCATTGTCGGCTGTGTGGTTCACGGCAAATCGGGATGGCCTTCACCGCTGAACTCAAATCGCTGGCATGAGAATGTCCGGCGTTATATATCGTCGCGAATGTCTTCCGCCCGCTACTGAGACTTAATACTCAGAACGGGAGGATTGGGTTCGCGAAATCCCCAATTCGGTCCCAGCGACGCTCGGCATGCCAATGCCACTTCGCGCGATAATTCTTGAATGGGCGCGACGCAAGACTTAGGGTTGTCGGCACATACAGAGAATTTCGTAGCGGCGTTATCCACCATCCCATTTTCCACGAGGCCTAATGGCCCCAACGAAATAGCGTGAAATTCCTTTTTGGCCTGCTTCAATTCCTCTGGATTATCAGCCGTTGCAACTTTTGAAGTAGCCGTCGTGAGGTCCACGCAAATTCTAAGCCTTTCATCGAGCGCGGCCTTTTGAGTTTCTTCTTGGCGAACCTCGATCTCGTCGTTCCGAGCTTGCAGGTATTTCACCAAGCCAAATAGGCCTCCGAGAATCAATGCGGCGGTGCCCGCAATCTTACAATACGCGTCAACCTTGCGCGCCGTATCCTCTGGGAAATGCGCCATTGGTTATTCACACCTCGTATCGACTAAAGTGCATGAAATTGTACGATTATCTAAACATCCCACCAAGCTAATGCTTCGTTTTCTCGCCCGTGTCTGGGCCAAGCGCAAATATATCTGGACTCTTGAAACGGAGGCTGCTGCGAACGAACTCAACGCAGGCCTTAGTGCGAAACGCGCAGCTGAAAAACGCGTCCTCGTCGCCGAGCTAAAGGCCGAAGCCGAGGCAATAGAAAAACAGATCGCCGAAGGCCAGGAATCCGAGGAATACAAATCCTTGGCCGGCTAGGATAAGTACGAAGCCGGCGCCGAGAAGAACGATGCGAAGAAGATCGCCGAGTCAAAGCGGCAGCAAGGCGAGGAAGAAAACAAAAACATCGAGAACGGCGAAGCGACGGCCAAACATTTTCGATCACAGGCCTCGAACGGTCGCGCTACGGCCGACCGAACCCTCGGTAACAATCGCAAATATACTCAATGGTTATGACGCATTCTTTGTCATTGCGCGTATTTGAGGGAAGTCTTATAGTCGGCCCGTGAAATGCGTTCTCCTGATGGCCCTCCTGGCGATAATCGCAATCCTTCCCGCTATTGGATCTCCTCAAGAAGCCCAAATAGCGTACAAATACGACTGTACTCAACTTTCCTACGCCGCACCGGGCTGCAAGTCATACAACGAATTGATCGCAAGCAATGACAGTGACATAATTTCCTCACTCAAAGTTTCTGGCGATGCATTCGTCTGTTTTATCCCTGACGACGATGAGTTCTTTGTGGCTACGTTCACACAACCGGCCGAAACAGACTACGTGCCAACCACGGCGCGTCCCAGCAGACTGGAAGCTCCAGGATTCTTTTCCTATTCCAAATTCAAAAATGGCGTTCAGGACAGCGACAACACTCTTTTTGGAAATTGGGTAAAATTCAAGAATTTGGCCGTTCCCCAAACCTTCTCGGCGAAAGATGAAGCTGACCAAACTCACGCCAATATCAGCGACTCGGAAGTTGCTTATGATGCATCATTTCAGAACTTGAACAACACCAAGACCACCTACGCGCTCCAAATTAGGCGCTCTACGCTTAGGTTTAATGAGACCTACACCTTTCCTCAGGTAGCGACGCCCACTAAGACGGCTGTCAAATCGAGCGACCGCATCGAGGCGAACGGCCATTGTGTTGAGTTTAAGTAGCCTCGTAACGCGAGACCTGTAGAAAACAAGAGGAGGAACTGACATGGTGCCCCGATGCCGATGCCCGTTCGCTCTTGCCGCCTTACAGTCGGCGATATGCAAGGCGTGGAGCACACGGTTCAGGTAACGACCGGCACTGTGTACGAAAGGGATGAAAGAAACCTTAGCGGTTCAGTGCCTTATACAATTTCTGTAAATCTCCAATCTTTCGTTCTTCGACGTAGGGGTCTTCATCTATGGCAACCGGCAGCGGCTCATTCTCCAGCCATTTATTGAGGACGTAGCACAGCGCGGCCGGGTCATCCCGATATATCTGTAGGTGTCCCCCAATCCACGGGTCCACCCAAAACGCTTCGGGGTACGATTCCCAGTCAGGACGCCCGGATCGAATCAAGAGCTCCGCCAACTGATAACAGCCGCGTTCTATCCATTCTTTTCGGAATCGCCTACATTCTTGGGCCGACCTTCCACCATTAAGCGCGGAATAGATCATTGAGAGCAGCCGATTTTCGATCGCGATCTGAAGCGCGTCTTGGATTGGACTATTTATGTCGCTCATAATCCCCAACCATATTGCAGAAAAACATTGAGGAACTGTTTGCCCTTCGACTCGCCCTTAACCCGGGCTCGCTCAGGACAAAATTTCGCTGCGCGAAATGTTTCATGCGCGGGAGAGTTGCAGATTCATTCGCCTTCCGAATGAGTTTGTCCTGAGCGGAGTCGAAGGGAGCCCCCGATCAGTGCAACCTTCTTGGCACGCGACCAACGCTTCAACTGATTCTCGCGTTTTCGCGCCGATGACAGAGTTGGGTGCTCCTCTGTCCATGCTAACTTCACGGGAAGTCGTGCTGCGGTCCACTCCGAGCCCCGCCCTTCATTGTGGCGCCGCTCTCGTTCTGCTGGATCTTCGGCGACACCGACGTAGAGCGACTGGTCTGCGCACTCGAGGATGTAGCAGAAAAACACTGTTGTGCAGAATTCTGCCCTTCGACTCGCCACTAACCCTGGCTCGCTCAGGACAAAATTTACCTTGTGCAAAATCTGCCCTTCGACTCGCCACTAACCCTGGCTCGCTCAGGACAAAATTTCGCTTCGCGAAATTTTGGAGGCGGGGGGAGTTGAACCCCCGTCCGAGAAACCTTGCAACCCGAAGACTACATGCTTGTCCCGTTCCGATGGTTTCGCCGAGGGAACTCAGAGCGGGCAAGACGCGCCCCCGGCTAGTCCGATGATCTCGCCGCCGAATTACGGACCGAAACTCGACAGCCAGCCTACTGTGTGACGCCTCATCCCAAACGCGTAGGTGACGCCTGGGGAGACGCGCAGCTTACTTTTGGTTAGGCTGCGAGTGCCAACTGTGAGTTGCCAGTTGTGTTGTTCCACGCGATTGCGGGCACGTGGAGCCCGGCATGCCTTCGAGCAGCGGCAGTTTCCGTCGAAACCGTGTCGCCCCCGTTGGAGACTCCAGAATACCACTTCGGGCGAGCAGGGCGCAAAACGGCGGCCTTGGAGTTATCTGGCTGCCACAATCTTGCCCGCCGCGGTGGCTAACGCGTGAGGAAAGCGATCAGCGGGGCGTAATTCGGATACTGGGCGCTCAGGGCGTCGCGCTTGCCCTGCTCGTAGTCGGCTGGGTCGAAGCCGGGTGCCATCGTAGTGCCCATCAGCGCGTATTTCCCACCCGGAGCGAGCCGCGAGCCTTGCCACGTCCCACCCGCGACGGTGTGCTGCACGCGCATCCCGGCGAGTAAATCCTGGCCAAGTAGGACGGCTTCCGCAGTTCCGTCGGGCTTGAGCATCAGCATTTCGACCGGATCGCCCAGATAGAAGTGGTATACCTCGTCGCCCTTCAGCCGGTGCATCGCCGAGAATGTGTCCGGGGTCAGCATGTAATAGATAGCGGTCGCGAGAGGCGCGCTCGCCGTGATAGCAGGGCGAGAGCGACGGCTGTGCGAGCGTGTATTTCGAACGATGCGACTCGACGAAATAGCCTCCCTCGACAGGGAGCGGCTGAAGCTTCAGGAAGTCCTGAACCTGCTTGGCGGTCAACATCGAGACTGAAATTCCCCCGTTGGAAGCCTCGAAGATACGAACCTGGACGAGGGAAGGCAAGCGAAAACCTCGCCCGAATCGCGTCCCCGACCGCAGGCCCACCCTCTGCACAGGCAGGAACGCGTTGTCGGAATGCCAGTTGACACCCCCTGATACCGTTTCCATAATCTGAAAAGGGTAGGAATAGCTTGAAAGAACGCCAACGATCTCTGGAGCAGGCCCTCGAAGAAGCCGTTTCCCGGGCATTGCGCGACAATCTGGCGCCGCTGCAGCGGACTGCGGACGAACTGCATCAGGCCTATGCCGACCTCGTGGCGGCCTGTTCGTCCAGCCGGCCGAGCAATGCGCTGCCGGCGATGCTCCGCGCGCAGACAGCGGCTTCATGCGCTGGCCGCGGGGCTTTCCGTGCTTTCGAATTTTGTGGCCGTAGCGCTGAATCCGCGCGAAAGCCGTGGTTCAGACGACCAGGCGGGCGCAAGCGCCTCTGCCGTGGCGGAAATGGAGCCGGAAGCGCCGGCCGCGGAACCGGTCCCTCACGCGCCAAAGCGCTTCGAGCCTAAGTCCGATTGGGATGAAGAGCCGGTTGCGGAAGAACCGGTCGAGACACGGACCAGGAAAGTCGCCGAGATGCCGATTCAGGCGGCGATCGAAGAGCCAATCGTCTCCGAACCGGAGCCCGTTGCCGAAACGCCTGCTGGGGTGCCGGCTTTCGACGTTGCGAACCTATCCACCGAGCTGCGCGATTTGCATCGCCGCGCGAACCGGGTAGCCAAAGTGGCCATGCAGGACATCAAACTATTGCGTCCCAAGGACGTTCGCCTGGGACGCGAAAACAAAGACATCTGTCACCGGTTGCGCAGTGACATTGATAAAGCCCGCAAAGAATACGACCGCCGCTTCCGCGCGATTCAGGATCATCCCGTGGATTATTTCCATCACTGGATGCTGGAAATCCTCGCCGAGGGCGATGCCCAAGCCCTTGGAGAATATCCCTATCCCTCGCCTGTACTGCGGCACTAAGACCATCGCCATGGGACCCGCGCGCCGGCTTGCATCCGTTGCCGGCGCCATGCTGATGCTGTGCTCGATTTGCTCCGCGCGGCCGAATTCGACTGCGAAATCGACGGCGAAGTCCGCTGCCGCACCCGCGTTCACCGAAAAGCAACTCGAAAAACTTTCGCGCGCGCTGAAAGAACCGAATGCTTCCCTGGCCTACGTCAAGCTCGGCGTTATTGCGTCGCGCAAATCTTCCGGCACGCTCGGGTTGCGGGCGGCGCTGGCGCTCGGTTACTACGATTACACGAAGGGAAATTACGTGCAGGGCGCGAAATGGCTCGCGCGTGCCGAGGGCGAACCTCTGGTTGCGGACTATGCGCTCTACTGGGCTGCGGAAACTGATCTCGCGTCCGGCCACAGCGCCGAGGCGCTCGCCGAACTCAAGCGTTTTCGGAGTGAATATCCGGATTCGGTGATGACGGACGCGGCGCTGCAGTCGCTCGGCGACGCCGCGATCGCGGCCAACCAGCCCGCCGAAGCGGTGGCCGCTCTCGACGCCTATTCCCAGACAACGCAGCGGCCCGCGCTGCTGCTTCTTGCGCGGCGAGGCGCGCGAACAAGCAGGGAAGCCGCTGGATGCCGTCGCCGATTATCAGGCGGTTTACCTGCGATTTGCGATCAGCGAGCAGGCGCGTCAGGCCGCGACGAAGCTCGGCTTCCTGCGCAGCGAGCCTTGGCGCGAATTATCCGCCTCTCGCGCTGGATCAGCGGCTTACCCATGCGGCCATGCTATTCGGCGCGAAAAGCTGGAACGACGCGCGCAACGAATATTCCGAGCTTATGCCCGAACTTTCCGGCGCCGATCGCGAGCGCGCGCAATTGCGCATTCTCGAATGCGGTGTGGCGCTGGGTTCGGGACCCGGCGAAATGGTGGCGCTGCAAATCACCGATCCCGATGTGGATGCCGAGCGTCTGGATGCTCTCGCGGAATATTACCGGGCGCAGCAGCAGGAACCTGCAAATGGTGGCTGCCGTCGAAGGCGTGGTTTCGCGAGCGCCGTCGAGTCACTGGGCGGAGTCGGCGTTATTTTCGGCGGGGAACTACTACTGGGTACAGCTCGATCGCGACCGCGCGGCTGGGTATTACAAGCGGCTCGAGGAAAATTTTCCGACATCAACCAACGCGACCTCGGCGCAATGGCGCGTGGCGTGGACCGCCGTCCTGAAACGGCAACCTGAGGCCGCGGTGATGCTGCAGGATCATCTGCGGCGGTTTCCCGGATCGCCTTACACGCCCGATGCGCTCTATTGGCTTGGCCGCCTGGCGGAAGAAGCGGGAGTCGCGCCGCTCGCGCGCGGTTATTACGCGAAATTAGCGGAGCGCTATCCACAGAACTATTTTGAGACGCAGGCTGCGCCGCGGGTTCGCGCGATGGGCGCCGGACCAGTCGAAAAATCGGACGTGCTCGATTCGATTCCGCCGGTTTCGGCGATACCGAAGCTCGATGGACCGATTCCGCTCGCCGCAGTCGGGCGGCAGGCGCGCGCGAATGCGTTGCGCTCGATTGGATTCGACGCTTCGGCCGAACTCGAATTGCGAGCCGGATTCGCGGCCACGGGCGAGCCGCGATTGTTGCTCGAGGCCGCTCAGTCAGCCGCCGCGGCTGGCCACTATGGCGCCGCGATCGTCACCGTACGGCAAATTTTCCCGCAGCTCGAATCGCAGCCGTTCTCCGACGTGCCGCGCGATGTGTGGCGCGTGGCCTACGCGTTGCCGTTTGAGGCTTCGATCCGGCATTGGTCCGCGAAAGCCGGAGTTGACCCGATGCTCGTTGCTGGCCTGATCCGGCAGGAGTCCGCGTTTGAGCCCGAGGCGCGCTCCGGCAAGAGCGCGATTGGATTGATGCAGCTGATCGCGCCGACCGCGCGCCTTCTGGCCAAGCAGGAGAAGATTCGCTATTCGCGCGCGAAGCTCGTGGACCCGGATTATAATGTGAGGCTCGGCGCGGCCTATTTAGCGGGCCTGGAAAAACAGTTTGGCGGCGCTGAGTCGGCGCTGGCCGCGTACAATGCCGGAGAAGACCGCGTGACATTGTGGACGTCGGGCCAGTCGTACCGCGAGACCGCCGAATTCGTGGACTCGATTCCGTTCACCGAGACGCGCCAGTACGTGCAGATCGTGACGCGCAACGCGGACATTTATCGCAGGCTTTATGGAGCTCAACCAGATGAACCCCGCTCAGCCCGAACGCGCCCTGGCCGCTAGTCCGAAACTTTCCCTTAAAGCTGAACGCTTCACTGAATCCGTAATCCGCGAAATGACGCGCCTGGCGCTGCGCCACGGGGCGGTGAATCTCTCGCAGGGCTTTCCCGATTTTCCCGCGCCAGCCGAGATCAAGCGCGCCGCACAGGACGCGATTTCCGCGGACATCAATCAATACGCCATCACCTGGGGCGCGAAGAAATTTCGCGACGCGATTGCCGCGAATTTCGAGCGCACGCAGCGCCTAGCAGTTGATCCAGAGCGCGAAATCACGGTTTGCTGCGGTTCCACCGAAGCGATGATGTCCACCATGATGGCCATCATCAATCCGGGCGACGAAGTGGTGGTGTTTGAACCGTTTTACGAGAACTACGGACCCGACGCGATTCTTTCCGGCGCGACGCCGCGCTTCGTGAAGCTGCGGCCGCCGGATTGGACGTTCGATCCCGACGAGCTGGCGGCGGCGTTCGGCCCGAAGACGAAAGCGATCATTCTCAATACGCCGAATAATCCCACGGGGAAAGTTTTCGAGCGCGCGGAGTTCGAGCGAATTCGCGACCTCTGCCTGCAATGGAACTGTTTCGCCATCACCGACGAAATCTACGAGCACATGCTGTACGACGGCGCGAAACATATTTCGCTCGCCACGCTTGACGGCATGCGCGACCGCACCATCACGATCAATGCGCTTTCGAAGACGTATAGCGTCACAGGTTGGCGAGTCGGCTGGGCGATCGCTCCGCCCGAAGTGACAGCGGCGATTCGCAAAGTGCACGATTTTCTGACGGTAGGAGCGGCGTCCCCATTGCAGGAAGCCGGAGCGGTAGCGATGCAATCCCCGGCGAGTTATTACGAATCGCTCGCGCGCGAATACCTGGTGCGCCGCGACCGGCTGACGGGAATTCTCACGAACGCCGGCTTCCAGTGCTTCAAGCCGCGCGGCGCGTATTACATCATGACGGATATTTCCGCATTCGGATTTCCCGACGACGTAACCTTCGCGAAATATCTGGTGACGGAGATCGGCGTGGCGGCGGTTCCCGGGTCGAGCTTCTACCGCGATCCTGCCGACGGCCGGACGCACCTTCGCTTCACTTTCTGCAAGAAGGAATCCACGCTTCAGGCTGCCGCCGAGCGTCTCGACCAAGCTGAAACCCGCCCAATAGAATTTCGCGCTACGTATTCAGATCAAACGACTGCAGGTAGGCCGGAATCGTCACCGGCCAGTGATACTGCGCCGTGATCGCGTCCCGCAGAGAATTCAGGCCGCTTGGCTCGCCGTGAATCATGAACGTCTGACGAGGCGGCGTCTGAATGCCGGAAAGCCAGCGGAGCAATTCGCTTTTTCCTGCGTGCGCCGAAAGCTGGCCGATATCAACAATCTCCGCTCGCACGGGCACCTGTTCTCCATGGATACGCAGAAACTTCGCGCCGTTCTGCAGCGCCTGCGCCTCCCGTACCCTCCGCCTGATAGCCCACAAGCAGGACGGAGCTGCGCGAATCCGGCAGCCGGTGCGCCAGATGATGCAGGATGCGGCCCCCGGTGATCATTCCGCTGGCCGAAATGATGATGCAGGGTGAGACGACATCGTTGATCTTCTTCGAATCTTCGACCGTGCGCGTCAAATGCACCTCCTTTGACGTTGAGCGGGTCCGGGCTGGACTGCGGCTTAAAATCATGATCGCCGTGATGGCGCGCGTACATGTCGGTAACGCTGATCGCCATCGGACTGTCCACGTAAACGGGCAATTGCGGAATCCGCTTCTGCTCAAGAAGTTCGCGCAGGTAGTACATCAGAAGTTGAGTTCGATCCACGGCAAACGCGGGAATCACGACAGCTCCTCCGCGTTTCGCCGTCCGGTTGATGACGTCCGCGAGTTCGTCCGTCACCGAGCCGCTCGGATGCTCGCGATCGCCGTACGTCGCTTCGCACAACAGGAAATCCGCGCGCGCAGGCGATTCGGGATCATTCAGAAGCGGTTGACTGTAGCGGCCCACGTCGCCTGAGAACACGACCAACATCTTCTTCCCGCCTTCCGTGATGGTCAGCTCCAGCCACGTTGCGCCCAGGATGTGCCCTGCATCGTGCGGGCGAACGGAGAATTGCGGGCTGATCGTGAATGAATCGTTGCTCGGAATTTCGCGAAATTGAGTGAGCGTCGTTTGCGCCTCCACCACGGTATAGAGCGGCAGCGGCGGCTTGTGATTGGTATAGCCCTTCTTCGCGGCGAATCTCGCGTCTTCCTCCTGTAGGTGAGCCGAATCGGGAAGCAGCACCGCGCACAGTTCATGAGTGGCGGCATTCGCGTAGATCGGCCCGCGATAGCCATTGCGCACCAGCCGCGGCAGGTAGCCCGTGTGGTCAATGTGCGCGTGCGTCAGCAGCACCCAGTCAATGGTCGCCGGATCGATCGGCAACTTGTCCCAATTTCGCTGCTTCAGTTCTTTCGAGCCTTCGAAGAGCCCGCAATCCACAAGCAGCCGCTTGCCTTCTGCTTCGATCAAATACTTCGAACCCGTGACGGTGCCTGCCGCGCCTAGAAAAGTAATTTTGACCATAGGAGCGATATTCTAATTCGTAACGCGCGTCGAATCGCGCTCTTTTTTCTTCGGGCTGTGGCACGCGAAAGTGCGAAACCGTGATTCGCTCGTGGTTTGACGCTTTGTATCTTGGAGTGCTATAAAGGCAAGCACTCTGTTTTGTCTTCCGTGGGGCCGTAGCGCAGTTGGGAGCGCGCCTCGATGGCATCGAGGAGGTCGCGGGTTCGAACCCCGCCGGCTCCACCAAATTTCACATCTCACGCTAAGACTTAGGATTTTCGTATGACTCATCTAAATCTTTGAAAATAAGCTGTTTGCCTCTGGTACTTCAGGCATATCTCCTTCGGCACGATTTTCTGCTATGCTCGGCAACATAGTGGGGCGAACCGGTGTCTAACTCTAGCATCAGGGTTGCCCCGAGGAGCGCGGCGCACGCAATGGGCGAACTGGCACACAGTCTGCCGTGGGTACGCGACGAAGGCGAGCTCGTCACCGAGCTTCAGGCCGGCTCGGACGCTGCCTTTGACTATCTCGTCACCTACTACCACTCCAGCGTCTATAACCTCGTATACGGAATTTTGTCCGACCGCGCCGATGCCGCCGATGTTACCCAGGAAGTTTTTCTGCACGTCTTTCGCGGCATTCGAGGTTTTCGCGGCGGGAGTTCGCTGAAGACCTGGCTCTATCGCATTTCCGTACGCCAGGCGCTGAATCACCGTCGCTGGTGCTGGCGCCACCACCGCATGCAGACCTCGATTGATGTCGAAGGGGCCAGACAAGAGCCCCGTGCTCGAATTGAAGGATGCCGAAGCCACTCCCTTCGAGCAATGCGCAGCGCACGAAGTGCAGGCGACGGTGCGCCATGCGCTGGCGAACGGTGCCGCCTGTGTTTCGCAGCGCCGTGATTTTGAGAGATCTTGAGGGATTTCCTACGAAGAGATCGCGGAGATTCTTGAGGTTTCAGTGGGAACCGTGAAGTCTCGAATCATGCGCGGAAGGCGAATGCTGAAGGAAATTCTCGATCCTGTGTTGCAGCACTCCCCAAGCCGAGCTTCGTCGAACGCGCCAGGCCCGCGGACTTCGCGGCGCCGCGCGAAGGTTCAATTCGTGGCACCCCCCGATAATTTCGAGGTTACCCGCGCGGAATCCACTGAGGCGGCGGAAATGCACGGGGGCACGCAATGAACTGCCGCGAAGCCCAACGACGCTTGCCCGGCTATCTGGACGGAGCCATCCGTACGCGCGATCGCGTTATTCTGCGCCAGCATTTGGATACGTGTGAGGATTGCCGTCAGCAGCTCGCGAAATATCGCTTGCTGGCGACGCATCTGGCGAACGTCAAGCCAGTGGATGCGCCGGCTGGTCTGGCTGCGCAGATTCGTTCGCAGGCCTCGCAGGATCATTCCCCGTGGGCCTTCGTGAGCCGGTTGTGGGTGCGCGCGCTTCTTGTTTCCCAGAATATTCTGGAGCCTCTCGCCGTTCCTGCCACGGGCGGAGTGCTGACGGCTGTGGCTGTCTTCATGTTGGTAGTGCAAAGCATGCTGGTGGGAATGCCGCTGGGCCGCGTGGAAGCCGACGATCTACCGTTGAATTTGGTTCAGCCTGCGCAGCTGGAAAGCCTGGCGCCTTTCCCGGTCCCTGGCATTGGTCGAACCGACAACCAGGCTGATGCGAGCCCTCTGCTGATCGAGGCGACGCTGAACGCCCAGGGCGAAGTTCTTTTCTATAAAATTCTCTCCGGCCCGAACGACGCTACTGTGCAGCATCAGATCGACCAAGTTCTTTTGTTTTCCCGCTTCCGTCCTCAACTCGGTTTCGGGCGTCCGATGGGCGGCGGCCGCGTCCTGCTGAGCTTTAGTGAAGTCCGCGTCCGCGGCTAGTCTGCGGCTGGGCTCGCCCTCCTCCCTAGTTCTTCGCAAATCTTGACTCTGCTGCATCGGCTCGTTAGAGTTCGAGCGGTGTTGCAGGTTGCGCGGGTGGCGCGACGAAGCTTCCGGAAAACGCCTGCGCATCTAACTGCATCCCAAGAGGCATATAGGTTGAGGAGTTTGCCCATCCAAAAGTTCGCCCATAAACTCGCTTCGGCGTGCTCCGTCTTCGTGCTACTGGCTGCCGCAATCGGACTTGGCGGCTTGGCTCCCAAGTCGCAGGCGCAGCAAGCCGAACAATCCAACGATACAGGCATCAGCGTTGAAGCTAGTCCGCAGATCTTTGCAGTCATGTGCGCGCTGGACGCCGCGGGCTTTGATTCGGAACAAACCACGCCTGCGGATATGCCGGCGCGACTCGCGCTTCGCGAGGACCTGCTGAGGATGCAAGGCCCCGCCACGCAAGCCTTGCGCCAGTTTTATCGCGAACATGTGCTAGCGAGTCCGACGGACACGCTCACGCCTTACATGACCTTCGCTCTCGTTGCCGACCCTCCTCCGACCTTCCAGTTGCCGGCCAACCGCGATTTGCTTCCGCCGTCCGTGCTTACGATTGATGGGTTCCAGGAAATCATCTCCGATTTTTACAAGGAAGCGCGTCTCGACGCGCGCTGGGCCAGGATTCAGCCGGAGGCCGAGCCGACGATCGTGGATTTTCGCTCGGCCCTCCGCAGGATCGTGACGGTTTCCGACGCCTATCTGCGCGAGCTACCCAAGCCTTCCTACGGGCGCACGTTCACTGTGTATGTGGAGCCGCTCGTCGGATCTCGAGCGAACTTCCGCAACTCCGGCAACCGTTACGCGATCGTCGTTGGAAGACCATCCGATTCATCGGTGGACACCATTCAGCACGCGTATTTGCACTACATGCTCGACGGTTTCGTGCTGCGCTATCGGCCCGTCGTGTACACCAAGCGGGCGCTGCTCAACGTGGCAGCTAGCGCGCCGCAACTTCCGGCGGAATATCACGACGATTTCATCTCCCTTATGGACGAGTGTTTGATCAGAGCCGTGGAATTGCGCCTCCGCCATCTTTCCGGGGATCGGCTCGAAGCCGAGTTAAAGAACAGCGACGAATCGGGCTTCATATTGGTCCGCCCTCTCGTTGCCCAACTGCAGAAGTTTGAAAAGGATGCGCCTGCGATGTCGTACTATTTCCCGGGTTTGATCACGGGCATTGACGTCGAGGCCGAGCAGAATCGCCTGAAGGGCTTTAAATTCGCTTCCGCCGACGCCGCCCCTGCGCTTGGCGCGCATGGCCAACCCGCGGCGCCGCAGTCGGAGGTAGAAGAGTGGATCGTCGAAGGCAATCGCCAAATCGCGAGCAAAGATGCCGAAGCGGCCACGACGACATTTCAAACTGCGTTTGCAAAATATCCGAACGATCCGCGGGTAATGTACGGCCTGGCAATCGCATCTGTACTCTCCGGTGAAGGAGATCGCGCCAAGGACCTTTTCGAGCAGCTTGTTGCCGCGCGAAGTGCAGTAGCGCCCGGCTCGGGTAGCGTCATTGCGCCGGACCCAAGCATCATGGCGTGGTCGCATGTTTACCTCGGGCGCATCCACGATCTCGAGGACGAGCGCGAGTTGGCGGTTAATGAGTATCATGCGGCGCTTGCCGTGGAGGGAGCCCCTGAGGCTGCGCGCGTTGCCGCGGAAAGCGGCGTCGGGATGGCCTACAAGCCTCCGGCGCGCCCCGGCGAAAGCGAGCAACCGCAGCAATGAAGGTGACGTCTCATGCTAAGGTTTTGTCGAGAAATATCCGAACAAAGGAGGACCGATCGCTGTGAACACCCCATCGATGCAATCTACCATTCGGGCCTTGTCATTTTCCCTCGCTGCTACTCTTCTGGTCGCGACTATTTCGCAAGCTCAAGGGATGTCCGGAGGTCGCCAGTCAACTCCGGGCGCAACTTCAACGGACGTGCAACAAACCGAGTTACATGAACTGACGGACGTTCAGCGACAGCCGGGCGTAACGATCGAGCCGAAAGAGCAGAAGGCATATGACGTCTTTTTCCACGCCAGCCTGGCAGATCCAGATAAAAAGATTCAGCTTGGCAACGCTTTCCTGGAGAAGTACCCCACAAGCGTTTTCGCGGAGGCGGTGGACTCGCAACTGACGACCGCTTATTACGACAAACAGGACTGGAAGGATTTCTACGCGACCGCGGACAAGGCTCTTGCCCTCAAGCCTGACGACGTGGATGTCCTCGCCTCGGTCGGCTGGGTGATCCCGCATTTCTACAATCCGCATGACGACAATGCGGACCAGCAATTGAACAAGGCCGAAACCTACGAGAAACACGCTATCGAAGTGATGACAACTTTGAAGAAGCCGGCGAGCCTGACAGACGCGCAATTCGCCGCTGCGAAGGTCCAGACGGCCAATCAAGCGCACAGCGCCCTGGGACTTGTTTATTTCCGCCGCGAAGATTACGCGAACTCGGCGACGGAGCTTCAGCAAGTCATGCAGAACAATCCGACTCCGGATCAGACGGATCTGTTTGTGTTGGGAATGGACCTGCAGAGTTTGAATAAATTTGCCGATGCCGCGGATGCGTTCGGTCATTGCGGTCAGATCGCAGGAAATTTGCAGGACCGATGCAAGCAGAACGCCGACATGGCAAAAAAGCAGGTTGCCCAGCCCAAGTAGTGAGCACGAGATCGCCACGCAGGAAAGGGACAAGTACATGAGGCCTCGATTCATTGCTGTCGGAATTCGTATTCTGGTTTTGGTTGTCGCAGCCAATTTGGGGGTTGCCGCGGTTTGCTTCGCGCAGGGCGCTCCGCCCAGTTTGAAGGGCACTCCGCCGGCTGCCACATCGTCGCAGAATGGCCAGGCGCCGTCTGCGCAACCAGATCAAAACGCGCCGCCGGCCGCTCCGAAAATCGATCCGGCGGAAGAGGCGGACTACAAGGCCTTCTTTGACGCCGGCTCGGGATCGGCGGACACGAGGATCCAACTCGGCAACGATTTCCTGCAAAAGTATCCGACGAGCCGCTACGCGGAGTCCGTTTATTCCGGGCTCGTGCAGGCCTATTACGCAAAACAGGACTGGAAGAATTTCTACGCGGACGGCGACAAGGCTCTGGCCCTGTACCCAGACGACGTGACCGTTCTCACCATGATTGGCTGGGTGATCCCTCATGTTTTTAACCCGACGGACCCCGACGCCATCAAGAATCTCGACAAGGCTGAGCGGTACGAAAAGCACGCGATTGAAGTCATCGGGGCAATGCCCAAACCAGCGAGTTTGTCGGACGATCAATTTGCGCAATCGAAAGCGGCCGTGCTGAGCGAGGCCCATAGTGGCCTCGGGTTGGTCTATTTTCGGCGCCAGCAGTCGGCGGAATCCGTGTTGGAGCTGCAGCAGTCAACGCAAGCCGCCGCAAACCCCGATCCAACCGACTTCTACGTTCTCGGCCTGGATCTTCAAAAGCTGAACCGTCTTCCCGAAGCTGCGGATGCTTTCAACCGCTGTTCCCAGATCGCGGGTGGTCTGCAGGATCGCTGCAAACAAAATGCGGACGCCGCTCGTAAACAGGCGGCGCAACCGAAGTAGTGCTGAAAGGCGATCCGGCCATGACGGCAGAGGAACTCGGCGAGCTTGAGACGATCCTCGGCCATTGTTTCGAAAAGCCTGAGCGTCTCGAGCGCGCGCTTACCCACCGGTCGCATCGGCAAACTAGCAGCGGAATTGACAATGAACGGCTCGAATTCCTCGGCGACCGGGTACTCGGCCTGGTCGCGAGCGAACATCTTTTCGAATCATCCCCACACTGGGATTCCGGGCAGCTTTCGAAAGGTCTGGCGCGGTTGGTGAGCGCTTCTTCGATTCACGGGGCGGCGCAGCGTTTGAAGCTGGGCGGTTATTTGCGCTTGGGTCTGGGTGAGGAAAAAACCGGCGGGCGCGAAAAGAAACGCCTGCTAGCCGACGCGTACGAGGCTATCGTGGGCGCCATCTATCTCGATGCAGGCTTGCCGGCGGCGGCTGCGTTTCTGCGTCGTAGCCTGCTCGATCCGGCTCTGGCCGATGGCGTCGAAGGGCTCGAACGGCCAGATCACAAGTCCGCCTTGCAGGAATGGCTGCAGCAGCGCGCCCTGGGTGCCGCCGCGTATCGCGTTCGGAGCGAATCGGGGCCGGAGCATAACAAGACCTTCGAAGTCGAGGTCTGGCACCAAGGCCGCAAACTGTCCGCGTCCCAGGGTCTTAGCAAGAAGGAAGCGGAGCAGGCCGCCGCGAAGCTGGCGCTGGAAACTCTGGG
Source organism: uncultured Acidobacteriota bacterium (assembly GCA_963818605.1). Classification (GTDB taxonomy): domain Bacteria; phylum Acidobacteriota; class Terriglobia; order Acidiferrales; family UBA7541; genus Palsa-295. The sequence goes on from CAWFSW010000005.1 coordinate 344,682, forward strand.
GCAAAGCGGTGAGATCGTCTGAATGGAATCGCTCGAAACAGGAAACACAATTTTGGATTCGGCTGAAAACGCGCCGCCGGTTACAGCGCCGGCGCGTCCTCCCGCGCCGAACGCCAGCTACGTTGATTTCCTCGAATCGCTGCTAGTCACGATTCTCCTGGCGCTTTTCTTAACTACTTTCATATTGCAGGCCTTCAAGATTCCGTCGCAGTCCATGGAGCCGACATTGCTCGTCGGCGACCACCTGCTGGTGAACAAATTTATTTTCGAAGGCAACGGCGCGTGGTACGAAAAGCTGCTTCCCTACAGATCCGTTCGCCGGAGCGACATTATCGTCTTCAAGTATCCCTTCGACGATCATCCGCACTTCGTCAAACGCGTAATCGGATTGCCCGGCGATAGAATCCGGATCATCAACGAGCGGGTTTACGTCAACGGAGTGTACTTGGCGGAACCTTATGTGATCCACGATCCTTCCGCGGATGATCCCTTCGGGGATAATTTCCCTCCGTCCGATGCCGCTTTCCCCAGATGGGGGCTGCGTCCTGAATGGGCGGACCGGATCATGAACTCGGTCCGAAATGGTGAGCTGATCGTGCCGCCCGATCATTACTTCGTCATGGGCGACAACCGCAACGTGAGTTTGGACAGCCGCTACTGGGGTTTTGTGGATCGCCGCGCGATCATGGGCCGCCCCATCATGATTTACTGGTCCGTGGAAGCGACGGCTGGGGATTACAATGACCGCAGTCTCATGGGCACGATCCGCGGTCTCGAAGATGGCTTGATGCATCTTTCCAGCCGCACGCGCTGGCACCGGATGCTGCGCGAGGTTCACTGAGCGTACCCGCGCCCGTTCGGCAGGGAACCGGCTGTTGTTTCGCGGCAATCCACAATGTCAGACACTTATCCTGAGGTTATCTCGCGTGCGGGGACCTCTGCCGCCAGTGCGGCCGCGGCCTCGCCTATGGATTCGATTGCTGAAGTGGACCTTGTTTCTTATCGTGGTCCTGTGGATTGCATCCGAGGCAGTCTCCCTCGCGATTCAGCATACGCGTTTGCGAAGAAGTTTTACCGCGCGAATCGAATCCGCCTTTGGGCGCCCAGTCGATGTCGGCAGCTATCATTTCAGCTTGTGGAACGGACCCGCGCTGGAAGCGAACTCCGTGACTGTCGGAGAAGACGCGCGCTTCGGCCATGAATACTTTCTGCGCGCCGAATCAATGACCGTTCGGTTGCGCTGGGCCAGCCTGTTGCGCGGACACATCGAGCTCGGCACGCTCTCGCTCACCCGCCCCAGCTTGAACCTCGTCCGCAACGCCGCTGGTGATTGGAATCTTACGGAGTGGCTTCCGCAGCCGGCAGGGAACCCGTCATTCAGGGTGCCTGTTGGCCCGTCGCTTCCGTCCCCAGCCGTCCGCTTCCGCAGGATCGAGGTGGACGGTGGACGCATCAATTTCAAGAACGGCGATGAGAAGCTGCCGCTCGCGTTTGTTGGAGTGAAGGGCGCTGTTGAGACGGATCGCCCGGGCCGCTGGACCATGAATCTTGACGCGACTACCCTGGCGTGCCGCCGTGATCGTGCAGCAAGCGGGGACGATTCATCTTTCGGGTGACTTGGGGGGCACTTCTTCGCGGCTTCGCCCGGCGGCGCTTGATATTTCGTGGACCAACGCTTCGATTTCGGACGTGCTTCGCCTCGCGGGCGGCAATGACTACGGTATTCGCGGTGCGCTGGCGCTGGCGGTCAGCGCTCGCACGCGAGAGCAGGATGACGCTTGGACCATCCAGGGGCGCGCGCAGCTGCAGCAGGTCCATCGCTGGGACTTGGCGCTGCGGCCGGACACTCCCTCCGTCAATTTGATCGCGCAAACGGATTGGCATCCCGCTGCTCCAGAAATTGAATTCACGGACGTAGCGCTCGAAGCGCCTCATTCAAGTGCGCATGCCTCCGGGCGAATACGATGGAATCGCAGCGGATCATTCGCTACGGAAAAAAATCCGCCGCGTTGAATTCGCGCTGTCATCGCTCCTTGACGCGAGCGACCTCCTGCCATGGCTCCGCGCATTCCATCCTGGCGTCGCGGACAGCGTCTCCGTACGCGGCCACGCCGAAGTTCATGCGGATATTCGCGCAGACGCCACTGGCTGGCCGCTGAGCGTCACGAATGCCACCGTATCGAGCGCCGGACTTGATTTCCTCGGCGCCGACCCTCACAGGTCGGCTCATTTGGGGCAACTTCAGTTTCATTACGACCACGGGCAGATTTCCATACTTCCCATCGCGCTTTCGTGGGGCGCTGCGACTGGTCCTTCCGATGGCGTATTCCGCCTGGACACTCCTGCGAAGCCAGCGCGCGGCGCGATTTCCGCGTGGCACATTGCCGGAAGCACCAATCAGGCGCGCGATCCGATTGCAGGCAGCGGCCGCGCTCGGATGGAATCTCTCCCGAGGGTGGGATCTTACGGGGCCGTTCGCCTGCGATCTTCTGTGGCAGGAACCGCCGTATCCGTGGACTGTCGCCGGCGCGAGCCAGCCGGTTGGCTGGGTAGAATTCGGCGGACCGAGCGCGAGTCCAGTCACAGGTTCCGGCGGCGATTCGCTGCGCGCTCCATTTTTGAATCGCTCTGTGGATCAGATAAAGGCTCGCGCCGAATGGAAGCCAGGCTCTCGCCACATCGCTCTTGCATCTGCACAGGCGTTCGGAGCGCGCTGGAGCGGCACGTTCGATCGTCGCGATCCGTCCGGCGAATGGCAGTTTGCGCTCTCGGCGGATCATCTCGCGGCTGCGGATCTCGATCGGTGGCTCAATCCCGCCTGGCGCGAAAGTTTTCTCGACCGCATGCTGCCGTTTCTAAATTCACGCGCGCAGTCGACTGCGGCGCCGGAGAATCTCCGTGCAAGCGGCCGCCTCAGGCTCGACCAATTCGAGCTCGCGCCTTTAGATCATTCATCATTTGCAGGGCGATCTCAGAATTGACGGCCGCCATATCGCGCTTGCAGAATGCGACCGGCCAGTTTTACGGTGGCCAAGTCAGCGGTTCGCTCGACGCGAATCTGAGTGCCTCGCCCGTTTATCGCGCCGATCTGGATTTCTCCCGCGTGGATGTCGCTGCGCTCACTGCCGCCACGCCGGCTCTTGCCGGCTTTACGGCGGAATCAGCCGCCGGGCAAGTGTCGTTTGTCGCGCGCGGTGCCAACCGCGCCGACTTGGTGGCGTCTCTTACCTGCGAGGGTAATGTCCGTGCGACCGGGCCTGAACTGCTGAATTTTGAGCTGCCGAAATCGCTCGGCGGCCAGTCTCAGATCACGGGATCCACTCGATTTCCCGCTGGCTCAGCGACATTCTCCTGTGCGCAGCGCATGATTGACGTTCAAACCCTGAGCCTGGCGACTGGTCCTGATGCTTCCGCGAACGGTTCCGGCAGAATAGATTTCAGCCGCAATCTCGACTTGCGATTCCGCGTGCGGTCAGCGCTTCCGCAGAATGAAGACGCCCCGGCCGTGACGTTTCGCTTAACGGGACCACTCTCCGCCCCGAAAGTCGCGTCGCCCCAGCTCCCGTCCCGCCGTTCGCGCTAGCGCAGTTTCTTGCTCGCTTTCACGCGTAAGCCCTCTTCCCTCGCCCTGTACCGTGTGCTAGCGTTCGTTCGATGCAGTCGCGGCGTGAAAATTTGATTCGCCTCGCTCTCTCGCTGAGTTTGACTCTGTTTACGCTGGCGTTCGCGGCTACAGCCGGCGTGCGAGTGCGCTTCACGCCGAAATTTGTCCCTGGCGAAGTTCTTCGTTACCGCATCGAATCGCGGACGACAACAAAAGGAACAACCACCACTCCCATCGTGAACCCGGAGGGTGGCTCGCAGTCCACGCAGACCATCCACATGGTCGTCCGTCTGGATACGATCGGTGCCTCGCCCGACGGCAAGATTCGCTTTCGCGCAACTTACGAGAAATCCAGTGCGGAATCCGAGACCGACGCGCTCGATCTCGCGGCTTCCTCCTTCGCCGATCAGTACAATCGCCTTGAAGGCCAGTCCGTCGAGTTCACCCTGCAGCCGAGCGGAGAATTTACGGACTTCAAGAAGCTGGGCTGCGGCAGCCTCGGGACAATCAACCGCTGGCCAACCGGCCTCCGGCCCGTCAGTCTCTGAACCGGCACTGGCGTTACTTCAAGGCCTTTTTTTCGGCGGCGACGTCCCGCAAAAAGGTGTTGAGATGGGCCAGAAGTGGACGAGTGAGCGGCCGATTCCGGGTGCGGTGCTCTCTAGCCTGATTTCACGAGCTGAATCCTCTTATCTGCGCGACGAGCCATGCGGTTCGTCCTTCAAGTCAAGGCTCCCGGGAGTCAACCGGCCTGCGCCCTCGGACAACTGCGCTGTAATCCTCACCCAATTCGAAATCCTGCGCGGCGGATCCACCAAATCCGACGCCACTCCGGAGGATTATCGGCGCAACGGCCTGCGCACCTCCGGCACTTGGACAGGTTCGGGAGAAAGCCTCGATTCCATTTCGCTCGCAACCGGCCTCCTCGTCAGCTCTACGCGCACAAGCACGCAAAACATGGACTATCAAATCACCAGTGCCAGCACCGGATCGAGCATCCATCATGTTGGCAAGGTGCAAAGCCAGTCCGAAATCACGCTTGCTGCCCGGTCAGCCGTAGCCCGCGCTATTCAGCCAGAGGCGAAGGGACCACTTTGACAGAAGGGGTATAATAGAGAGTTTCGAGTACCCCAAATTTCGGCCCAGAGGCGATGCGCCATGAAATTCAAGCTTGCTAGTGACTACGAGCCACGCGGCGACCAGCCGGAAGCCATCTCGCAGCTCGTTCGCGGGCTGACCGATGGTGACCGCCATCAGGTGCTCCTGGGCGTCACCGGATCGGGGAAGACCTTCACAATGGCGAAAGTGATCGAGCAACTCAATCGCCCCTCGATCGTCCTCGCGCACAATAAGACTCTCGCCGCGCAGCTCTATCACGAATTCAAGTCGTTCTTCCCGCAGAACGCCGTCGAATACTTCGTCAGCTACTACGATTATTACCAGCCGGAGGCCTACGTTCCGTCGAGCGACACCTTCATCGAGAAGGAAGCCACGATCAACGACGAGCTCGACAAGCTGCGCATGAGCGCCACGCGCTCGCTTTTCGAGCGCCGCGACGTGATCATCGTCGCATCCGTCTCCTGCATTTACGGGATTGGCTCGCCCGAGGCCTATTTCGGCATGATGCTGATGCTCGAAAAGGGCCAGCAAATCGCGCGCGAGTCCATCCTGCGGAAGCTCGTCGAAATCCAGTACGAGCGCTCCGAGGATCTGCGCCGCGGAACTTTCCGCGTTCGCGGTGACATGATCGAAATTTATCCCCCGTACGACGATTTGGCCGTGCGCATCGAGCTGTGGGGCAGCCAGATCGAAGCAATCCGCAAGATTGACCCGCTCACCGGCCAGATTCGCTCGCGTGATGGCGAAATCGGCCGCCTGCCGATCTATCCGAAGACGCACTACGTGCTGCCAGCCGCTCAGAAAGAGCGCGCCATCCAGACGATCTACGAAGAGCTTGATTGGTGGAAGGACGAGCTCACGCGGCAGGGAAAAATTGTCGAGGCCCAGCGCGTGGTGCAGCGGACGCACTTCGATATCGAAATGATGCGCACCATCGGTTATTGCCACGGGATCGAGAACTATTCCCGGCACATGTCCGGACGCCTGCCGGGCGAGGCGCCGCCGACACTGCTCGATTATGTCCCGTCGGATTTCCTGCTTTTCGTGGACGAATCGCATCAGGGGATTCCGCAGCTTCGCGGCATGTACGCGGGCGATCGCTCGCGCAAACAAACGCTCGTGGACTACGGCTTTCGCATGCCCTCGGCGCTCGATAACCGGCCTCTCAATTTCGAGGAGTTCGAGCATCGCGTCAATCAGGTCGTCTATGTTTCCGCCACGCCCGGGCCCTACGAACTAACCAAATCTGGAGGCGTTGTGGTGGAGCAGGTGATTCGGCCGACCGGCCTCGTGGACCCGCAGACCGAAGTGCGGCCCGTGAAGGGGCAGGTGGACGATCTTCTGGAGGAAATTCGAGTCCGTGCAGCGCGCAACGAGCGCGTGCTCGTCACCACGCTGACCAAGCGCATGGCCGAGGACCTGGCCGAATATTTTACGGAGGTCGGCGTGCGTTGCCGCTATCTCCACTCCGAAATCGAAACCCTCGAGCGCGTTCGCATTCTCCGGAATCTGCGTCGCGGCGAATTCGACGTGCTCATCGGCATCAACCTTCTGCGCGAGGGGCTCGATCTGCCGGAGGTTTCGCTGGTCGCAATTCTCGATGCGGATAAGGAAGGTTATCTCCGCAGCGCCACATCGTTGATTCAGAGCATGGGCCGCTGCGCGCGGCACCTCGAAGGCCGCGCCATCCTATATGCCGACCGCATGACCGATTCCATGCGCCAGGCCATCGGCGAAACCAATCGCCGTCGCGCAAAGCAGGAGGCATACAACCGCGAACACAACATTACGCCGATGTCCATCATCAAGTCCGTGGACATGCAGCTCGCCCGAATCGTCGAAGCGGATTACATCACAGTCCCGGCGGACGAAGTGCCCATCGGCGACATCACCAACGAGCATGAATTGCGGCAGGCCGTCGTTCAGCTCGAAGCCCAGATGCGCGAAGCCGCGAAGAATTTCGAATTCGAGCGCGCCGCCAGCCTCCGCGACCGCATCCGCTCGCTCAAGCAGCGAGACCTAGGCGTAATCGCCGCCACCGAAATCCCGCCCAGCACGGAGCCTTCGCCCGATGCCGCGCAAGAACCTGCCCAGGCATCGTCTGCGGCGGCGTCAAGTCCAGACGCGTCGCCGCGCCCCCGAGTTCGCGCCCGCCGTTCTTCGTAGGGGCACAGTCCCGACGCTTCGAGACCGTGCCCGGCGCACATGCTTGGCAAATTGCCGCCCATTGAGAGTTCTGGAATTTGTAGGGGCACGGCATGCCGTGCCCGGCGCAAATTCTTCGCGCCCCGCTGCCTATTGAAGGTTCTAGAATTTGTAGGGGCACGATTCCAACGCTTCGGGGCCGTGCCCGGCGCAATTTCTTGGCATCCCGCCATCCATTCAAAATACGTTGTCATCCCGAGCGAAGTCCCGCGCGCATTGGTTTTTCCCGCGGTCCTTGCGGGCGCGGGACGCAGTTCGAGGGATCTGCTCTTGATTTGCTGCTCATTTCGCGCGTCTATACCACTCCCCGCTTCAGCTCCTCGAGCGAATAGAACGTCCCTCGCCAGGTAACTCCGCCCTGCCATAGCGTCACAATCGTGGACCGCGTCAGCATCCAGCAAATAATCACCGCGCCCAGCGGATACGTCAGCGCGTATGCGACCGGCGCCCCCAATTTGACGGCCACTCCAGCCCCGATTATCGCCGGCAATCCGACGGCTATCAGCGCGAACGCGAGCGCCCACCCTCGCGCGAACGGCAGCGCTACCACCGGAAACACAAACATCAGCAGCGTCCCAAAAATTTGCGCGGTGATCAGCCACAGCCTGAATCCCGTCGCCGCGAAGAAATTCTTCGTGGTCCCTCGGATCGTGTTGCCCAGCCCCGCGTGCCAGTGGACGCTCACGGCGTCGCCGCCCGTCGCCACACCCGACCGTAACCCGGCGTCCTTCACCAGTTTCCCCATCTTGATGTCGTCAATCACTTCCATCGCCAACCGCCGATGCGTCCCCATTTTTTCGTAGGCGCTGCGCCGAATCAGTTGGAAAGCTCCCACGCCCGTGTAGCCGCGCGATTTCGGATCATTCGCTCTCCACGGTTTCGTGCCCATCAAAAAACAGGTTCCAAAAAACGTCAGCGCCACTTTTTCGCCGAACGTATACATTTTCGGCGCGCCCAGCAGTGTCAGATGCTCCCAGTGATTTTTCTCCGCAAGCGCTATCGCGCGGCGCAGCAGGTCCGGCGCAAAATGAACGTCCGCATCCGTGAAGACGAGCCATTCGCCGCTCGAGCGCTCGTAAGCCTGCTGCAACGCGTGCGGTTTCCCGAGCCAGCCGGAGGGCAGGGAATCCACGCGCGCGGGCTTTAGCCGGGGATCTCTCTTCGCGGCCGCAGCAAGAATCGCCCCGGTAGCGTCTTCCGAGCGGTCATCCACTGCGATCACTTCGTATTTGGGATAGTCCAACGCGAGCATCGTCTCGATCGCCCCGGGAAGCTTCTCGGCCTCATCGCGCCCCGCGAAAAGAATGGACACATGAGGGCACTCGGAATCCCTGAGAGGAACAATGCTGTCAAGCGCGGGTATCGTTCGCACGCCTAGTGCTAGCTCAATCGCTCCGGCAATCCAGCCTAGAGCGATCAACCCCAGCAGACCAGTCCAGAAAATATGCAACGCGCAATTTCCTCCACAATATGGGTCGAGCGCAAACGGTGTCGCGCCTACGGTGCTTGCAATCTCGACGACTTCGTTTCCCAGCCCTAATGGGCTGGGCTGACCTCTGCCGCGCCTACGGCGCTCGTCCCAGAGTCACCTAAGATCTTCTAATCATTTGCGAGATAAGTTGGAGCGATCACGCTATCCTACCATTCCGCATGACACGCACTCTTTCCATCGTCGGCGCTGGTCGCGTAGGCAGAACGCTCGGAAAACGCCTGCGCGAGCGCGGGTGGCGAATCGGCGCCGTCGTAACGCGCTCAGCCGCGACTGCACGTGCCGCCGTCCGCGTGATTGGCGCCGGCACTCCTATTGCCTGGGGTGGAAGTGTGGGCATTCATCCCCACGGGAAACGTCGCGGGGCTTCAGCCCTGGACCTAAAAGCAATTTACGCCGCCGATGTAATTTTCCTTTGCACGGCCGACGACGATCTCCCGGCCCTTGTGCGCACTCTCGCCGAACTTGGCGGCGCAAAATGCAAAGGCAAAATCATCCTGCACACGAGCGCCACGCTTGACCGTACCGTTCTCGCGCCGCTCGCGCGCTGCGGCGCCGCCACGGGTTCGCTTCATCCCATGCAGGCCTTCGGCGGGAAAGTAATTCCGAAACTCAGCGGCGTGATATTCGGCGTCGAGGGCGATCTCAAGGCGCGGCGCATGGCGCAATCCATCGGCAAGTCGCTCGGAGGCATCACTGTCGCCATCAATACGCGCGACAAAACCATCTATCATACGGCCGCGGTCATCGCCGCCGGCAGCACCTATCCCACGATCGAAGCGGGTGTGCAGCTCCTCATCAGCATCGGCTTCACGCGAGAGCGCGCCATGCAAACGCTCGTACCTTTAATTCGCCAAATCTTCGATAATATAGAACGTATCGGGCCGCGCGCCGCATGGACCGGGCCGCTCTCGCGGGGCGACTATGCCATCGTTGCCCGGCACGCTCGCGCGTTGCGCGCCTATCCGCGGAACTTTCAGCAATCGTACGCCGCGTTGTCACTTTTGGCCGGCCGCCTGCTCGCGAAGAATCCGGCCGATGCACTGAAGAAGATCAAGCGGGCGCTCGCAACTGGTTAAGATCTAAATGTAGCGCCGCGACTTTTTACCCTGAGGAACGAAGGGCAGCGCGGCATTTGCAACAGGCTAAATTTCTTGGAGGCAATTTTGAGTTCATCGTCGCAAAGACTTCACATTCCAGTCGAGCACACCACACTGGCCAACGGCCTGCGCGTGGTCGCATCGCCCGACCGTTCCGCGCCTTTCGTTACGGTCGGCGTCTATTATCAAATTGGTTTTCGCCTGGAGCCGCAAGGCCGCAGCGGATTCGCGCACCTTTTCGAGCACATGATGTTTCAGGGCTCGGAAAACGCCGGAAAGATGGAGCATATTCGCCTGGTCAATTCCTCCGGCGGCATGCTCAACGGCACCACGAATTACGACATCACGAACTATTTCGAATCCGTGCCTTCGAACGCCCTGGAACGCGTCCTCTGGCTCGAAGCCGACCGCATGCGCGCGCTCAAGGTGGACGACGAAAATCTCCGCAATCAGCGCGACGTCGTGAAGGAGGAAGTCCGCGTCAACGTGATGAATCAGCCTTACGGCGGCTTTCCGTGGCTCGATCTGCCTCCCGTCGCGTTTCGCAATTGGCCCAATGCGCACAATTTCTACGGCGATTTCGCCGATCTCGACGCTGCGACGCTCGCCGACGTGCAGAAATTCTTCCACACCTACTATGCGCCAAACAACGCCGTGCTCCTGATGCTCGGCGATTTTGAGCCGTCGGAAGGATTCGCCTTCGCGAAGCAATATTTCGAAAACATTCCGCCGCAACCGTTGCTGCCGCACGCGGACGTGAGCGAGCCACCCCAAACCGAAGAGCGCAAGGGCGAGGTCGAAGAAAAACTCGGCCCGCTTCCCGCCATCGCCATTGGCTATACGTTGCCTCCGCGCGGCACTGCCGATTGGTTCGCTGCCGGCATTCTCGATCGCGTTCTGCACGGCGGCCGCGCTGGGCGGGTCTATCGCAAGCTGGTCCTTGAGGAGCAAATCGCCGTGGATGTGGACGGCAGCGCGGATGTTTTCGATACCAACGGTCCCACGCAAATGGTCACGCGCATTTTTCACAAACCCGAATTCACTTCCGAAGGCACGGTCGCCATCTTCGACGAAGTGATTGAAGAGATTCAGCAGAAAGGAATAGCGCTCGAAGAACTCGATCCCGTGAAAGTGAAATTCCGCTCGGATTATTACTCGATGCTCGAAGGAGGCATGGGCGCCTCGATGCCGCGCTTCGGTCTGATGCACTATCTGGCGTGCTTCACGCTCTTCGATGGCGACCCCAACCGCGTGAATACGATTCTCGATGGCTTTCTCGGCGTCACTCCCGAGCAGGTGCAGGCGTTTGCACGAAAATGTCTGGTCCCGCGCAACCGCGCTGTCCTCGTGCGGCGCCCCGTGGCTCCCGGAGGCGCGCGATGACAACGCCCGCAGCGTCCACGATTCTTCGCACGCAGCCTCCGGCGCTCGCGCCGGAAAGCCCGGTCGCTTGGCCGAAACGCACGGTTCGCACGCTGTCGAATGGCCTGCAAGTCGTCCTAGTCGAATCGCGCACGTTTCCGAAAATCTCGGCGCAGCTCTATTTCCGCAGCGGCAATGCCGTCGTCGCGCATTCCGCGCCCGGACTTGCCGAAATGACGGCCACCGTCGTTCGTACCGGGACCGTGTCGCGCCCCAGCCGCCGCATTGAAGAGGATCTGCGGCGCATGGGTGCTGGTCTTGGCACTCACGCCGGAGCCGATGCCAGCGCCATTTCCGCGTCGGGCCTCGCCGAATTTTCGTCCGGCATCCTCGAGCTGATGGCCGATCTCGCGCGCAACGCCTCGTTTCCCGAGGATGAGTTCGAGCGCGAACGCCGCCAGCGACTCGAAGAGCTGAGAATTGAGCGCACCACCCCCGGATTCCTCGCCAGCGAACGTCTCCGCCGGGTTCTCTTCGGCGAACATCCTTATGCAGTCGTGGCGCCAACCGAAGAGCAGCTCGCTTCGTTCACCCGCGATCAGCTGGCCGAGTTCTACCGGGTGCACTACGTTCCGGCGGAATCGTTGCTCATAGTAGTCGGCGATTTTGCCGCAGACGCCATGCTCGCGCAGATCGAGAAAATCTTTGGCTCGTGGAAGGCGCCGAAACCTGAAGCGCCGGTGTCTCCGGCGCCGCCGCGCCAGTCTGGCCGCCGCGTGCATCTGGTCCACGTCCCGGGCACGGTGCAGACGCAGGTGCTTCTGGGCAATCTTTCCATCACGCGCCGCGATCCCGATTGGTTTCGCCTGATCCTTGCGAATTCGATTTTCGGCGGCGCGTTTCATTCGCGCCTCGTCATCAATATTCGCGAGCAGAAGGGCTATACCTATAGCCCCGGCAGCGGCGTCAACGCGCTGCGCCAGCAGGGATATTTCACGGTGCGCGCCGCCGTGCGCAACGATGTGGCCGCCGCCACGCTCACCGAAATGTTTTACGAAATGGACCGCATGCGCTCCCTTCCGGTCACCGCCGAAGAGCTCGATAGCGCCCGCAGCTATCTGACCGGCGTTTTCTCGCTCGGCGTCGCCACGCAGGACGGCCTCCTCGGTCAGCTTTCGACGGTCTATCTCGACCAGTTGCCCGAGGGCTATCTCGAATCGTATCGCCAAAAAATTCGCGCTCTCACCGCAGCCGATGTCCTCGCCGCCGCGCGCCGCCATTTCGATTCAGCGAACGCGCAGATCGTCCTCGTCGGCGATCGCGCCCAAATCGGCGAACAAGCCGCGTTGTTCGGCCCTGTCACAGAGTACGACGCGAAAGGAAACGTTGTGGCCTAGTTGTCATTCTGAGCGGAGTGATCGTACATCGTTGCCCGTCGTGCTTTTGCGGGACGTCCGGTCACGCAGTCGAAGAGCCTCTCTTCGGCCTGAGCCGGCCAGAAGGCGCAAAGCGGCGCAAGATGACTCATAGAATTACTGCACAATTTACCGCCGTCAGCGCCCTGCTATTTCTGGCTCTCTCGGTCCCTGCCTTTGCAAGCAAGAATCCACCTGCACACCCGATAGACATCAATCTTGCGTCAGCGAAAGAGCTCGAGGAACTCCCCGGCGTCGGCCCCACCACCGCCAAAGCCATCATCCAGTTCCGCACGAAGACCGGGCGCTTCCATCGTGTCGAGGATTTGCTCGCGATTCGCGGCATCTCCGAAACAAAGCTCGAAAAGATGCGCCCCTACATCACCGTCGGCCCGCCGCCCCAGAAGACGCCTGCGCCGCCAAAGAAATCACCTCCAACACAGTCGCCACCCGCGAATCATTAACGCCTATTAATCCTTGCTTCATTTGACGGTCCATCTCACCCGGCATACCATGTCTGTGAAAATCGCACCTGCGGCGAGCGCCGCCTGAGGAGACCTCCATGGAAGTTCGCCGCTTTTCTTCGATCTCGGCCTTCGTGATCTTGATTGTTTTTCTGGCAACCACGGTGGCGATTGGCAGCGCGCATCTGCGCGCTAAGCCTGTGTCCGCGGCGGCGTCCGCCGCGCAAGCGCCTGGTCCTTCGGGCTATCACCTCCTGAAGAAAATCAAGCTCGGCGGCGAAGGATTCTGGGACTACATCGCATTCGATTCGCCCACACGGCGGCTCTTTATTTCGCGCGGCACGAAAGTGATCGTCCTCGACGTGGACTCTGAAAAAGTTGTCGGCGAAATCCCCGACACTACCGGCGTGCACGGTATCGCTCTGGCGTCTGCCAGCGGCAATGGCTTCACCTCTAACGGACAAGCCGGCACGATTTCCATTTTCGACCTCAAGACGCTTCAAGTCGTCGGCCACGCGCAAGCCGGGATGAATCCGGACGCGATCGTCTACGATCCGGCGACCAAGCGCGTGTTCGCCATGAACGGGCGCAGCGGTGACATTACTGCGGTCGATGCCGTCAGCGGAAGCGTCGTGGGCACGATTCCGGTCGGCGGCAAGCTCGAATTCGCGGCTGCCGATGGCGCCGGTCACCTGTTTGTCAACGTCGAATCGAAGAGCGAGGAAGTACAGATTGATTCGAGGAACTTGGTCGTCACCGCGCATTGGCCTCTCGACCCTTGCAAGGAACCGACGGGATTGGCGATTGACGCGAAGAACCACCGCCTCTTCGCCGGCTGCGACAACAAGATGATGGCCGTGATCGACACCGATTCCGGCAAGGTGATTGCAACGCCGACGATTGGCTTGGGCGTGGATGCGGATGCGTTCGATCCGGGGACTGATTTTGCTTTCGCGTCGAACGGCGCAGGCACGCTCACCGTCGTCCACGAGGACTCGCCGAATAAGTTCACTGTGGTCGAGGACGTGCCGACACAGGCCGGCGCGCGTACCATGGCGCTCGATCCCAAGACCCACGAGGTCTTTCTCGTCACGGCAGAATTCACGCCGCCGCCCGCGCCCACCACGGAGAATCCTCACCCACGCGGCGGAATGGTCCCGGGTTCATTTGTAGTCCTGGTTTTCGGCCGCTAGTAGGCGGTTTCGTAGGGGCACGGCATGCCGTGCCCGGCGCGGATGCTTGGCAACGCGTAGCCTGCTTCGATTAAGTTGTTGTCCCGTTTTATCTGGCGCGTGAAGGGAGCGCAGTCGCCGTGCCCGTGTGGCCGGGGATCTGCTGGCGGTTTGCTTCGGCCTTTGCGCTGGATTGCGACTAATGACTTCAGGTGAAGTTAGATAACCTGGTGGCTCTTCTTTTCCGGCTTAATCGCAAGCGGCACCTGATCCGCAATTTCGATACCGTATCCCTGCAGCGCGACAACTTTCCGCGGCAGATTTGTGAGCACGCGAATCTTCCTCAGCCCGAGATCCTTCAGGATTTGCGCGCCGATTCCGCTTTCGTGCTGGATTACGCGCTGAACCCCCGGATCGCGTTCCACGTGTCCGCGCTCGTGGTAGAGAATCTGTGGCAGTGCTGCGTCCTCTTCCGTCCGTGAATCAATTCGAAATCCGCGTCCGGTGTGATGCAAATAGACGAACACGCCGCGGTTCTCCGCGGCAATGGCCTCAAGCGATCCTTCGAGCATTTCGCGGCAATCGCACGTGGTTGAGCCAAGCACGTCGCCGGTCAGGCAGTGCGAATGGACGCGGACGAGCGGCGGGTTCCCCTCGTCTGACACTCCCGGCGGATTGTTTCCGAGGTCGCCGCGCACCAGAGCCACATGAATCTCGTGATCCACGTCGCTTGAATACGCGATCATTCGGAAGTCGCCGTACTTCGTAGGCAGCACGGATTCGGCGATGCGCCTGACGTTGCGCTCGTGCTGCATGCGATAGCGGATCAGGCTTGCTACCGTCACCAATTTCAGTCCGTGAACCCGGCAGAATTCGATGAGCTGCGGAATACGCGCCATCGTGCCGTCTTCGTCCATGATTTCGCAGATCACGCCAGCAGGATTCAGTCCCGCGATGCGCGCCAGGTCCACCGAAGCTTCGGTCTGGCCCGCGCGAACGAGCACCCCGCCGTTGCGTGCACGCAGCGTGTACACGTGCCCCGGCCGCGCCAGGTCCTCCGGCTTTGTATGCGGATCGGTGGCCACCAATATGGTCGTCGCTCGATCCCACGCGCTCGTTCCGGTGGTGGTCCCGCGCCGCGCGTCAATCGGTTCGCAAAACGGAGTCCCGAACATGGACGTGTTTCTCGGAGAAATCGGCTTCAGATCAAGCGTTTCGCATCGCTGCTCCGAAAGCGAGAGGCAGATCAGCCCGCGCCCGTACGTAGCCATGAAATTGATGGCCTCGGGCGTGATCTTTTCCGCCGCCATGGTCAAATCGCCTTCGTTCTCGCGGTCTTCGTCGTCCACGAGCACGATCATGCGTCCCTGGCGGATATCTTCGACAGCCTCTTCAATCGTCGCAAACGGCAGTTTGTTTTCGCTCATGTCACCGTATCCAGCGTAGAACCACGAAATAGAACAGCGCGCCCATTAACCCAGCGCAGGGAATCGTCAAAATCCACGCCCAAAGAATGTGCCGCGTCACGCCCCAGCGAACGGCGGTGATCCTCCGCGACACGCCGACCCCCATGATCGCGCCGGTAATCACGTGCGTCGAGCTGACCGGAATTCCCGCGGCGGCCGTGCCGATCAAAGTGATCGCTGCGGAAGTCTCGGCGGCAAATCCGCCAAAGGGATTCAGCTTCGTGATTCGCTGTCCCATCGTCTTGACGACGCGCCACCCGCCCGCCATCGTCCCGCCGGCCATGGCCAGCGCACAACAAATAATAACCCAATCCGGGACTTTGTAGACGGGCATGACTCCGCCGGTGACCAGCGCGGCAGTAATGATTCCCATGCTTTTCTGCGCATCGTTGGTTCCGTGGCTGAAACTGAACGCCGCCGCCGAAAGCAATTGCAGGCGGCGAAACCAGCGATCCACTTTCTGCGGAGCCTGCCGGCGGACGATCCAGCTGGTGATTATCGTAACGATAATCCCCGCCGCCATCCCGATCATCGGCCCGATAAAGATAAAAAGTATCGGCATGATCCAACCGTGGACGATGATGGCGCGAAATCCCACTGCCGCAATCGCCGCTCCACCGTAGCCTCCAATCAGCGCATGCGAAGAGCTGCAGGGGATTCCCAGCCGGATCGTTGCGTAGTTCCAGATGATCGCCCCCAGCAACCCGGCGAGCAGCACCTGCGGCGTCACCATTTCGAGATGTACCAGTCCTTTGCCGACCGTCGCCGCAACCGCTGTGCCGAAAGTCAGCGGAGCCACGAAATTCCAGAACGCCGCCCAGACCACGGCCCACAGCGGCCGTAGCACGCGCGTGGAGACGACGGTCGCGATCGAGCTAGCCGCGTCGTGCCATCCATTCGTGAAATCGAACGCCAGACTGATGAAGACGATCACGATGAGCAGATGGAAGGACGTCACGCCGCCGCTCCGTTCGCAAAAATCCGTTCGCGCCCGGATGCTTTCAGGCCTGGCTTGAAAATTGGAGGGAGAATAAGCACGTGTTCAGGCGTTTTTCAGAGTGACAGTTTCGATTACGTTGGCCACGTCCTCGCATTTGTCCGTGGCAAATTCGAGCGTTTCGATAATTTCTTTCCACTTGATGACTTCGACGGGATCTTTTTCCTGATCGAACAGTGTGACGATCAAATCCCGGCACTGGCGGTCCGCCAGGTTTTCCAGCCGATTGATCTCGATACAGTGGTCAAGGATGTGGTCGCCCTTGTCCAGCAGGCGAACGGCCGCCACGATCTGCGTCGTAGCCAATCGCACTGTAGTCGCCAAATCCAAAACGCCCGGGCGAAGCGCTTTCACCTTGTACGTGACCATCCGCGTGGCCGCCGCGTCTACCAGGTCAATTACGTCGTCAATCTTGCTCGCCAGCTCGTGAATGTCCTCGCGATCGAATGGAGTTACGAACGTTTGGTTCAACTTCCGCAGGATGTTGTGCGTGATCGTGTCCCCGAGGTGCTCGAAATCCTCGACTTTGTCGGCCCGCGCCGCCGCATCCTCGAAATGCTCCAGCATTTCCACCATGGCAGTCGCGCCAGCCTCGACGTTTTCCGCTTGCTGGTTGAACATCTGAAAGAACGATTTCTCGCGTGGGAGAATTCTGCGCAGGAATCCGGACATGTAGCTATTCGCCTCCGCGAACTTGAATGTTACAGGAAGATGAACACACTATACCAAAGCGGCCACCCGGGCAAGGAAGAGCGCCCTCGATTCCGAGATGTCGCCGGAAGGCCTCGCCGACCGGGCCCCGATTACCGGTCCGACCAGGACTCTGCTTGGCGCCCGCCTGTTTGGGGATTTAGGACCCATTTCCTTGCAGGGCTGGAACTTACAGCATTCAAGTGACTTAACGACCGCCCCAAGGTATTCTTCTGCGTGCACTTCAGCCACCCGGTTTTCCTGTTTTTCGCTGCGGTCTTCGCGGGAGCCATCAATTCCGTGGCCGGAGGCGGCAGCTTCATCACCTTCCCCGCGCTGCTTTTCGCTGGCGTCGCGCCCATCGCCGCCAACGCCACGAACACCGCCGCCGTGTGGCCGGGGACCGTCGCGAGCACCGTGGCGTATCGCAAGGCTTTCACGCCGGAGGCGCGACGCCTGCTGCCGCCCCTCATCATCACCGGAATCGTCGGGGGTGTTCTAGGAGCGCGCATCCTGCTATTCACCCCACAGGGCACTTTCCTCCGCATGGTTCCGTGGCTCCTGTTGGGAGCCACACTGCTCTTCGTATTCAGCGGCCGCATCACGGGCTGGATCCGAGGCCGCGCAAACCTCAAGGCTGGCGACGCGCCCGGTGGGGCTCACGGCCCGCGCGCGCTGTTGGTCGGCGTTCTGTTTCTCGAACTGCTCGTCTCGATCTACGTTGGCTATTTCGGCGCGGGCGTGGGCATCCTGTTTTTGTCCCTCCTCGCGCTGATGGGCATGGAAGATATTCACGCGATGAATGGCATGAAGGCGCTGCTGGTCAGCATCGTCAACGGCGTCGCGCTGGTTACGTTTATTTTCGCTCGCGTAATCGTCTGGCCGCAGGCGCTGCTGATGCTCGTCGGAGCGCTCCTGGGAGGCTACGGCGGCGCCTATTTCGCGCAAAAGATGAATCCCCAGCACGTTCGCTGGCTCGTGATCGTCATCGGCTTCGCCATGTCCGCTTATTTCTTCATCCGCCGGTGAACCTGCCGCCTTTGCCTTCTCGCCTGTGCGTCCGTGCTTGCGCTGTTTCCCGCCTTCGTAGGGGCACGGCATGCCGTGCCCGGCAACTATTCTTGGCAACGCGTTGTCTATCCATTTCCCGCGCTCGCTCTCGGTGTTGGTACACTCCCGTGGCGAGACGCGACGCCCCCCGGAGGATTGCCTCTATGAAGAAGCCTCAAATCATTGGACTGCTCATCTTCAGCCTGCTTGCCGCGCGTGGAGCGCTGGCGCAAAAGGTGACGCTCGAATTCGACAGGGACGCCGATTTCACGAAGTACAAGACATTCGCGATTCGCAACGGAGAATTGAACAGCAGGAATCCCGCGCTGAATAGCGACCTCGTGAAAAAACAGATCGAGGGCGACATCGTGCGCGATCTCACGGCGAGAGGTCTGATGGAAACGTCCGGGCGAGCCGACCTGAACGTCGTCTATCGGTTCGGATCGGCGCGCAAGACAGAGCTAGAGTCGTATCCAGCGGGATGGTACGGGCTGGGCACACGCGTTGTGCGAGTTCCGTTTGCAGAAGGCACCCTCGTGGTGGACTTGCGGGACCCGAATACGCGTTCGTTGGTGTGGCGAGCCATCGCCAGCGAAGAGAAAAACGACCCTACAAAGATCGCGGGTAAATTGGACGATATGGTGAAGAAATCCTGCGAGAAATACCCGCCCAAGAAGTAACGCTCGGAAATCCAAGCGTCGAAGAACCTCACTTCCGCATCCAATCGGTTGTGCCGTATATTGCTACATCGGCGAAACGACCCCAGTCGAAAAGGAGCGGAGAATGGCAAATCGAGCGGAAGTAAAGGAGCGGCGCAAGGCCCCGTTGGCGACCCCGTCCGACATACGTCCCGGAGCGGTCAAGAATATTTCGGGCGCCTTGAACGCGCTACTGGCGGATACATTCGCACTCTATCTCAAGACCAAGAATTTCCACTGGCACATGAGCGGTCCGCACTTTCGCGATTACCACTTGTTGCTCGACGAGCATGGCGATCAAATCTTCGCGATGACCGACCCGATCGCCGAGCGCGTGCGCAAGATCGGCGGCACCACCATTCGCTCGATCGGCCACATTTCCCGTCTCCAGCGCCTGGACGATAACGACGCCGAATTCGTCGATCCCGGAGACATGCTGAGCGAGTTGCGCGAAGACAATAAGGCGCTCGTGCTCAGTATGCTGGCCGCTCATGGGTTGTGCGACGAAGCGAACGACGTTGCGACCGCCAGCCTGCTCGAAAACTGGATTGACGAAACGCAGCGCCGCGCCTGGTTCCTCTTCGAAGCCACCCGCAAGAGCTAAGTTGCGATTCTTATTTCGCTCGACCGTCCGTGCGACGGTTTCGTAGGGGCACGGCATGCCGTGCCCGGCGCGGATGCTTGGCAACGCGCCGCTGTTCATCACGAATGCCGAGCCCGTGATCTGCTTGAAGACTTAAGTGTAGCGCCGCGGTCTTCAGCGCGGCACTTCTCTCACGCCGGCTTGATGTGGAAAATCCTCTCCGCATTCCCGTGGTAGAGCTTTTCGCGCTCAGCCGCCGAGACGGGCGCCGAATCCATGAACGCTACCGCGGGCGCGCTCGGCTGATACGGATAGTCAATCGCCCACAGCACGTTATCAATCCCCAGCGCCTTGATTGAATAATCGAGCGCCAGATGCGATTCCTGCCCGCTCGTGGTAATCACGAAATTGCGCTTGAAGTATTCGCTGGGCGTCAGCTTTGTCTTCGGCGCGCTGCCCCTGTTCTGCGCGTTCTTGTTCATATAGTCGAGCCGCCAGAACCAGAAATGCACGGCCTCGCCCATGTGACCCAGGCAGATCTTGAGCTTCGGGAAACGGTCGAACACTCCGCTCACAATCATGCGCACGGCGTGCGTCGCGACTTCCATTCCGTAGCCCCATTGCGCGCTGTCGAGACCGTAATCGCGGAATGGCGCGGCCATTCCATCTGAAGCGGCTCGCGGATGAATGTAAATGCAGGCGTCGAGCGCCTCCGCAGCCTCCAGAATCGGGAAAAACTTCGGATAGTCGAGATACTCGTTGTTCGTATGCGAATTCACGACGAAGCCGTTGAGCTTGAGCTTGTTGATCGCGCGCTCCATTTCCTTCGCGCCTCGCGCGGGAGACTGGGGAGCGAAGCTCGCCAGGCCCGCAAAACGCTTCGGATGCTTTTTGATCACAGCGGCCAGTTTGTCATTCGCAAGCGCCGCGAGATCGGTCGCCGTGTCGGCGTCAAACATCTGCACTCCCGGCGCGGTCAGCGACAGCAGGTGTATGTCCACGTCGTTCTTGTCCATATCCTGCAGACGCTCTTTCTCGAGATCGAGCAGACGCGGCAGCAGTCGCGCCTGCACGTCGTCCGTCTTCGCGTCATAGATCCGTTGAACCAGAATCAAATCCTGGCTGATGGTCGGCGAACGCGCTACCTCACGCAGGCCTGCAGCGACCTCGGGAATCGAAAAAGCCTCTTCTGTTGCGATGCGGCGAATATGTTTCGAACTGGCGGCCATGGATGATTCCTTTCGTCAAGCTTGCGAATGATTTGTACAGCGGCGCATATTTTCCGGGTGCCCAGCTTCGCGCGACGGGCGGGAAAATGCAAGAGGTCGTGGATGATTGACGCCGGGCGCGGCATTGTTCTGCTTCTCTTTGACGCGACCCTCCATCTCGAAAATACGGCATTTTATACGAGGTGAGAGTTCGGCGGATGCGTCACGCGGTCCGTTCGCGTCTCGGGAAAGCAGCGGGCGAACGCGTACACGGACTGTTTCTGTAGCGTGTTCTCAATGCGCCCATCTCCGTTGAAATGAAACGGCGGCAAAGGGGATGGAAGCGCCATCCCCTTCGCCACGGTCCGGGCATGCATTTCTTCGGATCGGGATTTGGTCAATCCACGTTGATGCGGGTAGCGGCGGTAGATCCTTTGACCTCCGCGATGGGGGTTCCGACGCCGACGGCGGCGAAGCTGGGAGGCCAGAGTTTGAAATCGAAGGAACCGCTGTAGGACTGGCCGTTGCGCGCAACCATATCTCTTTCGTCGACGGTGAAGATGTTTGAAACTTGGCCGGTCGAATCAAACATTAGACCGATATGGTGCAGCTTGACGCTGCCGTCACCTGACTCCTTCCAGACGCCGAAGCAGATGTTTCCGCCGGTGGGCGGCATAAACGCGTTTTCGAATTCGGTTCCATCCGCGTGCCAGATTTTAAAGGATTCGAGGAACGGGAACGGAGCTGGAGGGAAAATGGGGGCGCCGGACTCGGATTCGGCCTCGTAATTCAGATGCCACAGACCCACGATGGAAGCAGGCGCGCCGAATACTTCGCCTTCTTGATGGTCGTCCGCGTGAGGGCTCACAAAGGGAATTAAGGGAGCGGCTCCTGTTTTGTACGGAAGGGCGCAACCGGCAGCCTTGGCGCCGGAAGCGGTGAACAAAAGCCCCAATCCCATCACTGCAGCAAGAGCGAAGAATCGCCCGCTCCGAAGTGCGTGAAAAATGTTCATTCGATTCATTGTTTTTCTCCTCGAAAGTTGGCCTCGATGTCGGGCCACTTCATGCTTGGGTTGCGCAACTTCGCATGTAACTCGTTCGGTGGCAATGCGCGGACCTTCTCGAAAATCTCAAATAATCATCATCCGACAAATGACTAGCGCGGATGGGTTTAGCTCACTCCGGCTAAGACCGTAGCTAGGGAGTTATCTATTGGGCTATACTCGCCGCCGACAAACGCGGAGTGGCTCAGCAATGTTGGCACCCAGCTCGAAACCCAAGGGCTACCGCTTCGGCCTGTTTGAGGTCGATCTTCTCTCTCGAGAGGTCCGCAAGAACGGCCGCCGGATCAAGCTGCAGGACCAACCCTTCCGTGTCCTTGCGCTGCTTTTGGAAAGCCATCCAAGCATGGTCGCACGCGACGATCTGCGGAAGCGGCTATGGGATGAGGATACATTCGTCGAGTTTGATCACGGTGTGAGCAATGCCATCAATCGAATCCGTGAAGCCCTCGGCGATTCCGCTGAAAACAGCCGGTTCATCGAAACCTTGCCGAAGCGCGGCTATCGTTTTATGGCGCCGATCGAACGGATTGACGAGAATGTCGCCGCTCCGTCTCGAGCAAGCGAAGCCCACTTCAGAACCGTTTCCTCTGCATTAGGCGATGGACGCCGGACCGTCGCAGTAGTCCCTTTGCGGCTCCAGGCGAGCGTTCCAGAAGACCGCTTCTTATCGGTAGCCCTGGCGGAGACGATCGCGAATCGGATGGCTTCGGCTCCGAACCTCGTTGTGCGTCCTACGGCGAGCGTCATGAAGTATGCCGTGAAGAACGCCGATTGGACTCAGATTGCGCGTGCGCTCAATGTGGAACTCGTCGTTGAGGGCAGCATTCAAAGGCTGGGAAACAAGCTGCGGATTCTGCTCCAGATCTGGGAACTCGGTACTGCAGGCGCGCTTCACTCGATCAAGCTGGATGGTGAGATGTGCGACTTGTTCAGTTTGCAGGACCAACTTGCCGATTCTGTTCTTGCTGCTCTTACGCCGCCGGCGCCCAAGAAATCCACGCCGATCTCCGTTCCCGCCGCACGCCACCCCCTCGCATTCGAGCTGTACATGCGGGCGCTCGACCGTGCGGTTTTCTTCGACAAGCTGGAGCTTGCGTCCGCGGTTGAAATGCTTGAGCGCGCGATCGATCTCGACCCGGGATTTGCGGACGCCTGGGGCTTGCTCGCAACGGTCTGCTATCACATGGGCGCTCATGTGGACCCCGATCCCAAATGGTTCGAGTGGTCTGAAAAGGCCGCCGCCGGGACGCTGGAATTGGACCCCGTCAACTGCGACGCTTTTTGTACGCGGGGTATGATTTTGTGGTCGCCTTTGCGCGGGTTCCAGTTTCGGCCCGCGCTAAGGGCCTTGAATGCGGCCCTGAAGATCAACCCGAGCCGCTACACCGCCCGCGCGCATCGTGCCGCAGTACTATTTCATATGGGTTTTCATGAAGCCGCTTTCGCCGACTACGACGAAGGAGTATTGGCGAACCCGGAATTCGCGTTGCTCTACGCGGGTCGTGGCCACATCTGCGTATACGCAGGCGATTACAGCGCTGCTGACGACTGGAATGGGCGAGCCCTGGCCCTGCAACCCTCCCTGGTTCACGCCAATTTCAACTCGCCATTGCCGTGGATCTACGCGGGAGAACTGGGAAAGGCACGGGAGAAGCTCCGAAAGGCCCGCCTGATGATTCCCGAAGAACCTCAGCTTGACGCGATGGAAGGCCTGATTTCGGCCCGCGAAGGGGAGTACAAGATCGCGGAACAGTTCGCGGACCAAGCCGTCGCGAGTAAGAGGAGCATGGTCCATTCGCACCATAGCTGGCACTGCGCCGCCGGAGTCTACGCGATGTGTGGCAAGTCGGATAAAGCGATGGCCGAATTGAAGCGATGCGCTGAGGGAGGCCTGCCTAACTATCGCGCCTTTGAAAAAGATCCGCACCTCAGTTCGCTGCACAGCCATCCCGAGTTCCTGGCTTTGATGAGGCAACTTCGCCGCGACTACCAAGCCTTCCGCGACGAGTTCGATCTGAGCGAAACTTACGTCCCCGCAGCCGGTGGAAAGCTCCCGTAGCCACCGAGTATCGAATTCTGACGTGCGGCCGGCCGGAAAGGGCGCCGCTGGCTACATGTCTTGTTACGCCTCGCACAACTAGCTTGACGCCGCCTCGGGTTCGCTGATATGCAACCAAAGATGAAATGCTTCACGTGCGGCGGGGAATTGCCAACCAGTGCAACGTTCTGCCCTTCCTGCGGAACTGCCATTGCTGTCGGGGCCACCCTGACGGCGACTTCCAGCGGCCCGTCGCCAGGGACGCCACTCGGCAAGAAGACCCCTGTATCGAGCGGCAGCCCATCTGCGTCGGGTCGCGGCCAGCACGATCAATACGTTGCCGGCGCCACGCTTGCCGGCCGCTATCGCATCATCGCCCTACTCGGCAAAGGCGGCATGGGCGAAGTCTATCGAGCTGAAGATCTTGCTCTTTCGCAAACCGTCGCCCTGAAGTTCCTCCCGATTGCCATGACGCGGGACGAATCCGCGCGCGCGCGATTCCATCAGGAAGTGCGGCTGGCCCGCGAAATTTCGCATCCGAATGTCTGTCGCGTCTTCGATATCGGCGAGTTCGAGGGGCGCTTGTTTCTCACCATGGAGTATGTGGACGGCGAAGACCTGGCATCGCTATTGCGCCGGATCGGACAGCTCCCGCAAAGCAAGGGTCTCGAAATCGCACGGCAGATGTGCGCCGGGTTGGCCGTCGCCCACGAACACGGCGTGCTTCATCGCGACTTGAAGCCGGCAAATATCATGCTCGACGGTCGCGGGCGCGTCCGCATCACCGATTTCGGTCTCGCCGCATTCGCAGAAAATCTCGATGCCGAGGAACTCCGCGCAGGTACACCCGCGTACATGGCCCCCGAACAGCTTTCCGGGACAGAGGTGACCCTGCGCAGCGATATTTATTCTCTCGGGCTTGTTCTGTACGAGATTTTCACAGGAAAGAAAGCATTCGACGCCATCACGTTGCCTGAGCTGCTTCGCTTGCGCGAAAAAAACACGCCTTCGCACATCTCGACGCTCGTGCGCGATATTGACCCGCTCATCGAGCGCGTCGTTCTCCGTTGTCTCGAAAAAGATCCGGCGAGACGTCCCGCCACGGCGCTTCAGGTGGCCGCGTCACTTCCCGGAGGCGACCCACTTGCCGCTGCGCTTGCGGCCGGCGAGACACCGTCGCCCGAGATGGTGGCCGCCGCCGGTGAGAAAGAAGGCTTGCACCCGGCCATCGCTTGGCTTTGTCTTTTTGCTGACGGTCGTCGGGCTCGGTGCGACCGCTTTCTTATCGAACAGGATAAATCTGCCTAACTTTGTCCCTCTTCCTTACTCGTCCGACGTTCTCGCCGCGCGCGCGCGCGACGTGACCCGTCAGTTGGGTTATTCGGCGGCGCCAGTTGACACCGCCTATGGATTCGGCACCTCGACAGGATACCTGGACTACGTGAAAGCACACGACCTGTCGAAGTCACGCTGGGAAAACCTCTCGACCGGGATACCGCCGGTGGTTACGTTCTGGTATCGCCAGAGTCCTCAGTTCATGGTGAATACCAGCTTCGATTTGACTCCGGTAGTCGAACCCGACGATCCGCCGAATTCAATCTCCGGGATGTGCCAGCTTTTCTTTGACACCAAAGGCAATTTGCGGGAGTTACTGGCCGTGCCGCCGGAGTTAGATCCATCCACTAGCGCCGCAGCCGTGCCGAATTGGCAGCAGCTTTTCACTGCCGCCGGACTGGATATGAGCGCGTTTCGGTCCGTCTCGTCGCAATGGACGCCGCTCGTCACAAGTGACGCCCGCGCCGCTTGGGAAGGGACCTGGCCGGGGCATCGCGAACTTCCGTTGCGGGTCGAAGCGGCGGCCTACCGGGGACTTCCTGTTTACTTCGAGCTCATTTCGTCGTGGACACAGCCGAGTCGAATGACCGCTGTGAACACCAGCAGCATCTCCACGGTTCAAGATGCCACAGTGTTAGTACTACTTTTTGCGATTTTGACCTTCGGAATCATTCTTGCGTGGCGCAACCTCCGCTTGGCTCGGGCCGATCGCCGCGGAGCATTTCGCCTGGCTCTGACTGTTTTCCTGCTGTCATTTATAGCCTCCATGTTGTTTGCGCACCACGTTCCAACGCTCTGGGAAATAACTATCCTCCTCATGGCCGTCGGTTGGGGGCTGATTGCCGCTGCCACTGTTTGGGTGCTTTACGTTGCGCTCGAGCCGCAGGTTCGCCGCCGCTGGCCGAACTCGCTCATTTCCTGGAGCCGCGTGCTTTCGGGGCAAATAAAAGATGCAGTGGTTGGGCGCGATTTGCTGATCGGTGTCCTTACGGGAGTTTTGTGGGTTATCGCGCGGGGCTTGCCGCATCTCGCTCCCGCTTGGATGGGTAGGAAGCCGTCGGCTCCCAGCGCTGAGCTGGATATGATTCAGTTCACAGGATTGCGATTCACACTGGGCGATATCCTGCTCAACGTGATGATTTTTGTTTTTTTGGCTTTGGCATTCTTCTTCTTGTTCTTTCTGGCCAGGCTGCTACTGCGTAGGGAATGGGTCGCTGGTGCCGCAGTCATCGCCGTGATGACCATCCCCGCATTTTTTGGCGAGACGCCCGTATTGAGCGTGATAACCAGCATCATCGTGTTCGGGATGGCGCTGGTGATTTTGATTCGCTTCGGTCTTTTGGCGCTCGTAGTAGCTTTGGTATTGACCAACGTTCTCCAGGCGTATCCGATCACGGGCCATTTTGCTGAGTGGTTCGCCGCACCGACAACTGTGGTGTTCGCCCTCATCCTCGCTCTCGCCGCCTTTGGTTTCTACACCTCGACCGGAGGCAAGCCGCTTTTCGGTTCCGTTTCGCTTGACGACCATTAAGTCTGGAATAATCGCAGTCGCGCGTGACGCGCGGAACGTAAACGAGGGACACAATGAAAACAATTGCGGCGGCGACACTAACATTGCTCGCGGCGGCGATGCTGCTTTCTCTGCAATCATCCGGCGCCGCACAACAACAGCCTGATCGCGCCACGATGAGTGCGAGAGCTAGAGAAATTCGCGCACTGGAAGCTTCCATGATGGCCGCCGCAGTGGAAAAGGGCGCCGATGGCTACATGTCCTTTTACGCGGAAGATGCGGTCGAACTTCCGAACGGCTCGCCGATGCTGCTGGGGAAGGAAACCATCGGCAAGACGATGTCGTTCCTCGACGACGAAAACAATCGCCTGACCTGGACGCCGGTTCACGTTGACGTGTCCGAGTCGGGCGACCTGGCATACACGTTCGGAAACTACGAATTCCGCTCCGTCGGCAAGGATGGAAAGCCCTCGATCGAGCACGGCAAGTACACCACCATCTGGAAGAAGCAGAAAGACGGACACTGGAAGGTCGTCCTCGACATGGGCAACTCCAGCCCCGAGCCAAAAGACAGCGGTTCGCAATAGCTCGCGTGCGTTATCATCCCTCGTTCCGCACCCGATGACGCCGACAACCGAACCCATTTCAGCACAGGTCGCGAGCACGTCCCCGCGCACGCCGTGGCAAGCGTGGTGGCCCGTGGCCATGATGCTGGGCTGTTCGCTGCTCAGCTACATGGACCGGCAAATTCTCGCTGTGCTCTCGCCGATGATCCTCGCTGACCTGAAATTGAACGCCGAAAAATATGCCGAAATCGTGAGCGCCTTCAGCGTTGCCTACATGTTGGGAAATCCGATGTGGGGCGCGATTCTGGATCGCATCGGTCTGCGCCGCGGCATGACGCTTGCGGTCACCATCTGGACGATCGCCTGCGGAGCACACGCGGTGCTCTCGGGATTTCTCGGTTTTGCAGTTGCTCGCGCGATCCTGGGATTTGGCGAAGGCGCAACATTCCCCGGCGGCTTGCGCACCGCCATGGACTGGCTGCCGGCGAAGCAACAAGCGCGTGGACTCGCGGTAGCGTACAGCGGCGGATCATTGGGAGCGATCATTACGTCGCTGATCGTCACCCCCATCGCGCTGGCATACGGCTGGCGCGCGGCATTCGTCGTCACGGGCGTGGCGGGTCTCGCGTGGGTTCTCCTATGGCGCGGAACTGTTGATTTTTCGGCCGAGGCTCAGGGCACGCAAACTCAACGCATCACGCTGCCGGATCCGTTCGAGCGGCGATTCTGGAGCCTCGTCGCGGCGTACGCGCTGGGCGCTTTGCCGATCGGGGTAATTCTCTATCTCGCGCCGCTCTACCTTTCCCAAGTTCTCGGCTTCACTCAGGGAGAGCTTGGGCGAGTCCTCTGGCTTCCGCCGCTCGGATGGGAAATCGGATATTTCTTCTGGGGTTGGTTCACGGATCGCTTCGCCGCTGGCAACGCACGTCCATCGTGGATATTTTTCGCGTTCGCCGTGCTCGGATTGCCGCTCATCGCTCTGCCGCAATTCTCAAGTTCAGCCGTCGTTCTCGGGCTGATGTTTTGGACCATGTTTATCGCATCGGGATTCGTGGTCGTGTCGCTGCGGACAAGCGCGATGGTGTACCCGAAGGAGCAAACGGGTCTCGTCGCGGGTATTGGCGCAGGCTCATGGTCCGCGCTTGTGGCGATGGTGCTGCCGAGCCTCGGACACATGTTCGATATGAAGCATTATGCGAACGCATTTCTATTCACCGGCATTGTGCCAGTGATCGGAACGCTCTGCTGGTGGGCGCTCACGGCGACAAAGATCGAGCCCGATCCCGGTTTAGTGCGTTGACGCCACTGCACGCATTCAGACGGGCTTTCTCATTTGAGCGATAATACAGTCGACGGCATATGGGGCGTACCGATAGGCTGTTTGGTGGTAAGAGGAGATTCCATTAAAGATGTTTGGTGGTCTAAATAATCGTATTAAGCAGGGAATAGGGCGCTGGAGGTACGCGCCGGACATCGAAGTGCAACGTCCCGCCAATCTGCTTAGACTAGGATCTGAATACGGAGGATGGACGTTTGTGGATTCACCTGATCTTCGGGACTCAGTCATACTGAGTTGCGGCCTGGGCGAAGACGCGAGCTTCGATGTCGAATTCGCTTCCCGATATCGAGCGAAGGTGATCCTTATCGATCCCACACCACGCGCGATACGCCATTTCGAAGAGCTGCAAATGCGTGTTGGCCAGCCGGCAAGTCAGAGCTACGTTTTGGGCGGCAAACAACCAGCAGGTGCTTATGATCTTCGCAAGATTGATAAGGGATCGCTGATCCTGGAACCTTTTGCGCTTTGGGTGGAGAATACAAAGCTAAAGTTTTTTGCTCCGCCAGATCCTGCCCACGTCAGCCATTCCATCGTTAACTGCCAGAACGACTACGCACAGGACGCTCCCCATATCGAAGTGTCAACTACGACGCCGGAAGCATTGTTCTCGAAATATGATCTAAAGACAGTACCGCTGATGAAGCTCGACATCGAAGGCGCGGAGATCAATGTTATTCCACACATGCTGGAGAATGCGATTCACGTGCGTCAATTGCTCGTGGAATTCGACGAGATGAATTTTCCATCCGAGCGGTCAAAAAAGAACGTCGAAGATACCGACCGGTTGTTGAAGACGGCAGGGTATCTGTGTCGCTATTTCGATGGCAAATCGAGTTTTCTCTACGTGCTCCGCTAACGCTCTCACCGCCCCGTCCTTACGCCGAACCGATTGCGCTACGCCCGGCCTCGGGTGTAAAGTGCCCCGCAGTCCGGCCCACCCCTGTAGGTGCACCGAAACCAGGAGAGCAAATCATGAAAAGACTAGTTCAAACTGGATTGCTGATCGCGTTGTTTATACCCACCGTTGCAATGGCGCAGAGCAGCTTCGACGGCACGTGGAAGATCGATCTCAGTAAGATCGAATTGCCGAAGAAGCCCGACGTTATGCTGCTGCAAGACGGTATGTATCAGTGCAAGACCTGCATTCCAGCGGTAAACATCAAGGCAGACGGACAGGACCAGAAGGTTTCCGGCGACCCTTACGTTGATTCGATGAGCATCAAAGTTGTCGACGATCACACTATTTTAGAGACTGACAAGAAGGGCGGCAAAACCGTGGGCACATCCACGACGACAGTCTCCAAGGACGGCGCGACGGCGACGTTTGAATTTACCGATAGCAGCAACACGAATGGCGCCCCGGTCACCGGCAAGGGAACGATGACTCGCGTGGAAAAGGGTCCAGCGGGATCGCACGCGATTTCCGGCTCGTGGCGAACTTCGAAGTTGGACAACCTCTCGGACAACGCGCTCGCGGTCACCCTCAAAGTCGAGGGCGATAGCTTGCACATGACGAATCCGACCGGGCAATCCTTCGTCGCGAAGTTGGACGGCACGGATGCGCCGATGAAGGGCGATCCCGGAACCACCAGTGTCTCGGTGAAGCGGATCAGCAAAGACGTCATCGAGGAGACCGACAAGCGCGATGGGAAAGCCATCAGCACGCTGAAGATGACGGCGTCATCGGACGGCAAGACCATCACCTTCGCGGAACACAATGTGCGTCAAGGGACGGACACGCAATTCGTCGGCGTAAAACAGTAAGCAGTAGCGAGAAATGAAAAGGGCGTCCCGCTGAATTCTACGCGGACGCCCTTTTTAATTCTGAAATCTTCCTGCTCGTGTATCACTTCGGTTTCGAAAGATCCGCCTGCCTTTTCGCCGCGTCTGCATACTGCTTGCATTGAGTCTGCAAAGCTCCCGCGATCTGGCCACATCCAGCAAAAGCGTCCGCGGCTTCGCCATAACGATTCAGGTTTTGCAGATCCGCGCCCAGAACATATAAGTCGGTCGCATCGGGATTTGGATTTCCCTTTGTGGCTTGTTCGAGTTCTTTTTCCGAATTGTCGTAATCGTTGCGACGGAAATAGACGAGACCCAGCGCGCTGTGCGCCTGGATTGACCTCTTGGATTTGGCCGCCGCAAACTGCGCTTCGTTCATATCCGCCGGTTTGGGAATCGCGGCTAGCACTTCAATGGCATGCTTCGCGTACGTTTCCGCTTTGTTCAGTTCCTGTTCGGCGTCCGCATCACTCGGAGTGTAAACGTGCGGAATCGTCCACGCGACCGTGGTAAGGACGTCCACATCGTCGGGCTTCAGCGCGAGTGCATTGTCCGCGAACAGATACGTATTCTTCCAATCCTGCAGCCCGCGGTACACGTTCATCAGGCCGGAATCAACCTTCTCCGCAAGCTGGCCCTTCGGGTATTTCTGCAGGTACTTGTTTCCGAGCTGGATCTTTTTCGCAGGTTCCTGTTCCTTGGAGAAAGCCTTGTAGGCGGCAACCTCGTCCTTGTCACCCAAAGCATCCATATTCGAAAGTTCCATTCGCTCCGCCATCTCATTTCCCGCCACGTTCAGATTAGGACTCGTATTCCCCTGCGCGCTGGAAATCGACGCGAAGGCAAGAATGGATGTTGCCGCAATGCATATAATCCCCAGTGGTTTTCCTGCAAATGAAGTATTCATGATGTTTCTCCGTGCCTGATTCTTTGCCGAGGGATTTTCGCAGGGGCGCTGCCTACTCCGCCCAGCCTTTGGTATCACCCGCGTGCGCCGCCAGTCAAGTGCGTGAATCAGGGCTTTCGACGTGAAGCGAGGCGCTAAATGGAAAGGGCGTCAGGGCACTTCTGGCTTCGTAGGCCTCCCTACAGACCGTCTCAGGCCGAGATGTGATACGTTGCGGGCATGCCAAAAGGCCAATTATCGATCCCGGAGGTTCTGCCCACAAGCCCGACAAGCTTGATCTGCACTTTTTGCGGGGCAAAATCCGGTGACGACTGCGCTACAAGTGAGGGCGGACTCGCGGTGGTTCACGTAGCAAGAATCAAATCGGCAGCACGAATGGACAGTACGAAAAAAGAAAAGCGCCGCCGAACGAAATTACGCAGGTGACGGAATGGCAGGCGGGCGGCCGGCGTTTCCAACGCGCCGGCGGACTGCTGAATCGCTAACGGCACAAAAAAGAGGCGCATGGCAAACTCACACGCGCCTCCCTACAGCTCAATCAATATTTCGCGTACCTCAGGGATCACCTCCTTCTCGGCAAGAACGCCGACATCCAAGCCGATTATAAATCCATTTCTCGCGGCTTTTCAACGGGATGTGTTTGCAGCTGGTGTCGCACTCCTAAATCAGTGCGCTCCACTAAAGTCGTCCGCTGTTTCGAAGGTCTGAACGTAGCGCCGCGGTCTTTAGCGCGGCAGACTCCCGCACCGCGGTTTGGATCCCGGCGAGACGAACGCCGCCGCGAATTTCACGTGCGCCGCATCTCCTTCGTTCTGCGCTACAATCCGCGTTGACCGGGCTAGAGTGCGGCAATTGTCGTCCGCGCCCGCTGACCTTGATCTCCATTACAGGAGTTACGAGCCATGGACAACTGCTCGCCGATTCGCGCGTCGAAGTTTTTGTTCGTCGCGATACCTCTGCTGACGATTCACGTGCTGATGGTCTGCACATCGGCTGAGGCCCAAACCGCGCCCGCCATGGCGTGCGAGTCGCTCGCTGGCCGCGAGCTTGCGGGGGTGAAGATCACGTCGGCCGCGAAGGTGCCGGCCGCGCATGGCGAACCCGCGAACTGCAAAGTGCTCGCCACGCAGGACGGCACCGAGCACGATATCGAAGCGCTGTTGCCGGATGGCTGGTCCGGCCGGCTCTATCAACAAGGAGGCGGAGGATTCGACGGCCAGATCCTCGAGCTGCTATCGCCGGCGCACGCCGCCGCGCCCGGGTCGATCGCGCTCGCTGCCGGCGCCATCGTGCTGGCGAACAACGGGGGCTACCGCGATCCCACCGGCGCGAAGCTACTGAACAATCCCGCCGCGACGCAACTGTACGCGCACACGGCTATCCACGTGGTCAAGCAATTCGGAAACGCACTCGCCGTGGCGTACTACGGCAGCGCGCCCAAGTACTCGTATTACGTCGGCTGTTCGAACGGCGGGCGTGGCGCGGCCAACGCCGCCTCGAAATATGGCGATGAATATGACGGCGTAGTATCGGGCGCGCCGGGACTGAACATGGTCGGGCTGGTGGAAGGGTGGACTCGCGCGGCCACGCTCGATCTGCCCGAGCCTGCGAAACTGAAGGCGGTGAACGCGGCGGCGGTGGAGAAATGCGACGTGCTGGACGGCGCGAAGGACGGCGTCATCAGCAACTGGGAGGCGTGCAAGTTCGATCCCGAGGTGGACGCGCCTGCCGCGGGACTGACGTCGAGCCAGGCCGCCTCCGTGAAGGCGTTGATGACGGACCTGAAATTGAAGGACGGTACGACGATCTATTCGGGGCTCGGATTCGGCGACATGTCGCCGTGGGCCCGCGCCTACGCGATGTTCGGCACGGGGCACATGCGCAACATTATTCTTAGCGATCCGAACTGGTCGCCCGCGGGATTCGATGTGGACGCAAGTTTTCCTGCGATCAGCGGCGTGATGCGGACGAAGTACGGATTCAATCCGGAGCCGGAGGGCATCGTTTCTTTCTTGCAGAGCGGGAAAAAGATGATCGTCTGGCATGGATCGGACGATTCACTGATTTCGCACCGCGACACGATCCGCGTCTTCCAAGGCATTTTGAAAACGGCAGGCCCGAAGGGCGCGGAGAATTCGCGGCTCTACATCGCGTCGGGGGTGAACCATTGCGGCGGCGGGCCCGGCGCGGACGATTTCGATCTGCTGACGCCGCTGATGAAATGGGTGGAGAAGGGTCAGGCTCCTTCTCTGGTGGTCGCGAGCAAGTTCGATCGTCCCGGCGGCAAGCTGCTATTCACGCGGCCGGTTTGCACCTATCCGAGTTTCCCGAGATACAAGGGCACCGGCGATATGAACGACGCTGCGAGTTTCGCCTGCGCCACAAAGTAAGAGCGGCGAGGTGATGGCGGGTGGCCCAGGCTTTAGCGTTTGATTTTGCGGGTGCCCCATCCTTTGCGCAGCGTACGCCGCTGACCGCGAGCGCAAACCGGAAATTTCGAACGCGTGAAGCTTCTCCTCGACGAAAACGAAGTAAAGCCTTGGGAATTAAATGTAGCGCTGGGGCCTTCAGCCCAGCAGCAGTACCGCCGAAACCGACGATGCCGCGCGGAAGCCCGCGGCCCTGCATTTACTCCTTCCGCGGCGGGGTCGAATGTGTCACGCGGCCGCATTTGTCTTCCGCCTTCCTTCTTTACGCTGTCATCCCGCCTGCCCTGACGCAGGAAGGGAGCGAGGCCGCCTCGCGGCCGACGAGGGACCTGCTTCTGCGTTTCCTCGCCTTTCTCCGCGCCCTGCGGTCGTCCGCGCGACAGATTCCGACTCGGCCTGTGCTTCGAGGGTGTAAATGTAGCGCCGCGTCTTTTTACCCTGAGGAACGAAGGGCAGCGCGGCAGAATCCCGCCCCACGGTCCCCGTGCGCGAAACCAGTGTCAATGGACGCGAAAGGATGCGCAACCCGTCGTCCGCCCTACGAGGATTTGTTCCTCCGGATGCGCTTTCATTCTCGGTCCCTCAAATTGAGGTTAGTGGCCCCACAGTCACAGCGAATCTCTTCCCGGCGCCCCCTAGCGGGGAGAACATATACGTAGCTGCCGCAGGACAAGCAGGCGAAGGACTCCAAGAATTCTCTAAACGCATTTACCACAGGGGTGAAATCGTTCTTTTGAAAGTTACCCCACGAATTGTAGTGAATGCTTTTGTTAATTGCCCACCGTTCGACCTGGGACTGGGCAACGAGCTGGGCAAACCGCTCTTGTAGCTTCCCAATGCGTTCAATCTCGTCCCGTTTATTCCATGAATTGGCAGCCTTATTGGCGGTCTTTAGCAGGTCTGTCCACGATTGGATGACGGACACCATAAGTTCGCCGAGGTCGTACCCCGCGTCACCCCGAAACTCAATCTTCGCGCGCAGGCGCTCGGATAACGAGCTCCCCATATACTCGAGGTATCTCCTAAGCGTTCCCGCAGCTAAATCCACTTCGCCGACATCGAGATGGTCCCCGATTTCTTTCCAGGCGTCTGCGCCACTCCAGACGAGCGGGCCGTCGTCAATCGTCCACTTTCTAAAGTGGACGAATGCCTTCGAAGCGATCAGCTGTTCGGAAATCATATGTTTAAGCCATATATCGTCATGCGTAGTAACAATGAGCTGTGTTTCTGGAAACTGCGACTTAAGCATCGAGCAGACCTCTCGACGGTGCCCAGCGTCTACCGACATTAGAACGTCGTCTAGCACTGCGAAGCAGAACCTATTCGACAAGGTATGTTTCATGAGTGCCAAATAGAGGCAAAGGCCCATCGCGTCTTGATGCCCTTCGCTGTGATAAGCGCTGGGAGGGAAGAACCCTCGGCCGTAAAAGTCGACGTCGAAATTGAGTCGCCCGGCCGCCGGAGTTAGCTTGCCCTCGAACGCTGATTCGTCATCGCGATTTACGAACCGATAAAACGCAGCAAAGTCGGCGGCGACGTCCTTATATATCTTTTCCAGGGCCTCGGTCACGGTTGCGTTGTAGGCGTCCAGTACCTTCGTCGCGAGCTCTACGTCGATCTTGGCCTGGTTTTGTTTTTTCTTGGCCGTCCAGTAAACATCGAGGCGTTCTTGGCAGAGCGTTAGATATTCTTTGGCCTCGTCCTCTTTCGAAGGGTCCGGTAGCAATTCGACTGACTTCTGGATTTCACCGATAACAGCGGCAGCTGCCTTTGACGCCCCTCGATGATCATGTGCCATGCTGCCGAGAACTTCCTCCGGTTTCTCGAGCTTCAATATTTGCTCGCGTCGCTCCTTGAGCGACGAGGCCCAAGTGTCGAGATGCTTCGTGTCCACCGCCGGAGTTAGTTGACGCCCATAGTTGGCGGCTGTGCTCGCTAGCGTTTCAAGCTGTCGGAGGGACGAATTGAGTGGGGTCGCTGCTTTTTCCGTTTCACTCTTTAGAGCAGTGGCCTGGCTCGCCTTCGCGAGACTGTCCTCTACGTGTCGACGCAGCTCATCCACTTTCCATTCAGTGTCACAGAACGGGCAGGAATTTGCGTCGATCAGATCGAGCCCAGATTCAAGGAAATCTTGCCTGCGCAGGCTTTGAAGTAGTAAGGGCGATTCCAAAAGCATTTGAATTATCGACGCGATCTGGATTCGGCTTTTCGAAACCATCTCCGTTTCAGGAGCTCTAAGAAGCTCCGAAAGCGCTACAAGATCTACTAATGCCTGCTTCTTTGCTATTTTTTGACGCGGTCGCTGCTCCTTCGCGACGATCGTGACGCCTACCTTGATTGACGTGTCGGCTAGAAGTTGCGGCAACGGTTCCAGTTGCAATATCGCCCTTCGACCATTGACTGCGGCAAGAAGCTGTTCCGTACCGAGCGATTCGATGCCAAGGGCGCGCACGAGATTCGCCATTGCTAGAGTCACATCCTGATCAAGCTTCTTTGAGTCTGTCTTTCTAGAATTCAGAATTGTCTGGAGCGACTGCCGGACCTTTTCGATTCGCTCGAGCCGCAACAGCGCCTGGATTTCCTTTGAGCGGTCCCCCGGGGTAGCGAGGACATACTTGATGATTTCTCTGCGCGAGAGGGCGAATTCTGGGTGTCCTCCGAGCTCCTCCACGAGATTTAGGACATCGGGATCGGAGGGCGTTACCTTCGGCGTGTGTGTGGCGTCGACGGAACGCTCAATGGTTACTGTCTTGTTCAGACTTGGGACGAAGGCCTTAAGGGATACTCGGGCGACTTCGGGCGTGTCGCGGCTGTCCACATGGGGCGCGTGTGATTTCAGCGTGATTGATGAAGTGCCCTCGCCCATGAGTCGCGAGATTGAACCGGTGATAGCGAATTCCAGTGCGTCTACGACCCCGCTTTTTCCCGTTCCATTGGGACCACATACGGCGAAATTGGCCCCGTCGGGGTTCAGCGTAAGTTCGTGAATGCCGCGAAAGTGCTCGATATCGAGCGACAAAATTCGGATCATGAGGCGCCGTCTATCGGAAAGAGTGCGCCTCTAAGTTTCTCGACAGAGAACTCTTTCTTATGAAGAAGTGCTTCGTCTATTCGCCTGACCGCAGCCGCATCAATCGTCGAATCGGCCGCTAGTCGCCTAACGAAGTCTATGAAAATTCCTGTTTCAACGTCGACTTGCACCGCCGTTGCGTGTTTCACGTTGTCCACGTTGTCCGAACAATACCATTAACTCATGACGCACTCAAACCCTGGGCGGGTAGCGCATCGTTGAGCATCCGCTGCTGTGAGTGGCGGGTGGCCCAGGCTTTAGCGTTTGATTTTTCGCGTGCCCCATCCTTTGCGCAGTAAAGGGTGGGGACTTTTCCGATCTGCTTGCATTTCCTTTTCCCACGCAGAATGTCACCTGTACTTCGTCTGTACTTTCGCTCAGTCGCCGCGCTCGCCTCCATCGTGCTACTTTCCCGCGAGGTCCATCAACATGGACACAAAACGGGGCTCCCAGTCGACGCAGGGCAGGGCTCCCAGGTCGACGGCTAGTCGAGCCTGGGAGATCAAACGGGCTAGGGAGATCAAGCCCGCCGACAGGCGGGAGGTCAGTGCACGCGAACATTCGGCAGCGACCCTTCGTGCCTCAGGGCGGGGCAGGGCACGGCGCGAGAGCGAAGAGACGATCCCTCGTCAGCCAGACGCAGCCTTCTGTCGGGATGACAGGCGAGAGGAACCTCAGCGCACAATTGACTCAATTCAAATTTACTCGATACACGTGTCGAGTAAATTTCCCCCTAACCCACTGAAAACAAACGACAGGTGCCCTTACAAACCGCAACAAAAAACGCGCCCTGTGCGTCCCGCCCGTCACGATCCGATGATCAATCGTGATCGCGCCCGTCACGATTCGATTAGGATCGTGATCCCGAGCGAGCATCGCGAGTCGAGGGGCGGCGCACCAATTTACTCGACACACGTGCCGAGTAAATTTCGCGCTAACTCGCTGAGAACAAACGATGGGTGTACAAACAAAGTGACACACAAACAAAGACCTGACGAGGGTCTTTGTCCCGAAGGAGAATCGCGACCGAGGGAACTCTCTTGCAGACAGCTTTCCGCCGGATGCTGCGCCAAAGACCGCGGCGCTACATCTAAACCTCAGAGAAAAAAAGGGCGCTCCGATTCGCATCGGAGCGCCCTTTCGTGCCGCGCTAAAGGCCGCGGCGCTACATTTGAATCTAGAAGCGTCGAGCTAGGCTTAGTACATGCCGCCCATGCCGCCGCCACCGCCGGGCATACCGCCACCGCCGCCCGCGCCTGCGCCCGCCTTCGTGTCTTCCTTAATGTCCGCGATCAGAGCTTCGGTCGTGAGCATCAGGCCGGCAATCGAAGCGGCGTTCTGCAGAGCCAGACGAGTCACCTTGGCAGGATCAATAACGCCCGCCTTGACGAGGTCGCCGAACTCCCCGGTTTCCGCGTTGAAACCGAAGTTATCGTCCTTCGATTCGCGGATACGGCCGACAATCACAGCGCCTTCATGGCCGCCGTTGTGCGCGATCTGCCGCATCGGCTCTTCGAGCGCGCGCTTCACGATGTTGACGCCGATGGCTTCGTCATCGTGCAGCTTGAGCTTTTCGAGAGCTGCGATACAGCGGACCAGGGCCACGCCGCCGCCGGGGACAATGCCTTCCTCGACTGCCGCGCGTGTTGCGTGCATGGCGTCTTCGACGCGAGCCTTCTTTTCCTTCAGCTCGGTTTCGGTCGCCGCGCCTACTTTGATTACTGCCACGCCGCCGACGAGTTTCGCGAGGCGTTCCTGCAGCTTTTCCTTGTCGTAGTCCGAGGTGGTGTCCTCGACCTGCGCGCGGATTTGCCGCACACGGCCTTCGATTTCGGTGGACTTGCCGCCGCCTTCGACGATCGTGGTGTTGTCCTTGTCTATGGTGATCTTCTTCGCACGGCCGAGGTCCTCGACCTTCACGTTCTCGAGCTTGATCCCGAGATCTTCCGTGATGGCCTTACCACCGGTGAGGGTGGCGATGTCCTCGAGCATGGCTTTGCGGCGGTCGCCGAAGCCAGGAGCCTTGACGGCGGCGCACTGCAGAGTGCCGCGGAGCTTGTTGACGACGAGCGTTGCAAGAGCCTCGCCTTCGACGTCTTCCGCGATAATCAGCAGCGGCTTGCCCATCTTGGCGATCTGTTCGAGAAGGGGAAGCAGGTCCTTCATCGAGCTGATTTTCTTCTCGTGGATCAGGATGCGGACGTCTTCAATGGCGCACTCCATCCGCTCCGGGTCGGTGACGAAGTAGGGCGAAAGGTAGCCGCGGTCGAACTGCATACCTTCGACCACTTCGAGCGTCGTCTCCATCGTCTTGGATTCCTCAACGGTGATGACGCCGTCCTTGCCTACTTTCTTCATGGCCTCGGCGATGATAGAGCCGATCTGCTTGTCGTTGTTGGCGCTGATGGTGCCGACTTGCGCGATCATGTCGCCCTTCACGTCCTTGTGGAACTTGGCGATTTCCTCGATGGCTACTTCGACGGCCTTTTCGATGCCGCGCTTCAGTGCCGTCGGGCTTGCGCCGGCCGCCACCGTCTTCACGCCTTCGCGGAAGATGGCTTGAGCCAGCACGGTCGCCGTGGTGGTGCCGTCGCCCGCGACGTCAGACGTCTTGGAGGCGACTTCACGCACCATCTGCGCGCCCATGTTTTCGAGCGGATCCTGCAGCTCGATTTCCTTCGCTACCGTCACGCCGTCCTTGGTGATGATCGGCGCGCCGAACTTCTTTTCGATGACCGCGTTGCGCCCCTTCGGGCCCAGCGTAATCTTCACGGCGTCCGCGAGTGCATTGACGCCGCGTAGAATCGCCTGGCGCGAATTCTCACCAGTTACGATTTGCTTTGCCATATCTCTTTCTCCTCTTCATGTTTCGTTGGAATGGTTATCCGTGGCCCGCCGTGGCGGACTCGCGGGGTGGTTACTTTTTGCCGCCGGCCGCTTTGGCCGCGCCGCCGATCTTGGCGAGGATTTCGTCTTCCTTCAGAATCATGTACTCCTCGTCGTCGATCTTGATGTCGTTGCCGGAATACTTTCCGAACAGGATGCGGTCGCCCGCTTTGACGTCGAGCGGGATGCGGTCGCCCTTCTCGTTCAGCTTGCCGGCGCCTACGGCCATCACTTCGCCCTCTTGCGGCTTCTCTTTCGCCGTGTCGGGGATGATGATGCCGCCCTTTACTTGCTCTTTCTCTTCCAACCGCCGGACCAGGACGCGGTCATGCAGCGGCGTAATGTTGACAGCCATTTTTGCGATTCCTCCGATGGTCCCGAGTTCCGGTGAAACGGTTCGGGATGGTTTGACGAGTGTTACTTGGCGGGGTGCGCGATTAGCACTCACATCAAGCGAGTGCTAATATAGCAAAGATTGGGAGACAGTCAAAGGAAAATCTGTCTGTGGCTTGCGGTTGGGCAGTGGGAAGATCTATTGTAAGGCTATTATAATCAGCATAATGGAATATGTCCGATTATTCCGACACTTGGTTATTGAGTTGCCTTTGAGCCAGGGCTAGAATCCGTAGCCAAGAGGCGTCCGGTGGCTCTGCTCTTCTACGTTCGGCTGATTGCGCTGACCGCTGGGACGCTCGTCTATCTCTTCCTGCTGGCATTGATTCTGGGGCATCGCCGCCCGCGGCTGTTTGAGCGGCTGCTGTTCTTTCTCGTGCTAGCGCTGTTCGCCATCTACGCGGGTGGCCTGCTTGAGATCAACGCCGAGATTCAATATGCGTCGCCTCCGGAAACGACTCGTCTGCTTTACGCGAGCTTGACCGTTCTGGGGCTGCTCTTTCTCCCCGCGCTTCTGATTCATGTCCACATTCAATATTGCGTTCTCGTCGCACGAGGTCAGGTGCCCAGCCGAATCAAGAGGATCGCAGTCATATCACCTTGGTATGTCATTCCATTTGTGATTCCGTTGGCCAGAATCTTTTGGTCTCTTGAGGCTCCGTACAGCAGATTCGACTTGAGCCTTCCGTTCCTGCTGCGCGTGTTTCGGCCGGAAGATGCGGTGCTGCTAATAGCGGCAATTCTTTGCTGCATATGCTGCGATTTCTACTTCGGAAAGTCGGCCCAGGCACCCACCGAGCGTCGGTTCTTCTGGTGGCTGGGTGCGTTCTCGTTCTTATTACTAATTCCGTTGGCGCTGCGAGAGGGTTTTGCCACTATCGCACCCATACACACAGATGGTATGGCGACAGCCATTTTCTTTTGTGGCGTGCTGCCCTGGGATGCTGCTCATTTACTATCGCGCTTAAGCACAATTTTCTCGAGTATGGAGCGCAACGGAATTTGGTGTATGCGCTTTCGGCGACGGTGCTTGCGCTGCTTTATCTTGGATTGGTGCACCGGATCAGCGGTTGGCTTGCGCCCGTGTTTCCGCCGGAGGCCACGGCGAGCGTGCTCCTGTTCGTGCTGATTTTTCTATTTGAGCCGCTGGAGCGGGTGATCGGGCCGGCGCTGCATCGTCGTTTCCGCGAGCGAATCGGTCGTATGCAGAGCCTGACGGTGGATTTGCAACAGGAGGCGCGCCACGGCGACCTCGCGCGGTTGATTGCGCACGCCGAGCGGCGCATTCGCGAGGAATTCGGGCTTGCCGCGGTGCGCATATCAATTCCGCGCGATGCGTCGCAGAAGACGCTGGAATCTCCGGGTGGGCTGGGTCACGTGGTGCGCATTCCTTTGCGCAAAGATCGCGAGGAGGTTGGGTTGCTCGAAGCCGCTTCGACTGGCTCGTATCTTACCGGCGAGACGTCCGCGGGACTGGAGTTTCTCGCCGAGCAATTGCCGCCGATGGCGGACCTCTGCCGCTTGATCGAAGAGAAGTTGCGCCTAGAACGTGAACTGGCGGAGCGCGAGCGGCTCGCTTTGCTCGGGCAGATGGCCGCGACCGTGTCGCACAATCTGCGCAATCCGCTGAGCTCGATGAAAACGGTATTGCAGGTGCAGCTCGAAAAACCGGATTTGCCAGCCGATCTGCGCCACGACTGTGCACTGGTTGTTGGCGAGATAGACCGGATGAGTGCGAAGCTGAAGCAGCTGCTGAATTTTGCAAAGCCGTCGGTGAATGGCCAGCGCGTGGCTGCGGTCGCGGTTGCGAAGCAGGCTGCCATGCTGTTCCGCCACGACGCGGAGCGGCGAAACGTCGTCCTCGAATTCGACGGCCCGGAGGAGGAAGTGCAAGTGCTCGCGTCGGAGGAGGCGCTGAGCGAAATACTGTCGAATCTGATCGTGAATGCGATCGAAGCGCAGCCGGATGGCGGGCGCGTGCAGATCGCCCTCGCGCGCAAGGACGATCATCTCGAAATATTGGTGGAAGATCGAGGCCCCGGCGTTTCCGCCGAACTTCGTTCGAGGATTTTTCAGCCGTTCTTTACCACCAAGGCCACGGGGACGGGCCTGGGCTTGGCGATCGTGGCTCGGCGCGTGGACGAAATGGGCGGGACGATGTCGTGCGAAAGCCCGATCAGCGAAGGGAAGGGAACGAGATTCCGTGTGAAGTTGCCAATAGAGGGCAGAACGCGGTGATCGCGTCACGCGGTGGAAAGGGGCCGGCCAGGCGGGGCTTCATTTAGAGAGAAGAACCGCGGCGTCGCGAATAGCTTGGGGTTGCCAAGCATGTTTGCCGGGCATGCCATGCCATGCCCCTACAAAGGCTTGTGAGAGGACCATGCGAACGATCTTAATTGTGGATGACGAACCCGCCGCGCGCTACGGAATGCGCCGGGCGCTCGAAGGCGGCTACCAGATCGTCGAAGCCGGCTCGGCAAGGGCCGCTCGCGACGTCGTCGCGCAGCGGACCTTCGACCTGATTCTGCTAGACCTGATCATGCCGGACGAGGACGGCCTGGCATTCCTGAGATGGCTGCGCGCGAGCGGCGACACCACGCCCGTGCTGATCGCTTCGGCGCTCGATACTGCGCGCACGGCGGTCGAGGCGCTGCAGAGCGGCGCGGCAGATTACATCGTGAAAGGTTTCGACATCGAGGAGTTGCGCACGCGCGTGGCGAATCTGGTCCGGCTCGGCGAACTCGGCGCGGAAAACGAGCGCCTGCGCCGCGAACTCATCGCCGAAGGGCAATTTGGACGAATGCTCGGAGGCACGGCGACGATGCGACGCGTTTTTGAAATGGCGGAGCGCGTTGCGCCGACCGATGCCACCGTCCTGATTCTGGGCGAGAGCGGCACCGGCAAGGACTTGCTCGCACAGGAAATTCATGCGCGGTCGCCGCGTGCCGAAAAGGCGTTTGTCGCGGTGAACTGCGCGGCGCTGCCGGAAAATCTGATCGAATCGGAGCTATTCGGTTACGAGCGTGGTGCATTCACGGGCGCTACCCAACAGCGCAAGGGCAAATTCGAGCTGGCGTCGGGCGGCACGCTTTTTCTCGACGAAATCGGCGACATGAATCCGGTGACGCAGGCGAAAGTGTTGCGTGCGCTTGAGAGCCGGAAAATCGAGCGGCTCGGCGGATCGCATTCGATCGAAGTGGACGTTCGTGTAATCAGCGCGACGCACCGCGATCTTGCAGCGGAAATAGCCGCGGGCCGATTTCGAGAGGACTTGTACTATCGGCTGCGCGTCGTCACGCTGGAACTGCCGCCTCTGCGCGCGCACAAGGAGGATCTCCCGTTGCTCACGGCGAGTTTTCTCGCGCAGCTCGGAGCGCGTCACAACCGCCGCGCCGATCTGGCTAGCGATGCAATGGAGCGCGTGCGCCGGTACGACTGGCCGGGGAACGTCCGCGAGCTGCGCAACGCGCTCGAACGTGCGCTGGTTCTGAGCAAGGGCGACGAAATCGGCGTGGCCGATTTGCCTGAAGAAGTGCGCGACAATACGGGAGGAGTTGGCGTGCCGCGAGACGGGGAAGGGAATTCGTTTATGAGCGAGGCTGATTTCCGGGAGGCGAAGAGAAAATTTGAGATTACGTACTTGAAGCGCAAGCTCAAGGAACATCGCTGGAACGTGTCGCGAGCGGCGGCGGAAATCGGATTGCATCGGCAGAGTTTGCAGGAAAAGCTGCGCGAATTGGGAATTCAAAGACCAAGAAAGTGAGCAGGGTGGGTAAAGCCGCATACTAACTGCTGCCTGTAGCGGCCGATTGCCAAGCATCCGCGCCGGGCACGGCATGCCGTGCCCCTACGGAAAACTGAGCGCGAAAAGAGGCAGGTCTCAAGCAAATGAGTTCGAGGACCGAAATTGCGGGTTTCATATTGGCGGGGGGCGCAAGCTCGCGAATGGGGCGCGACAAAGCGCTGCTGGAACTCGGCGGCGGCCCGCTGATCGTGCGCACGGCGCGTCTGGTGGAATCCGTCGTTGGTTCGGCGACCGTGGTTGGCGATTCGGCGGCGTTTCGGGCGCTCGGGCTGCGCACCATAGCAGACGATT
Organism: uncultured Acidobacteriota bacterium; assembly: GCA_963818605.1. Taxonomy (GTDB): domain Bacteria; phylum Acidobacteriota; class Terriglobia; order Acidiferrales; family UBA7541; genus Palsa-295. Next base: position 388,721 of record CAWFSW010000005.1, read on the forward strand.
GGCCGGGCGCAGGTCCACTCGGCGGGATCGCGACGGCATTGCGAACGGCAAGCGCGTCCTGGAGCCTCGTCGTCGCGTGCGACTTGCCGTATCTTACGAAGCCGTGGCTCGAATACGTCGTCGCGCGGGCCGTCGCATCGGAAGCTGACGCCGTGGTCCCGATGAGCGCCACCGGCACGGAGCCACTCTGCGCGCTCTACCATCAACGCGCCGAACCGGGCATTCGCGGGGCGCTTGCTCTCGGCAACAAAAAGGTGAAAGACGCGGTCGAAAACCTGCGCGTCGAAATCATCGAACCTGCCGAATGGAAAGCCTTTGATTCCGAGGGGTACCTGTTCAAGAATATGAACTCGCCTGAGGATTACGAGGAAGCGCGGGCGCGACTGAGCGGCGGCGCGGACGGCGCCCAATCGCGACGCACGGAGCGCCACTAAACAGCGTCACCAAAGACGATGAGCGGCCACTACCTCGAATTCCAAAACGTATCGAAATCGTTCGACGACAACGCCGTCCTGAAGGACGTCAGCTTTTTCGTGGACCAGGGCGAGACGGCCGTGATCATGGGCCGTAGCGGCGTGGGCAAGTCCGTATCCCTGAAGCTGCTGCTCGGATTTCTCGAGCCGGACGACGGCCGCATCATCGTCGCCGGGCAGGACGTGACCGGCTGGACCGAAGCGCAGTTCGAGAAAATTCGGCGGAGCGTGACCATGGTTTTTCAGTCCGGCGCGCTTTTCGATTCGCTGAGCGTGGCAGAAAATGTGGCATTTCCGCTCCTGGGCCGGGGCGACGGCGCAACCCCGGAAGAAATTGACCGCAAAGTAAAGGAACTGCTGGCCATGCTCGAAGTCACTGAATTTGCGGACCGCTTGCCCGCCGATCTGAGCACCGGCACGAAACGCGCGGTCGCCATCGCGCGAGCTTTGGCCGAAAATCCGGAAGCGATTCTTTATGACGAGCCGACCACGATGGTTGATCCCTTGATGGCGGCGCACGTCAGCGACTTGATCCTGAAGCTCAAGAAAACTCTGCACAAGACATCCATCGTGGTGACACACGACACCCACCTGGGCAAGAAACTCGCTGACCGCGTGATATTTTTGCAGGAGGGCCGCGTGGCGTTTTTCGGAACGTGGCGGGAGCTTGAGGCCTCGCAGGATCCCTTCCTTCGCAATTTCCTGTTGCAGGACGAATTGATTCCCGCGCTGGACGCGACCGCGTGACCGAACCCAATTCATCCGATCCGAAGAAACAGCTGCGCCGCGCGATTGGTCCGTGGGATTTGCTGTTGTTCAACGTGGCGTCGGTGCTTGGCCCGCGCTGGATTGCGGTTGCGGCACACAACGGCACGTCGTCGATCAGCCTGTGGGTGATTGCCGCTGTTCTGTTTTTTCTGCCGACTACGATCATCCTGACGGAACTTTCCACGCGATTTCCCGAGGAGGGCGGCCTCTACATCTGGACGAAGAAAGCATTCGGCGAATTCCACGGATTCGTTGCCGGCTGGACGTATTGGGTTTACACGGTTTTTTATTTTCCCGGCCTGCTGATGGCGAGCGTGGCGATGTGCGCGTATGTGGGTGGCGCCGGCGCCGCTCATCTTGCGGACAATCGCACGTTTCTGCTGGTGGGCGCGTTTCTGCTGTTGTTCGCTGCGGTCGCACTGAATATCGTCGGCGTGGGCATCGGAAAGTGGCTGCAGAACGCGGGAGGAATCGGAACCTACATTCCCTTGCTGATGCTCGTGGGCATGGGCGTGTATCTCGCGCTCACGCGCGGGTCAGCGACGCATTTTACGTGGCTCAATATTATGCCGCAGTGGAATTGGGGGACCTTGAACTTTTGGCCGCAGATCGCCTTCGCGTTCAGCGGTCTCGAACTGGCGTCCTCGATGAGCGAGGAAATCCGCGACCCGCGCACCACTTTTCCGCGCGCCATTCTCGGGTCAGCGGTCATGATCGTTGTGATTTATGTGGCGGCGACGATGGCGCTGCTCGCGATTCTGCCTGGGGGCGTGGTTGATCCGAAGAGCGGTGTATTCCAGGCGATGACGACAGGTTCTACGACGCTTCACGTTGCATACTTTGGAATTCTCGCCGCGATCCTGGTGGTGTTTGGCAACGCTGGAGGCGTGGGAGCTACCGTCGCTGGAGTGGCGCGCATTCCGTTCGTCGTCGGGATTGACCGTTATATGCCCGCTGCATTCGGCAGGATTCATCCCCGGTGGAAGACGCCGTGGATTGCGATGTTGGTGCAGGCGGGAATATCGTGTGTGATCCTTTTCTTGATTCAGCTCAACGAGAGCGCGAACAACGCCTATTACATTCTGGTGGACGCCTCGAACATTTTGTACTTCATTCCGTTCATCTACGTGTATTCGGCCGTGATACGGCTGGCGTATGTGGGAAACCGCACGGGGAACAAGGATGCGGTGCTGATTCCCGGGGAAAATTTGGCGTGTGGCTCGCGGGAGTGCTCGCGCTCTGCGTCGTTATCATGGCGATTGCACTTTCGTTCATTCCGCCCGGTGAGCAGACGCATCCGTGGCTTTTCGAGATGAAGTTAATTGCCGGGACCGCGGGCGGAATCGCGATTGGCCTCGTATTGTACTTTCGCGGAGCGCGTGCCAAGCGCCGCGACGCTGCGATGCAGACCGCGCATTCGATTTGAAGCCGCGCTGCGCTAAAGTTGTTCTGCCATTCCATCATCCATGAACTCACTATCTTTTCTGCGGGCTTCGTTTCGCACCGGCATCACGCTCAAGGGAATTGACGGGCTGCTGGAAGCGATCGGTGGCGTGCTCCTGTGGTTCATCAAGCCGGAGTCGCTCGGCTGGACCCTGCAGCAGATATTTCAGCATGAGCTATCGCGCGATCCGCACGATTTCATTGCAGCTCACCTGCTGCATGGCTCGGAAAGACTCGCTCACAGCGATCCGCTTTTCGCCTCGATTTATCTTCTCGCACACGGCGTGGTAAAAGCCGTGCTTTCCGTTCTTCTTTGGATGAACAAACTCTGGGCATATCCGCTGGCGATTGCGATTTTCAGCGCCTTCACTGTGTATGGAGTCTACAGATTCACGCATACGCACTCGATGCTTCTCTTGATGTTTGCCGGATTCGACGCGCTGATCGCTTTCCTGAGTTGGGAGGAGTATCGCGTGGAGAAATCTAGAGGAAGGGCGCGCCGAAAATCCCGGGAAAGCGGAGCCGCTTAGCGCGTCGCCAGCAGACTTTCCACGTATTTCGCGAGGATATCGCATTCCAGGTTCACGGCGTTGCCCGCAGCCATCGCGTGGATATTCGTGTGCTCGTGCGTGAAGGGAATGATCGCGAAATCCGCGACGCCGGCGTGCCAGCGTGCGACTGTGAGGCTGATGCCGTCAACCGCGATCGAGCCTTTTTCAGCGACGTAGCGCCGCAAATCATCGAGCACCTGAATCGAAAGCCACCAGCTCTCGCCTTCGGGAACAAGTTTCGCCACGCGCGCGACGCCATCCACGTGCCCCTGAACGAAATGCCCGCCGAGCCGCGCGCTGGCCACGAGAGGGCGCTCGAGGTTCACCAGATCGCCAGCCTTTTTTTCGCCGAACGATGTGCGGCGCAGGGTTTCACCCGAAAGATCGGCGGAGAATGCGTGCGCGTCGAATTTGGAAACGGTTAAGCAGCAGCCGTTGACGGAAATGCTGTCGCCCAGCTTCATCTCGGCCGCGATTTCGCGCGCGCCTCCGAGGCTGACGCGCAGCACGCCACCATCCGCGCCGCGCTCGAGCGATTCAATCTTTCCGACGTGCTCAGTGATTCCCGTAAACATCGTGGAAATATCCCTCGACGATAAAATCCGGCGAACAGCGGGTGACGGTTATGTCCCGAAGCGCGGGGAGCTTCGAAAACCACTGCGCTGCCGGAATCCGCGCGAATGGCACGCCGCCCGTCCCCATGATTTTGGGAGCATAGAAGAGAACCAGTTTGTCCACAACCCCGGCCGCGAGCGCAGCGCCGTTGAGTTCCGCGCCCGCTTCGAGCAGCACGTGGAGTATTCCGCGACGGCCTAGCTCCGCCAGCACTGAATCCAAACAGACGTGGCCGCGGCGGTTTCGCGTGCGAAAGACTTCGATGCCTGCCTTTGCGAGGGCGCGGGCCTTCGCGGAGTTTGTATCTTGCGTCGTGAAAACGAGAACGTCGCCGTCGGCAGATCGTGAGATGCGCGACGTCAGCGGCAGCCGCAGGCGCGAATCGAGAACGACGCGTAGAAGCTTGCGGCGACGTGGCTGGCCGGTGCGGTCGGTGAGCAACGGATCGTCCGCAAGTACGGTGCCGATGCCGGTGACGCAGCGCGTCGGCTGAATGTCGAAGGCGCTGAACGGCTTCCCGGGATGCTTTGCCCGTGATCTGCGAGGATTTTCCCGGACGCGCGGCAATTTGGCCGTCGAGCGTAAGAGCGGATTTCAGAGTCACAAACGGAGTCTTTGTGCGAATCCACTTCGCGAAATCTTCATTTAACTGCTTGGCGCTGCCCTCGTCGGTTCCGACTGTGACTTTGATACCTGCGCGTTTCAATTCCGCGAAGCCGCGGCCGGCCACCGCTGGATTTGGATCTTTCATGGCGGCGACGACACGCGTCACTCCCGCGGCGACGATCGCTTTCGTGCACGGACCCGTGCGGCCTGTGGTGCAGCAGGGCTCGAGTGTAACGTAGAGGGTCGCGCCGCGCGCTTTCTTGCCCGCTTCCTTCAGTGCGATGACTTCGGCGTGATCGCGTTTGTCGTAAACGTGAAGTCCTTCACCGATTTTGCGGCCGCGCTTCACCAGCACGGCGCCGACCATCGGATTGGGGTGCGCCAGTGCGATGCCTCGCCGCGCAAGTTCGAGTGCGCGCGCCATCCACGCCGCATCCGCGCGGCTAGTCGAAGAGGGAATTGACATAAGTTTGCGCGTCGAATGGAACGAGGTCGTCAATCTGCTCGCCGGTGCCGACGAAGCGAATCGGCAGATTCAGCTCGCGCGCGATTGCCACGACGATGCCGCCTTTCGCGGTGCCGTCGAGCTTCGTGAGCACGATTCCGGTGACTCCCGCGTGGCTCCAGAATTCGCGCGCCTGGTTCAGGCCATTCTGTCCCGTGGTCGCGTCGAGAACCAGCAACACGTCGTGCGGCGCGCCCGGAACGACTTTGGCGGCGGTGCGCTTCATTTTGTCGAGCTCGGCCATCAGATTTGACTTCGTGTGCAGACGCCCGGCTGTGTCCACGATCACCACGTCGGCAGAGCGCGATTGCGCGGCCGAGAGTGCGTCGAAAATTACCGCTGAAGGATCGGCGCCGGATTTCTGCTTGATGATTTCGACACCCGAACGTTTCGCCCAAACTTCGAGCTGCTCGATTGCCGCGGCGCGGAAAGTGTCCGCCGCGCACAGCACGACGCTCGCGCCGTCCTTCTTCAGCCGATTCGCGAGTTTGCCGATCGTCGTCGTTTTCCCCGTGCCGTTCACGCCAACCACGAAAAGCACGCGCGGGGCACCGGCGGCCGCGCTGCCAGCGCCAATGCCCGACAATCCGCCGCCCGAAGTTTCCGCTGACGCGACGAGGATCTTCACTATTTGCCGCTTCAATTCCTGTTTCAGCGCTGCCGCGTCGTCAATTTTGTGTTCGTTCACCTGTTCGCGCAGCGATGCGAGCACTTCCTTGGTGGTGCGCACGCCGATGTCGGCGCTCAGCAGCGCGGATTCCAACTGCTTCAGCAGTTCCGGATCAACGGGCCGGTTGCCCGTCAGCAATTGCTCAACGCGCGCCGCGAGTTCCGTGCGCGTCTTGCTGACCGACTGCTTGAGCCGGTCGAGAAGGGAAGGTCCCGATTTGCCGAAGAGTGAAATCATGAATTGGCCCGGTGAATGCCTCGCGCGAATGCGAGGCTCATTATTCTAGCAGTCGAATCGGATATAATCCCGGCTCTCGTGCCGATTCGGTTGTCGTTTCGCTGTGAAGGGGTGCCGCATGAAATACATTCGATCTCTTGTTTCGGTGGCCTTTGTTCTGGCGCTGGCGGTCGCGCTGATACATTCGCCGGTTTCAGTCTCCGCGCAGACACTTTCTGCCCAGCAACAGCTCGCACACGATATCTATAAAGAGCTCGTCGAGATCAATACGGTTACTGCCACGGGCGACACAGGGAAAGCCGCGGACGCCATGGCCGCGCGTCTTCGCGCTGCCGGATTCCCCGAGTCCGACGTTCAGGTTTTCAAATCAGCACCGGGCAAGGGAAATCTGGTGGCGCGGCTTCATGGGTCCGGCGCTCGCAAGCCTATCCTGCTGATGGCCCATCTCGACGTGGTCGAAGCGCGCCGCGAGGACTGGTCCTCCGATCCATTCAAGCTTCTCGAAAAGGACGGCTACTTCTACGGCCGCGGCAGCGGTGACGACAAATTCATGGCCGCCACCTTCGTTTCGAACATGATTCGTTACAAACAGGAAGGCTACAAGCCGGATCGCGACATCATTCTTGTTCTCGAAACCGACGAGGAAATTCTGGACCGGAACGCGGTCGGCATTCAATGGCTCATCAAGAACCATCGTGACCTCATTGATGCCGAGTTCGCGCTCAACGAGGGCGGTAGTGTAGGCGTGAGGAATGGCAAAGCTCTGCGAAACGACATCCAGACGAGCGAAAAAGTCCCGTGCGATTTCGGCCTCGAGGTACGAAACGCGGGCGGGCACAGCTCGGTGCCGACCAAGGACAACGCCATCTACCATCTGGCCGCCGGACTCGTGCGGCTATCGCAATTCGATTTCCCAGTGAAGCTCAACGAAACCACCCGTGCGTGGCTTCAGCAAGCGGCGGGCCTGGAAGATAAGCAGTTAGGAGCGGACATGATTTCCGCGGCCTCGGCGAATGCCGATCCTGCCGCCGTTGCGCGCTTGTCCGCGAAACCGGTATACAACGCGCAGCTTCGGACCACGTGTGTGGCGACGCTGCTGGAAGGGGGCCACGCCGACAACGCCCTGCCGCAAAGAGCGCAGGCCACCGTCAATTGCCGCGTGCTTCCCGGCGAATCCATCGAAGAAGTTCGCCAGACCCTCGTGCGCGTCGTGAACGATGATCAAATCTCGGTGAAGCCCACGTGGATCCAGGTGCAAAGCCCGCCCTCGCCGCTCAATCCGGAAGTCCTCGGTGCAATCAAGCAACTGACTGCCGAATTCTGGCCGGGCGCGCCCGTCATCCCGACGATGAGCACCGGCGCGACCGACGGCAGTTTTCTGCGCAACGTCGGCATTCCCACGTACGGCACGTCCGGCCTCGCGAGCGATATAGACGACGTCCGCGCCCACGGCAAGGACGAGCGCGTCCAGATCAAGGCTTTCTACGATGGCCAGGAGTATCTCTACCGCCTTGTGAAGTTGCTGTCGTCAGGGAAGTGATGTCCATGTTGTTATACCGGGAGAGTGCGCGGTAGGAATTTAGGAGGGCATCAATGAACGAGAGAGAGAAGCGGACCGCGCCGGCAAATACATTTACACGGCGCCAAGTGATCGCGGGTCTTGGCATCGCGCTAGGCGGCATGGCCGCCGGTTCGGAGCTTTGGGCAAACACGCTGCCGCAGGCCATGAAGGCAGCGCCAGGCGCGACAGCAAATCAGACGCGCACGTCTCTTCACCAGGAAGTCGCGTTTACAGCGACACCGCAGCGGATTTACGAGGTGCTGCTGGATTCCAAGCAATTCGCGGCGTTCACCGGTTTGCCGGCCGAGATAGATCCGAAAGAGGGCGGTGCTTTCAAAATGTTCGGCGGAATGATCGTTGGGCGAAACATCGAACTCATCTCCGGTCAGCGAATCGTGCAGGCGTGGCGGCCCACCAGTTGGGGCCCGGGCGTCTACTCGATTGTCAAATTCGAACTGAAACCGCAGGGTTCGGGCAGTCTTGTTGTGCTGGACCACACGGGTTTCCCCGAAAGCGATTTCGACGGTCTTACCTCTGGATGGCCCGAGCGGTATTGGGAGCCACTCAAGAAATTCCTGGCTTAGACGTTGAATCCTTAAACTTCGACGAGAGTTGCCGAGAGGCGCAGGCGGCCGGCGGCGATCGCGGTTTCGAGCGCAGTGACAACGTTGGGGTCAAACTTGGTGACGGCGAGGGATCGGATGCGTTCGAGCGCGAAATCCACGTCCATTGCCGATTGGTAGGGGCGATTCGTTGTAATGGCGTCGAACGTATCAGCGACGGCGATGATGCGCGCCATCATCGGGATCGAGTCGCCCTGCAGGCCGTAGGGATAGCCGCCGCCGTCCATGCGCTCGTGGTGCAGTTCAATGCCCGGCAGCATGTCCTTCAGTTGCGCGACGGGGCGCATGATGTTGGCGCCTTTCACGGTGTGCTGCTTCATCAAGTCGAATTCTTCGTCGGTGAGCTTCCCCGGCTTTTTCAGCACGCGATCGTCCACGCCGATTTTGCCCACGTCGTGCAGCAGCGCGGAGATGCGCAGCCTGTCGAGATCCTCGGCGTTCAGTCCCAGGCCGTCCCCGAGAATGAGCGAATATTTCGCGACGCGGCCGGAATGGCCTCGCGTGTATGGGTCCTTTTCGTCGATGGCCGCCGCGAGCATGCGAATCGAGCCAAGGAACAGCTCGCGATTTTCCGTGGCGGCCTGCGTCAACCGCTCGACGTACTCCTCAATGTCGCCCGCCATGTTGTTGAATGTTTCAGCGAGCTCGCCGATTTCGGCGGTGCCCCGGACGACCACGCGTTCGTGGAATTCGGCGCGGCTGATGGCGCGCACCGATTCGACCAGTCCGCGGATCGGCCGCGTGATTCCCAGCGCGAATAAATATCCGAGCAGCAGAGCCACGAAGGTGACGCCGACGACGAATTGCAGCGCTTCCGCGGTCAGCTCGTTTACGCCCGCGTCCACGCGCGCATCGTCGAGGCTGCGCTGCGCGATCACGGCCCATCCAAGCTCCGGTATCGTGCTGTAGGTGCCGATCATCTCAACCGGACGATGGCCATCCTTGCCGGGCGTCACGAAATTTGAGGTTTGCGTCGCGCGCAATTCGCGGGGCAGTTCCGTGATCTGCTTCGCGAGCGGGGAAGTGGAAGCAACGTCGCGCCCGGGAACCAGTTCGCGCGCGTCCGGGTAGGCGACGATCTGTCCGTGCACGTCCACGATGAAAACCTTGCGGTCGCGCACGCTCGCGTCGTGCAAGCGCGCCTGCAGCCGGTCGAGCGACACAACCGCGCTCAGCATTCCCGCAAACTGGCCGTCGGCAAGCAACGGCACGGAAACAACCAGCGCCGGGCGGTTCTCCTGACCGAGAGCGAAAGGCTCGCTGAGTGAATCGAAGCCCTGCATGCTGGAAGTGAACGCTCGCTTCCAGGCTGCTTCCACGAACGGGTCGCGGTCCGCGCTCACGCTGCCAGCCGACGGTCCCTTCGCTTCCTTGTTCACCGCCGTCACGTAGAGAATGTCCGAATTGTTTTCGACGAAAACCTGCAGAAGCCGCGCGAGCTGCGGCGCGTGCGAGGGATCGTCCACATTCTGTATCCAGCCGGCCAGGGTTAGCATTTGCCGTTGGCTCAGCAATTGTTCGCGCAGGCTCTGCTCGAATTGCAGCGTTTCGCTGGCGAGCGAACGCGTGATTTCGCTTTGCTGCACGCGCTCGGTATCCTGCAGTTTTCCTTCGCTCAGCGTCAGCGCCTGGCGATGGTAGAGCCAAAGCGGCGTCACGCTGACGAGCAGCAGCGCGCCCATGACAATCCACAGGATTCGCAGTCGCCGCGTGGTGAAGCGCTTGAGGGGCTGAGTGGGCATAGACTTCCCGCATGAAAATCCTAACGGAGCGGACTCGTGGGTACAACGGAACTATCGTACTGGGGTTGCCGCATAAGCTACATCGCTAGTAGCAGTTGAGGGGAGAGTTCAAGTGAGCAGGCCTGTAAAATGCTGGGACCAACATCGTCTAGGTTGAGGCATTCGCGAAGTCTTCCTTTGTCAATCGTTCTCCGAGGTACTCCACGTTGTATTTGGCGTAGAGCGCGACGAGATCTTCGCGGCTAGGAGGAGTGGGCGCCGGATTCCTGCGAAGTCGGGCGCCCTCTTCGAAGAACTCTTCCAGCCTCCCACCCGGACTAAGTCCGATGATCAGAGTGCCGGGGGCAGGTCCATTGATGTATCGGTGCGGTATCCCGCTGGGCGCTACCAGGCTGCCGCCTTCCGGGACGCGATGCAACACACCGCCCACTTCGTACGCGAACTCACCTTTCGTGACATAGAACCACTCGTCGCCGTCAAGATGCCTGTGAAGGGGAGACCCTTGCCACGGGGCGTGATCAGCCAGCATGATGCAAAGGCGGCCTCCGAGGTCCGATGTCCTCACTTTGCACCGCACCTCGTCTGGAACCACAAGGGAGCGGCCATCGGCGTGTCGCGTCTGACCAGGTCCCACGATGATGACTTCATTTCCGCTCATTTGAGTGTCCTTTGCTGATCCAAGGGCCCTAATCGACAGGAAGTCTACAACAAGGCGGGCGAATCGGCTTATGCCTGATTAACGCGGTGGTCTCAATAGGTCGATGCAACACCAGCTCGAAGTCTATCTCGCGGAGTTTAAAGGCCAACTACGATTGCGAACGTCGATTCAAAGCAAACCCCGTCCCGATTAGGTCTAATCGAAGGCAGCCCAGTAGATCGGTCTACTATGAAACGTGTTATCGGAACTACTGGTTAGAAGGTGTTGCGTCGACCGTCTGAGCTGGCAAGACTAATCAGGAGTTAACGGCTGAGGACTTGCGAAAGTACTTGGGAGGCCTCAGGGGGCAGGTGGCAATTCCGCCTGAAGTATTACTCGACGGCCGGCCCAAAGAGCGGAATTCTTGCCTCGACGAGCGTGCCGGGTTCGGCGCGGGACATTGTCAAATCGCCGCCGAATTGACGCACCCGTTCGCGCATGCCGGTTATTCCAACGCCGAGACTTGACGAACTCCTCTTGCCGGTAAGTTCTTGGGCTAATCCTTTGCCGTAGTCTCGAACGCGAACCGTAACAAACTCAGACTGTTTTTCGATTTCCACCCGTGCGCACTCACTATTCGCATGGCGATATACATTCGTGAGGGATTCCTGAATCACCCGGAAGATCGTTGTCTCGATGTCCGAGGAGAGCCGGGGAAATATCTGTGGCGTAAAGGTAAGTGAAATTTCAATGTCGCTTCTTTTCGTCATGCCCTCTGTGTACCAGTGCAGAGCCGCGCGTAAGCCGGTTTCATCGAGCAACGGCGGGTGCAAGAGGTAGGACAAATTCCGCACCGTGGCCGCCGCAATGTCCGTCAGCCGGCTAACTTCTTCGACACCGCTGATATTAGCCAGTTCCATTTTGATAAGCGTCATTTGCTGGCCCAAATCATCGTGAAGTTCGCGGGCGATTCGTCGGCGTTCTTCGTCCTGAATTTGTAATAGGCGCGTGGACAGCTTTTGAAGTTCAAAAGTCCGCAGCTCGATCATCCTCCGGGTTTCATCCAGCTGCGACACGCGCTCGCGCAACTCTCGGTTCAGAGTCTGGACTCGCTCTTCTGCTTCTCTTCGAGCCGTCATATCCTGGGTCACTTTTGCGAAGCCGGACAGCGTGCCATCGTCCGCGAACAACGGCGTGATGACGACCGACGCCCAGAACGTGGTGCCGTCTTTTCTGACGCGCCACCCTTCATCGGCGAAGCGTCCTTCTTTCGTGGCAAGGGCAAGCTCACGTTGGGGCCAGCCGCTTTGCACGGCTTCGAGCGGATAAAACTTCGAGAAATGCTTACCGACAATTTCGGTTCGCGCGTAGCCCTTCATGGCCTGTGCGCCGGGGTTCCAAGTGAGGACGTTGCCTTCAGGGTCAAGCACAAAGATCGCGTAATCTCGTATGCCTTCCACGAGCAGACGAAAGAGTTCGGCGGGCCTGGTGGGATCGCTAATACGGGAACGGTCAATCGGAACCGGAAGGGCCCTGGAAGTTTCCGCCACGTTAACTCCTCTAAACCAATGTTCTTAGCGGGGTAAGTCTACAATCCTATTTACCTCCCGCAATACCGGAATCGCTGTATGGTCTTCGGAGGGCGTCCAACCGTCCGCCCTACCGGTTGGTTCGAGCCCGATTACCCTAACGCCTGATTAGCGCGGTAACCGGACGAGTTCGTATTAGGAAGTACATCACGCGGTCGTAACGGGATTCAGTCCTTCCGCGATGTCATCGGCCGCGCCCGAATCCGTCGTTCGAAAGTGGTATCTGCTAAGCCTCGGCGATTCGCCGGCTGTCCTACGGGCGGGAGCCCAGACGACTTTCGTTTCCCGGCGATCAGGCGTTCCATGTTGCCGCGATGCTTCACGATCACGAGCAGGGCAACGAAAATCGTGCACAGACTCACGTATGTGGCCGGCGCACGGTGCGGCGCGTAGAACAAGTATACGAGAACCGGCATCGCTGCCGCGGCAGCGATCGAGCCGAGCGACGAGTACCGCCAGAATGCCACCACGATCAGCCACACGACCGCGGCGGCAGCGACGGCCTGCCAGCAGATCGGCAGAAACACCCCCAGGCTTGTGGCGACGCCCTTGCCGCCCCGGAACCGCAGCCATACAGGGAACACGTGCCCGACTACGGCTGCGACAGCCGCGGCCATCATCCAGTGACCGTTGCCGCCGGTCTCGCGCGCGGCGAGCCACACCGCCAGATAACCCTTCCCGGCGTCCAGCAGCAGCGTGAGCACGCCCGCCAGCGCACCGGCTTTACGCGCTACGTTCGCGGCGCCGATGTTGCCGCTGCCTGTGGAGCGAATGTCTCCGCCGCCCCGCGCCTTCACGATCAGCAGCCCGAAGGGAATCGAGCCCAGAAGATACGCGATGGCGATCAGTACGTATGGATTCACGCCGAGTTCCTCACGCGTTTCCCGTCACAAATGAATAGCTCTCGATTTTCCGGTACTCCGCGCCGCCGGGCTTCAGCAGGCTCTCAAACAAGTGAAATTCCGCTTCGCTGGCCGATCCGAAATCGCGCGATACCCATTCGGCCGCGGAGCGAACCAGCGCGTCCACTTCCTCGGGCGATTTGAATCTCGCGAGCGTCAGATGCGGTACGAACGCGCGGGTTTCGCTCGGGATTCCCAGCGGCTCGATGCCACGCTCGATATCGGCGGCAAGCTTCGCGAGATTTGGGGACGCTTCCACTCCGCACCAGACCACTCGGGGCCGGCGCGCGTCGGGGAAAAATCCGACGCCGCGATAGCCGATTTTCACCGGCTCGCTGGATTTCACGGCGGCGAGCGCCGCGCGCGCAGCGTCGAGTTTCTCGGTATCGCCGTCGCCGATCGCATGGCCGATGAATTTCAGCGTGACGTGCATTCCTTCTGGTCGCGCCCACCGCGCTGCATGGCAAAGCGGTTTGAATCGCGCGATCGGTTCACGCAACGCCTCGCGCACGTCACCGGGCAAATCGAACGCGACGAAAAGCCGCATCGCTACGCGCGTCCGTGCGATGGGAACAAATAATACCGCCGCACGAGGTCGAGAGCGCGCTGCGTGGAAAACTGGCGGATGCGCTCGCGGTCTCCCGGCAATTGAATTACCGTCTCGCGCGGGCCGCGCTCGTCCGCGATGCTGATGTGCACCAGGCCGACAGGCTTTTCCGGCGTCGCGCCGCCCGGACCGGCAATTCCGGTGACTCCCAAGCCGAGCGTCGCTCCAGTGCGCTTGCGAATGCCTGCAGCCAGCGCGAGCGCCACCTCCGCGCTCACCGCTCCCTTCGACTCGATCAGCTCCGCAGGCACGCCGACCATGCTTGTCTTCAACTCGTTGCTGTAGCAGACCACGCCGCCCACGAAATAAGCGGAGCTGCCCGGCAGGCTCGTCAACCGCTCGGCCAACAAGCCGCCCGTGCAACTTTCGGCGACGGCAATCGTCGCGCGATTTTCTGTGAGCAGGTGGGCGACGATCTGCTCGAGCGATTCTCCTCGCGTGGAAACGAGGTGCTCGCCCAGCGCCAGCGACATGCGCTTGACGATTTCATCGAGCGTGGCTTCCGCTTTCGCCGGATCGTCGGACCAGAGGCGCGGATGAAGCTGAATGCCGGTCGGCGCGGCGAGGATCGTCGTCTCGGTATCGGGGTATTGCGCGTACAGCGGCGAAACGCGCTGCTCGACATCGGATTCGAAAATTCCCGAGATGCGCAGTTCGCGCGTATAGAGGCGCTCGGGAATCCCCAGCTTCAGCAGCCGGGGCTTCACTTCGATTTCCATCAGCGCGCGAAGTTCCTGCGGCACGCCCGGCAGTAGCACGATGATGTGCCCCTGCGCTTCCAGCCAAAGTCCGGGAGCGGTCCCGCGCGGATTCTTCAGAACCGTGGCGCCTTCGATCACCATGGCCTGGCGTTCGTTGATTTGCGGCATGGCGCGGCCAAACCGGCGAAATCGTTCGTGGATGGACCGCAAGACTTCTTTGTCTTGGTAGAGCTTTCGCCCGAGCAGGTCGGCGACCGTCTGCCGCGTGCGGTCGTCGTCGGTCGGGCCTAGGCCGCCGGAGGAAACGATCACGTCCGCGCGTTCGAGCGCGTGCCCGAATGACGAACGCATCTCGTCCGGCGTGTCACCCACCACAGCTTTGTGCACCACGCGCAGGCCGACCTGATTCAACTCCGCTGTGAGGAATAGGGAATTGGTGTCGAGCCGGAATGGTGTGAGCAGTTCGGAACCGACTGCGATGATCTCAGCCTTCATGTCTTAAGAGTTTTACTCGATGAGGCCGAAGAAGCGCAAGGGACGCGGAGGTCCGGCAGTGAGTCAGCTTTTGGGCCGCACAGGTAAGGCTTTGCTTCCTATGCGCGGGATTCGATGAACCACTTGCCCGGTGATCCGACTTATCAGGAGTTGGGAGGTTCGTGACCGGCTTGATGGAGCTATTGCGGCCCGTGCCGCGAACGTCGCAAAGTGAGCAAAGAATGTTTATGATCAGCTTGAATCAAAGGTTTCGAAAGCTTTCGGGGAGAGCTGATGGGTAAGTCGCAGATTAGGGGCGCCCTCGTTTTCGTAATGCACCAGTTTATCGGCACGTGGGGCGTAGCCATGGCGGCCGTGCCTCTGGTTTTTTTCTCTTTCGTAATACTACGGCCCCTAAATCCTTACTTGTTCGCTTCGTACAATGTGCACGTTCTATTGACGGAGCTACCGTACTTCCCGATGCAAATAATCCTGGCGTTCTGGTCCGGATGGTCGGTTAACCGGCGTTTTCACCACGATTCCATGCTTTGGGTCTGGATTCTTCCGTTTCTGATCTTGTGTTATGCGGTAGTGGCGGTTCCAGCTCTAACGACAGATCAAGTGTTTACATCGGTGGTCATGCATGCCGGCGGAAATCAGTCTGCGTTCTCTCATTACTTCGGTTCTGGCTGCCGCGTCGAGCATCGGTGTGTGGACCATCTCGTGGTCACGATGCCCTTTTATGTTTCGATCTCTTATTCTCTTGGAGCCTTCCTGGCGCAAAGGTTGGCCGAAAACATCCATCCGGAGCAAGATACGGTGGGTGACGGCATAACTCCTGATTAACGCACGAACGGGACGAGTTCGTACTGGGACCAGGACGTCCGATAACCCGACGGATAAGCTAAGTGGAGTCACTTCCGAGTTGCTCGCCGCTCAGGCTTTGCGCTCGCGAATTGTTCCCTGCTCAAAGACCGGTCATCTTCTCCAGGCGTTCCGGGTATCGAGCCCCTTCGACCTTGATCTTAGAGGCAGCGGTATCGATGTCGCGGAGGTCGTCGGGCGACAGTTCGACTGTCGCTGCTCCGATGTTTTCCTCGAGGCGATTTAGTTTCGTGGTGCCGGGGATCGGCACCATCCACGGCTTTTGAGCGAGCAGCCAGGCGAGTGCGATCTGAGCAGGAGTCGCTTTCTTCCGCTTTGCGATGCTGTTGAGCAGATCAATCAGTGCCTGGTTTGCCTTGAGGGCCTCTGGCGTAAAGCGAGGGAGCGTACTGCGGAAGTCGGAGCTGTCGAACGTGGCGTTTTCTTCAATAGCTCCCGTCAGGAAGCCCTTGCCGAGAGGGCTATAGGGAACGAAACCAATCCCGAGCTCCTCCACGGTCGGTATCACTTCCTTTTCGGGCGTTCTTGTCCACAGCGAGTATTCGCTCTGTAGAGCGGTGAGCGACTGGACAGCGTGTGCACGACGAATCGTCTTTGCGCCTGCCTCGGAAAGTCCGAAGTGCTTGACCTTGCCTGACTGAATCAGTTCCTTCACAGCGCCGGCGACGTCTTCGATCGGCACGTTCGGGTCAACCCGATGCTGATAGAGCAGGTCGATGGTCTCGACCTTGAGCCGCTTGAGCGAGCCTTCGACGGCCTCCTTGATGTGCTCCGGTCGGCTATTCAGGCCATGCAGGCCCGGCCGGTTATCTTTGCCACTCAGGTCGAAGCCAAACTTGGTGGCGATCACCACTTGCTTGCGGAAGGGAGCTAGCGCTTCGCCCACAAGCTCTTCGTTCAAGTACGGGCCATAAACTTCGGCGGTGTCAAAGAAGGTGACGCCGCGTTCCACGGCGGCACGGAGAAGAGAGATCATCTCATGCTTGTCTTTGGGAGGGCCATAGGAAAAGCTCATTCCCATACAGCCAAGTCCGATCGCCGAGACTTCCAGATTGCTTTTTCCAAGTTTGCGCTTCTGCATCGTTTCTCCTAATGGCGGGAACCGAAGTCACACTATCCGTTCAGCGGAAGTCCTTCCACATCCCAATCGAGGGTGAAGAGGGCGCTATGCGTGGTGATCATGGCGCGATGCGTCGGCAGCAGAGCCAGCCCGACGATGTTGCTTCCGCCCAGCACGATTTCAGGCTGCGCGTCGGGCGTCAGGCGGACAACCCCGCGCCTGCCGCCGAACGACGCCGCCACGTACAGATTTCCGTGGCGATCGAACGCGAGTCCCTGCGGCCGTCCAAGGCCGCGGAAGAATATGCTGACTTCGCCCGCTGGAGTGATCCGATGTATGCACTCGAAGCTTGAAGTCGTCGGTCCGCAAACGAAAAGATCGCCCGCCGGGCTGAACGCCAGGTGGTACGCGGCGAGCGAAGGCTCGAGCGTCGCGAACACAAAAATCTCGCGGTCGGGTCCGATCTTGAAAATTGTGCCGCTGCGATCGCCCACGTAAAGATTCCCGGCTTTGTCAAACGCCAGTCCCGTGGCGACGCCCATGCCTTCGATCCATTGCATCGCGTGGCCGTCGGGCGACACGCGATGGATCGTGCCTTCGTGGCGGCAGGAAACGAAAAGATAGCCGTCGCGGTCAATCGCGAGGCCCGTGGGATTCATCAAGTCGGTGATGTAGGGTTTCACGACGCTGTTCGACGTGACTTTGTACAGCGAGACGGGAACTTTCTGCCCGCGCTGGCCGCTGAACGTAACGTAAATATTGCCGCTCGAATCCACTGCCGGATTTCCCACGGGATGCAGGTTGTCCGCGATCTGCGTTCCCAACGCGATAGGGAAGGGCGAGCTTTCGATCAGGCCCATTTTCACGCGCACGACGCCGCCCGTGGCTCCCTCGGGCACGCTTGCGATCACGCGATTTTCGGACGCCAGCATCACCACGGCGTCGGAGGTTCCGAATTGCACCTGAGGCCGCGTGTGATTTCTCGCGCCGAATCCGCTGCCAGCGAGCGCAATTTCGCCGCCCGGCAGCGCCGCTCCCGGTTTCACGCTCTCGATTCTCGGCACGCCGTTCATTTTCAAAGGCGGTTCACAGTCAAAGTTTACAGTTAACAGGCGAATTCAAAATCTAGAGTCCCGCCGCTCGCGCGATCCACAATCCAATCGCCGCGTAAATTCCGGCGACCCAATCGTCCGTCATGATTCCCCAGCCGCCGGGCAGCGATTCCGCCTGCCGCGCTGGAAACGGCTTCCAAATGTCGAACAACCGAAAAAGTATAAAACCCAGCAACAAATATTTCCAGCTAAGGGCGGAATGCCACGTCATGTTCCCGAGCAGCGAGAACTTGAGTACGTGAACAGACAGCGAAGCTGGGAATCCAACACCCAGCATGATGGTTAGATACTGCCCGGAGACTTCGTCGATCACTACGCGTTGAGGATCTTTCGCGTCCCAGAACCGCGCTGCGCGGCCGGAGCTCCAGACGCCGACAATGCACGTCAACAGGAATGCTGCAAGGTGGACGAAAGGATCGTAATCAAAACGAAAGCCGCCGAACGGAATGGTGGCAACGTACATCGCCACCGCGGTCACCGCCACAAGGCCGCCGAGCGATCCCCACGTTCCGGGCGCTTTTGGGAG
The DNA here is from genome assembly GCA_963818605.1 of uncultured Acidobacteriota bacterium. Taxonomy (GTDB): domain Bacteria; phylum Acidobacteriota; class Terriglobia; order Acidiferrales; family UBA7541; genus Palsa-295. The sequence continues at coordinate 407,008 of CAWFSW010000005.1, forward strand.
ATAGCCAAGGCCGCAGGCGGTAGCGATGAAAAGCGCGAAGCGCGGCTTTCGCACAGCGATTGTAGCTGGTGCGGCCATCGGCGCAGGTCCGCCCGACGATTCGCGTTCGCCAGTCGCGCTCATTCGTTGCTTTCCGCGTCGGATGGTGGCGCGTCTCGTTCGAGGTCTTCGAACATGGATTCGTCGAATGCCGGCGAGCTGATGACGTATTTTTCGCTCGCCCAGTTCCCGAGATCGAGCAGACGGCATCGTTCGCCGCAGAACGGAAAGTCCGCGTTCACCTCGGAGTCCGTAGGCTTCCGGCAAATCGGGCAGCTCGCCTTCATGCAAAGAGCATACCGCAAAGGTTTAAACAGTGCAGCAAGCCACGCCGGTTCGCAACCAGCGCGAGGATCGGACCGAGAAGGCTTGAGGTCAACCTTGCATGCGATGCCGAGCGAGTGTATATTTCCGGTCCCCGGGGATATCGCAAGCCGGAATCCCGCGTAGAGCGAGGCGCGTCATGTTTTCCGGTATGAACACATTCACGATCGTGCACGTCGTGTTGAGCTTGATCGGCATACTTACGGGATTCATCGTCGTGCTCGGAATGCTCGCGGCGAAGCGGCTCAGCGGCGTCACCGCGCTTTTTCTGGTGACCACGGTCGCAACCAGCGTCACGGGATTTTTCTTCCCGTACCACGGCGTCACGCCTGGCATCGTGATCGGCGTCATGTCATTGGTGTTGCTGGCGGTCGCGGTTTTTGCGCTGTATGGGCGTCACATTGCCGGTCCGTGGCGTTGGGTGTACGTCGTTACGGCGATGATGGCGCAATACCTGAATGTGTTTGTGTTGGTTGTGCAGCTTTACGAAAAAGTGCCGGCACTGCATACGCTCGATCCCACGCAATCCGGAGCGCCATTCAAGATTACGCAGCTCGCCGTTCTGGTGTTGTTCGTCGTGCTCGCTTCGGCTGCGGTGGCGAAATTCCACCCTGGACTGGACCCCGCGGCCTGATCCCATCTCCTGCGTCAAATTAATGTTGGTTGTTACTTCTTCGACTCGCCGGCAGGTCCATTCGAGGGAATGTTCGCGCCGCGGTCCTGCGTTGAGACTCCATGGTCGAGTCCCAGATGGACGAGCGCGAGGCGCTGAGCCATCATTTCGTATTGCGCCGAGATATGGCCGCGATAGATCGAAGCGTCGCGATAGTAGCGTTGCAGGCGCTCGCCGTCCTTCGCGACCGTGGAACCGGACGTGCGAAACAGCATCTCGACCGCTTCCCACACGAGCCGCCCGCCGTGTTCCAAACTCGCGACCAGTTCGAGATCCTCTTCCATGGTGAACGGCTGGCCGCCCTCGAATCCCCGGCGGCAATATTCCATGTAAACCTCGCCCGCATTCAGCACGAGCCGCTTCGCCGCGTTCATCATTCCAAGCGCTAGCCCAAAGTAACGTTGGTTGTCGTGATTGAGATAGCGAGGCGTAATCGGAGGATAGGAGGTGTTTTTCGTGCGAATGATGTGCTCGTACTCGTCAATCGCCGCGTAGCCCAAACCCACGAGCACCGAAACAAGCTCGCCGTGGAAAAACGACAGGCAGCGGCCCGCGTACATCGGATTGTTGTGCAGGCGGGAGCCAGGGGTGCCGCGCGCGAGATCAATATTGAGCATGTCGAGGTGGATCACGTGATTTTTGGGGACACGCGCTTCCTCGACCACGATGGAGTTCGAGCCGCTGCCGCGCATGCCAAGAATCGCACCCCAATCGTCCAGCATTTTCCATTGCGATCGCGGAATCAGCGCGAGGCCGGCGCGAGGCTGATCGGGCTTTTCAAGGATCAGCACGCTGGGCATGAAATGAGTCGCGTACGGAGCGCCGGAGGCGTACGCCCACTTGCCTTTGACGAGCCAGCCACCTTCGACGGGTGTTGCTTTTCCGTTTGGCGCCGCGACGGATGGCGCCGCGAACTCGCCGTCAGGCCCGAAACCGTCCGCTTGTGCCTGCTCATCGAAAAACGAGCCAAGCATCAGCGTGTGGCCCGCGCCGACGATCAGGCACCAGCTCGTGGATGGGTCGCCACGCGCGATTTCAATCCCGATTCGAAAGTAAGTCTTCAGATCGAATTCGTAGCCGCCGAATCGCCGAGGCTGCAGGCAGCGATATAATCCCGCTTTACGAAATTCCTGGTGGATGGCTTCGGAGTGGACTCCCCGGCGCTCGGTGGCGTCCTGCTCCGCGCGCAGCAGCGGCTGCAGAGCGATCGCCCGAGCGATCATCGCGTCGGGCGTCAGATTCGGCTCGGGCACCGGAACGGGCCGAAGATCAACTCTCGCGCTCATATTTGCTTTGCGCCTCTGGCGCTGGATTCTTTCTTACCTTACATCCTGCCGGCGAATCAATCGCTGCCGAGGTTCGAATGTAGCACCGTGGTTTTTAGCGCGGCGTACCCGGCTGATCTTACCGTCTCGCATTCGCCTGATCCAACCGCCGCACAAAATCCGGCCACATCTTCTCCGAATCGATCGCGGTAACCCAGTGCACGGTCTTCTCCGTCTTTGGAAACGAGAAAGAAAGATCCGTCGGATTCAGCGCAGGGCGCGGATAGGTTTTCTCGGTAGTGAGGCCGAGCAGGTGCGCCACTACGACGGTGTCCCAGATGACCCAGTGCCCGGGGCTGACCACGCTCGCGACAAGCGCAGTGTTGTTAGCAATCCAATTGTCGAACAGCGTGTTGAGCCACTCCGCGAATTCGCCGTGGCCGTGCAGCATGCGAGCGGCGCTTTTGTCGTCGAGTTCGAGATACTTGTGGGTGACATCGGTCGACCCAATTGTGATCGGTGCAGACGAATCGAGAATCACCTGATAGGCCAGCGGATCGTTCTTGATGTTCCATGGGTCTCCGCCCTTGGGCCACGAGTCGAAGCCCATCGTAAGGATTTCGACGCGGTCTCCCAGCGTGGGATCCTGCAGGAACGCGGAAGCAACGTCCGTGGTCGCGCCAATGGTGATAATCACCAGACGATTCTGCGATGAATAGTTGCGGGAAGTGTTGACGGTGAAATCCACTCCCGCATTACGCAGCGGCGTGCGGCCGTTGAGCGGCACGTCGGAACCGGCGAACACCGGAGGCGGAGACGATGGGCGCAGGCGATGCAGAACATCCTTGATGCACGCAGCGGAAGATTCCGCATTCTTCGGGAGACTCGGTGCATGCGTGGTCACGATACCCTTCACGTGGACTTGCGGTAGCAGAAGCAGGTAGGCGATCGCGAACTGGTCATCTATGTCCGCGCCGCAATCGGTGGTGACGATCACGTCTCGATTTTGAGCCAGGGCGGGTCGGCCGAGCACCAGAACCATGCCCAGGAAAAGCGCGATCAGCAATCCTAGCCTAGGAAGTCCCGTCAATTGATCTCGCTCATGCGGTCAGTCGGCACTCGCGGCGCTCGACTCGCGTTCGCCCCACACTTCGCGCGCGACCTCGACGATCAGCCGCAGCTTTGCAAACTGCTGCTCTTCGGTGAGCCGATTGCCCGGCGCGGTGCTCGCGAAACCGCACTGGGGGCTCAGCGCGAGTTGATCGAGGCTGATGAATTTCGCGGCTTCATCAATGCGGCGCTTAAGCGAGTCTTTCGTTTCCAGCTGTCCCAGCTTGCTCGAGACGATTCCGAGAACGACTGTCTTGTTTTTCGGCACCAGCCGCAGCGGTTCAAACGTGCCGGAACGCTCCGTGTCGTATTCGAGAAAATACGAATTGACGTCCACTTGATTGAAAACCACGTCCGCGACGGGATCGTAGCCGCCCGAGGAAACCCACGCGCTCTGATTATTTCCGCGGCAGATGTGCATGGACAATTGCAACCCAGGCGGACGGTTGCCGATGCAGCGATTCATCACTTCCGGATACAATTTATTCAGAAGAAAGTCCGGATCGTCTCCGCGCGCCTTCACTCCCTCGCGGAAGTTCGGGTCGCCGAGCATCACCACGGGGACCTCGTCAATCTGGATATAGCGGCAGCCCGCTTTGTGGAGCCTCAGAAACTCGTTCTGATACGCGTAGGTCAGATCGTCCCAAAGGAGATCGAGATCGGGATACGCTTCTTTGCTGACTCCGTCGCGCCCGGACGGGAAATACATCAAGCCGGGCGAAGGAATTGTGATTTTCGGTGTGCGCTTAGTGAGCGATTGAAGGAACTTGAAATCATTCAGGTGGATCGGTTCGAGCCATCGCATGCGGCCCGTCACTTTCGCGATGGGAACCGGGATCTTGCGGCCTTCGTGGTCGATGAAGAAGAACTTCTCCATTTCCTCGTAGATCGTGGCGCCGCCAAGGCCCTTGCAGAAAAAGTCACCGTAGAAAATGTCGCGGCGAAATTCTCCGTCCGTGATGGACTGAAGCCCCGCCTCTTCCTGTAGCGCGACAGCATGGCGAATCGCGGTGTCCTGCGCCTGGCGAAGGTCCGCTGCTGAGATTTTTCCCTCCGCATGATCCCGGCGAGCCTTATGCAGCTCGGGTGGACGCAACAGGCTTCCTACGTGATCTGCGCGAAAAGGGGGATTGTGAGGCGCGGTCGCCGCCATGGGGCCTCCTTCAGATGTTCAGCGATTCGGTCGAGCGCCGCGATTATACATTTTTCAAAGGGACGCGAGTATCGGGAACAGAGTTTTCTCTGGAGGAGGAATTAGCGCGGTGGTGGGCGGGGCCGCAAATTCAACGATGCGGCCGATCAGGTCGTATTCTTTCGTTTCGGTGATTTCGATGGTCGCCAAGGTGCCGGACGCGGGCAAATCGGCGGCGTCGTTCACACCTTCGAATTCCGTGATGTAAACCTTGCCGTCAATTTCGGGGGCCATGCCTTCCAGGCGCGCCTCCCAAATTAGGTCGGTGTCCTTGGATGGGCCTTCCAACATCACTTGCATCCGCCGGCCGACTTTGCAGCGCAATTTCTTCTTCGAGATCGTCTTTTGAAGAGCCATCAACGCGTTCTTGCGGCGCGCGATTGTCCTCGCTTCCACTTTGTCTTCGAGTGCAAAACTTTTCGCGGCGTCCTCATCAGAATAGGAAAACACGCCCATCCAATCGAATTCCGCGGCGCGAACGAAGTCGCACAGTTCGCGAAAATCCTTTTCCGTCTCACCGGGAAAACCCACGATGAACGACGTGCGAATGGAGACGCCGGGAATCGTCTTGCGGATTTTCTCAAGCATCTTTAGGAAGGCGCTGCCATTCGAGCCGCGCTTCATCCGCGCAAGGACGTTACGGCTGGCGTGCTGCAGCGGGATATCGAGATATTTCACGAGGCGCGGATGCGCGGCGATCGTTTCGAGCAGCTTCGGCGTGATGCGATTCGGATAGCAGTAGAGAAATCGAATCCAGTGGAGTTCTTCGATCTGCGCGAGGCGCTCGAGAAGAGTGGGCAGGCCGTCGCGCAAGCCGAGATCCTCGCCGTAGTAGGTCGTGTCTTGGCCGATCAGGGAGATTTCGCGGACGCCCGCCGCGGCCAGGTTCTGCGCTTCGCTGACCACGGATTCGAATCGGCGGCTGCGGAATTTGCCGCGAAGCTGCGGGATGATGCAGAAGCTGCACGGATGGTCGCAGCCTTCGTTGATCTTGATGTAGGCGGTGTGGCGCGGCGTCGCTAGCACGCGGGGCGTCAGATCGTGATAGAGATACGTTGGCACGCCGGCATCGCCCGCGTCCGCACGAATGTTGCCCTCGCAAACTTCGAGGATTTTCTCCACTTCGCCCGTGCCGATCACGGCGTCCACTTCCGGAATCTGCTCGCGGATTTCGTTGCGGTAGCGCTCGACCATGCATCCGGCGACGATCAGCTTTTGCGCGCGGCCGAACTTTTTGTATTCGGCCATTTCGAGAATGGATTGCACGGATTCCTGCTGCGCCGGAGCAATGAAGCTGCACGTGTTGACGACGAGGACGTCCGCGTCGCCGGCACGCGGAGTGATTTCATAGCCCGCGCGCGTGAGAATACCCATCATCACCTCGCTATCCACGAGGTTCTTCGGGCATCCCAGGCTCACGAATCCGACCTTCGGCATCTCAGCGGGTCCTTTGCGGTGCGCGGAAACAATCAATTCTAGCACGACGCGAGATCGTTCGATATTGACGCACGAAATCCATCACTCTCGATGTAATTTTGAGGGGTTCGCGACACATGCGCGCCGGTCCGCCCGGTTTACCAGCGTTTGCGCCGTGCACGGACTTCCCGCGGACCGCTCGGCGACCGGTCGGCGCATCGGGTGTTGGGGATTTTCGTCTTGATCACGCGCCAAATGGTCCTATGATGGCGGCGCAAAGCGTGCGGCAACCCGGAGCCGACCCGCACAAGGAGGCGAATATGAAACAGCCATTACTTGGAATCGCTGCGACGGTGCTTGTGGTTGCCGTCTCGTTGGGTTTCATTTCGCTATTCGCTTTTCCGATATTTGCGAATTGGGTCGCCTTCCTGACCATCTGTTTCATTCCTATACAGATCGTGACGTCCGTAACCTGGGGTTGTGAGCACCCGGGCTTCGCCGCCGCCCGCTCCCAACCTGCCAAGGGAATTCTGTTGACACTGCTGGCGCTAGTCGTTGGAGCGATTGTCGCCGCAGTCCATTTCATGACCGTCGGTGGCGGCATCAATCCGCCCCCGCCGATGCTGGCAATGTGCATCATCGCATCGGTGGTCATCATGTTCTGGCTCGCCATCATGTGGGGCGGGTGGCCCTTCGACAAGTTAATCAAGAATCGGTTGGGCGCCGGGTTCGCCATGCTCGCGGCCTGCTACATCATCAATTACCTGCTGTTCCGCCTGCTGTTCGATTACGGCTTCATGAAGGGCGCGCCGGTCTACGTCGCGTCGCTCGATCCGCACGGGCTTTTCAACGCGTGGAACGTACTGGTCTTTTACATCACCGTGACTGCGGTCATGTTCCTGTCGCTCAATTTTGATCTCTGGCCTTTCACGGCCTCGCCAGCGCTGATGAAGCAACCTGTCCTCGGGTTCGTTTGGACGATCGTGGCGCTGGCCATCGGTGGCCTGGCGCTTTATATCGGCGTAGATGTCATCGGGATGGACGTGGTCTCGTTTATGGTGCGCGTGCCCATACCCTTCATCTTCGGCACGATCATCGTTCTGAACATGATGCACGGATCGTTGTTCGGCAAATTTGCGCAACCGTTGAAAGGCCTGTTGAATGCGTTGGCCTCTGGAGTGATCGGCGTCACGCTCGCGCTACTTTATGGAGCGCTGGCCCCGATGGTGACAGGCGCGGTCAAGCCCGGCCCGCCGGGCTATGATTTCGAGATTTGGCTGGCGTCGGCTCTGCTGGCTGTTACGTTTCCGTTCCTCATTTTCTACGCGGAGTTCTTCAAGATGTGGCCGCTACACAAAGAGCAATCGCCAGTGACAACTGTTCCCTCGGGAAGTTAAAGACGAGTCTGCGCGAGCGGCGTGCGAAGGCCGAGCATGCGGAGGATCGCGCACGTAGAGAGGGTCGCAGCGAGGCGCTTCGGCTTCATTGTCGCGATGGTTTGCGGGCGCGGAGGGACTCGCGGATGGAGCGCAACAACTTCGACATCTGCTCGATTGGGGCTGGGTGATTGCCGAAGCGGGCGGATTGGTACATGTCCGTCAATTCGGTGATGGGCGCGGAGAGATCGGCAGCGGCAATCGCCGAGGCGAATTCGAGCGGAGTCTGTGAAGGAGATTTTATCCAGCCGCGCTTTTCGAGCAGGCGCAGCATTTCCGTGTATTCGAGCGAAGCCAGCGACGCCGTCAAGTCGCCGCCGCGACGCGCGCGCAGGCTCCAACGCGCGACGGCGTAGCGAATCATTGAGCGGCCTCGCATGACGAATAGCAGGACCACGAGGAATATAAGCAGGCCCGGAAGAAAATACGGAGAAGCTTCGGTTCTGCGATCGAACGCGAGAATGCCGTGCAACATCCTTTCCTGCTCGCGACGATAGAAGGAATGGGCGCGCTCGTTCCAACTGCGCGTGGAATCGCGCGCGTTCCTTCCAAGGGTCAGCTGGTGCGAAAAATCGTAATTGATCACCCACTCGTTCCACGACAACTGAAACCAGTCCCAATAGAGACCGAATTGGCTGAAGAGGCCGCGCTTTTCATTTCCCGGGGGAGTGGGATCGAAGGTCATCCAGCCGTAGTCGGGAAAATAGACCTCCACCCACGCGTGGGCGTCGCTGCCGCGGATGATGTAATCGCCGCCAACATCGTTGTACTCACCGGGCAAAAATCCGGTGACGTAACGCGCGGGAACGCCGATCGAGCGGAGCATGATGGTCATCGCCGTGGCGAAATATTCGCAGTGCCCGGCGTGGCGGGTAAAGAGGAAATAGGCGAGCGGATCTTTGCCGGCGCTCGTGAGATTCAGCGTGTATGCGTAGTTTGCGATCAAGTAGCGCTGGATATTAGCTGCTTTGTCGTAGTCGTTGGTTGAACGAGCCGTGATGGTTTCAGCGAGTTTTTTCACTCGGGGATCGAGCCGCGGCAATTGAAGATATGAATCGCGGATTTCTTCCGGATAGTCCGACGGATCCTTGCGAAGATCGGAGGGCGTGACGAGCGGCAGGCGCGCCGTGCCTTGATACCGGATTTTCGAGTTGTTGTGCGATGGATTGAAGAACGAGCCGGTGTGATCCATGAACAAGTAGCCGTGATTGGGGAGTCCACCCGGCCGCATGGAGTCCGCGCCAAATTTCCCGCGGAGCATTTCCGGTGGCGGCGCGACGAAAATTGCATCCGTCGCGATTGGCTCCATCAACACTGTATAGAATAGAGGATTAAAGCGGTCGGCCGGACGCGGTGGCCCCCCCAAATAGTATTCGCCGGCGGGATTGGGCTCGATCACGGTTTGCCCCTGCGCCGGCGTGCTCCAGCTGTGGCCGTCGAAATTGGTGAGGACGATTCCGCGCCAGTGCATGTCCACGGCGCGAGAGGGATCGCCTTCAATGCGGATGCGCATCACGACCGCAGTGTTTTTCTTGATCTCGCCGATTTGGCCAAGCGCGACGTTGTCGCCGAAGCCGGTCAGAAGGCCGGGCTGAAGGCTGAGCGAGCCGAGGTAGCCCACGGTAAATCGCGGAATCACAAAAAAGAGCAGGATTCCTACGGCGAGCACTCCGCCGGCGACCACGAGCGAAGTAAGTCCCAAAGCGCGATTCAAACGGCGCGCCGTCAGCGAGCCGGGTTCGAATGGCGGCGAATCCGCGCCCACGGAACTGCGGCGGATTTCGAGCGCGACGAACGTCGACACAGAAAGCACCAGAAAAACGGCGAGCGCGACCAGAAAACCCGTCTCAACTGTCAAAATTGCGGAGACGAGCATGGAGGCGACGGCAAGGACCGCGAGAAAAGCGTAGTCGCGGTTGGAGCGCGCGGAATAAAGGCGGACGAGCGTGGCGAAGAGAATCAGGTGAATCGAGGCGAGCAGCGCGGCGTACAGCGGCGGATTCGGGGCGCCTTCGGCCAAGCCACGCGACAAGAACCAGAGGTCCAACGGAAAAAACAGGAAATAGCCGAGAACGAGCCACGTCGCCAGACGCGGCGTGATTTCCGGTCCGCGCCCGCGTTGCATTCGGATGCCTTTGTATATCAGCGCGACCGAAGGGATCAGAACTGAAATCAGATCCAACTTACCGGTGGAGATGATGGCCAGCATGCCTGTCGCGACGAGCAGAAACAGCGAGACTTCGAAATATCGCTGTACCGCCGAGAGAGGCGGCGGCACGGTCGTTCGCGCGGCGGTTGCCATTTTACGATGCTAGCACTCGCGAGCGGCCGGCAGGCGGGCGCGACGCGAAAGGGCCAATGGCTGAATGGTCTTAGTGTCGCGCGAAAGCGGCTGCAATTTTGTGCGTGGCGCTGGAGACGGGAAGCTGCGCGAGGCGGCTGAGCAGGAGGACACGAGTACGGGGGCGTTTGGGAAGCCGCGCCACACGCGCCAGAAATGGCAACAGCGTGATGTTGCGAAAGGTGACGCCGTGGCGGGCGGAGGGCAGCGGTTCGAGCTGGAGCGCGGCGCAGTCGATTTCAAGTGTGGCTTGCAAGTGCGCCGCAAGCTCGGCCTCGGGGTGGCGCGCGACTTCGACGGCGGGGAACTGCCACATGCGCGAGAAAAGAACATCATCGTGCGCGCCGGGATCGCGGACGAGGATTGTGCGCTCGCGTGGATCGCACAGGATTGCAGCGGCGATGCGAATTTTTACGGGCGCACGCTTGCGGCGAGGCGCGGGAATCTCGCGCGTAAGGCTGCGTGCGCGAGCGAGGCAAAAGCGCGAAACAGGGCACGCCGCGCAGCGCGGAATCTGCGGCGTGCAAATCGTCTCGCCCAGTTCCATCAGCGCCTGGTTCCAGTCGCCGGGCGCGCTGGGAGCGAGCAGGGTCTGCGCGAGTTCGCCGAGCCGGCGCCAGCGGTCTGGTGTGCGCAGATCGCCGCGAATTGCGACGAGGCGCGCGAGGACTCGGGCGACATTGCCGTCGAGAACCGCGAGCGATTGATCGTAGGCGATGCTCAAGACCGCGGCAGCGGTGTAGCGTCCGATGCCGGGAAGGGCCAAGGCCGCTTCGAGCGTGTGCGGGAATTCGCCGTCGTGACGGGCCGTGATTTTCTGTGCGGCGCTATGCAGATTGCGGGCGCGGCTGTAATAGCCGAGGCCGGACCACAGTTGCAGCACTTTGTCCTGCGGAGCGCGCGCGAGCGATTCGACCGTGGGGAAAGTTTTCAGGAAGCGACGGTAGTAGGGCAGTACCGCGGCGATGCGCGTCTGCTGCAGCATGACTTCCGCGACCCAGACGCGATAGGGATCGCGGCTCGCGCGCCAGGGGAGGTCGCGTTGATGCGCGCGAAACCAGGCGAGAAGGCGGCGCTGAAAAGTCTTCAGCGTGCGAGGAGTAAATTGCGGCGGCATGCGGGCGATATTGTCGCATGAATGCGTTGACGGCGATTGGTTACAGGCGGTCGATGAAGAGGAAATAGGAGGAGGACCAGAGGCCGGTGGGGATGGTGTGCTGGGCGCGGGTGGTGAGGATGATCTTGAAAATCTCGGACTCGGCGGCGAGTTCGTCGAGGAATGCGCCGCCGGCAGCTGATGTATCGGCCTGAATCAATGCAAGCTCGCGCAGCGTGTCGTAGATGATTTCACCGGCGGGAGCCATGGGAGTCGAGAAGCGGTTGGTGCGAAATTGCATTACGGAGTGAATCTCGTGGAAGTGCCAGGCGATGCAGGCGGCCAGCGAAACGGCGCGCTCGAAACGTTCGGTATGTTCGGCTTCGGCGAGCCGGCCGAGATCGGCGCGCGGCGGCCCGAGAAATGGATCGAGGACGAGCATGACGCGGCGCTCGTCTTCGCGCGCGAACTCGCGGACCACCAGGCGATTTGATTTTGCTGAAACTTTCCAGTCCACGAAGCGGGCGCTATCGGTCGTCACATAATCGCGCAGGGAATGCAGCTCATGGCCGCGGCCGCGAAAGTAGCTGGCCATTTCCCCGCTGAGGAGCGGCAGGACTTCGTAGAACTGGTCGGTCGGCTCGACACGCGGGTACACGGCGATTTCCAGATTCGAGTCCACCTGTCGCGTCTTTTCGAAAAAACCGAAGGGGAAGCGCGTGCGAATGCCGAACGAATCCTGCCGGTAAACGCCTCGTCGCGGGAAACGCAGCTCGACCTTCTGGCGCGTCGCGCTCATCCGCGGGATGTACGGGAAGAAAACGGGGCGCGCGAGAATTTCTGCAGGGGATTTCTTCTTGCCGCCAATGACGCGGAGCGAAAAGGACGGCCAGATCTGCTTGTCGTTGCGCAGCTCGATTTCGGCGAGGACGGGCTGCTCGGCGAAAATGTGCTCGGGCAGATCGAACTTCAGCTCGACCGCAGTAAGCACGACGCGCGAGAGCACTCCGGAAATCAGAATACCGGCGAGCAAACAGGCAAGAATCAGGAAAAGAAGATTGTTGCCGGTGTTGACAGCGGCGAGAACCAGAACGAAAACCGCCGCGAGATAGATGGCGCCGTCGCGGGTGAGCTTGTAATCAATTTGATATGCAATCCAGCGCAGGTTGGTGCGGCGCGCGAGCGAGGGCACGATGGCGATGGCCACCCAGCCGGCGATTCCGAGCGAAAGCAGCGTGGTGATTCCGGCAAGCCAGATGCGGCCTTCCTGAGCGGCAGCGGCGGAAAACAGCGCGATGAAGAACGCGACGGCAAGCGCCAGCATGGCGATGCCGAAATTGCGCCAGCCGGCGCGGTCGCGCGCGCGCCACATGCGAGCGACGATGGAATCGTGCGTCGTCATCGGCGGACTATAGAGGAACGCGCGTGGTGTCGAGGATTTCGCGAAGAATCGCTTCGGCCTGCTCGGATTTCTTTTGCGTCGAGACGTAACGTGAGCTGACGACGACTCGGTGCGCGAAGACGGGAACGATGAGCCGCTTGAAGTCATCCGGCAGGCAATAATCGCGGCCTTCGAGAAACGCGCGCGCCTGCGCGGCGCGATGAAGCATCACGGTGCCGCGGGGGCTGACGCCCAGGCTAAACTGCTCGGTAGTGCGCGTGCGCTCGACGATTTCCAGCGCATAATCGAGCAAGCTCTCCTCAACCTTCACTTGCGAGACGCTCTCCTGTATCGCGGCAACATCGGCGGCGTCCATCACGGATGCGATCTGGTCGGCGTGTCCGGCGGCGGAATGATTGCGAATGATCTCTTTTTCGCTTTCACGCGCGGGATAGCCCATGCGAATCCGCATCAGGAAACGGTCGAGCTGCGATTCAGGCAGAGGATACGTGCCGTGGTGTTCGATGGGATTCTGCGTCGCGAGGACCATGAATGGCTGAGGCAGCGGATGCGTGTGGTTGTCCACGGTGATCTGCGCTTCGTTCATGGCTTCGAGCAACGCGGACTGCGTTTTCGGCGTGGTGCGATTGATTTCGTCGGCGACGATGATATTGGCGAAGATAGGGCCAGGCTTGAATTCGAATTCCTGCGCCGAGGGATTGTAAACGCTGACGCCGATGACGTCGCTGGGCAGCAGGTCGGATGTGAACTGGATGCGCTGGAACGAACAATTGAACGAACGGGCGAGCGCTTGCGCGAGAGTGGTCTTGCCAACGCCCGGAACGTCCTCAATCAGCAGGTGGCCGCGCGCGAGCAGCGTGGTTAGCGCGAGCTGGATGACGTCTTCCTTGCCCTTGACGACGCGGGCGATCGAGCGCTGAAGCTCGGCGAGGCGGGTGCTAGCGGCGGTGGTCGCGGTTTGCAATTCGCTGGCCCTTCTGCTACAAAAAGTCTGCAACAAAGAACACGTTCTGCGGGCGACTAGCTCAGTGGTTAGAGCGCTCCCCTCACACGGGAGAGGTCCAAGGTTCAAGTCCTTGGTCGCCCACCATTTTTGATGCTTCCGGAACGGCCTGCGCGCCTGGGTTTCCTGGCAAAATGAAAAAAGCGAGTCCCTGCACCAGCCCCAAAAACATTCTAGCGGAATAGTCCGATGAGCCACATCTGGCGATTCGGACAGGTGTTCGCATTAGGCACGTGGGTCGGATCAATCATCTATTTTGTGGCGGTGGTGACGCGGGGCGCGTTCGCGGTGCTGACGCGCGATCAGGCTGGGTTGATGGTTGGGTTCACGCTTGGAGGGCTGCATCAGTTGGGAGTGATTGCGGCGGTGGTTTACTTGGTTGCGGCGCTCGCGTTGAGGAAGTCGCTGAAGGCGCTGGTGCGGCCCGCGGCGATCGGCGTGATATTGATGTTGTTGCTGACGCTGGCGTCGCAGCGGGTCGTGATACCGCGAATGGATGTGCTGCGGGCGGAGATGGTGTCGGTGGATGCGACGGCTGCTAGCGATTCGAGGCGGGCGGAGTTTGATCGTTTGCACGGGATTTCGGTGGATCTCGAGGGTGGTGTCTTGCTGATTGGGTTGGTGGCGCTGTTTTTGACCGTGAGGTCGTTTAGGGAAGGCTGAGCGTCAAAGGCTGAACTACGGAGGACACAGAGTAGGCACAGAGACGACCGAGGAAACAAAGTCCACGGCACCCTTCGTTTCCCTTCGCACTTGGGGCAGGGAGGGGCGTAGAACGCAGAGCAAACCGCCGAGACGTCGGGCAGGATTGCGAGATGAAACGCATCTCGCCAAGGATGTTTGCCGGGCACGGCATGCCGTGCCCCTACAACTTCTTGATCGAACGTTTGCTCGCTATGACCCGTTTCTTGAGTAGGACGCGCCTCTTCTTGGTTGGCTTGGCTTTTGTGATTTTCCGGGCTGCGGGGCCGGCGAGATTGACGGCGCGCCACATGTACCAGCTGGCGACGGTGCGATAGGGACGCCAGCGCTCGCCGAACTTCAGCAGGTCCTTGGGTTTGGGAATATATTTCTTGCGATAGGTGATCGCCCAGCCCTTCTGCACGCCGTAATCGTGAATCGGCAGCACGTCCGGGCGGCCGAGCCGAAAAATCAAAAACATCTCGACGGTCCACGCGCCGATGCCGCGCACGGAAATCAGGCGGTCAACCAGCTCCTGGTCCGAAAGTTTCTGCGCTTCCTCGATCGTGGGAACGACGCCTTCGATTGTTTTCTGCGCCAAATCCCTGACTGCGGCAACTTTTGCGCGGGAAAGGCCGACCTTGCGGAGCTTCGGCTTGCTCACGCGGAGCAATTCCTGCGGAGTGGGGCAGCGGCCGTCCGTGCCGAGAGCTTTGATGCGCGCGAAGATCGCTTGCGCGGCTTTGCCCGCTATGCTCTGGTGCATGATTGCTTCGAGCAGCGATTCGTAGACGCTGTCGCATTCGTCGAGTTTGAATTGGAATTCACCGACCCGCTCGATTAGGCCGGCGAGGCGCTTGTCCGTTCTAGAGAGGTGAGCGTGCGCCTCCACGTGGTCGAAGGGGAGAACGAGTTTGCTGGTCGCGGAGTTCATGGGAGCGGGAAGGATATCGCGTGCGGCCGACTCGCACAACGAGAAGCTCAAAAGTGGCGAAAGCAAAAAAGGCAAGTGTTTCAGGCGTTTACCAATTGAATGATTGGCGTCGTCTAATAACTGATGGCGTGGGCAAAGTGAAATAGGATCAACCGCAAATGAAAGCCGATTCACATCTTCTGGAGTTTATCGAGGCCGCGAAAAATCAAGGCGCTTCCGACGAGTTTCTCGCCGGTCTGTTGCAGGCGCAGGGCTGGAAAGAAGAAGCCGTTTATCAGGCGCTGGGCGCGCGCTACGAAAATCTTACCGGGCTGCAGATTCCGAGACGCAAACGCGGCGGCGCGGCGGCCAAAGATGCATTCCTATACCTGCTCGCATTTTCGACGCTGGCGACCTGGGCGATTGCGTTGGGGTCGCTCATGTTCACGCTGATTGACGAATGGATCGCCGATCCGGTGTCGCCAAACCAGTTCTCCGGGCAGAACTTCGACAACTACACCATCGCGTCTTCGATTGCGTCGATGGTTGTAGCTTTTCCGATCTATTTCCTGGTCATGTGGTTCATCCAGCGCGAAGTGAGAAAGGATCCCGAGAAGCTGGAAAGTAGCGTACGAAAGTGGCTTAGCTATATCGCGCTGCTGATAGCCGCAGGAGTCGTTATCGGCGGCCTGGTGACCGTGGTCACATATTTCCTGCGAGGCGAAATCACACTACGATTCATCACTAAGGCTGCGGTGGCAATCGTAATTTCAGGCGGCGTTTTCTGGTACTACCTCGTGTCTCTGAAAGCGCCCGCGCAGGAAGCCGCAGCGCCGTCCCGCGCCAACTCTATATGGGCAATACTTACGACCGGGGCAGTGGTGGCAGGAGTGGTACTAGGCTTCATCAACCTCGGTGGCCCTTCGGTTCAGCGGCTGGTGCAGGCGGACGTCAAGCGAATTACATCCTTGGAAGCACTGGCTGCGAGAGTGAACGCGTCCTGGGCGACATCGGGCCACACGCTACCCGCGGAGATAAAGGGTGGGGAAATGTATACCGATCCTGTTACTCACCAGCCCTATGAATACCGGCCATTGACAGGAATGAATTACGAACTGTGCGCGGATTTCGCCCGCGCTAGCCAGAAAGCGGCGACCGGACCACCGGAAGATTTCTGGAGACATCCACAAGGCCATCACTGTTTCGCGCTTGACGCATCCCAGCCCCCGCCCTACATCGCAACCTACTAAAGCAATCGAACAATCAAACTAGCTCTCCCGGCCCTGCCAGAATGCCGTAGTCGTTGTGCTAGTATCGAACGCTTATGCAAACAGGGATTATTGGGCTGCCACAGGTGGGGAAGACTAGTCTGTTCCGCATCTTGACGAAGGCGCGGGTGGACGCACGGAGCACGCCAAATCAGGCACACGTAGGGATAGCACGAGTGCCGGATGCGCGAGTGGCGAAACTCTCGGAAGTCTTCAAGCCGAAGAAAATCACGTACGCGACGATCGAGTATGTGGATATCGGCGGCTTGCAGAAGGATCGCGAGAAGAATTCTGCGTCCCTTGTGCCGTTGCGCGAGGCGGATGCGCTGGCGCACGTGGTGCGGCTTTTCGAAAATCCGGCGGTGCCGCACGAGGGTGGGTCGCTCGACGCGCTGCGCGACATTGTGAACGTGGATTTGGAACTGATCCTGACCGATCTTGAGCAGTGCGCGAAGCGGATTGAGCGCGTCGAAAAGGATTTGAAGAAAAAGAAAGAGACGATACTCGAAACGGAATTGGGGCTTTTGAATCGCTGCCGCACGGCTCTGGAAGCGGAAACGCCGCTGCGCGAGTTGGAATTCAAGCCGGAAGAAATGAAGATGCTGACCGGCTTCATGTTCCTGACGCGCAAACCCATGATTTACGTGCTGAATCTGGGCGATGAAGAGGCGTCGGAAATTGACCGCGTGGTCGAGAAATACAAACTGGAAAAGCTGGCGACGAAGCCGCAAACGGCGGTCGTCCCTTTCTGCGGGAAGATTGAAGCGGAGCTGGCGGAACTCGACGATGCGGAAGCGTCGGAGATGATGAAGGCGTATGGTCTCGCGGAATCCGGACGCGACCGCCTGATCCAGGCGAGCTACCGCTTGCTGGGATTGATTTCGTTTCTCACGTGCGGCGAGCCGGAATGCCGCGCGTGGACGATCGAACGCGGGATGAGCGCGCAAAAGGCAGCTGGCGCGATTCACAGCGACATCGAGAAGAATTTCATCAAGGCGGACGTCGTGAAGTGGGAAGACTTGCTGAAGGCGGGCAGTTTCGCGGCCGCGCGCGAGAAGGCTCAGGTGCGATTGGAAGGCAAAGAATACATCGTGCAGGATGGCGACGTGATTTTGTTCCGGCACGGCGGGTAGGGCCGGAGACGAGCAGTTTCGCCGGGGCTAAAGCCCGATAGTTGTTTGGTCCGATTGTCGCGGGGTTAAAACCCCGCGCTTCCACCTGAAGCCCGCCTCGGGAATTTGAGAATGGCAACAACTGAGACAACTCGAGTTTTGCTGGCGTTGCTGCTCGGCATAGTTGCGGCAGGCGCGAACTTGCTGGGCGGATTGCTGGTCGCGCGGAGGCAGTGGTCGCGGCACTATTTGAAATACTTCATCGCGCTGGGCGCCGGGTTCATGCTGGCGACGGCGATGATCGAAATGATTCCGGAGTCGGTAAAGCTTCGCAGCGACGCGTCCTCCGTATTTTTCAACAGCACCAACGCGGTGTTTGTGATCGTCCTGGCAGGCTATTTTCTGGTGCATTTCTTCGAGCATACGCTGGCGCCGCATTTTCATTTTGGCGAAGAGACGCACCACGAGGAAATTTCCCATTCGCACGCAAGCTATGCGGCGCTACTCGGGCTGGTGATTCACACATTTTTCGATGGCGTGGCGATTGCCTCGGGTCTGCTGGTCTCCAATTGGCTGGGCGGCGTGATTTTTGTGGCGATCTTCCTGCATAAGATTCCCGAAGGATTCACGGTGGCGTCGCTGATGTTGGCAAGTGGACAGAGCCGAGGGGCGGCGTTCGCGTCGTCCGCGATTCTGGGAGGGGCCACGCTCGCGGGCATGGCATTGATGTTCGTGCTGCGAAGCACGGTGGCGGATGCGCTGCCGTTTTCAGCGGGCGTTACGCTTTACGTGGCCGCGTCGGACTTGATCCCGGAAGTAAACCGCGAGCCGGGAGTCGGGATGGCCGTGCTCGTTTTTCTCGGCGTCGCGATCTTGGTTGTGCTCAAGGCATTTCTTCACGTTTAGCAGGACGCCCCTGAAGACGGAACCGACAACGCGCCCGCGCCGATCCGGCGGGGTGTAGGCCTAACACTTGGCAGACTGTGGGCGACACCCAATTGCGCGAGTTCGCCAAGCACGTTCGTTCGTCACCTCGACAGGTGCAGACCCTTTGGACAGAGAGACAGAGGTATAGCTCCGACAAACTCAAAAATGCCAAAACGCCAACCCTAGGGTTTGGCGTTTTGGCACTTTTGAGTGGTTGGGCGGTTTGGCGGCCAGTCGAAGTTAATCACGCCATGTAAGCCATGTTGATGCAGCCACATACGATCTTTTCGTTTCGCTCCGGGGCGTGGTCAGTATTGGCATTGGAACCCCGGGGGAACGCGCAACTTTATGGTGGGGCTTGTGTTAGATAGACTGTGGAGGCCATGGCTCGAAGCGACGTCCAACTGATGCTGGACGTGAAGGCAGGGGACGAGGCGTCCTTTGACTTTCTATTGCAGAAGTATCGCTCGCCGCTGGTCAATTTCCTGAACCGCATGGTGCGCGACACGGCGACGGCGGAGGATCTAGCGCAGGAAGTTTTCTTGCGAGTCTACAGGGCGCGGAAACAGTACACCCCAAGCGCGAAGTTCACCACCTGGCTCTTCCGGATTGCTACGAATCTGGCGCTCAATTCGGTCCGCGACAATCGCCACCAAAGAATGGGAGTATCTCTCGACGCGCCCGTGGCCGGAGAGGATTCGGCTCCGATGGAATTACCGGCGCGGGAAAAACGCATAGACGAGCATATGATCGAGCGCGATCGCGCGGATGTGATTCGCCGCGCGATTTGGTCGCTGCCGGAAAAGCAACGCGCGGCGGTTTTGCTGCATAAGTATGAAGAGATGGATTACGTGGAAATTGCGGGAATTCTGGATTGCTCGGAAGGCGCGCTGAAGTCGCTGCTATTTCGCGCTTACGAGACTCTGCGGGTGCAACTGGCTCCTCTCGTGACCCAGTCCGTTGCGCAACGTGGAGGGGAAGGAAGGCCATCATGAAGAATTGCGAAAAAATCTCAAAGGGATTGATCGCGTATCTGGAGCAGCGAGCGAATCCCGCCGAGCGTCGCGATGTGGAAGAGCACCTCGCGGGCTGCGCGGCTTGTCAGACGCGCGCCGAGGAGTTTCGCGCGCTGTGGAGGGTGATGGAAGAAGTGCCGGCGATTGAACCGTCGTTCGGGTTCGATGCGCGCGTGCGGCAGCGCGTGGTTGCCGAGCCGCACCGGAACTGGTTTGGGTGGTTCGCGCCGCAAGCGCGCTTTGTCCTTTCAGCCGCGGTGCTCGTTGCACTGACCGTATGGGTGACGAAATTGCCGCAGAACAATAATCATCCCGTAACGCCGACTTCCGTTGCTGAAAATCCGTCCACCGACCAGGATTTCGACGCCATCAAGGATCTGGGCGTGCTCGAGAACTACGATGTGCTGACCAAGTTCGATGCGCTGTCGGAATCGTCCACGACGCCCGCGCCACCACCGGATAAGGCGCAGCAAGACGATCCAAGCTCGAATGACTGACGGAGACGAATAGGTGAAGTGTCGCAACATCATTCTCGGGACGTGTCTCGCGCTTCTCGCGGGGCTTGCGGCGCAGCCCATCTCTGCCCAGAACGGCGAGCGGGCTAGGGAACGGCAGGCGGAGCGCCAGGCGCAACGTGAAGCGGCCCAGAAGCAGAGAAAAGGCCAGCCAGGCGAGCGAGGGCTGGTGGGGCTCCCGCCGAAATGGGTCGAGAACCTGCGCGACATGACCCCGGAAGACCGCGATCACTTCATGCAGAACAATCAGGCGTTTCAGAATTTGCCTCCTGCGAGAAAAGAGCAGGTCATCAACAATCTCCAGAAATGGGACGCCATGCCGCCCGAGCAGAAGGAGCGAATCCGCGCGACCGAGCGCATGCTCGAGCAGGCGACTCCAGAGCAGCGCGAACACTTTCAGAACGATATCGTGCCCAAGCTGGAGCAAATGCAGCCGCAGCGCCGCCAGCGCGTAATCAACCATTGGCGCCGGCTGCAGGTTATGTCTCCTGAGGAGCAGCAGGCAGCGCTGCACAACCCGGCGTTCTGGGGAAACCTGAGTCCGGACGAGCAATCCATCGTGCGAGACCTCAATTCGATGGGAAATCCGCCTCCGCAGTAGCCTTCGACTCGCTTTTCCGCTCTGATCACCGTACCGATTCGAGACATTTCGTCCGCCGGATTGTTAACTCTTACAAAACATTTTCGCGTTTTGCGCGGCTTCGACCGCTAGTGCTCGCGATGCGCGCGAATCGTTCCACTAGGGCTTGTGGTTTTTCCTCTTTTGAGCCGATGAAATGGGCCTCGCGCGCGAATCGCTTCGATTTGAAAATACTTTCTCATAATTGAAACATTCCGCTTGACAACCTGAAGAACAAAACTACAATCGGGGCACAAAGTGGGAGGAAGTGGCAGGGAGTGGCAGACAGTGTAGGGCGGTGGTTGAGGCCAACGAGCGAGTGATTCCAAGGTCGAACACGCCGGGCGAAGTTCTGAAGGGCAAACATGCTGCGGGGCAACTATCTAGCGACGGTGGACGAGAAGGGACGCGTAAAAATTCCCGCGGACTTTCTGGTTCAGCTGCGCAAGCTAGGAACCAAGTTCTACGTGACGAGCACGGCGGGCGATCGCGCGCAGATCTTTCCAATGAAAGTATGGGAAGAGAAGGAAAAGAAGCTCGCGAAGATTTCTTCTCACAACAAGGCCAAGCAGAAGTTTCTGGCACGAACCAACTATTACGGTCAGATCGTAGAGGTGGACGGGCAGGGGCGCATTTTACTTCCACCTGTACTTCGGGAATCGGCGGAAATGAAAGGCGAGGTGGACGTTTCGGGGCACCTCACCTATCTAGAGGTTTGGAATCACGCCCGGTTCCTGGATCAAATGAACCGTAATCCGATCACGGCGGAAGACGAAAAGGCACTGGACGACCTGGGCATTTAGGTTTTGAGCGTTTTACATACGCCCGTACTGGCCGCGGAAGTAGTGGAGTGGCTCCGCATACGGCCCGAGGGGACTTATGTGGACGCGACGGCCGGCACAGCGGGGCATGCGATCGAAATCGCCCGGCGGCTGACGACGGGACGAGTGGTGGCGATCGATCGCGACCCGAAGGCGCTTGAAATCGCGCGGGAACGATTGAAGCCGTACGAAGAGAAGGTGGTTCTGGTGCACGCAGAGTTTTCAAAGATCGGCGAAATAGTGGGGGACTTGAAGCTGCCTCTGCTGGATGGAGTGATCGCCGACCTGGGGATTTCGAGTCTGGAGCTGGACAGCCCTGAACGCGGATTTTCGTTCCGCTGGGCCGCGCCTCTGGACATGAGGATGAACCCCGATACGCCGATGACGGCGGACGAAATTGTGAATCAGTGGTCGGAGAAAGAGCTGGCCGACCTCCTCTATCAGAAGGCGGAGGAGAGGGATTCACGCAGAATCGCCAGGGCAATTGTGAGGTCGCGGCCCATTCGCGACACCGAACACCTGGCAACGGTTGTGGCAGGGGCTCGTAAAGCAAGGGGAAGGCAGAAACTGCAGCCCGCGACAAAAACGTTTCTGGCGCTGCGGAATGCGGTGAATCGAGAAGAGGAGGAACTCGAGCAGTTTCTTTCGCGGACCCCTGCCACTTTATCTATTGGAGGACGTTGGATCGTCCTCAGCTATCACTCGCTGGAAGATCGTCCAGTGAAGCAGGCGTTTCAGCGCCTGGCGCGCGACGGGAGTTTCCGCGTGCTGACCCGGAAAGTGATCCAACCCGGCGAGGAAGAAATCAGAAACAACCCGCGAGCGCGCAGCGCGAAAATGCGCGTGGCGGAAAAGATCGAGCCTGCGGAAGGGCGAGCGGCTGGGAGTTGGCAATGATGGAAAATTTCACCGAATACTACACGGTAAAGCAAATTGATAATTCGAGGCTCGCGCGACCGACACATCCGGCGCAAGTGAAAGATTTCTGGCGGCGCGTGGCAGTGGGCGCGGCGATGGCGGCGTGCCTGCTGTCCTATGCGTGGCAGCATTTCGAGTGCATTCAGATCCGCTATCAGATCGAGCAGCTGGATAGCGATCGCGCGCAGGCCACGGAGCTAAATCAGCAACTGCATCTGGAAGTTGCGACGTTGCGTTCACCGATGCGGGTGGATGCAATTGCGCGAAACCAGCTGGGCTTGACTGTTCCCGTGCCCGGGCAGGTGGCTCCTGTTGACGAGTCGAATGACGGCGTCGTGGCGCAGGCGCGAGCGATTGCGCAGTCATCCCGGCCCTGATTTCAGCCTCAATTGAAATTGGCATGAGTTTTCGGCCCGCTGCGGCGAGCCATTTCCGGCAGATCGGACGCGATCGCCGCAGGAGCACGTTTCCGACAGGGTAGGCCGGAGTCCATGGAGCAGCGCAATCCACGTCTCCGCTGGCTGGTCGTCTGGGTCCTGGCGATGGCTTGGATGGCGGTGGTCATCGGCCGGCTGAGTTACCTCCAACTTTATTCCTACAGCGAATACCTCGCAAAAGCACAGCGTCAACAGCAAAGAATTTTCGAGATCAGCCCGATGCGCGGCACGATCTACGACCGCAAGGGACACGAGCTCGCCGTGAGTCTGCCGATGGATTCCGTTTTCGGCGATCCAGCGGAGATCACCGACGTTGAAATGGTGTCGCGGCTGCTTTCGCGGGTTCTCGCGGTGCCCGCCGAAGACCTCGAAGACAAAATACGCGAAGCAAGAACTCCCGTGCGGCTGGCCCGAAAGCTTTCGCCGGAAACCGTCCAGCGAATCACGGACATGAATTTGAAGGGCGTGTTCTTCCAGAAAGAAAATCGGCGCGTGTATCCGCAGCGGGAGCTTGCAGCATCGGTGCTCGGGTACGTGGACGTGGACGAGAAGGGAATCGGCGGAATCGAATACTCACTCGACAAGCAGATCCGCGGACGTCCCGGGAAAATGATGGTGATGGCGGATGGACATCGTCGCTGGTACGACCGCACGGAATCGGCGGCCGATCCGGGCGCGAGCGTCACGCTGACAATTGACGAAACGATCCAGTACATCGCGGAAAAAGAGCTCGGGCGCGCGATTGCGGAGACGCACGCGAGGGCCGGCACGGTGGTCGTACAGGATCCGAATTCGGGCGAACTGCTGGCGGTTGCCAACTGGCCGGTGTTCGATCCCAACGACGCGGGCCGCTATCCCGCGGAAGCGCGCATTGATCGCGCGGTCGCGTCCGCTTACGAGCCGGGATCAACGTTTAAGGTGCTTACGCTCACGGGCGCGATCGAAAACGGAGTGGAGACACCCAACGATCTTGTGGACTGCCAGATGGGCCAGATTATGGTTTCGGGACGGCTGATTCACGACTGGAAGAAATTCGGCGTGCTGAGCGTGCGCGAGATTCTGGAGCATTCGAGTGATGTAGGCGCGATCAAGGTTGCACTGCGGCTCGGCGCGCCGCGATTTTACGATGCGATTCGCGCGTTCGGAATCGGACAGCCCACAGGGATTGAGCTGCCGGGGGAAAATCGCGGGTTGCTGCGGCCGCTGGAGAACTGGTCCGCGAGCTCCATCGGTTCGCTTGCCATGGGACAGGAAGTGAGCGTCACACCCATTCAGATTTTGTCGGCGATTTCCGCTGTGGCGAATGGCGGGACGCTTTACCGGCCGCATATCGTGCGCGAGATTGACGGCGGCGAACCTGGAGCGCTTCGTCCTACGCCCGCGCCGCAGCAAGCGACGGATGGCAGGACCGCGGCGACGATTCGCGAAATGATGGAGGGCGTGGTTCTCGAGGGAACGGGCAAGCCCGCGCGCCTGGATGGCTATACAGCAGCTGGAAAATCGGGCACGGCGCAGAAAATCGATCCGGCAACGGGCCGCTACTCTGTGACGCAGTACAACTCATCATTCGTTGGTTTCGCGCCAGTGAACAATCCGGTGATTTCGATACTTGTGGTCCTTGATTCGCCGGTGGGGCCGCATCATGGCGGAGAAGTGGGCGGTCCTGTGTTCAAGCGGATCGCGGAACAGGTGCTGGCGTATCGCGACGAGCCGCATGATGTTCCGGCGCCATCGGATATCGAAACTGCCAAGAACTTGCAGATGACGCCTCGGCGAGATTTGCGGTCGGATGATGCCGCAGATGCAGCGCAGGCGCGTTTTGAAGCGGCAGTGGCGAAGACGAAGCTTCCGAATTCTGCGTCAGTGCAGCCGACAGTTGCGTCTGGAGATGAAAGTGCAATTGTCGTACCGAGCCTGGCGGGCCAGACGGTTCGTGGCGTGACCGAGGAATGTTCGCGGTTGGGGCTGATGCCGTCATTGATCGGCAGCGGAGTTGCACTGGAGCAGTTTCCAGCAGCCGGGGCGCAGGTGGTTCGTGGCAGCCGAGTGACGGTGCGGTTCGGGCATCCGGGAGCGGTGGTGCCTGTGTCGGCGCCGGGTGACGGGAATTGAGCCTGATCGCAAAGCACGATCGCAGCTTGAGCGATGACAAGCCGAGCGAGAGACAGGGAAACGGCAGCATGAAACTCGAGGCCCTATTGGCGGGAGCCGAGATCGGAAAGATCAGCGGACCTGCGAATATAGAAATTCATTCGGTCGCTTGCGATAGCCGCAGGGTTACGCCCGGCGGGATTTTCTTCGCGTTGCGCGGCGAGAAATTGGAAGGCAGCAAGTTTGTCGATGACGCCCTGGTGCGCGGGGCTGTGGCTGTGGCGAGCGAAGATGCCAACCGATTGACATCCGCAGGCGCCACGCTCGTGGAACTGCTGCCGGGTTCGGCGAGGCGCGGGCTTGCGCAAGCGGCAGCAAATTTTTACGGGCATCCTGCCGACGCGCTGCAGTTGGTGGGTGTGACCGGAACGAACGGGAAAACGACCACGGCGTTTCTGGCGGACTCGATCCTGCGCGCGGCGGGGCATACGACGGGTTTGATCGGCACGACGGGATATCGCACGCCGAAGGGCAGCCGCGCGGCCGTGAACACGACTCCAGAGTCGCTCGACTTGCAGCAGATGTTCGCCGAGATCCGCGACGCCAGGGGCACGCACGCTGTGCTGGAAGCCAGCTCGCACGCGCTGGCGATGGAGCGCCTGTGGGGATGCCAATTCGCGGTCGCGATCTTCACGAATTTGACGCGCGATCATCTCGACTACCACAAAACGTTCGAGGATTATTTTGCAGCCAAACGCTTGCTATTTGAAGGCACTGGCGCTGGAGCGCCAGGAGTCGCTGTAATCAATGCGGACGATCTCTACGCTCCGCAGCTGGCGGGTTTAGCACGGCGCACACTCACCTATGGCCTGAAAGGCACAGCCGATCTGAGCGCCAGGAAATTCGGACTCGGTTTTCACGGCCTGGAATTCACGGCGCAGACGCCGGCCGGAAGTATCGAGGTGCGCTCGCCGTTCGTGGGCCGAATCAACGTCTACAACATTCTCGCGGCCATCGGAGCGGGAATCGCGCTCGACATTCCGAAGGCAAAAATCGAAGAGGGCATCGCGAAGCTCGAGCTTGTTCCGGGGCGATTTCAGCGGATTGACGAGGGGCAGCCGTTCCTCGTGCTCGTGGACTATGCGCACACGGACGACGCGCTGCGCAACCTGATCACGACAGCCCGGGAGCTGGGGCCATCGGCGCGAATCATCACGGTGTTTGGCGCGGGCGGAGAACGCGACCGCACCAAGCGTCCGTTGATGGGTGAGGCGGCGGGATCGCTGAGCGACATGGTCGTGCTAACGAGCGACAACCCGCGAAGCGAGGACCCGCTGCGGATCATCAACGACGTGGTCGTGGGATTGCAGAAAGTGAATGCGAAGTACCGAGTCGAGCCGGACCGCGAGCAGGCGCTAGCCATGGCCCTCGAAGAGGCCCGGCCAGGAGACGTGGTGCTGTTGGCGGGCAAAGGGCACGAAACGTACCAGGTCCTGCGGGACGGGACGATCGAGTTCGATGACCGCGAGCGGGCGCGCGCGATTCTGCGCCGCAAAGGCTATACGAAGAGGTCAGCGGGCAAATAGCGAGGGCAGCGACGCCAAGCCCCCTGGAGATGCGATGCGGTGGACCGCGGATCAATTGGCCGATGCATTGGGTGTCGCACGCCCCTCGGGGCTCGACCCCTTGGCTGGGGTGGCCGGCGTCTCGATTGACTCGCGAACAGTGCAGCCTGGAGAACTGTTCATCGCCATACGCGGACCGCGTCACGATGGACACGGTTTTGTTGGCGGGGCACTGGACCGCGGAGCTACGGCTGGGGTCGTGGCGCGGGAAAGATTCAGAGAGTACACCGGCGAAGTCCAGGCAAAGCTCTTCGCCGTGGACGACCCGCTCGAGGCTTTGCAGCGACTGGCCTCCCGGGCGTGCGAGATATGGCGGCAGGGAAAGCCGGGGCGAATCATTGGGGCGGTCGCCGGATCCGTGGGGAAGACGACCACAAAAGAGATTCTGGCCGCGCTTCTGGGCGCCCGGTTCCGCGTGCTGAAAACGCTGGGGAATTTGAACAACGAGTATGGGCTGCCGCTGACGCTGCTGAATATTGACGAGGAGCACGGCGCAGCTGTGGTGGAACTGGGAATGTCGCACCGAGGCGAACTGGCGCGGCTCGCACAGATTGCGTCGCCGGAAGTTGGCGTGGTCACGCGAGTGGCCGTCGAGCATCTGGAGTTTTTTTCGTCGGTCGAGGAGATCGCGCTGGCGGAGCGCGAGCTGATCGAGAATTTGGCGTGGCCGAGCGCGACGGCTGTGTTGAACGCGGACGACGAGCGGGTCACGAAGTTTGCGGAAGTCGCGCGAGGACCTGTGATTCGGTTTGGGACAGGCGCGCAGGCCGAGTTTCGCGCGGAAGCGATTGAAGAGCATGGCATCGAAGGATCGGCGTTCGATTTTGTATCGTCCGCTGGTCGCGCGCGGCTGCAGCTGCCGCTGATCGGACGGCACAACGTGATGAATGCACTGGCGGCGCTGGCGGCCGCGAGCGTCTGGGGCATCGGCGCGGAGGAAGCGAAGCGGGTTTTCCCTTTGCTTACGCCTGCCGACAAACGCGGCGAGGTCGTGCGCTTCGAAGACGGTTTTACTGTGATCAACGACACATACAACTCGAGTCCCACGGCGCTGGGCGCGCTCACGCAACTTCTCGCGGCAACGCCGGGATACAAGCGGCGAATTGTGGCCGCTGGCGAAATGCTGGAGTTGGGTGATTCCTCGGAGGAATTGCACCGCGAATGTGGCCGCGCGGCGGCCGGGTTGGGCCAGATTGATTGGATATTCGGCGTGCAAGGCTACGCGGCTGATTTTGTGGATGCCGCGGTCAAGGCCGGGCATCCGCGGGAGCGGGCGGTTTTCTTCGAGAATTCGCAGGAGGCGGCGAAATTTCTGGAGCAGTTTATCGTGCAGGGCGACCTGCTGCTGCTGAAGGGTTCGCGCGGCGTGCGGATGGAGAGAATTCTGGAGGCGATGGACGCGCGGCACCGCCGCGCCGGCGCAAAACCACTGCCGGAGACGCTGGCAGCAGGCCGAAAGGGACGCGGCTGAAATGCTCTACTACCTCTTCTTCTTCGCGCTCCGCCGGCATTTCAGCGCGCTGAACGTGTTTAGATACATCACGGTGCGGACGGCGGTGGCGAGCCTCACAGCGCTCGTCCTGTCGCTGCTGTTGGGGCCGTGGATGATTG
Organism: uncultured Acidobacteriota bacterium; assembly: GCA_963818605.1. Classification (GTDB taxonomy): domain Bacteria; phylum Acidobacteriota; class Terriglobia; order Acidiferrales; family UBA7541; genus Palsa-295. The sequence continues at coordinate 434,859 of CAWFSW010000005.1, forward strand.
ATCGGCTGCGCGCGCTGCAGGTGAAGCAATACATTCGCGAGGAAGGCCCAAAGGGACATCAAGCGAAGGCGGGAACGCCGACGATGGGCGGCGTGCTGATCGTCGCGGCGATCGTGATTCCTACGCTGCTGTGGGCTGACCTGCGGAACACCTACGTAGTGCTTGCGCTGGCTGCCACGTTGGCGTTTGGAACGATCGGGTTTATCGACGACTACAGCAAAGTGGTGCGGAAGCACAACAAGGGGCTGACCGCAGGAGGGAAATTCGCGCTGCAGGTGCTGACGTGCGCGTTCGTCGGCGCGGTGCTCATTGGGTTGGAGGCAAAAGGCAAGTATTCGACGCAGCTGAGCGTGCCGTTCATGAAGCGGCTGCATCCGGATTTGGTGATTGATTCGCTGCTCAACCACAAGTTCACCTGGGCGCTCGCGTTCGTGCCCTTCGTGCTTTTTCTAGTGCTCGTGATCGCGGGCCTCTCGAACGGCGTGAATTTGACCGACGGGCTCGATGGGCTGGCGATCGGTTGCGTGCTGATCTCTTCGGTGGCGCTGACGATGATCACGTATCTTTCCAGCAATGCGCGATTCGCCCAATATCTGGAGATTCAAAGGATTCCCGACGCTGCCGAGCTGACGATATTTTGCGGCTCGCTCGCCGGCGCTTCGCTCGGATTTCTCTGGTACAACGCGCATCCCGCGGAAATGTTCATGGGCGACGTGGGTTCGCTGGCGCTCGGTGGGGCAATTGGGACGATCGCGGTGATCCTGAAGCAGGAAATTCTGATGCTTTCGATCGGCGGAATTTTCATCCTGGAACTGCTCTCGGTGATCATTCAGGTCGGCTCGTTCAAGCTGACCGGGAAACGAGTGTTTCGCATGGCGCCGCTGCACCATCATTTCGAGCTGATGGGGTGGAGCGAGTCGAAGATCATCGTGCGATTCTGGATTTTGGCGCTCGTGTTCGCGCTGTTTTCGCTGACGACTTTGAAATTGAGGTGAGGTGAGTTGAGACCGGGATTCGATCTTGCGGGCAAGCGCGTGCTGGTGGTGGGGCTCGCGCGCACCGGTGTGGCCGCGTCTCTATTTGCTGCGGGCTACGGCTCTGCGGTGACGGCGACTGACGAAAAGCCGGAGAGCGCGCTGGGTGAAACTGCGGCGCGGCTGCGCGCGGCTGGCGTGAAGCTGGCGCTTGGCGGACATCCAACGTCCGCGTTCTTCGAGCAGGATCTGATCGTGGTCAGCCCCGGCGTGCCGGTAAATCTGCCGCCGCTGGTGCTCGCGCACGTCGGAGGAATTCCGGTGTGGGGCGAGATCGAGCTCGCATGGCGTTTTCTGCGTGGCAAGGTTGTGGCCATCACTGGCTCGAACGGGAAAACGACAACGACGTCGCTGGTGGCACACATTCTCGAGACCTCTGGTATGCACACGCTGGTAGGCGGAAATATCGGGGCGCCGCTGATTTCGCTCGTCGAATCGTCAACCGATTCGACTGTGACCGTAGCGGAAATCAGCAGCTTTCAACTGGAGACAATCGAGGCGTTTCGCCCGGAGATCGGTGTGCTTCTGAATCTGACGCCCGATCATCTGGATCGCCACGCGTCGTTTGACGAATACGCGAGCGCGAAGATGCGCCTGTTCGAAAATCAGGTGGAACGCGATTTCGCAATTTTGAATGCGGACGATCCCGAGGTGACGAAGCGGATGCCGTCGCACTCGCACGTGTTCTGGTTCAGCCGGCAGAAGCGCGTGGCTGAAGGTGCGTTCCTGCGAGACGATCAGATTATCTTCCGGACTGAGGGCGCGGAGATCGTGGTGGGACGGCGAAGCGAAATTCCGCTGCGCGGAGAGCACAACGTTGAAAACGTGCTCGCGGCTTGCGCTGCGGCGTATCTGGCGGGGGCGGAGCCCGCGGCCATCGCGACCGGAGTGAAGACGTTTCGCGGAGTCGAACACAGGCTCGAATTCGCCGCTGAGATCGGCGGGGTCAAATACTACAACGATTCAAAGGCCACGAATGTGGACGCCGCACTCAAGGCAATCGAAGCATTTCCGGGCCCGCTGATCGTCATTCTGGGTGGCAAGGACAAGGGCAGCCCGTATACGCCGCTGCGCGATGCGCTTCGTGCCCGCGCACGGGTCACGTTACTGATCGGCGAGGCCGCGGAAAAGATTGCCGCGGATTTGGGCGACGCTGTCTCGTGCGTGCATGCGGGCACGCTCGAACGCGCCATCGATTTGGCAGCGGACCGAGCGCGGCCGGGCGACGTCGTGTTGCTTGCTCCAGCGTGCTCCAGCTTCGACCAGTTCGAAAACTACGAGCATCGCGGCCGCGAATTCAAAAAGTTGGTCGCCAAGCTTGGAAATGGTTCGGCCGCGCCTGCAGCGGCCCACAAAGGATAGACGATGCCTCGGACCTTGCAGCACGATCGGCAACTATTTGGCGTGACGCTGGCGCTGTGCCTGATCGGCGCCGTAATGGTTTTCAGCGCCTCGGCCATGACGTCGCGCGAATGGCACGGAAACGCCTACTTTTTCCTGCTGCGGCAGCTGGTTTGGGTTGCGCTCGGGATTGCAGGGATGTTCTGGCTGATGAATACCGACTACCACAAGCTGCGACAGCCACGCGTGATTTTCACAGCGCTTTCGTTAACGCTGGTTCTGCTGCTCGCGGTGTTTTTTCTAGACCGCTCGCATGCCACGCATCGCTGGATTCGCCTTGGCCCGCTGAGCCTGCAGCCCTCGGAGATCGCGAAGCTGGTGATGATTGTGTTTCTCGCGTGGTTCCTGGAAAGCAGGCGCGAACCGCGCGGCGCGGGAATCAACAACGTCACGCACACGCTGCTGCCGGCCGGCGGGGCGGTGCTCCTGATGGTGGCGCTGGTTTACAAAGAGCCTGACATGGGCACGGCCTGCATGATTTTCTTTATCGCCGCGGTGATGCTGTTCATCGCAGGACTCTCGTACAAATACATCGTGGGGGCCGCGATCGCGGCGTTGCCCCTGATTTATCTCGCCATTGCCAGCACGCCGTATCGCCTCGAGCGCCTGAAGGCGTTTTTGTCCCCGGGCGCCGACCCGCAGGGACACGGTTTTCAACTGGCGCAATCGCTGATCGCCGTGGGTTCCGGCGGATTCACGGGCGTGGGGCTGATGGAAAGCCGCCAGAAATTGTTCTTTCTGCCTGAAGCGCACACCGATTTCATTTTTTCAGTGATCTGCGAGGAAGCGGGCTTTATCGGCGCGGCAATCGTCCTGGCGCTGTTCGCGGTGTACGGCTGGCGCGGATTTGTGGCCGCGATGAAAGCCCCGGACGCATTCGGCAAGTTTCTGGGTATTGGCATCACGTCGATGGTGATGGGCCAGGCGCTTATCAACCTGAGCGTGACGCTCGGCCTGCTGCCGACGAAAGGCATTACGCTGCCGTTCATCAGCTACGGAGGTTCGAGCCTGCTTGGAATGCTGCTGGCAACCGGAGTGCTGTTGAACATCAGTCAGCACGCGGACGAGACGTGAGCGCGGATGCAAATAGTCTGCTGATCACGGGCGGCGGCACCGGCGGGCACGTATTCCCGGCGCTGGCCGTCGCGCGGGAATGGATGCGGCGAGGAGAGCGAAGCGTCGTGTTTGTGGGAACCGAGCGCGGGATGGAATCGCGGCTTGTGCCGCAGGCGGGGCTGCCGCTGGAGACGATTCGCGTCGCCGGCCTGAAGGGGATTAGCGGCGCCAAGTTTCTGCGCAACGCCGCGATGCTTCCGGCGGGGCTGTGGGACTCCGAGAAAATTGTTCACCGTCACAGATTTGGCGCTGCATTCGGTGTTGGAGGCTATGCATCCGGTCCAATGATGCTGCTCGCCGTGATGCACCGGATCCCGGCCGTCGTTTTCGAACCCAATGTGGAACCGGGCTTCACGAATCGAGTGCTCGCCGGACTTGCGACTCGCATCGCGGTGGCGAGCAAGGAAACCGCGGCGCGATTTGGCCGCAAAGCGGTGGTGACCGGCTGTCCGGTACGCAAGGAATTCTTCGCGGTGCCGCCGAAAGAGCATCGCGCGCCGTTCCAATTGCTGATCACCGGAGGCAGCCGCGGCGCGTTGCCGATCAACCGGGTCGTGATTGACTCACTCGACCGGCTGGCGGCCAGAAAAAATGAGCTTTTCATCGTGCATCAAACCGGCGAACGCGACTATAATGCGGTTCGCGTGGCTTATGCGCGACGCCAATTCAACGCGGAGGTCGTCTCCTTCATCGAAAATATGGCGGAGAGGTTTGCTCAGGCCGACCTGATTGTTTGCAGGTCGGGCGCCATTACTGTCGCGGAGGTATCGGCCTCCGGACGCGCCGCCATCTTTATCCCCTTTGGGGCTTCGACTGACGCACATCAGACCCGCAACGCGCAGGTAATGCAAAGCGCGGGCGCCTCCCGGCTGCTCCCGCAGGATGAACTGACACCCGAACGATTGACGACCGAGATTTTTTCCCTCCTGGACCAGCCCCGGAGAATTCAAGAGATGGAAGCTTGCGCGCGATCGCTCGCTCGCCCGCGCGCGGTCGAGGACATTGTGGACCTGATCGAAGGAGTGGTGCGGCGATGAGCGTCACACTCCGCACCTTTCAGCGCATTCATCTGGTGGGCATCGGCGGAAGTGGCATGAGCGGCATCGCCGAGGTGCTGCTATCGAGCGGTTATGCGGTTTCGGGTTCGGACTTGAAAGCGACGTCCATCACCGAACGGTTGCGCAATCTTGGCGCGACGATTCAAGAAGGACATCAGGCGGAAAATGTGCACGGCGCGCACGTGGTAGTCGTTTCGTCCGCGGTGGCGCCCGAAAACGTCGAAATTGCGGAAGCGCATCGCCTGAAAATTCCCGTTATACCGCGAGCGGAGATGCTTGCGGAGCTGATGCGATTGAAGTACGGCATTGCGGTTGCCGGCGCGCACGGAAAAACGACCACGACTTCGATGGTCGCTTCGGTGCTTGGCGCTGCCGGGCTTGACCCGACATTTGTGGTCGGCGGGCGCGTGAACCACGCTGGATCTAATGCGCGCGTGGGCCAGGGCGAGTACATGGTTGTAGAGGCGGACGAGAGCGACCGCTCGTTCTTGTTGCTTGCGCCGGTGATCGCCGTCGTCACCACAATCGACCGTGAGCACATCGGTCAATACGCCTCGCTCGAAGAGATTCAGGAGACGTTTCTCCAATTCACGAATCGCGTCCCGTTTGACGGCTCCGTCGTGCTCTGCATGGACGACCCGAACGTGCAGGCCATTCTGCCGCGCGTGAATCGGCCCGTAGTGACCTACGGTATGTCGAGTCAGGCCGATCTGATCATCGGAGACGTGAAGCTGAACGGTCTTTCCAGCGAATTTGGCTTGAAATATCACGGGGAAGACCTGGGCGTGTTCAATCTGCCCGCGCCGCCGGGAATTCACAATGTGCGCAATGCCGCCGCGGCTGCGGCCGTTGGCTTGGTTCTCAATGTTCCAGCGGATTTGATTCGCGAGGGGCTCGCGTCATTCTCAGGAGTCGCGCGGAGGTTTGAGATCAAAGGCCAGTTCTCCGGTGTGACGCTGATTGACGATTACGGGCATCACCCGGCTGAGATTCGCGCCACGCTCGAAGCGGCGCGCGGCTGCGGATTCAAGCGCCTGCTGGTGCTTTTCCAACCGCACCGCTATTCGCGCACGCAGCATCTTTGGGAAGATTTTCAAAGCTCGTTCAATCAAGCGGACATCGTGGTGATCACTGACATTTACGCGGCCGGCGAGGCGCCGATTGACGGCATTACCGGTGAGCGCCTCTCAGAAGCGATCAGCTCGGCGGGGCACAAGAACGTCGTTTACTCAAGCACCTTGCAGGGCGGCATCGAATACATGCTGCGCGAGTCGCGCGCGGGAGATGCCGTGATGACGATTGGCGCAGGCAGCGTGGGCCGCGTGACCGAGGAACTTGCCATGCTGCTCGATGCGAGGGTTACGACAACGCGCCATGCGGATTAGCGACAAGGCGGCGGCGCGATTGAAAGAGCTGGGAGTTGAGTTGCGTCAGGGCGTTTCGCTGACGGAGGAAACATCGCTCGGAATCGGCGGCACGACGGACGAGATTCTGCTCGGCCGCTACGAAGCGATTCCGGAAGTGATGGGGCTGCTCGCGAACGAGCATGTTCCGCACCGCTTTCTGGGAGGCGGCACAAATGTGCTGATCGTGGATGGCGAACTGCCCTGGGTGGTGCTGCATTTGCCCACGGTGAAGCCGGGGATGCGGGTGGAAGGCAACGCGGCGTATGTGGATGCGTCGGCCGATCTGGGAGGCATGGTGACGTTCTGCGCGAAGCACGACCTGGGCGGCATGGAAGGCCTGATCGGCGTGCCCGGGAGCGTTGGCGGCGCGCTTCGGATGAACGCCGGCGCTTACGGGACGCAGATTGGACCGCACGTTCGCGAAGTGGAGCTCTATCGCGCCGCTTCAGGCCAGATCGAAACGCTGCGCGGCAGCGATATCCGGTTCGACTACCGGCACACGTCGTTCGCGCCCGATGACCTGATGCTGCGCGTGAAGCTGGAATTGCCGGCGAAGCCGTACAAGGAAATTATCGCGGGCATTAAAGTGTGCAACGAGAAGCGCAGGGCGAGCCAGCCGCTGAATCAAAAGAGCGCCGGCTGCATTTTCAAGAATCCCGCGGGCGGATCGGCGGGTCGGATGATTGACGAGCTGGGCCTGAAGGGCCACCGCGTGGGAGATGCGATGGTCAGCGACCGGCACGCAAACTTTTTTGTGAATGCAGGGCACGCGAGCTGCTCGGACATGCTGAAATTGATTGACGACGTGCGCGAGCGCGTGCGGAGCGCGTATGGAATGGAACTTGAGAACGAGGTGATTGTCTGGCGAAACTAAAGGCCATGGACGCGGACGCCTATCCGCAGGAAATTCTGGCGGACGAGGAGCCAAAGTATCTGCGGCGGCAGAAGCCGCTGGAGATCAAGCGGAGAAAATTCGGCCGGAAGGCGTGGAGCACGTATCTACGCGTGGCTGTGTGGATTGTCGCTGGCACAGCAGGCTCCGCGGCCGCCTACGAGCTGGGACATTTTCTGCTGGCTTCTCCGGAAATGGCGCTGATTCATCCCGAACAGGTTGCTCTTACCGGGAACCACTACGTCACACCTGCGAGAGTGCTTGAGATTTTCGCGGCCGACCGCGGCAAGAGCGTCCTGCGCATACCAATTGACGAGCGGCGTCGGCAGATCGAAGCGCTTCCCTGGATCGAGCAGGCGACGGTGCGGCGCGCGCTGCCGAACCGGATCGAAGTCGAAATCACCGAGCGGACCCCGGTTGCCTTCGTGCGCGAAGCGAACGATATGGCCCTGGTGGATGTGCACGGCGTAATCCTGGAACGCCCCATCGAGGGCAATTTTCATTTTCCGGTCGTAACTGGAATCGGCAGCGACACGGCGCTTGAAGACCGCGAGAAGCGGATGCAGCTTTTCTCGGGCTTTGCGCAGCAGATTGAGTCGGCGCACGCCGGCGCGCTCGATCAGGTGAGCGAAGTGGATCTGGCGGACGATCATGACGTTCGCGCCACGCTAACAGGCCTCGGAACCAACGCGTCAGGGAGCCAGACGGATGCGCCGGTGCTGGTACATTTCGGCGACAGCGATTTCGCGGGCAAGTATCAGACTCTCGTCGAGGACATCGGGCAGTGGCGCGCGAAGGCAGGACCTGTCGAGTCGGTTGATCTGCGATTCAGCGGCGAGGCAGTGGTGAACCAGGACAGGACTGCCGTGGCGCAGCAGCGCCCGCCGAAAGCGGCTGTCGCGCGAGCGACGAAGAAGTCGAGATTATAGTTTCGAAATCATGAAGCGGTCGCGGTACGAGGAGCGGGCTTGACGAAGAAAGAACGGCATATTGTGGCGCTCGATATTGGCAGCACGAAAACGTGCGCGCTGATCGGAGAAATGGATGATGAGGGCGGCGTGAAATTCGCGGCGCTGGGAGCGGCCGAGTCCAAGGGATGGCGGAAGGGCCAGATCGTGAATCTCGATCTCGCGGTCAGCTCGATTCGCCGCGCGGTAGAGGAAGCGGAGACGATTGTCGGTGTGCCTGTGGAGTCGGCAATGATTGGCGTCGCGGGCGGCCACGTGCGCGGCGTCAACAGCCGCGGCGGCATTACGGTGGGCGCGAAGCCGCGAGACGTGCAGCGAGACGACGTCCGCCGGGCGATTGAGGCGGCGCGCGGGGTCACTCTGCCGGAAGACCGCGAGGTCCTGCACGTATTGCCGCAGGAATTTTCGCTCGACCATCAGGACAACATCCGCGACGCAATTGGAATGGTCGGCCAGCGGCTTGAGGCCAACGTGCATATCGTGACGGCGTCCGGCACGGCCACGCAGAATATCGTGACGGCGGTGAATCGCGCAGGCGTGCGCGTGGACGATACGGTGCTCGAGCCATTCGCCGCGGCCGAGGCATGCCTCACGCAGGACGAGCGCGAGCTGGGTGCGTGCCTGCTCGATATCGGCGGCGGAACGACCGAGCTGATCGCGTACACGGGTGGAGTGGTGCGGCACACGGCGGCGGTCCCGGTCGGCGGTGATCATTTTACGAACGATCTGGCCGTGGGACTCCGGACTCCGATACCAGAAGCGGAAAAGATCAAGCGCGAGCACGCGCAGGCATTCCGTGAACACCTGACCGAGGACTTTCCCATCGAGATTGCAAGCGTGGGCGACCGCCCGCCGCGAACCGTCTTCGCGCGGATGCTGGCCGACATCGTGGGACCGCGCGCACAGGAATTGCTGATGCTCATCCGCGACGAACTCCGCCGCGGCGGTGTTGACTCGCAGATCTCCGCGGGAATTATTCTCACCGGCGGCGGATCGCAGCTTCGCGGATTGCCGGAACTGGCGGAGAAGGTGTTCAACCTGCCGGTGCGCACCGCTGTACCGCGAGGCCTTGCGGAGATGAGCGAAGAGGTTTCCCGGCCCGAGTATTCAACCGCTGTGGGATTGGTTCTTTACGGAGCGCGCACGCGGCGCTTCGCCGGAGCTCGTCCCGCGGGTTTCATGGGCAAGTTGAAGAGCATGTTTGCAGGGGCGTGACGCAGGGAGTGTCACGGGGGCGTGGCGCTTTAGCGTAACGGAAATTTGCAGGAAGTAACACAGTTCAAGACTGGGGGAGGACGCATGGCACCGAAAGAACCGAGCATCCGAGTTTCATTCAGTGAAGAGGCGCAGGACGGCGCCCGGATCAAAGTGATCGGCGTGGGAGGCGGCGGGTCGAACGCCGTCAACCGCATGATCCGCGCGAAGGTCGAGGGCGTCGAATTCATCGCCGCCAATACTGATCTGCAGGCGCTGAAGCTTTCGCAGGCTCCAGTGAAGCTGCAGCTGGGCGCGAAGCTGACGAAAGGGCTGGGCGCTGGCGCGAACCCCGAGGTCGGTCGCAAGGCCGCGCTCGAGGACACGGAGAAAATTCTCGAGGCGCTTGACGGCGCGGACATGGTGTTTGTCACGGCCGGGCTCGGCGGTGGCACCGGCAGCGGCGCGGCGCCCGTGGTTGCGAATCTGGCGAGCGAACTCGGCGCTTTGACCGTCGCCGTGGTGACGAAGCCGTTCGCATTCGAAGGCAAGCGGCGCATGCAGCAGGCGGAGCAGGCGCTGAACGAGCTTGTCGGCTGCGTGGACACCGTGATCGTGATCCCGAACGAGCGGCTGATGGAATGCGTCGAGCAGGGCACGAGCTTCTTCGAGGCGTTTCGAATCGCGGACGACATCCTGCGGCAGGCCGTGCAGGGAATTTCCGACATCATCACGATTCCCGGAATCATCAATCGCGATTTCGCGGACGTGAAAACGATCATGTCCGGCCAGGGCTACGCGGTGATGGGCACGGCGGTCGCGTCGGGATCGAACCGCGCGATTGACGCGGCAAACCGCGCCATCAATAGCCCGCTGCTCGAGGACAACTGCATCAATGGCGCGCAGGGAATTCTGATCAATGTGACGGGATCGTCCAGCCTGTCGCTGCATGAAATTCACGAGGCTTCGTCCATCATCCAGAAAGCCGCCCACGAGAACGCGAACATCATTTTCGGTGCGGTGCAGGACGACGCGATGAAGGAATCGGTGAAGATCACGGTGATCGCCGCGGGTTTCCGCGAGGTGGCGGGCAAGAAGGCGAATACGCGGCCGTCGTATCTGCCGAAGACGTGGAAATCGGGACGCGAAGCGACCGTCGCTCCGCCGCAGACGAACGTGGTGCAGCAGGTCTCGCGCAACGTCAGCGACGTGTTGCCGGAAATGCCGTCCGACGATCTCGATGTGCCAACGTTCCTCCGCCGCCAGGCCCAAAAGGCGTAGCGACGCGATAACGAATCTGCGCCGTTTGCGAAATCTCAGTCTTTCGGTTGCGAGAGGCGGGAAAATGTCCGGCCGCGGTATGCAAGCACGGAAACGCAGCAGCCGGAGGCGACGCCAAGAAGCAGCAGACCAGAAAATGCGCATGTATAGTGGATGAAAACATGCCGCAAGCCTTCAAGGTCGGTTCGTTGGGCGACGATTAGTAGGAAAACCGCCGGGACGCCAGCCGAGACAAATGCCGTCCAGTACATTTCCCGGCTGAAGTTTTTGGGTAATCCCTTCCACGCAGCATATGCGATTACGGCGGTAATGGCAGGGATCCCCACCATCATAACGATCGCCTCCAAGAGGGCCATTGCCACAATGGTGTTCGGGTGGATCATAGCGAGAGTCTATTGAAGACAATCCAGGACATCAAGTACCGGCGTCGATCAGAGGCGCCATCCTTATCAGCAGGCTTTTTTCACAAGGTGAGGCCGGTATAGACTTCTCGGATGGTGCAATCGCTTCAGACTCGCCGCAGGGTGCTTGGGCAGTTGCTCGATCATGCCCGGCGCCAACCGAATCGAGAGTGCTGCGGCTTGCTCGCCGGGCGCGATGGCGTAATCGCGCGAGTTTTTTCGGCGGAAAATGTGGCGAGCGATCCAGCGAAGAGTTACGAGATTGCGCCGCAAGAAATCTTCCGGATGATGAGGGAATTCCGCGCAGCGGGGCTTGAGTTTCTCGGCATCTACCACTCGCATCCCAAAGGCGAGAACCAGCCGTCCGCGCGAGATATCGAGTTGGCGTATTATTCGGAGGAAACTTACTTCATTCTCTCACCGCGCGCCGATGCGGCGAAGCCAGTGCGGGCGTTTTCAATTCGCGACGGCTGCGCGACGGAGCTCGAAATCGAAATCGTCTAGCCGCGAATCTTCAGCACGACGGCGGTAATGTCGTCGTTCTGCTGGCTGCCGCCTTCCGCAAAGTAGCGCGCTTCTTCGAAGAGGAACCCGAGCGTGTCTTCCGCCGAACGGTCGCGACACTGCTCCCCAATCCGGTTCAGCTTTTCCCAGCTGAAGTCCTGATCCTCGCGGTCGCGAAGTTCGTGAAGGCCATCGGTGGCGAGCAGGACTGCGTCTCCCGGCCCGAGCTGCACCGAGTGATTTTCGTAGGTCGCTCCGGCCATCAGGCCCGAGGGCAGCCCCCCTCCGCCGAGCGGGATGCATCCGCACTCGGAGATCCGCAGCGGCAAAGGGAGGCCCGCATTCGAGAAGGTCAGCTTGCGAGATTCCGGATCGAACACGCCGTAGAGCGTGGCTGCGTAGCGGTTCGTGACGGGGCGGACGAGCATTCGTTTATTCAAGAGCGCAAGAGAGTCGGCAGGAGTCTCGCCCGTCTTGTGCAATCCGCGAAACAAGCCCATCACCAGCGCTGCGTACAATGCGGCCGAAAGCCCCTTGCCGACCACGTCGCCCACGTAGAGCCCGACCTTTCCGTCCGGCAACTCAAAGAAGTCCGCAAAATCGCCGCCGACGCCCGCAAATGGAGAGAAGCGGTATGCAATTTCAAAGGACGGGCGCACCAGGGGGCCGGCCGGCAGTAGAGAAAGTTGAATCTGGCGAGCCTCTTCGCGTTCAAATCGCGTGATGGGACCAGCGAAGCGTTCGTCCAGGGAGGTCTGCAAGCGCATCCTAGGATTGTCTATCGGTTCGGCGCCCAAAAGGATGAGAGATTCTTAAAGGTTATCTTCTGGACCGCGTGTGAGAGCGCGGATTCGAACGCGGTACGCTCAGCGAGCCGCGCGAGCGCCCGCGAGAGTTGCTTCCGCCGCTTCCAGGCGGCGCGCATAGAGAGGGAACTGCGCGGCAAACACGGCCACTTCGCCGCGAACGCGCTGTTCGGTTGCGCTATCGCCGAGATGGTCGAGGACTTCGGCAATCCAGCCGGCGATTCGCTCCATTTCGGGTTCGCGCATGCCGCGCGTGGTCACGGCGGGAGTGCCCATGCGAATGCCGCCGGCCTTCAGCGGAGGTAGCGGATCAAACGGAATGGAATTCTTGTTGACCGTGATTCCGGAGCGATCGAGCGCCGGTTGCGCCACGCTGCCCGTCAAGCCGCGGCAATTCACGTCCACCAGAAAAAGGTGATTATCCGTCCCGCTGCTGACGATGCGGAAGCCGCGCCTTGCGACCGCTGCAGCCAGCGCCTTGGCGTTAGCAACGACCTGCCGCTGGTAATCGGCGAATCCCGGCTCCGCTGCTTCCTTCAGGCAGACAGCCTTCGCGGCAATGATATGCATCAGCGGCCCGCCCTGGATGCCCGGGAACGTAGAACGGTCGAGATCCTTGGCGTATTTTTCGCGGCAGAGAACCATGCCGCCGCGAGGGCCGCGCAGCGTCTTGTGCGTGGTCGTGGCGACGAAGTCGGCGTGCGGCACAGGACTCGGGTGCACTCCGGTGGCGACGAGCCCGGCGATATGCGCCATGTCCACGAAGAGCAGCGCGCCGATGGATTGCGCGATCTGCGCCATCCGGGGGAAATCGAAAGTCCGCGAATAGGCGCTCGCGCCGGCGACGATCATTTTGGGTTTGTGCTCGCGCGCGAGGCGGTCGAGTTCGTCGTAGTCTATTGTCTCCGTTTCCTTTGCGACGCCGTACGGTACGAAGTTGTAGGTCTTGCCGGAAAAATTCAACGGGTGGCCATGCGTCAGGTGGCCGCCGTGCGCCAGATTCATCCCCAGCACCGTATCGCCCGGCTGTAGCGCTGTCATATAGACGGCGATGTTCGCTTGCGTGCCGGAGTGCGGCTGCACGTTGGCATGGTCCGCGCCGAAGAGTGCTTTCGCGCGGTCAATGGCGAGCTGTTCCGCCTGGTCCACGAATTCGCAGCCGCCGTAGTAGCGCTTGCCGGGATAGCCCTCGGCATATTTGTTCGTCAGGACCGAGCCCATCGTCTCCATCACCGCTTCGGAAACGAAATTCTCCGAAGGGATCAGCTCGAGGCCGGTAGCCTGGCGGCGGACTTCGTCGCGCAACACAGCAGCGATGGCGGGATCGGTTTCTTCGAGCGAGCGGCTCATCCTGCGCAGGTCGGGCGTTTCGTGGGCCATACGTACGCTCATCTTAGCAAAAGGACCGAAGAGTGGCGAGCGATGAGTGGCTACTCGGGGGTGAGTTGTTTCGCGGGAATGAACGCGAGGGCCAAGGGAGCGCGAGCCAGCGGCAAAAACAAAAGCCCGGTCGGCGCCTTTTTCGGGCACCGGCCGGGCCGGATCACAGAACTGCGACCGCCTTCAGCAAATCAGCTAGAAGACGTACTTCAAACCAAACTGCAGGATGCGCCCCGGGACCGAACTCGAGGTGATCTCTCCAAAGCCGGCTCCTCCGAATGCATTGCCGGGTTCATTGAACTGTGCGTGATTGAAGAGGTTGAAGAATTCGGCCCTGAACTGAAGATTGGCGTCTTCCCGCAGCCCTCCAACTTTCGTGTTCTTGATGATCGCCATATCGAAGTTGACCTGCGAGCAGCACCGCATAATTCCGACAGCGGAGTTGCCGAAGCCCGTGCCGCATCCGACAAATGCGGGATTGGCTCCCGTGCAGGCGCCCGTCGGGTCAGCAACTCCTGTCGGAGTTCCGCCAAACAGGGGAGCTGTTGTGAACGCCATCGGATTAATCAGCCCCGGGCCTCCCGCGAGCCCACTGAGGACGCGCGATACCATGCTGCCAGTGGTGGCTAGCGGCATACCCGACTTGCAATTGCCGGTGACAGCATTGCAATCCACCGGGTCCGCGAGTTCGGCTCGGTCAACTGGGCCCGTGGCCGGGAGAGACGTGCCGTACAGAAGGGTCGCCTGGTTGCCGTTGGCTCCGTCAGTGATGCTGAAAGGCAGGCCGTCTTGAATCGTGGTCACACCGGAAACGCCCCACCCGCCCAGCACCTTCTCGTGCCAGCCTTCAGCCTTGTATGGCAGTTCGTAGGCATAGCTGAGCACAAAGCGGTTAGGGCGATTGAACGCCGCCGGCCCGTACTGCTGCCGGTCATTCAATGGATCGTTGGAAGATGCGCTGCCGGAAAGCACGTTACCGGGCGTTGCAATGCCCGCCCCGGCCTCGCTGGCGTTGATGTCGGTTTTGAGGTTGCTCCACGTATAGGAAGCCTGCATGGTCAGCCCGTGAGAGAACTGATGCCGGAGCTGGACTTGCAAGCTGTCGTAGAGGTGATTCCCGTCCGTTTCGACTTGCTGCAGATTTCCCGGGTTCACGCCCAGGTACTGGACGCGGCCGAGATAATTGCCGGGGCCAGCACCGGGTTGGCCGGCACTAACAGCGGCGGTATTCTCGAGAACCCGGCTGTTGCCGTTATCGTTGATCGGGAATGAGCTGGCGGGCCGTTCCAGATTTATGTTGACCTGATCCGTTGGCGGATTGCAGGTAGCGGACGCGGGGCCGCAGTCAATGAGATATGCCAGGTTTGGATCGCGATTCCAATCGAAGAGGTGGATTCCATGCGTTCCCACATAGCCGACATCGAGAACCCAGGCGTGAGCGAACTCATACTGAACGTCGAGATTATATTGCTGGATCTTCGGGGTACGCATCCTCGGGTCGTCGCCCGAATTGATGAGCCCCGTGGCGTTGAGTCCATTTATATCCGTTATAGCGCTTAGGCCGAACCCGGGCTCTGCCCCGGCAATCGCGGGAGCAGCAAACAGAGTTCGTGGTATGAATCCCAGGAACGCTTGTGCCACGAATGGATTTTGCAGCGTCTCCGAGGGGGCCAAGCCGATGCCCGTGGCGTAGGGTGGCTCATTGCCCAGGATGTTGTCTCCCACGAGGTTGCCATAGACGCGGTCGAAGAACATACCATACCCCGCGCGGACAACGAGCTTATCCTTCGCCTGCCAGGCCAGACCGATTCGCGGAGAAAAGTTGTCAAGGGGAGAGCCGTTCAACAAGGTCTTGTTGCTGTTGACGGTAATTCCCGTCGACCCGAACTCGCCGGAGAGGGTGTTATAGCCGGGGAAGTTCCTGTCGTAGTTCTTCTGGACGATATAGCCGGCAAGGGTGCCGACGGGGTTATTCAGGAGGGCCGTGCCGGTATCTACCAGACCGGCTTGTGGGGCTCCGAAGTTTGTAAAGACGCCATGGGCGTCACTTGGCCATCCGTCATATTCCCAGCGAAGGCCTGCGTTGACGGTGAGATGGTGGGTTAATTTGATGTCGTCCTCTACGTACGACGAATATTCGCTGATGCGCCAGTGGTGAGGATTCGGCGAACCGTTGGGCAAGAGGCGATTGGTGGATTCTATCAACCAGCTGGCGGGTACAAACGGGGTACCGTCGACAGCAGTACCGCTACTGCTCAACAGGACATCGGCCATATCACCAGTGACGATCCAGCCCCTCTCCCTGTTCGGCTGACTCCAGTTCCACTGGATGCGCTGCGTGTTGACGCCCGCTCGAATCGAATGCTTGCCGTGGTTCCAGGAAATCTGGTCGCCGGTCAGGTAGCTCTGCTGAAGGCTATGGGTCGCCGAAAAGAAATTCCCTCCAGCGCTCCACGATCCCCATTGCGATCCTACTCCGGGAATCCCCAAGCTACCAATGATTGGGATCAGAGAATCCTCTCGGTTGCCACTGGCATCGCTTGAGAGAGGGCATGGGGTGCCGTTATTGACCGCAGGGGTGATGTCGAGAGGAGTGATACCGTCACCCAAGCAGGATTGGACCGTCACGCCGTCAGTGACATTGAGGAACAGCCTCTGGGCCGAAACGAATGCGTCGTTCACGAAATTGTTGGTCACCACCGACGTGAGCCTTACAACCGCCGATTGCGAACCGTACTGCCCATCCTCCGGCGCGCCCGGGTCGCAGCCCGTCACGATACAGCTGAAGCTCTGGGTCTGCGGATCCTTCGAGAAGAAGTACTTCTCCGATATCGTGTTCTTTGGCGAAAGGACGTAATCCGTATTGATCAGGTACTGATCTTCATTGGCGATTGTGGGTTGCGAAATGACTGTGTTCGTCGAACAGCTTTGCAGGGGGTTCGGCTCCTCACAGAAGGGAATCCCGTTCGAGTCGTAACGCAAGCTGGGAAGGTAATAACCGTTATTGAAGCCTCCCTTAGCCTGTTGGATTTTCTCCGTCTGCCGCAAGAGATTGATGGCAGTGTTACTGATGTTGGATCCGTTCGGATTGACGAAGTTGCCTGCCTCGCCTAAACCGCTGGCGAAGTCCGTCTCGCCCGCAAACGCGCATCCCAGGTATTCCCGATAGGTGTTATAGGAGCACGGTATATTCGTATTGAAGTCTTGCATTATGGTTCCCGCATTGCCGTCCGAGCGCGCGGTCGCGAAGGGAACCCCCGGTTCGTTCAACGGAAGCAGGCCGACGGAAGTGATTCCCGTGGCGAAGCCGTTGCTGCCAATTCCGTTGAGTTGCCGCGTTCCCTGGTAGGAGCCGAAAAAAAAGAGCTTGTCTTTCTTGATCGGGCCGCCCACCGCGCCGCCATATTGGTTCTGCTTCACTGTAGGCGGAGCGTTTGGCAGGCCTTCGGCTGCCTCCGAGCGTTTGTAGAAGAAGTCATTGGCGTTAAAGAAGTTATTGCGGTTGAACTCCCAGACAGCGCCGTGGAGCTGATTGGTACCGCTCTTAGTAACGACGTTTACGTTCGCGCCCGGGTTCTGGCCATAAGCGGCGTCGTATTGCGAAGTCTGAACCTTGAACTCCTGAATCGAGTCCGGATTGGGAATCGGAATTCCAGCATAGCTGCCGGATTGCGCCGCGCCGCCGCTGCCGTAGTTCGTGGTGATGACCCCGTCCATCATGTAGGTGTTCTGATCGGATCCAGAACCGTTAACGTTAATGTCCTGCGTGCCGCTTCCGACCGACGTAGCGGTTGCGACGTTGGCAGTGACGCCGGGCGAGAGGTCAATAACCTGCGTGTAGTTGCGCGTGCTCAGGGGGAGCTCGGTGACCGTCTGTCCGGCGACCAACCCGCCAACCGTGGCGTTCTGCGTTTGGACCGTCTCAGCCGTGGCTTCGATGGTTACCTGCTGGCTCTGCGCCCCGATTTCCAAGGCGCGATTCAGCGTCGGAGTCTCCGTGATGTCAACGGTGATTGACGGGACGTCCGCAGTCTTGAAGCCGGACGCGGAGAACTTCACGTCGTAGTTTCCAGGCGGCAGGAGGGAGAATCTGTAGGCGCCATTCGCATCAGTCGTTGTGGTGCGCGACTGGCCGGTGCCGAGGCTGGTTGCCGTTACGGTCGCGCCGGCAATAACGCCGCCGGACGGATCACTGACCGTTCCGACGAGTCCGCCCGTGGAGGCGCTTTGCGCCTGCACGCGGGTTGCACCTACAAACACCAACAAGAGCGCTGCCAACGCGCAAATCGAGACACACTTCAACGACTGACCAAGATTCCTAAACATTCCCCCACCCCCTGAATATCCTCTGCAGATTGTAGTAACGCCCCCCAGGGCGTCTCGTGCTGGGCCTTTTAGTACTACGGCGCCATCATTGTTGTCAAGTTCAAACAACGCATGCGTCCTCGGAACTTGCTCCTGGCGTAGCCGTCCCAGCGGCGAGCGAGTTTCTGCGACCGTGATATGTGACGAGAAACTTCGTGAGAGTCTTCCACGGAAAAACAGGGCCTGACCGAGGTTGCCGGCTGCCCGGAACAAACTCTGGACGCAACCTCATCCCGCCTTGATAATGGGAGGCCGCAAAGCGGCGAATTGCGTTGCGCGGTCCCACGAGACCACGCGCAGGCACGGCGCGACAAGGACAAGAAAGAGCATGCCGGACATGAAGCTGACGACGCGCGCGGAAGACTTTTCAGAATGGTACAACCAGCTCGTCCTGCGGGCCGAGCTTGCCGACTACGCGCCAGTGCGCGGCTGCATGATCGTGCGGCCATACGGATGGGCGCTGTGGGAGAACATTACGGCGGCGCTCGACAAGCGATTCAAGGCTACCGGCCACGTGAACGCGGCGTTTCCTTTGTTGATTCCGCGCAGCTTCATTGATAAGGAAAAATCGCACGTCGCTGGATTTTCGCCTGAGCTGGCCGTGGTGACGCACGGCGGCGGCGAAAAACTGGAAGAACCGCTGGTGATCCGGCCGACGTCGGAAACGATCATCGGTCACGCATACGCGAAATGGATCCAGTCGTACCGCGATCTCCCGATCCTGATCAACCAATGGAACAGCGTGGTGCGATGGGAGCTACGCACGCGCCTGTTTCTGCGCACGCTCGAATTTTTCTGGCAGGAAGGGCATACGGCGCACGCGACCTCCGAGGAAGCGGAAGCCGAAACGCGCCAGATGCTCGATATCTATACTGACTTTGCAGTGCGCGAAGCGGCGGTGCCCGTGATTCCCGGGCGCAAGTCTGCCGCCGAGCGCTTTGCGGGAGCCGATCAGACGTATTCCATCGAAGCGATGATGGGCGATTGCAAAGCCCTGCAGGCGGGAACGTCGCACAATCTCGGCCAGAATTTCGCGAAGGCTTTCGAGATTCGCTACCTCGATAAGGGCGGTGTGCTGCAGCACTGCTGGACGACCTCATGGGGCCTCTCAACGCGTTTCGTGGGCGCCATCATTATGGTTCATGGCGACGATCAGGGCTTGATCTTGCCGCCGCGGCTGGCGCCTTTTCAGTTGGTGATCGTGCCGATTTACAAGACCGACGACGAGCGCGGTGTGGTGATGGAAAATGCGCAGCGGCTTCGGCGCGAATTAGTTGATGCCGGCATTCGCGTAAAGATGGACGAGCGCGAAGGAATGAGCCCTGGCTTCAAGTTCAACGATTGGGAGATGCGCGGAGTTCCGCTACGGCTCGAGCTCGGCCCGAAGGACGTCGCAAAAGGCTCCGTGGTTCTCGCGCGGCGCGATCGTCCGGGCAAGGAAGGGAAGTCGTTCGTTCCGCAGCAGGGAATTGCGGCGGCGGTTGATGCAGATCCTCGAGGAGATTCAGAAGGCGCTGTACGATCGCGCACTCGAATTCCGCAAAGCGAACACGGCCGAGCCCGCGGATTATGAAGAGTTCAAGAAGGCGGTCGAGAAGGGGTTTCGCCTTCTCCTGGTGGTGCGGCGGCACCGAGTGTGAAGAAAAGATCAAGGAAGAGACGAAGGCGACCATGCGCTGCATTCCTCTGGAGCAGCCGGGCGGCTCGGGAAAGTGCATCTATTGTGGCCAGTCCGCCACTGATAAGGCTATTTTCGCGAAGGCTTACTAGAGCGTTGCGCCAGCGGTCGCCCGGCGTTTACTCATCGCAAACACCTGTACTTCTGCGGCAGTTTCGTCTATCCGTTCGCCGTGGTAGCTTAAAATGACAGGAAGAGACCCCCTCGGAGGGGACATTATTTACATGAATCGGTCAAACCAAAATAGCGAACGGGGCGGCTCGAGGCTGAGCCTGATTCTTACGCTCATCATCGTGGTTGCATTAGGGTTCACGGCGGTGAAAATTGTTCCCGTGTACGTCGAGGCCTATCAGTTTCAGGATTCGATCGAGGCTGAGTCGCGGTTCGCGCTGACCGGTTACCCCAAGAAGACCATAGATGACATTCGCGACGACGTTTACAAGAAAGCCGTGGACCTCGGTGTTCCGGCGAAGCGCGAAGACATCGTCGTCACCGTCACCAATGGAAGCGTCGAGATCGGAACCGATTATTCCGTGCCGATCGACCTGAAGGTCACGCAATACACCTTACAATTTCACCCCCACGCAGACAACCATTCGATCTAGAATAGAAACTCATCTATGCGGGCCGCTGGGATTAGCCTTGGGGTGATTTAGCCTCGACGACGCAGCGTTTGCCCGGCCTTTTGGTGCGACCCAGCGCTCTGCTCGTAATGTACCGGAGAGATTGATTGCGGATTCGAATTGTCCCCGGCTTCTGGACATCCCGATTAGGCATCACGTTGCTTGCGGGGGGCCTCGCGTTGCTCCTCGGCGGCGCGTTCCTGCTCACGTACTATTACATTGTATTTGGCCACCTGATCAACGAGCGCCTCACCGGGACAGATTTACCAGAACACGTCGCGCGTTTATTCGGCTCCGGGACGTATTTACGCTGGTGAGTCACTTCGCGCGACCGACCTTGCTACTTACCTGCTGCGGGCCGGATATCAAGAGGGTCAGGTGGAAGGTTCGCCCGGCGAGTTTCACATGACATCTTCGTCCGTCGAGATCATGCCCTCGGCGGATTCCTATTTTCAGGGTCATAACGCGATCCGAGTGAGCTTTACAGGATCGGAAATTTCGCACATCGCGCAACTCTCCGACGGCACGCAGCTGGACGTAGCCCAAATCGAACCCGAAGTAATAACGAATCTCTTCGATAGTTCGCGCGAAAAACGCCGCGTGGTCCGGTATGACGATTTGCCTCCCGTGATGGTGCACGCGGTGCTCGCTGCGGAGGACAAGCGCTTCTTCGAGCATGGAGCGCTCGACATGGTCCGCGTATTTGGCGCGGCGTTTTACGACGTCAGCCGCGGCCAGAAGGCGCAAGGCGCCAGCACGATTGACATGCAGGTAGCGCGCACGTTCTTCTTCTCGACCAAGCGCGAGTGGCGGCGGAAGGTGAAGGAAATCCTGATGGCCGCCGAGATTGACGAGCGCTTTTCGAAGCAGCAGATCCTGGAGCTTTACGCCAACGACATCTATATGGGCAATCGCGGAAGCTTTTCGATTCGCGGCTTTGGCGAGGCCGCAGAGGCCTATTTTGGCAAGGATGTACGGGAACTGAGCCCCGGCGAAGCGGCGTTTCTCGCCGGAATTATCCGCGCGCCGAACCGCTATTCCGCGGCAGAGCGCCACGCCGACCGCGCGGAAGAAGCCCGTGACCGTGTGCTCGGGCAAATGGTCGAGGATGGCTACCTGACGGCCGACCAGGAGGCAGTGGCCAAGCACGCGAAACTGCATTTCATAAATGGCGGCCTTGCCAGCAGCTCCGCGCCGTATTTTGTGGACATGGTCAAGGATCATCTCCTCGAGAAATATTCCGAGAGCGATCTCGAAAACGAGAGCTATCGCATCTACACGACCCTCGATCCGGACCTCCAGCGCGCCGCCACGGATGCTATGCAGATTGGCGTGCAAAACATTGACAAGCTTCTCGCTCACCGCTACGCCATCTGGAAGAAAAAGGGTCAGCCGGTCCCGGAGGCGCAGGTGGCAATGGTTGTGCTCGATCCGCACACAGGCGAAATTCGGGCGCTCATCGGTGGACGCGACTATGGTGAAAGCCAGCTCAACCATGCGCTCGCGCGGCGGCAGCCAGGATCAGTGTTCAAGCCGTTCGTCTATGCCGCGGCGTTCAACAATGCCGCTCAGGGACTTCAGCCGGTTGTGACTCCTGTAACGACCGTGGACGACAGCCCCACGACCTTCGAATTCGATGGCAAGGAGTACACGCCGGATAATTACGGCGAGGAATTCTACGGCACCGTCACCGTGCGCGATGCGCTGATCCATTCGCTCAACGTCGCCACCGTGAAAGTCGCCGAGATGATCGGCTATCAGCGCGTGGTGGATCTCGCGCGGCAAATGGGGCTGGGCTCCAATATTCAGCCGACGCCCGCCGTCGCACTGGGTGCGTATGAAATGTCGCCGATTGATGTTGCCGCTGGTTACACGGCGTTCGCGGCTGGTGGCGTTCGCGCCGAGCCGCTTTTTATTCGCAGCGTCGTTTCCGCCGATGGCAATGTTGAAGAATCGGCGGAGCCAACGACTCGAGCGGTGCTCGATCCGCGCGTGGCGTATCTGGTGACGAGCTTGATGGAAGACGTCATCAATCACGGCACGGGCTTTCCCGTCCGGCAACTTGGATTCACGGCGCCCGCCGCAGGCAAGACCGGCACTTCGCGCGATGGCTGGTTCGCCGGATACACATCGAACTTGCTGTGCGTCGTTTGGGTGGGTTTTGACGACAATCGCGACCTTGGCTTGGCGGGCGGTGCGGCTGCGGCGCCGATCTGGGGCGAATTTATGAAGCGCGCGGTGGCTCTGCCGATGTATCGCAACACGACAACATTCGAGCCGCCCGCGGGAATCATGGAAGCGGCGATTGATCCGCAGAGCGGACAGCTCGCCACGCCCTCTTGTCCTGAGCAGGCGAACGAATACTTTATCGCTGGAAGCGAACCTACGCAGTTTTGCCAGTTGCACGGTGGCGAGAACGCGCAGGGCGGTCAAGGTTGGCTATCGCACCTTTTCGGCCGGGATCAAAATGCTTCCGCGCCTCCCGCTCCGAATGTGAACACGTCGGGCCAGCCTGTCGGCGGGCTGCAAAACCAACGCCCGAATACCGCGCAGAACAGCAAACCGGGACAAAAACCAGGCGCTCCGGGAGTAGCCTCGACCGACCAGCCTGATAAGAAAAAGGGCCTGCTCGACCGGATATTTGGTATCTTCGGAGGAAGTAAGCAGCCTGCGGACGACTCAAAACCAAAGCAGTAGGCCGCACGCGACCGCAGCGGTGCGGCAAGGAGAAGGGCAATGACGCGTTTGGCCCTCTTCGCAATTTCACTTGTCCTAGTCGCCGGAACCGCCCGAGCTCAGCAGGTCCCGCACGCTCCACTAGGCACGACTCCAGCCGACTCGGCGAACGAAAGCGCCAGTTACCGTGCGATGACGCCGCGGGAACAGGCCGAGATGCGCGCGGATCTCTTCATGGCTCGCAAGCAATACGAGGAAGCCATCAAGACCTTCCAGACGATCTTGATCGACAATCCTCACGACGCGAAAGTGCTTAATTTCGTTGGCATGGCCTATCAGCAGATTGGCAACGGAAGCCAGGCGGAGCATTATTACAAGCTCGCTGCGCGCGCCGACAAGACGGACTCAAACGCCCTGAACAATCTCGGCACGGTCGAATATTCAGAAGAGCGCTACGGCAAAGCAATCAAGTACTACCGCAAGGCAATCGAGAAGGGAAACGCTCTGGCCACTGTTTACACTAATCTTGGCTACGCCTATTGCGGCGTCAAAGAATATCCGAAGGCGATGACAGTGTTCGCCCAGGCTCTGGCGCTCGATCCCGATGTGTTCGATCACAAAGGAAATTCCGGATCCACGTTGCAGCAGCGATCCTCTCCGGATCCGGGCGCACTGCATTTTATTCTTGCGAAATCGTACGGAAAAATTGGCGACGCCGAGCGTGCAGCGCGTTATCTGAAAATGGCGCGGGACGAAGGCTATAAGGATTTCCGCGCAGCGGAGAAGGACCCCGATTTTGCGAAAGTGATTAAAGATCCGCGCGTGCAAGAGGTGCTAAAGGTCCAGCCTGCGTACGCGTCTCAGCCGCAAAAAGCCGCCACAAACTGACCGTCTCCTCGCGCTGCAACGGATCACCGGGAGTGGCTAACTGGGCAGCAAGTCTAGCGGACTCACATCACTGGTTCACACAGGGCGCCGAACGTGGCATCATAGAAGCAGCCACAATCTGGATTCACGCGCACGACTGATACTGAGCGAGGTTTCAATAGATGGCTGTTCCGGGTCCGATATCTCAGATGTGGACGGTGGCGTCCTATGTGATCGGCCAAAAGCTGAAGGGACGAAAGCAGTATCCCCTCGTCCTGATGCTGGAGCCTCTGCTTCGCTGCAATCTCGCCTGCGCCGGCTGCGGCAAGATTCAATATCCAGCGCACGTCCTGAAAACAGACCTGACGCCCGAGCAGTGTTTTCGCGCAGTAGAAGAATGCGGCGCGCCGGTGGTAAGCATTCCCGGCGGCGAGCCACTGATGCACCCGCAGATAGCCACAATCGTGAACGGCTTAATCGCCCGCAAGAAATACATTTATCTTTGCACCAACGCGCTGCTGCTCTCGGAACGGCTCCACGAATTCACTCCGAGCAAATATCTCTCGTTTTCCGTCCACATGGACGGCCAGCGCGAGCACCACGACTTTTCGGTGTGCCGCGAAGGGACCTACGACAAGGCTGTCGAGGGAATTCGCATGGCCCTCGAGCGCGGCTTTCGCGTCACCACGAATACCACTCTTTTCGACGGCGCCGATCCACAGAGCGTGCGCCAGTTTTTTGACGACATGATGGAACTCGGCGTCGAGGGCATGATGCTTTCGCCCGGCTATACCTACGACAAGGCGCCCGACCAGGAACATTTCCTCAGCAAGAAAAAAACGCGCAATCTCTTCCGCCAGATTTTGAGCAACCGTTCCAAAAAGTGGCGCTTCAACTTGAGCCCCTTGTTCCTCGAATACTTGATGGGCAAGCGGAATTACAAGTGCACGCCCTGGGGCATGCCGACCTACAACATATTCGGCTGGCAGAAGCCTTGCTACCTCTTGCAGGATGGCTACGCCGACACGTTCGATGAATTGATTCGCGAAACCAATTGGGATAATTACGGCACCGAGAGCGGCAATCCGAAATGTGCAAACTGCATGGTCCACAGCGGCTATGAAGCCAGCGCCGTGAACGACACGTTCAGCTCGGTCGGCGGTTTTCTTGCCACCGTACGCGCCACACTTTTCAATAAGTATGAAGATCCTGACGCAATGGGCGGCGCCTCCGGAAATCCCACCAAGGGCTCTGGCCAGCTCGTGCAGATCATGACGTCCCCGAAGACTTAGCGTTTCCGAATCGCCATGTCCGATCCTAAGACGACTTCTCCCGCCGACTCCTCCGAAGAACATCTGGGTTTCACGCACGAAAATCTCGAAGGTTGGATTCCCTCCGTCTCCACGGAGGCTGAAATTCGCGACGCGCTGGAAAAGGCATTCGACTACCGCGGCGATTTGACCATCACGCTCAAGAGCGGTCAGAAAATTGAAGGGTATTTGTTCGACCGCAAAATAAAAGGGCCGTCGCTCGCGGAATGCTTCGTTCGCTTGATGCCGAAGGACGGCTCCGGGAAAGTCTCGGTATCCTATAGCGAAGTTGCCGCTCTCGCGTTTACCGGACGCGACACCGCGGCCGGCAAGAGCTTCGCCGCATGGGTGAAGAAGTACAACGAAAAGAAAGCGGCCGGCGAAACGAACGTCGGCATTGACGCGGAACCCCTCGACTGAAGATTCTTCCGTCCTTCTCGGCGAACTCTGCGCCTTCTCTGCGTCCTCTGCGTTCAGTCTTTGACTTCCGCTCTCTGTGAACTTCGGCCTTCCTCCGTGAACTCTGTGTTAAATCGTTGGGTCCAACGATCTTTCACGCCGCGCTTTCATTACCTTGCTATACTACGCATCCGTGATGGCTTTCCGGACATCGCGGCGATTGGCTTTCCTCGTATTTGTGTCCGCCGCGTTATTTCTGGCTCTTGCCCCTCGTGTTGCTGCGCCTGTTTTAGCGCAATCCGGCTCGCCCTCATCCGCCGCAAGCACGGTCGTTCAGCTCCGAATTGATGGCGAAATCGAGCCGATCCTTGCAGAGTATCTCGTCAACGGCATCCAGCAAGCGAACCGCGACCACGCGAGTCTCATTCTGATCACGATCAACACGCCCGGAGGTTTGGATGCCTCCATGCGTTCGATCATTCAGGCGATTCTCAGTTCTCCAGTGCCCGTCGTCACGTTCGTTACTCCCACCGGATCACGTGCCGCGTCTGCTGGGTTTTTCATCTTGCTCTCCGCCGACGTCGCCGCTATGTCGCCAGGTACGGATACTGGCGCGGCTTCGCCGATCATGGAAATGTTTGGGCAGCCAGTGAAGATCGACGACACGCTCAATCGAAAAATCCTGAACGAAGCCACCGCGTATCTGCGCAGCTACGTCTCCAGACGAAACAGAAATGTAGACTTGGCGGCGACGGCGGTCACCGACGCGAAGGCGTTCAGCGAAAAAGAAGCGCTCGATGGCAAGCTCATTGATTTCATTGCAGCGTCTCCCGAGGATTTGCTCGCCAAGCTCGACGGCCGCACCATCACTCGTTTCGACGGTTCGACCGTGCAGCTCTCGCTTTCGCATGCTTCCATGGTTCCGATCGAAATGAACGGCCGCGAGAAACTTCTCTCGCGCATCGTCGAGCCTAATCTGGTCTTTATTCTCCTGATCGTCGGCGTGCTGGGGATTTATACGGAGTTCACACATCCTGGGATGTTCGCGCCCGGCGTGGTCGGCGGCATCGCGATCCTGTTGGCGCTATTTGGCCTGCACATGCTGCCCGTAAATTTGAGCGGACTCTTGTTGATTGCGCTCGCGTTTGCCCTTTTCGTCCTGGAAGCGAAATTCCCGACTCATGGTGTGCTCGGGGTGGGAGGGGTTGTTTCCATGGTTCTAGGCGCTCTGTTGCTGGTTCGTTCGCCGCTGACGGGGATGGGCGTGAGCGTCGGCACCGCTTTTGCCGTCGCGCTTCCGTTTGCTTTGATCGTCGTGATACTGATGCGAGCTGTATTGCGGTCGCGTTCCTGGAAGCCGGCGACAGGCAAGGAAGAGTTGCTGGGTGAAGAAGGCGAAGTGATCGAGCCAATCGGAGGAGCCGCAGCCACGGGGCTGGTACGGGTCCACGGCGAACTCTGGCGGGCCGCGTCGCAATCCGGCGAGAGCATTCCGAAAGGTGCGCGTGCACGTGTGAAGCGCGTGGACGGCCTCACCGTTCAAGTGGAAGTGGTATCACCCGGTACGGCGGCTTCGTAGGCATTGGTTGGAAGGAGAAAGCGATGAATTTGGATTTCGTTTCGATTGTGATAATAGGTTTCGTCCTTATTTTTCTCTTCTGGATTTTCAATTCGATCTACGTAATCAAGGAATGGGAGCGCGGCGTCGTGTTGCGGCTCGGGCGGATGCTGCCTGAGGCCAAGGGCGCGGGATTGCAACTTGTCCTCTACCCCATTGATAAGCTCACGCGGATCTCGCTGCGTATCGAAACACTCGACGTGCCGCCGCAGGACGTGATCACGCGCGACAACGTCTCCGTAAAAGTGAACGCAGTCTGCTATTTTCGGGTGGTGGATGCCAATCTCGCGCTTTCGCAAGTACAAAACTATCTGTACGCCACTTCGCAGCTAGCCCAGACCACCCTTCGGAGCCTCGTCGGCCAGTTCGAGTTGGACGCCATTCTCTCGGAGCGCGAAAAGGTAAACGCGAAGCTGCAACAAATCCTTGACCAGGATACCGAGTCCTGGGGTATCAAGGTAACGAAGGTTGAGGTCAAGCAAGTAGATATTCCGGAGAACATGCAGCGCGCCATCGCCAAGCAGGCGGAGGCCGAGCGTGAACGCCGGGCGAAAATTATTCACGCCGAAGGCGAATTTGAAGCCTCGGCCAAGCTGGCGGATGCGGCGGAGATTTTGGAAAAGCAGCCTGCCGCGATTCAGTTGCGCTATTTGCAGACGCTGACCGAAATCGGCGTGGAAAAGAATACGACGATCGTCTTCCCGCTGCCCGTGGACATCATCTCGCAGTGGGTGAAGGCGTTCGCGGAGAAGAAATAGAGGAAAATGGCTGGAAACGGAAAACGCGGAGGCGGTGACCGGGTGCTCGAAAGCAGGCACCTGGTAAGTCTTTTTCTGGGCGTGGTGTTGCTGTGCGGTGTTTTCTTCACGCTCGGTTACGTGATGGGCCACAATCAATATGGCGACCCGGTGCACGCGGCCGCTAGTGTGGACAATGTCGCGCCGTCCGTTCGTCCGTCCGCTAAGCAGAAAGAAATCCAGACTCCGCCTGCCGTTGCTGCCAATCCCGCAAATACCGAGTGGGATTTCTACTCCAAGAAGAACAACGATGACCGCATAGACCCGGATCCTAAGCCTCCGGTGAATTCAGCGGTGCCGTCTACGTCGGTTGCCACGCGCGCGACGAACTCCGGTTCTGCTGCGCCTGCCGGTAATTCAAAGACGGCTCCGACCGCGGTCCGTTTTCAGGCGCCCCGGATGGTCAAGGGATCGGTCGTGCTGCAGATCGCGGCGTTGACGCACGAAAGCGACGCGCTGGCGATGGCCGACGTCCTGCAGCAGAAGCATTTTCCGTCCTTCGTTGTGACGCCTTCGACCGACAATTTTTACCGCGTGCAGGTTGGTCCTTATCAGGATGAGAAGGCCGCCGAGTCCGCCAAAACCGCCCTTGACCACGCCGGTTTCATCGCTATCATCAAGCGCTAGATGAATTTTCCCTGGTATACGCGCGTGCTGTTCGCGCTCGCGAGCGGACTGACTCTCGCGCTCTCCTTTCCGAATTACAATTTTTCTCTGCTGGCGTGGATCTCGGTTGGCTTGCTGGTTCTCGCGTCGTACCGGGCGCGACCTGTCGTCGCTCCGCTCTATGGTTTGCTTCACGGGCTGGTTTTCTATCCGGTTTGCCTGCCGTGGATTGACGTGGTCGTCCAGCAGTATGGCGGCGTCGGTCCATGGACGTCCGCTGGCCTGGTCGCGCTGATCGGATTGGCGGGCGGGATCATCTGCGCGGTTTTTTCGTGGGGCTTGGCTGTCGCATCACGCAAGAGCGCCGTGCTTGCTTGCGCGCTCGCGCCTTTCTTGTGGGTTGCGCTCGAATTCGCGCGCGCTCATTTGCCCATCATCGCGTTTCCGTGGAATCTCGCGGGTTACGCCGCCAGCGGAAATCTTCCGTTGCTTCAACTCACTGCCATTACGGGAATTTACGGGCTGAGCTTCCTTGTCGCGGCGTATGGCTCGCTCATCGCGTACGCGATTCTCTCCGGCAGGCAGCGCGCCTGGAAATGCGCGCTCGCGCTTACGGCCGCGCTGATTTTCGTTGCTGTGGGAGGCCGCTTGCTGGTGCCATCCGAATCGCCGCGATTCACGGCGCATCTGGTCCAGACAAATTTCGCGCAGGCCTACGATTACCCGTCCGACTGGATGCAGATTCACGCGGGCGATCTCGACGAGCTTGGGCAGATCAGCGTGGACGCCGCGCGCAGAATTCCAGGTCTGATTGTGTGGCCCGAGGCTCCCGCGCCGTTCAGTTTGCAGGACGCGGACTTCGCGGCGCGCGCCGGGCAGATTGCTCAGGAGTCCGGTTCGAATTTTCTGGTAGGCGCGGAAGATTGGAAACGAGACGCGACAGGGAAGTGGCTGGCCACGAACAGCGCCGTGCTTCTCAACCCCTCCGGCCAGCGCATTTTCGCGTACGACAAAATTCATCTCGTGCCATTCGGCGAATATGTCCCGCTGCGGAAATGGCTCACCTTCACGGGCAAGCTCACGGCCGATCTCGGCGATTTCACGCCGGGTTCGGTTTATGGCGTAGGCAGACTGCCCGAAGGGCGCTTCGGTACTTTCATTTGTTACGAGGCGGTTTTTCCCAATATCGTCCGTCGGTTCACGGCGGGCGGCGCCGAGCTGCTGATCAATATTTCAAATGATGGTTGGTTCGGACGTTCCGCCGCTCCGGCGCAGCATTTGATGATGGCGCGCGTGCGCGCCGTCGAAAACCGGCGCTGGCTTCTGCGCGACACCAACAATGGCTTCACCGTCTCCGTTGACCCGTACGGTCGCATCGTCGCGCAACTTGCCACCGACATTCGCGGCCAGCTCGATGCGCCCTACGATTTCCGCAGCGACCTCACGCCGTACGCCCGCTTCGGCGATTGGTTCGCATGGCTCTGCGTTCTTGCCTCGATCGTACTTCTGGCTTGGGCATTCGTGAAGCGACAAGGCTGAACTTCGCGGTAGAGCGCGATCGCTGCAGCTGCCGTTTGTCACTTTCGATTTTCTATTTTCCCGTTTCCTGTGTAGGATTTGATCATGGCTGAACACATCGAAGACCTGCAGAAACGCTACGACGAGCTTCAGAAACGCATCGGACTCGTGCGGAGTTATCTTTGACTCGGAGTCTGCCCGCAAACAAATCGCTGAACTCGAACTGAAAATCAACGCTCCCGAATTCTGGCAGGACCAGGAAAAGGCCCAGTCGCTGTTGCAGCAGCGCAAACTGCTCGAAGAACGCGCGAACGCTGATACCGCCCTCAACGGCAAAGCCAGCGATCTGGACACTTATTTCCATTTGGCGCGCGAAGAATCAAATAGCGAGCAGCGCGATTCGATCCTCGAAGACATCGCAAAGGAACTCGCGGCGGTCGATTCGTATATCGGCGGCCTTGAGACAAAGACATTGATGGCCGGCGAGAGCGATGCCATGAATGCCCTTATGACCATCAAGCCGGGCGCAGGCGGCACCGAATCTCAGGATTGGGCGGAGATGCTTTTGCGCATGTACCTCCGCTGGGCGGAACAGAAGGGAATGAAGGCCACGATTCTCGATTCAACTCCCGGCGAAGAAGCTGGCATCAAGTCGGCGACGATACAGATCGAGGGCGAGAACGCTTTCGGCATGCTCGCGGGCGAAAGCGGCGTGCATCGCCTTGTGCGCATTTCGCCATTTGACCAGCAAGCTCGCCGCCACACTTCATTCGCTTCGGTCTTTGTGATCCCGGAAATTGACGATCGCATCGAAATCGTCGTGAAGCCCGAGGACCTGCGCATTGACACGTTCCGCGCCGGTGGCCACGGCGGCCAGAACGTCAACAAGGTCGAGTCCGCGGTCCGGTTCACGCATTTGCCGACGGGGATCGTCGTCCAATGCCAGAACGAGCGCAGCCAGCACAAGAACCGTGAAATCGCGATGAGGGTGCTTCGCTCGCGTTTGTATGAGCTGGAGCTTGAAAAGCGGCGCGGGGACCAGCGCAAGCTCGACGCCACCAAATCCGAAATCAGCTTCGGCAGCCAGATTCGCTCGTACGTGATGCAGCCCTACCAGATGATCAAGGACCACCGCACGAAGGTCGAGCGCGGCGACATCCAAAAGGTCCTCGATGGCGACCTCGACCCCTTCATCCGCGCCTACCTGCTTTACCGCCGCGACGCCGCGTAGCGCCACTGTCTTGCTGTCATTAACTTAGCGAGTGTGTTACTCGCGAGTCGTGACAAGCGAATACAGATATAGCAAGATGCCGGCGAGGAAGAGAACTCCGCCGACAAAGGCGAACAGAAGAAACGCCAGCGGCTTTCCCCAGAGCAAGCTGATGAATTCCACCAGCAGCGCAAGGGCCAGAAGAATTCCGGAAACGCGCAGGCTGCGTTGGATTCCCGTCGCTTCGGTGTTCATTGTGCCGGACTCCAAAACTTCACGTGGTCCAGGCTCACCACGTTGTGGACCGTATCGTGGCAGCCGCTAGTCATGCAGGACGTCTGGTTGCTCGTCAGCGAATCGCGGATCGCAACGTGGATTGGGTTGCTCTCGAACGAGCGGGCACCGAGGTGGCAGTGAAGGCATTCGCGATTGTTGTAAGGGCTGTAGAGTTTGATATTGTCCGGGCTTGGCGGCGTTCCCAGATATTGGATGTAGATGTGCCGCAGTCCGCGCATTTTGGCGACGACACCGCCATACAACGCGTAGTCCGTATGGCAGGTGTAGCACGCCTCATTCACGGGAATTCGATGATTCTGGAAGTGCGCGGCCGCCAGGTACGAGGGATCATCCACGTACAGGCTCTTGCCGTGAGATTCCATGATGTGGCATGTCAGGCAGAACGCCGTTTGCTTGGACCGGTCAATGTGTTCCGAAGCTCCCCACGACATGCACAGCACCGGCAAAATCAAAAATGCCACGAACGCCAGCATCTTGCCCTCGCGGCTGTGCGTGATGGCAGGGCGGAAAGCGATGATGGCGATGAGCGCGACGCTGACTACGAGGAAAATGTAGAGCAGCGCCGCGGGTGATGGCAGATGCACGCGTAGTCTCCCGAAGATCTATTTCTTCTTGGCCAGTTCCCGAATGTAGCCGACAAGCCCCTTGATCTGGTCGTCCGTTATCTTGCCCTTGTATGCCGGCATCTTTGCGCCCTTGCCGTTCGTGATGCTGTCGGTCAACTGCGCGTCGGTTTGCTTCTGGACGTCATCGGCCCGCAGGTCCGTCACGCCCAGTTGCTTCCCCATCGCACCGCTGCCGCTGCCATCGGGCGCGTGGCATGCGGCACACTTGGCCTTGAACAAAGCGCCCGCGTCCTGCGCCTGGATCGGTGCGCAGGCTACGAGGACGAGACCGGCCAACAGAAACGCTGTCAGTGCTGTTCGAACCATTTGATAATTCATTTCACACCCCTCATTTCCCGAATCTCCGCGTTTCAGAAAGCGTATCGGAACGAAAATGTCGCGTTGCTTCCGTTGAAGTCCTGCAGCCGAATCGCCGCGAGCCCGAATGGGTTTGTAGCCCCCGTTTCATTGAAGCCGTAATAATTCCAGGACATCTTGTAGGTGACGTTTTTATAGACATCAATCGCAATTGATCCGTACGGCCGTTGATAATCGAAATCGAGTGTGCCGGACGGCGTAAGCGGATTCAGGAAAGTCGTGTTGCCGCGGACGAAGCTGCCGCCATAGCCCAGCATGGCTGTCACGCGCTTCATGGGTTTCCACATGACGGCGGCATGGGCGAACTGATCCGTGCTGCCATATACCGATAGCGCTCCCAAGGGGGACGACGCGCCTGCAATCGGGCATGCCGGCCCCGTCGGAAGCATCGAGACACCCGGAGGGAACGCGGACACGGTGACCGTAGCGGGCGGGGGCGCGGGGTTCGCGGAGGTCGTGGAGTAAGCAAAACACACCAGCGATTGCGTGTAGACGTTCCAGTAGTTGTACCCGAAATCAATGGTGAGGCGCGGATTGGCCGTCAGGATCGTGCCAAAGCTGAACGAGCGGTCGTGCTCAAGATTGTTCACCGTCAAGACGTTGTCGCGGTTTTCGTGAATCTCCACCGCTCCGTCAATAATCGCCCACGGTCGCGGTTTGTAATTCGCCTGCAGCTTGTAGGACTGCACCTGCCGGGGATCGATTCGCGTGTAGGAAGCGTCGTTGTAACCGAACTCAAAGTCGCCCGTAATACGAAGGGCGTCAATCGGCCGCACAAGGACTCCCAGCAACAGCGAATTCTCGTTGATGGTTGTGATGCTGCGGGTTGGATCGGGCGCGGCAGGAGCGACAAAAGTGACCGATCCGTCGGCGTTGAGCGTGCACCCGGCGGGCAAAGCGCCTGCAACCTCCGCGCAGCTGCCGCGGGCGGCCAGGAAATCATTCGCCGCCGTAGCGGTTGCCCCACCTGGAAAGTAGATCAGTCCCGAATCGTTCGTGTCGCTGAATTGAGCGATGGATCGGTTTGTGTAGAGGTAGCCGATATGAGCGGTTACGCGCCTGTTCAGGTCGTATTCGAGTTGCAGAGTGTTTGATTTGAGATTTTGGCCCAGAAACGACGAAGCGAGGCCGGTGATCACGTCCGCGGCCGAGCTTGCCAGGTGCTGCGGGCAGGTCACCGCATTGGAGCCCAGCGGGCAATTGCCCAGGTTGAAGACGGCCTGATTCTGTTGCAGGCCGGTCACGCCCGGAAAGCCCGTGCCAAAGATATTCGTTTCGTCGAGCGCCCACATTCCCGGGATGCGCCAGTCGTCATAGCGGAAGGAATCGAGGATTCGTAACTTGTCGGTGACCGCGTACACACCCGACCAATCCGCATTCACCGAAACGCGCTTTGCCTCCGCTGGGCCACTGGTAGTGCTTCCGCGCTCGGCCGTGCGCGCGGTGAATCCGTCCACGCTCTCAAGGAAATTCGGAACCTGATTGTTGCTGCTGCTGTAGCCCACCGAGCCGGACATCTCGAAGTTCCTGAAGTAATTCGACTGGAAGCGGAGCCGCTCAGTCGGCATGAAGTTCCGAGGAGTCCCAATCTGGCTATAGGACAGGAATCCGTTGCAAGTTGGGTTGGCCGTGTTTGTTGTGCCCGTCACGATTGGAGCAGCGCAGGGGAGAACTTCGGAGGGTGTCTGTGTGCTCCAAATGTTTCCGAGGTCCACAGGCGTGCCGTTCGTCGTGCCCACGCCCGACGGGTTCCCGAGGATGAACCCGAAATTCTGCGGGTTCACGGCTGGATTGTCGGTGACCACATTATTCTGTGTGAAATAACTGAGGAACTGGTCGTAGGAGATCGTTGTCCGCGGGAGGATCTTGAAGTCAACTCCAGCGCGATACGCATTCGCCGTGTAGCTATAGTTTTCATTGAAGTCCGAGATCGTTCCGCCGTCCGTTGTGAAGAATCCGGGGCCCTCGTCGCGATTGCGGGAATATCCCAATCTGATCTGGACGGCCGAGTTCGGAAGCAGCGTGAGGTCATAATCCTCCATGCGGCGCACAAGGTCTTGTCCATGGGGCGAATTGTTGATCGCCACCGCGGGCGACGAGCAGTATGCGGGAGCGCCTTGAGGGAAAGCAGCGGTTGGCGGACCCACCAAACAGCCGGTCGTTAACGATCCTGGCGGGTTTAGTGATGCGGGGTTCAACGGATTTGCCAGCAAGTTGTAGTCCCAAAAGTTCTTGTCACGGCGGAAGAGCACTCGAAAGTCATAGAGCTTGTTTTTCCCGATGCGCAGGCGAGTTACGTCGTTCGGATCGCCGCCATAGCCGAAGTTGCTGAAGCTCAGGTCATCAAACAGGAATCCGTTGTGGTCGCGGGAGTGCATCTCGAGCGTGTAGTCAAAGAGACGCACGCCGGAACCCAGGTTCTCGAACGTATCGTAGGTGTCCTTGTTTCCGTTGATTTCGCTCGCTCGATAGCCGAATTCGATGGACTGGTGAATGTTGTAGTCTCCCGAATCAATTCCCTTTGAAACTCCGGTGTCGTCCTGGGCGCGGGCAACAGGC
Source organism: uncultured Acidobacteriota bacterium (assembly GCA_963818605.1). GTDB lineage: Bacteria > Acidobacteriota > Terriglobia > Acidiferrales > UBA7541 > Palsa-295. The sequence goes on from CAWFSW010000005.1 coordinate 469,806, forward strand.
GAAAGGAACAGCGTCATGACAGCGATCGCAAAATGAATCGGGCGTATCCGCACGCGACCGCTCATGGCTTGCTGTCCCTCCTTCGAAAATCTCATGCTCGGGTCGCTCTCTCTTTGGCTTGCATAAGTTCATCCATAATTGAAAAAGAGTTCAGGGCGCCTTCTACTTGAAGAAGGTCGCATCGAAATTTGAGCCGTGAATTTGCGAGTGACACAACAGACACGACTGGAAAAGGCTTGCCTGGTTGTGGAACGAAGGCGCTCCGGGCGCGGAGCTGAAGCTTGAAGTCGTGTGGCACTGCAAGCAAAGCAGGTTCACGTTGCTGAGCTTCAGCATGTGTGGATTCGGTCCTCCGTGTGTCAGGTGGCAGGACTGGCACCCATCAACCTTGATCGGCGCATGCTCGAAGACAAATGGTCCCTGCTTGTCTATGTGACATTTGAAGCAGACCGCATCCTGCGTGGACGAAGTCCTTACCTGCTTTGGCCCTACCGTGCCATGCACGTTGTGGCAATCGCTGCATTGGACGAGCCCTTCGTTTACTCGATGGTGGAAAGGCATATCGAACTGGGCTTTTTGTTGGAGATGGCATGTGTAGCAAAGCTCGGGCTGTGCCTTTATCAGCAGGAACTCCGGTTCTTTCGCGTGATGCGGTGAGTGGCAGGAGACGCAACTGACGCCATTCTTCGAATGCTCCGAGTTGATGGCATTCATGTGCTGCGTGCCGCCGGCGTGGCAGGTCAGGCAGCGATCGTTGATGTCTTTGGTTGAGGCTTTCTCGAACAGGAAAAGCTTTGAGGTGTCCGTTGGATCGGCAATGTGGCTGCTGGCCGGGCCGTGGCAATCCTCGCATCCATGCTTTGCGATGCCGCCTTCCTTGTACGTCTGCTTCCAGTGCGGGCTTTTCTCCCAGCCAGTGTAAATATCCGCGTGACACGTCTTGCAGGCTTCCGCGCCTGCGTAGGTGGAAGGCTCCGTCGTAACGGCCTTGGCCGGTGCGACCTTGTCTTGCGGCACGGGCGCGGATTTGTCAGTGCTGGCGGGTGTTGCCGGGGCTTGTGCCAAAGCGAGAGGTAATGTCAGAGCGGACACGATCAGCAGCGTAAGGACCTTCGAGACGCGGGCGCGAGTTATCAGCCCCTTTGGGTCCGCTTTATGCGGCGAGATCCTCCGTGTGGGGACTGCCTCGACATGGGCCGGTGTCATAGGGTTCCCGAGCGAAAATCGTAGCCGAATCGCGCAGGCGGGTCTGTGCAATATTGCTCAGTTTCAAGAAATCGAGAAAGTCAGCTCACTAGTGCTGGTTTTGGCCGACATTTTGCGTAGCTAGCGCGCCGGGAGGAAACACGGAAGAGGTTCTAGCTACTCGCAGCATGCTTCGACTTGGCGGTAGTCCCGCTCGCGGCGTCGGGCGTACCTCGGCGACCGGTAACTTGCACGATTTGAATGCGAAAGTACACGGGCACCAGTGGCCGTTCCACTCCTTGGACGATCGTCTTGGAGTAGCCCGGCTCCCACCAGGATGCTTTTTGTTGGAGCATGGCGTACGCCACCTCGCGCGCCGTTTTGCATTCCGGCGTGTCCGGCAACTCTTCGTAGCGGCCCAAAATGATAATACTTACCCATTCCTCGGAACTCGTCAGCTCGTCCGTTTCGACGCAAACGAGCGGGTTCGCGCGCATCCATTCAATTTTTTGTCCGACGGTTGAAAAGCCGTAGAGGTAATTATTATCGTAGGCAAAATAGAATGGCGCGATATAGGGCTGATTGCCCTGGGCACACGCCAGCCTGCCGAGACTCATATTGGCTAATAGCTTGAGGCTGTCCTGCTTCGTGATTTCCTGAATCAACATCTCGACTCCTTACAAGGGCCGGGCGACCCTCGACCTCGCAAGCCAGGGCGACATGTTAGGGCAGCGCCTACGGCAGTTTCTGTCTTCAAAAGAACACATCTCGATCTTGTCGAAGGATTGATCATTCGGAACTTTCAGACCCTTATTGCGCCGTTCAGCCTCGATTTAAGGCCTTTCCATGCATCGGATTGACAACATGGGAGTCACATGCTAGCGTCGCTGATTCGGTTAACTTAAAGAGCGCAATTTAGGCAAACTAGCTGCGTCTTAATACCTCCGGAGGACACTGTTTTGGCACATTCCGACGAGAAGTTCCTGTTTACCTCGGAATCCGTTTCCGAGGGACACCCCGATAAGATTGCCGACCAGATTTCCGACGCCGTGCTGGACACGGTGTTGAGCGTTGACCCCATGGGTCGGGTCGGCTGCGAAACCCTGCTGACCACCGGCCTCGTCGTCGTTGCCGGTGAGATCACGATCAAGAAGGAATTCCGCGGCGTCCTCGACTACGACACCATCGCGCGCGGCGTGATCAATGACATCGGCTACAACCGCGGCAAGTACGGCTTCGACTCCGAAACATGCGCCGTCATGTCGGCGGTAAAGGGCCAGTCGCCCGACATCGCGATGGGCGTTGACACGGGCGGCGCCGGCGACCAGGGCATGATGTTCGGCTACGCCTGCGATGAAACGCCGGAACTGATGCCCATGCCAATCCAATTGGCGCATCAGCTGATGCAAAAGCACGCGCAAGTCCGCAAGAAGGGCGAAGTTGATTTTTTCCGCCCCGACGCGAAGTCCCAAGTCTCAATCGAATATATCGGCGGCCGTCCGGCGCGCGTGGACACTGTGGTCATCTCCACTCAGCACAGCGACAAGGTTTCGCAGAGCGACCTGCGCGAAGCCGTCATCGAGAAAGTCATCAAGCCCGTCCTCCCCGCGAACATGTTCGACAAAACCACCAAGGTTCACGTGAACCCGACCGGCCGATTCGTTACCGGCGGCCCCATGGGCGACGCGGGCCTGACCGGTCGCAAGATCATTGTGGACACGTACGGCGGCTACGGTCGCCACGGTGGTGGCGCATTCTCCGGCAAAGATCCCTCGAAAGTTGATCGTTCCGCGTGCTACATGGCGCGTTACGTAGCGAAGAACATCGTCGCCGCGGGTCTCGCCCGCAAAGTGGAAGTTCAGCTCGCCTATGCCATCGGCGTTGCCGAGCCGGTTTCCGTGATGGCGGACACCTTCGGCACTGGCACGATTCCGGATCATCAGATCACCGAGCTGATTCGCGCGATCTTCAAACTCACGCCCAAAGCCATCATCGAAACGCTCGATCTTCGGCGTCCGATTTATCGCGCGACGGCAGCATACGGCCACTTCGGCCGCACAGGCCCGGGCTTCACGTGGGAGCGCACGGACAAGGCGGACGCCATCCGCAAGGAAGCTGGATCGCGCGGCTCCGTCGCGGTGTCTCGCGCATAGCTTCGCGGCATTTTTCAGCGCGGCTTCCTGCGCTAGACGAAAGGTTTAAATGTAGCGCCGCGGCCTTCAGCGCGGCATCTTCGGCTGGAAGTCCTCCGGAATATTAGATCGAAAAGGGGAGCAACTCGTGGAAACAGCAGTCAAGGTAAAAGGTGATGTAAAGGACATGTCTCTTGCCGAACAGGGCAAGCGCAAGATCGAATGGGCCAATCAGCACATGCCCGTTCTGCAGTTGATTCGCAAGCGCTTCATCAAGGAGCAGCCGCTCAAGGGAATTCGCATGGCGGCCTGTCTCCACGTCACCACCGAGACGGCCAACCTGGCCATCACGCTGCGCGACGGCGGCGCCGACCTGGTTGTTTGCGGCTCGAATCCTCTTTCAACGCAGGACGACACCGCGGCGTCCCTAATCAAGGATTACGGCATTCCTACCTACGCCATCAAGGGCGAGGACAACGCCACCTATTACGCGCACATCAGCGCGGCGCTCGATCACAGACCGCAGATCACCATGGACGACGGCGCGGACCTCGTCACCCAGTTGCTCACCAAGCGCACGAATCAGATTCCGGACGTGATCGGCGGCACGGAAGAAACCACCACCGGCGTCATTCGCCTCCGCGCCATGTCCAAGGACGGCACGCTGAAGTTTCCAGTCATCGCCGTCAACGACGCGCTCACCAAGCACTTCTTCGACAATCGCTACGGCACGGGCCAGTCCACGCTCGATGGCATCATCCGCGCCACGAACCTGCTCCTCGCCGGCCTGAAATTGGTCGTCGCGGGTTACGGCTGGTGCGGACGCGGAGTCGCGATGCGCGCCAAGGGCATGGGCGCCGATGTGATCGTCACCGAAATTGATCCCACGAAGGCCATCGAAGCCGTGATGGACGGTTTCCGCGTGATGCCCATGAACGAGGCGTCCAAGATCGGCGACATCTTCGTCACCGTCACTGGCAACAAGGCCGTTCTCGCGCACGAGCATTTCGAGCGAATGAAGGACGGCGCAGTCATCAGCAACTCCGGCCACTTCAACGTAGAAATTGACATCACGGCGCTCGAAAAGCTGTCCAGCGGCCACAAGGAAGCCCGCCCGTTCGTCGAGGAATATACGATGAAGGACGGTCGCAGGATTTATCTCCTCGGCGAAGGCCGCCTCATCAATCTGGCCGCCGCGGAAGGGCATCCCGCTTCCGTGATGGACATGAGCTTCGCGAACCAGGCGCTCGCGGCCGAGTACATGGTCAAGAACGCCAAGGAACTGAAGGCCCAGGTTTATTCCGTTCCCGAGCACCTGGATAAACACATCGCCAAGCTCAAGTTGGATTCCATGAGCGTGCTCATTGATAAGCTCACCCCGGAGCAGGAACACTACCTCGCTTCGTGGGACGAAGGCACGTAGTCCTCGAGTTCAGAAAACCTGGTTCGAAAAAGGGTGGCCTCAGGGCCACTTTTTTTTGGCATTCGGCCTTCGGGTAGCTCAGGTCTTTAGACCTGACGTTCCTGCTGATAGAATCCACGCGTCATCCATGGTTCATCGCCCCATCTGTCTCATGGTAGGTTGCGCGCTCATCCTTGGAATCGGTCTGCGCCCATCGGCTACCGTCGCGCGACAGGATCAGTCAGCGCCAGCAGCAATCGCACCGGCATCTGCGCCGGCATCGCCATCAGACCCGGAAGAAGTCAGCTTCGCGGGTGAGGTCATGCACGAGCAGCCCTTCACGCGCGACGTTGGCCATAACCTGACGTTCCGCCTGACGCCCGCCACCGCTGATGAGGGCGGAGGCTGGGTCATCGAGATGCTGCCTCCGGTCGAGCCTTCCGATGATCCCGTCGAATTCTCGGCCATCGCCACGCCTCCCTACCACTCGTACAACGATCGCTACCTCGCGGCTGCTTTCGGCTACTCGGCAAAGGAAGCCGTACAGTTCACGACGCGAAAATTTAATTTCGTTCAATCCGTCACCGACGAGCATCGGGCGGACGAAGTGGTGAATGCCGCGCTTTACCCCAGCACGGTTGGCGACTCTGAAAAAGCACGCATCGCCGCCGAGGCTGCTGCGCTCAAGCTAGGCACCGGCCAGCTTCGCATCGTCCACTCGCGTGTTACGCAAGGGAAAGCCGGTTCGCCGGACACGATTGCCTGGGTTAAGTTCGAGGTCGTGCTGAACTTTTCTTCCGGCCTCACGTTACAGGAAGTCCTCGCGCCACACCCACCCGCGTCAAAGCGTTGACGCAGTAGTGTCCGCGTCCGCGCCTTTCGCCAACCGCCGTTGCCAACTGATTCTCATCGCGATAACATCCGCCCTGCTGTCATTCCGTGCACTCAGGGGGGATTCATGGCGACGCGGTTTCGGTGTGTGTTTGCATGGTCGTTTGTAATATTGATGGCGCTAGCGGCCCCCAATGCGCACGCTCAAGAGCATTGGGTCGCGACATGGGGGGCTTCTCCGCAGACTCCGCGCTTCTCGTTTCCGCGGTTTCCCGCTCCCGCGGCGCAGCCGAGCAGCGCTCAGCCCGCGCCGGCCGCTCCTGCCCCGGGCAATCCGCCTCCCGCGCCGCTCTTTCCGGCTCCGCCGACCATCAACAACCAGACCGTACGCATGATCGTTCACACCAGCATCGGAGGACACCGCGTGCGCGTCCAGCTTTCCAACGCCTTCGGTACGAGCTCGCTCCCGATTGGCGCGGCTCACATCGCGCTCCATGATAAGGACTCGGCAATCGTCGCCGGCTCTGACCACGCGCTTACCTTCAGTGGAAGATCGTCCGCCGTCATTCCACCGGGCGCCGAAATGCTGAGTGACCCGCTCGATTTCGAAGTCCCCGCGCTTGGCGATTTGGTGATTAGCGTTTACGTTCCGGTCGAGGCCGCCACTCCTACGATTCATCTCACCGGCCTGCACACCACATACATCTCGCCGTCCGGCGACTTTACGGGCGCCGCAAGCATCGCGGATCCAACCACGCGCGAACTCTGGTACTGGATCGCCGGAGTGGATGTCGTCGCGCCCGCTAAGACAGCCGCCATCGTTGCCTTCGGCGATTCCATCACTGACGGCGCCACTTCCACGCCAAATACCAATAGCAGCTGGCCCAGTCAATTGGCCGTGCGCCTCGCCGCGGACAAATCCACCGCGAATATCGCCATCGTCAACGAAGGCATTTCGGGCAATCGGCTCCTCAACGACGGCGCCGGGATCTCCGCGCTCGCCCGTCTCGACCGCGACGTCCTCAGCCAGCCGGGCGTGAAATGGCTCATCGTACTTGAAGGCATCAACGACATTGGTCTCGGCAGCCTGCCCGGAGCTCCGGCGACCGAGGCTCCTACCGCGGATGACTTGATCGCCGCGCACAAGCAGATCATCGAACGCGCCCACATGCACGGAATCAAAGTCATCGGCGCCACGCTAACGCCCTACGTTGGCGCGGCCTATGCAACGGACCACGGCGAAGTATTGCGCGAGGCGGTAAACGAATGGATACGCACCAGCAACGCCTACGACGCGGTCATCGATTTCGATACTGCCGTCCAGGATCCTGCTAACCCCAAGCAGATTCGCCCGTCATACAACATTCGCGACCATCTGCACCCGAATGACGAAGGCTACAAAGCCATGGCTGCCGCCGTCGATCTCAAGGTCTTCAAGTCCAAATGATTGCTGCGGATTGCTGACGGCCGCGACGAACCCGAGCACACCTTACCAAGTCCGGCTAAGGCGCTGCAATGAAATATTCTCTGGGGCGTTACGTCTATGGCTTGGCGGCGATTGGTTCCGGTATCTGTGCCTTGGTGTGGCATGACTTCGACGCGCTTGGAAACGTTCCTCACCACGAGATTCTCACCTACATCGTTGCCACCATCGAAATCCTTGGAGGCGTAGCCGTTCAATGGCCGAGAACGGCTCGCGCCGGTGCTGTCGCAATCGGTGCAATCTATTTCGTCTTCGCCTTGCTGGCGGTACCGCTCATCATTCGGCATCCGCTCGTCTACAATAATTTTGGCAACTTCTTCGAACAATTCTCATTGGTCTCGGGAGCCGTGATCCTATATGCGTGTTCCGGTCCAATCGCCACGGCTCGAACGGCAAGATTGGCTCAGATCGGGTACTACTCGTTCGGTATTTGTGTCGTCTCGTTCACGCTGGAACAGCTTTTCTATCTCTCCGCAACAGCAAGTTTTGTTCCGAAATGGATTTCGCCTGGACAAATGTTCTGGGCGATCACGACCACCGCCGCGTTTGCTCTTGCCGCTATCGCTCTACTCACGGGGTTCATGGCCCTGCTCGCGTCTCGATTGACCACGGCGATGATCGTGGGTTTCTTGTTGCTGGTTTGGCTGCCGGCGCTCTTTGCGGATCCCCATAGTTTTATGAACTGGTCTGAAGGATGGAGACTCTCGTGATCGCCGGGTCGGCATGGATTGTCGCAGACTTTCTCAGCCACCGTCGCTCAGCAGAGCCTTCGCCCGCGAGTCTGGCTTAGCGACACTGCCGGCTCAACAACCGCAAGAACCCTTATCTTTTCCGCGACACAAGACTCAAACTAATTGCGTCTCCAAATCTTGAATGCAAGAAAACTCCCAGCCGAAAACGCCGCTTAATTCAGAGACTTAATATCTCCTGCCACGGCACGCGGATATTGATCGGTAGTCCCATAGACAGTAAATGTCACGATTTGATCTGATAGTAGGGCGGGATTATTGATTTGGGCGGAATAATTAAGCCCTTGCTTCCCCTTTCCTCCGCCTAGGAACCATCCTCCTGAGTCATTGAGAACAAGTCCTCCGGGTATGAAATCTCTATCGAATCTCGCTTCGACTACCCACGGAGCTTCGATCT